>CAWDAL010000015.1:0-454394 GCA_963800285.1 uncultured Solirubrobacterales bacterium
CGAGCTCGCCGGTCCGAGGCTCCTAGACTTCGACACAGTTGATGGATTTCGACTGGCCGAAGGAAAGCCTGACGCTCCGCCGCGAGGCGGTGGACTTCGGCAAGTCCCTGAACGCCGGAATCCTCGAAGACGATCGCACTGGTCGTTTCCCGGTCGAGAAGTGGCAGCGCCTCGCTGACTGGGGATATCTCGGGCTCCGGGTGCCGGAGGAGTTCGGGGGCGGGGACGTCGACCCGCTGACCGGGCTGCTGGTGACGGAAGGCTTGGGCGAGGGCTGCGAGGATGGCGGCCTGGTGTTCTCCAGCGCGGTCCAGGCCTGGGTGCTGGTGCCCGGCCTGTTGTCGTACGGCACCGAGGAACAGAAGCAGCGCCATCTGCCCGGGCTCGCCGCCGGCAGCACGATCGGGGCGCTCGCGATCACCGAGCCGGACTCCGGATCAGATGCATTTGCGATGCGAACGCGGGCTTCCCGGGTCGATGGCGGCTGGTCACTTGCGGGGAGAAAGGCGTACATCACCAACGGCCCGGCCGCGAATCTCGTGATCTGCTTTGCAGCGACCGGGGATGGCGGTGCTCTCGGGGGGATCAGCGTCTTCTTGGTCGAGACCGACACGCCTGGAGTCGAGCGCACTCCGCCCATGGCAAAGATGGGCCTGCGAACGTCGCCGCTGGGCGATCTCGTGTTCGATGACGCGTTCGTACCCGAACAGAACGCACTCGGCCAGATCGGGGCCGGAGCTTTGATCTTCAACGAGCTGCTCGAGTGGGAGCGCATCTGGGCCACCGCCGCACAGATCGGTGCCCTCCAGCGAGACCTCGAACAGGCCCGCTCCTATGCCAAGCAACGCAAGGCCTTCGGGGCGCCGATCGCCAGCTACCAGCGGGTTGCCGACCGAATCGTGGACATGAAGGTGCGACTCGAGACCGGTCGCCTTCTGGTCTACCGCGCCGCCTGGCTGAAGGCACAGGGCCGATCGGCGCTTGCCGAATCGGCATTGGCGAAGCTATGGGTCAGTGAAAGCGCCGTCGAGAGCAGCCTCGACTCGATCCAGGTCCACGGTGGCTACGGGTACATGAGCGAGGCGGGAATCGAGCGCCGGCTCAGGGACGCTGTGGCCGGCCGGATCTATTCCGGTACGTCCGAGATGCAGCGGGCCATTGTGGGACGGAGCATCGGACTGTGACGCTGGACCGAAGCGACTGAAGCCCATGCACTACTCCCACCGACTGGACCACCTGCTGCGTGCGGCGGCCGAGCGAAGCCCGGACAAGATCGCAATCGAGAGCGATCAGGGCTCGTTGACGTTCGGGGCGCTCGATAAGGCGGCCGACCGCGTCGCCGCCGAGCTCGCGGAACAAGGCGTCGGGCTTGGAGATCGGGTTGGTATCCATCTCGAGAAGAATCTCGAGGCAGTCGTTTCGCTTTACGGCGCGATGCGTGCGGGGCGGCCTACGTGCCGCTGGACGCGACAGCTCCCCCGTCCCGCACCGCCTACATCGCCACCGACTGCGACATCGCCGCACTGATCTCCGAGCCCTCGTTGATCGCCGCGCTGCGCGGCGTGGACCCCGCGGCCGCCCCTCGCGGGATCGCCTGCGGATCACCGTGGCCGGACGGCTTCACCGGCTGGGACGAAGTTCACTCCGATGAGCGCGCAGCCCCGCCCATCCATCCGTCGATAGCGATTTGGCGTACATCCTCTATACGTCGGGATCGACCGGAAAGCCGAAGGGGGTAGCGATCTCCCATCGCAGCTCCCTGACCTTCGTCCGCTGGGCCCACCAGACGCTCGAGCTGACGGGAATCGGACATCTTCTGAGTCATGCCCCCCTGCACTTCGATCTCTCGACCTTGGACCTTTTCGGCTCCGCAGCGGCCGGCGCCACCGTCGCGCTGGTTCCCCCGGAGGCAGCCCTGTTCCCGACCCGGCTTGCCGAGTGGATCCTCACGAAGGGGATCACCGTCTGGTACTCGGTCCCCTCCGCGCTGACGATGATCGTCCGCTACGCCGACCTCGAGGGCGGGCCTCTTAGCCGGCTGCGACTGATCCTCTTCGCGGGGGAGGTTTTTCCGAATCGATCTGCGCGAGCTGACGCCCCTCGCTCCCAAGGCGCGCTTCTTCAACCTCTATGGGCCGACGGAAACGAACGTCTGCACCTATGACGAGGTAGGCGAGATTCCGTCCGCGGACGACCCGCCGTTGCCAATCGGGCGGCCCTGCGAGAACACGCGCTGCGAGGTCGTCGACGAGTCGGGAAAGGCGCTGACGGAGGTGGGCGCGGAGGGGGAGTTGGTCCGAACCGGCACGATTGTCGCTCAGGAATACTGGGGAGACGGGAAAAGACCGCTGAGAGATTCCAGGGGCACAACTCCTTTGGGACGGGCCACATCGTGCAGATCCTTGAGAGCTCACCGGTACCCCAGTACCGCTTCGTCGGCCGCCGCGACCACCTCGTGAAGAGTCGCGGCGACCGAATCGAGCTGGGAGAAATCGAGGCAGCCCTCGATTTGCACCCGGCGGTTGAGGAGTGCGTTGCCGTCGCCGTACCGGATGAAATGGTCGGCAACCGCATTGCCGCCTTCTGTGCCGTCCAGCAAGGAACCGACAGCGACGACCTTGCTCGGGCGTGCCGCGAGGGGTCCCGGGTACATGGTGCCGGAGCGGATAGTCGTCGTGGACTCGCTCCCCCGTACCCCGAACGACAAGTACGATCGCCTGCGGCTGACCGAACAGGCAGGACGAATGATCGAGAAGACGGGAAAGGACTAATGGAAGGCGCGATCGCGGAAGCCAGGCAGCTCCTCGCCTCGGTCATCGGCAGCGATGTCGTCGATCGCTCGGGGACGACGCCGCCTCTTCGATGATCATGTGGTCGACTCGCTGCAGCTGATGGAACTCGTTGACGCTTTCAGGGCCGCTTCGGGATCGATGTCTCGGGCAAAGATCTCTCACCGGAGAACTTCGGCTCGATCGCTGGAATTGCACGTTTTCTGACGAGCAGGCGTGGCACAAGCGAGTCGCCCAGCTGAAAATGGGCCGCCCAATCGAGGTGATCCCCGTCGATGTCCTCGAGTGGCGTTCGAGGTCCGAGATTCCGAGGCCGACCGAAGCCGAGGGCGTCGCCATCCGCGCGCGCTCCGCCGAGGATCTCGGGGGGCGCGACGTGTGCCGGAGAGTCGCTCCAAGGCGGTCGATTCGTTCTTAGAGCGCGGCGACCAGGGTAGTGGCTCAGTTGGCGATCGGTTCGCGGGCTGGGTTTGGCTCAGCCGGGTATCCCACCGTGACCCATGGTCGGGGCTGCACATAAGGATCGCCCGGGACGAGGCGTACGCCTATGCAATGTGGGTTGAGAAGGCCCATCGTGAACTTGGGATCGCCGGAGTCCTGATGTCGAGGTTGCTGTCGGACGTTCGCAGTGACGGGGCGATCAGCCGAGTCTACGGTTGGGTCGACCGCCGAAATCGGAGATGCAGCTCATGCTCCGGATGATGTACGGGTACACCCAGGTCCAACGCGTTTGGAGAGCCCACATCCGGGCATCGGATGGCAGGTGCCTTGGTCCGACGACCCGAAGTTTGGCCCCGTGTCTCGTGTCGGACGGCATTCGACCGTGGCCTAACGGCTTCGCTGGAGGTGCACTGCCGCAGCAGGCTCTCCCGAGGCGCGCCCGACAGGATTCGAACCGGCTACGGCTACTCCTCGGAGTACGACATGGAGCGCCTCGTCCGTCAGACGCTGGTCTCCACGATCTACGGAGGCACCTCCGAGATCCAGCGCGGCATCATCGCCAAGACCCTCGGGTTGTAGTTGAGCCTTAGCGGTGCGCACGTCAGGCGCGGCTAGGCGGCTTCCGTCAGAAGCTACGTGCGTACTGAAACTACGTGCCAGTACTGAGCCCAAATTGCGGGAAAGTTCGGATGCGAACGGCCCCGACCGCGTTACGTCGAAATCCGATCCGTGCTCACGGGGCCCCGGCAAGGGGACCCGGCCCGAAGAAAAGGAAGAGCACGCGGGTCAGGCTCGAGAGAGTGAGCGAGAACCGCGGGCTATACCTGGTTTTACGCGGCTGTGTGGCCGTGGGGAGTGGCAGTGCAGGATGGATTCGATCCGCGACCTGGCTCCAGGAAAGGTCCGTCGGGTTCGCTTCGGCGCCTGTCGGCGCCCTGCCGCGGTTCGCGCGAGCCCTCACAGCCGGGTCGCTTGCCGCCTTCAGCCTGTTCATCCTGAGCGCGCTGGGTCCGGGCCCGGCGGTTGCGCAGGCCGCTCCCTGCGACCCGCCGGTCCAGAACCCGATCGTCTGCGAGAACTCGAAGCAGGGCAACCCGGCGAGCGAGTGGGACATCAGCGGCGGCGGCGCCGGCGACCCGAACCTGCAGGGGTTCGCGACCGACATCAGCGTCAACCACGGCGAGACCGTCCACTTCAAGATCGACACCGCCTATTCGGCGTATCACCTCGACATCTACCGGATGGGCTACTACAACGGCGACGGCGCCCGCAAGGTGGCCACCGTCACGGGCCTGGCGCAGGACCAGCCCGCCTGCCTCGACGACACAACAACGGGCCTGACCGATTGCGGCAACTGGGCGGAGTCCGCCTCCTGGGCGGTCCCGGCCGACGCAGTGTCGGGCATCTACTTCGCCAAGCTCGTCCGCGACGACGGGGCCTCGGACGGCAGCCACATCTTCTTCATCGTCCGTGACGACACCGGTCAGTCGGACCTCCTCTTCCAGACGCAGGACACCACCTGGGAGGCCTACAACCAGTACGGCAACCCCGGGCACGGCAGGAGCCTCTACCAGAGCGCCGACGGCGGGCCCGGAACGAATCCGGCCCGCGCCTACAAGGTCAGCTACAACCGCCCCCTCGACACGCGCGGCCCGACTCCCGAGGACTCGCCGTTCAACGCTGAGTACCCGATGGTCCGCTGGCTGGAGCGAAACGGCTACGACGTCAGCTACTTCACCGGGGTGGACAGCGCCCGGAGGGGGAGCGAGATCCTCGAGCACAAGGCCTTCCTCTCGGTCGGCCACGACGAGTACTGGTCGGGGACCCAGCGCGACAACGTCGAGGCGGCCCGGGCCGCCGGCGTCAACCTCGCCTTCTTCGCCGGCAACGAGAGCTTCTGGAAGACCCGCTGGGAGTCCAGCACCGCCGACGGCTCGACCACCGACTGGCGAACCCTCGTCTGTTACAAGGAGACCCACGCCAACGCCAAGATCGACCCGACCCCGGTCTGGACGGGGACCTGGCGCGATCCCCGCTTCAGCCCGCCGGCCGACGGCGGTCGTCCGGAGAACGCGGTCACGGGCACGATGTTCAGGGTCAACTCCGGCACCTCCGCGATCGACGTGCCGGCGGCCGACGGCAAGATGCGCATCTGGCGCAACACCAGCATGGCCTCGCTCGCCCCGGGCCAGACGGCCACCACGACCGACGGCACCCTCGGGTACGAGTGGGACGAGGCGCCCGACAACGGTTTCCGTCCCGCGGGGCTGGTGCAGCTTTCCTCGACCACGAGGAGCGGCGTCGATGTCCTCCAGGACTACGGCTCGACCTACGCCTCCGGCACGGCTACCCACCACATGACCCTGTACAGGGCCCCGAGCGGGGCGCTCGTCTTCGGCGCCGGCACGATCCAGTGGTCCTGGGGGCTTGACGGAAATCACGATCGCGGCGGCTCCACCCCCGACCCGCGCATGCAGCAGGCGACGGTCAACGTGCTCGCCGACATGGGCGCCCAGCCCGACACGCTGCAGGGCGACCTGGTCGGGGCTACCGCCTCGACCGACACGGCTCCCCCCAGCTCCGTGATCAACTCGCCGCTTGACGGCTCCAACGTCGAGAGTGGCGCGCCGATCACGATCAGCGGCACGGCGTCGGACGCGGCGGGAGAGTCCGGCGGGGGGCAGGTCGGGAGCGTCGAGGTCTCGACCGACGGCGGGACCACCTGGCACCCGGCGCAGGGACGCCAGAACTGGACGTATTCCTGGACACCGGGCGCGACCGGCAGCACCACGATCAAGACGCGGGCGGCCGACGACAGCGGCAACCTCGAGACGCCCAGCGCTGGGGTCACCGTCAACGTCACCGCCCGGACCTGCCCGTGCTCGATCTGGAACGACTCCTTCACCGGCCCCGAGGAGAACGACCCGGCCGCGGTCGAGCTCGGCGTCAAGTTCCGCTCCGACGAGGCCGGCTTCATCACGGGCCTGCGCTTCTACAAGACCTCCGGCAACACCGGCACCCACCTCGGCCACCTGTGGGCGGCGGATGGGACCCAGCTGGCCGAGGCGACCTTCAGCGGCGAGACCGCCTCCGGCTGGCAGGAGGTCAGCTTCGACAACCCGGTGGAGATCAACGCCAATACGACCTACATCGCCTCCTATCACGCCCCGGCCGGCCACTACGCCGCCACCGGCAGCTACTTCGCCACCGGTGGCTTCGACAGCCCGCCGCTGCACGCGCTCGGCGAGGGCGTCGACGGGCCGAACGGCCTCTACCACTACGACTCCGCCGGTGGTTCGGCCTTCCCCACCGACACCTTTCAGTCGAGCAACTACTGGGTCGACGTCGTCTTCGAGAACACCGTGGGGCCGGACACCACCCCGCCGACGATCACCGCGCGTTCGCCGGCCGACAGCGCGACCAACGTCTCGACCGACGCCAACGTCACCGCGACCTTCAGCGAGCCGATGGACCCGGCCACGATCAACGGGACCAACTTCGAGCTGCGCGACCCCTCGAACGCGGTCGTCCCCGCCACCGTCACCTACAACGCCGCCCAGAGAAGGGCGATCCTCGACCCGAGCAGCGCCCTCCAGAACTCGACCACCTACACGGCGACCGTGAAGGGCGGGGCCGGGGGCGTCACCGACGACGCGAGCCCCGCCAACGCCCTCGCCGCCGACTCGACCTGGTCCTTCACCACCGCGGCGCCACCACCACCGCCGCCCGACGAGGGACCGGGCGGTCCGATCCTGGTGATCTCGAACGCCGCCAACCCGTTCAGCCGCTACTTCGCCGAGATCCTCCGCGCGGAGGGGCTGAACGAGTTCACCGCCACCGACATCACCAACGTCGACGCGACGGTGCTGAATCAGCACGACGTCGCGATCCTCGGCGACGGCCCGCTCACCGCCGGCCAAGCGCAGATGCTGAGCGACTGGGTCCAGGCCGGCGGCAACCTGATCGCCAGTCGCCCGGATCCCCAGCTCGCCGGCCTGCTGGGCCTGACCAGCGCCGGCGGCACGCTGGCCAACGGCTACCTGCAGGTCGACACCAACTCCGGGCCCGGGGCCGGGATCGTCGGCCAGACGATCCAGTACCACGGCACGGCCGACCGCTACACGACCAACGGCGCCCAGACGATCGCAACGCTCTACTCGGACGCCAACACCGCCACCAACCCCGCCAATCCGGCGGTAACCATGCAGAGCGTTGGCACCAACGGCGGCCACGCCGCCGCCTTCACCTATGACCTTGCCCGATCGATCGTCTACACGCACCAGGGCAATCCCGCCTGGGCCGGCGACGAGCGCGACAGCAGCGTCGGCGGTAGCCAGCTGATCCGCTCCGACGACCTCTTCTTCGGCGCCAAGACCGGGGACGTGCAGCCCGACTGGGTGAACCTCAACAAGGTCGCCATCCCCCAGGCCGACGAGCAGCAGCACCTGCTGACCAACCTGATCGAGCAGATGAACCTCGACCGCAAGCCGCTCCCGCGCTTCTGGTTCCTGCCGCACGACAAGAAGGCGGCGGTGGTGATGACCGGCGATGACCACGGCAACGGCGGCACCGTCGGGCGCTTCCAGCAGTACCAGGCCGACAGTCCCTCGGGGTGCTCGGTCGCCGACTGGCAGTGCGTGCGAAGCACCTCCTATGTCTACCCGGGCACCCCCATCACCGACTCCCAGGCCGCCGACTTCCAGAGCCAGGGGTTCGAGATCGCCCTGCACAGCACCACCAACTGCGCGGACTTCACCAGCCAGTCCCAGCTCGAGTCCTTCTACTCCAGCCAGCTGGCGGCCTTCGCCGCCGACTACCCGAGCCTGGCGGCGCCCACCACCAACCGCACCCACTGCATCGCCTGGAGCGACTGGGCGAGCCAGCCGAACGGTGGAGCTCGAGAACGGCATCCGCCTCGACACCAACTACTACTACTGGCCGGGGGCCTGGATCCAGGACCGCCCGGGCATGTTCACCGGCTCGGGGATGCCGATGCGCTTCGCCGAACCTCAACGGCTCGATGATCGACGTCTACCAGGCGACCACCCAGATGACCGACGAGTCGGATCAGTCCTACCCCTTCAACATCGACTCGCTGCTCAACAAGGCGCTCGGCCCCGAGGGCTACTACGGCGTCTTCACGGCGAACATGCACACCGACAGCGCCTCGAGCGCAGGCTCGGACGCGATCGTCGCCTCGGCCCAGTCACGCGGCGTCCCGATCGTCTCCGCCCAGCAGATGCTGCAGTGGCTCGACGGCCGCAACCAGTCCTCCTTCGACGGGCTCTCCTGGAGCGGTAACACGCTCAGCTTCAGCGTCAGCCACGCCGCCGGCGCCAACGGGCTCCGGGGGATGCTGCCGACCACCTCCTCGGTTGGAGCGCTGACCACCCTGAAGCGTGACGGCATCCAGATCCCCACCACGACACCCAGACGATCAAGGGCCGCGAGTACGCGTTCTTCGACGCGACCGCCGGCAACTACGAGGCGACCTACGCAATCGACAACACGGCGCCGACGATCTCCAACGTCGCCGCCTCGGCGCACGGGGACGGCACCGCCGACATCACCTGGAACACCGACGAGGCCTCCACCTCCCAGGTCGACTACGGAACGGATCCGAACAACCTGGACCAGACCCAGAGCAGCCCGGGGCTGGTCACCTCCCACAGCGTCCAGCTCAACGGCCTCGCGCCCAACACCACCTACCACTACCGGGTGACGTCCGCCGACGCCGTGACGCCCGTGCCCAACTCGAGCACGTCGCCGGAGCCGCCTGCGTCGGCGAGCTTCACCACCCCCTCCGCGACCTTCACCGACACCACCGTCTCCGACTTCAGCGCCGGCACCCCCGACGCCAACAGCTACATCTCCCAGACTGGTAACGGCGAGGTGAGCCTGAAGCCGACCGAGGGCCAGGAGTTCTCGGGCGGTCCGGGGCTGCCGGCCGGCTGGGACGGCGGAGTTTGGACTGCCGGCGGCGGCGCCACGGTTTCCAGCGGCCTTCTCCACGTTGACGGCGGCTTCGCCAGGACCACCGCGACCTACGGCTCAGGACGCTCGCTCGATTTCGTGGCCAACTTCAGCGGCCAGGCGGCCGAGCACGTCGGCTTCGGGGTGGACCTCAACAACGATCCCAACTGGGCGATCTTCAGTGTCATGAACGACGGCAGCTTCAACGCCCGCACCAACGGCCCCGCCACGACCGATACGCCGCTTCCGAGCAACCTGCTCGGATCGCCGCACCTCTACCGGATCGAGTGGGGCGCGACGGAGGTCCGCTTCTACGTGGACGGGGCCCTGGTCGCGACCCAGGCCGCCAACTTCGGCTCCACCCAGATGCGCCCGATCGCGAGCGACTTCACCGCCGGGGGTGGCGAGGTCAGCGTGGACTGGATGCGGATGAGCCCGTATCCGGCCTCGAGCACCTTCCTCTCCCGCGTCTTCGACGCCGGCCAGGCCGCCGACTGGGGCGCGCTCAGCTGGCACGCGAACGCCCCGCCGAACACCAGCGTTCAGATCAGCGTCCGCACCGGCGACACGCCCACCCCCGACGGGACGTGGAGCGCCTTCACCCCGATCAACAGCAGCGGCGGTGACATCCCCGGCAACTCCCGCTACGTGCAATACCAGGCTCAGCTCGGTTCCAGCGATCCGAACCAGACGCCCAGCCTCAGCGACGTCTCGATCGCCTACTCAGTGGGCGCCGACACGACAGCGCCGACGATCACGCAGAGGACGCCGGCGCCGAACGCCACCGACGTCCCACGCAACACCAACGTGGACGTCCAGTTCAGTGAGCCGATGAACCCGGCGACGATCAACGACACCACCGTCCGCCTGCGAAAGCAGGGTGCAGGCAGCGACGTGCCGGCGAGCGTGAGCTACGCGGGGAACACGGCGACGCTCGATCCGAACGCCGACCTCGATCCGAGCGCGGTCTACGACGTCACCGTCGCGGGCACCGTCACCGACGCCAACGGCAACGCGCTCGGCGCCGACGACACCTGGAGCTTCACCACCGCGAGCCTCAGCTTCATCGACACCACCGTTTCGGACTTCAGCGCCGGCACCCCCGACGCCAACACCTACGTCTCCGAGACCGGCAACGGCGAGGTCACCCTGAAGCCGACCGAGGGCCAGGAGTTCTCGGGCAGCTCGCTTCCGGCCGGCTGGCAGAGCTGTCCATGGAGCGCCCCGGACCCGGAGAACTGCACCCCCGGGACCGGCGCCACCGTCTCCGGCGGAAGCCTCCACGTGGACGGCGCCTACGCAAGGAGCATCGCCACCTACGGCTCGGGACGCTCGCTCGAGTTCAGGGCCACCTTCGGCGGCCAGCCCAACCAGCATGTCGGCCTCGGGGTGGACATGAACAATTCGCCGAACTGGGCAATCTTCAGCATCAGGTTCGACGGGGTCTTCATGGCCCGGACCAACAACAACGGTGCGACCACCGAGGATGCCCTCCCGGGCGTCGACCCCACCCAGCCGCACCTCTACCGGATCGAGTGGGATACGAACCAGGTTCGCTACTTCGTCGACGGCGCCCAGGTGGCCTCGCACGACGCCGCCATCGCCGCCCAGATGCGGCCGATCGCCAGCGACCTCACCAGCGGCACCAATGAGGTGACGGTGGACTGGATGCGGATGAGCCCCTATCCCGGCTCGGGGACCTTCGACTCCCGGGTCTTCGACGCCGGCGCCGGCCAGACCGCGGACTGGGGCGCGCTCAGCTGGAACTCGGCGACCCCGTCGGGCACCGGCATCGCGATCAGCGTCCGCACCGGCGACGCCCCGACCCCCGACAACACCTGGAGCGCCTTCACGCCGCTCGCCGATGGCGGCGACATCCCAGGCAACAGCCGCTATGTCCAGTACCGGGCGGAGCTGACGAGCAGCGACCCGGCCCAGACGCCGACCCTGAACGAGGTCTCGATCGGCTATGTCCTGGGTCAGGACAACACCGCTCCGACGATCACCGGCCGCACCCCAGCTCCGAACGCCACCGACGTCCCCCGCAACACCAACGTCCAGGTCCAGTTCAGCGAGGCGATGAACCCGGCGACGATCGACAGCTCGAGCGTGCACCTGCGAAAGCAGGGCTCGGGCACCGACGTGCCCGCCACCGTCAGCTACGCGGGGACAACCGCGACGCTCGACCCGAACGCCGACCTCGACCCGAGCGCCGTCTACGCGGTCACGGTCGACGGCTCGGTCGAGGACCAGGCCGGCAACGCGCTCGGTGCCCCTGACAGCTGGAGCTTCACCACCGCGGCGCCGACCTTCAACTTCACCGACACCACCGTCGCCGACTTCAGCGCCGGCACGCCGGGCGCCAACACCTACGTCTCCGAGACCGGCAACGGCGAGGTGATCCTGAAGCCGACCGAGGGCTCGGAGTTCTCGGGCAGCTCGCTTCCGGCAGGCTGGCAGAGCTGCACCTGGCCGGCCGGTCCTATCCCCACCTGCAATCCGGGAGGGTCCACGGTGTCGGCCGGCAGGCTCCACGTGGACGGGGGCATTGCCGGCACCGACGCGAGCTTCGGCTCCGGCCACTCGCTCGAGTTCGTCGCCACCTTCGGCGCGGCCGCCTTCCAGCACGTCGGCTTCGGGGTGGACCTCAACACGTCGGCGAACTGGGCGATGTTCGGCACCAGCAACACCACGGATCAGCTGTATGCGAGAACCAACAACGGCAGCACCGCCCCGAATACCGCGATCGGTGCCCCGGGTCAATATGTCGGCTCCTCGCATCTCTATCGGATCGAGTGGGACACGGCGGAGGTCCGCTACTACGTGGACGGGGCGCTGGTGGCGACAGACGCCGTCGACTTCAGCACCACCCAGATGCGCCCGCTCGCCAGCGACTTCAACTCCGGCGGCCCCGAGCTGTCGGTCGACTGGCTGCGGATGAGTCCCTACCCGGCCTCGGGCACCTTCGATTCGCGCGTCTTCGACGCCGGCGCCGGCCAGAGCGTCGACTGGGGCGCGCTCAGCTGGAACTCGGCGACGCCGTCGGGGACCGTGATCGCGATGAGCGTCCGCACCGGTAACACCCCGACGCCCGACCTGAGCTGGAGCGCCTTCACCCCGATCGCGAACTCGGGCGACGACATCCCCGGAAACAGCCGCTACGTGCAGTACCGGGCGGTGCTCAGCACGACTGACCCGAACCTGACGCCGACTCTGAGCGACGTCACGGTCAACGGCGCCGGGGATATCCCACCGACCGCGGTCAACGACACCGCCACGGTCACCGAGGACTCCGGCGCCACCGCGATCGACGTGCTCGCCAACGACGCCAACGCCGACGGCGGCCCGATGACGATCGACTCGACGACCCAGCCGGCCCACGGCACGGTGGCGATCACCGGCGGCGGCACCGGGCTCACCTACACCCCGAACCCGAACTACTGCAACACCGACCCGCCGGCCTCGACCGACGACTTCACCTACACCCTGACCGGCGGCTCGACGGCGACCGTGGCGGTCACCGTCACCTGCGTCGATGACAACCCGACCGCGGTCAACGACACCGCCACGGTCACCGAGGACTCCGGCGCCACCGCGATCGACGTGCTCGCCAACGACGCCAACGCCGACGGCGGCCCGATGACGATCGACTCGACGACCCAGCCGGCCCACGGCACGGTGGCGATCACCGGCGGCGGCACCGGGCTCACCTACACCCCGAACCCGAACTACTGCAACACCGACCCGCCGGCCTCGACCGACGACTTCACCTACACGCTCAGCCCCGGCGGCTCGACGGCGACCGTGGCGGTGACCGTCACCTGCGTCGATGACAACCCGACCGCGGTCAACGACACCGCCACGGTCACCGAGGACTCCGGCGCCACCGCGATCGACGTGCTCGGCAACGACGCCAACGCCGACGGCGGCCCGATGACGATCGACTCGACGACCCAGCCGGCCCACGGCACGGTGGCGGTCGCCGCCGACAACCTCTGGCTCACCTACACCCCGAACCCGAACTACTGCAACGACGGCAACCCGACCGACGACTTCACCTACACCCTGAACGGCGGCTCGACCGCGACCGTGGCGGTGACCGTGAGCTGCGTCGATGATCCGCCGACGGCGGTCAACGACACCGCCACCGTCTCGGGCAACTCCGGAGCGAACCCGATCGACGTGCTCGCCAACGACACCGACATCGACGGCGGCCCGATGACGATCACCTCGGTCACCCAGCCCGCCCACGGCACGCGTGGCGATCACCGGCGGCGGCACCGGGCTCACCTACCAGCCCGACGCCGGGTACTGCTCGCCGACCGACAGCTTCACCTACACCCTGAACGGCGGCTCCACCGCCTCCGTGGCGGTGACCGTGAGCTGCGTCGACATTCCGCCGGTGGCGGTGAACGACACCGCCACCGTGACCGAGGACTCCGGCGCCACCTCGATCGACGTGCTCGCCAACGACACCAACCCCGACGGCGGCCCGATGACGATCGATTCGGTCACCCAGCCGGCCAACGGCACCGTGGTGATCACCGGCGGCGGCACCGGGCTCACCTACCGGCCGAACCCGAACTACTGCAACGACGGCAGCCCCACCGACGACTTCACCTACACCCTGAACGGCGGCTCGACGGCGACCGTGGCGGTCACGGTCACCTGCGTCGATGACAACCCGACGGCGGTCAACGACACCCCCACCGTGGCTGAGGACTCCGGCGCCACCTCGCTCGACGTGCTCGGCAACGACACCGACATCGACGGCGGCCCGAAGACAATCACCTCGGTCACCCAGCCGGCCCACGGCACCGTGGCGATCACCGGCGGCGGCTCCGGGCTCACCTACACCCCGAACCCGAACTACTGCAACGACGGCCACCCGACCGACAACTTCACCTACACCCTGAATGGCGGCTCCACCGGCAATGTCCGCGTGACCGTGACCTGCGTCGACGATCCCCCGGTGGCGGTCAACGACACCGCCAGCGTCCCGAGAGGCTCCGGAGCCACCCCGATCGACGTGCTCGCCAACGACACCGACATCGACGGCGGCCCGCAGACGATCCAGTCGGTGACCCAGCCGGCCCACGGCACCGTGGCGATCACCGGCGGCGGCTCCGGGCTCACCTACACCCCGAACCCGAACTACTGCAACGACGGCAGCCCGACCGACGACTTCACCTACACCCTGAACGGCGGCTCGACGGCAACCGTGGCGGTGACCGTGAGCTGCGCGATCCAAGGCACATCCGGCAACGATGTGATCATGGGCACTCCCGGCGACGACGTGATCAACTGTGGCGGCGGCAACGACGTCGTGGACGGCGGCGGCGGCAACGACCTGATCAATTGCGGCGATGGCAAGGACACCGTATATGGCGGGCCCGGCAACGACACGCTGAACGGCGGGGGCGGCAACGACACCATGTACGGCGGGGAGGGCAATGACACGCTGAACGGCGGGGCCGGCAACGACACCATGTACGGCGGGGCCGGCAACGACATCCTGAACGGCGGGGCCGGCAACGACACCATGTACGGCGAAGCCGGCAACGACACCCTGAACGGCGGGGACGGCAACGACACCCTCAACGGCGGCCTCGGCGACGACGTCCTGAACGGCGGGCCCGGCAAGGACAAGCTGATCGGCGGCGGCGGCAACGACATCCTGCACCCCGACAGCGCGCCACTGGCCTTGACGAGCAAGCGAGGCGCGGAGGGGCGCGACGACAAGGGCTTGAACGGCGGACCCGGCAACGACAAGCTCAGGGGCGGGCCAGGCAACGACAGGCTGAGCGGCGGACCGGGCAACGACAAGCTTTGGGGCGGAGCAGGCAACGACATACTGATCGGGGGGCCGGGAAAGGACAAACTGGTCGGCGGTCCCGGCAGGGACAGACAGAAGCAATAGCCCACTCGCGGATGGCCGACTCGACTGGCTCGGGGTGACGTCCCCAAGCAGTACGGCGGCTCGATGCTTCACGCCGGCGCGACCAAGCGCTTCGACACCGAGGAGCAGAAGCAGAGGGTCCTGGGCGGATGTCGAGGACTCCGTCGAGGCGATCGGGCTGACCGAGCTCGAGTCCCGCTCCGACGTCGGCTCGCTCTCCACCGAGGTCGTCTGATGACCTGGTGGATGGCCTCACTCAACGACGAGGACCCCGACGGCATGCTCCCCAAGGAGCCGTCGATGGTGAAGCTCTTCGTCACCGAGACCGCCAAGCGAGTCACCCTCGAGGCATGCAGATGATGGGCGGCTACGGAAGGCTGCGCGCGCTGAAGCTGATCTCGGAGCATCCGCGCTCCACCCAGGAGCTGGCCAGGCTGATCGCGATCTCGGAGCCCGCCATGTCGAAGCACCTCCACCAGCTCGCCGACTGCGGCGTTCTCGAGACCCATCGGGACGGCTACTACCGGCTCTACAGCCTCGACCGCGCCCGTCTCGAGTCGCTCTCCGCGATGGTGCTCGAGTTCCTCGGCGGAGACTGACGACGCGCCCGCCCCGCAACTCCGAGGGCCTGTCCCGGCTCGTCCGCCCCACGGCGATCGCGGTCGCCTGCGCCGGAGTGGCCGCGGTGCTGGTCGCGGGCTGCGGAGGTGGATCGGGAACCCAGCCCCAGATCGACGTCGGGCCGAACGTCGGCCAGCCCATCAATCTCGCCGACTGCAACGACTGGAACCAGGCGAGCACCGAGCAGCGGCTCGGCACGATCCATGACCTGAAGAACTTCGCCGGCGGTCCGGTCGTCGGCAACAACGCCGGCTCTCCATCTGGGACGGGTGCCGTGCTCGACGACAAGCAGGCCTATGACCTCTTCCAGAACTACTGCAAGGAGAGCTTCGCCCGCGGCTTCAAGCTCTACAAGCTCTACGAGCGTGCCGCCGCGTTCGCCGGTCACCACTAAGCGGCCCGTGCGCAGATCGCCCGCTATTCTTCTGGGCGTACCTCGGGCCTGGGGCCGGGGGTTTTTTTCTGTTCGGCCACCACGGCATCGAAGAAGTTGAGGAGACATGGCCTCTGACGTTCGAATCGGCGTAACGCTCGCCTGTGAGGAGTGCAAGCGCCGCAACTACGAGACGAACAAGTCCCGGCGCAACACGCCGGACCGGATCGAGATCCGGAAGTTCTGTCGCTGGTGCGGCCGGCATACCCCACATAAGGAGACCCGCTAGGGACCTCCCGATGGCGAAGACGAGAGCACAGCGGAAGGCCGAGCGCCGGCGGCGCCAGCAGGCCGAGCAGCGCGGCCAGCAGCCGGGCCGCGGCGACGCCGAGCGCGAGCAGGAGGGACGCGCCCAGGAGGCGACCCGCGAGGGCGTCTCCGGCGAGGTCGCCGAGGCCGAGGCGGTCATCCAGACCGGCGCGCGCACCGAGGAATACGGCGAGCGCACCGTCGATCCGGAGGTGGAGGACGAGGTCGAGGGCCGCGGTTCACCGGTCCCCGGAGTCGTTCCCGCCCCGGTGCAGCCGGAGACCGAAGTCGGCCCCGCCCCCTCGCGGGCCGACGTCGGCCGCCCCGGGGACGGTGCGACCGCGGAGGCTCCGGCCGAGCCGAAGGAGAGCCGCCGCGACCGCCGCCAGCGCGAGAAGGAGGAGCGCCGCAAGGCTCGCGCCAAGGAGCTTCAGAAGGGTCAGGCCGAGAAGGCGGAGAAGCGGCGAGGCCCCGTCCTCGGGTTCCTGCTTTCCTGCTGGGCCGAGCTCAAGCGCGTGCAGTGGCCGGACCGCGACACGCTGGTCCAGGCCTCGGCCGTGACGTTCATCTTCGTGGCGGTCATGGCCGCCTACCTGGGCGCACTAGACGCCGCCTTCAACTGGTTCATCAAGCAGCTTCTCTAGATGAGTGACACCACGACACTGCACGCCTGGATGACGGCCGTGGCCGTCGCATCTCGGCGTCCTCGGGCTTGCCCTTGCCACCAGCAAGGGCTGTGCCCTGCGTCCACCGACCTGCTCGGCCACGACCGCCCCCAGGCGCACAGCGCCGCGGCGTCCCTCATCTAGTGGACCCCAAGGAGACCGACTGATGTTTCGCTGGTATGTGATCAACACCTACTCCGGGCACGAGAACAAGGTCAAGCAGAACCTCGAGCACCGGGTCCACACGATGGGCCAGGAGCGCAACGTGCGCCAGGTCGTCGTCCCGACCGAACAGATCTCGGAGATGAAGGACGGCCAGAAGGTCCAGTCCGAGAAGCGGACCATGCCGGGCTACGTCCTGGTGAACATGGAGATGACCGACGACGCCTGGGGCCTCGTCAAGAACACTCCCGGCGTCACCGGCTTCGTCGGATCCCGCAACAAGCCGATCCCGCTCTCGAAGGTCGAGGTCGACCGCCTGCTCCACCGCGAGACCGCGGAGCGTCCGCGCACCCGCGCCCAGTTCTCGATCGGTGAGTCCGTCAAGGTGATCTCCGGCCCGCTGGCCGACTTCTCCGGCGAGATCGCCGAGATCAACGAGGACGCCGCCAAGCTCAAGGTCCTCGTCTCGATCTTCGGCCGCGAGACGCCCGTTGAGGTCAACTACGACCAGGTCAAGAAGATCTAGCCTGCGCCCATGGCCAAGAAGGTCCTCACCCAGATCAAGCTGCAGATCCCCGCCGGCGCCGCCAACCCAGCGCCCCCGGTCGGCCCTGCCCTCGGTCAGCACGGCGTCAACATCATGGAGTTCTGCAAGGCGTTCAACGCGCAGACCCAGCAGGACGCCGGCACCATCATCCCGGTCGAGATCACGGTCTACGAGGACCGCTCCTTCGATTTCATCACCAAGACCCCGCCGGCCGCGGTCCTGATCAAGGAGGCCGCCGGCCTGGACAAGGGCTCCGGAGAGCCCCACAGTGTCAAGGTCGGCTCGATCACCGTCGACCAGGCCCGCCAGATCGCCGAGCGCAAAATGCCCGACCTGAACGCCAACGACCTCGACGCCGCGACGAAGATCATCGCCGGCACCGCCCGGTCGATGGGGGTCACCGTGGAAGGGCTCAACTGATGGCGCGCGGCAAGAGATACAGAGAGGCCTACGAGAAGATCGATCGCACGACTGCCTATCCGCCCGCGGAGGCCATCCGCCTGATCAAGGAGACCTCCGGCGCGAAGTTCGACGAGACCGTCGAGCTGCACATCCGCCTCGGCGTCAACGTGCGCCACGCGGAGGAGCAGCTGCGCGGGACGCTCGCCCTGCCGAAGGGCCTCGGGAAGAACGTCACGATCGCCGTCTTCGCCGAGGGAGACGTCGCCCGCCAGGCAACCGAGGCCGGAGCAGACTTCGTCGGCTCCGACGACCTCGCCGAGCGGATCGAGGGCGGCTGGACCGATTTCGACGTCGCGATCGCCCACCCCTCGCA
The DNA here is from genome assembly GCA_963800285.1 of uncultured Solirubrobacterales bacterium. Lineage (GTDB taxonomy): Bacteria > Actinomycetota > Thermoleophilia > Solirubrobacterales > 70-9 > DASUPK01. Next base: position 18,555 of record CAWDAL010000015.1, read on the forward strand.
GATGCCGAAGGTCGGCAAGCTTGGCCGCGTCCTCGGCCCTCAGGGCAAGATGCCGAACCCCAAGGTCGGGACCGTCACCGAGGACATCGCCAAGGCCGTCGACGAGGCCAAGGCGGGCAAGGTCGAGTACCGCACCGACCGCCAGGCCATCGTCCACCTCGCGATCGGGAAGACCAGCTTCTCCGAGCAGGACCTGCTCGAGAACTACGCCGCGGTGATCGAGGAGATCATCCGCGCCAAGCCGGCAGCGGCCAAGGGCCGCTACATCCTCTCGATCACGGTCACCACGACGATGGGCCCCGGGATCCGAATCGACTCATCCCGCACTCGCCGCGGCGAGATCATGCTCGGGGCCGGAGCAGCGGCGGAGAACGGCGACGTCGAGACCGCGGATGATGCTGGCCAAGCGGAGGAGCCCGCGACCGCCTAACATGGCGCGCCGAACATCTGCCGCCAAAGACCGCCGGCGGGACTCCACTCCATATAGGGGTCCGGAAGTCCGGCGCAGGTGAGCGAGAGTCAACCGGTCGCAATGACCGCCCGCTCTGGCCCGCCTGCGTGCGGGTCTTTTCTTTGGCGGGGCGGACGAACGAGAACGAAATGGACAGAGAGCAGAAGACAGCAGTGGTCGAGGAGCTCGCCACCGAGCTCAAGGACTCGGCGGCGATCTTCGCCGTCGACTATCGCGGGATCAGCGTGCCGCAGGCCGCCGAGCTCCGCGCCAGCCTGCGCGACGCCGATACGCGCTTCCGCGTCGTCAAGAACCGGCTCACCCTCCGCGCCGCGGACGAGGCTGGAACGGACGGCCTCAAGGACCTCCTGAGCGGGCCCACCGCCCTCGCCCTGGTCAAGGGCGACGCGGCCCTCGCCGCGAAGACGCTCAACCGCCTGGGCTCCGAGTGGGAGCTGCTCGCCTACAAGGGCGGGTTGATGGACGGGGAGGCGCTCGATCCCGACACGTTTGTGGCGATCGCCCGCCTGCCCGGCCGCGAGATGCTCAACGCCCAGCTCGCCGGCACCGTCGCGAGCCCGCTGACCGGCCTGGTCCGCGGCCTCGGCTCGATGATCCAGGGCCTGGCCATGCAGCTCGGCCAGATCGCCGAGCAGGGCCTGGTCACGGGCGAGGCGCCCAAGGAGGAGGCGGAGCCGGCCAAGGAGGAAACGCCCAAGGAGGATGGTGCGCCCGCAGCCGCCGCCGATTCCGAAGGTCCCGGTGATGAGGCCGGCGGCGGCGAGGACGCGCCTTCTGATGGCGAAGCCGATGCTCAGGAAGCGCAGCAAGGCGACGCAGACCCCGAGCCCGCCGAGTCCCCGGAGGAGACCTCCGAGGAGGAGGCGCCCGAGGGTGAGGACGCCGGTCAGGACGAGGTGGCCGAGACCGGGGAGGGTGACGCCGACATCGGCGAGGAGCCGGCGCAGGAAGAGACTTCGGAAGATTCTGACGAGAACAAGGAGGACAGCGAGTAGATGGCCACCAAGGTCAGCACAGAAGACTGGATCGAGGAGCTGAAGGGCATCTCGGTGCTCGAGCTCTCCGAGCGCATCAAGGCGCTCGAGGAGGAGTTCGGCGTCTCCGCGACCGCCGTTGCCGCAGCCGCACCCGCCGCGGGCGGCCCGGCCGGCGATGGAGCGGGCGAGGAGGAGGCCGGGACGGTTGATCTCGTCCTGACCGGCGCCGGCGAGAAGAAGATCGGCGTGATCAAGGTCGTGCGCGCCGCCACCGGACTCGGCCTCAAGGAGGCCAAGGCTCTCGTTGACGAGGCTCCCAAGCCCGTCAAGGAGGCGATCGAGCGTGAGGAGGCCGAGGGCCTGCTCAAGGAGATCGAAGAGGCCGGCGGCACCGCCGAGATCAAGTAGTACGAGCCTGAAACTGCCCCATACCGCCCAGATTGGGAGTAAGATCCCGGCGCGTGCCCTTTCGGGGGCGTGTTAGCAACCCTTGACCAAACGGTTGCCGTGCGTTACTATGCACGGTTCGCGCGCCCGGTGAGCCCTGCTGCCTGATTCTTGCGCGGTCTCACAAGCCTTCTAATACTTTGAGGAGTCGCCGAGTTGGCCGGATCCAACGCTGTCGCCGCAACCCGTAGGAGCTTTTCTCGCCTTAAGAACCCACTCGAAGTCCCACACCTGATCGATATCCAGCGGAAGTCCTTCGCGGACCTGGTTGATCCGAAGGAAGGCCTGCTGCGAGCCACGATCGACGACATCTCCCCGACGGAGGACTACACGGGGAACCTCGCGATCGTGTTCGGGGAGTTCGAATTCGACGATCCACCCAACACGGTGGATGAGTGCCGCGAGAAGGACATGACCTACTCGCGTCCTCTGAACGTCAAGGTCGCGTTCCAGAACCGGGAGACCGGTGAGATTCGCGAGCAGACCGTCTTCATGGGCGATTTCCCGTGGATGACGGATCGAGGCACGTTCATCATCAACGGCACCGAGCGCGTGGTCGTCACGCAGCTCGTGCGTTCCCCCGGCGCCTACCTGATGGAGCCGAAGGACCGGGAGAAGCAGGTCTTCATCGCGAACCTGATGCCGGCTCGCGGTTCCTGGCTCGAGCTCGAGATCGACAAGAAGGGCCGGGTCTACGTCCGCATCGACCGCAAGCGCAAGCTGCCGGTCACCGTCCTGCTGCGTGCGATGGGCTACGTCGAGGACGAGAAGCTCCTCGAGATGTTCGAGAACTCGGTCTACATCCGCCACACGATCGCGTCGGACACCGACGCGACCAAGGACGAGGAGGGCGCGCTGATCGAGCTGTTCAAGAAGCAGCGCCCGGGCGAGCCGCCGTCGGTTGACGCCGCGCGGGCCCTGCTCGAGCAGCTCTTCTTCGACCCGAAGCGCTACGACCTCACCCGGGTCGGCCGCTACAAGCTCAACGCGCGCCTCGACCTGGACATCGATCTCGACACGCGGGTCCTGACCCACGACGACATCATCGCCCTGGTCAAGGAGCTCGTCTCCATTCCGAGGATCCTCGGGGTTCCGGAGGAGATCGACGAGGAGAACCCGATCAAGGACTACGCCGCGGAGGCGATCACCTACCCCCGCGAGCCGATCCACGATCACCTCGACGAGTACGAGCACTTCGGCAACCGGCGTCTGCGCACCGTCGGCGAGCTGATCCAGGAGGCATTCCGGATCGGGCTCTACCGGATGGAGCGCGTGGTGCGCGAGCGCCTCACCACCGAGGACGCCGACGCGATCACGCCTCAGACCATCATCAACATCCGTCCCGTCGTGGCGGCGCTGAAGGAGTTCTTCGGCTCTTCGCAGCTGTCCCAGTTCATGGATCAGACGAACTCGCTGGCCGGGCTCAGGCACCGGCGTCGCCTCTCGGCGCTCGGCGCCGGCGGCCTCACCCGCGAGCGCGCTCCGATCGAGGTGCGGGACGTGCACGCGACCCACTACGGGCGCATGTGCCCGATCGAGACGCCCGAGGGCCCGAACATCGGTCTGATCGGCTCCCTCTCCTCCTACGCGCAGGTTTCGGAGCACGGCTTCGTCACGACTCCGTACCGCGTCGTCAAGGACGGCGTGGTCACCAGCGAGGTCGTCCACCTCGACGCCACGCAGGAGGAGGACGAGACGATCGCCCAGGCGAACGCCGAGGTCGACCCCGACAACGGCCGTCTCAAGGGCCAGTACGTGATCTGCCGCCGCCGCGACGACGAGGCGGTCGCCGTGCCACCCAAGCAGGTGACGCTGATCGACGTCTCGCCGACCCAGATCTGGTCGGTGACGACGGCGCTGATCCCGTTCCTCGAGCACGATGACGCCAATCGCGCGTTGATGGGCTCGAACATGCAGGCGCAGGCTGTGCCCCTGCTCAAGCCGGAGCCGCCGCTGATCGGCACCGGGATGGAGCGGCGCGTCGCTGAGGACACGGGCGACGTGATCCTCGCCGAGAACGACGGCGAGGTCACCACCGTCGACGCCGAGCAGATCGTCGTCACGCACGGCTCGAAGAGGGACGAGTACTCCCTCCACAAGTTCATGCGCTCGAACCAGGGCACGATCATCCACCAGCGCCCGATCGTCTCGGTCGGCGACAAGGTGAAGGCCGGGGACGTCCTCTGCGACGGCTCCTCGACCGCCGGCGGCGAGATCGCCCTCGGCAAGAACTGCCTGGTCGCCTTCATGTCCTGGGAGGGCTACAACTTCGAGGACGCGATCATCATCTCCGAGCGCCTGGTCAAGCAGGACGAGCTCACCTCGATCCACATCGAGGAGTACGAGATCGACGCCCGCACGACGAAGCTCGGCGACGAGGAGATCACCCGCGACATCCCGAACCGCTCCGAGGAGAGCCTCAGGAACCTCGACGAGCGCGGCATCGTCCGGATCGGGGCCGAGGTCGCAGCCGGCGACCTGCTGGTCGGCAAGGTCACGCCGAAGGGCGAGACGGAGCTGACCGCCGAGGAGAAGCTGATCCGCGCCATCTTCAAGGAGAAGGCGCGCGAGGTCCGCGACACCTCGCTCAAGGTTCCGCACGGCGAGGGCGGCGTCGTCATCGACGTCCTCACCTTCAGCCGCGAGGCGGGCGACGACCTGCCGCCGGGGGTCAACGACCTGGTCCGCGTCTACGTCGCCATCAAGCGCAAGATCGCGGAGGGCGACAAGCTCGCCGGCCGCCACGGCAACAAGGGCGTGATCTCGAAGATCGTGCCCGAGGAGGACATGCCGTTCATGGAGGACGGCACTCCGATCGACGTGATCCTCAACCCGCTCGGGGTGCCGAGCCGAATGAACATCGGCCAGATCCTCGAGACGCATCTGGGCTGGGTCGCGGCCAACGGCTGGTACGACGACGGCTCCGCCTCCTACAAGGAGGCACAGGCGGCGGCCGCAAAGACCCCCGGAGCAAACGGCGGCCGCGTCAACGTGGCGACGCCGGTCTTCGACGGCGCCACGGTGGAGGACGTCGACAACGCGCTGGTCAAGTGGCAGGAGGAGAACTCGGAGCGCGGCATCGACCTCGGGATCGACAAGGGCGAGCGTGCCGGGAACCGCGCTCAGGGCAAGGTCCAGCTCTACAACGGCCGGACCGGCGAGCCCTACAAGGGCAAGGTCACGATCGGCTACATGTACATCCTGAAGCTGCTGCACCTGGTCGACGACAAGATCCACGCACGGTCGACCGGCCCCTACTCCCTGGTCACCCAGCAGCCGCTGGGCGGCAAGGCGCAGTTCGGCGGCCAGCGCTTCGGCGAGATGGAGGTGTGGGCACTGGAGGCGTACGGCGCCGCCTACACCCTGCAGGAGATGCTCACCGTGAAGTCCGACGACACCGTCGGCCGCGTCAAGGCCTACGAGTCGATCGTCAAGGGCGAGAACATCCCCGAACCCTCGATTCCGGAGTCGTTCAAGGTCCTGCTCAAGGAGATCCAGTCGCTGGCGCTCGACGCCAACGTGGTCTCCGAGGAGGGCGACGGAGTGGAGATGGGCGAGGAGGAGGACGACCTCCTTCGCGCAGCCGAGGAACTCGGCATCGAACTGTCCGGGGTGCGCGCGGACGGCGGGAACGGTGCCGGGGATGCCAAGGATGAAAAGGAAGAGCAGGTCGTCGCCGAGGGTGACGGCGGTACTGACGGTGACGCCGAGGAGGCAGCAAAGAAGTGATCGACATCAACAACTTTGACGCGATTGAGATCGGGCTTGCCTCGGGCAAGAAGATCCGGGGCTGGAGCTCCGGCGAGGTCACCAAGCCCGAGACCATCAACTACAGGACGCTGAAGCCGGAGAAGGACGGCCTCTTCTGCGAGCGCATCTTCGGTCCGACCAAGGACTGGGAGTGCTACTGCGGCAAGTACAAGAGGGTTCGCTACAAGGGCATCGTCTGCGAGCGCTGCGGCGTCGAGGTGACCCGCTCCAAGGTGCGACGTGAGCGGATGGGTCACATCGACCTGGCCGCGCCCGTCTCGCACATCTGGTTCTTCAAGGGCGTGCCCAGCCGCATCGGCTACCTGATCGACATGGCTCCGAAGGAGCTGGAGAAGGTCCTCTACTTCGCCGCCTCGGTGATCACCTGGGTCGACGAGGAGGCTCGCTCCAAGGACCTCGGCAAGCTCGAGAAGGAAGTCGAGAAGCAGGCCGGCGAGTACGAGCGCGAGCGCGAGCAGCGCACGCAGGAGCTCAACGAGTCGCTGGTCCGTCGCCTGGCCTACCTGGGCGTGGCCGCGGAGAAGGACGCGGAGGCGCCGCCCGCCGGCAGCACCGACGGCTTCAGCGAGGACGACGAGCTCTGGGCCGACGGCGTCACCAACGTGAAGCGGATGAAGGCCGAGGACCGCGACAAGATGGCCAAGGAGCTCCGCAAGACCTTCGAGGCCGAGATCTCGGACACCGAGGCCTACCTCGACGAGGCCGCCGAGCGCCTGCGCGAGGTCTTCAAGATCTTCTCGGAGATGAAGCCGAAGGACGTGATCAACGACGAGACCACGTTCCGCGAGCTCAAGGACCGCTTCGGCTCCCCGTTCGGATGGGGCGAGTACTTCCGCGGCGGCATGGGCGCGGAGTCGATCCGCGACCTGCTCGAGCAGGTCGAGCTCGAGGCCGAGGCCGAGCTGCTCGAGGAGACCATCAACACCTCGAAGGGGCAGAAGCAGGCCCGCGCGGTGAAGCGGCTCAAGGTCGTCGACGCGTTCCTGAAGTCGGCCAACAAGCCTGAGTGGATGGTTCTCGACGTCGTCCCGGTGATTCCGCCGGAGCTGCGCCCGATGGTCCAGCTCGACGGCGGCCGCTTCGCGACCTCGGACCTGAACGACCTCTACCGGCGCGTGATCAACCGCAACAACCGGCTGAAGAGGCTGCTCGACCTGGGCGCCCCCGAGATCATCGTCAACAACGAGAAGCGGATGCTGCAGGAGGCCGTCGACGCCCTCTTCGACAACGGCCGCCGTGGCCGGCCCGTCACGGGCCCGGGCAACCGCCCGCTCAAGTCGCTCTCGGACATGCTCAAGGGCAAGCAGGGCCGTTTCCGGCAGAACCTGCTCGGTAAGCGCGTCGACTACTCCGGCCGTTCGGTGATCGTCTCGGGTCCTTCCCTGAGGCTCCACCAGTGCGGCCTGCCGAAGCTGATGGCTCTGGAGCTGTTCAAGCCGTTCATCATGGCCCGCCTCGTCGAGCGCAAGCAGGTCCAGAACATCAAGGCCGCCAAGAAGATGGTGGACTCGATGATCCCGGAGGTCTGGGACGTGCTCGAGGAGGTCATCCACGAGCATCCGGTGCTTCTCAACCGCGCGCCGACGCTCCACCGCCTGGGCATCCAGGCGTTCGAGCCGGTGCTGGTCGAGGGCAAGGCGATTCAGGTCCATCCGCTGGTCTGTCACGCGTTCAACGCCGACTTCGACGGCGACCAGATGGCGGTCCACCTGCCGCTTTCGGCGGAGGCCCAGGCGGAGGCGCGCATCCTGATGCTCTCCTCCAACAACATCCTCTCGCCGGCGCACGGTGCGCCGCTGGCCACCCCGACCCAGGACATGGTGCTCGGGCTCTACTACCTCACCTACGCGGGTGAGAACGTCGAGGAGCTCGACTCGTCGAAGCTCGACCAGAAGCCGCATCCGTTCCGGACGGCGCAGGAGGCCGAGCTCGCCTACGAGAACGGCATCGTCCAGCTGCACGACTGGGCGGAGTACCGCCGTCCTGGTCACGAGCACTTCCTGACCACGGTCGGGCGGATCATCTACAACGACCGGGTCGAGCGCGCGATCGCTGAGGCCCTCGCGGAGGAGTACGACCCCGAGAAGTACCAGTTCGTCAACCGCTCGCTGAAGAAGAAGGACGTCAACGCGATCGTCAGCGACCTGGTCGAGGCCTATGGCGCCCCGGCGGTCTCCCTGGTGCTCGACTCCTTCAAGGAGCTCGGCTTCCACTTCGCCAGCGAGGCCGGGATCACGATCTCCAAGAACGACGTCGTCGCTCCTCCCGACAAGGAGGAGATCCTCGAGCGCTATGAGTCGGAGACCGAGGAGATCATGAGTCAGTACGACGACGGCTACATCACCGCCGAGGAGCGCAAGGAGGCCGTCACCTCACGGTGGGACAGCGCGACCGAGGAGGTCGGGCAGGCGATGGAGCGCAACCTCGACGAGCTGAACCCGATCTTCATGATGGCCAACTCGGGAGCCCGAGGCTCGTTCAAGCAGATCCGCCAGCTCGCCGGCATGCGAGGCCTGATGGCCAATCCGAAGGGCGAGATCATCGAGCGGCCGATCAAGGCCAACTTCATGGAGGGCCTCTCCGTCCTCGAGTACTTCATCTCGACGCACGGTGCCCGAAAGGGACTCGCCGACACGGCGCTCCGCACCGCGGACTCGGGCTACCTGACCCGCCGCCTGGTCGACGTCTCCCAGGACGTGATCGTGCGCCTGGACGACTGCAAGACCAAGGACCACATCGAGATGCCGCTCTACCGCGACGGTGGCGCTGAGCTCAACCCCAACCTGGTCGGGCGGGTTGCCGCCAAGAAGTTCACGACCAAGCGGGGCCGTGATCTGCTCAAGCGGAACCAGGTGATCGACTGGCCCGAGGTCCACGACATCGCCGAGGGGTTCAAGGAGGACGACGACGTCACCGTCCCCGTCCGCTCGGTGCTCAAGTGCGAGGCCGAGTCCGGAGTCTGCCGCCAGTGCTACGGCGTCATGCCCGCGACCGGCTTCCTGGTCGAGATCGGAGACGCCGTCGGCATCATCGCGGCGCAGTCGATCGGCGAGCCCGGTACCCAGCTGACCATGCGCACCTTCCACACGGGAGGCGTCGCCGGCCTGGACATCACCCAGGGTCTGCCGCGCGTCGTCGAGCTCTTCGAGGCGCGCAAGCCGAAGGGGCTCGCGAAGCTCGCCGAGGTCGCCGGGAAGGTCACGGTCGAGGAGACCGACAAGGCCGTCAAGCTGACGATCACCGACGACAAGGGCGAGGAGCACGCCTACTCGTTCCCGCCCCGGACCAACGTCCTGGTCGAGCCCGGCAAGCGCGTCGAGGTCGGCACCCAGCTCAATGAGGGGTCGCTCTACCCGGCCGAGATCCTCGAGATCAAGGGCCGCACCGACACCGAGGTCTACATCGTGGCCGAGGTGCAGCGCGTCTACCGGACGCAGGGCGTCGACATCAACGACAAGCACATCGAGCTGATCGTGCGCCAGATGCTGAAGAAGGTCCGAGTGGAGTCCAAGGGCTCGACCGAGCTGCTGCCCGGCCAGCTGGAGGACCGCCTGGTCTTCAACGCGATCAACGAGAAGGTCAAGGGCAAGAAGACGAAGACGCCGGCGCGTGCCGAGGAGGTCATCCTCGGGATCACCAAGGCGTCGCTCGCCACCGAGTCCTTCCTCTCGGCGGCCTCCTTCCAGGAGACCACGAAGGTGCTCACCGACGCCGCACTCGAGGGCAAGCGGGATCGCCTCATGGGCCTGAAGGAGAACGTGATCATCGGGAAGCTGATCCCGGCGGCCACGGGCCTCAAGCATTACCGCGGGCTGCAGATCGAGCCGGTGGAGCCCGCCCAGCCTCCTGTCGAGGAATTCTCCGAGGAGGAGCTCGCCAAGGAGCTCGACCTCGCCGGGGACGGCGAGGGTGCTGGGTCGTCGCTCGAGGGGTTCGGGCCGTCCTTCGCGGAGGAGCTCGAGGAGCTCGCCTCCGAGATCGAGACCCCCGAGGCTCCGGCCGAGGCTGAGAAGTCCGAGTCCGAGAGCTCGTAGCTTCGGCAGGACCGAGCGCTAGGCGCGCGGGTCCTGTTAGGTGCCGGTTTGGCCCTGCACCAGGCCGACCAGGTGGCCTTCCGGGTCGTTGAAGAGGCCGATCGTCAGGTCCTCCGTCATCGTCTCCGGGCCCATCACCCTTGTGCCTCCGAGCTTCTCCACCTGATCGAGTGAGGCGCCCACGTCCGGGACCTCGATGTAGAAGGTGACGTGGCCCTCGTAGCCCTCGGGGCCCACGCCGATTCCACCGCCGATGCCGATTCCGTCGGGATTGGTGTTGTCCTCCTGGGGCACCATCGCGTACGGCGGCACGCCCTCCTGGCCCGCCGCGGGCGCCTCCGCATAGCCCCATCCGGCGACGTCGGAGTAGAAGCTCTTCAACCCCTCGATGTCCTTGCCAACGACCTCGAAATGCACCACGGGTTGTCCCATGCGGTTCCCTCCTGGCGGTTGTCGGAGCCGGCGTCTAGCTGCCGGCGGGTGTGTGCTCACGCCGCTCGTGGGCGGCCATTCCGGGGGCGACCCTCGGCTCGATCACCGGTGTCCTGGTGCGGCCGCCGGGCGGGCAGTCCGGCTGCGCCTGCGCGGCGCCGCCGTGGGGTCCACGGCGTGGGCCGCGCGGCTTGAGCGGGCTGCGCCGGAAGCGCCGGAAGCTGTGCCCGCCCGCGTCTCCGGGCTCCTCCTCGAGCTCCGGCTCCTCCTTGACGGCCCAGTAGATCAGCCACATGCCGTAGAGGACCGGGATCTTCAGGATCACGGCCAAGAAGATGATCGGTACCACCTCTCCCATCGTGGCGAGTCTACCCCTGATCAGATCGGCCGAAGCCGTCGCGGGCCCAATGCTCGATGGCCTCGACCTGGACCTCCATCAAGCCGACGTCGGATTCGGTCGGGACGAGCAGGGTGGGGGCGGGGCGCTGATCGGACCACTCATAACAGCTGCCGTCGAGACTGTCGTCGATCCAGGCGAGGGGACGTGAGCCGGCGTACTCGTCGAGCGCCTCGAGCTTCCAGTGGGCGGTGCCGAAGCGGGCGCGGCCGTCGAAGGTCAGGTAGGGGAGCTCCGGCACGCCGAGGATCCCCGGGAGATGGTCGTTGGCGCGATCCTCCCAGCCACTCGCCCAGATCAGCTCGTAGGTCTTGGCCAGTCGGTTCAGCCGCGGGCCCGTCTCGAGGGCGATGCAATGGAGCATTCCGTCGATCAGGTGGAACTTTCCCGGAGCGTCGTGGGGGACCCCGCGGCCGGGTTCCGGCTGGTCGAAGCCGAACAGGCTGATCACGCCGTCGATGTCGACGGCGAGGACCGGCGCATCGCTCGTTGCCTTCTTTCGAAGCAGGGGCATTGGCGCGAAGGGTATTGAGACCCTCCCCGCCGCCGCCCCACGCGGGTCGGGCGGAGCAGGTGCGCGGCGACATCGGACAGGCTCTCGGCTACCATGCTCCGCCGATGCCCAACACCAACCAGCTCGTCCGCAAGGGACGAACCCACAAGAAGAAGAAGATGTCGACGCCGGGCCTGAAGTCGGGCCAGGGTCGCAAGAAGCGCGTCGCCGCTCCGCAGCGGCGTGGCGTCTGCACCCGCGTCGCCACGGTAACGCCGAAGAAGCCGAACTCGGCCCTTCGGAAGATCGCCAGAGTTCGCCTCACGAACGGGCTCGAGGTGACGAGCTACATCCCGGGTGAGGGCCACAACCTGCAGGAGCACTCCGTGGTCCTGGTTCGTGGCGGCCGGGTCAAGGACCTTCCGGGCGTCCGCTACAAGGTCGTCCGCGGCGCTCTCGACGCCGCCGGCGTGTCGGACCGCAAGCAGGGCCGTTCGCTCTACGGAGTGAAGGCCACCTAGGATGCCGCGCCGCAACCAGGCCACGATCCGGCTGCTCGAGCCCGACTCCGTCTACCGGAGCCGCATCGTCCAGCAGGTGGTCAACAAGGTCATGACCGACGGCAAGAAGTCGGTCGCCGAGCGGATCACATACGACGCCCTCGCTCTGGTCGGCGAGCGGACGGGCAACAACCCCGTCGAGGAGCTCGAGGGCGCGATCAAGCAGCTCACGCCCGTCCTGGAGGTCCGCTCACGCCGCGTCGGCGGCGCGACCTACCAGGTGCCGGTCGAAGTGCCCGCCCGGCGGGCCCGGACCCTCGCGGTCCGCTGGCTGGTCGAGTTCGCCCGTGCCCGCGGCGAGAAGTCGATGGCCGAGCGCCTGGCCAACGAGATTCAGGATGCGTCCAAGCAGCAGGGCAACGCCTGGAAGCGCAAGGACGACATCTACCGCATGGCGCAAGCCAACAAAGCCTTCGCCCACTACCGCTGGTAGTGGTGGTCTTCTCTCGCTGAGAGGCCGCTGCAAACCGGCGCATCTCGGTGTCCTCGCCCGATCGCCTCGCTCACGCACTTTCAGTGTGCGCTCGCTTCGCCGATCGGGCTGCGTCCTTGAGCTGCTTGGTTTTCGCGGCCTTTCGCGGGACGGAGAAAGACGCCGCCCGGGTGGCTAGTCGCCGCGGGCGCGCAGGCTCGGCGCGGCGGTGGCTTTCTCGGCCACCGCTCCGTCGTGAGTCCGGCCGGCGTGCAGCTCCGTGCTCTCGGTGCGGTCGGGTCGCAGCGTGGCGAGCGCCGCTCCGCAGACCGTGAGCACCAGGGCGCCGACCAGCTCGAGCCAGAAGCCCGCGACCGGCTTCGCCTCGGCGTCGATGAAGGACTGGCGCGGGTCGTCGAGCGTGCCGACGTTGTTCACCTTGGGCAGGTCGCCGATCAGGAAGATGAGCAGGGCGACGACTCCGCAGACCGCGATCGCCACGGCGGCGACCTGTCCCAGCTGCTCCCCGCGCGCCGCCATCGCGATGACCAGCAGGATCAGGGCGAAGACCGCGAGCACGAGGGTGGCGTAGCCGTGCTGATCGGACGCCTTGATCGCCTTCAGCGCCTCGCCTCCGGGCGGGGTCAGGTGGAAGATGTCGGTGAACTGCGAGACGCCGAGCATCCCCGCGGCCGCGGCGCAGGCGAGGACGAGCAGGGTCTCGGTGCGGGGGAGGTTCCTCATGACTCGGCCTGCAGGCCGGGCGAGATGCCGCCGTCCTCGCGCCTCGCACGCCGGCGCCGGGCCCGCCTCGACCCGCCTCTCCTCACTGGGGCCACCCCGCGAGAGTAGAGGGCGAGCAGCCCGCCGCAAAGCATCAGCACGGCGGAGCAGGCGACCTCAGCCCAGAATCCCTGTAGAAGCTGGGCCTCGGAGCCGCTGAACGCGAGGCCCGGGCGGCCGGCGTCGAGGCCCTGGGGAAGGTCGATCGCGACGGCGACCGCGAGCCCGAGCAGGCCGCAGAGCGTCACCGCCCCGGCCAGCCGCCTCTCGCCCCGGTAGGCGCCGGCGATCAGGACGATCGCGGCGACGGCCACCGGGATCAGCACCCACAGATGGGCGCTGCCGGCGGTCTCGGTCCCAACGACGGGCACGCGGGCGGTGGCGCCGACCTCGCCCGCGTAGTTGGGCGCGTCCACGGCGACCCCGTGGTAGTCGAAGAACTGGGAGACCCCGAGGCCCACCGCGGCGGCGAGCCCGACGAAGGCGACGGTCGAGCGCGGGGTCACGTGCAGCTCGACGGCCCGGGCCGTGGCGGTCGCGGACGCCCGCGTCCGCTCGGCGAGCCAGCTCGCCAGGATGGCTCCCAGCTCGGCGAGCAGCGCGATCAGGGCCGCGAACAGCTTGATGACGAACATCAGGGCCCCCGTGATGTGGGGGGCGATCCAGGACACGAAGCGGCCCAGCGGCGCGAACACCGGCCGCAGCCTGCGGGTCTCGGCGCGGCGCCTGCGAGAGAGCTCTCGTCCCTCGCGCCGGGTGCGCTCGGTGAGCTCCCTGACGCGGCCGGAAGCCCGATTGCGGCGGCCGGGGCTCATGCGTGATCCCTGCCTGAAAGCCCGCGGACCGCTGCTATCATCGTCCGTCGCTCGGGGGTGCCCCAAGAGGGCCTCGTGAGCGTTAACCGTTTCGATGGAGAACGGCGCGACATAGGAGAAGTTCGGGTCGAAGAGACGCTTTTGCGCTCGGGCCCGTAAGGGCCTTTTTTCTGCGCGAATACCGAAACTCAGACTAGCCGTTCCGCATCTCCCTCACGCCAGTACGACCGGACAGGATCATGCCCCGCAGCTTCCCCCTAGAGAAGACACGCAACATCGGAATCATGGCCCACATCGATGCGGGCAAGACGACGACGACCGAGCGCATCCTCTACTACACGGGCCGCACCCACAAGATGGGCGAGGTTCACGAGGGCGCTGCCGTCATGGACTGGATGGAGCAGGAGCAGGAGCGCGGGATCACCATCACCTCGGCCGCCACGGCATGCGAGTGGGACGGCCACCGCATCAACATCCTCGACACCCCGGGCCACGTCGACTTCACCGTCGAGGTCGAGCGCAGCCTCCGCGTGCTGGACGGCGCGATCGCGCTCTTCGACTCCGTCGCCGGGGTCGAGCCGCAGTCCGAGACCGTCTGGCGCCAGGCCGACAAGTACTCGGTCCCCAGGATCGCCTACGTCAACAAGATGGACCGCACCGGTGCGGACTTCTTCAAGGCCGTCGAGACCATGCGCGACCGCCTTGGCGCCAACCCGCTGCCGATCCAGATTCCAATCGGCCAGGAGGCCGAGTTCACCGGTGTAGTCGATCTGGTCGAGAACAAGGCGCTCGTCTGGAAGGACGAGCTCGGCACCGAGTTCGAGTACACGGACATTCCAGCGGATCTCGTCGACGCCGCTCACGAGCACCGCACCCACCTGATCGAGGCCTGTGCCGACTACGACGACGAGCTCATGGAGGCCTACCTTAACGACGAGGAGATCCCCCACGAGCGGATTGCCAAGTCCCTGCACCGCGCCACCCTCGACATCAAGGTCACGCCCGTTCTCTGCGGATCCTCCTTCAAGAACAAGGGCGTCCAGCCCCTCCTCGACGCCATCGTCGAGCTGCTGCCCTCGCCGCTCGAGGTCCCGGCGGTCAAGGGCGTCGAGCCCGCCAAGAAGGGCGACAACGGCGAGCCGACCGAGGTCGAGCGCCCGGCCGACGACAATGGCCCCTTCGCCGCGCTGGCCTTCAAGGTGATGACCGATCCCTTCGTCGGCAAGCTGACCTACTTCCGCGTCTACTCCGGCAAGCTCAGCGCCGGCAGTCGCGTTCTGAACGCCGCGTCCGGCCGGACCGAGCGCATCGGGCGACTGCTGATGATGCACGCCAACCATCGGGAGGAGATCGAGGAGTGCTACGCCGGGGACATCCTCGCCGGAGTCGGCCTCAAGCAGACCTCCACCGGCGACACGCTCTGCGCCCCGGACGCGCCGGTCGTACTCGAGCAGATCGAGTTCCCGGAGCCGGTGATCGCGGTCGCGATCGAGCCGAAGACCAAGGCCGATCAGGAGAAGCTCTCCGAGAGCCTCGGGAAGCTCGCCGAGGAGGACCCCACCTTCCAGGTCGAATCCGACGAGGAGACCGGCCAGACCCTGATCCACGGCATGGGCGAGCTTCACCTCGAGGTGATCGTCGACCGCCTGCTGCGCGAGTTCTCGGTCGACGCGAACGTCGGCAAGCCGCAGGTCGCCTATCGGGAGACGATCCGCGAGCCCGTTCAGAAGGTCTCGGGCCGCTTCGTCCGCCAGACCGGTGGCCGCGGCCAGTACGGCCACGCCGTGATCAACGTCGAGCCGGCCCCCGGCGAGGGATTCGACTTCATCAACAAGATCAAGGGCGGGACCATCCCCTCGGAGTTCATTCCCTCCGTCGAGTCGGGAATCGAGGAGGCGCTGCAGTCCGGCGTCAAGGCCGGTTATCCGATGGTCGATGTCAGGGTCGAGCTGATCGACGGCTCCTACCACGACGTGGACTCCTCGGAGATGGCCTTCAAGGTCGCCGGCTCCATGGCGGTCCAGGAGGCGGCCCGGAAGGCAAAGCCCGTCCTGCTCGAGCCGGTGATGTCGGTCGAGGTCGTCACACCCGAGGAGTTCCTCGGCGACGTGATCGGCGATCTCTCCCGCCGTCGCGGCAAGGTGCAGGGCCAGGAGCCGCGGGGCAACGCCCTCGCTGTGCACGCTTTCGTGCCTCTCGGCGAGATGTTCGGATATGCGACCGACGTCCGTTCGTCGACCCAGGGGCGTGCGAGCTACACGATGCAGTTCGAGCGCTACGAGGAAGTCCCGAAGAACATCGAGGACGAGATCGTGGAGCATCGGTCCGGCGAGCCAGTGGGAGCCGGTGCGTAGGCCGAAGGCTGGCTATATTCCCCAGGTTGGTCAACAGCCGAACCAATTTCCGCAAAACCCACTTAAAGACACCAACTAGACCCCCAAAGGAGCGAGATGTCCAAGGAGAAGTTCGATCGCGATAAGCCGCACGTGAACGTCGGCACCATCGGCCATGTCGATCACGGCAAGACCACGCTGACAGCCGCGATCACCAAGACACTCGCCGATAAGGGCGGTACCGAGGTGAAGTCGTTCGATGAGATCGACAACGCGCCCGAGGAGAAGGAGCGCGGGATCACCATCGCCACCTCGCACGTCGAGTACGAGACCGACAACCGGCACTACGCCCACGTCGACTGCCCGGGCCACGCCGACTACGTCAAGAACATGATCACCGGCGCCGCGCAGATGGACGGCGCGATCCTGGTGGTCTCGGCGCCGGACGGCCCGATGCCTCAGACGCGCGAGCACATCCTGCTGGCGCGCCAGGTGAACGTCCCCTACGTGGTCGTCTACCTGAACAAGGTCGACATGGTCGACGACGAGGAGCTGCTCGAGCTCGTCGAGGAGGAGGTCCGCGACCTGCTCACCGAGTACGAGTTTCCCGGAGCCGACGTGCCGATCATCAAGGGCTCGGCGCTGAAGGCCCTCGAGGGCGACGAGGAGGCCAAGCAGTCCATCATGGACCTGGCCGCCGCGCTCGACGAGTACATCCCGGAGCCCGAGCGCGACCTCGACAAGCCCTTCCTGATGCCGGTCGAGGACGTCTTCTCGATCACCGGCCGCGGCACCGTCGCGACCGGCCGCGTCGAGCAGGGCGTCGTCAACACCGGCGACGAGGTCGAGATCGTCGGCATCACCGACACGACCAAGACCGTGGTCACCGGAGTCGAGATGTTCCGCAAGATCCTCGACGAGGGTCGCGCCGGCGACAACATCGGCGCACTGCTCCGAGGCACCAAGCGCGAGGAGATCCAGCGCGGACAGGTGCTCTGCAAGCCGGGCTCGATCACGCCGCATACGAAGTACAAGGCGGAGGTCTACTGCCTGAAGAAGGAGGAGGGCGGCCGTCACACGCCGTTCGTCTCCGGCTACAGGCCGCAGTTCTACTTCCGCACGACTGACGTCACCGGCGTCGTCAAGCTCCCCGAGGGCCGCGAGTTCGTGGCGCCGGGCGAGAACGCCGAGATGGAGGTCGAGCTGATCCAGCCGATCGCCATGGACCAGGGCCTCCGGTTCGCCATTCGAGAGGGCGGTCGCACCGTCGGCTCGGGTGTCGTGACCGAGGTAATCGAATAGCTGTGAAGCGGGCCCCCTCTGGGGCCCGCTTTTGGTGAGGCCCTCCCACCAGGGCTAAGGGCCAAGACAACTGCAAGACATACGACCAGGGCGCGGCCCTATTTCCCGGGCGGCGCCCTACTTGCGCGAAGAGACCAGAAAGAGCAAATGGCTTCACTGACATCAGGAAAGATCAGGATCCGGCTGAAGGCGTACGACCACGACGCCATAGACCGGGCTGCCCAGGAGATCGTCGGGACCGCCGAGCGGACCGGCGCGACCGTCGCCGGGCCGATCCCGCTGCCGACCGACAAACACGTCTACTGCGTCATCCGCTCTCCGTTCAAGGACAAGGACTCGCGCGAGCACTTCGAGATCCGCACGCACAAGCGGCTGATCGACATCCACCAGCCCACCCCGAAGACCGTCGATGAGCTGCAGCGGATGGAGACCCTCCCCGCCGGCGTCGACGTGGAGATCCGCCTCTGATGGCGGCGATCGTCGGCAAGAAGCTGGGGATGACGCGGATCTTCCTCGAGGACGGAACGGCGGTCCCGGTGACCGTCATCGAGGCGGCGCCGAACAAGGTGACCGCGATCCGCAAGGCTGAGCGCGACGGCTATGACGCCGTGCAGCTCGCGGCGATCCCCGTGGCCGAGGACCGGATCAGAAAGCCCGAGGCGGGCCATCTGAAGAAGGCGGGCGCGGCCGGCATGAAGACTCTGGTCGAGTTCAGGGGCGTCGAGGTCGGCGGTCAGGCCGGCGGCGAATCCGAGGGTGAAGGCGAGGCCGAGGAGGGCGCCGAGCGTTCCTCCGAGGGTCCGAAGATCGGCGCCGAGGTCACCGTCACGAGCTTCGAGCCCGGCCAGCAGGTGAAGGTTTCCGCTGTCTCGATCGGCAAGGGCTTCCAGGGCACCATCAAGCGCCACAACTTCGGCCGCGGACCCGAGACGCACGGATCCCACAACGTTCGCGCGCCCGGTTCGGTCGGCGCCAGCGCCGATCCCGCCCGCGTCTTCAAGGGCATGCGGATGCCCGGCCAGATGGGCTCCCGCCGCGTGACCCAGCGAGGCGCGCACGTCGTCGAGGTCGACGCCGAGCGCAACCTGCTCCTGATCCGGGGCTCCGTGCCCGGCGGCAAGAACGCCACCGTGGAGGTGCGCAGCGATGGCTGAGGCCGCAGGAGTGAAGGCCACCCAGCTCGGGAAGCAGGCCAAGGCCGACCTGCCCAAGGAGATCTTCAGCGAGCCCTTCCACGAGGCGCTCGTCCACGAGGCCGCCCGCGCCGACCTGGCCGCCCGCCGCCGAGGCACGCACTCCAGCCTCACCCGCGGCGAGGTTGCGATGACCACCGCCAAGGCGTGGCGCCAGAAGGGCACCGGCCGCGCCCGCGCCGGCGCCCTGAGCGTGCCGCATCGCTACGGCGGCGGCGCCGCCTTCGGCCCGAAGCCTCGCCACTACACCGTCAAGGTCAACCGCAAGGCACGGCGCAAGGCGCTGCGGGCGGCCCTGACCGTGCACGCCGAGCGCGGCTCGGTCGCCGTCCTCGACGGCTCGGCCTTCGATGCCCCTGCCACCAAGCAGGCCGCCACGGCCCTGGCCAAGTGGGGTGCGGAGGGACCGACCCTGATCGTGGTCGGCGCCGAGGAGGAGGCCGTCGCCAAGAGCTTCCGCAACATCCCGGGCACCACGGTCGCGCTGGCCAGCGCCGCCGGGGTGGCCGACGTGGTCGGCGCCTCCTCGCTGGTGCTCACCGAGGCGGCCCTCGAGGAGCTCAAGGGGAGGGCGGTCTGATGGACGCGCGCCAGGTGATCATCCGCCCGGTCGTCTCGGAGAAGAGCTACGCGCTGATGGCCGAGGGCAAGTACACCTTCCGCGTCCACGACCGGGCGCACAAGCTGCAGATCGCTCACGCGGTCGAGGAGATCTTCGACGTCAACGTCAAGGCTGTCCGCACCTCGAAGGTGAAGTCCAAGCCCAAGCGGCGCGGGCTGCACTCGGGACGCTCGCGCTCCTGGAAGAAGGCCGTCGTCCAGCTCTCGCCGGGAGAGCGGATCGAGTTGTTCGAGGGCGCGGCGGTCGAGGGATAGGTGACTGACTGATGCCCAACCGCAAGACACGACCGACCAGCCCCGGCAGGCGCTTCGGCACCTATCCGATGCGCGAGGAGCTCACGGGCGCGGAGCCGGCGAAGAAGCTCACCACGGGCAAGACGTCCTCCGGCGGCCGCAACTCAAAGGGCCGGGTCACGGCTCGGCACCGCGGCGGGGGCGCCAAGCGCCGCTACCGGCAGATCGACTTCAAGCGAACCAAGGACGGGATTCCCGCCAAGGTCGCCTCGATCGAATACGACCCGAACCGCTCGGCGAGCATCGCGCTGCTCAACTACGCCGACGGCGAGAAGCGCTACATCCTGGCCCCGCAGGGGCTGCGGGTGGGCGCCGAGGTCCTCTCCGGCGAGGGCGCCGACATCGCCCCGGGGAACTCGCTGCCGCTCGCTCGGATCCCCACCGGCACCGTCGTCCACAACGTCGAGCTGATCCCCGGACAGGGAGGCAAGCTCGGCCGCTCGGCGGGCACTGCGATTCAGGTGGTGGCGAAGGAGGGCGCGATGGTCAGCCTGCGTCTGCCGTCCTCGGAGGTCCGGATGGTCCGCGGCGAGTGCCGCGCCACCGTGGGCACGATCTCGAACGCGGAGCATCAAAACGTCAAGATCGGCAAGGCCGGGCGCAACCGCCACAAGGGCAAGCGGCCGCAGAGCCGAGGCGTCGCCATGAACCCGGTGGACCACCCGCACGGCGGCGGTGAGGCTCACCACACGCCCGGTGGCCATCCGGTGACCCCGTGGGGCAAGCCGACGCTGGGTTACAGGACACGTAAGAAGGGCAAGCGCTCGGACACCCTGATCGTCCGCGGGCGCCGCCGAGGAAAGAGGAAGTAGAGAGATCTGATGGGACGCTCGACGAAGAAGGGCCCGTGGGCGGAAGAGCGCCTGATGAAGCGCGTCAACGCGATGAACGAGTCGGGCCAGAAGCAGATGCTGAAGACCTGGTCACGCCACTCGACGATCTTCCCCGAGATGGTGGGCCACACGATTGCCGTCCACGACGGCCGCAAGCACGTGCCCGTCTATATCTCCGAGTCGATGGTGGGGCACAAGCTGGGCGAGTTCGCCCCGACCCGGACCTTCCGCGCCCATTCGGGGGCCGGCAGCGCAGGAGATAGGGACTAGTCAGTGGCTGACGAGAAGAACCAAGCAAAGAAGCCCGCGGCCAAGAAGCCCGCGGCCAAGAAGCCCGCGGCGAAGAAGCCCGCGGCGAAGAAGCCCGCGGCCAAGAAGCCCGCAGCGAAGAAGCCCGCCGCGAAGAAGACCGAGGCAAAGGCGAAGGCAGCGGCGAAGAAGCCGGCCGCGAAGAAGGCTCCGGCGAAGAAGGAAGCGCCCGAGCGCCCGGTCGTCAACGCGCGCGCCCGCTTCGTGCGAGTCGCGCCGCGCAAGGCCCGCCTGGTCGCGGACCAGGTCCGCGGCCTGCCTCTCGAGGACGCCCTGCCGCTTCTCCGCTTCTCCACCCGCGGCGCGGCTCAGGACATCCGCAAGCTGCTCGAGTCCGCCGCCGCCAACGCCGAGACGAACCACGATCTCGTCGCCGACGACCTGCTGATCAAGGACATCCACGTCGATGAGGGACCCACGCTGCGCCGCTACCGGCCGCGGGCGCTGGGACGAGCGACGCGGATCAACAAGCGAACCAGCCACATCGCCGTGGCGCTGACGCCGGAGGACTGAGGGCACCATGGGACAGAAGATCCACCCAGAGGGCTTCCGGGTCGGCTACATCCACGACTGGAAGTCGAATTGGTACAACGAGAAGGGGTTCGCGGACTACCTGAACGAAGACCTGGAGATCCGCTCGCACATCGAGAACAAGCTCTCGCATGCGGGCCTCTCCAAGATCACGATCAAGAAGGGCTCCGGCGAGGTCGAGGTCGACATCTCCACCGCCCGCCCCGGCATCGTGATCGGCAAGTCCGGCACCGAGGTCGACGCGCTGCGCCGCGAGCTCCACAAGCTCACCGGCAAGCCGGTCAAGGTCAACATCAAGGAGATCAAGCGGCCGGAGCTCGACGCGAAGCTGGTCGCGCAGTCGATCGCCGAGCAGCTCCAGAACCGCGTCGCCTTCCGCCGCGCGATGAAGCGCGCTCTGACCTCCGCCATGCGCTCCGGCGCCAAGGGCGTGAAGGTCCAGGTCTCCGGGCGACTCGGCGGCGCTGAGATGGCGCGTACCGAGGGCTACTCCGATGGCCGCGTCCCCCTCCACACCCTGCGCGCGGACATCGACTACGGCTTCATCGAGGCCAAGACGACGACCGGCCGCATCGGCGTCAAGTGCTGGATCAACAAGGGCGAGGTGATGCCCGAGGGTTTCCGGTCCGAGCTGAGCGACGAGGACGGCTCCTCGCCGTCGGGCGGATCGCGAGGAGGTCGTTCCTGATGTTGATGCCGAAGCGGGTTCGCTACCGAAAGCAGCAGCGTGGGCGCCGCCGCGGCTACTCCAAGGGCGGAACGACCGTGGCCTTCGGCGAGTACGGGCTCAAGGCCCTCGATCGCGGCTGGATCACCAACCGCCAGATCGAGGCCGCCCGAGTCGCGATGACCCGCAAGATCAAGCGTGGCGGGAAGGTCTGGATCAACGTCTTCCCGGACAAGCCGATCACGAAGAAGCCGCTCGAGACCCGGATGGGCTCGGGCAAGGGCAACCCGGAGGGCTGGGTCGCCGTCGTCAAGCCGGGCAAGGTCATGTTCGAGCTGGCCGGCGTCCCGGAGGACCTGGCGAAGGACGCGATGCGCCTCGCCGGGCACAAGCTTCCGATCAAGACCAAGTTCGTCCGCCGCGAGGGCGCGGAGCAGCAGTCATGAAGGCCTCCGAGACGCACAACCTCAAGGACGACGAACTGGTGGAGCGCATCCGCCAGACGCGCGAGGAGCAGTTTGCGCTGCGCCTCCAGCACGCCACGGGCGAGTTGGAGAACACCGCGCGGATCACGGCTGTTCGCAAGGACGTCGCCCGGTTGCTGACCGTGGCGAAGGAGCGCGGAATCGATCTCGAGCAGGAACTGAGGGTCTGATGGCAGACGAAGAGAAGAACGAGCAGACCGAAGAGCAGACGCCGGAAGAGACTCCAGAGGAGACTCCGGCCGAGGAGCCGAAAGCCGAGGAGACTCCGGCCGAGGAGGCCCCTGCCGAGGAAACGCCCAAGGATGATGAAGCCCCCGCAGGCGAGGCTGACTCCAACGGTTCTGAGGAGGAGCCAGCCGAAGCCGAGGAGGCTTCTTCTGATGCTGGTGCCGAAGCCGAGGACGCTTCTTCTGATGAGGAGCCGTCTTCTGATGGCGAAGCCGGGGATGCCAACGGCGCGGACGACGCCATGGAAGGTCTCGACTGGAAGGCCCGACGCCGCCTGGAGCGCTCCCGCCGGCCCGGCGAGGCGCATCCGCAGCAGAGCCCTGAGGAGCGTGCCGCCGCCCGCGCCGAGGCGCGCAAGCAGGCCGCGAAGAAGCGCTCCGCCTACCGCGCCAAGAGCCGCACCAAGCACGATGCCGGCACCGGGACGCCGGCCGCCGAGCGCGAGTCCGCGGGCCGCAAGACCCGCCAGGGGCGCGTCGTCTCCAGCAAGCCCGACAAGACGATCACCGTCGCGATCGAGGTCGCCAGGCGCCATCCGCAATACGAGAAGATCGTGCGCCGCTCCCGCACCCTGCACGCCCACGACGCGCAGAACGAGGCGGGCGAAGGCGATCTGGTGCGTGTCGTCGAGACCCGCCCGATGTCGCGGACGAAGCGCTGGCGGCTGGTCGAGATCCTCGAGAAGGCCAAGTAGGAGAGATCGCGTGATCCAGCAGGAATCCAGACTCAGGGTCGCCGACAACTCCGGCGCGCGCGAGATCCTCTGCATCCGCGTCAAGGGCGGATCGGACCGCCGCTACGCGCGGATCGGCGACACGATCACGGCCACCGTCAAGGCGGCCACGCCGCGAGGCGGCGTCCGCAAGGGCGAGGTGGTGCAGGCCGTGGTCGTTCGCACCCGCAAGCAGCTGGGGCGGGGCGACGGCACCTACATCGCGTTCGACGAGAACGCCGCGGTGCTGATCGATGACAACGGCGCCCCGCGCGGCACCCGCATCTTCGGCCCGGTGGCCCGCGAGCTGCGCGACAGGAACTTCATGCGAATCGTCTCCCTCGCCCCGGAGGTGCTCTAGCGATGGCGAAGATGCGAGTCCGCAGGGATGACGACGTGATCGTGATCGGCGGCAAGGACCGCGGCAAGCGAGGCAAGGTGATCCGGACCGACCCCAAGAAGGGCTACGTCTTCATCGAGGGCCTCAACATGATCAAGCGCCACCAGCGCCCGCGCTCCGTCAAGGACGCGCAGAAGGGCGGCGAGGTCGGCGGGATCATCGAGCGGGAGGGCCCGATTCACGTCTCGAACGTGATGCTGCTCGATCCCGAGGACAACAAGCCCACCCGGGTGAAGGTCGAGCGCGCGGACGGCAAGCGGAAGCGCATCGCCGCACGGACCGGAAGGGATCTCGACTGATGGAAGCCGCAACCGAACAGCAGAAGCAGGCCGCTCCGCCGCCCCGGCTGCGCGAGACCTACGAGCAGGAGGTGAAGCCGGGCCTGACCGAGCGCTTCGGCTACTCGACGCCGATGGCCGTCCCGACGCTCGACAAGATCACCCTGAACATGGGGCTCGGCGAGGCGAAGCAGAACACCCAGATGCTCGAGGCCGCCACCGAGCAGCTCGCGACGATCGCCGGACAGGCGCCAAGCGTCCGCCGCGCGAAGAAGTCGGTCGCCAACTTCAAGGTGCGCGAGGGCATGCCCGTGGGCGTCGCGGTGACGCTCCGTCGTGCGCGGATGTGGGAGTTCCTGGACCGTCTCAACTCCATCGCGATCCCCCGGATCCGCGACTTCCGCGGCCTCAACCCGCGGTCCTTCGACGGCCGCGGCAACTACTCGATGGGCATCCGCGAGCAGATCATCTTTCCCGAGATCGACTACGACTCGATCGACGAGGTCCGTGGCCTGGACGCGACCATCACCACCACCGCCAAGACCGACGAGGAGGCGTTCGCGCTGCTCGACGGGCTCGGTATGCCGTTCTCCCAGGAGGGCCGTCCAGGACAGGCGGATGTCGAGGAGGAGGAAGAGGAGGAGCGCCGCAAGGAGGAGGCCCGCCAGCGGGCCGAGGCCGAGGCGGCCGCGCTCGAGCAGCTCAAGGAGGAGAACCCCGACGCCTACGCCAAGCCCGAGAAGCCCGAGGAGGGCGAGGAGGGCGCCGAGGGCGGCGGCGAGGCCGAGGGTGGCGGCCAGGCCGAAGGTGCTTCAGAAGAGACTTCAAACGAGGAAGGCTGAATTGGCTAAGACGTCACAGAGGGTTCGGCAGCGTCGCGAGCCCAAGTTCAAGACCCGCGGGTATCACCGCTGCCGACGCTGCGGCCGGCCACGCGCGTACTTCCGCAAGTTCGGCCTGTGCCGGATCTGCCTGCGTGAGGCTGCGCACAACGGCTACGTCCCCGGAATGACCAAGTCCAGTTGGTGACGACATGCTGACCGACCCAGTTTCCGACTATCTGAACCGAATCCGCAATGGCCTGCTCGCCGACCACGAGGAGGTGGAGATCCCCGCCTCGCGGCTGAAGCGGGAGATGACCCGGATCCTCAAGGAGCAGGGCTACATCGCCGACTTCGACGTCGAGCCCGGACGGGTCGGCGAGGTGATCAAGATCCGGCTGCGCTACACCGAGAACCGCGATCCCGTGATCAGCGGCATGGACCGGGTCTCGCGCCCCGGCCGGCGCCGCTACGTTCCCAAGGACGAGGTGCCGCGGGTCTTCGGAGGAATGGGCACCACGATCATGTCGACCTCGCGCGGCGTCATGACCGGCCACGAGGCCCGGCAAAGGGGCGTCGGCGGAGAGGTCGTCGCGCACGTCTGGTGACCAACGTATGAGCCGAATCGGAAGAAAGCCAATCGATATCCCCGAAGGCGTCGAGATCGACGTCAGGCCCGGCGCCGTCGCCGTCAAGGGCCCCAAGGGCGAGCTCAGCCAGCAAGTCGACACCGACATGAAGGTGGCGATCGACGACGGGACCCTGACCGTCGCTCGCCCGACCGATCGCGGCGAGCACCGCGCACTGCACGGGCTGACCCGCAGCCTGATCGCGAACATGGTCGAGGGCGTCACCGACGGCTTCGAGCGGCGCCTCGAGATCCAGGGCGTCGGCTACCGGGCCAACCTGAAGGGCAAGAACCTCGAGATGGCGCTCGGCTACTCGCATCCGGTGTCCATCGAGGCGCCCGAGGGCATCGAGTTCGAGGTCCCGCAGCCGACGGAGGTCGTGGTCCGGGGAATCGACAAGCAGCTCGTCGGCGAGACCGCGGCCCGGATCCGAAAGACGCGCCCGCCGGAGCCCTACAAGGGCAAGGGCGTCCGCTACGCCGGTGAGCACGTCGCCCGCAAGGTCGGGAAGAGGGCCTAGTGATGCTCACTCCTTCCCAGTCAGCACTCGCCAGCCGGCTGCAAACCTTCGCCGGCCTTCGTCCTCGGTCGCTCGCGTGCAGTTCTGCACGCTTCGCTCCCTGCGTCCTCGGCCAGCTCGGTTTTCGCTCCGCTGACGAGTACTGCCCGGAAAGGAGCGAGCATTGACCGTTCTGACCAAGCCACAGAGGAGACTTCGCCGCCGCCGGCGCGTCCGCGCGCGGATCCGTGGCAACGCCGAGCGCCCGCGCCTGTCGGTCTACCGCTCGAACCGCGGCGTCTTCGCCCAGCTGATCGACGACGACGCCGGCCGCACCGTGGCCTCCGCCTCCTGGACCGAGGACGAGCTCCGCAAGCTCGGCTCGATGGAGCAGGCCAAGCGCGCCGGGCAGCTGCTCGCCGAGCGCGCCAAGGCCGCCGGCGTCGAGACCTGCGTCTTCGACCGCGGCGGATACCGCTTCCATGGACGCGTCGCGCAGGTCGCCGAGGGCGCCCGCGAGGGAGGCCTGAAGTTCTGATGGCTGCCCAGGCAAACCCGCTACCTTCGTCGGTCCGATGGCTGTAGAGAGCGTTTCTCCAAAGGGACTCGACCTGCAGGAGCGGGTGATCGAGATCAACCGCGTCGCCAAGGTGGTCAAGGGCGGCCGGCGCTTCTCGTTCACCGCCCTGGTCGCGGTCGGCGACGAGGACTCCGTCGTCGGGATCGGCTACGGCAAGGCCCGCGAGGTCCCGCTGGCGATTCAGAAGGCGGTCGAGGACGCCCGCAAGAACCTGATCCGTGTCCCCAAGTACGGGCAGACGATCACCCACCGCGTGATCGGCCGCTTCGGCGCCGGTCACGTCGTGCTCCGCCCGGCCAGCCCCGGTACCGGCGTGATCGCCGGCGGTGGCGTCCGCGCCGTGCTCGAGCTCGGCGGCGTCCGCGACGTGCTCACCAAGAGCATCGGGACCCAGAACCCGATCAACCTGGTCAAGGCGACCATGTCGGGCCTCGAGAGCCTGCGCAGGCCCGAGGACGTTGCGAAGCTCCGCGGCATCTCGATTCGCGAGGTGCTCGGCGTGGGGAACGGCAAAGGCGCGGCGCAGGAGGTTGCAGCGCCCAAGGAGGTTGACGCCCCCGCAGCCGGCGGCGACCAAGAAGCTTCCGGTGATGCGGGCGCCGCCGGCGAGGAGGCGTCTTCTGGTGGCGAAGCCGTCAACGCCTCCCCTGAGGAGACTTCGTAATGGCGGACGTCGGTCTCAAGCAGGTGCGCTCCTCGAACGGCGCATCCGGCATTCAGCGCGACACCCTGCGCTCGCTCAAGCTCGGCCGCATCGGCAAGGAGGCCAAGCACGCCGACACTCCGCAGCTGCGCGGCATGATCCGCACCGTGAGCCATCTGGTGGAGGTCGACGATGGCTGACGAGCGGAAGGATCACGTCGGCCTGCACACGCTGAAGCCCGCTCCCGGCTCACGCCATCCGCGCAAGCGGCTCGGGCGCGGCAAGGGCACCGGTCACGGCAAGACCTCCGGTCGCGGCCACAAGGGCGCCGGGGCTCGCTCGGGCAACAAGCGAAAGACGGCGTACGAGGGCGGCCAGAACCCGATCCACATGCGGATGCGCAAGCTGCGCGGCCCGCACAAGAAGATGTCGATGCCCTTCGAGAAGTTCCGGACGCGGACGCAGCCGGTCAACCTCGCCGACCTCGACGCCCGCTTCAAGGCGAACGACGAGGTCACTCCCGAGTCGCTGCGCGAGGCCGGCTTGGCCAAGCGCCGCGATCCCGTGAAGATCCTCGCCCGTGGTGAGATCTCGAAGAAGCTGACGGTCAGGGCGCATGCCTTCAGCGCCCAGGCGAAGGAAAAGATCGAGGCGGCAGGCGGGACCTGCGAAATTCTCTAGATGGTCCAGACGATCCTCAACGCCTTCACGGTCCAGGAGATCCGCAAGAAGCTGATCTTCACCGCGGGGATCCTGGCGCTCTACCGCCTCGGCGCCTACATCCCCTCACCCGGAGTCGACGCGCAGGCGATCAAGGACGGCGTCAACGGCGTCGGGGGCTCGAACATCCTCGGCTTCCTCAACCTGTTCTCGGGCGGCAGCCTCTCGAGGCTCTCCCTGTTCGCGCTGGGGATCATGCCCTACATCACTGCCTCGATCATCCTCCAGCTGCTGACGGTGGTCGTGCCCTCCCTGGAGCGCCTCCAGAAGGAGGGAGAGGTCGGGCAGCAGAAGATCACCCAGTACACGCGCTATCTCACGGTCGCCCTGGCCTTCGCCCAGTCCCTGGGCTTCGTCTTCCTGTTCAGCTCTCAGAGCGCCAACATCATCGGCGAGCGCACCTTCCCGAAGGTCTTCCTGATCGTGGTCACGCTGACCGCCGGCTGCACCGTGCTGATGTGGATGGGCGAGCTGATCACGCAGAGAGGGATCGGCAACGGGATCTCCCTGATGATCTTCGCCTCGATCGTCTCGCGGATCCCGGAGGGCATCACGAAGTGGTGGAACAACCCCGACCAGGTCTTCGTCGTGATGATGCCCTTCATCGCGCTGGCGGTGATCGTGGCGATCGTCTACGTGCAGGAGGGCCAGCGGCGGATCCCGGTGCAGTACGCGAAACGCGTGGTGGGCCGCCGGATGACATCCGGCGGGTCGACCTACCTACCGCTGCGAGTGAACATGGCCGGCGTGATCCCGGTGATCTTCGCGGCCTCGATCATGGCCTTCCCCCCGACCATCGGCCAGATGATCAACACTCCCGCGGCGCTCGACTTCGCGGCGTTCTTCAGCCCCAACAGCTGGCACTACGTGGTGGGAGAGGTCTTCTTCATCGTGATCTTCACCTACTTCTACACGGCGGTGACCTTCAACCCGGTGGACCAGGCGGACAACCTGAAGAAGTACGGCGGGTTCATCCCCGGCGTCCGTCCCGGGCGACCTACCGCCGAATACCTGGACAGGATCCTTTCCAGGCTCACCTTCCCCGGCGCCCTCTACCTGGGCGCCGTCGCGGCGCTGCCGACCATCCTGATCAGCCAGACCTCGGCCAACTTCTTCTTCGGCGGGACCTCCATCCTGATCGTCGTGGGCGTGGCCCTCGACACGGTCAAGCAGCTGGAGGCTCAGCTGATGATGAGAAATTACGAGGGCTTCCTGAAGTAGGAGCCGGCGCGAGTCGCCCGTCCCCGCCGCGGGTACACCCAAATCCCCGATGCCAGAGCTGAACCTCATACTCCTCGGCCCGCCCGGCAGCGGCAAGGGGACCCAGGGCGAGCGCCTCCAGGAGGACTTCCGTCTCCCTTACTACGCGACGGGGGACATCCTGCGAGCCGCGGTCAAGGAGGGGACCGAGATCGGCAAGCAGGCCAAGGAGTTCATGGACCGCGGAGACCTGGTGCCCGACGAGGTGATCATCGGCGTGATCGCGGAGCGCCTCCAGCAGGACGAGGCCGCCGACGGGTTCATCCTCGACGGCTTCCCGCGCACCGTCCCCCAGGCTGAGGCCCTCGACGAGAAGATGAAGGAGCTTCGGCGCGAGATGACGGCGGCGATCCTGATTGACGTCTCGGAGGACGAGGTCGTCCGCCGGCTCGGCGGGCGACGCACCTGCGAGCAGAACCCGAGCCACATCTACCACGTCGACTTCGACCCTCCGAAGGAGGAGGGCGTCTGCGACCTCGATGGGGCCAAGCTGATCGTCCGTGACGACGACAAGCCGAACGTGATCAAGAACCGCCTCAGCCAGTACCGGGAGAAGACCGCCCCTCTGGTCGACTACTACGAGGAACGTGGCATCCTCAATCGAGTCAACGGCGCGCAGTCGCCCGACGAGGTCGAGGAGAGCATCCACGGCATCCTCGCCACGCTTCGCCGCGAGGAAGAGGAGGGGATGTGAGACGGATATGTATCGCGGCATGATCATCCGCAAGACGACCGAGCAGATCGACGCGATGGCGGAGGCCGGCAGGATCCAGGCCCGCTGCCTGCGCATGCTGCGCTCCAAGGCCCGCCCCGGCGTCACCACCGGGGAGCTCGACGAGGCCGCCGAGAAGTTCATCCGGTCACAGGGCGCGGTCCCCTCGTTCAAGGGCTACCGGGGCTTCCCCGGCTCGATCTGCGCTTCGCCCAACTCGATGGTCGTCCACGGCATCCCCGGCCCCTACGAGCTGCGCCGCGGAGACATCCTCTCGATCGACGTCGGCGTCACCTACGAGGGCTGGGTGGCCGACGCGGCGATCACCGTGCCGATCGGCGAGAAGCCGACCGGCGCGGAACCCCTGCTCACGGCCACCAAGGACGCGCTCTTCGAGGGGATCGCCCAGGCCGTGAAGGGCAACCATCTGTCGGACATCTCGCATGCCGTCCAGCAGCGGGTGGAGCACGACGGCCTCTCGATCATCCGGACGCTCGTCGGCCATGGTGTGGGCCGCGACATGCACGAGGACCCGCAGATCCCCAACTTCGGCGACCCGGGCAAGGGCCCGGAGCTCGAGATCGGCATGGTGCTCGCGATCGAGCCGATGGTGAACGCCGGCGGCGCCGACATCCGCATGGGATCGGACGGCTGGGCCGTCTACTCGGCCGACGACTCGCTGGCCGCGCACTTCGAGTTCACCGTCGCCATCACCGAGGACGGCCCGCGCGTCCTCACGCCGTGGCACCTGGACTAGCCACCTGAGTGGAGATCAAGCGCATCCATCCATACGCGGTGGGACACGATCTCGCCGCCTCACGCGCTTTCTACACCGAGGTTCTCGGACTTGAGGTCGCCATGGAGGATCCGGTGCTGGGACTGATCTCCCCCTCGAATCCTGCTGGCCAAGTCATCGTGTCGCCGACGGGGATGGAGGACCCCCAACCTCATTTCGGCGTCGACGTCGGTGATCCGGCGTCCGTCGACGCTGTGCACTCCGAGGTGCTGCGGCGTGGACTCCGCGTGGTGTATCCGCTAACCGACGAACCTTGGGGCGTTCGCCGGTTCTTCGTCGAAGATCCGGGTGGCACGATCATCAACGTTCTCGCCCACCTGAGCTGACGCCGCGTCGTAGGCATGGCTACGCACGACCCACGCACGCACGCTGCTATCCTTCCACGCGTCGGTTCACGCTCTGCGTGGCCGACGTTTCGCGCCTGTAGGTCCGACTCCTGGGGCCCGCGGGCTTACTCCCAGTCCGATACGACCCCATTGAGAGAAGGGGAATGAAGGTCCGAGCGTCTGTAAAGCCGATGTGTGAGAAGTGCAAGGTGATCCGCCGCGGCGGCGCGGTCCTCGTGATCTGCCCGAATCCCCGCCACAAGCAGAGGCAGGGCTGATGGCGCGGATCGCCGGAGTCAACCTTCCCCTCAACAAGCGGGCCGAGATCGGCCTCACCTACGTCTTCGGCGTCGGCCGCTCGACGGCCAACGAGATCCTCAAGGAGACCGGCGTGGATCCGAACACCCCGGTCAAGGACCTCACCGAGGACGAGATCATCAAGCTTCGCGACGCGGTCGAGAACCGCGAGGTCGAGGGCGATCTGCGCCGGGAGCGCTCCCAGAACATCAAGCGCCTGCAGGAGATCGGCTCCTACCGGGGGCTTCGCCATCGCCGCGGGCTGCCGGTGCGGGGTCAGCGCACCAAGACGAACGCGCGGGGCCGCAAGGGCCCGCGCCGGATGAGCGTTGCGGGCCGCAAGAAGGCCCCGCAGCCCAAGTGATCCACGGAGGAATCCGCTAGATGCCGCCAGCTCCGAAGAAGGGTCGCTCCCGCCGCAAGGTCCGCAAGAACGTCACCTACGGCCAGGCCCACATCAAGACTTCGTTCAACAACACCATCGTCACGCTCACCGACCCCGAGGGGAATGTGCTCGCCTGGGAGTCCGCCGGGAGTGCCGGTTTCAAGGGCTCCCGCAAGTCGACCCCGTTCGCCGCTCAGGTGACCGCCGACGCGGCCGCCAAGAAGGGCATGGAGCACGGCCTCGAGAAGGTCGAGGTGTTCGCCAAGGGCGCCGGCTCCGGCCGCGAGACCGCGATCCGGTCCCTGCAGGCCGCCGGCCTCGACGTGACGACGGTCAAGGACGTGACACCGCAGGCCCACAACGGGTGCCGCCCCCGGAAGCGCAGGCGCGTCTGATGGCCCGCGATACCGGAGCGCAGTGCAAGCAGTGCCGCCGCGAGGGTCAGAAGCTGTTCCTCAAGGGCTCCCGCTGCTTCACCGACAAGTGCGGCGTCGAGCGCCGCTCCTATCCGCCGGGCGAGCACGGCCGCGGGCGCATGCGGCAGTCCGAGTACCGGGCGCAGCTGCGCGAGAAGCAAAAGGCCAAGCGCTACTACCAGGTGCTCGAGAAGCAGTTCGCGACCTACTACGACAGGGCGAGCCGGCAGGAGGGCGTCACCGGCGAGAACCTGCTGCGCCTCCTCGAGTGCCGCCTGGACAACGTCCTCGTGCGCCTCGGTTTCGCCGCCTCGCGCCGCCAGGCCCGCCAGCTGGTCAGCCACGGTCACTGGACGGTGAACGGCCGCCGCGTCGACATCCCCAGCTACCAGGTGAAGCCGGACGACGTGATCACGATCAAGCCGAACAGCGCCGGCACTGACATCGTGCGCGACGCGACCGAGCTCACCTCGGGAGTGCCGGCCTGGTTGCAGGCCGATTACGACTCACTTACCGCCAAGGTGCTGAGGCTCCCTGAGAGGAGCGAGATCTCAGCCCCCGTCGAGGAACAGCTCATCGTCGAGCTGTACTCGAAGTAACCCCCCAGAGAAGGAAGTAGATACCTGATGGAAGCCATGACCACCCTGCCAGATTTCCAAGTGCCCAAGATCGCGGGCGAGGATGCCGAGGAGAACAAGGGCACCTTCACCATCGAGCCGCTCGACAAGGGCTTCGGCTACACGTTCGGCAACAGTCTCCGCCGCGTGCTGCTCTCCTCCCTCGGTGGCGCCGCGATCACCAGCGTTCGCATCGAGGGCGTGGCTCACGAGTTCTCGACCATTCCGGGCCTGAAGGAGGACGTGACCGACCTGGTCCTCAACCTCAAGGACGTCGTCGTGCGCATGCACACCGACGCCGACGAGGTCGAGACCCCGCTGGTCGCCACCGGCCCCGGCGAGGTCAAGGCCAAGGACATCGACCTGCCCGCGGGCGTCGAGATCCTCAACCCCGAGGCGCCGATCGCGACTCTCGAGAAGAAGACGAAGCTCGAGATGTACCTGACGATCGGCCGCGGCCGCGGCTACTCACCGGCCGACGAGAACAAGTCCGATGACAAGCCCATCGGCGTGATCCCGATCGACGCGATCTTCTCGCCGATCCGCCGCGCCGCCTACTCGGTCGACTCCGCCCGAGTCGGGCAGCGGACCGACTTCGACAAGCTCACGCTCGAGGTCGAGACCGACGGGTCGATTGAGCCCGGCGCCGCGCTCCGCGAGGCGGCCGAGATCCTGATCAAGAGCCTGGCGATCTTCACCACCGCCGACCGCGTGGATGAGCTGCGGGGCGAGGGCGCGATCGCCGCGACCGATGGCGGAGGCGGAGGCGGCGACGCGGCGGCCGTCCCCGGCGCCGACGGGCTCGACGAGATCCTGATCGAGGAGCTCGAGCTGGGCGTCCGCTCCTACAACTGCCTGAAGCGCGCCGGCATCCAGACCGTCGGCGAGCTCGTGCGGAAGTCGGAGTCGGAGCTCAACGCGATCCCGAACTTCGGTCGGAAGTCGATCGAAGAGGTCCAAGAGACCCTGCGCGCACGCGGCCTCTCGCTGCGGGCGGACTAGGGCCCCTAGACTTCCGGGCCGGAGCGACGGCGATGAGGCACCAGCGCAAAAGGGCAAAGCTGAGCCGGGATGCGGCTCACCGCAACTCGATGCTTCGCACGATGTCGAAGCAGTTGATCGAGCACGAGCGCATCCGGACGACCCAGCCCAAGGCGAAGGCCCTGAAGCCCGAGTTCGAGAAGCTGATCACGCTCGCGAAGAAGGGCGACCTGCACGCGCGCCGGCAGGCGCTCTCGGAGCTGCACAACGACAAGTTCGCCGTGCACAAGCTCTTCGAGGAGATCGCGCCGCGCTACGCGCAGCGGCCGGGCGGCTACACGCGCATCGTCAAGCTCGGCCCGCGCCGCTCGGACTCGGCCGAGATGGTGTTCCTCGAGCTCGTCTAACGACCGACTTTGAAGCTGGAGCCCGAGCCCTTCCGGTTCGGGCCGAGCGCCACCGCGATCGCGATGGTGAACGCCACGATGACCCCGAGCACGACCCACTGCGCCCAGTTCTCGATGGTCGAGAGCGCGACGGCGCAGAGCGCGATTCCGACGATCAGGGCGATGACGCTGTAGATCGCTGAGCCCTTCTCGGCGCCGTGCCTGATCCCCTCTCCGCCGGCGAGCAGGTCGCTCCGCTCGTACTGGGAGCGCTGAGTGATGTCCGTGTTTGCCATGTCTCTCCCTATTCGACGCTGGTGCCTGAAGACCTTACGCCGACGCCTGGCCGTCTGGCAGTGAGTGCACTCACAGACCGGATCAGGCGCCTCGGCGGTTCGGGCTGACGGCGATCATGAAGCCGATCACCACGACGATGATCCCTCCGAGCACCACCCACTGGGACCAGTTGTCGATCTGATCGAAGGCGATGGCGGCCCCGAGCATGCCCAGGATGAGGACGATGATCTCGTAGGTGGCGAGTCCGGCCCTGCTCGGGCCGTGCCCGAAGAGCTCCTCGCGTGCCTCCTCGTGGGAGATCGACGATGGTTCGTCTGAGCCGGGCAGGGCCATCCCTGGGTAGTGTCGCGCACTTATGGCCGCCGTGCGAATGAATCTCGCCTACCACGGCGCGGGCTTCGCCGGCTGGGCTGCCCAGCCGGGCGTGCGGACCGTCCAGGGTGAGCTGGAGGACGCTCTGGAGCGTGTCCTGGGCGCGCGGACCCCGCTGACCGTCGCGGGCCGGACCGATGCAGGGGTGCACGCCTGGGAACAGGTGGCGAGCCTCCAGCTGGATGGGGACCCGCCCGAGGAGCTCGGGCGAGCCCTCAACTCGTTGACCGGTCCCGATCTGGCGGTCCTGAGTGTGGAGCGCGCGGCCGAGGGCTTCGATGCCCGCCGGGACGCCAAGGCCCGCACCTACTGCTACCGCGTCCTCTCCGACCGGACCCCCAACCCGTTCGAGGCGGGGGTGTCGCTGTTCTGGCCCCATCGGGTCGATCGGGCGGAGCTCGCCCGCTGCGGAGACGTCGTGCGCGGCACCCAC
The DNA here is from genome assembly GCA_963800285.1 of uncultured Solirubrobacterales bacterium. Taxonomy (GTDB): domain Bacteria; phylum Actinomycetota; class Thermoleophilia; order Solirubrobacterales; family 70-9; genus DASUPK01. The sequence continues at coordinate 53,504 of CAWDAL010000015.1, forward strand.
GACTTCACGGCCTTCACGCCCACGCAGACCGAGCACGTTCGCTTCGAGCGCGATGTGCTCCGGGCCGACTGGCACGAGAAGCCCGCCGTCCTGGGGGACGGCACGGTGCTCGAGCTCTGGATCGAGGCCGATGCCTTCATGCGGAACATGGTCCGCGTGCTGGTCGGGACGATGCTCGAGGTGGGGGGCGGGAGACGGTCGTTCGAGGACTTCCGCTCCCTGCTGGAGGGGGCGCCACGGGAGCGGGCCGGCGACACGGCGCGGGCGCACGGCCTGCATCTGGCGAGCGTGCGCTACTAATTAGGCTTACCTAATCTGGTAGCCTGACCAATTCGGTCGGAATTGAAGTTCGCCACCGAACCACGTTTTGGGCACATTCGTCATCACACTGCGGGAGGGCTTCGAGGCGGCGCTGATCGTCGGGCTGATCCTCGCCTACCTGGCGAAGACCGGTCAGCGCGAGCAGGCGACAGCCGTCTGGTGGGGCGTCGTCGCGGCCGTCATCACCAGCGTCGCGATCGGCGCGACGCTCTACCTCTCGGCCGGCGAGCTCGATGGGACCAGCGAGAAGGTCTACGAGGGCGCGACGATGATCTTCGCGGCCGCCCTGGTCACCTGGATGGCGTTCTGGATGCGAAAGCAGGCGGCGACGATCGGCACCCATCTGCGCGAGCAGGTCAGCGAGTCCCTCCGCGCCGGTGGCGGCATCGGCCTGGCCACCGTGGCATTCATCGCCGTCGCGCGTGAGGGCCTCGAGACCGCCCTCTTCCTCTTCGCCTCGACCGAGACCTCCGGGCCGGTCATCGCGGTCGCCGGCGGGGTCCTCGGGCTGCTCGCCGCGGTCGGGCTCGGCGTCGCCTTCTATCGCGGGGCTCTCCGGCTCGACCTGGCCAAGTTCTTCACGGCCACCAGCGTCCTGGTGATCGCCTTCGCCGCCTATCTGATCTTCGGCGGCCTCCATGAGCTCGCGGAGGCGTCCGGCAGCGAGCTGCTCGAGGTGGCGGCGCCGGTCGCGGCCGTGATCTACGGCTGCAGCCTGGCGTGGGTCTACCTGCGGGAGTCACTTCGTGCCTGGCGCGGCGGTGAGGCCGACGACGACGCAGCCGAGGCCCCTGAGCCGGCACCCGCCGAGGCCTAGACGCCGCCGGAGCGCCGCATGGATCGCGGCCGCTCCTCCTTAGAATCGAAGTCGTGCGCGTCCTGATCACCAACGACGACGGCATTCAGGCCACTGGGCTGAACGCCCTGCGCAAGGAGCTGCGCAAGATCCCGGATCTCGAGGTCCACGTGATCGCCCCCAACTCGAACCGGAGCGCGACGGCTCGCAGCATCACCACCCGCTCGCCGCTCTGGGTGGAGGAGATCCCCTTCAGCGACGGCTCCAGCGGCTACGCCACGGACGGGACGCCCGTCGACTGCGTCCGCTTCGCCGAGCTCGGGCTGGTCGGCGAGCGTCCGGAGCTGATCGTCTCGGGGATCAATCACGGTTCGAACCTGGGCGACGACATCACCTACTCCGGCACCGTGGCCGCGGCACTCGAGGGGATCGTGCTGGGGATTCCGGCGATCGCCCTCTCTCAGCAATCGGCTCCGGGCGGGCTGGATTACTACGCTAGGCGGGACTACGACTTCTCCGCCTCGGCCGCCTTCTCCGCCGAGCTGGTCCGCCGCGTCGCGGAGGACCCGCTTCCCGCCGACACCCTGATCAACGTCAACTTCCCCCCCGGCGAGCCGAGCGGGGTGGAGGTCACGCACCTGGGCAAGCGCCTCTACAACGACGAGATGCAGCTCGTGGACGAGGATCCGGAGAGCGGCCGCGTCCGCTATCGGATCTATGGCTTCGAGCCGTCATTCGAGGACGAGCAGGGCTCGGACCTCTCCGCGATAGCCCGGGATCGCATCTCGGTCACCCCGGTGCACTTCGACCTCACCGACCGCCCCAGCCTGGACCGCCTCAGGGAGTGGGACTTCGAGGGGATGCTCACCAAGGCCGAGGCGACCGTGGAAGACACCGAGGCTTCTTCACAACGTTGAGCCCGGGGAAAGGGGTAAAGAAGCGAACCGAGGAGCTGCGGCGGGAGCTCGCCGAGCACGATCACCGCTACTACGTGCTCGACGACCCGACCATCTCGGACACCGAGTACGACGACCTGCTCCGCGAGCTGCGGGAGATCGAGGAGGCGAATCCCGAGCTGGTCACCCCGGACTCGCCGACGCAGCGGGTCAGCGGGCAGCCGCTCGGCAAGTTCAAGCAGGTCACCCACCACGAGCCGATGCTCTCGCTCGGCAACGCCCGCAACGAGGACGAGCTGCGGGCCTGGGCGAAGCGGGTCGAGCGCCAGCTCGAGCGGCTGGACATCTCCGGGCGGGAGATCCGCTACGTCACCGAGCCGAAGGTGGACGGGCTGGCGATCTCGCTCACCTACGAGAACGGCGTCTTCACGCGGGGCGCGACCCGCGGCGACGGCCGCATCGGGGAGGACGTCACCCAGAACCTGCGCACGATCAAGGCGATCCCGCTGAGCATCAAGGACGCGCCCGAGCTGGTCGAGGTCCGCGGTGAGATCTACCTGCCGATCGCCGGCTTCACCAAGGTCAACGAGCAGCGCGCGCAGGACGGGGAGCCGACCTTCGCCAACCCGCGCAACGCCGCGGCCGGATCGTTGCGCCAGCTCGACTCCTCGATCACGGCCACGAGGCCCCTGTCGATCTGGTGCTACGGCGTTGCGGCGCTGAGGGGCTGGGAGCCCGACAGCCACTCCGAGTCGCTCGAATGGCTGCGTGAGCGCGGCTTCAAGGTCAACGCCGACATCTCGATCCTGCACGGAGTCGACGAGGTCGCGGAGCGCTGCCGCTGGTGGGAGGGACGCCGCGACGCCCTGGACTTCGAGATCGACGGCGTCGTCGTCAAGGTGGACGACCGCGGGCTGCAGCGCGAGCTCGGGGTGGCCGGCCGGGAGCCGCGCTGGGCCGTCGCCTGGAAGTTCCCGCCGACGACCGCAACGACCAAGCTCAACAGGATCGTCTGGAACGTCGGGCGAACCGGGCACCTGCTGCCGTTCGCGATGCTCGAGCCGGTCCACGTCAGTGGCGTCACGGTGAGCACAGCGACCCTCCATAACGAGGAGGACCTGGAGCGGAAGGACGTCCGCGAGGGCGACGAGGTCGTCGTGATGCGGGCCGGCGATGTGATCCCTCAGGTGGTCTCGCCGATCATCCAGCGCCGCAAGAGGGGGACTCGCAGGCCGAAGCCGCCGAAGAAGTGCCCGCTCTGCGGGACGCCCACCGTGAAGCCCGACGACGGTGTCTTCACGATCTGCCCCAACCGAACCGGCTGCCCGGGCCAGCAGTTCCAGCACGTCAAGCACTTCCGGGGCGCTCTCGAGATCGAGGGGCTCGGCGAGAAGAACGCCTACCGCTTCCTGCAGGAGGGCGTGATCTCCGACGCCGCCGACATCTTCGACCTCACCGCGGAGCGGATCGCCGAGCTCGAGGGCTTCGGCCGGATCTCGGCCGAGAACCTGATCGAGGAGATCGAGAACGCGAAGAAGATGCCGTTCTCACGGGTGCTCTACGCGCTCGGGATCCCTGGGATCGGGTTCGTCAACGCCGAGTCGCTGGCCGAGCATTTCGGCACGATGGACGCCCTGCTGGAGGCCCAGCCCGAGGAGATCGTGCAGGCCGAGGGCATCGGGCCGATCCTCGCGCAGCAGATCTACGAGGAGCTGGCCGAGGAGCGCACCAGGAAGCTGATCGAGCGCCTGCGCAAGGCCGGGCTGCGAATGGAGCTCGATCCCTCGGAGCGACGCAAGCAGGGCGGGCCGCTGGACGGCAAGACGCTGGTGCTGACGGGAACGCTGCCGAACCTGAGCCGCGAGCAGGCCACCCGCCTGATCCGGCTGGCCGGCGGCAAGGTCGTCAACTCGGTCTCGAAGAAGACCGACTTCGTGATCGCCGGCGACAGCCCGGGCTCGAAGCTCGCCAAGGCCGAGGAGATCGGCACCGAGGTGATCGACGAAGGGGGACTGCAGAAGCTGGTGGGTCAGGACGGCGCGCCCGGCAAGAGCACGCCGCCGCGGGGCCGCGTCTAGCGCGAATAGCGTGCGATCAGGGCCGCCATGCGGTCCTGGACGACGTGCGCGCGGGTCACGTTCGTCTTGTTCATCAGCAGGGAGAAGATCACGGCGTGGTCGGCGTCGTCCCCGCCGCGGAAGCAGTAGCCCGAGAGCGCGCTGACGCCATTGAGGGTCCCGGTCTTAAGATGGCATTTCCCGGCCGCGGCCGTTCCGCGCATGCGATTGGCCACTGTCCCGCTGCGGCCCGCCACGGCGAGGGAATCGATCCAGGCGTCTCGGAGACGCTCCTGCGCGAGCTGCTCCTCCGGTGAAGCCTTCTTGTCGATCTCGATCATCGAGTCGAGCAGCTTGACCACGGACGCCGGCGATGCCCGGTTGCGCCTCGTCAGCCCCGAGCCGTTCTCGCCAACGAACTTCGCCCGCTGTCTGGCGGCGAACTGCTTGACGACCGAGATGCCGCCGGCGGTGGACCCGTTGCCTCCGAACTGGGAGCCGACGTCCTTGAGCAGCATCTCGGCGAGATAGTTGTTCGAGGGGACGAGGGTGTCCTGAACGATCTCGGCCAGGGTCGGGGAGGCGAAGTCGGCGATTTGCAGTGCACCGAAGGGCACGGTCGCGGGGGTGACGCTCTTCCCGATCGAGACCCCGTCCTTCCGGAGCGCGTCCTCGAAGCGCTGGGCGGCGGTCCTCGCCGGGTCGCTGGGCGAGCCGCCGTCGATCTGAAGTCCCGAGAGCCGGCCGACGCTCTCGAACGTGATCCCGTGTTCGGGGATCCCGGTTTGGCCGTCGAGGAATGAGGCGTCGTAGCGGAGCGGCCCCTGAACCGTCGTCACCCCGGCCGCGCGGACGCGGTCGGCGAGCTTGGTCACGGCCGCCGTGCTCAACGTCGGATCCCCGCCGCCACGCAGATAGAGACCCTGGCTGATCCCGTCGCTGATCGGATCGCTGGACCACGCCGTGGTGTGCAGCCTGCCCTCGGGCCCGAAGCGCGAGAGCGCCGTCGAGGCGGTGAAGAGCTTCGAGTTGGACGCGAGGATCCGCATGCGCCCCCCCTTGCGCGAGAAGAGCACGCGATGCGTGCTGGGATCAAAGACGAACGCGCCGCTCTTGCCGACCTTGTGAAAGAGCTTCGCCAGCCCCCTGCCCAGCTTGCGCCGCGAGACGGATTTGTGCGCCGCCGCCGCGCCGTGGGCGATCGGGGTCCTGAAGGCCTTGTCGGGCCCCTGTGGGCGCGCCTGGGCGGCGGCGGGCAGGCAGAGCCCGAGCGCGAGCAGCGCAACTGCAATCACCCCTCTGTGCCTGGACATGCTCATCCGTTCGGCGCGTGCAAACCGCGCTCCTGCCTGAAACAGGGCAGCCGGGCGAAGGTAGCGGTGACCTCGGTCCTCTACTCGGAGGATCCGGCGGCTTCCAGGGCTTCAGACCGATCGTTGTAGATCGTCCAGCGGATCACCTTGCCGTTCCGCAGCTCGTAGAGCATCGCGAAGCGGTGCTCCATCTCGACGCCGCTCCCCCTTCCACGGCCCCGCTGGGTGCTGACGACGAGAACCGAGTCGCCCAGGTCGCGAATCTCCTCGACCTCCTCGCTCCAGGCGTCGAGGTGCCGAGCCATTCACGGAGGATGACGGCCACCTGCTCATGACCGCGTCCGATGCGGCCGTCCACCCGGTGGGTGGCGTCCATCACCACATCGGGATCGAGACTGGCCAAGGCGGCCTCGGCGTCGCCCCGGCCGAACGCCTCGTACATGCGCCGCACGATTTCCACGTTCTCTTGCGACATCGCCCCGGGGAGTATCGCGCGACGGATCCGGGGCGACGGGCCATGATCAGGTCGCGGCCACGGGCGACCGCTTAGCTGGCTGACCAGCCCACGCCGCTGCCATAATCCCCTCTCCCATGGGGAAAGTCGTCCAGTTCGACGGCCCCGACGGCAGGCGCAGCAGCGGTAAAGGGAGAAGGCGGCGCGGTCGGGGCGACAAGACCGCCTTGGTGCTCGGTGGCGGAGGGTTCACCGGCGGCGTCTACGAGATGGGCGCGCTGCGCGCGTTCGACCTGCTGGCCGTCAACCGTACGGTCAACGACTTCGACATCTACGTGGGGACGAGCGCCGGCGCCTTCGTGGCGAGCATGGTCGCGAATGGCGTCACTCCGGAGGAGATGTTCCGCGTGCTCGACAAGGCCCTGCCGTCGCCGATCGAGAACGCGTCGCTGCGGACGCTGCTGCGCCCCAATTACAGAGGATTCGCCAGCCGCCTCGCGCTGCTCCCTCTGCGGGCGGCCGCGATGGTCCGCCAGCTTGCGGGCAACATCGGGGAGATGTCGATGGTCGACGTGGTCATGGGCCTCGCGGAGGGGCTGCCCACCGGCATCTACCACAACCGCGGGATCGAGCAGTACATCCGCAACGTGCTCGAGGACCCCGACCGCACGAACGACTTCCGCGAGCTCGAGTCCGAGCTCCGCATCACGGCGACCGACCTCGACACCTGCGAGCGGATCGTCTTCGGCGAGGGAGAGTGGGACAACGTGCCGATCTCGCGCGCCGTCGCCGCCTCCGGTGCCCTGCCGATCGTCTACGAGCCCTATGAGCTTCGCGGCAGGCAGCTGGTGGACGGCGGGATCGTCTCCACGACCAACGTGGACGTCGCCGTCGAGGCGGGCGCCAAGTTCATCGTCGTCGTCAACCCGCTCGTCCCGTACGTGAACGACTTCGAGACCCGGATCCCCACGGTCTTCGGCTCCCGGGTCCGCCGCGTCTCCGACATGGGCATGCCCGCGATCGGCAACCAGGCCTTTCGCCTGATGGCCCACGCGCGGCTGCACCTCGCCATCCAATCGTGGAACGAGCGCTTCCCGGACGTCGACATCATCCTGATCGAGCCCGAGTTCAACGACGAGCTCATGTTCGGTACCTCGATCCTCGACTACTCCGCCCGGCTGCAGATCGCCAAGCACGGGTTCGAGTCCGTCACGGTCAAGCTGGCGCGCGACTACCAGCGCTACAAGGAGATCGCCGCCCGCCACGGCATCGAGATCTCCGCCCGTCGCGTGAAGCGCGTGATCGAGACGGTCGAGGAGGAGGAGAAGGGCATGTCGGTCTGGCGGCGCGTCCTCGAGCAGACGACCGGGGCACTCCTGCGGCAGTCGGACGAAGCGGAGGCTGCCGAGAAGGGCTAGTCGCGGTGGACGTCGCGCGCGGTCGCCTGGGCCGTGGGCTTGATCGACAGGTAGTCGACGTTCACGTGGGGCGGGCGGGTGACGAGGTAGGCGATCGCATCAGCGACGTCGTCCGCGGTCAGCGGGGTCGTGCCCTCGTAGACCTTGGCCGCTTTGTCCTCGTCGCCCCCGAAGCGGGTCATCGAGAACTCGGTCTCGACCATGCCCGGAGCCACCTCGCTGACGCGGATGGGCTTGCCGAGGAGCTCGAGCCGGAGGGTCCGGGTGACCGCATTCGCGGCGTGCTTCGCGGCCGTGTAGCCGGCGCCGCCGGGATAGACCTCCACGCCCGCCACCGAGCCGACCACGACGATGTGGCCGTCCGCCGCTCGCTCCAGCGCCGGGAGGAGGGCCTTCGTGACGCGCATGACCCCCAGCACGTTGGTTTCGTACATCTGGCGCCAGTTCTCCTCGTCCGCCTCCGCGACCGGCTCCAGCCCCAATGCGCCCCCGGCGTTGTTGACGAGCACCGAGACCTCGGGGAGGCTCTCAGCGAGATCCGCCACCGAGGCCGGGTCGGCGACGTCCAGCCGCAGCGCCCGGCCGCCCACCTCCCGGGCCACCTTCTCGCAGCGCTCCAGGCGTCGCGCGGCGGCGACCACCTCGAACCCCGCCGCGGCGAGCGAGCGCACGGTCGCCTCGCCGATCCCGCTGCTGGCGCCCGTCACCAGCGCCACCCCTCGCCTCTCGCTCATCGATCAGAAGCTATCGCGGCGCCCGCCGACCCGGGCTCCGGTGATAGGTTCCCCGTGGGACCAGGGGGCCCGAGAGGGAATGGAGAGAGGAATGGCATTGCTCGATGGCCGAGGGACCGGCCGGCGAACGTTGGCCGCGCTAGCCGTCTGTGCTTCCCTGCTTGCCGTGCTGGCGGCTCTGACGGCCGCACCCGCGCTCGCCAAGCACCATCGGAAGGGAGGGCGCAAGAGCCTCGCTCTCAAGTTCAAAGGGGGTACCCAGAGCGATCAGGCGCTGCTCTCGTCGGGCCAGGTGAAGGTGGTCGTCCGCTCCACCAAGAAGCGCAAGCTCGTCCTAGCGGTACGGGGATTCGGTGGGGGACCGGCGCTGACCGACCCGCGGCGCATCAAGGCGCGGCGCGGGAAGCGGACCTTCTCACTCGCCCTGAGCCCCGCGGGCGGTGACGTCCTCCAGGGGTGCGGCGCGAGCGAGCTGCTTCTCACGGCGAAGGCGCGTGGAAAGCACCATCGGAAGCACCGCAAGGGGAAGTCTCCGAAGGGTCGGGCGAGTGTCGCCCAGTCGATGCCGCAGTGCGCCGCGCTCGCCAAAGCCGCGCGCTGCGAGACGATCGCCAGCCCGGGGACCAACTGCCTGTTCCCGTGGCCCAGCGACCACTACACGGTTTCCGACTCGAGCACACCCACCGGCCTGCGCCTCAACCTGAGCATCGACTCGACGCCCGCCAACGGCCATGGCGTTCACATCAACCCGGCCGACCTCAACCGCAGCGACGGGTTCAGTCCCGGCGAGAGCATCGTCACGCGGGTCCCGGGCCTGGACAACCCGACCGCCTTCCAGAAGACCGGCGCCGTGCCGCTGACCGACATGGATCGGGCCTTCGACGCGAATCAGCCGATCGTGCTGATCGACGCCTCCACCGGGGCACGCCAGCTGATCTGGTCTGAGCTCGACGCGAACGCGACCAGTCCGGCGAACACCGACCTGATCATCCGGCCGGGCCGGAACCTGATCGAGGGCCACCGCTACATCGTGGCCATGCGCGACCTGAAGGACTCAGCCGGCAACACGATCTCCGCGCCGCCGGGCTTTGCCCTGTATCGGGACGGCGTCAAGACCGACGTGTCCGCCATCGAGAGCCGTCGCCCGCACTTCGACGAGATTCTCGGGAAGCTGCAGCAGGCCGGCATCCCGAAGGCCAACCTCTACGACGCCTGGGACTTCACCGTCGCCAGCACCCCGAACATCACGCAGCGGATGCTCTCGATCCGCGACCGGGGCCTCGCCGACCTGGGCGACAACAGTCCCGGCGACGGGAACATGCAGGGCTCGGCGCCGTCGTTCACGGTCACCGACGTGAAGACCGTCGACGACCCAGGCAACCCCCTGACGGGCAGCCATGCCTCCCAGAACGTCCGCGAGGTCACCGGCACCTACCAGGTGCCCTGCTTCCTGAGCTCCGGCTGCAGCGATAGCGGGACCGGTGACTACAGGCCCGGCGGTCAGTTCAATCTCGGCTCCGACGGGCTCCCGCAGCAGAACGGGACGATGACGGCACGGTTCACGTGCAACATCCCGCTGTCGGCGGTGACGGAGACGAGCCCGGGATCGGGCGTCTGGAACGTCGACCACCAGGTGCGGCCCTCGATGTACGGGCACGGCCTGTTCGGGGACTACACGGAGGTCCACACGACCAACGTCCGCGAGCTCGGCAACGACGAGGGCGTGCTCACCTGCGCCACGGACTTCACGGGGATGATGGAGGACGACGTCGGGACGGCAGTCCAGGCGCTGCAGGACCTCTCGAAGTTCCAGCCGCTCCCTGACGGGCTGCAGCAGGGATTCCTCAACTTCATCTACCTGGGGCGGCTGCTCATGTACTCGGATGGCTTCTCGAGCGATTCCGCCTTCCAATTCAACGGCGCCCAGTCGGTCATCGACCATGGCTCTGGCCTCTACTACTACGGCAACAGCCAGGGCGGGATCGCCGGCGGCGCGCTGACGGCGGTCGAGCCGGACATCACCCGGACAGTGCTCTACGTGCCGGGCATGAACTACTCGACCCTGCTCACCCGAAGCGTCGACTTCGAGGACTACGCCTCGATCCTGTACCCGGCCTACCCGAGCGAGTCGGATCGCCCTCTGCTCCTGGCGATGATCCAGCTGATGTGGGACCGCGGCGAGCCCAACGGCTACGCCAACCACATGACCTCCGATCCGCTCCCAGGCACGCCGGCGCACCACGTCTTGATCGACATGGCCTATGGCGACCACCAGGTCTCGAACGTCGCCACCGAGGTTGAGGCGAGGACGATCGGCGCGCCGCTCCGCTATCCGACGCTCGACCCGGGCCGCACCCCGGGCTTCGTCGACTTCTTCCCGGACATTCCGATTCTGGGCGACCTCTCCGGTCCCGCCGCCGACGGCAACGGGATGTTCGTCTGGGACATCGGACCGAAGCGGTCCGGCGGAACGCTCGGCACCGACCCGGCGCCGATCACCAACACGGCGCCGAACGACTCCTTCGGCGTCGACCCGCACGACACCGTGATCAACACCTCTGCGCTGATCCGCCATCAGATCGCCGAGTTCCTCAAGCCAGCGGGTCAGATCATCGATCCATGCGGCCCCGACCCGTGTTATGCAGCGGGCTGGGCCGGCCCACCCTGATCCGAGTGATCAGGTGGCGGGATCGGCGAGCAGAGCCGCCGCGTCGCTGATCGCCTCCGGCGTTCCCGCTTCGCTGACGGAGGCGATACCTCGCCGGTCCACGGTTGCCGCATCGATCGCGTTCGACCCGGCGATCACGTGCAGAGGCCGGCGCCCCTCCCTGCATCGCCGGGCGATCTGACCGACGAGCTTTCCCTCGAAGCTCTGCTCGTCGAGACGGCCCTCGCCGGTGATCACGGCATCCGCTTCCTCCAGGCGAGCGTCGAAGCCGATCACCCCGAGAACGTACGCGGCTCCGGGGACGAGCCGGGCTCCGAAGACGGCCCAGAGCCCACCGGAGAGGCCGCCGGCGGCACCGGTCATCGCCCTTGCCCGCGGGTCGCGGGGAAGGGTGCCCGCCAGGGCGATGAGCCGGGAGCTCAGGCGAGAGACCTGCTCCGGCGAGGCGCCCTTTTGCGAGGCGAATTGCTCGGCGGCGCGCTCGAACGGCACCGAGGTGTCGCAGAGGACCTCCAGGGTCGCGTCCCGGGCCCCTTCGGTTTCCTGGAGCGCCTCGATCGCCCCGCGGCCCCCGTCCATCGTCGCGGTGCCGCCCGCGGCGACCAGAACCCGCCGGGCGCCGGACTCGATCGCGGCGGCGATCAGCTCGCCCGTGCCGGCGCTGCTCGCCGCCTCCGGGTCGCGATCGCCCTCGCCGACCATGGCAAGTCCCGAGGCGGCCGCCGCCTCGACGATCGCGGTGGCGCCATCGCGCACCAGCCCGAACCGCGCCTCGATCGCACGGCCGAGCGGGTCGCGCACCTGCGCGGTGCGCCACTCCCCGCCCATGGCGTCGAGCAGCACCTCCGCCGTGCCCTCTCCACCGTCAGCCGCGGGACAGAGGTCTGGCCGGCCGCCGACCCGCTCGACGCCGCGGCCGATCGCCTCAGCGACCTCGCTGGCGCTGAGCGTCCCCTTGAACGAATCCGGAGCGACTAGGAAGGCCGCCAACCTAGGCGTACAGCGACTCGACGTCCTTCTCGAACTTGTCCGCGACGACGTTGCGCTTCACCTTCATCGTCGGCGTCAGTTCGCCGGTCTCCTGCGAGAGGTCATGCGGCAGGATCTCGAACTTCTTCACCTGCTCGACGCGGGCGAACTTCTGGTTGATCACATCGATGTGCTTCTGGATGATCGCCCGCATCTCCTCGTTGTTGCGCAGCTCGGCCGGATCGCCGGGCCAGTCCTTCTCCTCGCAGAGCTTGGCGCACTCCTCCATGTCGAGCGTGATCAGGGCGACGAGATAGGGCCGCCGATCGCCGATCACGACGCATTGCGAGACGTACTGGCTCTGCTTGATCTCGGCCTCCAGGTTGGCCGGGGTGATGTTCTTCCCGCCCGCGGTGATGATGATGTCCTTCTTGCGGCCGGTGATCGAGAGGTAGCCGTCCTCGTCGAGCTCGCCGATGTCGCCGGTGTGCAGCCAGCCGTCCTCGAGCGTCTCCTTCGTCGCCTCCGGGTTCTTGTAGTAGCCCTGGAAGACGTTGGGCCCGCGGACGAGGATCTCGCCGTCGCCGGCGATCTTGATCTCGCAGCCCGCAAAGGCGCGTCCGACCTTGCCGAACCTGAAGGCGTCCGGCCTCGCGACGGTGGCCGCGGTGGAAGTCTCGGTCATGCCCCAGCCCTCGAGGACGAGGATCCCGGCGGCGTCGAAGAACCGCAGGATGTCCGGATTGATGGGGGCGGCGCCGGTGACGCAGTTCTTGATGTTGCCGCCGAAGAGGGCCCGGATCTTGGAGAGCACCTGCTTGTCGGCGATCTCGTACTGCTTGCGCAGGAGGAAGCCGATCGGCTCACCGGCCCGCTCCTTCTCGCGGACCTTCTTGCCGACGCCGATCGCCCAGTTGAAGACGAGCTTCTTGATCCCGCCCTCCTTCTCGATCTCGCCGGTGGCGGCCGTGTAGATCTTCTCGAAGATGCGCGGCACCGACGGGAAGTACTCCGGCTTCACCTCGGCCAGGTTCGGGATGATCTTCAGCGGGTCCCGCTCCCAGTAGGCGATGTTGCCGCCCAGGTCGAAGCTCAGGAACTGGATGAGCAGCGCGAAGGAGTGCGCGAGCGGCAGGAAGAGGTAGGTGGTGGTGTCGCTGTCGAGGACGCTCTCGTCGAGCGCCATCGTGACCATGGAGCGGTAGTTGCCGTGGGAGATCACGCAGCCCTTGGGTGGGCCGGTGGTGCCGGACGTGTAGATGAACGTGCAGATGTCGTCCGGCGTGACCGACTGCCAGCGCTGCTCCCACTCGGAGTCAGAGCGGCTCGAGCCGGCCTCGATCAGCTCGTCCATCGAGATCGCGTTGCCGCCGGAGCCGTCCATGCGGATCACCTGCTCCAGCTTCGGCACGCGCTCCCGGATCTCGTCGATCTTGGCGAGCTGCTCATCGTCCTCGACGATCACCGCCTTGGCGTCCGAGTTCTCGATCACGTACTGGCACTCGTCGGGGGAGTTGGTCTGGTAGATCGGGACGACGGTGGCGCCGACGCTGAGCGCCGCGAAGTCGAAGTACGTCCACTCGGGACGGGTGTTGGCGAGGATCGAGACCTTGTCGCCCTTCTCGATCCCGAGCTCGATCATCCCCTTGGCGAGCTGGCGGACGATGTCGCCGACCTCGCGGTAGGTCTTCGAGACCCACTCGCCCGATGCGTCCTTGTAGGTGACCGCCGCCAGATTCGCGTGCCGCTGGGCGGCGAGCGGCATCAGGTCCGCGCAGGTCTTGCTGTTGGTGCTGGACTCGGCGGCGCTGCCGGCGGCCGCGATCGTCGCGCTCTCCATGACGGAGAGTCTATTGGTCCTGGCTAGTCAGCCAGGGGAGACCTGAACTAAGCAGTGGCCTGCTTGTTCTGCGTCCGGAACGCCCGCAGGGAGGATTCGAAGAGGGTCTTGTCGATCCGGCCCTTGAGGACCGGCACATTCATCTCGACGCACTTGGTGAGCACATCGCGCCGCTTCATGTGCATCTCCTCGGCGAGCTCCGTGGGCGTCAGGTGAACGGACATACAGGCCTCTCCTCTCCTCGTGAACGCCTTGCTAAAGCTGGAAGGCATGTATATCGACTCAGGGCGACGTGTCAAATATTTCTCCGCAATTAGCTGGGATTTCTAGACCGGATTCGGGACGTCGATGAACTCGTGATCCACCGAGAAGCGCTCCGCCACCAGCTCGCCGAGCCTGCGGATCCCGAAGGTCTCGGTCGCGTAGTGGCCGCCCGCCAGGAAGTGGACGCCGTACTCACGCGCCTCGCCCATCACGGGCTCGCTGGGCTCGCCGGTGATCAGGGCGTCGAGGCCGAGCGGGCCCGCCTCGTGCAGGGCGAACCCCCCGGCCCCGGTGACGATGCCGACGCTCGCGATGCGCTCCGGCCCCGCGTCGAAGACGAGAGGCTCCTGACCGACAGCCCGCGCCAGCCGGCGGCGCAGCTCGGCGAGCTCGATCGGCTCGGCGGCGCGGCCGATCACGCCGACCGCCGATCCCTTCGCCTCACCGAAGGGCCGCGGGTCTGCCTCCAGGCCGAGGGCGTCGCGAAGCAGGGCGTTGTTGCCGATCTCGGGATGAGCGTCGAGGGGGAGGTGATACGCGGCTAGCGAGACGTCGGCGCAGAGCAGTGCGCGCAGCCGCGCCGCCATCGGGATGGAGAGCGATGAGACCTCGGAGCCCCAGAGCAGCCCGTGGTGCGTCATCACCAGCTGGGCGCCCGATCCGACGGCGCTCTCGAGCAGCTCCAGGTTCGCGCTCACGCCGGTCGCGACCTTGCTCACCTCCGCGGCGCCGGGGACCTGGAGGCCGTTGGGCCCGTAGTCCTCGAAGGAGGCCACGTCCAGCAGCTCGTCGCAGAAGCCGGTGATCTCAATTCGCTTCGCCATTAAACGGGTTGCTCTCGCTTCGCTCGAGCACCCTCGGATCAAGCGTAACTACCATGCCGCCATGAATCCGGGCGAGCAATCCGTCACGCCGGGCACGGATCCGTTCATCCAGTCGCTGATGGAGACCGACCTCTACTCGATCGGCGCGTACTTCTGCGACCAGCACCCGGAGCTCGTCGAGGAGGTGATCGAGCGCAGCGAGGCGATCGAGAGCCGCGGGCTCGAGAGCTGGGCCGCGGAGACCGAGACGCCGGTCGAGGAGTGCTTCCGCACGCTTCTGACCGGGCTCGCGGTTCGCTACTACAAGGCCGTCGCCGGGTGAACGAGGAGGCACCGAGGAGGCGGCCCCGAGTCGTCGGGCTGATCGTGCTGGCGATCGTGATCGGGCTGATCGGCTTCGCGATCGTGAGCATCTCGGTCGGGACCGGGACCGAGGAGGGCGGTGACATCCACATCACCGGCGCGGCGGAGGTGCAGAGCCTCCTCGGGGGCATCCGGCAGGATGGGCCGCGGCTCGGCAATCCGGATGCCGCCGTGACCGTTCAGGTGTTCAACGACCTCCAGTGCGATCCATGCTCGGACTGGAACCGGGACGTCATCGTCCCCCTGATCAGCGGGCCGGTTCGCGACGGCGACCTCCAGCTCGTTTACCACAACTTCCCGATGACCGAGTCCGGCTTCTTTCTCGGCGCGTATGCGGCGGCGGCCGCCGCGAAGCAGGACTACGAGTGGCAGTTCGTCGAGCTCTTCTTCCGCAATCAGGACGAGGCCAAGAAGCAGGGAGCCGACCAGGAGTTCCTGAACAACATCGCGCGGGGGGTGGGGATCTCCAGCTTCAACGTGGAGCAGTGGCAGCGGGACATGAACGGAGACGACATCACCTCGACGCTCGAGGACGACGAGAAGATCACGGCCGAGCGCAAGCTGCCCGTCGGGCCCGCCGTGGTCGTCGGCGGCCCGAACGGGACCCGCCAGCTGACGGAGTCGCCCTCGCTGGCCGAGGTCCAGGCGGCGATCGCAGAGGTTCGGTGAGGGAGGTACGAATCGTCCGGAAAGTTGTTCAAGCAGAGTGATTTCTCGCACTCTCAAGCGACTCCGTTTCCTGCCGGGGGCGGCCACGCTCTGCCTGTGCGTGCTCGCATTCGCATCACCCGCCGGCGCCGCGGTCACGATCGGCCAACTGCCGCCGGCCACTCCCGCGGACAATTGCATGCCCGGCCTCGACTACCTGCAGCCGAGCGTCACCGGCGGCAACCTCTACGTGGCGAGGGCGGCGGGCACGATCGTCTCCTGGAGCACCAACTCCTCCGGCGCCGAGGCCACCTATGTGCTCAAGGTGTTTCGCCGCACCACCGATCCCGACTCCTTCCAGGTCGTCTCGCATTCATCCCCGCACGATCTGACTCCCGGTCTCAACACGGTTCCGGTCAGCCTGCACGTCGAGTCCGGGGACATGCTGGGCTACCACGAGAGCGGTCCGTCGGCCACTCCCTGCGTATTCCTCCAGCCCGGCGACAACGTCCTAAATCGTGTCGGCGACCTCGCCGACGGCGCCGCCGCGATCTTCGCTCCCCAGAGCGATGTCCGCCTCAACCTCTCGGCCGTCCTGGTCCCGGACAACGGCTTCAGCATCGGGACGGTCACCAGGGACCGCAAGAGGGGGACCGCCTCGATCACGGTCACGACGACGAACCCGGGCCTCGTCGCGATGGCGGGGAAGGGGATGAGGAAACGGGCGTCGAAGAACCTGGCGGTGAAGGGTCCGGTCACCTTCTCGGTCGCGACGACCGGGAAGACGAAGCACAAGCTCATGCGCAAGGGCAAGACCCGGGTGGCGCCGCGGATCACCTTCTTTCCCATCGGAGGCGATCCGACGACCCAGACGCTCAACCTGAAGCTGAAGCTGAAGCGCCCACGGCCGCGGCCGCCGACGCCCGCGTGATCGCCATGTCGGCCTCTACACTCGGCTCCCGATGAAGCGTCGCGTAAGTGCTGCGGTGCTCTTCGTTCTTGCGCTGGTGGCTCTGGTTGCGATCGGATGCGGAGGCACCAACCGGCAGGACGCCGAGACCATCAAGGGGAAGCCCTGGGCCGGGACCGAGGGCCGGACGGTGAGCGTCGCGAAGCTGGCGAGCGCTCGGTTTCAGGAGCGCCGTCGAACCGGAGTCGCCGCTGGGCAGGAGGCGGTTGAGCCGAAGACCGGGACCGAGGCGGCCCAGGCGGAACGCGTCGGTCAGAACGTTCGCGAGAAGCCAGAGCCGGGCGAAGAGGGAACGGCGGCGAAGCGGGCGGCCCCCGCCGCCGCTCAGCAGCGCACGGGAGAGGCAGCCATCACGCCGAGCCAGGCTGTCACACCGGGGCCGACGAACTTCCTCGGCGCAAGGCTCAACGAGTCGGGCTTCATCCCCCCGGACTCCATGGGGGCCGTCGGCCCGAGCCAGATACTGGTCTCGGTCAACGGGCGGATCAAGGCCTTCGACAAACAGGGGAACCCGGACGGCCTGAACATGACGGACTCGGACTTCTGGGCCCCCGTCTGCAACTGCCCGCCGCTCCCCAGCACCGTCAATGCCCCGACCGACCCCGGCGTCGAGTACGACCGCCTCTCGCATCGCTGGATCGTTTCGGCGATCAACACCGAAAGCAGCAACAACCGCATCATGCTCGCGGTCAGCAACGGGCCGACCATCACCCCCACGGACAGCTTCACCTACTACTTCTTCAACGAGGCTTCCCCGCCGCCCACCGGACCCGCTCGGTTCGCCGATTACCCGCAGCTCGGGGTGGATGCGAATGCGATCTACATCGGGGTCAACGAGTTCGCCTCGAGCAGCGGGTCGTTCACGGGCACAAGTGCCTATGTGATCCGGAAGTCGAGCGTCATCAACGGCGGGCCGATCGTCGTCACCGCCTTCCGCAACCTCGTATCCGGCTCTGGGCCGGGGCCGGACTCCCCCCAGCCGGCAACTGACATGGACCCCAATGTCGGGGCGGGGTACATCGTCGGGCCCGACAACCAGCAGTTCAGCCGGATCGACGTGCGCCGGATCTCCAACCCGGGCGGCACCCCGACGATCTCCGGCAACCTGACCGTGACCGTGCCGGCAACCGCGCTCCCGCTCTCCGTGCCGGCGCAGGGCACCCCGAGCCCAGGGCTCGATCCGCTCGACGACCGGCTCTTCGAGGCGATGATCGGCAGGGATCCCGACGGCAACGTCTCGCTCTGGACCGCCCACAACATCCGCATGACCCCGAGCGGCGTCGGGTCGAGTATCGGAACCCGAGACGGCTCTCGCTGGTATCAGATCGGCAGCCTTGATTCGTCACCGAGCCTGACCCAGTCCGGGCAGGTCTTCGACAACGCGGCAACCAATCCGGCGTTCTACTGGATGCCGTCGATCGCGATGAACGGGCAAGGCCATGCGTCGATCAACATGAGCGTCGCCGGGACGACGCGGCACGCCGAGGTCGCCTCCTCCGGCCGGCTCTTCGGCGACGCGGCGGGCACCACGGAAACGCCTGTGATCACCCGATCCAGCACGTTCACCTACGACGTGGGCGCCGACCCGCCGAACCCCGAGCGCTGGGGCGATTACTCACAGACGGTGGTCGACCCGAGCGACAACATGACCTTCTGGACCTTCCAGGAGTACGCCGATGCGAACAACTCATGGGGCGTCCAGGTGATCCAGCTGCAGGCGCCGCCGCCGGCCGCCCCTTCGGGGGCCAGCCCCACCAGCGTGACCGCGGGCAGTTGCTCGACCGCCGTGGAGGTGACTGGGACGTCCACGGACGGCTCCGGGTTCTTCGACCCCGGGCCGGACTTCGAGGACCGGATCGCGGCCGACGTCACCGGCGGGGTGGCCGTCAACCACGTCACCTACGTGGACCCCACCCACGTGATTCTCGACCTGGACACCCGCGTGGCGAGCACGGGGCCGCAGGACGTGACGATCACCAACCCGGACGGCCAGCAGGACAGCGCCACCGGCCTGCTCACGGTCGATCCGGCGGGCACGGGGCCGAGCGTCCCCTGCCTGACCGGCACCGACCCGGTCTCGCCCGCCAATCAGACCTCGCCGAAGGTGCTCGGGTTCGCGGATCCCGGAACCACGGTGACGCTCTACACCGACGACGCCTGCACCCCCGGCAACGAGGCCGGCAGCGGCAGTGCGGCGCAGTTCGCTTCGCCGGGAATCACCGTCACGCCTCCGGTCGGGACCGACTCGACGACAGACTTCTACGCGACCGCCACGGACGGAATCGGGACCTCAGCCTGCTCGGCGGACCTCGGCACGCCGTCCGGCTCGGTCAACTACGTGGAGGACTCGACCCTGCCGAACGTGGTTATCGACAGCGGGCCCACGGGGCTCACCAACGACCGCACTCCCACCTTCACTTTCGGCGCGACGGATACGGTCGGGCCGGTCAGCTTCCAGTGCTCGATCGACACCGGCGGCGCCCCCAGCTTCGGCGCCTGCTCCGGCCCCGGCACCAGCGACACGCCCGCGAGCCCCCTGGCCAACGGCTCGTACACCTTCCGGGTGAAGGCGACCGACGCGGCGGACAACTCGGCGACCGCCACCCAGACGTTCCAGGTCGACGCGACGCCCCCCTCGGTCGCGATCACCTCCGGCCCGAGCGGGACGACCACCGACCAGACTCCCACCTTCACCTTCAGCGCCAGCGACTCGGCGGGACTCCTGGCCGTCCAATGCTCGATCGACACCGGGGCGGCGAGCTTCGGCTCCTGCTCGGGGCCCGGCAACAGCGACACGCCCTCGAGCCCGCTCGCCGACGGCTCCTACGTCTTCCGCGCCCAGGCGTTCGACCTGGCGGGGAATTCCGCGGTGGCCAGCCGCTCGTTCGTAGTCCAGGTTCCGCAGCCACAGCCGCAGCCCTCGGCACCCGAGACGAAGATCACCAAGGGGCCGAAGAAGACCCGTAACCGCCGGCCGAAGTTCAAGTTCATCTCCGACCAGGCGGGCTCCAGCTTCCGGTGCAGGCTGGACAAGGGCAAGTTCAGGCCGTGCACCTCGCCCTTCCGGCCGCCGAAGAAGCTCAAGCCCGGCAAGCACAAGCTCAAGGTCCGCGCGATCGGGCCGACCGGCGTGGCGGATCCGGCGCCGGCGGTGAAGAAGTTCAAGGTCGTGGCGAAGAGGAGGTAATCGGGGCGCCCGGATTTGAACCGGGGACCTCACCGACCCGAACGGTGCGCGCTACCAGGCTGCGCCACGCCCCGAGGGGCAGAAGGATAGAGGCGCGATAGCGTTGCGGGATGGCCGACAACGCCGAGGTCATCGAGCGGCTCTACGCCGCGATGAACCGCAAGGACGGGGAGGCGATGGCGCAGCTCTACGCCGCCGACGCCCGCTTCCACGATCCGGCGTTCGGCGAGCTGACGGGGGACGAGGCCGGAGACATGTGGCGGATGCTCACCGGTCGCGCCACGGACCTCGAGGTGGAGCTGGCGGAACACGAGGCAGACGGCGATCGGGGCAGCGCCCATTGGATCGCGACGTACACGTTCAACACCGGCCGCCCCGTCGTCAACGACATCCACGCCAGGTTTCGCTTTCGCGACGGGAAGATCGTCGAGCACGAGGATTCGTTCTCCTTCTTCCGCTGGGCGCGGCAGGCGCTCGGTCCGCCCGGGTTCGTCCTCGGGCTGCCGCCGATGAGCCTGCTGGTCCGGCGCAAGGCTCGCGGGGACCTGGCCGAGTTCCGCGGCGAGGGCTAGCGGCCGTTACTTGCCCTCGGCCGAGTCCGGAGCGACGCGGGGCAGGAGGAAGCGCACGGCGAAGATGCAGAGGATGAGCGCGCCCCCGCCGATCCAGAGGATCGGATCCTCGGCGGAGAAGCCCTGGAGCTTGCTGCCGACGTAGGTGAAATAGGCGGTCAGCGGCGCGTAGCCGACCATGGTCGTCCAGGTGAAGCGCCAGAGCGGGATCCGTGCCGCGCCGCAGACGTAGCCCATCAGGCTGAACGGCATGATCGGGATCAGCCGCACGGCGAGCAGCGCGAGGACCCCACCCCGGTGGATCACCTGCTCGGTGCGGACGAAGCGCGCCTCGCCGGCGATCCGGTACAGAACCGGCCGGGCGAAGTGCCTGCCGATCGAGTAGGAGGCGAGCCCGGAGAGGGTCCAGGAGGCGAGCACGAGCGGGAAGCCGACGCCGAAGCCGAACACGTAGCCCGAGGCCGCGTCCAGGATCTCGGCCGGGTACCAGACGATCACGTGGACCATGGCGAGCCAGACGACCAGCAGCGCCCCGGCCGCGTTCCCGTTCAGGTCCTGGCGGACGGCGGCGGTGTCGCCGTGGATCGCGTCGCTGACCGCGCCGCGCAGCGATGGGATCGCAAGCGCCACCGCGATCCCCAGCAGGATGCCTCCGACCGTCACGGCGACGCCGGTCCAGGTTCCTCCGCCGGGCGGCCCGCGGTGCACGATCGTTAGATTAGAAGCAGGAGGCCGCCGATCCGGCGGCCACGCCACCTTCATCGAACCCTAAGGAGGGCAGATGGCGTTCGAGGTTCCCGACCTTCCCTACGACTACAACGCGCTCGAGCCGCACATCGACGAGCAGACGATGCGCGTCCATCACGACAAGCACCATCAGGCTTACGTCGACAAGGCCAACGCCGCCCTGGAGGGCACCGAGTGGGCCGACAAGGACGTGAACGAGGTTCTCCAGAACCTCTCCAGCCTGGGCGACAAGGAGACCGCCGTCCGCAACAACGCCGGTGGCCACTCCAACCACACGTTCTTCTGGGAGATCATGAGCCCCGACGGAGGCGGCGAGCCCGACGGCGATCTCGCCTCCGCGATCAACGACGCGTTCGGGGACTTCGACTCCTTCAAGGAGGACTTCAAGAACGCCGGCGTCGGCCAGTTCGGCTCGGGCTGGGCGTGGCTGATCCACGACGGGTCCGGCCTGGCCATCGTCTCGACGCCGAACCAGGACACTCCGGTCTCAGACGGCCACACGCCGATCATCGGCTGCGACGTCTGGGAGCACGCCTACTACCTGAAGTACCAGAACAAGCGGCCCGACTACATCGACGCCTGGTGGAACGTCGTCAACTGGGCTAAGGCTGCGGAGCACTTCTCAAGCGCAAGCGGCTAGGCGCACGGGTCCTGTCGCCGCAGGCACCACCCATGCACGCGCGCAAGAGCGCGCGGGCATGGGTCCCGCCTACGGCGCCACCCGCGCGAGAGCCGGTTGCGCCGCTTCCGGAAGCTGCTCCGGCTCAGCCCCTGCCTTCGGAGGGACCTGCGCCATGGCGTGCTCCGCCAGGGCCGTGATCGTCAGGCTGGGGTTCACGCCTGGGTTCGCCGGGATCGCCGCGCCGTCGCAGACCATCAGGTTCTCGTAGCCGTAGACGCGGTTGCGGGCGTCGACCACCCCGTGCTGCGGGCCGTCCCCGATCACGGCGCCGCCGAGGATGTGCGCGGTGGTCGGGATGTTCAGGCTCGACTCCGTGATTCCCGACTGGGCGATGCCGCCCGTCCGCTCGGCGAACCACTCCGCGACTCGGGCCGCCGCCGGGATGTAGGTCGGATTCGGCCGCTCCGGGTCCTGCTCGGTCTGCAGCCGGATGCCGCGGCGGAACAGCTTCCGCTTCGGCACGAGCTTCATGGCCGCGTCCGTCGTCTGCATCACCAGGAGGATCACGGTGCGGCGCGACCAGCCGAAGGGCCAGAGCAGCCGCAGCGTCCGCAGCGGGTGCCGGAACATCGCCCCGACCCATTTGAGTGGGCGGGTCACGCGGGTACCCGGGCCGGTCATGACGGTGAACAGCCTGCTCATCAGGTCGCCGCCATGGCCGTAGGTGACGACCTCGACGTGGGTGTCGGGATCGGGATAGATGCTCGAGGTGATCGCCACCGATTCGGCGAAGTCACGCTCGTCGTCCGGGGCGGTGACCGCCTGAATCGACTCGGAGTTGCTGCGGACGACGTGACCGATTCGATCGCTGAGGCGCGGCAGCGAGCCGCGGTGCCGGCAGTCGGCGAGCAGCTTGTTCGTCCCGAGGGCGCCGGCGGCGACCACGATTCCCTTCGCCGTGAGCGAGGCCGTGCGCCGCCGGGTCAGCCAGGCGCCCGATCGGCGGCTGGTCACGCGATAGCCGTCGCTGCCGTCCTCGGCGCCGAGCGGGACGATGTCCGTCACCTGGCGCTCGGGCAGGATCTCGACGCCGAGCTTCTCGGCGAACCAGAGGTAGTTCTTGACCAGGGTGTTCTTGGCGCCATGCCGGCAGCCGACCATGCAGCTCCCGCAGCGGACGCAACCGCTTCGACTCGGCCCCTCGCCGCCGAAGAACGGATCGTCGACCTCGACGCCGGGCTCACCGAAGTAGGCGCCGACCCGCGTCGGCTTGAAGGTGTCGCCGACGCCGATCTTCTCCGCGTACTCGCGCAGGAGGTCGTCCGCCGGTCCCTCGTCCGGATAGGTGTTCACGCCGAGCATGCGCTCGGCGGTGTCGTAATGGGGGGTGAGCTCGGGCTCCCAGTCGGCCAGCTCGCCCCATTGCGGGTCCTGGAAGAACGCCGGGCGCGCCCGGTAGAGGGTGTTGGCGTATCCGAGGCTGCCGCCGCCGACCCCGGAGCCGGAGACGATGAAGAGATCCTTGAAGGCGGTCATCCGGAAGATCCCGCGAAGCCCGAGGCGCGGCATCCAGAAGTAGCGCCGGAGGTTCCAGGCCGACTTGGCGAAGTCCTCGTCGCGATAGCGGCGGCCGCATTCGAGGACCGCCACGCGATAGCCCTTCTCCGCGAGCCGGAGGGCGGAGACCGATCCGCCGAAGCCCGAGCCGATGACGACCCAGTCGAAGTCGACGTTCTCTGACGTTGTGTCAGACACTGTGTCGGACACTATGTCAGAAACAGTAGAATCGCCACGATGCCGGCCAAGACTCGCCCCAAATCCACGCGGAAGAAGACTACCGGTGCGCCTCCCAGAGAGCGTCGGCGGAAGGCCCGCCAGCGGGTCATCTCGAGCGCCCTTCGGCTCTCCGAGAAGGGGTCGTTCAGGGACCTCACCATCGACGAGATCGCGCGCTCCGCGGGCGTCTCGCGCCCGGCCTTCTACACCCATTTCTCCGACAAGGAGGAGCTGCTGCTCGCCGCCGTCGGGGAGGTCTCGGAGCAGCTCTACGCGATGGCGGATCGCTGGTGGCACGGCGTCGGCCCCCCGGCCGAGCGCGTCCGCCGGGCGATCGATGGAGTCGTCTCGGTGTACGCCGGGGAGGCGCGATTGCTGCGCACCGCGGCCGAGGTGTCGACCTACGACGAGGAGGTGCGCGCCCTCTGGTTCGACATCGCCGATCGCTTCATCGCGGCCACCGACGACCACATCCGATCCGAGCAGGACCTGGGCCTGATCCCCCGCACGCTGGAGCCGCGCTCGACCGCCGAGGCGCTCTTCTGGATGGCCGAGCGCTGCTGCTACGTCTACCTCGGGCGCGAGGAGCGGACGCCGAAGCAGGTGGTCGACGCGCTCGCGCCGGTCTGGATCGCGGCGCTCTATCCGGGCGTGATCCCGGCCGGCCAGCTCTCGCCACGCCTGGCTTAATCTGAACTCAACGAGCGCCGCCACGTAAACGGCTTGGCAATGGGGAATTCGCGGCCTCAAGGCGACGGTTCCCCGTTGCAGCCGTCAAAGGCCCCTGAAAGTATTAGGTAGATCGCCGTACCTGGGAGTGGGTACCCCAGGCACGGGCGTTGAGAGCGACAGGGTAGGAAGAGGATCCAGTGCCAACAACGAGTGCTGTAGGACGGGTCGCGGCCGTTGCGGCGCTGGTCGGCGCGGTGATCGTGGTCCTGCTCCTCGTGCTCGGCGGCGGGTCCAGCTACACCGTCACCGCCGAGTTCGAGAACGCCTCTCAGCTGGTCACCGGCAACAACGTCAGCGTCGCCGGCGTCCCCGTCGGATCGGTCAAGCAGATCTCCCTCTCCGACGACGGCCAGGCCCTGGTCAAGCTCGAGATCTCCGACTCCGCCTACACCCCCCTGCCGCAGGGCACCCACGCCACGATCCGCTCCCAGTCGCTCTCGGGGATCGCCAACCGCTACGTCGACCTCGCCCTCCCATCAAAACCCGACGGGGAGACGATCGGCTCCGGCGGGCAGATCAGCCAGGCCGAGACCACCTCCGAGGTCGACCTCGACCAGCTCTTCAACACCCTCGATCGGCCCACCGTCTCCCACCTCCAGGAGGTGATCCGCGGCTTCGCCCGCGCCTACGACGGGGTCGGCGCCAAGGCAAACCGGGGCTTCTACTACCTGAACCCCTTCCTCTCCACCTCGCGGCGGGTCTTCGGCGAGCTCAACTCAGACCAGGCGAACCTCGAGGGCCTGGTGGTGGACGCCGCCGGGCTCACCTCCACGCTCGATCAGAAGAGCCCCGAGATCTCCTCGCTGGTCGCGAACCTCGACGGCATGCTCGGCACGATCGGCTCCGAGCAGGCCTCGCTCGCCTCCGCGGTCGGACAGCTGCCCGACTTCATGCGCCAGTTCAACACCACCGCGGTCAACCTCAGGGCCGCCCTCGACGACGTCCAGCCCCTGGTCGACGCCACCCGCCCGGTGGCCCGCAAGCTCCACCCCTTCACCAAGCGCCTGCGCGGCTTCGCCCACGACGCCGTCCCCACCGTCAAGAACCTGAACGGGGTGATCAACTCGCCGGGGCCGAGCAACGACCTGATCGAGCTCACCCGCCTGCAGGACCCCCTCGCCCAGATCGGGGTCGGGCCGGTCGACCGAAACGGCGCCTCTCGCCCGGGAGCGCTGCCCGCCTCCGCGGACTCCCTGAAGAACTCTCTCACCCAGCTCTCCACCCTGCGGGCCTACAGCCCCGAGCTCACGGGGTGGTTCGATGACTTCGGCCACTCCGGCTTCCCGGACGCCTTCGGCGGCATCGGGCGGATCTCTACCACCCTGAACAGCTTCAGCGCCGGAGCGCCCGGCACCCCCTGCCCCAACATCCTGGACGTCCTCACCCCCCTCTGCTCGGCGCTCAACCCGTCGGAGCTCCTCACCTCCCTCGGCATCAAGAACCTCCAGCGCTGCCCCGGCGCCAACGAGCGCGGCCTGACCGAGGACCAGCTCACCCAGGGCGGCACGCTCGACTGCGACCCCAACCAGACCCCGCTCGGACCGTGAAGCGGCTCATCCTCATAGCCGGCCTGCTCGCGGTGATCCCCGCCTACCTCGTCGCCGGCGCGGGCGCGTCCGGGAGCCACACCTACCAGGCCGAGCTGTTCAACGCCTTCGGCCTCGTCAAGGGATCGGAGCTCCGGGTCGCGGGCGCGAAGGCCGGCACCATCACCGACCTCGGCGTCACCCCGCAGAAGACGGCGCTCGTGACGTTCGAGGTGGACTCCGGCTTCCCGGAGTTCAAGGCGGACGCGAGCTGCTCCTCCGAGCCGCAGTCTCTGATCGCCGAGTACTTCCTCGACTGCCAGCCGGGCTCCTCGCCGCAGGCGCTGAGCGGGCCGATCCCCGCGGCCCGCAACAAGACCACCGTCCAGCCGGACCTGGCTCAGAACACCCTGCGCGAGCCGTTCAAGGACCGGCTCCAGCTTCTGATCAACGAGTTCGGGACGGCGCTCGACGGCAACGCCGAGAACCTCAACGCCGCGATTCGCTCCGGCGCACCCGCCCTCCAGCAGCTCAAGCAGGTGCTGAACATCCTGGGCCAGCAGAACACGACGATCGCCGAGCTCAACACCAACGCGGACGCGATCTTCCAGCAGCTCGCGAATCGCAAGGAGGACGTCGTCCACTTCATCGACAACGCCGGCCGCACCGCCGCGATCTCGGCCGAGCGCTCGAACGACCTGGCGCAGAACTTCCACCTGCTGGATGACTTCCTCGCCGAGCTGAAGCCAACGATGTCCCAGCTCGGCAATCTCGCCGAACAGCAGACCCCGCTGCTCACCGACCTGCACGCCGCCGCGCCCGGCCTCAACAAGCTGGCGACCAACCTGCCGAACTTCAACAGCGGCACGGAGCAGTCCCTCACCTCGCTCGGCGGCGCGGCGCATGTCGGCAAGACGGCCCTCGCCAACAGCCAGGATGAGATCGCGTCACTCGACCAGGCCGGCACCAAGGCGTACCCAGCCGCCGACCAGGTCGCGCAGTTCCTGCAGAGCATCTCCGACCCGAAGAACGCCGTCGAGGAGGACGCCTGCGCCCGCTACGACCTCCGCGAGCAGCCCGGGCAGGCGGACCAGCGCGTGCGGCAGCTCAATTCGAAGCTCGGGACGACGCTGCACGGCGACCAGACCGTCGCCTGCAAGTGGGCGAACGGCACGCCGTCGGGCGCAAACCCGAGCGGCGGCAACCCCGGCTACAGCGGGATGGAGGGGCTCCTCAACTACGCGTACGTCCAGACCAACTCGCTGAACCTCTTCGACCAGCTGGGCCATGCGCTCGGCATCACCCTGGTCGCCGCCCCCGGCGCCGACTCCTCGTGCGGCTACCAGACCGGCCCAACCGTCCCGGCGGAGGGCGGCGGTCAGACGACCGATCCGAAGCACTTCGCCGAGTGCGCCGGGATCCTCGGCGACAAGCAGCCCGGCATCAACTACGGCACCAACCCCTCGGGCCTGTTCGGCAACCTCGGCCGCTACGACCCGAGCGTCTGCCCGGACGGCAGCGCGGTGCCCTCCATCTGCAACCCGGCCGATCCGCCGCACACGGCCTCCGGGCTGCAGTCGGCGACGGCGGCCCCGGCGGCGCCGCAGCAGTCCGCGCCCACCCCGAAGCAGCAGAAGCAGATCCAGAACATCCTCAAGGGGGTCGACCCGAACAAGGTCACGGACGACACCAAGAAGAAGCTCCAGGACCTGCTGCCGGGGGTCAAGTTGCCCGACCTGCCGCAGCTGCAGCAGCTGCCTCAGCTCCCGGACCTCACCCAGGGGTTGGGCCTGAACGCGAGCGCCCCCAGCGGCTCCACCACCCAGGACCTCCTCAACTTCCTCCTCGGCCAATGACCGAGCTCACCCCTACATATAGGGAGGTGCTCCGGTGAACGGCCGCGCACGGGTCGGCTCGCTGGCCGCCTCGCCCACGATGGTCGGAGCGATCACGACGCTGATCGTGATCGTCGCCGTCTTCCTCGCCTACAACGCGAACAACGGCCTGCCGTTCGTGCCCACCTACAAGGTCTCGGCGGACATCTGCGACGCCGCCCGGCTGGGGCCCAACAACGAGGTGCGGATCGGCGGTAACCGGGTCGGCGTCGTCGAGTCGATTGACACGGTCCAGGCGCCGCCGAACAGCGGCTGCGAGACGGCGGACGGCTCCAGCGCCTCCAGCGTCGCGAAGCTCAACCTGAAGCTGGACAAGAGCGCCGATCCCCTGCCGGCCGATTCGACCATCCGAGTCCGCTACCGGTCCTCGTTCGGCCTCAAGTACCTCGAGATCGACCGTGGCACCAGCGAGAGCGGCCTGCCGGCCGGCGCGACCCTGCCGCTTGCCCAGTCGAGCCCCCAGGTCGAGTTCGACGACGTCTACAACACCTTCGACACCCCCACGCGCGCGAACAGCCAGCGGGTCCTGCAGGGATTCGGGGACGCCTTCGCCGCGCGCGGCGCGTCGCTGAATGAGGCGATCGGCGCCCTCAACCCGCTCTTCGCGAACCTGAAGCCGGTCTCGTCGGCCCTCGCGGATCCGACGACCCAGCTCGTTCGCTTCTTCCCGGAGCTCGCCGACGCGGCCCGCATCGTCGCGCCGGTGGCGGTGGACAACGCGGAGCAGTTCACGAACGGCGCCATCGCCTTCGGCGCGATCTCGTCGGACCCGCAGGCACTGCGCGACACGATCTCGGGCGGTCCGCCGGCCCTCGAGGCGGGCATCCGCTCGCTGCCCGTCCAGCGGCCGTTCCTGGCGGACTTCGCCGAGTTCTCCCGTCTCCTGCGACCCGGCATCAGGGATCTCCGCGCCGCGCTGCCGGAGCTCAACCAGACCGTCCTCCTCGGCTCCAAGGTCCTGCCGCGCACGGTGCAGATGAACAACGACCTGCGTGACGTCATGTCCAACCTGAACGACCTGATCGCGGACCCGTCGACGCTGACCAGCCTCAACCGCCTCGGGGACACGTTCAACCTCGTCCAGGACGCCGGCCAGAAGATCGTCCCGGCCCAGACGGTCTGCAACTACTGGAACTACTGGGTCACCTACCTGACCAGCCACTTCGAGCTGCCGACGCCTTTCGGGTATGCGGAGCGCGTCCTGCCGCCGTCGATCGCCGGATCCACCAGCCCGAACACGCTGCCGCGCAACCCGATGGACAACTACTCCGGCGGCCAGGGCGACGGCCGCTACTCGAGCAACGTCCTCGCCAGCCCCAACCAGGGACTGTTCAGCCCCCTGAACACCCCCGGGGAGAACAACGGCATCCCGATCCTCCACGGCAACCCCTACGCGCCGTCGGTCACCGATGGGCAGCCGAACTGCCAGGCCGGGCAGACGGGTTACGTGCTCGGCGAGGGCCCGATCCCCGGCCAGTCGAAGAGCAACCCGACATTCGGCGTCCAGAACATCTCCAAGGCGGCCGGCGTGCCGCCGCTGGGCACGACCGACCTCTTCCTCGAGCAGAACGGCACCCGCGACTTCTGGAAGGGCGACTGACATGAGGCCCAACCAGCACAGGCGCCTCTCCAACTTCCAGATCGGCCTGATCGCGATCGTCCTGACCTTCATCGCCTTCTACCTGGCCTTCACGAAGTCGATCCCGTTCGCGGGCCACGGCTACCAGCTCAAGGCCATCGTCGCGGACGCCCAGAACATCCGCGCGAAGAGCCCGGTTCGGATCTCCGGCGTCGACGTCGGCGAGGTCTCGGACGTGCAGCACGTGACCGACGCCAACGGGAACGGCGAGGACGCGGCGATCGTCACGATGGACCTCAAGGACACCGCGCTCCCGATCCGCCAGGACGCGACGCTGCAGCTGCGCCCGCGCCTCTTCCTAGAGGGCAACCTGTTCGTCGATCTGCACCCGGGCAGCCCCGGCGCTCCCGAGCTGCACAGCGGCTCGGTGGTCCCGCAGAGCCAGACCTCGAGCTCGGTCCAATTCGACCAGGTCCTCACCTCGCTGCAGGCGCCCGTGCGGCAGGACCTGCAGGTCTTCCTCAAGGAGTTCGGCGGCGCCCTCGACCGCTACGGAGGCGCCAAGGGCTTCCAGGAGTCCTTCCGGACCTCGCCGGCGGCTTACGAGTACACCTCCCAGGTGAACCAGGCGCTGCTCGGCACGCAGCCCGGCGACCTGGCGGGATTCGTCTCGAACCTGGACGTCGTCGCCCAGGAGCTGAACGCCAACAGCAGCGACCTGCAGGGCCTGATCACCAACTTCAACACGGTCAGCGGCGACTTCGCCGCCCACCAGGCCTCGCTGCGCGACGCGATCGTCGAGCTGCCCAAGGCGCTCGCCGTCGGCCGGCCGGCTCTGTTCAAGCTGAACCAGGACTTCCCCGCGCTTCGCGCCTTCGCGCGCGAGGCCCTTCCCGGCGTGAAGTCCGCCAACAAGGCGCTCGACTACGCGAACCCGTGGATCGGCCAGCTCCGCCAGCTGATCTCCAAGAACGAGCTCCGTGGCCTGATCGAGGACCTGCGGCCCACGGTGCCCGACCTCGCAGCGCTCAGCAACGACTCGCTTCCGTTCCTCGAGCAGGGGAGGGCTCTGGCCTCCTGCTTCAACAACGTGGTCATCCCCTGGAGCAACACCCGGATTCCGAACAGCGACAGCGATCCGGCCGCGGCGAAGGTCTACCAGGAGACGGCGTACGGGTTCACGGGCGTGGCGGGAGAGAGCCGCTCGGGAGACGCGAACGGGCAGGAGTTCCGCGTGCTCGGTGGAGGCGGCTCCAACACCATCGCGCCGTTCAGCACCCCCGACCTGGCCGCACCGCTGACCGGCATCGCGCCGTACAGCTTCCTCGGCTCGCAGCCGGCCAAGCAGTCGTCCGCGAAGACGCCGTTCCGTCCCGACGTGCCGTGTGAGACGCAGGATCCGCCCGATCTCCGCAGTGAGATCGGCCCGGCGCCGGCCTCGAAGGCGAGCGGCAAGAGCGTCACCTCCGCGAGCCCTGAGGAGAACGCCCTCACCGCGCGGTACGCGGACATCATGAGTCAGTTCACCAACGTGAAGCAGCTCAAGGCGGCGGGCAAGGACAACGCCGCCAAGCAAGTGCTCGCCACGGTGCTCAAGCAGTTCACCGGATGGAGCAAGGACTGGTCCTCGTTCCAGCGCGCGAACGGCATCAAGCTGCCGCTGCCATCCAGTCCGGTGAAGGGGGCGAAGGGCTGATGCGCAAGGCGATCAGAGACCACCTGCGCGATTTCCTGGCGATCCTCGGCCTCCTGACGGTCGGCCTGCTCGCGACGTACATCATCGTCCAGAACCAGCGCCTGCGGATCCCGCTGCTCGAGGAGAAGCCCTTCGAGCTCAAGGCCGACCTCTCGACCGCCCAGGCCGTGACCCCCGGCCAGGGCCAGACGGTCCGGGTGGCCGGCGTTCGCGTCGGCGACATCTCGGCCGTCGACTACGAGGACGGTCACGCGGTCGTGACGATGGACATCGACCGCAAGTTCCTGCCGGTCTACAAGGACGCGACGATCCTGCTCCGCCCGAAGACGGGCCTGAAGGACATGTTCCTCGAGCTCGACCCGGGCACGAACACCGACCCCAACTCGAACCACGACGAGTTCCAAAACGGCGACACGATCCCGCTCGCCAACACCGCGCCGGACACGAACGTCGACCAGGTCCTCTCGGCGCTCGACGGCGACACCCGGGCCTACCTGCGCCTGCTCCTTACCCAGGGCGGCGAGGGGCTGAACGGGCGCGGCAAGGACCTCGGCAAGCTCCTCGGCAGCCTCGGCCCGATCAACCGCGGGCTCGCCCGTCTCAACACCGAGGTCGCCAAGCGCAAGGCGAATCTGGCGACCCTGATCCACAACATGAACATCCTCTGGGGCCGCGTCGGCGAGGACGGCCAGGGCATCGAGCAGCTGGTCTCGGCCTCCAACCAGGCCCTGGGCGCGATCGCGAGCCAGTCGCCGGACGTCCAGCGCTCGGTCGGACTGCTTGGCCCGACGCTCAGGACCACGCGGGTCGCGCTGGCCAAGACCGACGAGCTCGCCACGGTCCTGGGCCCGGCCGTCAACAGCCTGCGCCCGTTCGCTCGCAAGCTCAAGTCGGTGAACGACTCGCTCGGCAGCCTCGCCAAGAACACCTACGACCCCGTGAAGCAGGAGATCCGCCCGTTCGTGGTCAACGCCCGCCAGCCGGTCCGCAACATCCGGCCGGCGGCGGAGAACCTGGTCAAGGCGACCCCGCGCCTGACCACCGTGGGCTCGAAGCTCAACGAGCTCTTCAACATGGCGGCCTACAACCCGAAGGGCGCCGAGGCCCCCGGCACCCCGGGCCGCGACGAGGGGTACCTCTACTGGCTGGGCTGGCTGGCCCATGTCGGCAACAGCACGTTCAGCTCGCAGGACGCGCACGGCGTCTACCGCCACGTCTACGTGGTCGCGACCTGCAACACGGTCCACGACATCCTCGCGACGAGCCCGCTCGCGCCTGCGATCACCGGGCTCGGCCAGCTCCTCGGGACGGTGTGCCCGCCATGACCCGGACCAACGGAGAGGTGATCTAGGTGCAGAAGCAGGCACCCTCCATCGGGCGCATCATGGTCGCGGTCGGCTTCACGCTGTCCTGCTTCGGCCTGCTGCTCTTCCTCTGGGTGACCTTCGGTGGACCCATCCCGTTCAAGCCGGAGAGCTACCGGATCACGGCCGACTTCCCCGAGGCGATCACGCTCTCGAAGGAGGCCGACGTCCGGATCGGCGGGGTCTCCGTCGGCAAGGTGAAGAGCCTCGGCCTGGCGCCCGAGAGCGAGTGCCACTCCAACCCGACCGTCTGCAACGCCACCAGGGCGACGATCGAGATCGACCCTCAGTACGCGCCGATCTCCTCGGACGCAAGGGCGATCCTTCGCTCGAAGACGCTGCTCGGCGAGACCTACATCGAGCTCACCCCGGGCAGCCAGGTGCAGTCGGGGGAGACCAGCGGTGACGTCCAGGCCCAGTCGAGCTCCATCGACGTCGGGCAGGTGTCCGGCGGCGACGCGCCGCATCCGATCCCCGAGGGCGGCCACCTCGCACAGACCCAGGTTCAGAACCAGACCCAGATCGACGAGATCTTCCAGGGCTTCGACAAGCCCACCCGGGAGGCGTTCCAGTCCTGGATGCAGAACGCCGGACTCGCCATCAACGGCCGTGGCCTCGACCTGAACGACGCCTTCGGCAACCTCGGCCCGTTCGCCTCGGACGCAAGCGACGTCCTCGGCACCCTGCGCCGGCAGGAGCAATCGCTGCGCACCCTCGTCCACGACACCGGCGACGTCTTCGCGGCCCTGACCGATCACGACCAGGCCCTGGCCGGAGCGATCGTCGGCGCGAACAGGACCTTCGGCGCCCTCGCCTCGCAGAGCCAGGCGCTCTCCGACACCTTCAAGATCTTCCCGACCTTCGAGAACGAGGGTCGCCTCACCCTCAACCGGCTGAAGAGCTTCGCCGAGGATGCGCGCCCCGTGTTCCACGACCTGAGGCCGGTGGCCCGGGACCTGAGCCCGACGCTCCGCGACGTGCGCCACCTCACCCCGAAGGCCCACAAGCTCTTCCAGAACCTGGATCCGCTGATCAAGGCGTCGGCGACGGGATTGCCGTCACTGAGCAGCTTCCTGCGCGAGCTGCGGCCGGTGATGGACGGCCTCGACCCGTTCCTGGCGAACTTCAACCCGCTCGTCCGCTGGCTCGACTACCAGGCGCCGGTGGTCACTGACTTCCTCTCGAACCCGTCCTCGTCGACGTCGGACTTCCTGCCCACCCAGCCGGGCCAGAGCGCGCCGCTGCACCTCTCGCGGCAGATGACGATCTTCACCTCGGAGACCCTCTCGATCTATCCGTCGCGGCTCACCACCAACCGCGGCAACGGCTACCTGCAGCCCTTCGCGATCGGGAACCCGTACTCCAGCAGCCAGAACGAGATCTTCCCGAACCACGACTGCAACAACACCTTCGGCCATCAGCCAGTCCTGAACGTCCCGAACGGCAGCACCCCCGTCCCCGGCGCCGCACCCCAGTCGGAGAGCGGTCAGTTCCCGACTTCCTCGCTCCTCACGCCGCTCAGCCCGAGCTTCGTCGCGCCGAACTCCGACGTCGACGCGAACCCGTTGCCGCCGGGCGGTCCGTCCGCGTACGCGGCCTGCACGATCGCCCCCGACTTCCCGTCGATCTTCGGCGGCGGCAAGATCCCCGAAGTCCTGCCCGATCAGTAGCCGGGAACTCGGCCTGAATAGGATTCGGCTTCCCACACGGGAGGTGGAGAGTTGGCGTACTTCAAGGACGCTCAGGAGGTCTACGACACCATCGGCAAGCTCTTCGCCGGGATCGCCGAGGACCCGGAGCTGGGTCCCAGGTTCAGAAAGGCGAACACGATCCTCCAGTACGACTACCGCGAGCCCGATTCGACGATCACCCTGCGCCTCCAGGAGGACGGTCCGGCTGACGTCGATTTCGGTGAGACCGACATGGA
Source organism: uncultured Solirubrobacterales bacterium (assembly GCA_963800285.1). Classification (GTDB taxonomy): domain Bacteria; phylum Actinomycetota; class Thermoleophilia; order Solirubrobacterales; family 70-9; genus DASUPK01. Next base: position 87,662 of record CAWDAL010000015.1, read on the forward strand.
GCCGGAGGTCGTGATGAGCATGGAGGCCGACACCGCGCATCGGTTCTGGCTCGGCAAGGTGAACGTCACCACGGCGCTCGCCCGCGGTCAGATCAAGGCGAGCGGCCCGGTCGCCAAGATCCTCAAGCTCGTGCCCCTGACCAAACCGGTCTACCCGCGCTACAAGGACCAGCTCGAGGCCGAGGGCCGCGAGGACCTGGTCGACGTCGATTGAGCGGGAAGGCCGATGCGGAGGAGTGGGCCGGGATCGTCTCCGGCCTCGCCACGGAGCGAGGGCTCCGCTACGAGCCGATCGGTGGAATCAACCCGAAGGAGGGACCGGTCGCCCTCTGCCCGGGCGGGACCAACCGCCTCACCGGCGAGCTCAGCGACGGCTTCTTCGGCGCCTCATGCGACGCCGATGAGCACGAGGAGGGCGGCTTCCTGAGCAAGGCCGTCGTGCCGGGGGCGGTGATCGTCAAGGCCCACATGCCCGACCTGGCGACGGTGGTTCCCGTCTTCGACGTCGAGTCGATCGAGCGCAACGCCTCGGACACGGTGGACCGCTTCTCCCGGCGCCGCGTCGAGTTCGAGAGCATCGACTTCAACAAGCGGTTCATCGCGACGGTGCCCAAGGACCACGACCCGGTGGCGCTGCGCGAGCTCTTCAGCCCCGGCTTCATCGACTGGATCACCCAGGTCCCGGCCGAGGTCGACTTCGGCATCACCGAGCAGCAGCTCTTCTTCCACTGGCGGCTTCGCGAACGGACCAAGGAGGAGCTCAAGGAGTCGCTGCGCTCGGCCGGCGGCATCTTCGGCCGGCTTCATGGCGAGATGGAGGAGAACAATCTCGACATCTACAAGCCGGGGCCCTGGAACGCCGGTCTCGAGCCGTTCCCGCCGAAGATCGGCTCCTGAACGGCTGAGGGCCGCCGCGGCCTAGCGCTCGCGCATCCGCCGGCGATAGGTCCGGTAGAAGCCCGGGCCCTTCTTGATGAAGTCGCGGAAGCGGCTGAAGCGGCCGGGAGGGAGCTCGAAGCCGCCGACGATCCGCCGGGGAACCAGCCGCCATCCATCGCCCGAGGGTTCGAGCGTGCCCCGCACCTGCATGTTGCGCTGCCAGGTGAAGTCCGGGGAGTGCTCGTGGACGGTGAGGCAGGCGCGGCCCTCGAGGAGCGGCAGCCCGGAGGGGACGGCGGCGATCGAGATCGACTTCGCCTGCGCGTCGGCCGTGAACGGGACGCGGATGGCGATCGGGAAGCCGTCCGGCCCCATCCAGCTGAGCACGCCGGTGTCGTGCGCGGCGAGGAAGTCCATGCGGCTGTCCCAGGCCAGCGGGGCCTGCGGCGGCCTGCCGTGATCCGCCCGCGGCTCCTCGGTGTGCCCTGAGCGGACCTCTTCGAGATGCGCGTCGTGGATCGCCGGCTCCTCGGCCAGGTTCCCCTCGGGCCAGACGAAGATCCGCTCCGGTCGGACCTTGATGTAGAGGCGGGCGTAGTACCAGTTGAACATCGGGCGCACGGCCTTCGGCGGGTTCATCTTCTTCGTCGCGGGCAGCTTCTCGCCCGACTCGCGGACGTAGCGCTCGGCGTTCGCCTTCAGGTCCTCATCGTCGACCGTGGCGGTGCCCTGGACCAGCACTCGGAGGCCGCTGTCGATCCCGGATCCGGTCGGGTCCGAGAAGAGCAGCGACACGCTCGGATGCGCCCTGGCGTCGTCGGCCTTCTTCGGGTAGCCGAGGCCGGTGGTCACGTCGATGGTCGGGCCGCCCTGGTCGTAGTAGGGAGTCACGGGCCAGGTGATCGGCTGCTTCGCCGAATCGACCGTGGTCAGCTCGCAGGTGACGAAGCGCTCAAACGCGTCGCGGACCTCTGGCGGGAGGGTGCTGGTCATCGCCTGGATGATTGCGCGAGCTAGGGTCCGAGCGGGGTCTGGTTGGGGTCGCAGTCGAGCGTGCCGCCCTGGGTGAGCTGGTCCTCGGTGAGGCCGCGCTCGTTGGCGCCGGGGCAGCGCTGGAGGTTCTTGATGCCGAGGGAGGTGAGGAGCTCCGACGGGTTGAGCGCCGAGCAGAGGGGGGTGAGGACGTCCAGGATGTTGGGGCAGGGGGTGCCGGGCGCTCCGGCGCTGAAGCTGTTCAGGGTGGTAGAGATCCGCCCGATGCCGCCGAAGGCGTCCGGGAAGCCGGAGTGGCCGAAGTCATCGAACCACCCCGTGAGCTCGGGGCTGTAGGCCCGCAGGGTGGAGAGCTGGGTGAGAGAGTTCTTCAGGGAGTCCGCGGAGGCGGGCAGCGCTCCCGGGCGAGAGGCGCCGTTTCGGTCGACCGGCCCGACCCCGATCTGGGCGAGGGGGTCCTGCAGGCGGGTGAGCTCGATCAGGTCGTTGCTCGGCCCCGGCGAGTTGATCACCCCGTTCAGGTTCTTGACGGTGGGGACGGCGTCGTGGGCGAAGCCGCGCAGGCGCTTGGTGAAGGGGTGGAGCTTGCGGGCCACCGGGCGGGTGGCGTCGACCAGGGGCTGGACGTCGTCGAGGGCGGCCCTGAGGTTGACCGCGGTGGTGTTGAACTGGCGCATGAAGTCGGGCAGCTGTCCGACCGCGGAGGCGAGCGAGGCCTGCTCGGAGCCGATCGTGCCGAGCATGCCGTCGAGGTTCGCGACCAGCGAGGAGATCTCGGGGCACTTCTGATCGAGCGTGGAGGTGAGCCCGGCGGCGTCCACCACCAGGCCCTCGAGGTTCGCCTGGTCTGAGTTGAGCTCGCCGAAGACCCGCCGCGAGGTGGAGAGGAAGGGGTTCAGGTAGTAGAAGCCCCGGTTTGCCTTGGCGCCGACCCCGTCGTAGGCGCGGGCGAAGCCGCGGATCACCTCCTGGAGGTGGGAGACGGTGGGCCGATCGAGGGTGTTGAAGAGCTGGTCGAGGTCGACCTCGGAGGTGGTCTCGGCCTGGCTGATCTGCCCGCCGGAGCCGATCGTCTCCCCGTCGGGTTTTGATGGGAGGGCGAGGTCGACGTAGCGGTTGGCGATCCCCGAGAGCGACTGGGAGCGGATCGTGGCGTGGGTGCCCTGCGGCAGGGGGGTGTAGGCGGAGTCGGAGATCTCGAGCTTGACCAGGGCCTGGCCGTCGTCGGAGAGGGAGATGTCGGAGATCGAGCCGACCGGCACCCCCGCCACGTCCACCCGGTTTCCCTTGACGAGCTGGGCCGCGTTCTCGAATGACGCGGTCACCGTGCAGCTGCTGCCGCCGCCGAAGAGCAGCAGGTAGACGACGATCAGGGCCGCGAGGGCGAGGGCCGCCAGCGCCGTGTAGCGGCGAATTCGTTGCCACCCTCTCCTCTTCGGGAGCCCCGTCCGCCCCCGGCGAATGCGCCTCCATCCGTCTCCCGATCCTATGAACGGCCGCCAAGTACGGCGCCGGATAACTCCCCATATGTGAGCGATCTCACACGCCTCTGATACGGTCGCGCCGGTGGCGCGGTTGATGCGAAGTTCCCCGCTGTTCCGCGAGCGGCCGCGTTCGGTCCAGGTCCTCCTCGGCCTGGTTGTCCCGACGGCCTTCGGAGCCCTGGCTGGAGTCTTCCTCGGCATTTCGGCCGCGGCGTACTGGGCGATCGGGCTGATCGCCTTCGTGGGCGGAATTCTCGCCGGCTTCGAGCACGCCGACGGCTGGGACGGAGCCGACCGTGGACTGGTCGGAGGAACGCTCTACGGAACGGGGCTGCTGGTCGCGCACGCGATCGCCGGAACCGACGCGAAGGTCTCGCTGCCCGGCTTCGCCCCGATCCTGGTCGTGTTCACGGCGATCATCGGCATGCTCCTGGGCGCCCTCGGGGGCAAGATCCGGGGCGGCGCGATGCAGCGCAGAGGGCTGCCGGCCCCGCCGACTCGTCGCAAGCCCGCCTAGACGACCGATTCCCGATCCACGCACGCCCGGATGACACGCCTGGCGCTTCGCAGCTCTGCGTCCTCCGGCTCGCCTTTGGCCCCACCAAAGGCTTCGTCCTGCGTCCTTGACCTGCTCGGCCAGGCGCGTCCCCGGTCGCACGCGGATCAGGAATCGATCGTCAGGGAAGCTCGTCGGGCAGCACGATCCGGCGCTCGTCGCCTTCGCCCACGACCTCGGGCTCGACGGCCTTCACATGGCGACCGCGCGCCGCCTCCAGGGCCTTCTCGGCATTCGCGAAGCCGACCATCGACTCCAGGTGCTTGATGGTGGGGAACACCAGCGGCAGCTCTCCGGCGTGATGCATGTCGAGTGCGTCCTGCGGCCCGAACCAGCCGGCGTCGACGGTCTCCGAGCCGTCGGGCTTGGGTGGTGAATGGGCGGGCGCGAGGGCGAGGTAGAAGCGCGTGTCGAAGCGGATCGGCGCCACCTTGGGCGTGATCCAGCGCGAATAGGCGACCAGATCTTCGGCCGGCAACTCGATGCCGGCCTCCTCGGCGAGCTCCCTGACCGCGGCGGCGCGATGGGCCTCCTCGCCGTCTCCGTCATCCGCATCCACGGCTCCCCCGGGGAACACCCACACGCCCGGCATGAAGCGGGCCTCGTGATTGCGCTGCACGAGCAGGATCTCCAGGCCACGCTCCGCGTGCTTGCCGCCGCGGCGCAGCAGGATGACTGTTGCTGCCGGGCGGGGGACTGCGGGTTCCACGGGCGGCCAGCGTACTCGCTAGATTGGCGGCCCAATGGCAGCGGAGACCACCACCAAGCAGCTCTACATCTGCACTTCGTGCGGCTTCATCTACGACCCGGACGAGGGCGACCCCGACGGCGGGGTGCCGCCGGGAACGTCGTTCGACGACATCCCCGACGACTGGTTCTGCCCGGTCTGCGGGGCGCGGAAGTCGGACTTCGAGCCTTACGACGAGTAGCGCGGGCGCTCCGAGGGGAGCCGGAGAGGCATTCGATTCCGTCCGCCGCCGCCTCGAAGGCGACGCGAGACTCGTCGACCGTCCCGGTGGCTGTCGCGACAGCGGCAGTGCTCACACCGGTACTACGGAGCCGCAGCGGTTTCATCACACGGAGACGAGATGGTGGGGGCGCCGAGATTCCCTGACGGTGAGGAGCGCCGAGGCAGGCGGAATGCGTTCCTCCATCCCCTGGAGCGTCGCAGGATCATCAAGGCGTGTGAGCAGGTGTACGCGTCGCGTGGTCGTGTCGATCCGCGGGGCCGTCGCCAATGGCGGCGCTGTGCGGAGGTTCTGCTCTGGGGCGACCGTGCGTTCGTGAGGCCGGGCTACTTCGACCTGCGACGCGATCCTGACGGGACGTGGCACGCGACCCACGTCATCTTCTAGGCGCTAAGCGGCCTCGAGCAGCGCAGCATCCAGCCGGCCCTTGGCACCCGAGTCGAGCTCCGCGACCGGGAAGGCAGCGCGGATCGACTCGGCGACGACTTGGACGAGGCGCCGCAGGTCCTGCTTGGAGATGGAGAGGGGCGGCATCAGCACGATCACGTCGCCGAGCGGGCGCACGATGACGCCGCGGCGGCGGGCCTCGAGCGTCACGCGGTGGCCGAGGCGCAGCTCCGGGTCGTGCTCGCCGAGGTCGATGCCGACCATCAGGCCGCACTGGCGAATCTCCTCGACCTCGCGCATCCGCTCCACCTGAGCGAGCCAGCCGGAGAGCAGGCGGATCTTGGGCTGGATCCGGACCAGGGTCCGCTCCCGCTCGAAGAGCTCGAGCGAGGCGATGGCCGCCGCGCACGCCAGCGGGTTGCCCGTGTAGGTGTGGCCGTGGAAGAAGGTCCGCTGCTCGGAGGTCGCGCCGAGGAAGGCCTCGTAGATCCGCTCTGTGGCCAGGGTCGCGGCGAGCGGCATGTAGCCGCCGGTGAGGCCCTTGGCGACGCAGAGCAGGTCGGGTGAGACGCCCTCCTGCTCGCAGGCGAACATCGTGCCGGTGCGGCCGAAGCCGGTCGCGACCTCGTCGCAGATCAGCAGCACGCCGTGTCGATCGCAGAGCCGCCGCACGGCCCGCAGGTAGCCGGGTGGGTGGGTCAGCATCCCGGCGGCGCCCTGCACGAGGGGCTCGAGCACGACCGCCGCGATCTCCTCCTCGCGCATCGCCAGCAGCCGGGCGATGTCGTCGATGTTGCCCGGCTGGGCGCGATGGGCCTCGAAGAGGAGGGGGCCGAAGGCCGAGTGGAAGAGCGGCATCCCGCCGACCGAGACCGAGCCGATCGTGTCCCCGTGGTAGGCGTCCTCGAGGCAGATAAAGGAGGTCTTGCGGACGTGCTGCCCGCCCCGCTGCTGCTGGTACTGGAAGGCCATCTTCAACGCGACCTCAACCGCCGTCGATCCGGAGTCCGAGTAGAAGACGCGGTTGAGCCCGGGCGGCGCGATCTCCACCAGGCGCCCGGCGAGCTCCGCCGCGCCGGGATGCGAGAGCCCGAGCATCGTTGAGTGGGCGACGCGGTCGAGCTGCTCGCGCACCGCCTCGTCGATCGCTGGGTGGTGATGGCCGTGGACGTTGCACCAGAGCGAGGAGACGCCGTCGAGGTAGCGGCGACCGTCGGAGTCGATCAGCTCAGTCCCTTCGGCGGACTCGATCATCAACGGCTCCTCGGCCACCCAGTCGCGCTGCTGAGTGAACGGGTGCCAGAGGTGATCGTGATCGAGCCGGGCAGCTTTCTGCATTCGCCGATGGCCAACATATGATCGCCGCCGGATGGACTCCCGCCTCCGCATCACCGAGGAGAACCGGAAGTGGTGGACCCTCGGCGCAATGTGCCTGTCGATGTTCATGATCATGCTCGACAGCACGGTGGTGAACGTCGCGCTGCCGTCGATCCAGAAGGACCTGAAGACCAGCGTCGACCAGCTCGAGTGGGTGGTCAACGGCTACACGCTGAGCTTCGCGGCGCTCCTCGTCACCGGCGGGCGTCTCGGCGACATCTTCGGCAGGCGGTTGATCTTCATGATCGGCGTCGCCGTCTTCGCCATCTCCTCCGCGACCGCCGGCCTCGCGCAGAGCCCGGACATGCTGGTCGCCTCGCGAATCGCGGAGGGGGTCGGCGGGGCGCTGATGATGCCGGCGACCCTCTCGATCATCACCGACGCGTTCTCGGTGGAGGAGCGCGGCAAGGCGATCGGCACCTGGGCGGGGATCTCGGGACTCGCGCTCTCCTTCGGCCCCCTCGCCGGCGGCTTCCTCACCGAGGATGTGAGCTGGCGCGCGATCTTCTACATCAACCTGCCGATCGCAGTGCTCGCCCTGCTGGCCTCGCTGTTCGCCGTCCGCGAGTCCCGTGACGAGAAGGCGGAACGGTCGGTCGACTACCTGGGCGTGATCCTCCTGACGGTCGCGCTGACGGCAATCGTCCTCGCCCTGATCGAGGGCAACGACTGGGGCTGGGGTTCGGCGCGAGTTGTCGGGTTGCTCGCCGGTGGGGTGGTAGCCACGGGGGCCTTTCTGTTCACCGAGTCGCGCGTCAAGGCGCCGATCGTCGAGTTCACCTTCTTCCGCTCCCGCAACTTCATCGGCGCCAACACCGTGGCGATGATCATCAGCTTCGCGATGATGGGCAGCTTCTTCTTCCTGGCGATCTACCTCCAGGACCTCCTCGGCTTCTCGCCGCTGGAGACCGGGGTCCGCTTCCTGCCCACCACGATCGTGATCGTGATCGCCGCGCCGATCGCGGGCCGGGTGGCCGATCGGATCGGGTCGAGATGGCCGATGGTCCTCGGGCTGGCGATCACGTCGGTGTCGCTCTACCTCTTCGCGCAGATGACTGCCAGCACCACCTACAGCGATCTGCTGCTCGCCTTCATCCTGCTCGGCCTCGGAATCGGCATGACGATGTCGCCGATGTCGACGGCCGCGATGAACGCGGTCGCGGTCGACAAGGCCGGGGTGGCCTCGGGCACGCTGCAGATGTTCCGGATGATGGGCGGGACCATCGGGGTCGCGGCCACCGGTGCGATCTTCCAGGGCAAGCTGGGGGCGTTCAATCCCGCCCTGCTGGCTCAGGGCGGAGTCGCGGAGGCCACGAAGTTCACGGACGCGCTCGGAGCCGCCATGGCGATGGGCTCGGCGCTGACGGCCGTCGGCGCGGTGGTCGCGGCGTTCGTCATCAGCGGCAAGCCGAGGCACGAGCTCTCAGCCCACGGTGGGCCGGAGCTGCCGCGGCCGGTCGCGCTCTAGCGGCCACCGCTCTGTGACCCTTGTCACAGGCCGTTGCGCTCGCGAAAAGGTTGCAAACGTGTAACCTTTTCTCGTATGGAAGCAACGACGAAGGAGCGAAAGGGCACCCGGGACACCCTGGCGCTCAAGCTGAGCGCCCTGTTCGTCAGCTGCATGGGTCCCCGCGGCAACGAGGTCTTCCGAGGTGATCGAAGAGAGCGGCCTCACCTTCGCGCAGATGAAGGTGCTGGTCGAGCTCCAGGCCCCCGACGAGGAGTCCCGCACGGTCACCGCGATCTCAGAGGAGCTCGGCATCTCCGTCGCCTCCGCCAGCCGCGCCACCGACGGGTTGGTCCGAAAGAAGATCGCGACGCGGGTCGAGGACCCCGATGACCGGCGGGTCCGGCGGCTCGACGCTCACTGCGAAGGGGAAGCAGTTGGCCGACCGGATCATCTCCGCCCGTCTGGCCACCCTCCAGGACTTCACTTCCTCGCTGGCCGCCGCCGAACGACAGAAGCTTGAGGCGGCACTCGACGCGCTCCTGGAGCGCCCCGAGATCGCCGCGATCTACGCAGACGAACGAGAGGAGGGTCCGCCGATGACCCGCTACCGGCACCTGATCACGGACGACAACCGCAAGTGGTGGACGCTCGGCGCGATGTGCTTCGCGCTGTTCATGGTGATGCTCGACAACACCGTCGTGAACGTCGCCCTGCCGTCGATCCAGCGCGATCTGCACGCGCAGATCTCGGCGCTGGAGTGGGTCATCAACGGCTACACGCTCACCTTCGCCGTCCTGATCGCAACCGGTGGCCGCCTCGGAGACATCTTCGGCCGCAGGCTGATGTTCATGTCCGGCGTGATCATCTTCGCGATCACGTCCGCCACCGCGGGGATCGCCCAGGACCCGGCGATGCTGATCGGCAGCCGCGCGATCCAGGGCATCGGCGCCGCGCTGATGATGCCGGCGACGCTCTCGATCATCACCAACACCTTCCCGGCGGCTGAGCGAGGCAGGGCGATCGGCATCTGGGCCGGCGTCTCCGCGCTGGCGCTGTCGATCGGCCCGGTGGTCGGCGGCGCCCTGACGGAGTACGTCAGCTGGCGCGCGATCTTCTTCATCAACCTGCCCGTCGCGGCCGGCGCCATCGCCGCCACGATCTTCGCGGTGCGCGAGTCCCGCGACGAGACGATCGACCGGCGAGTGGACTACCCGGGCGTGTTCGCCCTGACCGCGAGCCTCACCGCGATCGTGCTCGCCCTGATCGAGGGCAACAGCTGGGGCTGGACCTCCACCTCGATCCTCTCGCTCCTGGCCGGTGGCCTGATCGGCCTGGCGATCTTCGTCGCGATCGAGCTCCGCGTCTCGGCGCCGATGGTGGAGTTCGCGCTGTTCAAGACGCGCCAGTTCATCGGCTCCAACCTGGTCGCCTTCATCATCACCTTCGCCATGATGGGCACCTTCTTCTTCATGGCGCTCTACATGCAGGACATCCTGGGCTACAGCGCTCTGGAAGCCGGGATCAGGTTCCTGCCGACGACCGTCGTGATCGCGGTGATCGCGCCGATCTCCGGGCGTCTCGCCGACAGGCTCGGGCCCGCGACGCCGATGAGTGTCGGATTGGCAGTGCTTGCCGTGTCGATGTTCCTGTTCGCCGGCATCAACACCGGCACGACCTACGCCGGGCTCGTCATTCCGTTCGTCCTGATGGGAATCGGGATCGCGCTCGTGATGTCGCCGATGTCGACCGCCGCGATGAACGCCGTCAGCGCGCACAAGTCCGGCGTCGCCTCCGGCGTCCTGCAGATGTCGCGCATGATCGGCGCATCGGTGGGCGTCGCAGCAACCGGCGCCATCTTCCAGGCCCAGCTCGGCTCGGGATTCGACCCGGCAACCCTGGCAACAGCGCCCGAGCAGGCACGGGCGAGCTTCGTCGACGCCCTCTCCAGCGCGATGCTGCTGGCAGGGGTCGTCGTGGTCGCCGGCCTGGTCGTCGCGCTGACGCTCGTCCGCGGCGCTCGGGCGAAGCGGGTGGACACGCAGACCGCGGCCGAGGAAGCCGCGCCAGCGGTTCCCGAGGCGACGGTCGCCGAGGACGTCGTTCCGGCCGGCGCTCGCTAGGCGGCTCCTAGGCCGCGCGCAGGCTGCTCGCCGCCCTCGGCGAGTCGAAGCGGATTCGCAGGGGCGGCCAGGAGGCCGGATCGGAGAGGTCCAGGCGTGGCAGCGTCTCGACCGTCACCGACCCGAGGCCCTCGATCGTCTCGCGGTTGGAGAGCTCCATGGGCGACGGGCTTGCTGGCCAGGGGTTCATGACCACAGCCGCGAGATCGAGTCCGGCCTCTCGGACGGCCTGGATCGTCAGAAGCGTGTGATTGATCGTCCCCAGGCCGGGTGAGGCGACGACGACCACCGGCAACGCCAGGTCCCGCGCGAGGTCCCGCACCAGGTAGTCGGGGGTGAGCGGCACCAGGAAGCCGCCCACTCCCTCGCAGATCAGCAGGTTCGCGCCCTCGGTCGCCGCGAGCGCGGAGCCGCGCAGCGCGTCCGGGTCGATGCTCTCGCCGGCGAGCTCGGCCGCGAGGTGCGGGGAGACGGGCGGCCCGTAGCGGTACGGCGCCACCTCTTCATCGCCCTGCTTCGATCCGGCGGCGAGTCTGAGCAGGACGTGATCGGGCAGCTCGAGCGCGCTCTCCCAGACCTCGGGCAGGAGCCGGTGGTCGTCCAGGCCGCTGACGGCGGGCTTGAAGACCGCAACCCGGTCGCCGGCTTGCCGCGCCGCGTATGCGATCGCCGAGGCGACGACGGTCTTGCCGACCTCGGTGCCGGTGCCGGTGACGAACAGCCCGCGCATCACGCCGCCTCGGTGAGGACCGGGGCGTCGAGCTCGCGGACCGCCTCGCCGATCAGCCTGGCGGAACGTCGCAGATCATCGATGCGGTGGGTCGCCATCACGGTCAGGCGCAGGCGGCAGGTGCCCGGCGGGTACCGTCGGCGGCCGGATCGCCTGGGCGAAGATGCCCTCCTCCAGGAGGCGCTCGCAGAGCGCCATCGCGTCCTCGGCCTCCCCGATCACCAGCGGGACGATCTGGGTGTCGGAGCCGATCGGCTCGAGCCCCTCGGAGCGCAGGCCTTCGCGCAGCGCCGCGGCGTTGTCCCGCAGCCTTTCGACGCGCTTCGGGCTCTCCGTCAGCAGCTCGAGCGCCGCCGACGCCGCGGCGACCGCCGGCGGGGGCGGGGCGGTCGAGAAGATGAACGGCCGGGCGGTGTTGATCAGGAAGTCGGTCATCTCGCGCGAGCCGCAGACGTAGGCGCCGTAGCCGCCCAGGGCCTTGCCGAGCGTCCCGACGATCAGGTCGACCTCGCCGGTCAGGCCGGCGGCGGCGACCGAGCCCCTGCCGCCCGGTCCGATGCAGCCGGTGGCGTGGGCCTCGTCGACCATCAGGCGGCAGCTGTGCCGGCTGGCCAGGGTTGCGAGCTCTCCGAGCGGGGCGATGTCGCCGTCCATCGAGAAGACACCGTCCGTGACGATCAGGGCGCCGCGGCCGCTCGCCCGGCGCAGGCCCCAGTCGAGATGCTCGGTGTCCGCATGGCGGTAGACGAAGGTCTCGGCGCCGGCCAGCCGGCAGCCGTCGATGATGCTGGCGTGGTTGAGCTCGTCCGAGAAGACCACTTCGCCGCGGCGGGCCAGGGCGGCGATCGCGCCGGTGTTGGCCAGGTACCCGGAGCCGAAGAGCAGTGCGGACTCGGTTCCCTCGAACTCGGCCAGCCGCGCCTCGAGGTCGGCGTGGATGGACATCGAGCCGGAGATCAGCCGGGAGGCGCCGGAGCTGGTTCCCAGCGCGAGGGCGGCATCCGCGGCGGCCCGACGCAGCCGCGGGTGATCGGCCAGCCCGAGATAGTTGTTCGAGCAGAGCAGCAGGACGGGCCGGCCGTCGAGCAGCACCTCGGGGCCCTGCGGCCCGTCGATCACGCGAAGCCGCCTGCGCAGCCCTTCGGACTCCAGCTCCTCCAGGCGCTGAGCTAGGTCAATCAATCGCCCCAGCCGGCCGGCTCGGGGTACGCCGGGACTTTGCCCTTCTTCTTCACGACTCGCAGCTGGGTCGACGGATCCCAGAAGTTCGCGTCGGCCTGGCTGTCGATCAGCTCGTCGATCGGTGTCTCCGGGGTCTCGCCCTCGAGCCAGCCGGAGCGGTTGTCGGGCCGCGGGTTCGCGCCGTTGTCGGGCTGCCGTGCCACGTTCAGCCCGAGCTCCTCGAACATCTCGCGGTCCTCGGCCGGCTCGACGCCGAGGGTGGTGAGGAAGTTCCCCATCATCACCCCGTTGAGACCCGCCTTGACCGCGAGCGGCGCCAGGTCCTGGAGGTTCTCGACGCGCCCGCCGCAGAGGCGGAAGAGGGCGTCGGGCAGGATCAGCCGGAAGATCGCCACCCATTTGACGACGTCCCAGGGATCCATCAGCTCCCGGTCGCCGAACTTGGTTCCGACGCGTGGGTTGAGCAGGTTGATCGGCACCGAATCCGGATTCATCTCCGCGAGCTCGAAGGCCATCTCCACCCGCTGCGCGGGTGTCTCCCCGAGGTTGAGGATGCCGCCGACGCAGGTCTCCAGCCCGGCTTCCTTGACCGCCTCGATCGTCCGCACGCGGCCCTCGTAGCGGACGGTGGTGGAGACCTCGGGGTAGTAGGAACGCGAGGTCTCCACGTTGTGATGAACGCGCTGGATGCCGGCGTCCTTGAGCTGCTTGGCGCGCTGCGCCGACATGTGGCCGATCGACGCGCAGCGCTTCAGGTTGGTGTGCTCGGAGACCAGCCGGGCGCCCTCGAGGACCTTGGCGAAGTCGCGCTTGGAGAGCCCTTGGCCCTGGGTGACCATGCAGAAGCGGTGGGCGCCGGCGGCCTCGGCGGCCTTCGCGTGCTCGAGGATCTGGTCCGGCTCCATCATCGCGTGCATCGGCGTATCCGCCTCCGCGTAGCGCGACTGGGCGCAGAATCCGCAGTCCTCGGCACAGCCGCCCGACTTGGCGTTGACCAGCGAGCACATGTCCGTCGAGTCACCGAAGCGGTCCTGCCGGACCTCCCAGGCGCGCTCGACCAGTGCGCCGATCTCCTCGTGGTCCTCCAGCGCGCCGAGCTCGAGCGCCTCTTCGAAGCTGATCAGGGGCGGCATCCGCCCTGAAATCTATGATCGCGCCCGGACGCTTAAGAGGTGTCTAGTCCCAGCTGAAGTCCTGGACGATCTCGGCGTCGCCCTTGGCCCTGGGGCTGAAGGCGAGCAGGACCAGATCGTCCTCTGCGGCCTCGAAGGCGCGGATCACCGGAGCCGAGATCCGGATCGCATCGAGCGGGCCGACGTCCTCGACCTCGTCGTCGAGCTTCACGCGGCCGGTCCCGGAGATCACGACGTAGATCTCCTCCATTTCGCCGTGCTTGTGGGCGAACGGCTGCCGCTGTCCGGCCTTGACCACCTGGTAGGAGATGCCGCTCGTCTCGGAGCCCAGGTCCTCGTGCGCGAAGCGAGCTTCGAGGGAGTCGGAGACCCCGGCCTCCGCGGCGGCGTCCTTGACCTCGCGGAGGTTCTTGATCGCGTAGTTCGCCATCGCGCGTCGAGCCTATACCTTGGCCCCGTGTTCGGGAACCTCGCACTCGCGGCGCTCTCCGTGGTGCTGGCGGCGTCGCCGGCTACCGGAATGACCGATAAGCAGCTCGCCGGGACCCGGGTGGTCACGGGCTTCTCGGGACACCACCCGCCGAAGGCGTTGCGCCGGATGATCTCGGCCGGCCAGCTCTCCGGTGTGATCCTCTTCGACGGGAACGTGGGCGGCAGGAGGTCCGTGCGCCGTCTGACCTCCCAGCTCCAGGCGATCCCGCGGCCGGCGGGTTCGCCCCCGCTGCTCGTCACGGTCGACCAGGAGGGCGGTCTGGTCAGGCGTCTGCCCGGCCCGCCGAAGCCATCGGCAGAGTCGATCGGTGCTCGTGGCGCCGCGTTCGCGGAGCGAGTCGGACGGGCGACCGGTGGGAGCCTGCACTCGATGGGCGTCAACGTCGATCTCGCGCCGGTGCTCGACCTCGGCCGGCCGGGACGAGCGATCGAGGGGGAGGGCCGGACGTTCGCGCGCACGCCGGCGGGCGTCTCCGAGATCGGGGTCGGCTTCGCGCGAGGCCTGGCGGCCGGAGGGGTCGCGGCCACCGCCAAGCACTTCCCCGGGCTCGGTGCCGCGCGCGTCAACACGGACAACGCGGTTCAGAAGATCCGCCTGCCGGCGGCGAAGCTCCGCGCCGCCGACGAGGCGCCGTACAGGGCGTTCATCCAGGCCGGGGGATCGATGGTGATGCTGAGCACCGCGATCTACCCTGCGCTCTCGGGACGGCCCGCGGCGCTCTCCCGCGCGATCGCGACGGGCGAGCTTCGGGAGCGCCTCGGCTTCCAGGGGGTTTCGATCACCGACGCGCTCGGCTCTGTCTCGGCTCGGGCGGTCGGCGGGCCAGCCAAGACGGGGCTCGCCGCCGCGAGGGCGGGGGCGGACCTCGTCCTCTTCACGGACCTCCGGGACGCCGCCAGGGCTCAGCGTGCGCTGGCCCGCGGCCTGCGGGTCGGCTCCGTGGATAGAGCGGAGTTCGAGATTTCGGCGAGCCGGGTGCTGGCGCTGCGGTCCGGGCTACAGCCCTAGGCCGCTTCGCGCATCGCCTCGACCTCGCGCGCCTGCGCCAGGCGGCTGAGGCCGCGCTCCTCGAGCTCCTTGACTTCGCTCGGCTTCAGCTCGAGGCGCCGGGAGGCCTCGCGCAGCGGGGTGGGCTCATCGCCGTTGATCCCGTAGCGGAGCTGGATCACCTTGCGCTCGTCCTCCGGGAGACCCTCGACGGCGTTGCGAAGCGTGGCGTCCTGGAGGCTCATGTGAACCTCCTCGGCGGGACCGCTGCGCTCGTCCGGGATGAACTCGCCCAGATTGGAAGCGTCCTCCTCGCCGACCGGCCGGTCGAGGCTGGTGACCACCCGGGTCAGGTCCCGGATCTCCTCGACCTGGGCGGGCTCGAGCTCGGCTGCCTCGGCCACCTCCTCGGTGGTCGGGTCCCGTCCGAGCTTGGTGGCGAGCTCCCGCTCGATCCGCATCACCTTGCGCTCGCGCTGGGCGACCTGGTTCGGCACGCGGATGGTGCGCTCCTTCGACTCCAGCGCCCGCTGGATCGCCTGGCGGATCCAGAAGGTGGCGTAGGTGGAGAACTTGTAGCCCTTGCGCCAATCGAACTTCTCGGAGGCGCGGATCAGCCCGAGGATTCCCTCCTGGATCAGGTCGAGCAGGTTCAGGTCCTGGCGCATGTAGCGGCGCGCGTTCGACACCACCAGCCGCAGGTTGGAGTTGATGAGGCGGTCCTTGGCCCGCAGGTCTCCACGCTCGACCGCCTGGGCCAGCTCGATCTCCTCGTCCTT
The DNA here is from genome assembly GCA_963800285.1 of uncultured Solirubrobacterales bacterium. Lineage (GTDB taxonomy): Bacteria > Actinomycetota > Thermoleophilia > Solirubrobacterales > 70-9 > DASUPK01. The sequence goes on from CAWDAL010000015.1 coordinate 103,180, forward strand.
CGTGAGCAGCGGGTACTTCCGCATCTCGTTGAAGAACAGCTGGAGCGCGTCGGTCGTCTGTTCAGCGAGCTCCACGTTGCGGTAGCCGGCCGGCTCCCCGGCCTGCTTGCCGCAGTCGTCCTCGATGGAGAGGCCGGCGGACTCGATCCGCTCGTGCACAGCCTGCTCCTCTTCGTCGGAGAGGTTCATCTCCTGGACCAACGAATCAACCTCCGAGAGGTCGACGCAATCCGCCGGGCGACCACCCTCGATCAGGGCGGAAACACGCTCCTCGACGCCTGGGTCGAGCTCAACTGCGGTGGGGTTCATTTCCTCAGCCATGGTTGCCCTCTCTACAGGGTGTCAAACGAGGCGAATCGTTAGTGTGGCGGCCTGAGTCCGTTCCAGGGGGACGCGGGCCGAAACGGGAAGCAGGCACCGACATGGAGGTCCGTTGAGAGGTCTCGCATCGATAGTCGCGGGTCGACGCACGAAGTGGGTGGTGCTGGTCGTCTGGATCATCGCCGCCGCCGTGATGTCCCCGCTCGGCAGCAAGCTCTCGGACGTCACCACGGACGACACCGAGTCGTTCCTGCCCTCGAACGCGGAGTCGACCGAGGTTGTCCGGAGGCTCGACCACGAATTCCCCGCCAAGGAGACGGCTCTCGCCCTGGTCGTCTACCAGAACGAGAACGGCCTGACCCCGGCGAACTTCGCGAAGATCCGCGCGGACGCGCAGAAGATCGAGGCTGAGCCCGCGAAGATCCCGCTCGTCAAGAGCCAGCCCCCGGTCCTGCCCGCGCCCGTGGGCCCCACCTCGAAGCTCGTGTCGGCCAACAAGGAGGTCGCCTACGCCGTCTACACGTTCCCGACGGACTTCGACCACGAGTCCGACTGGGGCAAGGCGATGCGCGACATCACCGACTCCGGCGACGGCGAGATGAACGTCTACGTCACGGGCGACGTCGGCTTCAACACCGACGCCGACGAGGTCTTCAGCAACCTCGACACCAAGCTGCTGCTGGCGACGACGATCCTCGTGCTCGTTCTGCTCGGCGCCATCTACCGCTCGGTCCTCGTGGCGATCTCGCCGCTGATCGTCGTCTTCCTGGCATACCAGTTCGCGACCGGCCTGATCTACCTCTTCGCCAAGTCCGGGGCGACGGTCTCCTCGAACAGCACGGGGATCCTCGTCGTCCTGATGTTCGGGGTGGGCACCGACTATTGCCTCTTATTGGTCTCCAGATACAGGGAGGAGCTCCGCCGGCTGGAGGACAAGCACGACGCCATGCAGCGCGCCGTCAGGCGGGCAGGCCCGGCCATCCTCGCGAGCGGTCTGACCGTGACGCTGGCGATGCTCGTCCTCGTCTTCGCCGAGTCGGGCAACACCAAGTCGCTCGGGCCCGTCGCCGCGATCTCGGTCTTCTGCGCGATGCTGGCCGGCCTCACCGTGCTCCCGGCACTGCTGACGATCTTCGGACGCAGGGGGTTCTGGCCGAGGCGGAGCATCGTCGATTACGACCCGGAACATGCTGAGAGGGCGCATACCGGCCTCTGGCGGCGCTTCGGGGACAAGGTCCTCCACCGGCCGGGGCCCGCACTCGCTGTCACGGCGGGCGTCTTTCTGCTCGGCGCTCTCGGCCTGATCGCCTACAAGGTCGACTACTCCAGCACCACCTTCTTCAAGAAGTCGGTGGAGAGCGTGGAGGGCTTCAAGGTGCTCGGCGAGGACTTCCCCAAGGGAACGCTGTCGCCGACCACGGTGCTGGTGGAGCGGCAGGGCGCTCCACCGACGGATCGTGACATCGCTCTGGCCACGGCCAAGCTGAAGACCGTCAACGGAGTCGCCGCGGTCTTGCCGACCCAGCAGGTCTCGACCAATGGGCAGATCAAAGTGGTCGACGTGATCCTGAAGGGCGACCCGAACGACGTGTCGGCGCTCGACCTGGTTCCCAAGATGCGCGACGCGGTGGCCAATCTCGCGCCGGGCGTGACCGCCCTCGTCGGTGGCGGCACGGCGATCAACTACGACTACAACAAGGCGACCGAGCGGGACCTGAAGGTCATCGTGCCGCTGGCGCTCCTGGTGATGGCGATCATCCTGGGGATCCTGCTGCAGGCGATCGTCGCCCCCCTCGTCCTGCTCGCCAGCGTTGTCCTCTCCTTCGCCTGCACGCTGGGGATCTCGATCCTCTTCATCCGCTTCGTCGTCGGCGACGCCGGCTTCGACGCCTCGATTCCGACCTTCGCGTTCATCTTCCTGGTGGCGCTCGGGATCGACTACACGATCTTCCTGATGGCCCGGGTGCGGGAGGAGGCGCGCCACCATGGCACGCGCGAGGGCATGCTGCGGGCGATCGCGGCAACCGGCCCGGTGATCACCAGCGCCGGCGTGATCCTTGCGGGCACCTTCTCGGTCCTGATGACCCTGCCGGTCACCTTCACCTTCGATCTCGGCTTCATGGTCGCACTCGGCATCCTGCTCGACACCTTCATCGTCCGGACGATCATGGTCCCGGCGGCAGTCGAGCTGATCGGCGACAAGATCTGGTGGCCGTCGACCGCAGCGGGCGGCGGTCGGGTGCTGCACGAGGACACCGGCGAGCAGGCACTGCCGGAGCCGTCCGAGGCCGGCTAGCGCTTCTCATCGACCCTTCCAGACCGGCTTGCGCTTCTCGGCGAACGCCGCGATCCCTTCGCGGAAGTCGTCGGAGCCGAAGCATGACTCGCGCAGCTCGATCAGCTCGCGCTCCTGCTCGGGCGTCAGGCGAGAGTAGGAGTTGAGCGTGTCGATCGCGTGCTTGTTGCCGCGCATCGAGAGCGGCGCGTTGGCGGCGACCTCCGCGGACAGCTCGACGGCGGTGCTCTCCAGCTCGGCGTCGTCGACGACGTCGTGGACGAGCCCGATGTGCTCGGCTCGCTCGGCGTCGAGGTTCCGCCCGGTGAGGAAGAGCTCCTTGGTCCGGGGAACGCCGATCGCATCGATGAACCGCTGCAGGCCGGTGTGGCCGTAGATCAGGCCCAGCTTGGCGGGCGGCATGCCGAGCTTCGCCCCGCGGGCGCAGACGCGCAGGTCGCAGGTGAGCGTCAGCTCGAGGCCGCCGCCGAGAGCGTGCCCGTTGATCGCGGCGATCACCGGCCAGGGGTGAGCGGCGATCGCCTCCAGGGCGGCATGGAAGGGATGCGCGACGAGCGCCTCGGCGTCGCGCTCGAAGGTCTCCGAGGGAATGGCGGCGATGTCGTAGCCGGCCGAGAAGGCCCTGCCCGCCCCCGTGATCAGCACGCAGCGGACCTCGATGCCCCGGTCGAGCGAGGGCATCGCCGCCGCGATCCCGTCGAGCAGCTCGCGGTCGAGCGCGTTACGGGAGTCCGGGCGGTTGAGGGTCAGGCGCGCGACGGCCTCGGCGGGCTCGTCGAGCAGGAGCTTGCCCCCGGCCAACTCATCGGTCATGGGCTGAGGCTATTCGAGGACGACGAGGACGTCGCCCTCGGAGACGGACTGGCCCTCCTCGCAGCGAATCTCGGCGACCTTGCCCGGGTCCTCGGCCTCGACCGGCATCTCCATCTTCATCGACTCGAGGATGACGACGGTGTCGCCCTCGTCGACCTTGTCGCCGACCTTGACCTCGATCTTCCAGACTGTGCCGGTGATGTGCGCCTCTACGTCAGCCACGCGCCGGGACAATAGTCAAGCGTGAAGCCGGAACCCGCGCGCGTCGTGATCGTGGCGGCGCAGAACGAGGTGGAGCGAGTCGGCGCAGCGCTTGACGCGCTCGCCGAGGCCCTGCCCGGTGCCCGGCTGATGTTGGCCGACGACGCCTCCACCGATGGAACGCAGCAGGAGGCCATGCGTCACGGCGCCTGGCTCGTGAGCCGGCGGCGCCCGCACGGCAAGGGCGGCAACGTGACGGCCACGGCGGAGGCGGCGGTCGGCGAATTCCCCTCGGAGGCCACGGCCCTGCTCTGCGACGCGGACCTGGGTCCCACCGCAGCCGAGCTGGTCGCCCTCGTCGATGCGGTCGAGACGGAGCGGTGCGACCTGGCGGTCGCCAGATTCGCCGAACCCGAGGGCGGTGGATTGGGGATCACGCTCGGCTCCGCGCGCCGGGCGGTCGAGCGCCTCACGGGGTCACGGCTCGAGGCGCCGCTCTCGGGTCAGCGCGCGATGCGGATCTCGACGCTCCGAGAGCTGATTCCCTTCGCGGACGGCTGGGGGCTCGAGACGGGCATGTCGATCGACGCGATCCGCGCCGGTTACCGGGTGGAGGAGATCGAGCTGCCGCTCCGCCACCGGACGACCGGCAGGACGCCCGCGGGCTTCCTCCACCGCGCCCGCCAGCTTCGCGACATCCGCCGGGCAGTGCGAAGCCGGTCTGGATAGCGTCCCGCCAATGATCCTGGCCATCGACCAGGGGACCACGGGGACCACCTGCATCGTCTTCGACGAGCAGGGGCAACCGCGCGGCCGCGCCTACAGCGAGTTCGAGCAGTTCTTCCCGAAGCCGGGCTGGGTCGAGCACGACGCCGCCGAGATCTGGGACGTGACGCGGAAGGTGGCCGTCGGCGCGCTCGCGGACGCCGGCGTGCAGGGAGCCGACCTGAGGGGAATCGGGATCACCAACCAGCGCGAGACCGTCGTCGCCTGGGACCCGAGCACCGGCGAACCGGCGCATCGGGCCCTCGTCTGGCAGGACCGACGGACCGCCGCGCGCTGCGACGAGCTGCGGGAGCAGGGCGCCGAGGACCTGGTCCGCGAGCGCACCGGCCTCGTGATCGACCCCTATTTCTCCGGCACCAAGATCGAGTGGCTGATCAGGAACGCGGACCTGCCGGAGGGGGTGGCCTTCGGGACGATCGACTCGTGGCTCGTCTTCAAGCTCACCGGCCGCCACCTGATCGACTACTCGAACGCGTCGCGGACCATGCTCTTCGATATCCGCAAGCTCGGCTGGGACGAGGAGCTCTGCGACATGCTCGGCGTGGACCCGAAGTTGCTCCCGGAGCCGGTGCCCTCCTCGCAGGTCTACGGCACGACCTCGGTGTTCGGGGGCGAGGTGCCGGTGGCGGGCGTCGCCGGAGACCAGCAGGCCGCCCTCTTCGGCCAGGCCTGCCAGCGGCCGGGTGAGACGAAGAACACCTACGGCACGGGCAGCTTCGTCCTGCTCAACACCGGGACGGATGCGACCGCGCCGGGCGAGGGCCTGCTCACCACCGTGGCCTGGGGGTTGGACGGCGAGGTCGCCTATGCGCTCGAGGCCGCGGTCTTCGTGACGGGGGCGGCCGTCCAATGGTTGCGCGACGGATTGCGGATCATCACCCGCGCCGCGGAGAGCGAGGACCTCGCCGCGTCGCTGGAGTCGAACGACGACATCTACTTCGTTCCCGCCCTGACCGGGCTGGGATCGCCGCACTGGGACCCGTACGCGAGGGGGACGATCGTGGGCCTGACCCGCGGCGCCACCCGCGCGCACCTCGCCCGCGCGGCGCTCGAGGCGATCGCCTACCAGACGGTGGATGCGGTCAGGGCGCAGGAGGCCGCGGCCGGCGAGAGCGTCCCCGCGCTGAAGGCCGATGGAGGCGCCGTCGCCAACTCCTGGCTCATGCAGTTCCAGGCCGACGTCCTCGGAGTGCCGGTGATCGTCCCGGAGGTGCCGGAGACGACGGCGCTCGGCGCGGCCTATCTGGCCGGAATCGCCACCGGTCTCTGGACCGTCGATCAGGTGCGCGAGATGTGGCGTGAAGCCGCGACCTACGAGCCGGCGATGGCTGAGGACGAGCGGGATCGGCTGATCGGCCGCTGGAGGGAGGCTGTGGCCCGTGCGCGCGGCTGGGCGAAGGCTGAGTAGGGTTGACCGAAGCGCGTAACCCACGCGTAAGCGCTGGGTAGGAATCAGCAGGTGGCGCCGTCTTTGACGGCGTTTTTTGTGACCACAGGGTGGAAGAGATGCCGAAGGTGAATCCAAAGGACATGAAGCCGCAGGTCTACAAGGACCCCAGGCCGGCCGAGATGTTCATGCCGTTCCACCGGTGCGCGCGCAAGGGCGTCGGCTGGATCTACGACTTCGTCCGGGTGATCCTCACCATCCCGACGATCCTGTTCTACCGGGCGCGCGCCATCGGAGTGGAGAACGTGCCGGCAACTGGCCCGGTCGTCCTCGCGCCCAACCACTTCTCGCAGTGGGACCACTTCTTCGCCGCGGTCTATCTCCCCCGGAAGGTGCAGTTCATGGCCAAGTCGCAGCTCTTCTCGAACCCGGCCATCAAGTACATCTTCAAGCACGGCGGCGTCTTCCCCGTGCGGCGCGGATACCACGACGAGGAGGCCTTCATCACCGCCAACACCGTCCTCGACCGCGGCGGCACGATGCTGATGTACGCGGAGGGTGGACGATCCCGGACGGGAGACCTCGGCGAGCCCAAGCGCGGCATCGGCAAGATCGCCCTCGAGTCCGGCGTGCCGGTCGTGCCCGTAGCGATCCACGGGTCCGCGCACGTGCGGGGCTGGAAGCGGCTCCGCTTCCCCAAGGTGACGATCCAGTACGGAGAGCCGGTCACCTTCCCGGTCAACGCCGATCCCGACCGCGACGAGCAGCAGCAGGTCGCCAATCAGATCTTCGACCGGGTGCGCGCCATGTACGTCGACCTCGAGGAGCACGGCCGACGCGACGTGCTCAAGCGGCTCCGCGACGGCCTGCCGGCGGCAACGCCGTCGCCCCATCGTGAAACGGGTCGCGCCTAGGCGCGCCCTCGCATCAACGCTACTCCTCGTAACGAGGCTCCAGCTTCTCCCAGAACTCCGGGTCGTGGCCCGGGACGATGAGCGCGTACGGATAGGTGCGCCGGTAGGCCTGCAGCTCCCGCAGCGAGCGGCGCCAGTTGTGCTCGTCGGCCATGATCAGCGGCTCCGCGGCGCCCTCGAACTGCTTCCAGTCGTACGCGGCGTCCCCGACGACCACGAAGTCCCGTCGTGGCAGCCGCAGGATCACCGAGGTGTGGCCGGCGCTGTGCCCGGGCGTGTAGGCGAGGCGCACCGAGCCGTCGCCGAAGAGGTCGAAGGTCCGCCCGAACGGGCCATATGACTCGACGAGCTCGGCGTCGAAGTCGACGGTGGCGTACTCGAACGCGAAGTCGTAGTGGGTGGGGTGATAGCCGCGAAGAAGCGGCAGACGGCCGGTGGTGGCGGCCTCCCACTCCGTCGCGCTGAGCACGAACTGGGCCTCGGGGAAAACCTCGATCGCCGAGGCGTGGTCCTCGTGGAGGTGGGTGAGGACGACCACGTCGATGTCGGAGGCCTCCAGGCCGCGCCTGCGCAGCTGGGAGACGATGTCCTCGCCCTCCCTGACCTTGTAGTGGCGGCTGGAGAAGCGGCCGAGATTGTCGCGGGGATCCCTTGCCACCGACGGATGGAGGCCCGTGTCGACCAGGATGTTCCCCGCGCTTGGGTGACGCGCCAGGTAGGCGGGGACGGGCCGCGATTCCCACTCCTCGGGCTTTGACCCGACTCCGATGGCCCGCAGACGCGCGATCGGGCCGCGCCCGCTCCGGTTGAAGAAGGTCGCCGGCCAGAGGGCCTCACCCGTGTGCAGCGGCTCGACGATCACGGCTGCCCCTTCGCTGCCGCCGGGCAGCGGTTCCTCCAGTGGCACCGGTTCCGCATTCACGGACATTGCGGCCAGCTTATGCTCACCGGCAATGAGCTCACGAATCTTCGCGCCCGGATTGCTGGACGGGCAGGTCTGCGTCGTCTCGGGAGCCGGGACGGGGCTGGGAAAGGCGACCGCACTCGAGCTCACGGCGCTGGGGGCGACGGTGATCGGCTGCGGGCGACGCGAGGAGCCCCTGCGGGGCATGGCCGACGAGGTCGCCGCCCGCGGCGGCAGAGCCGAGTTCGAGACGCTCGACATCCGAGACGACGAGGCCGTCGACGGCTTCATGGACGGGATCGTCGAGAGGCATGGCCGCATCGACCTGCTCGTCAACAACGCGGGCGGCCAGTTCCTCAGTCCGGCGGAGGCCATCACCCCAAAGGGCTTCCGGACCGTGATCGAGCTCAACGTCCAGGGCACCTGGCAGATGACCCACGCCGCCGCGACCAAGGCGTTCATCCCTCAGGAGAGCGGCAAGGTGATCAGCATCACCGTTTCGCCGCACATGGGCTTCCCGGGGATGGTCCACACGGGCGCGGCGCGCGCGGCCGTCGAGAACATGATGCGGACGCTGTCGGTGGAGTGGGCCAGGTTCGGAATCCGCCTGGTTGCCGTGGCGATCGGTCAGTTCGACACGGAGACGCTGCGGACCAAGTATCCGAAGGCGATCGTCGACAACGTCGCGGGCACGGTGCCGCTCGGCCGGCTCGGAACCGAGGACGAGATGGCGTGGCTGATGGCCTACCTGGCCTCCCCGGCGGGCGACTTCTTCTCCGGGTCCGTCCTCACGCTGGACGGCGCGCGCGACAACTGGTTCGGCAGCTGGCCGCCCGGCGGCGCCTCGGGAGATGGTGGCGAGCCGCTCGCCGAGGAGCGGCACAAGGACTAGCGCCTGCCGGCCGCGATCACGTAGAGGTGGCGGATCACCAGGCCCTCCTCGGCACGCGTGGCCTCGAGGCCCGTCGGAGCGCCGCCCCGGGCCTCGGCCTCGAGCGCGGCGAGCAGCTCCCTGGCCACATCCTCGGCCGGTTGTCCCTGCTCGATCCAGCGCCCCGCGTCGAGTGTCCGGCGCCGTCCCGAGGCCAGCTCGGCCGCGACGCCCGCCTCCTTCATCAGCCCGACCAGCTCGTCCGGCGAGAGAGTTCGAGTATGGCTCGGGTCGCGCAGCCACTCGAGCTCGTCGCGACGCGCGGCGTGGCTGTCGTCCTCAGCGACCATGTCGATCACCGCGACGAGGCCGCCCGGCCGGCAGACCCTGGCCATCTCGCGTGCGGCCTGCCCAGGGTCATCGAGGTGGTGAAACGCGAAGCGGCTGACCACGACGTCGAACTGGGCTTCGGGGAATGGCAGCCGGGTGGCGTCGCCCTCCGTGAAGAGCACATTGCGCGCACCTTCCTCCGCCGCGGACGCCGCCCCGGTGGCGAGCATCTCCGGCGTCAGGTCGGCGATCACCGCGAAGGCGGCGCGTTCGGCCAGGTAGCGCCCGAGTCGGCCGCTGCCGCCGGCGACATCGAGCACGACGTCGGCGCCGGCGACCGGCACGTGCTCGCCGATCCAGTCCAGGAGATCGCGATCCCGGAAGATCGAGCCGGCGACCTCGAACGAGGCGGCCTGCTTCGCGAACTCGCGCTTGGTGGTCGCCCGGTGGCTCGCCTCGGACTCGCTCATGGCGCGAGGTCGCCCGTCAGGAGTACATGCCGGTGAACTGGCCCCCGGTGACGTTGATCACCTGACCGTGGACGAAGTTGGCGTACTCGGAGCACAGGAACGCGATCGGGCCGGCCGCGTCGGACGGCTCCGCCGGGCGGCCCAGCGGGATGGTCATCCGCGCCATCTGGCGCAGCTGCTCGGGGATCCCCAGGGAGACCTCCTCGCCGCTGCTCTCTCCGGCGGCCTGCATCGTCTCGCCCTTCTCCTTCGCCTGGGTCAGCCGCGTCTCGACGAACCCGAAGGCGACGGCGTTCGAGTTGATCTTGAACTGGCCCCACTCCTTGGCGATGGTCTTGGTCAGTCCCGTCAGCCCGGCCTTGGCGGATGAGTAGTTCGCTTGGCCGGCGTTGCCCATCGTTCCCGAGATCGAGGTGATGTTGACGATCTTGCGGAAGACCTCCTCGCCGGCCTCGGCCTCCTTCTTGGCGGCCTCGCGCCAGCTCGGGGCGATCGCGCGGATCACCCGGAAAGGGACGATCGTGTGGATGTCGAGCATCGCCTGGAACTGCTCGTCGGACATCTTGTGGACGACCCCGTCCCAGGTGTAGCCGGCGTTGTTGACCACCGCGTCCACCTGGCCGAAAGCGTCGATCGCTGACTGGACCAGCTGATCCGGGATGCCCGGCTTGGTGAGGTCTCCGGCGAAGACGGCGGTCTCGCCGTCGATCTCCTGTGCGGCCTGCTCCGCGACGTCCCCGTCGAGGTCGTTGATCAGCACCTTGGCGCCCTCGCGCACGAACAGCTCGGCTGTCGCTCTGCCGATGCCTCGTGCGGAGCCGGTGATGATCGCGCTCTTTCCGTCAAGCAGTCCCAAGGTTCTTCCCTCCTGTTGTGAGTGGGGGGCGGATTCTTACCCAAACCGGTAAGTGGCGATCCCATGGGCGATCACGGTGCCCTCGGGATCGGTGACCGTGACCTCGCAGAAGCTGAGACGCCCGCCCCGCTTTGCGACGCGGCCCTTCGCCCGCAGGTCGACGCCGCTCGCGGCCGAGGCGAAGTTGACCGACAGCGAGACGGTCGAGCCGGCGACGCCCTCGGGAACCTCGTCGGTGGCCCAGGCGGCCGCCATCGCCGCCGTGTCGATCAGGGCGCCGATCGCGCCGCCGTGCACCACCTCGCCGATCGTCGCCAGCTCGGGCTTGAAGGGGAGCTCGAGGACCGCCTCGTCGGCGCCGAGGGAGGCGACGCGAATCCCGAGCTGCGCCGCGTGCGGCGAGTTGGGGATGAAGGACGCGATGATCTCCCGGCGGGTCGGGCTCTCGTTCACATGCAGACTGTATGCGAAGTTAGAGCCCGAGCAGGGCTGGGCCGAGCGAGAAGACCGAGCGCGGGTTGACCCCGTGCTCCTGTTCGAACTTGTGCTGCAGCCGGTCGTCGAAGAGGGCGAGCAGCAGCTCCTCGCGGCTCGAGCCGAAGTCGCACGCCGCCCGGTCGAGCGCCGCCAGGGATTGGTCCTGGAGGAAGCCGGAGATGCCGCCGGTGTCGGGCAGGTTGCGGTCCTTGCAGGGATCGCGGATCGGCACGGTCTCCTGGCCGGTGTCCGCGAAGACGATGCCGTAGCCGGCAAGTGCCGCGATCGACGCCACGGCTGCCGTCGCCAGCGCCGGCCGGGCGAGGGCCGCCCCTAACGCCTCCGAGAGCAGGATCAACGCCGCCAGGAGCGCCAGACCGGCGGTGACGATGAAGGTGCTCCGGAAGGCGTCGCGGACGGCCCCCGTGACTACGTCATCGAGCTTGGCGCCGAGGCGGTCGAGCTCCGGCACGTCCTTGGAGTCGAGGTCGGAGCGGGCGTTCCTGACGGACTTCTGGAGCTGACCGCGAGGATCGTCCGTATTGAGGCTGCCGAAGAGATCGGGCGCGATCGCGATCTTGTCCTCCGGCGGCAGGTGGGCGTCGAGAACCGCCGCGGTGCCCTGCTCGCGAGCTGAGTCGATCGTGGAGGTCAGGTTCGAGGAGATCAGCGGAGCGAGGGCCGCGAGGGCGATCGCGATGCCGGCGTGGCGGATCGAGAGCAGGCGGGCCACGTCGTGCCGGGTGCGCTCGGGCATCAGCTCGCCGGAGAGAGCGGGCAACGCCATGCCCATCCCGGCGCCCGCCAGCACCTGCGGGATCACGGTCCACCACGCCGAGGCGGCGGGAAGCAGTGCGAGGCAGCCCACTCCTCCGGCCACCAGCAGGCAGCCGGCCACCGCACGGGTCTGCGCGGTTCCGGGCAGGCGGGATGAGACCAGCGCGGCGACCGGCAGAACGCTGACGGCGAGGGCCGCCGCGAGCGGCTCGATGCTCCATCCGGAGACCAGCAGCAGGACGACCAGGAAGATGACCGCAGTCAGCGAGGCCGAGAGCAGCGCCAGGGCGGCCGCGGTTCGGATCGGGAGGGGGCCCGTTGGCCGGTCCGGATCGCGGCCGTCGTCCGGCTCCACCCGCTCGCGGCGGGCGGCGAGCACGGCGACCACCATCCCGGGAAGCACGATCGGTGCCTGAGCGAGGAAGATCGCCCGCCAGTCGAAGAGCTGGGTGAGCGCGCCGCCGAGCGCCGGGCCGACCGCGATGCCGAAGACCGAGGCGGCAACCCACATCCTCCGTCCGGGTCCCGGCCTGCCGGCATCGAGGAGCTCGAAGGCGGCGACCAGCCCGGCCGCGCCGCCGAGCGCCTGGACGCCGCGGAGCACCAGCAGCAGGCCCAGCGAGTCGGACGCTCCGCAGCCGAGGGAGGCCGCGCAGAAGAGGGCCAGGCCGGCTGCGCCGACGTGCGCGTCGCCGTAGCGACGGCAGAGCCACGCCGCGGGGAGCAGGGCCAGCGCCAGGACCGCCGTGTAGACCCCCAGCACAAGGGCGACGCCCTCGACGGTCGCGTTGAGCTCGACCAGGATCGAGGGCAGCCCCAGCGTGACGATCGACGCGTCCGCCAGAGCGACGCCCGCGGCCAGCGCTATGAAGACGCGCCTCACGGCCCAAAGCTAGCGCGGGCCCAGCCGGCTCAGCCGGCTGGGCCCGCACCTCATCCCGGGATCGGCGGGGGGAGAATTCCCGCCGAGCTCTCAGCCGTCGGCCTCCCCGGTGGCGACCCTCCGGGGCAGGGAGGGCTCCACGCGGAGCAGGCGAGCGGGCCAAGAGGGTAGCCACCAGTTCCAGCGGCCCATCAGCGAGATCACCGCGGGCACGATCAGCGCCCTGATGATCGTCGCGTCGATCAGGATCCCGGCGGCCAGGCCGGTCGCGAACATCTTCACGCTGGTGTCCGGTCCCGACGCCATCGAGGTGAACGCCAGGAACAGGATCAGCGCGGCGCTGGTCACCAGCCTGCCGGTTCGCCCGATTCCCTGGACGACTGCGATGTCCGTCGACCCGGTGCGGTCGTACTCCTCCCGCATCCGGGAGAGGATGAACACCTCGTAGTCCATCGAGAGGCCGAACAGGAAGGCGAAGATGATCAGAGGCATCCACGACTGGATGGAGCCGGTCGCCTGGATGCCCCAGATCGCATCCGAGCCGTGCCCGTCCTGCCAGACCAGGACCAGCACGCCCCAGGCGGCCGCGACGCTGAGGATGTTCAGGATGATCGCCTTCAGCGGCAGCAGCAGGGAGCGGAACGCCCTCGCCAGCAGGATGAACGTCGTGATCGCGATCAGGGCGATCATCAGCGGGAAGCTGCCGTAGACGGCGTCGATGAAGTCCTGGTTCGCGGCTGGACCGCCGCCCACCCGGACTCCGGGGCCGGCCGAGTGGGCCGTGTCCCGGGCGCCGTTCAGCGTGTCGTGTCCCTCGGAGGTGCCGCTGTCGGGGACCGGGATCGCCTCGACGATGTGGGTCCCGCCTCGGTTCCAGTCGGGCCCACTCGGTGCGACCGCACCGTGGATGCCGTCGACCTTGTTGAGGTCCGCGGCGACCGTGGCGGCGTCGGCGTTGCCTTCGACGAGGATCTCGTGCGGCAGGATCGACCCTTCGCCGATCCCGGCGCTCTCGAGCTGCTTCAGCCCCTGCTCGGCGGGACCGCTCTTGGCGATCGTGTTCGCGTCGGCGGCTCCGAGCTGCAGGTTGGTCGCCGCCAGGGCCAGCGCCAGGATCACAGCCATGCCGGCGCCCGCGGCGACCCACCGCCGCCGCGAGACGATCTGGGCCCAGCGGGTCCAGGCGCGGCTCGCCTTGTCGTCGGTGCGGCGGTGGGGCCAGTCCAGCTTCGGCCCGGCCTTCGCCAGGATCACCGGCAGCAGCGTGATCGCCACCAGGGTCGAGACCAGCGGGATCAGCATTCCGCCGTAGCCCATCGAACGCAGGAACGGCAGCGGCAGCGCGATCAGCGCCAGCAGTCCGATGGCGACCGTGATGCCGCTGAAGACCACGGCGCGGCCCGCCGTCTCCATCGCCCGCTGCACGGCCTCGTCACCCTCGTGCCCGTGGGTGCGCTCCTCGCGCCAGCGTGAGACCACCAGCAGCGAGTAGTCGATCGCCACGCCCAACCCGACGAGTGCAACCAGGAACTGGACGATCGGCGAGACGTCGGTGAAGGTCGTCAGACCAAGGAGAAGCAGGAACGTGGTCATGATCGAGCAGATCGCCATCCCAATGGGGACGATCGCCAGGAATGAGGCGAACACGAACGCGAGCACGATCAGTGCGCCGAAGCCGCCGAGCAGGGCCTCGACCAGCACTCCCGGCCCGTCGCCGCCCCCGGTGGACTGCTGGAGTGCGTCGAAGCCGGTGACGTGCACCGGCGCTCCGGCAACGGTCGAGCCTGCCACAGCGTTCTTTACATCCTTGGCCGCGTCAGGGTTGTCACCGAAGCTCGAATTGGGATCGGGCTTCGGATAGACGATTGCGAAGGTCGTGTGGCCATCGTCCGAGACGAATGCCTTGTCGCCGGTCGACGCATAGGAAGCGACCCGAGAACCGGGCAGCGTCTTGGCGAGTGTGTCGTCGAGCTTGTTCAGGTCGCTCTTCACCTGCGGCGAGTCGACCGATTGCCCGTCGGGGATCGTCACGACCGGCAGCAGGGGAGAGGTGTCCCCGCCCGTTCCGTTGTACTTGGCCGCGATCGCCTCGTTCGTCTCCCACCCCTCCTTGTTGGGCACGGAGAACTTCTGGTCGAGCGCCCTGCTCGCGGGCCCTGCGGCCATGACCCCGGCGATCGTCAGCAGGATCCACGAGATGACGACCGTTTTCTTGTGGGCCAGTACCCAACGGGTGAGTGATGCCACGAGGTTCCTCCTGTGTGTTGATTGGTCGGTGTCTCTTGAGACGGTTGCGAAGTCGCAGAATGGACGCCGCGCGTCTCACCTTCAATTGGGGATGACCCTTATTCAGCCCCAAACTCATCTCTAGGTGTGTGACGGCTTAACGCCACGGGCCGTGACAGGTCGCGAACCAGGGGAACGCCGCTGGCCGCCCACCCCTAAAGCACGATCGGTCGTACTTCTGTAGAGTTCGCACGACCGTTCGTTCTAAATAGGAAGGTGGCAGCAATGATGATGAGTAGCCCCAACGCAATGCAGATGTACGCGATCCGGCGCAAGAACGCCTGGTCCTCGGCCGAGGAGCTGGAGCAGGTCGCGGCCCGCTCCAAGCAGGTCGCTGACGAGGAGTTCCCGACGGACGTCCGCTGGATCCGCAGCTACGTGATCGCGGAGGAGGACGGCACCCTCGGCACCGTCTGCATCTATCAGGCGGTCAGCCCGAACGCGATTCGCAGTCACGCCCAGCGCGTCGGCATGCCCGCGGACGAGATCTGGGCCGTGGCCGACACCGTCGTGATCCGGCCCGACCCCGTGGAGGAGCCGGTCGCATCGTGACCTGACGGGCGGCGGGCGGCACCGCGGTCCGCCCGCCGTCCTTGGGGGTCCTAGGCCTTCGCGGCCTCCAGCCTGCGCTTGATGGCCCGCCGGCCCCGCCTGATCGGCTCCGGGTTCTGGGCGACGGCGAACTGGGTGTTCGCGAGCAGCAGGGAGCTCTCGAGCTCGAAGGCGAGCTGTTCCGGATCCTCGGCCTTGTCGAGATCACCCTCGCGCTGGGCGTCGCGCACCGCGTCCTCGAGTCGCCCGAGCCAGTCCTGCAGGAACGCCAGCAGGCGATCGCGGACGGCGCCCGGCTGCATGCTCACCTCGACCAGCACCGTGGCGAAGAAGCAGCCGCCCGGGAAGGTCTTCGCCTCGACGTAGTCGAGATACGCCTCGGGCAGCGTGCGGAGCCGCTCGAGGCCGCTCGTCGCCTGCGCCGCCCGGTCGAGCACCTGCTCCTTGAAGATCTCGTCGGCGGTTTCGACCGTCGCCAGCTGGAGCTCCTCCTTCGAGCCGAAATGGGCGAACAGGCCGCTCTTGCTCATTCCGACCTCGTCGGCGAGGTGGCCCAGAGAGAGCCCGCCGATGCCCTCCACGGTCGCCAGGCGCGCGGCCTCGTCGAGGATCGCGCGGCGGCTGCGCTCGCCGTCGCTGCGCCGGCGGCGCTGTCCGCGTGAGCTCTTCGGCTTGGCGGCCGTTCTGGCCATTCCACCTAAGTTAGCACGATCGGTCGCTAACTCTCGGGGTTACAACCCGAGCTGCTTGCCCAGGATCTCCTTCATCACCTCATCCGTGCCGCCGCCGATCGGCCCCAGCCGGGCGTCGCGGTAGGCGCGCTCGACGCCGTACTCGCGCATGTAGCCGTAGCCGCCGTGGATCTGGATCGCCTCGTCGGCGACCTCGCACATCGCGCGCTGGGTGAAGAGCTTCGCCTGGGTCACCTGGCGGAGGGTGTCCTCGCCGGCCGCGAACCTCCGGAGGCAGTCGTAGGTGATCGCCCGGCCGACCTCGATCTTCACCGACATCTCGGCGAACTTGTGCCGGATCGCCTGGAAGCGGCCGATCGGGCGCCCGAACGCCTCCCGCTCCTTGGCGTAGGCCAGGGTCTGCTCGAAGACCCTCTGCATGCCGCCGACGGCGCCCAGCGCCATGGTCAGCCGTTCCCACTGGAAGTTGGCCATGATCAGCCTGAAGCCCTCGTTCTCCTCGCCGAGCAGGTTCTCCTCGGGGACCTCGACGTCGGTGAAGGAGAGCTCGCCGGTGTCGGAGGCGTGCCAGCCCATCTTCTCCAGCTTGGAGACGACCTCGTAGCCGGGCATGTCGCGCTCGAGGACGAGGAACGAGATGCCGTGGTGGCCACCCTCCTGCGTGGTCCTGCACGCGCAGACGAGGAAGTCCGCGCGCACTCCGTTGGTGATGAAGGTCTTCGAGCCGTTGACGACGTAGCCGCCGTCCACCTTCTTCGCGGTGGTCCGGAGCGAGGCGACGTCGGAGCCCGCGCCCGGCTCGGTGATACCGAGGGCGCCGACGAGCTCGCCCTTGATCCCCGGAACGAGCCAGCGCTGCTTCTGCACCTCGGTGCCGAACTTCCAGATCGGCGGCATCGCGATCTCGGCGTGCGCTCCGAGCCCGGCGGCGACTCCGCCGCTGCCGCCGGAGCGCGAGAGCTCCTCGACCCAGACCGCGTCGTGGACGTAGTCGCCGCCCTGGCCGCCGTACTCCGTCTCGAACTTGAGCCCGAGGAAGCCGAGCTCGCCGCAGCGGCTGTAGAGCTCGCGCGGGAACTCGCGCGCCTCCTCCCACTCGTCGACGTGCGGCGCGATCTCGTTCGTGACGAAGCGGCGCACCGACTCCCGGAGCTCCTCGTGCTCGTCCGTGAAGGGCGGTAGCGGCGCACGCCGGCCGGTGTCCTTGATGACGCTCACTGCTTCGCCCTGCTCTTCGGGGGCTTCCAGTCCTCCAGCATCGTGTAGCCGCGCCCGGCGTGGTCGAAGCCGAGCAGGTCCCCCTGCGGGTTCTTCTTCCCCCCGTGGTGGTAGGCGCGGACCTCGGCGATCTTGCCGTCGCGGAACCGGAACCACTCGGTGCCGCGGTCGAGGCGCTTCTCGCCGGACTTCGGGTCGCGCCAGGTCATGGTCCATTCGATCACGGCCTCGTCGCCCTGCTCGATGCCGTGCTCGATGTACCACTGGCCGTCGATCCTGTTCACGCCCATCTCGGAGTTCTGGCCGATTCGCTCGGCGCCCTCGTGAGGGCCGAGACGCGTGTAGTAGTGGACGGCGTCTTGGGTGAAGTGGGAGGCGACCAGCTCGGCGTCGCCGGTGTTGAGCGCGTCGTAGTAGGAGCGAATGTGGTCGAGGTTGCTCATGTGGCTCTCGTTATATCCGCTGGCGAGAATGTCGACCCGGGTCTCGGGGGTTCGTCGTTAGGGTGAAACGCGGCGAGTCCGCCGCGCGAGACGAGGAGGCGAGAGATGAAGTTCATGGTGTCCCTGATCACCGACGGAACAGGGATGGAGGGGATGACGCCCGAGGAGCGCCAGGAGGCGGGCGAGCGGATGATGGCGTTCATGGGTGAGATCCAGGAGGCCGGCGTGCTCACGGATCCCGGTGCGGCGCTCGGGCCGAGCGCCAGCGCCCGGACGCTTCGCCGCAAGAGCGGGAAGCTCGTGGTCACCGACGGCCCGTTCGCCGAGAGCAAGGAGCAGATCGCCGGCTACATGGTCCTCGAGTGCAAGGACCTCGACGAGGCCGCTGGCTGGGCCGAGAAGCTCCCGGTGCGCGGGGGCGCGATCGAGGTTCGCCCGATCGCCGAGCGGCCCGGGTAGTCGATCTGGCTGCTGCCCGTTCGTCGTTAGGTTGAATGCGGCGAAAGGCGCCGCATGAGATCAAGGAGGAAGAGATGAAGTACCTGCTCGCTTTCGTCCGGGATCAGGACCGGATGTACGGAAACGCCGAGGACACGAAGGCGGGAATGGCCGCCTGGAACGAGTTCAATCGGGAGGCGTCCGAGGCCGGCGTGATCGTCGCCAACGAGGCGCTCGAGCTGCCGGAGACCGCCAAGACCGTGCGCGTCACGGAAGACAGCCACACCATCACGGACGGACCCTTCGCGGAGACCAAAGAGCAACTGGGCGGCTTCTGCCTGATCGACGTCGAGGGCCTCGATGAGGCGATCGCCTGGGCCAAGAAGGTCCCGCTGCGTCCCGACAGCTCCATCGAGGTGCGGGCGGTCAAGGACCTCACGCCCTACGGGTACGAGGACGTGGGCGTGGCCCGGGCGAGGGCCTAGAGCCCGTAGCTCCGCCCGATCACCTCGAGCATGACCTCGTCTGTGCCGGCGCCGATCCGGTTGAGGCGGGCGTCGCGATACGCCCGCTCCACCTCGTACTCCTTCATGTAGCCGTACCCGCCGTGGATCTGGATCGCGTCGTCGCAGACCTCCTCGATGATCCGTGAGGCGTAGAGCTTGGCCTGGGTGATCTCGCGGACGGGGTACTCGCCGTTGGCGAAGCGCCAGGCGGTCGCGTAGACCATCTGCTTGGCGGCCTCGATCTTCACCGACATCTCGGCGAACTTGTGCCGGATCGCCTGGAAGCGCCCGATCGGCCGGCCGAAGGCCTCGCGCTCCTTGGCGTACTCGAGGGTGCGGTCGAAGACGCGCTCCGCGCCCGAGACGCAGCCGATCGCGGCGACCAGCCGCTCGCCCTGGAGCTCCCAGCTGATGTGGTAGAAGCCCTTGCCCTCCTGGCCGAGGAGGTTCTCCGCCGGGACGCGGACGTCCTGGAAGGAGAGCTCGCCGGTGTCCGAAGCGTGCATCCCCATCTTCTCCAGCTTGCGGGAGACGGAGAAGCCCTCGGTCTCCTTGCCTGCGGAGTCGCGAATGTCGACGATGAACAGGCTGATGCCGTCGTGCCCGGCGTCCGGATCGGTCTTGGCGACCAGGACGATGTAGTTCGCGCGCAGGGCGTTGGTGATGAAGATCTTCGAGCCGTTGATCACCCACTCATCGCCGTCGCGCTTGGCCGTGGTCCGGATCCCGGCGACGTCGGAACCGGCGCCGGGCTCGGTGATGCCGAGGGAGCTGATCAGCTCGCCCTTGATGGAGGGGACCAGGTAGCGCTGCTTCTGGTCCTCGGTGCCGAGCAGGTGGATCGGCGGCGTGGCCATGTCGGTGTGGACGGCCATCCCCATGTTGAGCCCGCCGCAGCCCGAGTAGCTCATCGCGTCGGCGCGGACCAGCGAGTAGTAGTAGTCGCCGCCCTGGCCGCCGTACTCCTCGGGGTAGCAGAGGCCGATGTAGCCGAGCTCGCCGGCGCGGTGCAGAACGGAGTCGGGCCAGAGGTTCTCCTCCCACTCGAAGCGGTGGGAGGTGAGCTCCTTCAGGACCCACGAGCGCATCGACTCGCGCAGCTCCTCGTGCTCGTCCGTGAAGATGAAGTGCTTGCGGGAGGCGCCGTGATCGGGCTTGATGACGCCGGAAGTCGCGGTGGCCACTCAGGTTCTCCTTGTCCTCGAGGGTGGAGTCCGGGCTGGTCGAAGCCGCCCGTGACAAAGTGAATGGTAGGACTTCCTACTTCTTACTTCAACCGCAAGGTTCTTCCCAAAACGAGATGCGGAGTTTTCCTGATGTGCAGGTGGATTTCGCTCTCTAGCCTTCCGCCGGGGTGTCACGCGCAACTGAATCAGCGCTCGGTTCTGTTGGGTCCGGAGGGGGTCTGATCTCCACTCCTGCGCCGGCCATGCCTCCCGGTCCGCGAACGCCGGGAATCGTCCAGACGCTTGAGTGGATGTATCGGCCGACCTCGTTCATCGAGAGCTGCCGACGCCGCTACGGCGACATCTTCTCTCTGCGGCTAGGTCCGCGCCGCAACACCGTCGTCGTCGCCGAGCCGGCGGCGGCGCGGCAGGTGATGAGGGGTGACCCGAGCATCTTCCGCGCCGGGGATGCCAACGGAATCCTGAAGCCGGTCGTCGGCCCCGCCTCCCTACTCGTGCTCGATGGGGAGGAGCACATGCGACACCGCCGCATCCTGCTGCCGGCTTTCGGGGCGAACCACGGCCCGGCATTCGCTAAGACCGTGGAGGCGGCGACGCGCGAGCGATTGGCCTCCTGGAGCGCAGGCCAGACCGTCAAGTTGCAGGAGGAGATGGAGGCCGTCTCCTTCGAAGCAATCTTGGGACTCGCGCTTGGTCCCGGACCTGACGATCGGCTCGAGCAGTTCCGTGTGTTGGTGCCGGAGATGATGAGGCGCTGCTCGTCTCCGTTCACCCTGCTGCCCTACTTCCGGCGCGAGCTCAGCGGCATCACCCCCTATGCCCGGCTGCAGCGAGTGCTCGATGAGCTGGACGGTCTGTTCCTGGACGCGATCGTCGAACGACAGGCTTCGCCGATCGAGAGCGCCAGCGACTGTCTCTCACTGCTGTGTGCCGCAACTGATGAGGAGGGCACGCCGCTGTCCAACAGGCAGATTCGAGACGAGTTGCTCACGATGCTCATGGCCGGTTACGAGACGACGACAAGCGCGCTCGCTTGGACCTTCGAGCGCTTGCTGCGCTCACCTGAGGTCATGAGCCGTCTACAGGACGACCTCGCCCGGGACAGCGAGGAGTATCTGGATGCCGTCGTAAAGGAAGTTCTTCGACTGCGTCCCGTCGTCCCGGTGCTTGCTCGGAAGGTGCGGGAGGACATCGCGCTGAATGACTACACGATCCCCAGCGGGTCGGTTCTGATGGTCTCGATTTTCCTGCTCCATCGTGATCCGGCCCTCCACTCGGACCCCGCCCAGTTCAGACCCGAGCGATTCCTCGAGGGTGAGAGCGAGCCCTGGCTCCCATTCGGCGGAGGGGTCAGGCGGTGCCTGGGCGCGAGCTTCGCTCAGCTTGAGATGAAGGTCGTCATCCGCGAGGTTCTCGCCGCGGCAACTCTCAGAGCTCCCGATCGTGCCGACGAGCCCATCGCGCGCAGACGCTTCACGTTCGCGCCCGCGCAAGACGCTCGGGCGACCGTCGAACGGGTCTCGATTCCGCAATAAGCAGGCTTTTCGGGCCGAAACCCGAAGATCCGTCGCACGCGATCAATCGAACATAGGTCCATACCGGCCGTGACCAATTCGCCATATTTGCGTCCAGGCTCAAGTTTCCGCGGTATTTCCGCCGATCATGCCTGTAATGAGCCGCAACGAGGGGAGAAAACCTGCCAAGGAGGCGGGTGGGTTCGAGATGCTTGCGTTGCCTAGGAGCAACGATGAGCCTGGTGGATCGCGTGAGCTGATCTCCGGTAAGGCGGCTGCAGGGCCGCTCGCGCAGGTACAGGGCCTGCTGGCGCTGGGCGCAGCGGTGAACGGGGCGATTGCCACGCTCCTCCCGCATCCCGACTACTACAACGTCCCGGGCCTGCTGAGCGTGCAGATCAGCGCACTCGTCTACGGGATCGTCGTGCTGATGTTGGGCGATCGAATCTCGTTCAACTGGCTGAAGATCGGAAATCTCCTCGCCGCTGTGCTGACCACCGTCGCCGTGTACTTCAGCGGCGACAGCTCGAGCGGCTTCGCGATCTTCTACCTGTGGATCGGGTTCTACGTCTTCTACTACCCCGTCTCGCGCTGGGAGGCCGCCGGCTACCTCGCGTTCGCGGCCCTCTGCTACGCGGTTGCGATAGCCATCACGCCGACGCCACCGCCCGGTGCCGCGCATACCAACGTCGCGTTCTTCTCGATCGTTGCCGGGACGCTCGCCACCGCCGGACTCCTCCTGACCTACCTCCGCCAGCGAGTCGAGCGCTTGATGGCCCGCCTGGTCGAGGCCTCGAGAACCGACCCGCTGACGGCGCTGCCGAACCGCACGGGCCTTCAGCTCGCCCTCGAGAAGGAAGTCGAGCGCTCGCGCTTCGATAAACAACCCGTCAGCCTGCTGCTGATCGACATCGACCACTTCAAGTCTCTCAACGAGCGACTCGGCATCAGCGGCGGAGACAAGATCCTGCAGGAGCTCGGGGTCATGCTCAAGGATTCGACCCGGCTGATTGACACCGTCGCACGCTCCGGAGGTCAGGAGTTCGCGGTGGTGCTGCCGCAGATCGATGGCAATGGCGCCTTTCTGCTGGCGGAGAAGATCCTTTCCCACATGCGTGGGTCGATGCTCGGGTCCCCCCAGGGCATCAGCGCATCGGCGGGCGTGGCCGAGTTCCCTGGCCACGCTTCCGATCCGGCCGACCTCGTCGCCGTCACCGATCGAGCCCTGCAGGCCGCGAAGGCGCTGGGTCGTGACAGAGCCGTCATCTACAGCCCGGAGGTGACCAGCACGGTCGGAGCCGTCGCCGGCAAGAGAAGCGTCGAGAGTCAGGCACAACTTGCCACGGTCCTGAGCCTGGCGGAGGCTCTCGATCAGCGCGACTCCTACACGGCCAAGCACAGCCAGACGGTGGGGTTGCTCTGCGAGATGATGGCGCGGGAGCTCGGCCTCGATGAGGCCCGGGTACAGCGGGTCCGCTTGGCGGGCATCCTTCATGACATTGGAAAGATCGGCGTGCCGGATTCGATTCTGGGCAAGCCCGGAAAGCTCACGACCGATGAGATGGATCAGATGCGTCGCCATCCGGAGCTGGGCGCGAGGATTCTCGCGAGCGACGAGTTGGACGACGTCCGTGGATGGATCCTCGCCCACCACGAGCGACCGGACGGAACCGGATATCCCAAGGGCATCGGCTCCGACGAAATTCCGCTGGAAGCCGCGATCCTTGCGGTCGGCGACGCGTACGAGGCGATGACGAGTAATCGGGTCTATCGCCGCTCGATCGGTGAGAAGGCCGCACGCAATGAGCTTCGCAAGGGGGCAGGGACCCAATTCGACGAGCGAGTGGTTGACGCCCTCCTGCGCGCGCTGAAGCGCGAGGCCGTCCTCAGGGTCTAGTTCGAACCAGCCGAGCGAGGGGTCCGGGCGACCACCACGCCCGCTCGCCGCAAAGATGAATCAAGGCCGGCATCAGGAAAGCTCTGACGAGGGTCGCGTCGACCAGCACCGCCAAGGCAGTTCCGACGGCGACCTCCTTGATGAAGACCATCTGGGAGAAGACGAACGAGCCCATGGCGACCGCGAACAGAATTGCGGCCGCGGTGATGATCCTGCCGGACTGCTCCAGTCCCAGGGCAATTGCTCGAGAGTCGGACTCGGTTCGGCGTAATTCCGCCATTCGGCTGAGCAGAAAGACGCCGTAGTCGGTGGATAACCCGAAGATGACGGCGAAGAGGAGGATCGGAATCGAGATGTCGAGCGCTCCCACCCCGCTGTAGACGAGCAGCGACTCGAATCTGTTGTCCTGGAACACGAACACCAGGACGCCCAGGGATACGCCGATGGTGAGCATGTTGACGATCAGGGTGGCCACCGCCAAAACGGCGGAGCCGGTCATGAGCAGGATCGCAATCAGCGTGCTTGCCACGACGATCGCCACCGCCAAGGGCAGGTGGGCTTGAAGGCTCGCCCGCTGATCCACCAGTTCGGCGCTCGAGCCCCCGACCAGCGTCGAAGCCCCGAGTCGGCTCCCGCGAATCGATTTGACCACCCCCGTGGCAGCGTCGGAATTGGGATCGACGTTGGTGTGGACCTCGACCACCTCGACTCCACCAGGGAGGCGTTGGGGACGACCGACCCGCGTCACCGGTGGCACCTTCTTGATCGTCCACCGTCGGAACGTGGATCGACCTGTTTGAACCAGAATGATCGAGTCCGCCGGGTCGTCTCGGAAGTTCGACCGCACGGCCGTGTCCACCAGGCGCGCGCTGTTGTCACGTGGAAGAACCCGGGCGTCCGCTCGGCTGAGTTGGAGCCGCTCCAGAGGCAGCGCCGCGACCAGCATCACCGCAGTAACCAGGAGTGCGACGACGCCAGGCCGAGCCTGAACAACCGCGGCCACCCGTCGCCAGAGGGGCGAGCCATTGACCGGCGTCGGATCAGAGAGGCTCAGGGCGTTGATCCGGGTTCCGAGCAGACCCAGGATTGCGGGCAGCACCAAGATCACGATCAGCGCGGATAGAAGCGTCACGATCGCGCAACCGACCCCGGTGGAGTACAGGAATGGCTGCGGGAAGATGCACAGGGAGGCGACCGCGGCGGCGACGGTCCCGGCGCTGAACGCGACCATCCTCCCAATGGGCCCCACCGTGTTGCACATCGTCTTCAGGCCAGGTCCAGATCGCGCCAGCTCTTCGCGGTACCTGGACACCATGAACAGGCTGTAGTCGATCGCGAGACCGAGGCCCAGGACGGTGACCACGTTCAGGGCGAAGATGTCGACCGTCATCACCGCGGAGAGCAGGCGTAGCGCCGCGAGAGTGAACGCGATCGACAGTCCACTCACGATGAGCGGCAGCACAGCCGCCACGAGGCTGCGGAAGACGAGTAGCGAGATCAGCAAGATGATCGGTGCCGCGTAAAGCTCGATTCGGCGGAGATCGTTCTCGGTGTTGTCGTTGAGCTGCACCGCAGCAACCGCCGTGCCGCCGACCTCGATGGCCCCGTCCCCAGCGAAGGCGGCGTCGGTCCGCTCCCCGACCTTGGACAGGTTGTCCACCGATCGACTCGCCAGTCCCTCCACCAGAGCCTGGGCGCCGCTGTCCGAGACAAGCGACCGATCCTGGGCGGGCGTCACCACGCGGACGATCCCCTTGATCTCCGCCAGGGTCCTCGCCGCTCTCTGAACGACAGCTCTGCTCTGGGCGCTCCTGACCGACCCTCCGGGGGTCACCAGCAGGACCACCGCCGGGACCGCGCGCGCCCCGGTGGCGTTTTCGATCAGGTCGTACGCGCGCGAGCTCTCGGAACTCGGATCGCTGAACCCGAAGGGCTGCGCCCGGTCGAAGACCGACGAGCCGAGGACCGCGGCGCCGATGGTCGCGATCAGAGCGATTGCAGCGATCGAGCGCCGATGCAGGTAGGAGAAGCCCCCTAGGACCCTCACTTGCTCACTATATGCCGCGGATCGGGCGCCGCCGCGGCACGCTCAGAGAGCTAGACCCGCTGACGGTCTCGCGCCACGGACTCGTCGGCGCTTTCCGCCAACAGCCCGTCGAGCGGGTGGTGCTCGTGACGCTCCGCAACGGCCGGCCCCTCGACCCGGACGCGCACCCCCCCGGCTGGGACGATGATCGCTCCCTCGGCGCGGGTGCGCTCGACGGTCTCACTCAGGGGAGTCAGCTTCAGCCGAGAGAGCACGGTCTGCAGAACAACCCGCATCTCGAGCAGAGCGAAGGGCGCTCCCAGGCAGCGCCTCACGCCGCCACCGAAGGGAATCCACATGTATGCGGGTGGTTTGCTCTCAATGAATCGCTCAGGGCGGAACTCGTTGGGGTGCTCGTATGCATCGGGATCCCGCTGGATGAGGCTCATCGGAGTCCAGATCCGGACGCCCTCCGGGATCCGCCAGGGCCCGAGATCGACCGTCTTGGCCGTCACGCGCCCGGCCGCGATGACCGGAGGACGAAGGCGAAGCGCTTCCTTGATTGCGGCATCGGTGTACTCGGACTCGCCGACCTCGGCCTCCGCGACGATGCGCTGTCTCACGCCGGGTCTGTGCAAGATCAGGTCAAATGACCAGGCGAGAGCCGTAGCGGTGGTCTCACTGCCAGCCACTATCAACGCGACGAGGTCATCTCGAATCTCCTCGTCCGTGAGGCCCGAGCCGTCCTCGGTCTCGGCTTCGATCAGCATCGTCAGGACGTCGTCGCCGGCGGTTCCCTCCGCTACCGCCCTGCGGTGTGCGGCGATCTCACCGTAGAGGAGTTTGTCCAGCCGACGGCGGCGACGCAGGAAGTAGAACCACGGCGAGAGCGGCCCGAGGTCGTGGCGGACCCAGTCGCCGACCGCGCAAAGGCTCATCATCGCCATCAGCCCCTCGGAGGCGCGGGTCAGCTCGTCCACGTACTCACGGTCCGTGGCGCCGATCAGCGTCTCGAAGAGGTAGTCCATCGTCAGCCGGTACATCTCCGGATGGAGCTCGAACTCAGAACCGGCTTCCCAGCGCTCGATGAGATGCTCTGAGGCGCGACGGAAGCCCGCCTCGAAAGCTCCCATTCGCTGGCCGTGGAAGCGGGGGAGCAGCAGCTTGCGTCGCTCGAGGTGGGCGTGGCCGTCGAGGCCGGTCACCGAGCGGGTGCCGAAGATCGGCTTGACGAGGTTGCCTGCCGGGCTGAGCGGCATCTCATCGTCGCGGGCGAAGACCTCGTGGATCAACTCGGGATTGGTCACCCACACCGTCCGCCCGAAGCCCAGGATGTTGATCGTCACGGCGCCCTCGACCGCATGCCGCTCCTGGCAGCGCTCGAGGAAGGCGAACGGATCCCTCACGTACCGGAGCGTCTGCGCGAGGACGGGCTGGCGCGGGCCGGGAGGCAGCTTTACGGGGCCGGCGGGAGCCTGCTTCGGCGTCGTCTGGACGCCTGTTCTGACCCTCTGGGCTGTGTTGGCCTCCACGCTGGTGAGCGTACTGCCTGGCTATCGAATATGTGTCCAATCACTCGGTAATGGTTCAAGGCGCCCAAAATCGCAGCTGGCCAAATGGTGGTCAGTAGGACGTAGTACTTCCCATTCGGTCACAGATCCACTAGGGTCCGTGGCGATGGCCGAGGAGCTCCTCTACGAGGTCTCAGATGGGGTCGCGACGCTGATCCTCAACCGCCCCGATCAGCGCAACGCGCTCAACGGCGAGCTGCTCGCCGCTTTGGTCGACGCCATGAAGCAGGCTCGGGACGACGAGGCCGTGCGTGCGGTGGTCCTCACCGGGGCCGGCGAGAAGGTCTTCTGCGCGGGCGCGGACCTGGGCGGGTTCGCGGCCGACGCGCCGCTCGTCCAGAAGCACTTCGCGTCGGATCTCTTCCTCGAGTTCTTTCGGCTGATGCCACGGCTCGGCAAGCCGTCGCTCTGCGCCGCCAACGGCCATGTGCTCGCCGGCGGCATGGGTCTCGCCCTCTCCTGCGACCTGCTGATCGCCAAGGAGGGTGCGCGCTTCGGGACACCCGAGATCAACGTCGGCGCGTTCCCCTACATGATCATGTCGATCATCTACCGGAACGTCCCGCGGAAGAAGGTCAACGAGATGATGCTCCTCGGCGAGCAGATCTCCGCGGAGCAGGCGGTGGAGTACGGGCTCGCCAACAAGGTGGTCCCGGAGGGCGAGTTCCAGGCCGCGGTCGACGATTGGGCTCAGCAGCTCGCTTCGAAGAGCCCGGTGCTGATGCGGCTCGGCCACGACGCGATGTACCGACAGCAGGACATGGCGCTCGACGACGCGCTCGAGTTCCTGCGCTCACAGCTCTCGCTCACCTTCTCGACCGAGGACATCCAGGAGGGCGTCAAGGCCTTCTTCGAGAAGCGCGAGCCCGAATGGAAGGGACGCTGATGGCTGCGACCGACGAGACCAAGCACCAGGGAGAGGCGCCGGAGGCGCCCGAGGAGGTGGAGGCCGGCGAGGAGACCGGCATGAAGGCGCTCACCGAGGACGTCCACGCGCGGCGGGAGAAGGCGAAGCTCGGCGGCGGCGAGGAGAAGATCGCGCTCCAGCACGAACGCGGCAAGCTCACCGCCCGCGAGCGGATCGACCTGCTCTGCGACCCGGGGACCTTCGTCGAGATGGGCATCCACGGACGGCCCCACTTCTCACAGCGGAACATGGAGGGCAAGGAGGCGCCCGCCGACGGTGTGATCACAGGCTGGGGCGACGTCGACGGCCGCCGCTGCTGCATCGCCGCCTACGACTTCACGGTGATGGCCGGCTCGATGGGGATGACGGGCGAGCTCAAGGTCGCGCGCCTGCGCGAGATGGCGCTGTCCAAGCGGATGCCGTTCATCTGGCTGCTCGACTCGGCCGGCGCGCGAATCCAGGAGGCCGCGGGCTCGCTGTTCGCCGGCTCCGGCCACCTCTTCCAGGAGGAGGTGGTGATGTCGGGTGTGATCCCGATGGTCGCGGCCATGCTCGGGCCCTGCGCGGCGGGCACGGCCTACATCCCGGCGCTCTCCGACTTCGTGCCGATGGTGGTCGGCCAGGGCGCCATGGCGCTCGCCGGCCCGCACCTGACCAAGGCCGTCACCGGCGAGGACATCTCGATGGAGGAGCTCGGCGGCGCCAAGGTCCACTGCCGGAAGTCCGGCGTCGGCGACCTCGAGGTGAAGGACGACGAGGAGTGCATCCAGGTGGTCAAGGACTATCTCTCCTACTTCCCGGCGAACTGCGAGGAGCGCCCGCCGGTCCGGGAGGCGAAGGACCCGGATGACCGCATGTCCGAGAAGCTCCTCGACATCGTCCCCGAGTCCCCGCGGCATCCGTACGACATGTACGACGTGATCTCGGAGATCGTCGACGACGGCGTCTACTTCGAAATCAAGCCGAAGTTCGCGAAGACGATCATCACCTGCCTGGCCCGCTTCGGAGGGCAGCCGGTCGGCATCGTCGCCAATCAGCCCAAGCAGCTCGGCGGCATCCTCGAGAACGACTCGGCGGACAAGGCGGCGCGCTTCATCAACCTCTGCGACGCCTTCAACATCCCGCTGGTCTTCCTGCAGGACGTGCCCGGATTCATGGTCGGCTCGAAGGTCGAGCACGCGGGCATCATCCGCCACGGCGCCAAGATGCTCTACGCCGTCTCGCGCGCGACCGTGCCGAAGGTGACCGTCGTCGTCCGCAAGGCCTACGGCGCCGGCTACTACGTGATGAACGGCAAGGCCTATGAGCCGGACCTGATCGTCGCCTGGCCCTCCGCCGAGATCTCGGTGATGGGCGCGGAGGGCGCGGTCAACATCATCGGCCGCTCCGCGATCGAGGCCTCGGACGATCCCGACGCGACCCGGGAGAAGATGCTCGAGGCGGTCCGCGCCCAGATCGATCCCTACATCGCGGCCGGCAACGCGATGATCGACGACATCATCGACCCGCGCGAGACGCGGCCCACGATCATCCGCGGCCTGCGCATGGCCGCCGGCAAGCGGGTCGATCGCCCCTGGAAGAAGCACGGGGTGATGCCGGTATGAGCGACACCGCGCTGGATGTTGCTCGCCGTGGCTACGCATTCTGGACGGCCGGAGACCTCGACGGATGCTCGAGCTGACGACGCCCGATTTCGAGTTCGTCCCCGCCATCGCCGCCAGTGTCGAGGGCGGCTCCATCAGGGGGCACAACGAGTTCCGTCGTTTCTTCGCCGATCTGAATGAGACTTGGGAGACCTTCCGCATCAGCGTTGAGGACTTTCGGGAGATCGGCGGCCGGGTGATGGCGATCGGCCAGCTCACCGCCAAGGGCCGGGGAAGCGAGCTCGAGCTCGACCAGCCGTTCTACTCGGTCCTCTGGTTCCAGGGCGATCGGATCGCGCGAATGCAGAGCTTCCTCGAGGAATCCGCAGCTCAAACCGCATTCGAGGAGAGCACGCCAGCATGAGCGTCGCTCGCGTCAGCCTCACCCACGAGAACGTCGCCTATGCCGGAGTCATTGCGTTCGACGGTGAGGTGCTGGAGATCCTCGGATTCGCGGACACCGCGTCTCACCGCATGCCCATCGAGTTGATCGACGAGGTCGAGGTGAGCGCTCGGGAATTCAACGCCTTCAGCAATCCCGCCAAGGGAGATTCCTACGGGATCCAACTCGCGATCGATGCGAGCGAGGACGAGGTATCGGCGCTGCAGGAGCTCGCCGATGCCGTCCGAAGCGCGTCCAGGAGTGGCGCATGAGCCGGTTCGAGGATCCGGTGATCATCAGCAACTCGATCTCCGGGGCGATCGCCAACCGCGACCAGTGCCCGGCGATTCCCTATACGCCCGAGGAGTACGCGTCCGAGGCGCGACGGGCGGTCGACGAGGGCGCCTCGCAGATTCACATCCACGCGCGGACTCCCGACGGCACGCCGTCGTACGAGATCGAGGACTTCCAGGCGATCACCGAGGCGATCAGGGCCGAGGTCGACGACGTGATCATCAACTACTCGACCGGCGCGATCGGGGTCCCGATCGAGAAGCGGCTCGAGTACCTGCGGGCGCTCCGGCCGGATGTCGCCGCTCTCAACATGAGCTCGATGAACTACGCGAAGTACTCGCGGCGCCGCAAGGACTTCGTGTTCAAAGCCGTCTTCGAGAACAGCTTCGACACGATCACCGCGTTCCTCACCGAGATGAACGAGCTCGGCATTCAGCCGGAGCACGAGTGCTTCGATGCAGGCCACGTCGCGAACCTCGACCCCTACCTCGACATGGGCCTGCTGGAGCCGCCGCTGCAGATCTCCCTGGTGATGGGGGTGAACGGCGGAATCCGGCCGAACGCACGGAACGTCGCGTTCATGTCCGAGCAGATCCCAGGCGGGGCCGATGGGCCGAACAACTGGCAGGTGATCGGCGTTTCGCGCGACCAGTGGAAGCTTCTCGCGGCTTCGCTCAACCTCGGCGGCAACGTCCGCGCCGGGCTCGAGGACAACCTCTACCTCCCGAACGGCGAGATGGCGAAATCGAACGGGGAGCTGATCGCGAAGGCGCGCCAGATGGCCGAGGACGTCGGACGCCGCGCGGCCACCGTCGCGGAGGCGCGCGAGCTGCTCGGGCTGGCGAAGCGTGATGAGCCGACGCGTCGCGAGGTCCTCGAGCACCCGATCGAGACCGCGGAGGCCGCAGAATGACGCGGCCGCTCGAGGACGTGCGGATCCTCGACCTCACCAGGCTGCTGCCCGGCGGCTTCTGCACGCTGCTGCTCGCCGACCTCGGCGCCGACGTGATCAAGGTCGAGGACACCGGCCAGGGCGACTACGTGCGCTGGGCGCCGCCCTACTACGGCTCGGAGGAGCACACACCGCTCGGTACCCGCTCGGCGATCTATCTCTCGCTCAACCGCAACAAGCGCTCGGTCAGGCTCGACCTGAAGCAGGAGGGAGGACGGCAGGCGCTGCTCAAGATGACGGAGTCCGCCGACGTGCTCGTGGAGAGCTTCCGCCCCGGCGTCCTCGACAAGCTCGGCGTCGGCTTCGACGTCCTGAGCCAGGCGAACCCGGCCCTCGTCTACTGCCCGATCACCGGCTACGGCCAGGACGGCCCCAACCGCGACCGCGCCGGCCATGACATGAACTATCTGGGGCTGAACGGAATCCTGGGGCTGACCGGCGAGGCCGGCGGCCCGCCGATCCAGTCGGGCGCGCAGATCGCCGACCTCGGCGGCGGCGGGCTGATGGCCGCGGTCGGGATCCTGGCCGCGCTGCAGGAGGCTCGCCGGAGCGGGCAGGGCCAGATGGTCGACATCTCGATGACCGACGGCTCGCTCGCCTGGCTGGCGATGGAGGCGGGGCGCTACTTCGCCTCGGGTGAGGTCCCGGAGCGCGGCGACATCATGCTTTCGGGCGGGATCATCTGTTACCGGCCGTACGAGGCCTCGGACGGCTGGGTCACCTGCGGCGCCCTCGAGCCGAAGTTCTGGGCGCGCTTCTGCCAGGCGGTCGGGCGGGAGGACCTGATCGAGAAGCAGTTCGAGAAGCCGGGCTCCGAGGCGCACAAACAGGTCGCGGAGGTCTTCAAGAACAAGACTCGCGCCGAATGGAAGGCCTTCAACGACGAGCACGACGCGATGATCGAGCCGATCCTCGACCTGGACGAGGCGCTCGAGACCGAGCTCGTGGGCGAGCGCGAGATGGTGGTGAGCTACGAGCAGCCCGAGATGGGCGAGGTCAAGCAGCTCGGTTTCCCGATCAAGCTCTCGCGCACGCCCGCCGGCATCGAGCTGCCCGCCCCGGCTCTCGGGGAGCACACCGAGGCTCTGCTCTCGGAGGCCGGCTATTCGAAGGAGGAGATCCAGGCACTCGAGGAGTCCGGCGCCGCCAAGGGGTCTGACCCCGTTGAGAGGTCTGGCCCGACAGCTAAGCAGGAGCAGTTCCTGGCGTGAGCGCGGCCAAGGCACAGACCAAGGAGGAGATGCTCCGCATGGGCGAGTTGGCGCGCGCCTCCGGCGTCTCGGCGGCGACGATCAAGCACTACCTGCGCGAGGGGCTGCTCCCCGAGCCCGTCAAGACCTCGCGCAACATGGCGTACTACCCCGCCGAGTTCGTCGACCGGATCAAGATGATCAAGCAGCTTCAGGAGGAGCGCTACATGCCGCTCCGCGTGATCAAGGACCTGCTCGAGGAGGATCCGGATCGCGCCAGGGCGCTGATCGAGCTCGGCGACAAGCTGCTCGAGCACGCGCTGGCGGGTGAGAGCGAGCGGGTCAGCGCCGCCGAGGTTCGCCACCGCTACGAGCTCCCGCAGGACGTGCTCGACCGGCTCGCGGAGCTCGAGGTCCTGACGCCCGACAAGAAGGGCTACTCGCCGACGGACGTTCGCATCATCGAGGCGATCAGCCGCTTCCGGGCGGGCGGCTACGAGGAGCGGATCGGCTTCACCGTCTACGACACCCTCCGCTACAAGGAGGCGATGGGCGACCTCGTCAAGCAGGAGGTCGACGTCCTGATGGAGCGCCTCGCCGGCGAGATGGACTCCGACGAGGCGATGGCGCTGATCGAGGCCGGCAACCAGCCGCTCAACGACCTGCTCGCCGCGATGCACACCAAGGCGCTCGTCGCCGAGCTGGAGGCTCGGCGCGGGGCCGAGCCCGACTCGAACGGCAGCGACAAGCCCAAGTAGCGGCGATGGCGAAGCTCGCCGCCGCCATGCTGATCGCCTTCGGGGTCCTCACGTTCTTCGTGCGCGTCGCCGTCCAGCTTCGACGTACCGGCGGCACCGGCCTGATCGGGCTGGGGAAGGGAGCCGGTCCGCTGGGGTGGATCAGCGGCCTGCTGTTCATCGGCGGGATGGCGATGGCGGTGATCGCGCTCAACCTCGTCCTCAACGACAAGCTGGACCCGATCGAGACGCTCGACGTCGACGCGCTGCACGCGCTCGGCATCGCCCTGGCGGCGCTCGGCGGCCTCGCCGTCTTCGGCGCCCAGCTCGGCATGGGCGCGTCCTGGCGGATCGGTGTCAGCGAGGACCAGGGAACCGACCTGGTCACGGGCGGTTGGTTCTCGCTCTGCCGGAACCCGATCTACGCGGCGATGATCGTGGGCTGGACCGGGTTCGCCCTGATGGTTCCGACCTGGGTGGCGTTCGCGGCGGTGGTCGTGATCACGCTTGGGCTCGAGTTGCAGGTGCGGTTCGTCGAGGAGCCGTACCTCAGGCGGACACATGGCAATGAATACCGGCGCTACGCGGCGCAGGTGGGACGCTTCGTGCCGGGCGTCGGCCGCCTGCGTTAGCGCGCCGGTTGGTGAGTTTCCGTCCCACGGGGGACGGTAACTCGCCAACTCAGCTCGTTTTCGAGCAGGCCCATCGAGTCCAGGGTCCTCCGCACTCCTTCATCGAGGGGTGTGGTTTTCCAACCCAGCTCGCGCTGGGCCTTGGACGAATCCGGCCGTGCCTGCCAGAGGATGTATTCGAGCTGGCCCTTGGGCAGCAGCGGCGGGCGGCGGGTCACTCGCGAGAGCCCGGCGCCGAGCGACGCCACTGCCTTCGCGACCGGGACGGGCATCCTCGGAGGGACGCGCCCGCGGCCGGCCACACGCTTCGCGGTCTCGGCCAGCTCGCGGAAGTCGGCGTAGCCGTCGGCGAGGATGTAGCGCTCGCCGTCCTTGCCCTGATCGGCTGCCAGCAGGTGGCCGGCGGCGACGCCCTCGACGAACGCGTACCCGGTGCCGCCCGGTGGAACGGCGGGCAGGCGCTTCTTCACCACGGGCTCGAAGACCTCGTTCTCGAATGAAGGGGTCGGCGATGGGGTCGGGCCGTAGACGCCGGAGGGGTTGAGGATCACCACCTCCATGCCGTCCCGCTCGGCGAGCACGAGCTCCTCCGCGTGCTGCTTGGAGCGCTCGTACGCCGTTCCCTTCGGATAGTCGGCCAGCATGGTCTCGTCGAAGCGCTCGCCGGGATCGGCGTGGAAGACGTCATGGGTGGAGGTGTGGACGAAGCGGCGTACCCGGGCCCGCTTGGCGGCTGCAGCCATGTGCCCGCTGCCGATCGCGTTGACCTGGTCGAAGATCGACTCGTCCTTGACCCATTGCTCGGGCATCCCCGCCGAGTTGAAGACGAGCTCGCAGCCCTCGATCGCCGCGGTCAGGGTCTCGGGATCCGTGACGTCGCCTCGTACGGGCTCGATGCCCGCCGGGAGGATGCTCGCCGCTCGCTTCGGATCGCGGACCAGCGCTCGCACCTGGTCGCCCCTGTCGAGGAGGGCCGAGGCGATCGCGTGTCCCACTTTGCCGGTCGCCCCGGTGACGAGAGCCCGCATCGGCTCATCCTATGCGGGCTCGGGCCCCCCGTTCCCCTCGACGCCGTCCCCGTCCACGCCACGCAGGCCGGCGAGCACCTCCTCCGCGAGCTTGCCTCCCTCGCGCGGGTTCATCGGCGTGCTGACGACGCGTACGACGACGTCGTCGCGGTCGAGCTCCTCAACGGCGATGTGCGGCGGATAGCGCAGCGGGACCTCGATCGAGTCCTCGATCAGCTGCTGGACCTCACGAGGGCTGGTGTCGGCGGGGAAGCGGGCGCGGAACTCGACCCGCTCGGGCTCCCGCAGCGGGGTCACCGCGGTCTGGATCAGGACGCCGTTGGGGACGAGGATCCGATCGGCCCCGCTGACCAGGGTCGTATAGAAGAGGCCGAGCTGGCCGACGACTCCCTCGAGCCGGCCGGCCAGGACGCCCGCCTGCAGGCGGACCCGCTCGCCGACGCGGAAGGGCCGGTTGGTGATCAGAACCAGCCCGGCGAGCAGGTTCCCGAGTACCTGCTGGGCGGCGAGACCGACGACGACCGCGGTGAAGCCGCCGCCCACCGCCAGCGTCCCGGCCTGCAGACCCGCGATGCGCAGGGCGACTATCGTCATCACCATGATGGTCAGCAGCCTCACCAGGAATCCGATCGTCCCCGCCGTGCCCGGCTCGAGCCGCCGGTAGAGCGCGGAGGCGAAGCCACGGGCGAGCAGTCGCGCCAGGCCCCAGCCCAGGATCACGAGCAGGAACACCGTCGCGACACGGACCTCGAGGCCGTAGCCCGGGAACAGCGTCTTGCGCTCGTTGAAGCAGACCAAGACCCCCGCGATCAGAGCGAGGAGCACGAGTGCTCCGCCCTTGGAACGGCGCGCGGCCGCGGGGTCGATCTCGGATCCGAGCCCGACCTCACGCCAGACCTGGGTACGTGACTCGAAGGCTGTTCGGGTACGGGGCAACAGCTTTCTGAGCACTAATCCCCCCTTTCCGCCGATGCCTGGATCGGAAACGTGCGTGGGGTCACACAACTGAACGCATCCGGGCGATACGGCCGCTAGATTGACTGGTCAGTCAGCCGAACCCGGATTCGCACGAAACCCCGGGCTGGGCCAGGAGAGATATGCGCGCCGCCGCCGTCCAGCTCAACTCCACCGACGAATACGACCGCAACCTCGAGGTTGCAGAGCGCCTCGTTCGAGGGGCCGCCGCCGAGGGTGCGGAGCTGATCGTGCTGCCCGAGAAGTGGACGGTGCTCGGCTCGCCGGAGGCGATTCGCTCCTCCGCCGAGCCGCTCGACGGCCCGGCGCTGACCGCCGCCGCCGGCTGGGCGCGCGAGCTCGGGATCCATCTGGTCGCGGGGAGCGTGCCCGAGATCGTCCCCGACCGGGAGAAGCTCGCCAACACGTCGGTGATGTTCGGCCCCGATGGGGAGCGGCGTGCCGTCTACCGCAAGATCCACATGTTCGACGTCGAGGTCGGGGACGTGGAGTACCGGGAGTCCGCGGTCGAGGAGCCGGGTGATCAGCTCGCGCTCGGCGAGGCGGGGGGAGCCATGGTCGGGCTGACCGTCTGTTACGACCTCCGCTTTCCCGAGCTCTACCGGATCCTCACCCTGCGGGGTGCCCGGGTGATCACCGTTCCGTCGGCGTTCACCGAGCGCACCGGGCGCGATCACTGGGAGGTCCTGATCCGGGCCCGGGCGATCGAGGATCAGGTCTTCATGATCGCGGCGGGCCAGATCGGCTTCGCCCCGCCGCATTACCGGAGCTACGGCCGCTCGATGATCGTCGACGCCTGGGGAGTCGTGATGGCGCAGGCCCCCGACACCGAATGCTTCGTCTCCGCCGATCTCGACTTCACCATCCAGAACGAGATGCGGACCAGCCTGCCCAGCCTGCGCCACCGCCGCCCGGACTCCTATCGCTGGCCCGACGACGGTGGCGGCCACGTCCAGGCATCCGCGGCGGAACCGGCCACACCCGCGGGGGCGTCCTGATGGCCCAGTCGCCGGCCCCCGACAAGCGCCGTGCGATCCTCGACGCCGCGATCACGGTCTTCGCGCGGCAGGGATTCCACAGCGCGCGCGTCTCGGACGTGGCGGCCGAGGCCGGCGTCGCCTACGGGCTCGTCTACCACTACTTCGATTCCAAGGACCAGATGCTCAACGAGATCTTCTCCGAGCGCTGGGCGCTCCTGGTCGAGGCGAGCCAGGAGGTCCGTGGCGGCGACGCGCCGCCCCGCGACAAGCTCGCCGGCGTCGCCAACTTCATCATCGAGTCCTACCGGCACGAGCCAGAGCTGATGAAGGTGATCATCGTCGAGGTCACCAGGGCGGCGAACTCCTTCGGGCGCACCCACCTTCCGGAGATCCGCCAGGCCTACGACCTTGTCGCGGAGATCGTCTCCGACGCCCAGCAGGCCGGCGAGTTCCGCGACGACGTGGACCCGAGCTTCGCCGCGATGGTCTTCTACGGCGCCATCGAGCAGCTGCTCACCGGCTGGATCTTCGAGTCGATCCCCTCCGCCGACGATGACTACGAGCGCGCCAAGCGGCTCGTCGTCGAGACGATCTGCGACGGCCTCGAGCCGAGGCCGGTCGGCGACGCGGTCGCGGGCTGATCCCCCATGTGGGAGGGACTGGCAAGGACTGAGCGCCAGGACCGGGTCCTGCACGGGACGGCGAAGTTCGCGAACGTTCTGCTCGGCATCGTGCTGTTGCCGCTGTGGCTCTTCGGCCAGCTCGTCGGCGGGCGCATCCGCGACTACCTGATGGCGCTCGAGCGGCGCTCCAAGCGGCCGCTCCCGGTGCCGCCCGAACGTGAGCGCTCGATGGACGCGCTGATGCGCGATCTCGAGACCATCCCCGAGCACCTGCGGCACTCCGACTTCGCGGAGCTGCGGAAGGGGCTCGCGGACATCTCCAACTTCGTCGTCGCCCAGAACCGCGAGGGCGCCGTGATCGGTTACCGCTATCCCGGCCAGTTCAAGGACCACATCGTCGAGGGGGCCGACGGCGAGCGGATCGCCGCCTCGATCGCCCTGCAGGAGGCCGCGCGGCCCTCGCTGATCGTCGTCCACGGCCTGTTCACCAACAGCCGCTTCGACTACGTCCGGCAGATCGCGGTCCGCGCCTTCTACGAGTGGGGCTTCAACGTCGCCGCCCTCGACCTGCGCAGCTTCGGGATGACCGAGCTGACCAGCCCGGCCCCCTCGACAGGCGGGTGGAAGGAGGCTCTCGACATCCTCGCCCTGGCCCGGTACATGAAGGAGCTGGGGGGCACGACCGTCGGCGCGCTGGGCATCTCCCTCGGCGGCAGCTCGGTGCTCAACGCCTGCGACCAGGAGGACACGGCAACCTCGCTCGACGGCGGGATCCTGGCCGTCTCACCGCCGGCGATCCCGAAGCTGGCCTGGGAGCGCCTCTCCGAGCCGGTGCCGCGGGGCCATCCCCGCTATCCCCTCCACCGCGCATTCGAGGCGGCGCTGATCTCCCGCGTCCGCTCCGGGCGCTGGCCGCCCGAGGCGGAGGACATGATGCGGGCGATGGAGGTCGTGTCGGCGCCGTACTACGGGGTCGATGCCGAGGAGATCTGGACCCATTCCCGCGGCATCGACCACGTGCCCGGCGCGAAGGTGCCCCTCCTCATCCTTCATCCGGAGGACGACGGGATAGTCAAGGTCGAGCACGCGCGGATGCTCCAGCAGGCCGCCAACGGCAACGACCTGGTCCGCGTCTGGATCCTGCCCGCCGGATCGCACGGCCTGCTCGAGGCCGCCGATCCCCGCTGGACGCATGCGGTCTACCGCTCGTTCTTCGAGCGCTGGGCGAGTTACGCCGAGCGCACCTCCCCGCGGACCAACGGCCGGAGCGCCGACTTGGTTTACTCCTCGCACGTGCCCGGGTAGCGCGATCCCGGGAGAGGAGGCCAAGGAATGGACAGCGAAATCATGAGGCGACTGATCTGGGCGGGCCTGCTGGCGGCCACCGGCGCGCTTGCGACCGTCGCGGCTCACCGGCTCTCCGAGGTCATCTGGCGCCGGGTCTTCAACGAGGAACCGCCCGAGTGACCGACGGCGAGGGCACCCAGTCGACGCAGGCTCCTCCGGCCCCCCCGGACGCCGATCGCCCGGTCGAGGACATGACGGTGGGCGAGCTCGTCTTCGAGGTCACGGACCAGGCCTCGGTCCTGATCCGCGAGGAGATCGAGCTCGCCAAGACCGAGGTCACGGAGAAGTTCAACAGCCTGCTGCGCGGGTCGGTCGCCGGGCTCGTGGCGGGTGTCTTCGCGCTGCTCGCCCTGGCGCTCGCGATGCACGGCTTCGCCTGGTTGCTCAACGACCTGGTCTTCGACAACCCCTGGGCCGGCTTCTTCGTCGAGGCGGCCATCTTCCTGCTGATCGGGATCGCCGGCGGCCTCTTCGCCTACCGCTCGTTCAAGCGCGCGGCGCCGCCCACGCCCGACATGGCGATCGAGGAGGCCAAGGAGATCAAGGCCGCCTTCGAGGGACACAACGGAAAGGAGGACGGACCATGAGCACGCCCACCGGCCAGACCGTCTCGTCCGCGGGAAACGGGCGTCGAACGATGCCTCCTCCCGGTACCCGCTCCTCGGAGCAGATCCGGCGCGACATCGTCCAGCAGCGCCAGGAGTTCTCGCGGTCGGTCGACGCGCTGCGGAACCGCTGGATTCAGGCCACCGACGTCAAGCGTCAGATCCGCGAGCACCGCACCGAGCTCGCCGTCGGCGCCGCCGTGGTCGGCTTCCTGGTCGGCGGCGCGATCGCGCTCCGCCGGCGTCGCGGCTAGACGACCGGTCTAGAACTCGAGCAGCGACCTCGGCACGCCGCCGACCCCGAGCAGGCCCGGCCCGACGTGGGCCCCGATCACGGGGCCGATCTCGGATGTGAAGACGGGGTCGTTGCCGAAGATCGGCCTGCAGGCCTCGACCAGTCGCTGCGCGTTCTCGGGGTCCTGGACGTGCTGGACGACCCAGCCGTCCGCGCCGGCCTCGTGGCGCTGGCGCGCGTAGTCGACCATCCGCTCGAACGCCCTGCTCCGGGTGCGGACCCGCTCGATCGGGGTGATCTCGTTCTCGAGGGTGAGGATCGGCTTGATCTTCAGCGTGGTGCCGATCCAGGCGCGGGCCGCCCCGATTCGCCCGCCGCGGCGCAGGTAGTCGAGCGTGTCGACCGCGAACCAGATCTTGAGCACCTTGCGGACCTCCTCCGCCCGCTCCTTGGCCTGAGCGGCGCTCTCGCCATTCTCGGCGGCTCGGGCGGCTGCCAGCACCATCAGGCCCATGCCGCCACACCCGGTCAGCGAGTCGCAGACGACGATGCGCTCGCCGCCCTTCCCGTCGGCGGTCAGCCGCTCCCGCGCCTGCATCGCCGACTCGTAGGTGCCGGAGATGCCGGAGGAGAGGTGGATCGAGACGATCTCCTTGCCCTCGTCGAGCAGCGGCTCGTAGAAGGAGATGAAGTCGCCGACCGAGGGCTGCGAGGTGGTCACGGTCTGGTCGGAGACCCGCAGCCGCTCGTAGAAGGCGTGGAGGTCGGCGATGTCGGACTCGCGATCCTGCTCGCCCTCGAGCCCGACGTAGAGGCTGACGAGCCTGACGTCGTGCTGCTCGAGCAACTCCGGGGGCAGGTATGAGGTCGTGTCGGCGACGACCGCGGTCGAGGGCATTGGGGCGTTCTACCATGCGCGCGGCATGACTAAGACGCTCGTCACCGGCGGGACGGGCTTTGTCGGCCTCCACGTCGTCCGGGAACTGGCTCGTCGCGGCGACGACCTGAGGCTGCTGGTCCGCAAGCAGAGCAACACGAAGCCGCTCGAGGGCATCGAGTTCGAGCGCGCGATCGGCGACGTCACCGACCGCGAGGCGGTGCGCAAGGCGATGAAGGGCGTCGAGCGGGTCTTCCACGTCGCCGGCACCACCTCGATGCGAAGCCGGGCCCGCGACCGGGTCTTCGAGGTGAACGTGGAGGGCACCCGGAACGTCATGGAGGAGGCCCTCCGTGCCGGGGTCGTCAAGGCCGTGCTCACCTCGAGCTCGAGCGCGGTCGGGGCCGCGAGGAAGGGGGAGACGATCGACGAGGACCAGCCGTTCACCGTCGGCCGGCTCGGGATCGCGTACATCAACTCCAAGCACGAGGCGGAGCTGGTCTCGATGCGCGCGGCCGCCAAGGGCCTGCCGGTCACGATCGTCAACCCATCGTTCGTGCTGGGCCCCGACGACCCGAACCCGAGCGGCACCTCCAACGCGCTCGTCCGCCGGCTCCTGCTCCGCCGGATCCCCGGCTACCTCGACGGCGCGATCAACATCGTCGACGTTCGCGACGTCGCCAGGGGCCACGTCCTGGCCGACGAGCGCGGGGGGGACGGCGAGCGCTACCTGCTCACCGGCCGCAACTTCACGCAGCAGCGCCTCTTCGCCGACCTCAGCCGGATCGCCGGCGTGCCGGCGCCTCCGATCCGCATGCAGGGACGCATGGTCCTCGTCGGCGTGGAGATGATGGAGCTCGCCGGGCTGAAGGTGCCCACCTCGGCGGACGAGGTTCGCTCCGGCACCCAGTGGTTCACCTACCGAAACGACAAGGCGCGCGCGCAGCTCGGCTGGGAGCCTCGCCCGCACGAGGAGACCCTGGAGGACACGGTTCGCTGGCAGCTCGAGGAGCTGGGCAAGCGGGCCGAGGGCCATCGCCTCACCGACCTGGCCCTGCGCGGCACCGGCCGCGCGCTCAGCCTGCTTCCCTTCAGCTGATGAGCGAGCCACGCCGCGTCCTCTACCGCTGCGGCACCCCCACGAACTTTCTCTGCCCCTGCGGAGCGGTCGCCCGGCGGCTCGACAAGCTCGGCCTCGAGTACCGAACCGAGCGGGTCCGGCGCCGGCGCTCTCAGCGTCCCGAGATCGTCGAGCTCACGAAGAAGCCCCACGTCCCGGTCCTGGTCGATGCTCAGGAGGTGGTCAGCGACTCGAGACGGATCCTCCAGTACCTGGACTGGGCCTACGGAGAGCAATCCGGGCAAAACCCTGACGAGTCAGGGGGAAGGCCCTCTACAATTCATGTCGATGAGTGAGGCAACACAGCCGATCACGCTGACCGACAAGGCGGCGGGCAAGATCAAGGAGCTGCTCGGCGAGCAGGAGAACGGGGCCGAGCAGGCCCTGCGCGTCGCGGTTCGCGGCGGCGGTTGCTCCGGCTTCCAGTATGCGCTCGCCTTCGACGCCCCCAAGGAGAGCGATCATCGCTTTGAAAGCGATGGCGTCGCCGTCGTCGTCGACAAGACGAGCATGCAGTTCGTCTTCGGCTCCGAGGTCGACTGGGTCGACGGCCTCCAGGGCGCCGGCTTCGCGGTCAACAACCCGAACGTCGAAGCAGCCTGCGGCTGCGGCTCTTCCTTCCAGGTGAAGGAAGACACGGCCGAGCGGGCCGCCGCGGTCTAGCCGGAACGCTCGGCTCTAGCGCTCGATCTGGATCGGCGGGCTCTGCTGCGGGTTGTCCGCGATGAATTCCTGCTTCGCGGACGGGCGCTCCGGCTGCTCGACGCCGAGCAGCGTCGCCAGCTCGCCGGACTCGTCCATCTCCTCGATGATGTCGCAGCCGCCCACCAGCTCGCCGTTGACGTAGAGCTGGGGGAAGGTCTGCCAGTCGGAGATCTCGGCGGTCACCTCGCGCAGAGGCTGGAGCGCCGGGAGGACGTCGACCGCGCCGTACTCGACCCCGTAGGTCTCGAGCACGTTGACGACCCGCATGGAGAAGCCGCACTGAGGCGCCTCCGGGTTGCCCTTCATGAAGAGAAGGACCTTGTTCTCCCGGATCAGCTCCTCGACCTTGTCCTTGAGTGCTGGTTCAGTCATGGCCACTCACGATACAGACCCGCTCGCGTGGCTCCGCGGAGTCGCTACTCAGGGACCGACGTCTTGATGGAGAGGGCGTGGATCGAGCCGTCGTCGAAACGGGTCTGCACCGACTTCTTGACCAGCTTGTGCTGCTCGATCCGCGAGAGCCCCTCGAACTGGGGGGCGGCGACCGTGGCGCGCAGATGATCCTGCGTACCGGTCTCGTCGACGACCTCGACCTGCGCGCCGGGCAGGGAGGCCTCGATCATCAGGCGGACTTCATCGGTGGAGATCGCCATCGCCGGGTGATTCTAGGAGTCCGGCGAGCGCGCGCTCGATGACCTCGATGCGGCCGCGGCCGCGGTGGTCGGCGGTGATGAAGGGGCTGCCGATGAACAGGGAGAAGGCGAGCAGGCAGCGGGCCTCGGCCTCGTCCTCGTTGCGGCAGATGGCATCGAACAGCGAGCGCATGTAGTCCATGCGCCGGTTGTCGACCCGCTTCACGCGGCGGGCGACCGCCCTGTCGCGCCTGGCCCAGTCGCGGATCGCGAGCTCGGCCTTGAGCAGGCCGGGGCCGGAGGTGGCGATCGCGAACAGGCGCTGCAGCCGGGCCTTCGGGTCCTCGCCCCCCTGGTCGACCCGCTCGATCACGTCGTCGACCATCGTCCGCTCCCAGGTATCGAGCATCTCCTCGAGCAGGGCGCGGCGGTCGACGAAGTGCCCGTAGAAGCCGCCCTTGGTGACACCGAGCGAGCGGGCGAGGGGCTCGATACGCACAGCGTCGGGGCCGCCGGCGGCGAGTGCGTTGAGGCCCTCGTCGATCCAGCGAGCGCGGGGGGTGAGCGTCGGTGCAGCCATCCGATATATACGCTACCGTATAGATTGGATGCGACTTCCCGACACCGCGCACACCTCCCGCCCGTGGCGGATCCACGAGATCGCCCCCGACTTCCGGGTGGAGGACGTCTGGGCGCTGCCCACCCCGGGTGGCCCGGACGACTTCCGCCTGCTGATCGAGCGCTTCGCCGACTCGAACACCTCCGAGAGCTCGTCCGTCGTGGTCCGCGCGCTGTTCGCCCTTCGCTGGAAGCTCGGAGAGCTGTTCGGCTGGGACGAAGACGAGGACGGCGTCGGCGGCCGCGTCCCGTCGCTGAGGGACAGGCTGCCCGAGGACCTGCGTGACGCCGAGCGCGGCCCGGAGGTCAGCGGGCTTCCGTTCAGCCCGCTCTATCTCCTCGACGACGAA
Organism: uncultured Solirubrobacterales bacterium; assembly: GCA_963800285.1. Lineage (GTDB taxonomy): Bacteria > Actinomycetota > Thermoleophilia > Solirubrobacterales > 70-9 > DASUPK01. The sequence goes on from CAWDAL010000015.1 coordinate 146,628, forward strand.
TGGGCGGCGGAGATCGCCAACAGCACGATGCACGGGGTGATGCACCTCGGCTGGGTCCCCGACGGCTCCCGCGGATACCGCGGCCAGATGGCGGTCCTGGTGAAGCCGAACGGGATCAAGGGCGAGGCCTACATGGCGGCGATCAAGCCGTTCCGCCACCTGCTCGTCTACCCCCGGATGCTGCGCGACATCGAGCGGCGCTGGCGCTACGAGTCGATCCGCGGCAGGGCCGCCACCCGCGCGTCGGGCGCGACGCGCTCGACCTCGCCGGGGACCTCCGCCAGCCTCACGCGCAGCGCGTAGTCCTGCGGCTTCCCAAGTGGCGAGAAGAAGTTGTCGTAGTGGGTCGGGACGACGACGCCGGGATCGAGCTTCGGGAGGATGCGCTCCCAGTAGTGCGGGGTGACGCTGCGGCCAGCGACCCCGGCGAGGAAGAGGTCGACCGGGTCATTCGCCAGCTCGCCGTCGTCGAGGTTGGCGCTGCCCTGGTGGTAGAGCGAGGTCCCGGCGACGTCGATCCGGATGCCGTAGACGTCGCCGCACTTGTAGCTCGTCGGCGAGAGGCCGTGGAGGTGATCGCAGGTGAGCTCGCCGTCCATCGGCACCTTGCGCCCGAACAGGAGCTTGGAGTGGCGGCTGGGCACGAACCGCACGACGAAGGGCCCCAGCTCATAGGGTCGATGAGGAGCGACCTCGGCGGCAAGCTCGCCCAGGCCGTGCAGCCGCATCAGGTGCGCCAGCGAGGCCGACCCGTACGCCCTGGTCCCGAAGCGCCTGGCGAGGAAGGGCGCATCGACGGCGTGGTCGAAGTGCGTGTGGCCGACGAGGATCCCCGCCACCTCGCCGGGCGCCTGCGCGTAGCGCTCGATCATGGCCGGGTCCGGGAGCGCACGGCGTCGGAGTAGAAAGGAGCGCAGGGGGACTCGGGAGAGGTACGGGTCGATGAAGAGCGAGACGCCCTCGTAGGTCAGGCGATATCCGGAGACGCCGAGCCAGACGATCTCCAGGCCTTTGGGCAGCTCGATCGGGAGCCCCTCCAGCTCCCGTGCTGCGTCGGCGTCGTCCATGCGAGGGTCAGGCGGCGGTCTTGGCGGCCTTCGAGGCCTCGACCATCTCGTCGGTCCGGCAGAACTTGACCCGCGGGCGGCCGTGCGGCTTGCCCGCCTCGACCTCGGCGGCGTCGATCGCCTGCCAGCCCTCGAAGGTGACGTGATCGGGCTTGCGCTCGGCAAGCAGCGTCTCGATCGAGCCGCGGTCGCCGGCGAGCTCGGCCTCCGGGACCTTGCCGGCCTCCAGATCGGCGAACAGCTCGTCCACCGTCTCCTGGGCGTCCTTCTTGTTCGTGCCGATCACTCCGGACGGGCCGCGCTTGATCCAGCCGACGGCGTAGAGGCCCGGGACCTGCTTGCCCTCGCCGTCGTGGACCCGACCGACCTCGTTGTGGATCAGGCCACGGCCCTCGTCGAAGGGAATGCCCTCGATCGGGATGCCCTTGTAGCCGATCGAGCGCAGCACCAGGCCGCACTCGATCGTCTCGCGCTCGCCGGTGTCGACGGCGCGGATGCGGCCGTCCTCGCCACGCTGCAGCTCGTTCTTGCCGACCACGATTCGCTCGACCTTGCCGTCGCCCTGGATCTCGATCGGGGAGCGGAGGAAGCGGAGGGTGATCTTCTGGGGCTTGCCCTCGGGCTCTCGCCCGGAGAAGTCCGTGAAGATCTCGACGTTGCGGCGGTTGGTCGGGTCGGCGTCGTCGGAATCGAGCCACTCGCGGCTGATCTCGTCGAGCTCCATCTCGCCGGCGTCGATGTCGATGTCGGCGTTGACCATCTCGCCGAGCTCGCGGACCTCGGGGTTGGTGAACGCGGCCTGGGCGGGGCCGCGGCGCCCGAGCACGAGGATCTCCTTGACGTTGCTGCCGGAGAAGGCCTCGATGGCGTGGTCCGCGGTGTCGGTCTCGGTGAGCTCCTCGCGGGTCAGCGCGAGCATCCGAGCGACATCAGCCGCGACGTTGCCGTTGCCGATCACGACGACGCGCTCGCAGGAGAGGTCGAACTCCCGGTCGGCGAAATCGGGGTGGGCGTTGTACCAGTTGACGAATTCCGTGGCCGGGTGTGAGCCGGGCAGGTCCTCGCCCGGGATGCCGAGCTGGCGGTCGGTCGCGGTGCCGTAAGCGAAGACGACCGCGTGGTAGCGCTCCCGGAGCTCGTCGACGGAGATGTCCCTGCCGACCTCGACGTTGCCGAAGAAGCGGAACTCGGGCCGGGCCGCGGTCTTCTCGTAGACGCGGATCACCGACTTGATCTTCGGATGGTCCGGAGCGACACCGAAGCGGACCAGCCCGTAGGGGCTGGGCAGCCGATCGAACATGTCGACCTCGGCGTGAGTGCCCTCGTGCTTGAGCACGTGCTCTGCCGTATAGAACCCGGCCGGGCCGGATCCGACGATGGCGACGCGCAGCGGCTTGTCCTCTGTACCGATCACAGCGAGCCGGAAAGGGTAGTGACTTACGCCGGTGTGACCGCCGTTGCGGCGGTCCCATCGAGCGCATCGAGTGCGCGCCCGAGCGACATCGCCACGCACGTGAAGATCGGGGTGTCGCGCAGCGTGTAGGCGCTCGACTCGGTCGGGCGGAGCTCCTGGACGAGGTCGAGAAACTCGCCCGGCTCGTCACCCTCGAAGGAGACGACGAACTCCTGGTCGTCGAGGCCGAACGAGTAGGCGGTGTTGATCGAGATCTCCGGATGGCGGCGGCCGACCTCGATGTGATTGACCATGATCCGCTGCCGCTCCTCGAGCGGCAGGCCGTACCACTCGCGCTTCTTGTCGAGCGGATAGACGAAGAGGTACTTGCGATCCGAGACGCAGATCTCCTGGCGCGACTCGGAGTCCGAGTAGGGCGACGGCTTCGTCATCGCCAGGTAGGAGTGGGGGGTGGACGCCCAGCGGGCGAGGCCGCTCTGGCTGAGCACGACGTGGAAGGTGTGGATGTCCTCCAGCGTCGGGCTCTGGCTGAGCAGCATCAGGTCCGTGTCGGCGCGGGTGCCGACCGTCGAATACGCTCGCAGCGAGCGGTCCTCGGCGAAGTCCTCACAGGCCGCCAGGAACTCGGCCTTGTCGGTCGCCCGCTCCTCCGGGGACCGCCTGCGCCAGGCGGGGTCGAGCTTGAAGAACGTGAACTTGACGAACGTGCGGCCGGCCACGAGACGAAGGTTAATGGCGGCGGCGCTCGCGGCCTGCGCGCTGGCGTGCGGCGCGGCGCCGGCGGCAGCGAAGCCGAACGTCACCATCGCTTTTGTCGACGGCGGGACGAAGCCGGCCGCCCTCCAACGCGCGGGTGTCACTTCAGTCGGAGCCTGGAGCGCCGGGATCGGGGAAGTTTCGACTGACCAGACCTCGCTCGACATCACCCAGGGAAATCGGGTGAGCGACGTGCTCTACGACCGGCAGCTTCCGTCCCTCGACACCGAAGGCTCGAGCCGGGTGATCCAGAGCTGGGCGGAGGTCAGGTCGCGGGCGGACAGTGCTCCCGCCTACATTGCGCCGGGTCTCCTCGCAACGGTTCTGGAACGCGCCGGAATCCGTGTAAAGGGGAGGATCCCCGTGAGCGTAAACAGGCAGGGGCTGATCGGGCGGCTAGCAACTGGCCCCTGCGTGGCTGGCAAGCACCGATGCACGGGCTTAACCGTGATGGGGGGATCCACCATCACCCTCCCTCAGCTGATCGACGCGATGGGACCAGATGATCTGTTCATTGCCCTGGCGCTGCCGTCCTACAAGCATCCTCAGATCGGGTACATCGGCATCGCTGGCGGCGCGTTCAGCGGGGACCTCACTTCGGACTCGACGCGGACCGACGGCTACGTCCTCTCGACCGACGTCGCGCCCACGATCCTGCGGCGTTTCGGCCTGCCGATACCCGACGAGATGACGGGTGAGCCCATGCGCGCAGAGGGGAGCATCGATCCGGCCGGGGTCCAGGACCGTTTCGCTCGGATGGTGGCGATCCCGAACCGGCGCGCCCCGGTGGTGATTCTGTCGCTGATCGCCTGGATCCTGACGGCGGCGCTTGTTGCCGTCGCGGCGCCGGGCCTAAGACGTAGCGCTCTGGCCTGGCTCGCGCTCGCGTTCGCCTACATGCCGCTGATGTTGCTTGCCGGGGCTGCGATCGAGCCGGGTGCGGTGGCCGAGGGCCTGCTGGTCAGCGTTGGCGCCGCGGCGCTTGCGGCTCTGACCCTGGCGGTGGTCCACGGATGGTGGGCGCTCTCGATCGCCTGCGCGATCACGGTGGTCGCGTACGGGATCGACATGGTCACCGGGTCGGAATTGACGAAGCTGTCTCTGCTCGGACCGAACCCGATCTACGGGGTGCGCTTCTACGGGATCGGGAACGAGCTCGAGGCGCTGTTCGCGGTGATGGTGCCCGTCGGCGTCGGGGCCGGGCTCAGCGCTTACATCGGCTGGGGAAGGGAGGTGACTCGACGCGGGGCGGTCGCCGCTTTTGTCTCGATCGCCGTGGCCGCGGCGGTGATCTTCGCTGCGGGCCGGTTCGGCGCCGACGTCGGCGCCGCGATCGTGCTTCCGGTCGGTGCAGCCGTGGCCATCGCCTCGTCGCCGAAAGGGAGTTTCGGAGCTTTTGCGCACCCCGGCGCCCAAAACTCTCCGAAACTCGCCCCGGGCCCGCACCGGCTGGTCGCGATCTTGATCGCGACCCCCTTCCTTGCCCTGATCTTCCTCGCCCTCATCGACCTGATCTCCGGCGGCAACTCCCATCTGACCCGCTCTGTGCTCGATACCGGTGGCGCCGGTGACCTCGCCGACATCGCGCAGCGTCGCCTCGAGCTCTCGGCCCACGACTTCGCTCAGGCAGCGGGCGACCCCCTCTTCTGGCTCCTGATCGCCGGGGTTGGCGTTGCGGCCGCCCAATACCGCCGGATCGACGCCTGGCTGCGGCCGGCGCCATTTGTCCGGGCGGGCGTGATCGGCGCCTGTGCCGCGGTCGCCGTGGGCGTCCTCGTCAACGACTCGGGAGCAACCTTCCTCGTGCTCGGATCGCTCGCCCTGGGCGCCGCTCTGGCGTTCTCCTGGGCACAGTCAGGCAGGGATCCGTAGAAATCCGCGTAATTGGTGAAGGCGAGGCGGGTTAGGTGAACGAGGTGTGACTTCCGCCACTAAGCACAACCAGCGCGACCGGTACCCTGGGCGAATGCGCATTGCGCTTGTCTCGCCGTATTCCTGGACCTATCAGGGAGGCGTGAACAGGCACGTTGAGGCGCTGGCGGAGCAGTTCATCGCCCGCGGAGATCACGTTCGCGTGCTGGCCCCGTGGGATCCGCCGGACCGAATCAGCAGACGCCTTCACCGCTCCCACCCCGAGTTGCGGGAGGCTCCGGACTACCTGGTCCCGCTGGGCCGCACGCTCGGCATCGGGGCGAACGGCGCCGTCTCGAATCTCTCGGTCTTCCCCGAAGGCCCGATCTCGCTCCGCCGCGAGCTGCGTGCCGGCAACTACGACGTCGTGCACGTGCACGAGCCGGTGGCACCGATCGTCGGCTGGGACGCGATGGTCTTCCGCGGCGCGCCGGTCGTAGGGACCTTCCACTCCTACTCGACCAAGGCGTTCCCGAATCACGCCGCCAGCCTGCTCGGCGCCCGCCGCCGCTTCAACCAGCTCTCCGCGCGCATCGCCGTCTCCGAGGCCGCCGCCTGGACTGGCCGGCGCTGGTTCGGCGGCGAGTACACGATCATCCCCAACGGGGTCGACATCGAGGCCGCCCCGCGGGGCCCGAAGCCGCCGAGCGACGAGCTCCGTCTGCTCTTCGTCGGCCGTTCGGAGGAGCGCAAGGGCCTCCCGGTCCTGCTCGCCGCCTTCCAGGCGCTCGTCGAGCACGTGCCCTCCCGGTTGACGGTCGTCGGCGCGGATCCCGAGGAGATCGCGCGCCGCGTCAGCGACCCGGACCTGATGAGCCACATCGACGTGCTCGGCAAGGTCTCGGACTCCATCCTCTGGCGACAGCTGGGCGAGGCCGATCTGCTCTGCGCGCCCTCGCTCGCCGGGGAGAGCTTCGGCATGGTGCTGATCGAGGCGATGGCCGCCGGAACCGGAGTCGTCGCTTCGGCGATCGCCGGCTACAGCGACGTCGTCACCAACGGCGTCGACGGCATCCTGGTGCCCCCGGCCGATCCGCAGGCGCTCGCGGAGGAGCTCCAGCTTCTCGCGCACGAGCCCGAGCGGATCAAGAAGATGGGTGAGGCAGGCCGGCGCAGCGCCGAGCGCTATGCCTGGCCGCGGATTGCCGAGGAGATCACCGGGGTCTACGAGCGAGCGATCGAGCCTGTACCCGCCCCCCTCATGGGAGTCGAGTCGGCCGCTCGGCGAACCGGCGTAGTCCGCCTCGACGGCGGCCCGAGTCGGCCGGCCAAGCGGCTGCCGTCCCTCGAGCCGGCCGCGAACGACGCGCGCAGCAGAGGCATGCGAGTCGCCAGAAAGGCCGGCGTCGCGGTCGCAAGCGTTCTCGGTCTGGGCCTGACGGCCCTTGCTGCGCGGCGAATCGGCGTCGACCAGGTGGCGAGCAGCATCATCGACTCCGACGTGAAGTGGGTGCTGATCGCCTGCGCCCTGATGGTGGCCGCGATGTTCGCCCGCGCCGCCTCCTGGGTCGCGATCGCTCGGGCCGCGCTGCCCCGCTTCCACGTGCGCCGCCGCGACGTGACCTCGGCGACGATGATCGGCGTCTTGATGTCGGCGACGTTGCCGGCGCGCCTCGGCGAGCCGGCCAGGGCGATGGTCCTCTCCCGCCACGTGGGCCGGATGCGAGAGACCTTCCCGGTCCTGATCGGCACGCTGGTCTCGCAGACCGCGCTCAACATCCTGGCACTGGTCCTGCTCGGCGGCATCATCGTCTCGACCACCGATCTCTTCCAGGCGAGCACCCAGAAGCTATTCCTCGTCTCGACCGCCCCGCTGATCGTGCTGCTCGCCGTGCTGATGGCGCCGTCCGTGGTCAAGGTGAACGGCCAGGGCCGGATCGCCCGGGCGATTCAGGCGGTTCGCGGGGCCCTGCAGCAGGCGCGCAAGGGCCTGACCGTCTTCCGGGACCCGCGCAAGGGCTCGTTCGCCGCCGGCGCACAGCTCTCCGCCTGGTTCCTGCAGCTGCTCTCCTGCTGGGCGCTGTTCGCCGCGCTCGGCCTCGACCACCAGGTCGCGATCGGTGCGGCCGCGGCCTGTCTCTTCGCGGTGAACGTCACAGCGGTGGTGCCGGCGACCCCGTCCAACATCGGCATCTTCCAGCTCGCGATCATCAGCGTGCTGCACCAGGGCTTCGGCATCGCCCCGGCGGACGCGCTCGCTTACGGTGTCATCCTGCAGGCCGTGGAGATCGCCACGGCGGTCGCGCTCGGCGTTCCCGCCCTGGTCCGCGAGGGCGTCACGTGGTCGGACATGCGCCTACGGGCCATGTCGGCGGCCCCGGTCCAGCTGCCAGAGCGGCCGCGATCGCGCGATCGCGAGGCTGAGCGGATCTCCGCCTAGCTTCTCTGGCCGCTGCGCGAGAATTGCGCCGTGGCGACGAATGCTCTCTGTCCCGTCCTGGTCCGCCGCGAGGACGAGCTGGCCGCAATGGAGGACGCTCTGCTCGCGGCGAGACGCGGCGAGAGTCGCTTCGTGGCGCTCGCCGGCGAGGCGGGGATCGGCAAGACGAGGCTGGCGGCAGAGCTCGCCCGGGAGGCTCGCGAGCTGGGCTGCACCGTGCTCGCCGGGGCCTGCAGCGACGCTGAGCTCGCGCTGCCCTACCTCCCGTTCGTCGAGGCGATCGGCAACTACCTCGACGAGGCGGACCAGGACCAGCTCGGGGAGTCGGTCGGTCCCGGCGTGGCGGAGCTCGGGCAGCTCTTCCCGCAGCTCGCTCGCGGCGACGCGCCGGAACGCTCCGCCGACCCCGGGCAGGCAAAGCTGCGGCTCTTCGAGGCGGTCGTCTCGCTCCTCGCGCTCCCGGCGCGAGAGCACACGCTCCTGCTCGTCGTCGAGGATGTCCATTGGGCCGACGCCTCCACCAGGGAGCTGCTCGATTACCTCGCGCGCCGGTTGACGGATCTGCCGGTGCTCATCCTGGTCACCTACCGCACCGACGAGTTGAACCGCCGTCACCCACTCCTCCCGGTGCTCCAAGGCTGGCGCCGCTCGGGCGTTGCCGAGGTCGTCGAGCTCGATCCCCTCTCCTCGAGCGGAATCCGCGAGATGCTCTCCGCGATCCTCGGTGTGGACTCGGTGGACCCCGAGCTTCACGAGCTGATGCTCGAGCGAAGCGAGGGCAATCCGTTCGTTCTCGAGGAGATGCTGCGTGAGGCGGTCGAGGGCTCCAGCCGGCGAGGCTCCGATGGACATGACCTGACGACGACGCCGCTGCCCGAGACCGTCCGCCACGCCATTCTCCTGCGCGTCCAGCGGCTCGGCGAGGACCAGGTTGGAATCCTCGAGACGGCCGCGATCCTGGGCCGGAGCTTCGACGCCCGGGCGCTGCTCGCCGTCTCGGGAGAACCCGAGGCCGTGGTCCACGGCGCTATCGATGCCGCGATGGCTCAGCAGCTGCTCGAGGAAGACCCGAGCCACCCGGGTCGCTATCGGTGGCGGCATGCGCTCACCCAGGAGGCGATCTACACGGAGATCGTCACTCCGCGGCGGCAGGCGATCCACTCGCAGGCGGCCGATGCGCTGGCCCGGGTCGATTCGACGCGGGCCGTCGACCTCGCCGGCCACCTGCTCGGCGCGGGCCGGTTCGAGGAGGCGATTCCCATCTGCCTGCGGAGCGCGGAGGAGGCCGAAGGCCAGCTCGCCTTCGGTGAGGCGATCTCGGTCCTCGACCGCGTCGTGCCGCATGTCACCGATCCGCTCGAGAAGGCTCGATTCCTCTGCCGCATCGGGCGCGACCAGCAGCGAAACGGGGCGCCCGCCAGCGGCGTCGGCTACCTGACCAGCGGCATCGAGGCGCTGGAGGGCCTGGGCGAGTCGATCGAGGCGGCCCGCAATCGCCTCGTGCTCGGCCGCTGCCACTGGGAGTCGGAGCGGCCGGATGCGGCTCGGGCCGAGTACGAGCGCGCCCTCGAGGTTCTCGAGCCCGCCGGTCCGTCGGCCGACCTGTCCATGGCCCACCAGCGACTGGCCGGGATGAGCGCCTTCGAACTGGACTACAGCAGCTGCCTCGAATCGGCCCAGCGTGCGGTCACGATCGCCGAGCAGGCGGGTGCCGACCTGGAGCGCACCTGGGCGCTCGGATTCGTGGCACTCGGCTACATCGACAGCGCCCAGCAGGAGCGCGGCCTGGCGCTGATGGATGAGGTCTTCGAGGAGGCCCGAGCGAGGGGCTATTCGCAGATCGCCAGCAACGTCGCGTGGAACAACATCTGGACCCGCACTCACATGATGCTCTCGGGGCTGGAGGACTGGCTCGAGCGACTCGAGTCGCTGCCGTTCTACGCGAGGTTCGGTGACCGCTCCGGAGACCTGCTCTGCCGGAGCTACATCGCGGCCGTTCGTGGCGATCTCGAAGACGCCTTGGCGGCCGCGCAGGCTGCCATCGAGCGCCACACGCGGCTGGGCTTCGGGAAGATGGAGTGGCGAGCCCGGATCCACGCGGCCCAGATCCTGGCCGAGCTGGGGCGGCCCGAAGAGGCGGCGGGCACCCTTCCTCCCGCGTCGACCAGGACCGAGCTCCAGGACATCGTCTACGACGCCGCCGCCCGGGTCCGGACGGCGATGGGACGCGGGCGGACCGATGAGGCGCTCGAGGTCGCCGAGGAGACACGCGCGAACGCAGAGACACTCGCCACGTACCGGGAGCCGCTGGCGCTCGCCGCCGACGTCCTCGCGGCGGCCGGCCGGCTCGACGACGTGGAGCAGCTCGCCGAGGCGGCGCGCGCCCGTCCGACCGAGGCGGGCGCCGCCTATCTCGATCAGATCGAGGGCGCGCTGGCGCTCGCCCGGGGTGACGGGGAGGCGGCGGAGGCGCGCTACGACGCCCTGCTGGACGCTGCGGTCGAAGCCGGCTACCCGCTCGTCGAGCTGCGGGGGCGTTCACAGCGCGCTCGGGCCCTCTCCGCCCAGGGCAGATCCGAGGACGCGGCGGCCGAGTTGAGGGCGGTCGCCGATCGCGGCGACCGAATCAAGGCCAGGCTGATCGTCCGCGAGGCCCGCGAGGTCGCCGCAGAGCTCGGGGTGGAGCTTCCGCCGCCGGAGATTGAGACCCAGGTCGCCTCCGAGCCCGTCATCCCCCACGGCGAGCGCCTGGTGACGTCCCTGTTCGCCGACGTGCGGGGCTACTCCGACCTCGGTGCTCGACTCTCTCCCGACGTCCTCGCGGAACGGATGGCGATGCTCTACCGCCTGGCCCGGGTCGCGGTCGAGCGGCGGCAGGGGATCGTCGACAAGTTCGCGGGCGATGCCGTAATGGCCACCTTCAACGTCTCGGGCACCCGCCTGGATCATCCGGTCGATGCGCTGGAGGCGGCGCTGACCCTTCGAGACAAGGCTGCGCTGATCGATCTGCCGCTGGGCATCGGCATCTCAGTCGGGCCCGGGATCCTCGGCAGGGGCGCATCCGACGAGAACATCGCCGTTCGGGGCGAGGCGACCAACCTCGCGGCGAGGCTCCAGGCGGCAGCCGGGCCGGGCGAGATCATGCTCAGCGCGGAGGCGCGTCGCCGGCTGGCGGACTGGCTGGACGACCGGGATGTGGAGACGGTCGAGGAGGAGCTGACCCTGAAGGGCGTCGGCTCTCAGATCGTCTACCGGATCCTCGCCCCGGCGCCGGCGCCCGCCGGCTAGAAGACGATCGTCTTGTTCTCGTGGATCAGGGTGCGGTCCTCGAGGTGCATGGCGACCGCGCGCGCCAAAACGGTGCGCTCGATGTCCTCACCGAGCCGGGTCAGGTCCGCAACCGACTCGCGGTGCGAGACGCGCGCGACGTCCTGCTCGATGATCGGCCCCGCATCGAGTTCCTCGACCACGTAGTGGGCCGTGGCGCCGATGATCTTGACGCCCTTCTCGTAGGCCTCCCGGTGGGGATCCGGGCCGGCGAACGCCGGCAGGAAGGAGTGGTGGATGTTGATCAGCGGCACCCCGATCCGGTCGATGAAGTCGCCGGAGAGAATCTGCATGTAGCGAGCGAGTACCACCACGTCGACCTCGCCCGCGAGCAGCTCGAGGAGCCTCTCCTCCGCCTGCGTTTTCCCATCCGGCGGCACGGGCACGTGGTGGTACGGCACCCCGAAGGAGCGCACGTCCTCCTCGAGATCCGGGTGGTTTGAGGCGACCAGCACCACGTCCGCATCCATCGATCCGCGCCGCCATCGCCAGAGCAGGTCGAGGACGCAGTGCTCGTAGCGCGAGACGAGGATCGCCATGCGCTTGCGGTCGCCCGGGTGCGACATCCGCCAGCGCATCTCGAAGCGCTCGGCGACGTCCGCCTCGAACGCGGCCTCGAGCTGGTCGCGGCCGAGGTCCATGTCGGCGGTCGAGAACTCCATCCGCATGAAGAACCGGCCGCCCTCGGGGTCGGTCGAGTGCTGATCCGAGGAGATGATGTTGGCGCCGTGCTCGAACAGGAAGCTCGAGACGGCCGCCACGATGCCGGGCCGGTCCGGGCAGGAGATCAGCAACCGGGCATTTCTGTATACAGAAAGCCCATCCAAGGTGGCTCCGGATGGTTGGTTGTCGCCTGTAGCGGGCATCTAATCTGCTGAGTTGTATACAGTTTGTGCTTGGACCGCGCTGCATTCGCATGTGGCGCACGATTCGAGGAGGAATGATGATCGACCCGGGTGGCCCAGCCCCCGACTTCACGCTCTCCGATCAGGACGGCGAGCCGATCAGCCTCTCCTCGCTCCGGGGGCGGTGGGTGGCCCTCTACTTCTACCCGAAGGCCGACACCCCGGGATGTACCGCTCAGGCCTGCGGTGTCCGCGACCATTCCGCCGACTACGAGGCGGCGAACGCGGTCGTCCTCGGCATCTCGCCCGATCCGGTCGATGAGCTGCGGGCCTTCGCGGACAAGTACGGCCTCGCGTTCACCCTGCTCTCGGACGAGGAACACAAGGTGGCCGACGCCTACGGCGTCTGGGACGAGCTCCAGTTCGGCGACCTGACGGTCTGGGGCAACCGGAGATCGACGGTGCTGATCGATCCCGACGGGCGGATCGCGACCGTATTCCCTGACGTCAAGCCGGACGAACACGATCAGCTGGTGCTGGGGGCGCTCGGCGAGCTAGGCGCCGTCGTCTCCGGGTAAGCGCATGAAGGAGGAAGAGATATGAGTACGACCAACGGCGGCCCGAACGGCGACATCCGCGAAGTTCCCGAGACCTTCAAGCTCTCCGACTGGCCGCGCAACTGCTGGTACGCGGCCGCCTACGACGTCGAGCTGAAGCGCGAGCTGCTGGGGCGCCGGATCGGCGACCACAGCCTCGTCATGTACCGGCGTGAGGACGGACAGCCGGTCGCGCTCGAGAACGCCTGCTGGCACCGGCTGATGCCCCTGTCCGAGGGCAAGATCGAGGGCGACAACGTCGCCTGCGGCTACCACGGGCTGGTCTACAACCCCGAGGGCCGCTGCGTCTTCATGCCCTCCCAGAAGACCATCAACCCGGCTGCCCGCGTGCGCCGCTATCCCGTTGCCGAGAAGCATCGGTTCGTCTGGGTCTGGACCGGCGATCCGGCGCTCGCCGACCCGGATCTGATCCCGGACCTGCATTGGAACGACGACCCCGAGTGGGCCGGCGACGGCAAGCTCATCCACCTCGAGTGCGGCTACAAGCTGATCGTCGACAACCTCATGGACCTGACGCACGAGACCTTCGTGCACGGCGCCAGCATCGGCCAGCGCTCGATCACCGAGGTTCCGTTCGAGGTCACGCATGGGCCGAATTCGGCGACGGTCACTCGCTGGATGCTCGACGTGGACCCGCCGCCGTTTTGGAAGATGCAGCTCGGGTGGAAGCTCGAGAAGCCACCCGCCGAGGTCCCCAAGGTCGACCGCTGGCAGATCATCCATTTCCAGGCGCCGAGCACGATCGCGATCGACGTCGGCGTGGCGCCTCACGGAACCGGTGCGCCGGAGGGCGATCGCTCCCAGGGGGTCAACGGCTACGTGCTCAACACGATGACCCCCGAGACCGAGAGGACCTGCCACTACTTCTGGGCCTTCGTGCGGAACTACAAGCTCGAGGACCAGCAGTACACGACCATCATCAGAGAGGGCGTGACCGGCGTCTTCGGCGAGGATGAGGTGGTGCTCGCGGCCCAGCAGCGCGGGGTGGACGACCACCCCGACAAGCAGTTCTACAACCTCAACATCGACGGCGGCGCGATGTGGGCACGCCGCCTGATCGACAAGATGCTCGCCGAGGAGGCTGATGACTCTCGGTATCGGGACTCCGCCAGCGAGGCCGAGCGCCAGGAGGGCACCTCCACGCGGGTCGAGGCGACGGAGGCTGACGCCGAGCGTCTCGGCGTGAGCTGACCGGGAGGGCAGCGGGTGGCCACCATCGCGACACCCGAGCTCTCGCCGGCGCCCGGTAGGCATTACGCCGAGGCACGGATCCGCGCCGTCCGGGACGTCGCCAGCGACGTCCGGATGATCGAGATCGAGCCGTCGGCCGGGGTCCGCCCCTACGCGACGGGGAGCCACCTCGACATCGCGGTCGACATCGACGGGTTGCCGGACACCCGCTCCTACTCCCTGGTCGGCGAGGGACCCGTCGACGGCGCCTATCGGATCGCCGTCAAGGAGATCCACGACAGCCGCGGCGGGTCGGTCTGGGTTCGGGCGCTCGAGGCCGGAGCGACCGTCCACGTCTCGGAGCCGCAGAGCAACTTCGAGCTGCAGTACGGCCGCTCCGAGTACCTCCTGGTGGCCGGAGGGATCGGGATCACGCCGATCTTCGGCATGGCCCATGCGCTGGAGCGCCACGGCAGGCCGTTTCGCCTCCTCTACGCGGCGCACACTCGGGAGCAGATGCCCTTCGTCGGCGAGCTCTCCGAGCTGCTCGGGGACCGGCTCGAGCTCTTTGTCTCTGCTGAGGGCAACCGGCTCGACATCGGCACCGAGGTCGAGCGGCTCGACCCTGACGGTGAGCTCTATCTCTGCGGGCCGCTGCGCCTGCGGGACGCCGCCATCCACGAATGGCGCAAGCGAGAGCGCCGGGCGGACCGCCTGCAGTTCGAGACCTTCGCCTCCGGCGGTGCCTTCGCGCCCGAGGACTTCCTGGTCCACGTGCGCGACGCCGGCTGCGAGGTCCGCGTGCACCGGAACCGCACGCTGCTCGACGCCCTCAAGGACGAGGGCGTGGACATGATGTGGGACTGTCTGCGGGGGGAATGCGGGCTCTGCGCCGCGACGGTGGTCGACGTAGAGGGCGAGCTCGACCATCGCGACGTCTTCCTGAGCGACGAGGAGAAGGAAGCGGGCGGGGCGATCATCACCTGCGTCTCGCGCGCGGTCGGCGGCGCGATCACGATCGACACGGGATTCCGGCCCGATCCGGAAACAGACCAATAGACTTGACTTTCTCTCGCTGGACGCGACGGAGGAGGAGAGACAGATGGCAACAGCGTCGTCCGAGGTGGGCGCCTTCCCAAGCCCGTTCTCGATCGAGACCCCGCAGGGCTGCGAGGGATGGGAGGAGATGTACCCCTACTGGGCGCTCTTCGACGAGCGCCGCAAGGAGGCGGACGAGAACCGGCTCTGGTTCTGGAACTCGATGCACTTCCCGCTGCCGATGCCGGCCTTCGACATGTGCGAGGTCGACGTCCCCTACTTCACCTTCGCCGGCTGGCAGAACCGGGCCTTCGCCGTCCCGCCCGCGATGGGCGTCGACTACCGGGTCGTCAACGGCTACGTCTACATCTCGCCCAACCCCGTCACCGATCCCGACCTGATCGCCGAGCGCGCCGAGTTCTTCCAGAAGCGCGCGGGCCACTACTTCTCCAACTGGGACGAGCTCTACGTCAAGTGGCGGGAGAAGATGGAGGCGCTCAACCGCGAGGTCGAGGCGATCGAGGTGCCCGAGCTGGGGCAGTACGAGCCCGACGAGGTGCTCTTCACGGACCGCAAGCTCAGCAACGTCGAGCTCCTGGAGGCCTACCGGCACACGCTCCACTGCCTGGAGCTGATGTGGCAGCACCACTTCGAGTTCCTGCTGCTCGGCTACGGCGCCTATCTGACCTTCGCCGAGTTCTGCCGCGAGGCGCTGCCCGACATTCCCGACCAGCACATCTCGCAGATGGTCGCGGGAGTCGACGTCGACCTCTTCCGTGCCGACGAGGAGCTGCGGCGGCTGGCGCGGCTGGCGATCGAGACCGACGTCGCCGGTGCGTTTGCGGAGGACCGCTCCCCCGACGAGATCAACGCGGAGCTCGCTCAGAGCGATGCCGGCAAGAAGTGGCTCGAGGAGCTCGAGGCGATCAAGGACCCCTGGTTCAACATGGGGACGGGGGACGGGCTCTACCACTACTACGGCAGCTGGAACGACGATCCCCGGATCCCGTACTCGTCGCTGACCGGTCACATCGCGGCGCTCCAGGCGGGCGAGCAGATCGACCGCCCGACCGAGGAGGTGATCGCCGAGCGCGACCGGATCTCCTCCGAGTACGCGGCCCTGCTCAGCGAGGAGGCGCGCCCGACCTTCGAGGAGCTGCTCGGCCTCTCGCGCAAGGTCTTCCCCTACGTCGAGGAGCACAAGTTCTACTGCGACTACTGGTTCCAGTCGCGCTTCTTCAACAAGGTGCGCGAGTTCGGGGCCGTGCTCGCGGAGCACAAGTTCCTGGAGGAGGCGGAGGACATCTTCCAGCTCGACCGCCGCGAGGTCCTGGAGGTCCTCGAGGAGCTGGCGCTGACCTGGGCGACGGGCGGGCAGCCGCTCGGCCCGGACCGCTGGCCGCCGATCGTCGCCCGCCGCAAGGAGCTGCTCGCGAAGCTCGAGGAGTGGAACCCGCCGCCTGCGCTCGGCGCGATGCCCGAGGACGTCAACGACCCGATGGTCGTGATGCTCTGGGGCGTCACCAAGGAAAGGCTCCAGGCCTGGGCCGGCTCCCAGGAGGACGGGGCACAGCTGCCCGGCTACGCCGCGTCTCCCGGCGAGGTCGAGGGCGAGGCCCGGGTGGTTCGTTCCGCCGAGCAGCTCGACGAGGTCCAGCCCGGGGAGATCCTCGTCTGCACGATCACCTCGCCGGCCTGGGCCCCGATCTTCTCCAAAATCACCGCGACGGTCACCGACATCGGCGGGATCATGTCCCACGCCGCGATCGTCTCCCGGGAGTACGGCCTGCCGGCGGTGGTCGGCACCGGGACCGCGACCTCGCGGATCAAGACCGGTCAGCGAATCAAGGTCGACGGCTCGACCGGGATGGTCGAGATCCTCGATTGACCGAGTCGGAACGCGTGCGCTCGGCGACCTCACAAAGTCGCTGAAGCGTGGGCAGGGTGTCTCCCCGCCTCCACGCGATCGCGATCCCCATGCTCGGCTCGGGCGGAGCGAACCTGCGATAGACCGCTCCGGGGATCCGCAGGCTTCGCGAGCGCTCGAGCATGATGAAAGAGATCCCGGCGCCCTCCGCCACCGCATGGACGATCCTCTCCTCCTCAGGTTCCGTGCGCGCGATCGGAGCCCAGGGCGGATCGCCATAGACTTCCCGCCGCACCTCGCGCCACGCACCGGGGCCGTGGCTCTCGGGCCACCAGACGAGCGGCTCCTCCCGGAGCTCCTCGGGCCGAACTCGCTTGCGCTTGGCCAGCGAATGCCCCTTGGGGAGGACGCAGACCATCGGCTCGCGGCCAAGCGACAGCTCCTCCAGGCCCGGGGTCTCGAGGGGTGGGCGTACGAAGCCCACGTCGATGTCGCCGCCTAGCAACTGCTCGACGTGCAGCATCGTGTTGCCGACGCTCAGCTCGACCTCGACCTCGGGGTAGAGGCTGCGGTACTCGTCGACGATCGCGCCCGCGATTCCGCCAGTCAGCGAACGGGTCAGGCTCAGACGGAGCCTGCCTCGCTGCCCCATTCCGGTGGCGCGCGTCACGGCCGCCGCCTCGTCGGCGCGCGCGAGGAGCCCGCGAGCCTCTGGGAGCAGCGCCTCACCCGCGGCCGTCAGCGATGCGCCGCGCCGGTTACGGTCGAAGAGCCGGACTCCGAGTTCGGCCTCGAGCGTCCGGATCTGCTGGCTGACGCTCGGCTGGGCCAGATGGAGCCGGTCGGCCGCCCGGCGGAAGTGAAGCTCCTCCGCCACCGCGACGAACGATCGAAGCTGACGCAGCTCCATCGGGGGATGATAGGCGGGAACTCTCACAGGCGTTCTCATTGGGCATTGATCGACCACCCCCATTCGACCTAAGGTGGCGCGCGTCGGTCCAGACGCCACACCGGCGCCCGACACCGGAGAGAGAGGAAGGCAACTGTGGAGATGACCGCGACGAAGTCCAACACCCGGGGATTTCTGAGTCCGTTCGAGGTCCCGGCGCCCGAGGGGTGCGAGGGCTGGGAGTCGATGTTCCCCTACTACGCGCACTTCAGCGAGGAGCGACGCTCCTCGGAGGAATCGAGGGGCTGGTTCCGGGACGGGATGCACTTTCCAGAGCCGATGTACCCCTTCGACTTCGTCACAGCCGATTCGCCCTACATGTCCCTGGGCCAGGCGAACTCCCGCATCTTTGCGGTCCCGCCGGCCCTCGGCATCGACCACCGGGTCCTCTACGGCTGGGTCTACATGAGCGCGAATCCCGTGACGGATGAGGCCGAGATCGGGCGCCGCGCGGAGCTCTTCGAGAAGCGCGCGGGCTTCTACTTCGAGAACTGGGACGAGCTGTATGAGCGCTGGCGCGAGAAGGTCGAGGCGACGATCCGCGAGATCGACGCGCTCGAGGTCCCCGACCTGCCGGAGATCGAGGACGAGGCCGTGGTGATGGAGGGCCACGGGTTCGGCTCGAGCCACACCCTGCTCGTCGCCTACAACCGGCTGCTGGAGAGCATCGACCTGATCTGGCAGTACCACTTCGAGTTCCTCAATCTCGGCTACGCGGCGTACCTCTCCTTCTACGAGCTCTGCAAGCAGAGCTTTCCCGACATCAGCGATCAGGCGATCGCGAAAATGGTCTCGGGCATCGACGTGATCCTGTTCCGGCCCGACAACGAGTTGAAGCGGCTGGCGGCGAGCGCGGTCGAGGCAGGACTCACGGAGGTCCTCAAGTCGGCGACGACGGAAGACGAGCTGAAGGAAGGCCTCGCGGGCACCGAGGCGGGCGATGCCTGGCTGGCCGACTGGGACTCTGTGAAGGAGCCCTGGTTCAACTACTCGAACGGCAACGGCTTCTATCACCACCACCGTTCATGGATCGATGACCCGGCCGTTCCGATCGCGGCCCTGGCGAGCTACGCGAGCAGGATCGAGGCCGGCGAGGACGTCGCCCGGCCGCTCGATGAGGTCACCGCCGAACGCGACAGGGTCACCGCCGGCTACCGGGACTTGATCGCCGACGATGATGCGCGCGCCGCATTCGACCAGAACCTGGGTCTCGCCCGGACGGTCTTCCCGTATGTGGAGAGCCACAACTTCTACGTCGAGCACTGGTACCACACGATCTTCTGGAACAAGGTCCGCGAGTTCGGCGCGCTGCTGGCCCGCAACCGCTTCGTCGAGGACGCCGAGGACGTCTTCTACCTGCAGCGCCACGAGGTGCTGGACGCGCTGGTGGACCTGCGCCTCGCCTGGGCGGCCGGCTCCGAGGGGCGAGGCCCCGGCTACTGGCCGCCGATCGTCGCGCGGCGCAAGGAGATCATGGAGGCAGCCCGGAGCTGGTCTCCGCCACCCGCTCTAGGGGTCGTACCGGAGGCGATCACCGAGCCGATGACGATCATGCTCTGGGGCATCACCACGGAGCGAGTGCGGGAGTGGGCGGACCCGGGGCAGATCGATGACGCCACCCTGACCGGGTTCGCGGGTTCGTCGGGCACCGTCGAAGGCAAGGCGCGGGTAGTCGCGGAGGTGGACCAGCTCAGCCAGCTCGAGGAGGGTGAGATCCTGGTCGCCCCGGTGACGTCGCCCAGCTGGACGCCCGTGTTCGGCAAGATCGCCGCCGCGGTCTCCGACATCGGAGGGATCATGTCCCACGCGGCGATCGTCTCCCGCGAGTACGGATTGCCTGCCGTAGTCGGCACGGGCAACGCGACCTCACGGATCAAGACCGGCGACCGACTGCGTGTGGACGGCGATGCCGGCACCGTGACGATCCTCGAGTAGATGTCCGATTCGCGCTACGACGCGGTGATCGTGGGCGGCGGCCACCATGGGACGATCATCGCCTGCTACCTGGCGCGGGCGGGGATGTCGGTGTTGGTCGTGGAGCGGAGCCCGCATCTCGGCGGCGGAGCCTGCTCCAGCGAGGGCCCGGCGCCCGGTTTCCTGATGAACCACTGCAGCCACTGGACCCGCTTCTATGGGCACCCCGCCTATCGGGACTTCGATCTCCACGAGGAGGGGCTGCGCTACATCTTTCCCGAGCAGAACGAGGGGATGATCTTCGACGACGGCTCATCCTTCATCGGCTACTCCGCCTCGCGTGTGGTCGACCCTGTCACAGGACGGCAGGAGCGCTCCGAGCAGAACGTCCGCAAGACGTGGGAACAGATCGCGCGCTTCTCCCAGCGGGATGCCGAGACGTACATGGAGCTCCTGGGCGCCTACGAGAAGCATTGGAAGGGGGCGTTTCGCCGTCACCGCTTCAGCGTTCCGCCGCCCTGGGGCACGCCGGATCCGCTCGAGGAGCTGATCGGCGTGGACGGGACGCGCATCGAGCCCGTCCATCAGTTCATGACCCTCGGGCAGCTGGCCCGCGACTTCTTCGAGAGCCCTGAGCTCCAGATCCTGTTCATGCGGGCGGCGACGACCTCCACGGGCTGCTTTCCGGACGACGTTCCGGGGCTTCAGGGCCTGATCCACTGCATTCCGCTCACCCTCTCGTTCGAGCCCGCGGCGATCGCCGTCGGGGGAAGCCAGGCGATCACCGACGCCCTCGTCTCGGCGGGCGGGAAGCTCGGCGTCGAATACGTGACCTCCTGCGACGTCGATCGAATCGAGGTCGAGAACGGCCGGGCGGTCGGAGTGCATCTTGCCGACGGATCGCGCATCGCGGCCGACCTGGTGGTCAGCAACCTCGGCCTGCCGCAGACCTTCCTGCGCCTCCTCCGCGATCAACCTGTCGACGGGGGGATGCTTCGCCGGATCCGCAACATCCACTACGACCGCGGTCAGCTGCTCTGGGCGAACCTGGCGATCGAGGAGCCGCCCGCCTACACGGCGGAGAGCGACAACCCCGGAGTCGGGGCTCAGCCGCGCCTCTACTGGGGCCCGAAGGATCTCGACGAGCTCTCGCATCGCTACCAGGCCGAGATCTCGCTGAACGGCTTCGCCCGCCGTCCATACGTGCTCTGCTCCGTGGACAGCCTCTGGGACGAGACCCGCGCTCCGGCCGGCAGCCACATCGTCGGGGTCGAGGAGTTCGCGGCCCCGCGGCGGCTGTTCGACGGTCGCTGGCCCGAGGTCAAGGAGCGATTCATGGACAACCTGCTCCGCGAGTGGTCGCGATACGCGCCCAACATGACCCGCGACAACGTGATCGCCTCACGCGTCTATGGCCCCGACGACATTGAGCGCCGGCGACCGGACATGCTCGAGGGCGGCTACTCGACCGGGAGCACGATCGCCTCTCAGGTCGGCCGCTTCCGGCCGATCCCCGAGTTGACCGGTTACCGGCTTCCGGTCGACAACCTCTACGACTGCTCGGCGAATCTCCACTCCGGGCCCGGAATCGGCCGCGGGTCCTCTCTGAACTGCTTCCGCGAGATCGCCCACGACCACTCCCTGGACACGGAGCCCGCGGTTGCATGAGCGATCGCCTGGCGGGAAAGCGTGTCGTCGTCACCGGTGCCGCAGGAGGCCTCGGTCGCGCATTCGTCATCCATCTCGCCGGGATCGGGGCACGGGTGCTGGCCAGCGACGTGCGCGGGCCGGAGCTCGCGGAGACCTGCGAGCTGGCGGGCGAGGAGGGGGACACAGTCCTGCCGGCGATCGCCGACGTGGGCTCGCCCGAGCAGACGGCGGCGCTCGCTGGGATGGCGAGGGAGGCGTTCGGCGGGGTAGATGCCCTGGTCAACAACGCGGGGCTGATCGAGGGCCTGACACGGCGCCCGTTCGAAGAGATCCCGGACGAGGAGTGGGATCGGGTTTTGCGCGTGAACGCCAAGGGCCCGTGGCTCTGCGCCAAGGCGATCGTTCCGATGATGCGCGAGGGACGCGGAGGCTCGATCGTGAACCTCTCCTCGGAGGTGGCATTCTCAGGCTCCTCGGGTGTCGTTCACTACGTTGCCTCGAAGGCCGCGGTCGTGGGGTTGACGCGGGCCCTGGGGAAGGAGCTGGGGCCGGCGAGGATCCGGGTCAACGCCATCGCCCCCGGATTCATCCCCACCGGCGGGACGAAGGGCCTGGCCGACGGTGCGACATACGATGTGAGCCTCACGCCCTTGGGCCGGGTCGGACAGCCGGACGACCTGCTCGGCGCGCTGACCTTCCTCGTGTCCGACGAGAGCGCCTTCGTCACCGGCCAGACGATCCTCGTCAACGGCGGCCGCCTGGTGCGCTGAGGGATAATCATTCGGGACTGGAGATGGGAAGGAGATGAGCGTGCCGCAGATCACCGCCCTGGCTGAGCTCCGCCGCGCTGACGCGGATCATTTCGGCGCCAAGAGCGCCAGCCTCGGCGAGCTGATCGGGGCGGGCGTCCCGGTGCCGCCGGGATTCGCTCTTTCGGCTGACGCCTATCTGAGCGCCGTCGACGGCGTCCCGCTTGATGGCCGTGCTGCGGAGGAGTGCGCGGAGGCGATCCGGGCAACCGAGATGCCGGGCGCACTGCGCGCCGAGATCGCAGAGCGCTACGAGGCGCTCGCCGAAGAGAGCGGCGATCCGCGGGCGGCCGTCGCGGTGCGCTCCAGCGCGATCGGCGAGGACTCCGAGGAAGCCACCTTCGCCGGGCAGCAGGAGACCTACCTCTGGGTGCGCGACGCCGATCAGGTCTGCAAGGCGGTTCGGGACTGCTGGGCGAGCCTCTACAGCGCCGAGGCGGTCAGCTACCGGGCCGAGATGGCCGCGGAGCACGCGGCTCCGGCGATGGGGGTGACCGTCCAGCTGATGGTCGACGCTGCGGTCTCGGGCGTGATGTTCACCTGCAACCCGGTGAGCGGCGACCCGAGCACCGTCGCGGTCAACGCGAGCTGGGGGCTCGGTCTCGCCGTGGTCGGCGGGGAGGTGACCCCGGACGAGTACCGGATCAGCAAGGTGACGCGCGAGGTCCTCTCCCGCTCGGTCGGCCCGAAGGAGATCGAGTACGTGCCGGACCCCTCCGGGAGCGGTGCCGCGCGGGCCGAGGTTCCGGAGGAGCGGCGCGACGTCGCCTGTCTCGGCGACGAGCGGCTGGGCGCCCTGGTCGAGGTCGGCCGCCGGGTTGAGGACCACTTCGGGAGCCACCAGGACATCGAGTGGGGAATCGCGCGCGACCCCGAAGAGGCGGACGGGCTCGGCGAGCTCTTCATGCTCCAGTCGCGGCCGGTGACCGTGAAGCCTGCGAAGCCCGAGGCGGCGGCTGGGAAGTCCGCGATGGACCTGGTGATGGGGACCTTCGGCGCGAGCTCGAAGCGCTCATGAGCGACCGCGTCGAGATCGTCGACACGACGACGCGCGACGGCAACCAGAGCCTCTGGAGCGCAACCGGGCTGACCACCCCGGACGTGGTCGAGATCGCGCCGGCGATGGACCGGGTCGGCTTCCGGGCGCTCGACTTCACCTCCAGCACGCACATGGCGGTCTCGGTGCGCTTCCACCACGAGGACCCGTGGGAGCGGATCCGGCGGGTCAGCGAGGCGATGCCCGAGACCCCGCTCAACTTCATCACCACCGGAATGCGATTCATCTCCTGGGTCCCCGCCGGCGAGGACGTGATCGGCCTGGTCTTCCGCTGCGTCGCGCGCAATGGGATCCGCCGCTTCCAGATCGCCGAGCCGTCTAACGACCCCGATGCCCTGATCCGGCTGGCCCGGATGGCGCGGGAGGCCGGGGTGGAGGAGGTCGTCGTCGGCCTCACCTACTCGATCAGCCCGGTCCACACCCACGAGTACTACCTGGAGCGCGCCCGGGCGGTGGCCGCCTCGGAGCACATCGACCGCCTCTACCTGAAGGACCCCGGCGGGCTGCTCACCACCGACGCCGTCCGCGAGCTGGTCCCGGGCTTCATCGAAGCGGTCGCGCCGCGTCCGGTCGAGCTGCACAGCCACTGCACGATCAGCCTCGGGCCGCTCGCCTACATGGAGGGGCTCGCGGCCGGGACTCGCACCCTCCACACCGCTGTGGCCCCGCTCGCCAACGGCACCTCCAACCCCTCCTGCGAGACGACCCTGCGCAACCTGGAGGCCGAGGGCTACTCCCACGACCTGGACACCGGTGCCCTGGCCGAGGTCTCCGGTCACTTCCGCGAGCTAGCCGCGGAGAAGGACCTGCCGCTCGGCGCCCCGCGGGAATACGACGCCGCCTACTACCACCACCAGATGCCCGGCGGGATGGTGACGACCACCAAGCGCCAGCTGCAGGAGATCGGCAAGCCCGAGCTCTTCGACGCGACCCTCGAGGAGGTGACGCGCGTCCGCGCCGAGATGGGCTATCCGATCATGGTCACCCCCGTCTCGCAGTTCGTCGCCAGCCAGGCGGTGATGAACGTGATCTACGGGGAGCGGTGGAGCAAGGTCTCCGACGAGATGGTCCGCTACTTCCACGGCCACTTCTTCGAGCCGGCGGCGCCGGTCGACCCGGAGATCGCGGACAAGGTCCTCTCGCGCCCGCGCGCCCAGAAGCTCGGCAAGCTCGAGCCGCTCAGCCTGGAGGGAGCGCGCGAGCGCTTCGGCGAGGGGATCTCGGACGAGGAGCTCCTGCTGCGCCTGACCATGACCGCCGAGCAGGTCGACGCCATGGTCGCGGAGGTCGCCGCGCACCGATGAACCTCGACGACGTCAGGGGGTTCGTCTTCGACGTCGACGGATCCCTCGTCCACCGAGGCGCGGACTTCCGCTCCGAGCCGCTGCCCGGTGCGGTGGAGGTGATCGAGGCGATTCGCGCCTCCGGCCGGGCGCTCGTCCTCTTCACCAACGGGAGCCACTTGGACCCGGAGACCTTCGCCGCGGGCCTGCGCGAGGACGGCCTCCCGGTCCAGGACGATGAGCTGCTCACCCCCGTGGTCAGCGCGACCTCGTACCTGCGGCAGAACCTGCCCGGTCGCCCCACGATGGTCTTCGGCTCCGACGAGATCAAGCGGCGGATGGAGCGCGAGGGCGTGCCGCTCACCGACACCGACGAGGCCGAGGCGGTCTTCGTCGCCCACGTCCCGCAGGTCGACATGGACGATCTCGAGACGGCCGCGAGGGCGGTGATGAAGGGCGCGCCGCTGCTGACGGCGAACTACGGGCCGGGCTACTGGGGATCCAACGGCCTGATCTTCAGCCGCGGGGCGATGACGACGGCGGCGATCGCCAAGGTGACCGAGGTCGAGCCGATCGTGGTCGGCAAGCCGTCGAAGGTCGCGGTGGAGGCGACCACTGAGCGCCTCGGCGCCCCGTCCGACGAGCACGCCGTGATCGGCGATGACATCGACATGGACATCGCCCTCGGTCACCTGGGCGGCTCGCGGACGATCCTGGTCCGCAGCGGGATGAGCGGAAAGCTCGACCTGAACGGTGTCCCCGACGAGAAGCGGCCGGACGCCGTGATCGACGGAGTCGAGGAGATGCTGCCCTGGCTGGGAGCGCCGACCCGTGGCTGAGTTCGAACCAGACGTGATCGTCATCGGCGCGGGCTCCGCGGGAGCAGCCGCCACGCGGCGCCTGGTGGACGCCGGCGTGAAGGTGACCCTGCTCGAGGCCGGCGCCCGGGACACGAATCCCGCGATCCACGATCCAACCCGCGCGCACGAGCTCTGGTTCGCGCCCGAGGACTGGGCCTACAGGACGACGCCACAGCCCGACGCCGCGGACCGGCGCCTGCACTGGCCCCGGGGCAAGGTGCTCGGCGGTTCGAGCAGCCTGAACGGGATGATCTGGGTCCGGGGAACGCCGACGGACTGGGACCACTGGGCCTACCTGGGCAACACCGGCTGGTCGTGGGCCGACGTTCTGCCGATCTTCAAGCGCATCGAGGACTTCGATCGTGGCGCCTCCGAGCTGCACGGCGAGGGCGGCATCGTCCACGTGATCTCGGACTACGAGGCGGCTCCGATCCATCAGGCGATCGTCGCGGCGGCGCAGGAGGCCGGGATTCCCTTCAACGAGGACCACAACGGGCCGGACGTCGAGGGCGTCTCCTACATGCAGCTCTCGATCAGGGACGGGGTTCGCCAGAGCACCGCCACCGCCTACCTGAAGCCGATCGCCGATCACGAGAACCTGCGAATCGTCACCGGAGCGCACGCGCGCAAGCTGCTCCTCGATGGTGACCGCTGCGTCGGCGTCGAGTGGGTGCGCGACGGCGGCGGGATCGAAAGCTCGCACCTCGTCCGAGGTGATCGTCTCCTGCGGCACGATCGAGTCGCCGCCTCTGCTGATGCGATCGGGGATCGGGCCGGCGGAACACCTGCGCGAGATCGGGGTCGACGTCGTCGCGGATCTTCCGGGGGTGGGAGGAAACCTCCATGACCACCTGCTCTCGCCGGTGATCTTCAGCGCGGACCGTGAGATCGGCCCGCCGACGCCCGGCCTCTTCGCCGCGCAGACGCATCTCTGGGCGCGGAGCAGGCCGGGACTCGCCGGGCCCGACCTCCAGCCGATCCACTTCATGGTGCCGCTCTACGAGGATTGGATGGAAGGACCCGAGAACGGCTTCTCCCTGATGGCCGGGATGATCCGCCCGGCGAGCCGGGGCACGATCCGCCTCACCGGGCCCGAGCTGGACGACGAGCTGGCCATCGACCCACGGGTCCTCTCCCGCCCGGCCGATCTCGAGGGCCTCGTGGCGGCGGTTGCGCTCTGTCGCGAGGTCGGTGCCGCCCCGGCCCTCCGAGGCGAATGGGGAGCTCGCGAGCTCTATCCGGGACCGGAGGTCACATCCGACCAGCAGATCGAGGACTGGGTCCGCCGCTCGGCGATCACCTACCACCACCAGGTCGGCACCTGCAAGATGGGGGTCGACGCGGAGGCCGTCGTCGATCCGCGCCTCAGGGTCCACGGGATCGAGGGACTGAGGGTGGCGGACGCCTCGATCATGCCTGCCGTCACCTCGGGCAACACGAACGCGCCGGCGATCCTGATCGGCGAGCGCGCGGCCGAGTTCCTGACCGAAGACCGTTCGGCGGCGCCGGCCGCATCCGCCGCGGTATGAGCGATCCAGCCGACCTCGGGGTCACCGAGGCCGTCTCGATGCTCCGCGATGGGTCGATCTCCTCGGTGGAGCTGGTGGAGGCCTGCCTGCGCCGGATCGACGAGCGGGACGGGACCCACAGCCACGACGGCGATCCGGCGTCGATCAACGCCTGGGTGCGGGTCTACGCGGATGAGGCGATGCAGGCCGCCAAGAAGGCCGACGAGAGACGCGACGATCAGCGGCCGCAGCTCTCGGGCGTGCCCATCGGGCTCAAGGACCTCTACGCCGTCGCCGGCAAGCCGCTCACCGCGTCGAGCCGGGTGCTCGAAGAGGTGCCGGAGCGCGACAGCGACGTCTGGGCCGCGCTCAAAGCCGCGGGCATGGTCCTGCTCGGCCACACCCACACTCACGAGTTCGCGGTCGGGGGGACGACCGACCAGGTGGGCAGTCCCTGGTCGCTCGACCGGACGGCCGGCGGCTCGAGCGGCGGCTCCGCCGCTGCGCTGGCCGCGCGCATGACGCCGGCCGCCACGGGGACCGACACCGCCGGCTCGCTGCGCATCCCGTCGGCGCTCTGCGGCACCTCGACGATCAAGCCCACCCACGGCACGACCTCGTTCCGGGGCGTGGTCCCGCTCGCCCCCAGCTTCGACTGCGCCGGGCCGATGGCGCGCACCCTCGAGGACTGCGCAGCGCTGCTCGCGCCGATCACGGCGCTGGAGGGGTCGCCCGGTCCGGCGAGCCTCGAGGGCGCCAGGCTGGCGGTCTCGCCGCGGTTGGAGTCGGCCGACATCGAAGCCGACGTCGCCGACGGCTTCGACATCGTGCTGGAGCGCTGCCGGGCGCTCGGCGCCGAGCTCGTCGACGTCCCGCCGCCGGCGGTCGAGCTCGACGTCGGCCTCGACTACCTCGACATCCTCCATGCCGAGCTGGCGGCCTGGCACCGCCGCTTCGCCGACCGCCGCGAGCGCTACCGCCCGGCGCTCCGGGAATGGGTCGAGCAGGGGGAGGAGAAGGGCACATCCGCGATCGACCTCGCCGCGGCCCAGATTCGCCGCCGGGAGACTGCAGACCTCTGGTCCGACTGGCTCGCCGAGGACCGGATCGACGCTCTGATCGAGCCCACCGTGCCGGTCGTCGCCTGGGAGCGGGGCGACGGTTACGAGGTGGCGGGCAGCGACGCTGACTTGATCGCGTTCACGCACTACTGGAACTACACGGGCTTCCCGGCGGTCGCGCTGCCTGCCGGCGTCGGATCACGCAGCGGCCTGCCGGTCGGCGTCTCGCTGATCGGGGTGCTCGCGGCGCGACTGGGCGCTGCTCGGCCTCGGGATCGCGCTGCAGTCCGATCTCGGCGTGCCCGGGGCGCCCGTTCACGGCGACGACCGCCTCGAATTGAGCCAGCCCGGAGGCGAGCAAGGGCTCCCGGAACCGGATCGCGATCTTCGTCGTCGTCGGCGCCCTCACCGGGATCGCGCCGCTCTCGATCGACGCCTACATCCCCGGGCTGCCCGAGCTCACCTCCGACCTCGGGACGAGCGCCTCAACCGGCCAGCTCACCCTGACCGCGTTCCTGCTCGGCCTGGCTCTGAGCCAGGTCGTGGCCGGATCGATCAGCGACAACGTCGGCCGGCGCGCCCCGGTGCTCGCCGGTCTGACCGCCTACCTGGTCTCATCGCTCCTCTGCGGCCTCTCGCCCGGGATCCTGGCTCTGACCTTCCTGCGGCTGGTGCAGGGCGCCGCCGCGGGAGTCGGATTCGTGATCGCGCGGGCGATCGTCCGGGACCTCTACACCGGATCCGCCGGGGCGCGGGTCTTCGCCCGGCTTGTGATCGTCAGCGGCGTCGCGCCGGTGATCGCCCCGATCCTCGGCGGGCAGGTGCTCAGGTTCACGAGCTGGCGCGGGCTCTTCGTCCTCTTCGCCGTGGTCAGCGCCCTGATCCTCGCGGCGGCCTATGTCTTCCTTTTCGAGACGCTCCCTGTCCACCTTCGGCACGAGCCCGGGATCAGGACGAAG
This sequence comes from uncultured Solirubrobacterales bacterium, assembly GCA_963800285.1. Lineage (GTDB taxonomy): Bacteria > Actinomycetota > Thermoleophilia > Solirubrobacterales > 70-9 > DASUPK01. Next base: position 175,070 of record CAWDAL010000015.1, read on the forward strand.
CTGCGGGTGTTCCGGGCGCTCGTCGTCGATGCGAGCTTCCTGCCGTTCGCGCTTGTTGGGAGCCTCGGCTTCGCCGCGATGTTCAGCTACATCGCCGGGGCGCCGTTCGTCCTCGAGGACATCCATGGCCTCTCGCCGCAGGAGTTCAGCCTGGCCTTCGCCTGCAACGCATTCGGGCTCGTGGTGCTCTCGCAGGTCAGCGGCAGGCTGGTCGACCGCGTCGGGCCGGCCGTCCTGCTGCGCGTCGGTGCGGGGATGAGCGCCACGGGTGGGGCGGTGACGCTGCTGTCGGTCGTGCTCGACGCCGGGCTGACGCCGCTGCTGATCGGCCTCTGGCTCACCGTCAGCGCGATCGGGCTGATCGTTCCCAACTCGACGGCGCTGGCGCTGGCTCACCAGGGCGAGCGCGCGGGCAGCGCCTCGGCCCTCTACGGGCTGGGCCAGTTCGGCCTCGGGGCGATGCTCGCGCCTCTCGCCGGAATCGCGGGCAATCACGACGCGCTGCCGATGGCGATCACGATCGCCGCCTGCGGAGTCGGCGCGCTGCTGATCAGCGAGCTCTTCCGCAACCGGGGTCCCGTGGAGGTGGCGCTGGAGCCGGCTCCGTAGGTGCCTTTCCACTTCCACGCTTGGAGGTTGTCCGAATTCGCCGATCTGTCTTGGAAAGCGGCACTCTTCGGATCGCGCCTCCCTGTCGCGCGAAGCAATCGTGCGAAGCCGCTGCGCCCCTCGTCCGCTCGTCGTGCGAAGCGGATGCCTCATCGATCATTCGGTCAAGCGTCATCGGGCTCGAGCTGGCCGCGAACGGCGCCCAGATTCCAGTAGTCGGCGCACCGCCTAATGCGGCCGTCCTCGATGTCAAGGACGGTTACACCTCGAACGGTCCACTGCCGGTGGGTGGGTGCCAATCCGTCGAATTCGCCTACGTGGGTTCCACCCATTTCCCATTCGAGGACACCTATGCGGCCGTCCTCGAAGGATCGGATCGGTTCGACTCGGAGATCTGGAAAGGAGCCCAGGAAGCCCATCGCCCAGTCGCGGACTCCCTGATGACCTCGGTTGACGACGTCAAACGCGACATCCTCGTAAGCGCAATCGGGGGTGAAGAGTCGCGCGAGGCCTTCGACATCGTGGCGGGACCAAGCAGCGGCCCATTGCTCTCCTAGCGACACCGCCTTCCCTCCTTCACCCTGACCTTATCTCGGGCTTCAGTTCCGCTTGCCCCCTTCGCGTGGAAGCGGAAGGGATCCGGCTCCGCGGCTCCGCGGAGCCGAGATCAGGGTGACAACCGCCGGTCGATCACCCGGACCGCCTTGCCCTCGCTGCGCGGGACTGCCCCGGCGTCCAGGACCGACACGGGGATCCGGATGCCGGTGTGGTCGCGGAGCAGCAGCTCGAGGCGCTCGGTGAGGGAGGCGCGGTCGATCGCGGCGTCGGCCGGCTCGCACTCGACGCTCACCTCGTCCATCTCCGCCGGGCGGTCGACGATCAGGCGGTAGTGGGGCCCGACCTCCTCGACGCCGAGGAGCAGCGTCTCGATCGTCGAGGGGAAGAGGTTGACGCCGCGGATGATCAGCATGTCGTCGAGCCGGCCCCGAAGCGCGGCGATCCGGGCCAGCGTGCGGCCGCAGGCGCAGGGCTCCGTGGTGAGCGAGCCGATGTCGCCGGTCCGGTAGCGCAGCAGTGGCTGGGCTTCCTTGGTCAGCGTGGTGAAGACGAGCTCGCCGTCGCTTCCCTCCGGCAGCGGCTCGCCGCTCTCCGGATCGACGACCTCGACGAGGAAGTGGTCCTCCTGGACGTGCAGCCCGTCGCGCGCGACGCGGCACTCCGAGGCGACGCCCGGACCGCACATCTCCGAGAGCCCGTAGAAGTTGATCGCGTCGATGGCGAGCTCGCGGTCGAGCTGATCGCGCATCTCCTCGGTCCAGGGCTCCCCGCCGAAGAGGCCGAGCTCGAGAGGCAGCTCGGCCGGGTCGATGCCCGCCTCGCGGATCGCCTGGGCGATCACCAGCGCGTAGGACGGCGTCGCGCAGAGCGCCTGGCCGCCGAGGTCCCGCAGCAGCATCGCCTGACGGGCGGTGAATCCGCCCGAGACCGGGATCACGGTGGCGCCGATCCGCTCGCCGCCCTGGTGGAATCCGAGGCCGCCCGTGAAGAGGCCGTAGCCGTTCGCGTTGTGGACGGTCATGCCCGGACGGACGCCGGCGGCGGTCATGCAGCGGGCCATCACCTCCGTCCACTCGTCGAGATCGGCCCGCGTATACCCGACCACCGTGGGCTTGCCGTGCGAGCCACTGGAGGCGTGCACGCGGACGACCTGATCGCGGGGCACCGCCAGCAGGTCGTAGGGGTAGTGGTCCCGGAGGTCGGACTTGCGGGTGAACGGCAGCCGGGCGAGATCGCCGAGCGAGGCGATCTCCCTTGCGTCGCCGAGTCCGGCTTCGGCCAGCCGGGAGGCGATCGGAGGCTGGCCCTGGATGGCCCGCTCGACCGTGGCGCGAAGCCGCTCGAGCTGGAGCTCGCGGAGCCGTTCGCGGGGGCCCGTCTCGACCGGGTCCCAGACGGCGGGCTCAGAGCTTTCGCTGACGCGCATTCCAGTGTTCCTCGAGGTTTCGGACCAGGGCCGGGCTCAGGTGGCAGTGTGCCTGCTCCTTGGAGAAGGTCGCCATGTACTGGCGGAAGACGTCCAGCGGCTCCTCCCCGACTCGAAGCGCCCGCCGGTTCGCGGCCGCGTTGATCAGCCCCGAGCTGGTCAGCGCCTCGATCCGCGCCCGCAGCGCCTCGTCCATGGCATCCGGCTCGACGACCTCGTCGCAGAGCAGCTCCGCGGGTGGGACCCCGGCCTCGAACTCGCGCCCCGAGAGGATCGCCTGGCGCGCGAGGCGATCGCCGACCGAGCGCGGCATGCGCAGCGGCGAGGCGCCGGGGATGATCCCCTCCTTGCGCGCCGGCAGGAAGAGCCGGCTGCCGCGGGCGGCGAGCACATGGTCCATGACGTGGAGCAGCTGGCAGGCGCCTCCGATCGCGTACGTCTCGACCGCCGCGACCCAGAGCTTCTCGGTGGTCTCCTCCGGTGCGCCGGGGCGGAACTCGGGGGCGCTCAGCCCACGGTAGATCTTGTTGACGTAGCCGAGGTCACGGGTGATGAAGAAGACGAAGGGCAACTGGCCGAGGTAGAGCCTGGTCAGATTGAGACCCGCGCCGAAGATCCGCGCCCCGGCGTAGCGCGGGTGATCGACCACGGCGCCGCGCATCACTCCGATCTCGATCTCCGGGTCGAGCAGGATCAGGTCGACGGCCACCTCCGTCGGCTCGATGGTCGTGTCGTCCTCGGCGTTCAGGTGGCGCGGGTTGCGGATCTCGAGGTGGCCGACATTCCCCTCGCGGCGCAGGTGGGCGGTTCCGAGGTCGGCGACGCCGCCGGCGCGGAACTCGTCGATCCGCTCCAGGGCCTCGCGCGTCGGCTGCAGCATCGCCCAGACGAGGTGGGCGCCGGCGCGGGGTGAGGCGAGCACGTGGGAGAGGAAGAGGCCCTGCGCGATCTCAAGGCCCAGCTTGTCGGCGAGCCGGCGTTCGGACTCCTCGGCCATCTGCGCCGGGCTCGGGACCAGCCCGGGGTACCGCTCGGCCGCGGCGCTGAGCAGCTCCTGGTCGCGGAGCACCTTCGAGAAGCCGTCGGTGAGCTCCTCATAGATCTCGTCGACGTGGGCGCGCAGGAAATCCTCACGCCCGGTGTCGCTCCACTCCGTCGTCTCTGGACTAAGTGTCAGAAAACCTGACAATATCTCAGTCCGCGCGTGACGAAGGTCGAGGAGATCGGATCGGTGCTGTGGACGCCGCCTGATGACGTCGGCGAGACGACGCAGCTCGGGCGCTACCTCGAGTGGCTGCGCGAGACTCGCGGCATCGACCACGCCGGCTACGACGAGCTCTGGCGCTGGTCGGTCGACGACCTGGAGGGCTTCTGGGGATCGCTCTGGGACTTCTTCGAGGTTCGCGCCCACACCCCGTACGAGCGCGTGCTCGGCTCGCATGAGATGCCGGGCGCCGAGTGGTTCACCGGGTCGCGCCTGAACTACGCCGAGCACATGCTCGGGCGGGACGAGGACACCGATCGGGTCGCCGTCGTCGCCCGGTCGCAGACCCGAGACGACTTCGAGCTCACCTTCGGCGATCTCCGCGAGCAGGTGGCGCGCGCCCGCGTGGGTCTGCGGCGCCTCGGCGTCGGCCCCGGCGATCGGGTCGTCGCCTACCTGCCGAATATCCCCGAGACCCTCGTCGCCTTCCTGGCGACCGCCAGCCTCGGCGCGATCTGGGCGACCTGCGCGCCGGAGTTCGGGCCGCGCAGCGTGACCGACCGCTTCGGCCAGCTCGCTCCCAAGCTGCTCCTGGCGATCGCCGGATACACGTACGGGGAGAAGCCGATCGATCGACGCGGCGAGGTGGCCGAGATCCGGCAGGCCCTGCCCACTCTCGAGCGGGTCGTCCACGTTCCTTACGCGGGTGGCCCTGACGACGCCATCCCCGACTCCATGGAGTGGGATGAGCTGCTCGCCGAGAGCGGTCCGCTCGAGTTCGACCCCGTCGAATTCGACCATCCGCTCTGCGTCCTCTTCTCATCCGGGACGACCGGGCTGCCGAAGGCGATCGTCCATCGCCACGGGGGCATCCTGATCGAGGCCTACAAGAACCACGGCCTGAGCTGGGACCTCCAGCCCGGCGATCGGTTGATGTGGTTCACGACGACCGCCTGGATGATGTGGAACGCGCTGGTCTCCACGCTGCTGCTGCGCGCCTCGATCGTGATGCTGGACGGCAATCCGCTGTACCCGGACTTCACCGCCCAATGGCGCATCGCCGAGGAGCTGCGCCCCACGCTGATGGGTGCGGTGCCGGCGATGCTGATGGGCTGCCGCAAGGCCGGGCTCGAGCTCAGCCGATTCGACCTCTCCAGCATCCGGCAGCTCTGCGCCGCGGGGTCGCCGCTCCCGGCCGAGGGCTTCGACTGGGTCTACGAGCAGCTCGGTCCCGACGTGCTCCTGAACGTCGGCAGCGGCGGGACCGACGTCTGCACCGGAATGGTGCAGGGCAGTCCGATGCAGCCCGTCTACCGCGGCGAGATCTCCGGTTGCTGCCTGGCGGTCGACGTCGCCGCCTACGACGAGAACGCCCAGCCGGTGGTCGGCGAGCTGGGGGAGTTGGTGATCCGGCAGCCGATGCCCTCGATGCCGGTCGGGTTCTGGGGCGACGAGGACGGCTCGCGCTACCACGCCGCCTACTTCGAGCACTTCCCCGGGGTCTGGCGCCACGGCGACTGGATCATGTTCAGCGAGCGCGGCAGCTGCGTGATCACGGGTCGCTCGGATGCCACGCTCAACCGCGGCGGCGTGCGCCTCGGCACCGGCGAGGTCTACTCGGTGGTGGAGGGCATCGACGAGATCCTCGAGAGCCTGGTCGTCCACATCGAGGATCCCGAGGGCGGCCCGGGCGAGCTGATCCTCTTCGTCACCCTCGCCGGCGGCGTGGAGCTGGATGACGAGCTCCGCAAGCGGATCGCGTCGGAGCTGAGGGGCACGCTCTCGCCTCGCCACGTCCCGGACACGATCGAGGCCGTCCCGGCGATCCCGAAGACTCTGACCATGAAGAAGCTCGAGCTGCCGGTGAAGCGGATCCTGCTCGGGGAGCCCCCGGAGAAGGTGGCGAGCCGGGACGCGCTCGCCGATCCCGCGGCGCTGGACGCCTTCGTCGCCTACGCGGCAGAGCGCGCTCCAGCCTAGGCGCTGTCGGCGATCAGGCCGCTGAAGAACTCGGTGTCGGCGGGCTGGAGCTGGCAGAGCTCGATGTAGTGCCCGAGCATCGCGGTCGTGTCGACGTAGGCGAGACGGGCGCGGTCCGGGATCAGGATCGTGTACTCGAATGCGAGGCCGTGCTCACCGAGCAGCTCCTCGATCCCGCTCCAAGCCTCGTCGCCGAGGGGGATGAGCATCGCGAGGTGGTGGAGCCCGAGCACGCCCGCGCCGCGCGGCAGGAACCGGCGGTAGAACTCGGCCTCTCCGGACTTCGGTTCGATCAGCTCGACGATCAGCCCGCCGCGTGCGCCCATCGCCACCCGGGGCTCCCATGGGACCTCCTCACCCCGCTTCATGAAGGTGGCGCCCTCGACCGGCACCTCGGTGGCGTTCTCGATCCCGAAGACGTCCCGAAGCTCCTGCATCCCGCGGTCGAGATCCGGGGTGACGTAGCAGACCTGCCATACGTTCGCGAACAGGTCGCCGAGCGCCTCGATCGGCCGGGGCTCGGCGAACACCTCCGAGGCGGGGCGGACCGTCCCGGCGCTCACGCCGCCACCCCCTCACGCGCCCGCTGGTCGAGCACCGCCGCGAGCTCGTCCGTCCTGGAGAGCTGCGGATGATGGTCGGTGTCGAGCTCGACCACGTCGGTCACGTCGCGGTCCTTGACCATCCGGCGCTGGAGGGGCGGCGGGATGAACCTGTCCCTCGTGCAGATCACATAGCTGCGGGGGATCCGCTCGAAATCGTCATTGAGGGAGACCGGCTCGGTGAATGGAACGATCGGTTGCGGACCGGCGCTCTCGACGGCCCGCTCGAGCACGTCCGCCGAGCAGGCGAGGTTGCTTTCACGGAGACTGCTCTCCGGAAGCACTCCCACCGGGGGCTCGCCGGAAACGACCACGGTCGCCTGCACCAGGTCGCCTTCCCCCTCCGGCAGCTCGGTGAGGCCGACCAGGCTCTGCCCGTCGGCCGGCATGAAGGCGGCGACATAGATCAGGCGCTTCACCTTCTCGGGCCGGCGGGCGGCGGCCTCGGTCATCACGACGCCACCCATGCTGTTGCCGACCAGGATCGACTGCTCCGGGCTCGCGTCGAGGATCTCGCAGACGCGCTCCGCGTAGAGGTCGAGCGTCACCTCCTCCAGCGGGGTCCCGTCGTCGCCGGCGCCCGGAAGATCCGGCGCCTCGACCTCGTGGCCGGCGGCCTGGAGCCTCTCGGCCAGCGGGCCCCAGATCCATCCGCCCGCGAACGCTCCGTGCACCAATACGAATCTCGCCATCTCTCCTCCTCAGCTCATGGGGTCAGTACGACCTTGCCGCGCAACCCGCCCGCCTCGACCAGGCGGTGTGCCTCGGCGGCCTCCGCCAGGGGCAGCGTGCGGTCGATCCGGGTGCGAAGCTCCCCCGCCGCCACATCGCGGACCAGCGATCGCAGCGCCTCGCGGTCGGGATGGATCAGAAAGGACTCCTGCCGCAGGCGCCGACCGGAATCGGACTCAGGTTGGCGCCGGGTGGCGACGATGGCTCCGCCGTCCTCGACCGCGACCAGCGCGGTCTCGCCCAGCGGCACGGCGTCGAAGACGGCCGGCACGGGGTCGATCGCGGCGAGGTCGGCGTCTCGTGAGAGCACCTCCGAGGCGCCCAGCGCGCGCGGCCAGTCCTCGTCGTCGCGGCCGGCCTGGGCGATCACGCGGTGACCCGCTCGGGCCGCGAGCTGCACGACGAAGCTCCCGACCCCGCCGCTCGCGCCGGTCACCAGCAGGTCGCAGCCCTCCGGCGGATCGAGCAGCTCGAGCCCCTCTTGGGCGGTGACCGCGTTCAGGGGGATGGTGGCCGCCGTCTCATAGTCCAGCTCGTTCGGCAGCGGCACGATCCACTCGGCGTCCACGGCCACCGACTCCGCGTAGGCCCCGACCGAGCCCTTCTGGTCGTACCACTGGATCATCCCGACGACGCGGTCGCCCTCCTGGAAGTCCTCGACGCCATCGCCGACCGCGGCGACCACGCCCGCCAGGTCCCAGCCGAGCACGAAGGGGGGGTCGGGCACCGCACGCCCGGCGCCGGCGCGCGCCCCGAGATCGGTGGGGTTCACGTTCGCGGCTCTCACCCGGACGACTACCTGGCCGGTCCCGGGAGCGGGGTCGTCCCGCTCGGCGACCTTGAGAACCTCGGGCCCACCGAGCTCCGTCACCTCGACGACCCGCATTCCGCTTTGGCTCCTAGGCCGAGCCGTCGGAGTGGGGCAGCAGCACCGCGCGGCCTGTGATGTCGCCTTCTCGCAGCCGGCCGAGCACCTCGTTCACCTCGGCCAGCGGATGGGTCTCCGTCTTCAGCGTGATCCGGCCGGCGGCGTGCAGCTGGATCACGTCCCAGAGGTCGGTCCAGCTCCCTACCAGGTTGGCGACCAGGGAGTTCTCCTGGCTCACGAGGGCCACCGACGGCACCGTGATCGTGCCGCCGAAGCCGATCATCGAGTAGGTGCCCTGCAGCGCGAGCATCCCGAGGCCGTCCGCGTGGGTCTGGTCGGTGCCGACGAAGTCAAGGACGAGGTCGGCGCCGTGGCCCTGACTCAGCTCCCAGACCGCATCCACGACGCCGTCGCTGTCGACTGCCCAGTCGGCGCCCAGCTCCTCCGCGAGCTTGCGGCGACCCGGATGCGGATCGACCACGATGACCGTGCCCGAGCCCATCTCACGGGCGAGCTGGAGGCCGATGTGGCCGACTCCCCCGGCACCCAGCACCACCGTCGTGCTGCCGGGCACCATCAGGTGGGTGACCTTCTTGATCGCGTGGTAGGCGGTGATCCCGGCGTCGGAGTGCGGCGCGACCTCGACCGGGTCCACCCCCGGCGGCAGCGGCACGATCTCGCGCTCCCCGACGACGAGGTACTCGGCGAAGCCGCCGTCGAGCGTTAGCCCGGTGAACTGGTGGTGCTCGCAGTGCATGTCGCGGCCACGACGGCAGTTGACGCAGACGCCGCAGCTGTGCGGCGGGTAGAGGAGGACCGGGTCGCCGACCTTGACCGTGGTGACGAGGTCGCCGACCGCGTCGACGCGGCCCCCGTTCTCGTGACCGAGCACCCGCGGTACGTCCATTCCGGCCGGCCCCATCTCGCCGTCGATGGCGTGCAGGTCGGTCGAGCAGACCCCCGCGGCCTCGATCTTCACCCGCACCTGGTTGGGCCGCGTGATCTCGGGCTCGGGGCGATCCTCCAGCTCGAGCGGGTGGTTGTACTCGTTCAGCACCGCCGCCTTCACGCCGCCACCTCCGCCGCTCGCGTGGTCAGGTACCGGTTCGGGTCCTCGTCGAGATGCTGCGCGAGCCGGTCGGCGAGGGCCATGATCGTCAGCGAGGGGTTGACGGAGAGGGTCTTCGGGAACAACGAGGCGTCTCCGACGAACAGCCTCTTCGCGTCGTGCGACTCGCAGTTGGCGTCCACGACCGAGCGGGCCGGGTCCGAGCCCATCCGGCAGGTTCCCTGCACATGGGTGCTGGCCGGCCCGGTCCAGGCGACCTGCTTGGCGCCGGCCGCCCGCATCACCCGGCGCCCGAACTCGAGGCCGTTCTCCATCCGCTCGAGCTCTACCGGGTCGAAGTGGGCCTCGAAGCTCTCGGAGCCGTCCTCGCCGACGACGACGCGGCCGTTGTTCTCGTCGTTCGCGAGCACGAGGATGCCGTTCCAGTGGCGGTATTGGCGCACCGCCTCGGTGAGGCGATCGCCCCACATCGGCCCGTCCTCGTCCGCGATGCTGGTCGCGAACCCGATCGGGTCCTGAACGGTCGACGCCTCGAGCACGAAGCCTCCGTCCTCGTCGCGCATGAAGTCCATGCAATGGGAGGTGATCGGGTAGACGCGATGGGCGTCCTGGACCTCGTCGAAGCGCCCGAAGACGAAGGCGGCGGGGTGGAGGCCGAGGTTGCGGCCGATCCATTCCGTGCTCGGGGAGTTGCCGGCCGCCTCCGGCAGCCCCGAGCGGATCAGGATCTGCGGCGTGTTGAGCGCTCCCGCCGCTACGACGACGGCGCCCGCCTCGATCGTCTGGCTCCGCCCGTCGGGGTCGGTGTACTCGACCCCGGTCGCCTCCAAGCCACCCCCGCGGTCGGCCAAGATGACCCGCTCGACGGGTGAATCCGCCCTCAGGTCCAACTTGCCGACCGCGGTGGTTGCGTGGATGTAAGTGTTCATCGTGTTCTTGCCCGCGTTGGTGGGACAGCCCTGCAGGCAGGACCCGCACTTCATGCAGTTGACGTCCGTGTATGAGTCGACCGGCTCCAGCTCGGAGCCCAGCTCCCGGAAGGCGGCGTCGAGCATCCGGACGCACTCGGGCCAATCGGCGCGCTCGCGGACGCCGAGGACCCGCTCGACCCGCTCGTAGTGAGGACCGAGGTCCTCGACCCCGAACGGCCTGCCGCCGTCGCCCAGCAGCCCGCTCGCGTCGTGCCACTTCGCGAACTCGAAGTCGTGCGCGCGGAACGAGACCTTGGTGTTCATCGTGGTGGTGCCGCCCACGCAGCGCCCGCCGAAGATCGGCACCGTTCCCCCGGCGCCCCCGTCGACCATCGCCATCCGCAGGGGCCACCAGAAGTCGTGCGCGGCCTTCGCCTCCCAGCGGACGAAGTCGGCGGCGGTCAGGTGGGGGCCCGCCTCCAGCAGGACGACGCTGCGGCCTCGCTGCGCGAGCTCCCCCGCGACCACACCGCCCCCGGCGCCCGAGCCGACGACGACGACGTCGACCCGCTCGCTCATGTGCGAGGGCGCTCCGTACGCGAAGCCGAGGAGTTCCCCATGAAGGACCAGTCGTGCTGGACCCGGCTCGCCAGCGGGAAGCGGAAGTCGATCTCCTCCCAGGCGCTGGGTCCCTCGGCGCCGGGGGCGACGAAGTCGCTGTAGAAGGCCTCGCAGGCCAGCGCCCTCAGCATCATGAACTCCGGCGTGGCGGTCCGCTCGCCGAGTGCCTCGGGACCTCCGCCGGCGACGTCGGCGAGCGCGTCGATCGCGCCCACTGTCATCGCCCGGGTCCCCTCGTCCAGCATCGCGAGCTTCGCGTCGATGTAGACCGCCGGCTCGACCCGGCCGGACCCCGGCACGATCGTCTCGCAGAGCGCCGCCAGGGCCGAGGCACGGCCTTCGTCCAGGATCAGCCAGCTCCTCTCCGCCACGGCCATGCACCCTATAGCCAGGCGGGCAATAAAACAAGCTATTTGACAGATAGTCGCAAGCAGACTTCGGCAACTTTGGGCAGCCCGAAATGACTAGCATGGGCGAGCACGATGCGTGAGGGGAGATTGAGACACGGTCCGGTCGTGGGACTCGCCGCGGTGGTACTGGCGGCACTCATTGCCCAGGTCGCGCTCGCCGGCGGCGGGAGCGGGACGGGCAGACCAGAAGCGAGCGCAAGCGCCAGCGTGAACAAGCAGCTCAAGAAGCTGAAGAAAAGGGTGGCGCGCCTCCAGACCCAGGTCGACCAGCTTCAAAGACAACCCGGCCCTCAGGGATCGCAGGGATCGCAGGGGCCGCCCGGCGTCAGCGGCCTGCAGGAGGTCTTCAAGACCAGTGCGGTCGACAACACCGCGAAGACGGTGAGCGCGACCTGCCCGGCCGGCAAGCGCGCGATTGGCGGCGGTGGGACCCACTCGTCCGTCTCTAACGGTGGGGTGGTGCTCGACCAGATCCAGCCCAGCGACGCGAACACCGTTCCCGGGGTCGTGACCGTGAGCGCCTATCCGCTGTCGGGTACCACCCCCGATTGGGCGGTCACCGCGTTCGCAATCTGCGCGACCGTCCTATAACCAGCCGGCCAAGGGGAGCCCGAGGGTCACACGTGCCGCCGCGTAGATCTCGTCGGCACCCGGCAGGTAGGCGTCCTCGAGCGCGGGGCTGAGGGGGACCGGCTCGAAGGGGGCGCCGACCCGCTCGATCGGGGCGTCGAGGTAGTCGAAGGCGGCCCCCTGGACCTCCGCCGCGATCTCCGCGCCGAAGCCGCCGTGCTGAACCGCCTCGTGGGCGACGACCAGCCGGTTGGTGCGCCGCACCGATTCCAGCACCGTCTCGAGGTCGAAGGGGACCAGGGTCCGCGGGTCGATCACCTCGGCCTCGGCTCCCTCACCGGCGAGGCGCTCGGCCGCCGCCAGCGACTCGCCGACCATCCGCGAGAGCGCGACGATCGTCACGTCGGAGCCCTCGCGGACGACCCGCGCGCTGCCGATCGGCACGGGCTCGGGAGCTTCGGGCACCTCCTCCTTGCGGAAGTAGAGGTTCTTGTGCTCGACGAAGACAACGGGGTTGGGATCGGCGATCGCGCTCCGCAGCAGGCCCGCGGCGTCCGCGGCGTTGCTGGGCATCAGCACCTTCAGGCCCGGGATGTGCGTGAGCCAGGCCTCCAGGCTCTGGGAGTGCTGGGCGGCGCCGCGGCTGCCGGCACCACCCTGGGTGCGCAGCACCATCGGCACGCTGAGCTGCCCGCCGGACATGAAGTGGGCCTTGGCGGCGGCGTTGACGAGCTGGTCGAGGGCGAGAGTGAGGAAGTCGATGAACATGATCTCCAGCACCGGCCGCTTGCCGGACTGGGCGGCGCCGACCGCCACGCCGCAGATCGCCGCCTCGCTGATCGGCGTATTCAGGACGCGCTCGGCCCCGAACTCCTCGGCAAGGCCGGCGGTCACCGTGTAGGGCCCTCCCTCGGCGACGTCCTCTCCGATCACGATCACGTCGCCGTCGTCGCGCATCGCCTCGGCGAGCGTCGCGTTGACCGCCTTGACGAAGGTGGTCTGCGGCATCAGCCCGCCTCGGGATCGGCGTAGACGAGCGCGGCCGCCACCTCCGGTGACGGAAAGGAGCTGGCGCGGGCGAACTCGATGGCCGCCTCCACGGCCTGTCTCGCCTCGGCCTCCACCTCGGCCGCCGCCTCCTCGTCGAACCAGCCCGCCTCGGCGGCGGTGCGCTGGAGGCGGAGGATCGGGTCCTTCCGCTGCCACTCCTCGTCGGCCATCGCCTCCCGGTACTGGCCGGGGTCCCCCTCGTAGTGGCCACGCAGCCGGTGGGTGAGGCATTCGAGCAGCATCGGGCCCTCGCCCTTCCGGGCCGCGGCGAGGAAGCCGCCGAAGGTCTCCCAGACCCCCGCGAGATCGTTGCCGTCGACGGTCTCGCGGGGAAGCCCGTAGGGGGCGACGACGTCGCTGACCCGCTCGACCTTGGTGTGCGCCGAGCGAGGCGTGAACTCGGCGAAGCCGTTGTTCTCGCAGACCAGGATCAGCGGCAGGCCCCAGAGGGTCGCGAGGTTGATGGTCTCGTTGAAGTGGCCGGCCTGCACCGCGCCGTCGCCGAAGAAGACGACGGCGACCTGATCGCCGCCATCCAGCTGGGCGGCCAGCGCGCTGCCCAGCGCGATCGGGATGTTGCCGCCGACGACGCCGGTGGCCCCCATCAGGCCGTGCTCGGTGTCCACGAGGTGCATCGAGCCTCCGAGACCCTTGCAGAGGCCGTCCTCGCGGCCCATCAGCTCGGCCATCACCCGGTCGAGCGGCGCCCCGCGCGCGATCGCGTGTCCGTGCGCGCGGTGCCCGGAGTAGACAGCGTCGTCGTCGCGAAGCTGTCCGCAGACCCCGGCCGCGACCGCCTCCTGGCCCTCGCTCAGGTGGATCAGTCCGTGAACCTCGTCGGCGCGCTTGAGCTGGCCGACCCGTGACTCGAAGATCCGGATCCGCCACATCGTCCGCAGCAGCTCGAGGGCGACCTCACCCTCGAGCCCCGCCTTGGTCTTCGCCTTGGCGATCGCGGACCCCTACGCCGCGACCGGCTGGAACTGCGACATCGTCGCCGCGAACGCGTGCCGGTACATCTCGTCGATCGGCTCGGCGCGCAGATCGTCGGAAAGGACCTCGATTCCCCAGGCGTCGTCGTAGCCCATCTCCTGGGCGGCCTTGATGTAGCCGCGGATGTCGAACTCGCCCTCGCCCGGCAGCTTCCGGAACCGGGTCGTCTCCTCGATCCGGTCCTCCATCCACTCCTGCTTGCCGTCGCTGAGCTCCACCCAGGTCAGGTACTCGAGCGGGATCCGCTTCAGGTCCTCCGGCGCGATCCCCAGCTTCGACATGTGCCAGGTGTCGATCACCAGCCCGCCGTTCTTCGCGCCGGCGCCCTCGACCACCCGGAGCGCCGCATCGAGGTTGTCGACGTTGACGTCGAAGGGCATGAACTCGTAGGCGATCACCGCGTCGGTCAGCTCGGCGGCATGGGCGCAGAGCTCCGCGTAGCGCTCGGTCAGCTTGTCGAGCTCGCAGGGAACGCCCGGGATGTTCCCGACCTTGACGTGGTGGGCGCCGAGCGCCGCGGCCGCCTCGAGCAGCAAGTCGCGCAGCTCGTCCGCCTCCCTGCGGCCCTCGGTCCCCTCGTCCTCGAAGAACCCCCAGATGAACTCCAGCTCCAGGTACTCCAACCCGTTGTCGTCGAGCAGCTGCTTGATCTCCTCGAGGCCCCGGCTCTCCTTCTGGTGGACCAGGTCGGCATGCCAGATGCCGATCCCCTTCATCCCGGCCTGGGCCGCCTCGGCGCAGCGGTCGCCGAAGTCGAAGTTGCTCCATTCCTGACCCTGGTGCGGCTGCGTCGGGCCCGCGGTCGTCCAGTACGCGCCCACCAGCTCGATGCCGTTTTCGGTGGCCATGGTCACTCCTCCTTGCCCTTGGCGGGCATCACGTTGATCTCGATCTTGACCCCGTTCGGGTCCTCGAAGAACAGCTGACGCATCCCGATCTCCGGCACCGTGTTCCGCTTCGCCCTGACCCCCGCGCGCTCCAATCGCGCCACGACCTCGTCGTGGTCGTCGCCCGAGAAGGCGAGATGGTCGAGCGCGCCGGTGCCCTGAGCGGGTGGTGACGCCGGGATGCCGGTCGCCGCGGAATGCGCCGTATAGGCCTCCCGATCGGCGACGTGCACGCACGGGACCCCGGAGGCGTAGAGCCAGTAGCCGGGGAACTCCAGTGGCGGGCGATCCCCGACCTCCAATCCGAGGGCATCCCGGTAGAAGTCCCGGGTCCCGTCGACGTCCCCGGTCAGCACCAGGACGTGGTCCAGCTTCGTCAGCGGCATCGGCAGATCACCGCCGCTCCGCGGCTACGCCGCCGCGGCGGGAACTTCGCCGACGATCCGTCTCGCGGCGGAGACGAGCTTCTCGGCGTCCGGGGCGATGTAGCCCTCCTGCACCTGGTTCGCCGCGACCGGCGCGTCCATGCGCGTCACGCGGGCGACCGGCGCCTTCAACGAGCCGAGCGCCTTCTCGCTGACCATGGCGGCGATCTCGGAGGCGACGCCGGCACGCATCCGGCCCTCGTCGGCGACGATCAGCCTTCCGGTCTTGGCGACCGAGTCGAGGATGGTCTGCTCGTCGAGCGGGACCAGGGTCCGGAGGTCGATCACCTCGGCGTTGATCCCTTCCCCGGCCAGCTCGTCGGCCGCGCCGAGCGCCACCGAGGTCATCATCGAGCAGGCGACGATCGTCACCGCGTCGCCCTCGCGCTTGACGTCGGCCTGTCCGAAGGGGATCTCGAAGTCGCCGTCCGGTACGTCGTCCTCGGCCCCGTATCCGAACGCGTGGGTGAGCACGATGGTCGGGTTGTCCGACTTGATGGCGGTCGTCAGCAGCCCCTTGACCTCCTTGGCCCCCGAGGGCGCGGCGATCTCGATGCCGGGCAGGTTCCAGTACATGCCGAACGGGCTCTCCGAGTGCTGCGCGCCGCCGCCGTGCAGGAGCCCGTGGCTGATGTGCAGCGTGACCGGCACCCCGATCGTGCCGCCGGAGGACGTGCGCGCGGTCGAGATCTCATTGGCTATCGAGGAGATCGCCGGATAGGTGAACGAGGCGAGCCCGAGGTGGGCGAACATCCGGTGCCCGCACATCGCCGCACCGGCGGCCATCGCCGTGTAGGCGGCCTCGGAGCAGGGCGGGAAGAGGATGCGATCCCCGTATTTCTTCTGGAAGGGCTCGAACTGCATTCCCTCCGGGCCGATGCCCAGCACCTCGTTGCCCATGACGACGAAGTTCGGGTCCTCGTCCATGAACCTGCTCAGCACGTCGAGCATCGCGTCGGCGTAGTTCTTGGTCGGCATCGGATCCTCCTTAGGCGAAGACGTGTTCGAGGGCGGACTCCGGAGTGGGCCGGGCGCTCTCCATGGCGAACTCACGCGCCTCCGCAATCCTCTTCGTCTGCTGCTCGTCCATTTCGGTGAGCTGGTCCTGGCTCAGCTCATCGGCCGCGAGCAGCTTGCGCGCGTAGATCAGGACCGGATCGTGATCGCGGTACCAATCCTCGTGTTCGCCGGAGATCTTCGACTCATCCCAGGCCATCGAGATGTCGAGCTCGCCGGTGGTCAGCTCCGGCCAGAGCGGCTGGCTTCCGGCCCAGCGCTCGGTGACCGCATGAAGGAAGTACGGGCCCTTGCGAGCCCGGCAGTGCTCGACGGCCTTCGCCGCGAGCTCATTGACGGCCTCCAGGTCTCGGCCGTCGACGGTCTCCACCGGGATCCCGAAGGTCTCCGGGATCGTCGTCAGGTCCTCGACGGCGGAGACCGAGGTCGGGAACCCACCGCCGGCCGAGCCGAGCGCGCCGGCGCTGTTGTTCTCGCAGACGAACAGAACCGGCAGCTCGTAGAGGGCCGCGAGGTTGAGCGACTCGTAGGCGATCCCCTCCTCGAGCGCGCCATCGCCGAACAGCGCGACCGCGATGGCGTCGCCGCCCTCCTGCTTGAGGGCGAAGGCGGCGCCGTTGGCGAGCGAGATGCTGCCGCCCACGATCGAGGAGGTCGAGATGAATCCCAGATCCGGATCGCTCATGTGGAGCGTGCCGCCGGCGCCCTTGTTCAGGCCGGTCTCGCGGCCGAGGATCTCGGCCAGGGCCTGCTTCGGGTCGGAGCCCCGGGCGAGGATGTGGCCGTGGTTGCGGTGATGCGTGGCGAGCTTGTCGTCCGGGCCGAGGGCCTCCATCAGGCCCACCCCGGTCGACTCCTGGCCGATGTAGAGGTGGAAGTGGGTCATGAAGGCGTGGTCGTCGTGGAAGAGCTTGTCCACCGCTTCCTCGAAGCGGCGGATGGTCAGCATCCGCTCGAGGGCGCGCGTCCGGCGCTCCGCATTCCAGGTCTCGCTCATTTGTTCCCCTCGCCTCCGTTGGTGGTGCTGGCGCTGCTCAGGTAAGCCGACTGCAGCAGCTCGGGCTTCTTCTTCAGCTCGCTCGCGGTGCCCGAGAACTCGATCTTCCCGTGGCCCATCACGTAAGCCTCGTTCGCCATTCCCAGAGCGATCGTGGCGAACTGCTCGATCAGCAGCACGCCGATGCCCTCCTTCGCCAGCTTCTCGATCGTCGGGATCAGCCGCTTGACGACGACGGGGGCGAGACCGAGCGAGAGCTCGTCGATCAGCACGAACTTCGGCTTCGAGACGAGCGCCTGCGCGAGCACCAGCATCTGCTGCTCGCCGCCGGAGAGGGACCGCGACTGCGTGTTGAGCCGGGGCCGCAGCTCGGGGAACATCTCGAGCGCGTACTTCAGGCCCTCGTCCGCGCCCCCTCGCGGGAGGGAGTAGGTCGCCACCCGCAGGTTGTCCTCGACGGTGAGATCGGAGAGGAGCCGCCGGCCCTCGGGAACGACGGCGACGCCGGCCGCGCGAATCTTCTCGGGCCGAGTCGAGCTC
Source organism: uncultured Solirubrobacterales bacterium (assembly GCA_963800285.1). Lineage (GTDB taxonomy): Bacteria > Actinomycetota > Thermoleophilia > Solirubrobacterales > 70-9 > DASUPK01. Next base: position 192,539 of record CAWDAL010000015.1, read on the forward strand.
AGGTCGGTGCCGTTCAGCTTCACCGAGCCGGACTCAGGCCGGAGCACCCCGCTGACGGCGAGCACGAGGCTGGACTTGCCGGCTCCGTTGGGACCCAGCAGAGCAGTCACCTCGCCGGGATCGATGCGCAGCGAGACGTCGCGGACGACGGGGCGGCCGCCTCGCGCGACGGTCAGGTTCTCGAGCGTGAGCACGTCGCCCTTCGTGCCGGCGGCGGGCTTCTGCTCAGCCGTGTTCTTCTGGGCGGTGGGGCTCAAATCTCCTCCGCTCCGAGATAGGCGCGGATCACGTGCTCGTCGCGCAGCACCTCGTCGGTCGGGCCCGAGGCGATCAGCTTGCCGAAGTCGAGCACGGAGGTGAGCTCGCAGCAGGAGGAGACGAGATTCATGTCGTGATCGACGAGGATCACGAGCGCCCCGATCTCCTCCGGGATCCGCCGGATCACGCTGCCCATGTGCTCGGTCTCCTCGTCCGGGAGGCCCGCGGCCGGCTCGTCCAGGAGCACCGCCCGCGGCTTGCCGACGACCGCGCGGGCGATCTCCACGAGCCGGCGCTCGCGCGCGCCGAGCGTCCCGACCTTGGTGCTCGGCTCGCGGCTCCCGAGGCCGACGAACTCCAGCGCGCCGATCACGTCCTCGCGCCGTGAGCCGCCGCCGTTGCTGGTCGAGTGCTCCTCGACCATGGCGACGTTGTCGTAGAGCGAGAGCTCCTCGATCGCCTGTTCGGTCTGGAAGGTGCGGCGCAGGCCCCAGCGGGCGCGACGGAAGTCGGTCATCGCGAGCAGGTCCTCATCGAAGGCTGTGACCGCTCCTCCCGACGGCTTCACGAAGCCGCTGAGAACGTTGAAGAAGGTGGTCTTGCCCGCTCCGTTCGGACCGATCAGGCCGCAGGTGCCGGCGGGGAAGGTCACACTCATCTGGTCGATCGGCTTGACGCCGCCGAAGCGCACCTCGAGGTTCTCGACCTTGATCATTCCGACCCCGCCGTGCCTCCGGCCGCCCGTCCCCCCGGGCTGCCCACCGCTCGCCAGATCAAGCGCCCCAGCTTCGCCATGTCCTTCGGGAACTGATCGACCAGGCCCGCGGGCGCCGTGGTCAGCACCTGGATCACCCCGAGCCCGAAGATGATCGTGAGCAGATCCGGCGGCAGTCCCCAATTGTCGAGCAGCGCGGGCAGGAGCTTGATCAGGATGCCGGCGACCACCGCGCCCCAGAGGCTGTAGATCCCGCCCATCAAGACGACTGCGAGCAGGATGATCGAGTCCTGGGTGGGGAAGGTCAGGTTGAAGAGGGTGCCGGAGCTGCCGGCCAGCAGCGCGCCCGCAACGCCGGTCATGAACGAGGCGAGCGCGAAGGCCCACATCTTGTAGAGGCTGATGTTGATCCCGGCCGCGAGAGCGGCGGGCTCCGACTGGCGAATCGTCGCCCAGGCTCGTCCCGGTTTACCGCGCACGTGCCAGAGTGCCAGCACGAACATCAGGGCCGCCCAAATCACGCAGTAGCGGAAGTAGGCGTGGTCAGCCGTAGCGATGGCGGGACGCCGGATCACCTGGGCGCCGGACGTCGCATCGGTGTGGCCGAGGAAGCCGCCGCCGCCATTTGGGAAGTCCGTCGCCGCGATCACCACCGTGATCGCTCCGGCGAGCATCAGGGTGATCAGCGCGAGGTAGAGGCCGCTGACCCGCAGCGCGGGCAGCCCGATCAGCGAGCCCAGGACCATCGTGACCAGGCCCGTCATGATCGTGACCACCGGGAATGGGAGTCCCGTGGCGAAGAGCAGCCGGGCCCCGACCCACGCGCCGAGCGCCAGGACAGCCACCTGCCCGAGGGAGACGAGGCCGACGCGGCCCATCAGCAGGCCGAGCCCGAGCGCGACGATCGTGTAGATGACGACGCTGGTGGAGACGTCGACCCAATACGCGCTCAGCATCGACGGCAGCAGAAGCAGTACGAAGGCGAGGAGCACCGCGATCACCGCGATCCTGATCAGCTCGCCCATCTCGAGCCGATTGAGCGGCGCCAGAGCCCGATCGAGGAAGCCGGTGCGGGGGGCCTCAGCCTCGCCCATTGCCAAGCCCGGTTCCGGTGAACGAGATCTCACGCTTGCGTGAGATGACCAGCAGCGCGACCGTGGCGAGCACGAACGGCGCCATGTTGCGGTACTCGGCGATCGAGGTGATCGGCGTCGCCAGGGCGCTGACCAGCCCGACGACGAGCGCAGCGAAGAATGTGATGACCAGCGATCGCAGCTGGGCGATCAGCGCGGCCGCCAGCGATGAGATCACCAGGAAGGTCAGGCTGACCGCGTCGAGCCCGACCAGGTCCGAGAGCAGCAGGCCGGAGATCCCGGAGAGCAATCCGGAGACGAGCCAGGCCTGCGCCTCCACCCATCTCACGGGAACGCCCAGCGTGGCGGTGATCTCGCGATCGTTCGCGAGCCCGCGCATCGCGGTGCCGAGCTTCGTGTACTTGAGGAATGCCGCCGTGCCGAAGACGACGAACACCCCCAGGCCGAATGAGACCACCTGCGTCCAGGTGACGGCCACCGTGCCTACGTCGAAGGCATGGGTCGACGTCGGCAGCACCTGCGAGCGGGCCTTGTCGCTCCAGATCCACGACATGGTTCCGAGCAGGATCAAGGCCAGCCCCAGCGTTGCGGTCGCCTTCACCAGCGCGTCGCGCTTGGCGAGGGCCGGACCGAGGACGACGCCGTAGGCCAGAGTCACCGCGGCACAGAAGAGGACCGCGACGCCGTACGCGGGCCACTCGGGCCAGAGGGAGTTGTTGATCAGATCCCACGAGATCAGGGCGCCCATGGCGCCGACCGCGCCGAAGGCGAGGTTCAGCACCCCCGTTGTCCTGTAGAGAACCACCATCCCGGCCCCCGACAGGGCGTACACCCCGCCGAGGGCCAGGCCGGTGACGATGAAGGGCTGGAACTCGTCCCAAGTGGGCATTACTGAGTCACAGCCCCCTTATCAACCCGCTCCGCCGGTCAGGCTCGGATCCGCCTGCTCGATCTGGCGGACCTTCGCGATATCCGGTTCGTCGCCGGAGATGTCGAAGCAATCCTCCTTGATGACCATCTTGCCGTTGTCAGGCGTGGTGGTCCAGTCGACATTGTTCGGAATGTGCAACGGCGCGTTCTGGCCGAAGTACCAGGGCCGGCACAGGATGTCCGTCTTCTGGTCCTTCAGGTTGAACACCGCCTGGTTCACGCTCTGCAGCGTGTAGTCACCATTGACCGTCTCCAGGGCGTTGGTCATGAACTCGCCCATCAGGTAACCCATCTGGCTGAAGCTGCCCAGACCGCCGGTCACCGCTTGGCCGTACTTCTTCATGACCGAGCGATAGAGCTCTGAGTCGGGACCGTCGAAATCGGTCACGTTGAGCTCGGCATTGACGAGCAGCTTGCCGTCCCACTTCGTCCCCAGCGCCTGCGCCAGGAAGTCGGTGTTGCACGGCGTAGAGCAGCCCCACGCCTTGACGCTGTCCTCGAGACCCTGCTGCTGGGCGGCCTGGAGGATCTTCAGCGCCTCGGGCGGCGTGAAGTTGAGGATCACGCCTCCATTGGGGCCAGCTTCCTGGGTCAAGCGCACCGCGACCGAGTTCGCGTCCTGAATCGGCACGTTGTCGGTCGACTCGCTGATCGGCACGCCAGCCGCGTCGGCGACGATCTTCGGGCCGGCGGCGATGTAGCCGGTGCCCGGGACGTTCGACTGGTCGAACGCGATCTTGTCGACGTCCTGTCGGATCACGGCCTGCGTTGCGCCGTCCGAGCTGTAGCGCGGGCCCATGTTCACGGGAGCGCTGTTCGGCGTCGACCAGCAGGACGGAGCGATACCTGCGTTCAGAACCGCAATGCCCTTCTGCTCGTAGTAGCCGTGGTTGACGTCGCACTCGATCAGGCTGAATCCGCCGGCCATGCCGACGACACCGTCGGTCTCGACCAGCTTCTTCGCCAGCGCCGCATTCTGCGCCGGGTCGGTCTGCTCGGTCTCCGCGATGTACTGAATCGGGTGACCGTTCACACCGCCGTTGGCGTTGACGCAGTCGAAGTACGCCTTGGCAGCGTTCTCGCCATCGGTGAAGTCCGTGCCGGGCTGCTTGGTGGCGATCGCCCCGATCTTGATCGGACTACCGGTTGGCTTCTGGCCGTTGCCGTTGCCGCACTTTGGATTGTCTACGACTGATCCGCTGTTGCTGCTTTTGTTTCCGCTGCCGCCGCATGCTGCGACGACAAGGGAAAGGCCGGCCGCGACCACAACCAACGTGGTGACGGATCGCCCTCTCTTCGAGCCGAAGTACCTCTTCACCGATCTCCTCCTCTGTCAGCGTGCCGCCGGTCGGTTCCGGCGGCCCTGGCGTGATCCTATACCAAGAAAGTCATTTCGTTTGGTTTGTTTTCACTTCGCCGAATTTGAGCTCAATCCGAGCAATCGGGCGGCGTTTTCCTTGAGAATCAGGGGCTTCACCGCGTCGTCGATCTCGAGGCGCTCGAAGTCGCCCAGCCAGCGCTCCGGCGTGATCATCGGGAAGTCCGAGCCGAACAAGACCTGCCTTTTGAGCAGCGTGTTCGCGTAACGCACGAGCTGGGGCGGGAAGTACTTGGGCGACCAGCCCGAGAGGTCGATGTAGACCTCGGGCTTGTGCATCGCGATCGAGATCGCCTCGTCCTGCCACGGAAACGACGGGTGCGCAAGCACGATCGGCAGCTCGGGAAAGTCGGCCGCCACGTCGTCGACGTGAATCGGATTCGAGTACTTGAGCCGCACCCCGCCCCCGCCGGGGAGGCCGGAGCCGATGCCGCTGTGGCCGGTGTGAAAGAGGGCCGGCAGCCCGGCCTCGGCGATCACCTCATACAGGGGATATGCGGCGCGGTCGTTGGGGAAGAACGCCTGCAGGTTCGGGTGGAACTTGAAGCCGCGGACGTCGTGCTCGGCGATCAGCCTGCGGGCGCGTTCGGCGGCGTCGGGCCGGGCTGGGTCGACGCTCGCGAAGGGGATCAGGACGTCGGAGTACCCCGCTGCTCCCTCCAGCACCTCCTCGTTGGGGACCGGCGGCCGGCCGGATTGCGATTCCCAGTCGACGGTGAAGACGACGGCCGCCATCTTGCGCTCGCGGTAGTAGGTGCCGACGTCGTCGATCGTCGGCGTCCCTCCGCCGTCGCGGAAGTACTTCTGCGAGGCCTCGCGGAGCTTCGGGGGGATCGGGTCGTGGCCGTCCCGCGAGACCTCGACATGCGTGTGAACGTCGATCGCGCTGACCGCGTCGAGGTCGATCACGACGATGGCGCCGCCTCGGAGATTTCGGCCAGGCCGTCCTTGAGGACCACCTCGCCTGCGCCGTTGGTCGCGTCGAATCTGACGGCGCCGTTCTCGGGCCGGAGGACTCGCGTCGTCAGCGCGTCGCCGGGCTCCATCGGCCGTGAGAAGCGCACCGCCAGCCGCCGGATGGCCGTCGGGTCCTCGTTGTCCCGCGCGGCCAGCACCGCCCGGCCGGCGAAGGCCATCAGGCAGAGCCCGTGAACGATGATCCCCGGCAGCCCGGCCGCCCGCGCCACCTCGTCGTCGAGGTGGAATGCGTTGTGATCGCCTGAAGCCGCCGCGTACCGCTCGGTGATGTCCCCGGCGAGCGGATAGGTCAGCTCGGCGGCTGGATCCGACTCCGCGAGCTCCGCGGGCATCCGGTGATCGGGCGCCACCTCGCCGGCGCCCTCGCCGCCGGAGATGCCCCGGTAGAACTCCGTCACGTACTGCTCGTTGAGCAGTCGGTCATCGCCGTCGCGGGTCTCGGTCTTCAGCACGACGGTGGTGCCCGACTCCTTGACGTGGACGCCAACGGCGGCCGCACGCGAGCGCACGGTCATCCCCGACTGGATCGGCACCGAGATCTGGATGTCCTGGTCGCCGTGGACGACGCGCGGCCGCGCCTCCTCGGGGGCCACGGACCTCGCAGCCTCCTGGAGGGTGTCCCAGACCGGGACGATCGCGAACACGGGAGTGGCGACCCTGCCTTCGAGGGCGATCGGGCTGGTCTCCTCGGTGGCGCGCGCGTAGGCGGCGAGAGCATCCTTGCTCACCGACTTGGCCCTGCCCGGGGTCCAGCGCCCGAGCGCGTCGAGATTGAACTGCACGGCTCTCCTTATGTAGGGGACTCAGCGGTGGCCAGGAGCCTAGAACGGGTAGCTCGCGGGCTCTGGCTGCTCGGTGATCCAGCGCACCTCGGTGAACTCCTCGACGCTGAAGTGACCGCCGAAGCGGCCGCCGTTGCCCGAGGCGCCGCGGCCGCCGAAGGGGGCGATCGGGTCGTCGTAGACGGTCGAGTCCATGATGTGCACCAGTCCGGTGTCGAGCCGGTCGGCCACCTCGCGCCCCCGCTCGTGCGAGCTCGTGAAGACGGCGCCGGACAGCCCGTACTCGGTGTCGTTGGCGATCGCGACGGCCTCGTCCTCGTCCGCGAAGGTCATGACCGGCGCGACCGGGCCGAAGATCTCCTCGTTCCAGGCGCGCATGTCCCGGGAGACGTTGGCGAGCACCGTCGGCGGGAAGTAGGGGGGATCCCCCTTGCCGCCCGTCTTCAGCTCGGCGCCCGCGTTGACGGCGTCGTCGACGATCTCCTGCACGCGATCGATCTGACGGCGGTTGATGATGGGTCCGAGGGCCACCTCCTCCGTGCCCGGGTCCCCGACCGGAAGTCGCCCGCCGCGCTCGGCGAGCTTCGAGATGTACTCGTCGGCGATCGACTCGTGGACCAGGTGTCGCCCCGAGGCCATGCAGATCTGCCCCTGGTGGAAGAACGTCCCGAACGCACCGCAGGACGTCGCCTTCTCGATGTCGGCGTCTTCGAGCACGATGAATGAGCTCTTGCCGCCGAGCTCCAGCGCGACCCGCTTCAGGTTTCCGCCGGCGAGCGCTCCCACGGCGCGACCGGCTCGCGTGGATCCCGTGAAGGAGACCATCCGCACCTCCGGTGCCTCGCAGATCGCCTCGCCAGGCTCGACTCCACCGGGGAGGACCTGGAAGACGTTCTCCGGCATCCCGGCCTTCTCGAAGGCGCGGGCGAAGACCAGTCCACCGGAGACCGGCGTATGCGGATCGCACTTGAGCAGGACCGTGTTGCCGAGCGCGAGGGCCGGCGCCACCGAGCGCATCGAGAGGATCATCGGGAAGTTCCAGGGCGCGATCACGCCGACCACGCCGACCGGCAGCCGCTTCGCCATGCTGAGCCGGCCCTGCTCGTTGGGGAGCACCTCCCCGATCGGGCCCGAGGTCAGGGCGCCGGCGGCCCGGAGCTCCTTCTCCGCCTCACCGACCTCGAAGGCAGCCTTCGGCGGGACCCCGCCGCCCTCGTGGATCAGCCACCACTCGCACTCCTCCCGCGCGCTCTCGAGCGCGTCGGCGGCCGCATTGAGGATCGCCGCTCGCTCGGGACCGGGCGTCGCGGCCCAGGCCGGCTGGGCTTCCGCCGCGAGCTTCGAGGCGCGCATGACGTCATCGCGCCCGGAGCTCCCCACCGAGGCCAGGTGCTCGCCGGTGGCCGGGTTGTGCACCTCGAGCCGCTCGCTGGTCTCCCGCCAGCCACCGCTGAAGATCTTGCCTTCGAGGACGTCCTCGGTGATCAGGTCTCCCGTCCTTGGGCCTGACTGCGTCGCAACCTCCATCGCTCCTCCTCCGTTGGCATCTCACGCTCCGGGCTCAGCGCCGTGTATCTTGCCGGACTGCGGGTCTGTATGCAACAGGAGAGGAGCGGAGGGCCGTTGAGGCGAGGATTGTCGGACTGATGGGGCGATGAACCGCGATCCTGCATACAACGACGGGGCGGACGGAGCGACCGCCGAGGGCACCTCGCAGGGCGTGCGGGCCCTGCTCGGCCTGCGAGAGCTGCTGCTCAGCGGGGAGTTCCCGCCGGGGACCAGGATGTCCGAGCTGCCGCTGGTGGAGAGGCTGGGGGTGTCGCGCACCCCGTTGCGGCTGGCGCTCGCGACGCTCGAGCACGAGGGGCTCCTGGAGGTCCTCGACGGTGGCGGTTACGCGGTGCGCGAGTTCACCATGGACGAGATCCACGACGCGATCGAGCTGCGCGGGGTGCTCGAGGGCACGGCGGCGCGATTCGCCGCCGAGCGCGGCGCCACCTCCGAGCAGCTCGAGCAGATGCGCGAGCTCAGCGCCGAGATGGACCCCCTCGTCCACCGCTCCGACGTCGACTCCTTCTGGGAGTACGTGGAGCGCAACCGGGCCTTTCACGCGCTGCTGGTCGAGGCGGCCGCGAGCCCGGTGCTGGAACGGGCGCTGGAGGGGATCGTCGCCCTCCCGTTCGCTTCACCGAGCGCCCTGGTGCAGGGACAGGCAGAGCTTCCGGAGTCCCGCGAGATCCTCGTGATTGCGCAGGACCACCACCGCGGGCTGATCGAGGCGATCGAGCGCCGCGAGGCGGCTCGCGCCGAGGCCCTCGCGCGCGAGCACGCGCGGGTCGCCCTCCGGAACCTGGAGATCGTGCTGAACAACCGTGACGTGCTGGAGCGGATCCCGGGCGCGTCGCTGATCAACCTGGCGGACCGCGCAAAGAGCTAGCTGAGGCTGAAGGAAGAGAGGAGAGCGCAGATGTCGAGCAACGGATTTCACTGCGAGGTCGTCGGAAGCCTGCTGCGTCACGACGAGCTCAAGGACGCGATGGAGCGCGACGAGCGAGGGGAGATCGACAAGGCCGAGCTCGAGGCGCTCCAGGAGAAGGAGGGCTTGGAGAACATCGCCCTTCAGGAGGAGGCCGGCATCGAGGTGCTCACCGACGGCGAGGTTCGGCGCCGGTTCTGGTTCGACCCGCTGACCGACAGCCTCTCCGGCTACAACCCGGAGGTCCCCGCTCCGGTGATGTTCCACGGCTCAGGCGATAAGCCCGAGGGGCCGCCACCGAAGCTCCCCGCGGTCACGGAGAAGCTCGGCATCCGCCACAACCTCCCCCTCGAGGAATACAAGTTCGTCAGCGCCAACACCGATCGCCCGGCGAAGGCGACCTTGGCGGGGATGACCTACGCCAGCGTCCTCTGGGTCCCCGGCTACTCGGACAAGGTCTATCCCGACCGCGAGGCCTACATGGACGAGGTCATCGAGCTGATGAAGCAGATCGTCGGCGAGTGCGTGGAGGCGGGCTGCGACTACTTCCAGCTCGACTCGCCGCGCTACACCCACCTGGTCAGCGAGGAGGGGCAGGAGAACCTGCGCAACCTCGGGCTCGACACCGAGACCTGGCTGGGGCAGATGATCGAGCGGGACAACCAGCTGATCCGGGCGTTCCCCGACGTCACCTGGGCCGTGCACCTCTGCCGAGGCAACCACCGCTCGATGTGGTCGGTGGAAGGCGGCTACGAGGCGATCGCCGAGCAGCTCTTCACCACGCTGGAGTGCGACCGGATCTTCGCCGAGTACGACTCGCCGAGGGCGGGGACGTTCGAGCCGCTCCGCTTCGTCCCGGAGGGCAAGACCGTCGTGCTGGGCCTGATCACGACCAAGGAGCCCGAGCTCGAGGACGCCGATCAGCTCAAGGCGCGGATCCAGGAGGCCTCGGAGTACATCCCGCTCGAGCGCCTGGCGCTGAGCCCCCAATGCGGCTTCGCTTCGACGCTGCCGGGCAACCTCGTCACCTTCGACGACCAGCGAGCGAAGCTGGAGCTGCTCGGCAAGGTCGCGCACGAGGTCTGGAGCTGATGGGCTCGCTGCTGAGCCCCCTCGATGCGGTGTTGAAGCGCTCGGGCGCCCACATGACCGAGCGCGAGGGCTGGGTGGTGGCGGCCGACTTCGGCTCGCTCGCCGCGGAGATCGCCGTCAGCCGCGCCACCGCCGGCCTCGCCGACGTCTCGAGCATCAGCAAGTTCGAGGTCCGCGACGCCGCCCCCACGATCGCCGAGATGTACCCCTCCGGGAGGGAGCTGCGCCCGGGACGCGCCATAGAGGCGGCGGATGCGTGGTGGTGCGTCGTCTCCATGGAGCTCCTGCTCGTCCTCGCTTCCCCGGGAAAGGCCGCTCGGGTGCGCGCCGAGCTCGAGGAGAGGGCCCATGCGGAAACGCGGATCGATGACGTGACCTCCGACCGGGCAGCCGTCTGCCTGACGGGCCCATATGCGCGCCAGGTCCTGACCGCGGCGGGGGCCGCCCCGTGTGCGCCCGGCAGCCTGCGGGTTGAGTCGGTGGGCGGGGTCCCGACCCTCGTTCTCCACCAATACGAAAAGCAGTGGTTGCTGGTGGCCTCCGCGTCGGAGGCGGGCACGCTCTGGCAGGCCCTGACGGACGCCGGATCGCCGCTCGGACTGGCTTACGTAGGGGCGGACGCGCTGGAGCACCTGCACGCTGCGGCAGGTGCGTAGACCGATCGCGACCGGCACGGCCCTGATCGTCGCCGGCGTGCTGCCCGGCTTCCTCACCGCGAGCCTCGCCCCCAGGATCCGCCACGACTTCTCGTTCGGGGACTCAATTCTCGGGCTGGCCGTAGCGATCTTCTATCTCACCTGCACCCTGAGCTCGACCCCGTCCGGCCACCTCGTCGAGCGAATCGGGGCGCGCCGCGGGATGCTCCTCGGGGCGGGACTCACGTCGGTTTCATGCCTCGCGATCGCTGCGTTCGCGCATTCCGCGGCAGTCCTGATCGCGATCCTGCTCGTCGCGGGGCTCGGCAACGCAATCGGCGGCCCGGCCGTCAGCGCGCTGCTGCGGCGAACCGTCAACACGGGCCGGCACGGCCTCGCCTTCGGCGCGCAGCAGTCCGGAGCCTCCATCGGGGCGCTGCTCGCCGGTGTCGCCCTGCCCGCGGTCGCGATCCCCTTCGGATGGAGGTGGGGATACGTCGTCGCCGGGGTCCTGGCGCTCGTCGCCGTCGCGCTCTCGCCGGCGCCCGAGCCCGGCGAGCCGCCGAGGCTCCACCAGCAGCCCGCCTCCGCGCCCCATCACCTCACCTCCATCCGCGCCCTGGCGGTGGCGGCCGCCCTGGCGAGCGCGGCGGGAGTCGGCTTCATCGCGTTCCTGGTCACCTACTCGATCGACAGGGGCATCGGCGAAGGCGCCGCGGGCCTCCTGCTCGGCGCCGTCAGCCTCAGCGCGACGATCAGCCGCGTGGGGCTGGGGCTGATCGCGGACCGCTCCGCCGCCGACCCTCTCCGTCTCACCGCGCTGATCCTCGCCGGCAGCGTGGCGGGCTACCTGCTGCTGATCGTCGGCGAGCCGGTCGTGATCGTCCTGGCCGCGCTGCTCGTTGGCAGCATCGGCTGGTCCTGGCCCGGGACCCTGACGCTGGCGGTCGTCTTCCGGCGCCCGGAGGCTCCGGCCTGGGCGGTCGGCGTGATGATGTCGGGTCTCTTCGCGGGGGCGGCGGGAGGTCCCCTGCTGGTCGGGCTGCTCGCCGAGCACGAGCACTTCGCCGCCGCCTGGTCGCTCTGCGCGGGACTCGCCCTGGCGGCGGCGACGACGATCGTCCTGACGCGGCGCTTCGAGCGCTCCGCCGCCGCGCCGGCCGAGGTCGGAGCTGGGGGGGCGAGTTGACAGGGGATCTAGGGTTCGGCCACGCCAGCGACGCGATGAGGAGAGCGCATGGAAGGTGAGAGCAGCCTGCGGACCCAGGTGGGAATCGTGGGAGCGGGCCCGGCCGGCCTGGTTCTGTCTCATCTGTTGGCGCGGGAGGGGATCGAGTCCGTCGTCCTCGAGGACCGCAGCCGCGAGTACGTCGAGAAGCGCATCCGCGCCGGGGTCCTGGAGCAGGGCACGGTCGACCTGCTCACCGAGCTCGGGCTGGCCGACCGTCTCCACCGCGAGGGGCTCGTGCACCACGGGATCGAGCTGCGCTTCGACGGCCAGGGCCATCGGATCGCCTTCGAGGAGCTCGCCGAGGGACGCGCGATCACCGTCTACGGCCAGCAGGAGGTGGTCAAGGACCTGATCGCGGCGCGGCTCGACGCGGGCGCTCCGCTGCTCTTCGAGGTCGACGATGTCAGCCTGCACGAGATCGCCACCGACGAGCCGAGCATCCGCTTCACGCACGACGGCGAGCAGAAGGAGCTGCGCTGCGACGCGGTCGCCGGCTGTGACGGATTTCACGGCATCAGCCGCCCGTCGGTCCCGGACGGCGTGTTGAGCTTCAACGAGATCGTCTATCCCTTCGCCTGGCTCGGGATCCTGGCCGAGGTCGCGCCCTCGACGGAGGAGCTGATCTACGCGCCGCACGAGCGGGGCTTCGCGCTGCACAGCCTGCGCTCCCCCGAGCTCAGCCGGCTCTACGTGCAGTGCGATCCCGAGGACTCGCTCGATCAGTGGCCCGACGAGCGGATCTGGGAGGAGCTCCACATTCGGCTCGCCCGGGACGACGGCTGGACCCTGAAGGAGGGGCCGCTGGTCGAGAAGGCGATCGCTCCGCTGCGCAGCTTCGTCGCTCAGCCCATGCAGTACGGGCGCCTCTATCTCGCCGGCGACGCCGTACACATCGTCCCGGCCACCGGCGCGAAGGGCCTGAACCTGGCGGTGGCCGACGTGCAGGTGCTCGGTGAGGCCCTGGCCGCCTATCTGAAGGGCGGCGACGATTCGAAGCTCGAGGCCTACTCGGATGCCTGCCTACGCCGGGTCTGGCGGGTCCAGCACTTCAGCTGGTGGATGACCTGGATGCTCCACCGCTTTCCCGACGACGACGGCTTCATGCGGGGTCTGAGGCGGGCGCAGCTCGAATACGTCTGCAACTCGCGGGCGGCGGCGGCGACGCTGGCCGAGAACTACGTGGGCCTGGGCCGGGTCTGGTGATGACGGCGATCGAGGACCTGTTCGACGTCCGCGATGCGAGGGTGGTGGTGACCGGGGCCGCCAGCGGGCTCGGCCTGGCCATGGCCGAGGTGATGGCGGATGCGGGTGCCAGGGTCACCCTCTCCGATCTCGATCCGAAGAGGCTCGAGGCCGAGACGGCCCGGCTTGCCGAGGCCGGCGGGCAGGTGCGGTCCTTCCAGGTGGACGTCTCCGACCGGGAGCAGGTGCAGGCGCTGATCGACGACGTGGTGGCCGAGCAGGGGGGCATCGACGTCCTCTACGCCAACGCCGGGATCTCGCTCGAACCTGGGATCACCGACCCGAAGGGCGGGATCGGGGCGATCGAGCCGGGGACCTGGGAGCGGGTGGTGGGCGTCAACCTCAACGGGGTCGTCTTCACGATGGGCGCGGCCGCCGAGGTGATGAAGGGCCAGGGCGCCGGGAAGATCGTCGTCACGGCCTCGAACGCCGGCCTCAAGGTGGAGCCGCTGGTCGGCTACTCCTACGCGGCCACCAAGGCGGCCGTGATCCAGGTGGTCCGCCAGGCGGCCATCGAGCTGGCTCCACATGGCGTCAACGTCAACGCGATCGCGCCCGGCCCGTTCCGCACGCGCATCGGCAGCGGCGAGCTTCCGGACGAGCGGATCGAGGGGATCTGGTCCGAGCTGATCCCGATCGGCCGGATGGCCGAGACCGACGAGCTCAAGGGGCTCGTGCTGATGCTGGGTTCGCCGGCGGCCAGCTTCATCACCGGCGCCGTGGTCCTGATCGACGGCGGCGCGATGCCGTCGTCGTTCCGCGACGAGATCAGCCTGGGGTAGGCCCCAACCGCGGCGACGGCTTTATCCCAGGACCCAGAACTCCTTGAACGGCCTGGTCAGGTGCCACGTCGTGCTGGCGCCCTTCGGAAGCGAGAAGAGGTCGCCCTCCTTGACCTCAATCGTCGGGCCACCCTCGATCTCGATCACGGCGGCGCCCTCGAGAACCAGCGCGGTCTCACGCTCTTCGAGGGTCCACTTCACGACCTCATCGGCATCCTCTGTGAATCGCGAAAGTCCGGCCCAGACCCCTTCGTGGTGCAGTTCGTGCATCTCACCGCCCACGTCAGGATCGGGCTCCCACCCCTCATTCGTCGAGAGGCTGGAAACGAAGACGCCCGGCGCGATCTCCACCTGGCCGACCCTAGCCGATAAATCGATCGCCGCGAGGTTTGAGCCAATTGACCAAATCCTCTAGGTTGTTGCCGTGCTTGCTGCGGTCACCCGGGGAGTTGGGGATATGGAGGTCCTCGAGGTGCCCGAGCCGCCGGCGCCCGGCCCGGGCGAGGTGCTCGTCCACCCGGATGCCGTCGGCATCTGCGGCTCCGACTTCCACTTCTTCGCCGGCGAGCTCCAGATCTTCGAGGGTTCGCCCTACCCCCGCATCCAGGGCCACGAGTTCACCGGGACGATCGACCAGCTCGGACCCGAGACCAGCGGACGGCTCAGCGTCGGCGACCGCGTCTCCATCCTCCCGATCAGCAACTGCGGCGAGTGCTACCCATGCCGCGTCGGCCGGGGCAACGTCTGCGACGAATTCAGCCTGATCGGGATACACACCGACGGCGGCCTGCAGGAGAAGCTTCGCGTCCCCGAGTCGCAGGTCTTCGCGATCGCCACCGATCAGCCCGCCATCGCGGCGCTGGCGGAGCCATTCTCGATCGGCGTTCGCACCGTCAACCGGGCCGGGGTCGCCGATGGGGAGCGCGTGGTCGTCCTCGGTGCCGGCCCGATCGGCCAGGCATCGCACCTGCTTGCCCGCGACCGCGGGGCCACGACGCTGCTGGTCGACCGGCTCCAGAGTCGTCTCGACCTGGGGGCTGCGACCGGCGCCGAGGGCCTGCTCTGGGAGACCCCCGATCAGGTCGTCGAAGCCTGTCGTGAGTGGTCCGGCGGCGAGGGCCCGCCTCTGGTGATCGACGCGACCGGGATGCCCGATCCGATCCGTGCGGCGGTCGACATGGTCGCCTCGGCGGGGAGGGTGACGGTGGTCGGAATGTCGGGGGAGGAGGTGCCCCTGCGCATCGGGACGTTCACCGAGAAGGAGGTCGATCTGCTCGGCGTGAGCTGCTGTGGCCCGGAGGAGTTCGCCGACGCCGTCCGCTTCGTCGAGGCCAACGAGGCCCTGCTGGAGCCTCTGATCAGCAGGCGCTTCCCTCTCGAGCGGGCCCCGGAGGCGCTCGCCTACGCAATGGAGCACCCGGCCGAGGTGATGAAGGTCGTCATCACCAGCGGATGACGTGTACCTGACAAATATTCTGACTTATCGGATAGTGTGCTTTGGGAGGCGCGAAATGAGGACCGACCTTAAGTGGGCGACCAGGAGGAGGCCTTGATGGCGGACGGCCAGCAGGTCGGCGTTCGCCCCGAAGCGAGCAACCAGGAGGAGCGCCTCGCGGAGCTGCTCGAGCTCGTGCTCGACCGCAACCCCTTTCAGCGCGGCCGCGTCGAGGCCCTGGACCTCGGCGAGCGCCCCAGCCTCGCCGATTTGCGGCCGCTGACGAAGCGCGACCTGGTCGCGGACCAGGAGCGGCATCCGCCATACGGCACCAATCTGACCTATCCGCTGGACCGGTACACGCAGCTCTTCCAGACCAGCGGGACCACCGCACACCCGCTCCGGGTCCTGGAGACGGCCGAGGACTGGGCATGGTGGCGCGAGCGCTTCGCGCACACCATGCGGGCCGCGGGCCTGAGCAGCGACGATCGCGTCGCCCTCGCCTTCTCGTTCGGGCCCCACGTCCAGTTCTGGGCGGCCAAGGAGGGCCTCCAGGAGGTCGGCGCCATGGGGATCTCCCTGGGCGGGATGGGCTCCGTGCAGCGGCTGCAGACCATCGCCGAGGTGCAGGCGACGACGCTCTGGTGCACCCCCACCTATGCGCTTCACCTCCTCGAGGTGGCCGTGGAGCAGCGGCTGGAGTCCGCCTTCGAGTCGCTGGAGCGGGTGCTCTGCACCGGCGAACCGGGCGGCTCGCTGCCGGGCGTTCGCTCCCGGATCGAGGACGGGTTCGGTGTCGTCTGCATCGATCACGCCGGCCTCACGGAGGCCGGCCCCTTCGGCGACCCGTGCCCCGAGGGCCATGGGCTGCACGTCGACGAGAACGAGTTCGTCTGCGAGATCCTCGACGAGGACATGAGCCCGACGGCGCAGGGCGAGCGTGGAGAGCTCGTGATCACACCGCTGCGGCTCACCGGCTTTCCGGCGCTGCGCTACCGCACGGGCGACTCCGTGATCGCCACCGACGAGCAGTGCCCGGCCGGGCACGACGGCCGCTGGCTCCCGGGCGGCATCGTCGGGCGGACGGACGACATGGTGGTGGTCCGCGGGATGAACGTCTATCCCTCGGCCATCGAGGAGGCCGTCCGCCAGGTCTCGAGCTCCGGCGAGTTCCGGATCACCTTCTACACCGAGCGCAGCGGCATGGACGAGGTCAAGCTCGAGGTCGAGCTGACCGAGGGCACCGACGCACGCCGCCTCCAGGACAGGATGCGCCAGCAGCTCGGGCTCCGGGTGCGGGTCGTCCCGATCGCGCCCGGGATTCTGCCGCGCCAGACCGGAAAATCTCGCCGAGTGGTTGACGAGCGCACGCCGAGGTGGGTCGCATCGTGAGCGCGCAGCGGACGGGCTCGCGCTCTCGCGCCAGGCCGCAGACCCGCCAGATCCGCGGCGCCTCGGAGCAGGTGGCGGTGCAGATCCAGCATTACGTCCAGGAGGAGGGCCTCGGTCCGGGCGATTTCCTCGGCCGCGAGGAGGACCTGGCGTCCGAGTTCGGCGTCAGCCGGCCGACCCTCCGGGAGGCGCTCAAGCTGCTCTCCAGCGGCAACCTGATCCGGGCCACCAAGGGCCCCGGTGGCGGCATCTTCGTCGCCCACACCGCCGAGCAGGGAATGGGCCGCAGCCTCAGCGACGCGATCGCGATGATGCTGGAGACGGAGGCGGTCAGCCTGCACGAGCTGCTCGACGCCAGGGTCCTGCTCGAGGTCCCGCTTGCCGGCCTGGCCGCCTACCAGCCGGACGAGGAGACGCTCACTCGGCTGCGATCGGCGGTCGACGCGGCGGTCGCGGCGCCGGACAATCCCGAGATCTTCGCCCAGGCTGACGGCGAGATCCACCGGACCATCGCCGCCGCCGCCGGCAACCGGATGATCCAGGCGCTCACCAACTGGATCTTCGAGGTGCTGCAGCCGTCTCTGGTCGAGGTTCTGCGCCCCGCCGTCGTGCAATCGGCGCTGATCGAGCAGCACGAGGCGCTGGTGGCGGCGGTCGAGAAGGGGGACCCGGCGCGCGCGGAGCGAGCGATGAAGGACCACCTGCTCTACCTGCGCGACGTGCTCAGCATGGTGCAGGAGGAGCCGGAGACCCCTGCGGCGGAGGCCGCCGCCGGAGGCAGCGGTGGCTGAGCTGCTCTCCCTGGACGAGGCGGTGGCCGAGCTCGTCCACGACGGCGACAGCGTCGCCCTGGAGGGCTTCACCCATCTGATCCCATTCGCCGCCGGCCACGAGATCGTGCGCCAGGGCCGTCGCGAGCTGACGCTGATCCGGATGACCCCGGACCTGATCTATGACCAGATGATCGGCGCGGGCTGCGCCCGCAAGCTGATCTTCTCCTGGGGCGGCAACCCCGGAGTCGGCTCGCTGCGCCGCCTCCGCGACGCCGTCGAGCACGATTGGCCGGCGCCTCTGGAGCTCGAGGAGCACAGTCACGCCGGCATGGCGGCGCGCTACGCCGCCGGCGCCTCGAACCTGCCGTTCGGGACGCTCCGGGGCTACGTCGGCACCGAGCTCCTCGACCACACCGGCGACACGGTCGCCGAGATCAGGTGCCCGTTCACGGGCGAGGCGCTGACCGCGGTCCGCGCCCTCCGGCCGGACGTGGGGATCGTCCACGCCCAGCGGGCCGACCGCCAGGGCAACGTCCAGCTCTGGGGGATCGTCGGCGTGCAGAAGGAGATCGTGCTCGCCTCCGCGCGCTCGCTGGTGACGGTCGAGGAGATCGTCGACGAGCTGGAGCCGCGGCCCGGTGCGATCGTCCTGCCCACCTGGGCCGTCGGCGCGGTCGCCGAGGCTCCCCGTGGCGCCCATCCCTCGTACGCCCACGACTATTACGACCGCGACAACGGCTTCTACCAGCGCTGGGACGAGATCAGCCGGGACCGCGACTCGTTCCAGTCCTGGATGGCTGAGAACGTGCTCAGCTCGGCGGGGGTCGTATGACCACCGAGGCCGAAGCCGCCGTCTCGGCGGACGAGATGATGACCGTGGTCGCCGCGCGGGCGCTCACCGACGAGACCGTCTGCTTCGTCGGGATCGGCATGCCGAGCACCGCGGCGAACCTGGCGCGGCTCACCCACGCCCCGCGGACCGTCCTGGTCTACGAGTCGGGCACGATCGGGTCGAAGCCCAGGACCCTGCCCCTCTCGATCGGTGACGGGGAGCTGGCCGAGACGGCCGACGCGGTCGTCCCGGTGCCGGAGATCTTCGCCTACTGGCTCCAGGGCGGCCGGATCGACGTCGGCTTCCTGGGGGCCGCGCAGATCGATCGCCTCGGCAACCTCAACAGCACCGTGATCGGAGAGTACGACCGGCCCAAGGTCCGCCTCCCCGGTGGCGGCGGGGCGCCGGAGATCGCCGCGATGGCGAAGGAGGTGATCGTGATGCTGCGCCAGTCGCCGCGGAGCTTCGTCGAGCGCTTGGACTTCCGGTCATCCGTCGGCTATGGGGATGCCCCCGGCGACCGCACGCGGCTCGGCATGCCGGGCCGCGGTCCGACGGTCGTGATCACCGACCTCGGAGTTCTTCGCCCCGATCCCGAGACCTGCGAGCTCACCTTGACCCAGGTCCACCCCGGCGTGTCGGTCGAGCAGGCCCGCGAGCAGACCGGCTGGCCGCTGCGGGTCTCCAGCGACCTCGAGGAGACGGAGGCGCCCTCGGATGACGAGCTCCGGGAGCTGCGGCGGCTGCGCGCGACGCTGGAGCCGACATGAACCCCATCAAGGATGAGGAGGAGAGCACGGTGGCATCGGAATTGACCCGCAACGGCGAAGTGATCGGCTACCGCCACGACGACCTGGATGTCGATCCGCCCTACCTGTATCCGGACTACGCCTCGACCCGCACCCGTGCGCCCAAGCGGCCGCTGGTCCCGCTGGCCCACACGCTCTCGGAGGTCACCGGACCCGTCTACGGTGACGAGCGGATCGGCGAGCTCGACCACGATCTCACCCGTCAGTACGAGGGCGAGCCGCTCGGCGAGCGGATCATCGTCCACGGCCGCCTGCTCGACCAGGATGGGAAGCCGATCCGAAACTCGCTGATCGAGATCTGGCAGGCGAACGCCGCCGGCCGCTACAGGCACGACGGCGACCGGCACCCGGCACCGCTCGACCCCAACTTCGCCGGAGGCGGCCGCTGCATGACCGACGACGAGGGCGGCTACGAGTTCGTCACCATCAAGCCCGGCGCCTACCCCTGGAAGAACAATCCGAACGCCTGGCGCTCCCGGCACATCCACTTCTCGCTGTTCGGCCCCGCCTTCGCGACCAGGCTGATCACCCAGATGTTCTTCCCCGGCGACCCGCTCTTCTTCCAGGATCCGATCTTCAACTCCGTCCCCGATCCGAAGGACCGAGACCGGATGATCTGCCGGTACGACCACGAGCGGACCGTCCCCGAGTGGGCCCTCGGCTATGAGTTCGACATCGTCCTGCGGGGTCGCGAGGCGACCCCGATGGAGGACTAGATGCCGGCCCTGACCCCATCCCAGACGATCGGCCCGTTCCTGGCGATTCAGGTGCCCTACGAGGGCGAGGAGCGGATGGTCCCGGAGAACGATCCCGACGCGATTCACCTGCGCGGCACGGTCTTCGACGGAGAGGGCGAGGTCGTCGACGACGCGTTGATCGAGATCTGGCAGGCCAACCGCTCGGGTCGGTACGCGCATCCCGAGGACCGCCGCGAGGAGCTGCCGGTCGAGGAGGGATTCAGCGGCTTCGGGCGCTGCGCCACCGACTCCGAGGGACGTTTCGAGTTCATCACCGTCAAGCCGGGGCCGGTGCCCGGTCCGAACGGCCGCCCGCAGGCTCCCCACATCGACGTCTCGGTGTTCGCGCGCGGGCTGCTGAAGCGGCTGGTGACGCGGATCTACTTCCCCGATGAGACCGAGGCCAACGCCGAGGATCCGGTCCTCTCCTCGATCGAGGACCCCGCCGAGCGCGAGACCCTCGTGGCGATCCCGGAGGAGGGAGGCCTGCGCTTCGACATCCACCTCCAGGGTGACGGCGAGACCGCCTTCTTTGTCGTCTGACGGGCCATTCACCGG
Organism: uncultured Solirubrobacterales bacterium; assembly: GCA_963800285.1. Lineage (GTDB taxonomy): Bacteria > Actinomycetota > Thermoleophilia > Solirubrobacterales > 70-9 > DASUPK01. The sequence goes on from CAWDAL010000015.1 coordinate 212,668, forward strand.
TCTCTTCGTTCCCGAGCCGCTCCGCGCGGCCACCTCGGGACGCGCCTGGCTCCAGGCGATGCTCGACGCTGAGGCCGCCCTCGCGGAGGCGGAGGCGGAGGCCGGGCTGATCCCGAACGGGGCCGCCGAGGCGATCGGCGGTGCCTGTGATGCCGGTGGCTTCGATCCCGAGGCGATCGCGCGCGAGGGACGCGCGACCGGCAACCCCGTCCCGGCGCTGGTCGCGGCTCTACGAAAGAAACTCGACGACGAGGCCGCCGGCTTCGTCCATCACGGCGCCACGAGCCAGGACGTGATGGACACCGCCGCGATGCTCGTCTCGAGCCGGGCCCTGGGGCTGGTCGATGCGGAGCTCGGCGGCGTGGCGGAGGCGTGCGCCGGGCTCGCGGATGAGCACCGCACCACGCTGATGGCCGGCCGGACCCTGCTCCAGCAGGCGCTGCCCACGACCTTCGGCCTCAAGGCGGCGGGCTGGCTCGACTCGGTGGTCGGGGCCCGCGAGCGGCTCGCATCGGTGTCGCTCGCCGTGCAGCTGGGCGGCGCAGCGGGAACCCTTGCCTTCCTGGGGTCCAACGGCGAGCGGGTGGTCGCGCTGCTGGCCGAGCGGCTTGGGCTCGACGAGCCTCCCGTCCCGTGGCACACCGCCCGCCTGCGGGTCGCCGACCTGGGCTCCGCCCTCGCGCTGGCCGCCGGCGTTCTGGAGAAGATCGCCCTCGACATCGTCCTGCTCTCCCAGACCGAGGTCGGCGAGCTGGCCGAGTCAGCGGCCGGTGGGCGCGGAGGCTCCTCGACCCTGCCGCACAAGCGGAACCCGGTTGGATCCGTGCTCACGATCGCCTGTGCGCGGCGGGTGCGCGGGGCGGCCGGGGTGCTGCTCGAGGCGATGCCCCAGGAGCACGAGCGCGCGGCCGGCGCCTGGCAATCCGAGTGGGCGCCGCTCGGGGAGGCCCTCGGCTTGACCGGCGGGGCCGCCTCCGCGCTGCGCGAGGCGCTGGAGAGCCTCGAGGTGAGGGCGGAGCGGATGCGAGGGAATCTCGACGCGACGGGCGGCATCCTGATGGCGGAGAGCGCGGTCGGCGCGCTCTCCGAGAAGCTGGACCCGCGGCGCGCGCGGGAGCTGGTCGGTGCCGCCGCGGGCCGAGCCCTCGACGCGGGAAAGCCGCTTCGCGATGAGCTGGTCGCCGACGAGGAGGTGAGCGCCGCCCTCTCCGAGGAGGAGATCGACCGGGCGCTCGATCCCGCCGGCTACCTCGGCTCGGCCGATGCCTTCGTCAACCGCGCCCTGTCACGCTATCGGGAGGGATCGTGAGCGTCGACGTCGATCACAGCCTGGAGGGCCCCGATGGGGCACCGGTGATCCTCTTCTCGAATTCGTTGGGCACCACGGGGCAGATGTGGGACGCGCAGGCTGCGGCCCTCTCCAAGGGCCTGCGGGTTCTCCGCTACGCCTCCCGGGGGCACGGCGAGACGCCGGCGCCCCCCGGTCCGTACACCGTGGCGGAGCTCGCCGGCGACGTGATCGCGCTGCTCGACCGGCTGGAGCTCGAGCGCGTCTCCTTCTGCGGGCTCTCGATCGGGGGCATGACCGGGATGTGGCTCGGCGTCAACGCCCCGGAGCGCGTCGAGCGGCTCGTGATCTGCTGCACGGCCATGCAGCTGCCACCGCCGAGCATGTGGACCGAACGCGCCGCACAGGTCAGGGCGGAGGGGATGGGCTCGGTGATCGACGCGACGATCGAGCGCTGGTTCACGCCGGAGTTCCGGGAGCGGGACCCTGAGACGGTGGGGCGCATTCGCAAGGCGTTCCTCGAGACGGACCCCGAGGGATACGCCGGACACTGCGAGGCGCTCGCGGAGTTCGATATGCGCGGCCAGCTCGATGCGATCACCGCCCCGACCCTGGTGATCGCGGGCGAAGACGATCAGGTCGGGACGCCTGAGCGCGCCGCCGCAATCGGTGAGGAGATCGAGGATTCGCGGGTCGTCGTCCTGCCGAAAGCGCGGCACCTGGCGGCGGTGGAGCAGGCCGATCTCGTGACTCGGGAGCTCGAGCAGCACCTGGGAGTGGAGGCGGCGAGGTGAGCGATCAACACGATCGAGGCATGGAGGTCCGGCGCGAGGTGCTCGGCGACGAGCACGTGGACAGGGCGATCTCCAAGACCACGGAATTCACCGCGGACTTCCAGGACCTGATCACGCGCAACGCCTGGGGCGAGATCTGGACGAGGCCGGGGCTGGACCGCCGCATGCGCAGCGCGATCACCATGACCGCGCTGATCGCGCTCGGCCACTTCGAGGAGCTGGCCATGCACGTCCGCGCCGCGCGCCGCAACGGCCTCAGCGACGACGAGATCAAGGAGGTGCTGCTCCAGTCGGCGGTCTACTGCGGCGTACCCGCGGCGAACCGGGCGTTTGCGGTCGCCGACGAGGTGCTGCGGGAGGACGGCGAGTGAGTCACGCGATCGGGATGATCGGGCTGGGCGAGGCGGGCTCCGCGATCGCGGCCGACCTGCTCGCCGCCGGCGCGACGGTCCGAGGCTGGGACCCCGTCGCCCCTGTACCGGAGGGCGTCGAACCGGCATCGGATGCGCCGGACGCAGCGGCGGGGGCGGAGATCGTGCTGAGCGCCAACTCCGCGGCGGTCGCCGCGGATGCGGCGGAGTCGGTCGCACCCGCCATGCGCGAGGGCCAGGTCTTCGCCGACCTCAACACGGCCGCTCCGGTGCTCAAGCGCAAGGTGTCGACACTCATCGGCCGGACGGGCGCCCTGTTCGCCGACGTGGCGCTGATCGGCCCCGTTCCGGGGAATGGGCTCGCGACCCCCGCGCTGGTGTCGGGGCCCGGGGCCGAGAAGTTCGCCGCCGCACTCGGGCCGCTGGGAATGCCGGTAACTCTGATCGGGGACGAGCCCGGGGCTGCCGCTGCCCGCAAGCTCGCCCGCAGCGTCTTCGCGAAGGGCCTGGCCGCGGCGATCGGGGAGGCGCTCGCGGCGGCGGAGAAGCTCGGCTTCGAGCAGTGGCTCTACGCGGATCTGGCGCGCACACTCGAGGAGGCTGACGAAGCGCTGCTCGAGCGTCTCATCGAAGGAAGCCGCGTGCATGCCGCTCGGCGGGTCGACGAGATGGAGGCAGCCGTCGGGATGCTCGAGGACGTGGGGGTCCAGCCGCGGATCGCGTCCGCCAGCGAGGCCTGGCTGCGGTCGCTGGCCAGGGAGTCCCAGGCCGGGGCGCCCCGATGACCAAGCCCCTCGGTGACCTCGCCCACATCGGACACGCCGAGCTGCTCACGCCGGAGCCGCAACGCTCGCTGGAGTTCTTCACGCGGGTGCTCGGCATGGAGGAGGAGGCGCGCGAGGGCCAGTCCGTCTACCTGCGCGGCTGGGGCGACTACCAGCGCTACTGCCTGAAGCTGACCGAGTCGGAGCAGGCGGGCCTCGGTCATCTGGCGATCCGGGCCTGGAGCCAGGATGCGCTCGAGAGCCGCGCCGCCGCGATCGAGGCCGCGGGGCAGGGCGTCGGCTGGACGGACGGCGACCTCGGCCACGGTCCCTCGTACCGCTTCACCGATCCCGACGGTCACCCGATGGAGATCTACTACGAGGCGGAGCGCTACTCGCCGCCGGAGCATCTGCGCCCGTCGCTCAAGAACCAGCCCCAGCGCTATACGGGCCGAGGCGCCGCGATCAAGCGCCTCGACCATGTCAATCTGCTGGCCGCGGACGTGCGGGCCAACCGGGACTTCGCGGAGCAGGTGCTCGGCTATCGCCTCTACGAGCGGATCCAGCTCGACGACGGCAGCGAGTCGGGCGCCTGGATGAGCCTCTCGATCGCCGCCCACGAGCTGATCTACGTGCGCGACGCCTACGGCGCGCGCGGCAGGCTGCACCACCTCGCCTTCTGGGTCGACACGAGGGAGGAGGTGCTGCGCGCCGCCGACCTCTTTCTCGACGCGGACGTCCACATCGAGGCCGCGCCGTCCAAGCACGCCGTCGCCCAGGGCTTCTTCCTCTACGGATTTGAGCCCGGCGGCAACCGGATCGAGGTGACCACCGGCGGCTACTTCGTCTTCGATCCCGATCCCGATCCCACCGTCTGGAACGAGGCCGAGCGCGCCAAGGGCCAGGCGTGGGGAGTGAAGACGGTGGAGAGCTTCCACACCTACGGCACGCCCGTGATCGAGGAGCCGGCGCAGGCGTGAGCGCCACTGGCCAGGCGACCGACGCGCCGTCGGCTGCCGCGCGCGAGCTGGTGCGCGGCGCGTTCGACCTGCACGTCCACATCTCGCCGGACGTGGTCGAGCGCCGCATCGACGACATCGGCCTGGCACGGCGCTTCGCGGAGCTGGGGCTCGACGGCTTCGTGCTCAAGTCGCACTACAACTCCACCGCGGAGCGCGCCGCGGTCGTCCGGGAGGCGGTGCCCGGCGTCCAGGTGCTCGGCGCGATCGTCCTCAACCGTGCTGTCGGCGGAGTCAATCCGGTCGCCGTCGAGATCGCGGCGCGGGAGGGAGCGCGCAAGGTCTGGCTGCCGACGGTCGATTCCGAGAACGAGCGCGCCCACCTGGCCGCGGCCGGGCCGGAGACGAAGCTGCCGGTCTGGTCGAAGCTCGAGTTCGAGCTCCGTGAGAAGGGGATCGGGGCCGAGCCGGTGGCGGTCGTCGACCGCGACGGGAAGCTCCTCCCCGAGACCGGCGACGTGCTGGCGCTCGCCGCCGAGCACGGCATGGTGCTCTCCACCGGCCACATCTCGGCATCCGACGCCCTCACGGTCGTCGACGCGGCGCTCGCCCAAGGGGTGGAGAACGTCGTCGTCACCCATCCCGACTATCCGGGTCAGGCGATCTCGATCGACGACCAGGTGGAGCTCGCCCGCAAGGGAGCGATGGTCGAGCGCTGCTTCACCACCCCGTATACCGGTAAGTGCGGCTGGGAGCAGTGGCTCGAGGGAACTCGCGCCGTGGGCGCGGAGCGAACCGTGCTCTCCAGCGATCTCGGTCAGGTGAAGAACCCGCCGGTCGAGGACGGGCTGCCGTTGATGGCCGAGAAGCTGCTCGAGGCCGGTTTCACCGAGGACGAGGTCCGGACGATGGCCGTGACCAACACGCGGCTGCTGGCCGGGGCGGCGGCCGAATGAGCCGCACGGTGCTTTCGATCGGAGCCCACGCGGCCGACTTCATCTGGCGCTCCGGAGGCGCGCTGGCGCTCGCCGCCGAGGCGGGCGGCAGGGCCCACGTGATCGCGCTCTCCTACGGGGAGAGGGGCGAGTCCGGCGCGCTCTGGAAGCAGGAGGGGCAGACGATCGAGAACGTGAAGCGGATCCGCCACGAGGAGGCCGAGGCGGCGGCCAAGGCCCTGGGCGCTGACTTCCGCTGCCTCGACCTTGGCGACTACCCCCTCGAGGTCCGGGGTGACTCGCTGACCCTGCTCGTCGACGCGATCCGAGAGCTGGCGCCCGACGTGATCCTCACCCACACCGACCGCGACCCGTTCAACCCGGACCATCCGGCCGCCCACCTCGCGGTCGAACGCGCCCGCGCCCTCGCCGCGGGCGCCGGCGTCGCCAGCGCCTTCGAGACCATCAAGCCGCCCGAGCTGCTGCTCTTCGAGCCTCACCAGCCCGAGCTCTGCAACTTCACTCCGAGCGTCTTTCTCGACATCACGCCGGTGTTCGAGCGCAAGGTGGCGGCGATGGCGGAGATGAAGAGCCAGGAGTACCTGCAGACCTACTACGCGCAGCGCGCCGAGCAGCGGGGCAATCACGCCCGCCGGGTGTCGGGCGATGCCGAGATCCGCCAGGCCGAGGCCTTCATGCGCGTGGTTCCGGATGTGAAGCGAGAGCTGTGAGCGAGCTCTACGACGAGCTCGCGCGGCTCGGCACGGCCACGGTCTTCGAGGCATCGGGGCGCGAGGGGCTGGTCGACCTCGACCTCCATCAGGTGATCCCGGGCTCGCGAGCCGCCGGCCCCGCCCGGACGGTCCGCTGTGCCCAGGACGACATCCTCATGGTCCACGCGGCGATGGACCGGCTCGAGGCCGGCGAGGTCCTCGTGCTGACCATGCCTGAGCCGCGCCCACGCGCCCTGCTCGGCGAGCTGCTCGCCACCCAGGCCAAGCTGAAGGGGGCCGCCGCGATCCTGGTGGATGCCGCCGTCCGCGACACCGAGGAGATCCGCGGGCTCGACCTGCCGGTCTGGGCGCGCTGGATCAGGGTTCACGGCGCCGACCGGGCAGAGGTGGGTGAGATCGACGAACCGGTCGAGGTTGGTGGGGCGTCGATCAACTCGGGCGACGCGGTGGTCCTCGACGCCGACGGCGCCGCCGTCGTCGCCAAGGCTCGGGTCGACGAGGTGCTCGAGGCATCGCGCGAGCGCACAGAGCGCGAGAACGCAAAGCGAGCCAGGTTCGAGGCCGGGGAGCTCTCCTACGACATGTACGGGCTGCGGGAGATGGTCGAAGGCGACCGATGGGCGAACGGGGATGAGTAGCGTGAAGCTCATGCCCGGCTGACGTTGACCGCTTGCTTCTGCGGATCAGTCGCCTTCAGTTAGGGCGGCGGCGGTGTTGAGGCCCGCGGGAATGAGTGAGGCGCCGATGACCAGCACGCGTCGGCCAGCGGGAAGTCGCTCGAAGAGGAACGCTCCGAGCGTGGCATCAGCAGCGTCGGCCGCGGCGCTCGCCAAGAGCCAGGGGCGTGTTGGCTGCCCACGCCTGGCAGCAAGGAGGCCGCCAGTCCCAAGAATTGCGTCGCGGGCACCGAACGCCTGCACGAATAGGCGAGTGCCCGCCTGTGCAGCCTCCGGGCCGATCATCAATCCGCCGGAGGTCCGAGGGGCCAGCACGAACATCAAGCCGGAAGCGACTCGGACGCCTGCCAGGAGTGACGGGAGCTGTAGCCGCAAGTCAGGGTCACCCTACCTCGCGCACGGGCGAGCAGCCGAAGGCCCCAGACTTGGGCGGCGCCATGGCAATAGTCTGATAATTTGACGCATAGGCCTTCGTCGGCGGAATTTGGCTTGTCGATGGGCGTTGGGCCGTTCCAGCAGAGGTGCTTCAGGAGGAGAGTGGAGTGACGATCACCCTCAGCGAGGGCGGGCGGGCAAGCCTCGACGCGATCTGCGACACCTTTGTCCCCGGTGAGAACGGGCTTCCCTCCGCCACCGACCTCCACGTCCCCGACGTGATCCTGGGAGCGATGGGCGCCAACCCGAGCGCGGACGTCCGCGACGGCTTCGCCGGCCTGATCGAGGGCTGGGACCGGGGATTCGCCTCGCTCTCCGATGACGAGCGCGAGCAGGCCCTGCTGGCCTGGTGCGACTCCGACGACGTGATGCAGCGGGCGGCCTTTCAGGCGCTCCGCAAGCTGACGATGGTCATGTACTACTCGATGCCCTGGCAGGGCGAGGGGCCCAACCCGGTCGACGAGGCGATCGGCTACCCGGGTCCCCACGGGAAGCTGAAGGACGCGCCGCCGAAGACGATCGAGCCCCTCGAGATCACCGAGGACACCGCGCTCGACTGCGACGTGGTGATCGTCGGCTCGGGCGCGGGCGGCGGCACGGCCGCCGGGGTCCTCTCCAAGGCCGGCCTCGACGTCGTCGTGATCGAGGCCGGTGACTACTTCAGCGAGGAGGACTTCGACGGCGCGGAGCTCGACGGTTATGTGAAGCTCTACCTCGGCGGGGGCGGCGTCCCCACTCCGGACCAGAGCATCGGGTTGCTGGCGGGCTTCTGCCTGGGCGGCGGGACCACCGTCAACTACACCTGGTGCTTCCGGCCGCCCGACCACGTCCGCCGCGACTGGACCGATCGCTTCGGCCTCGACGATTGGGCCGGGCCGGACTTCGACCAGAGCCTCGACGCGGTCTGGGACCGGATCGGCGTCAACTCCGAGAACAGCATGCCCTCGCTCCGTGACGAGCGCTTCCGGGAGGGGCTAGCCAAGCTCGGCTGGGACTCGCAGGTGATGCAGCGGAACGCCGTCGGCTGCGACGAGGAGATCTGCGGGCAGTGCCACTACGGCTGCCCACTAGGTGCCAAGCAGTCCACCTTCAAGACCTGGCTGCAGGACGCCTACGACGAGGGAGCGCGGATCGTCGTCAACGCGCCGGTCGAGAAGGTGATGATCGAGGGCGGCGAGGCCAGGGGCGTCGAGGCGACCACGGCCGATGGGCACAAGCTGACCGTTCGCGCCCGTGCGGTGGCGGCCGCGGCCGGGGCGATCAACACCCCCGCGCTGCTGATCCGCTCCGGGCTCGACAACCCGAACGTCGGCAAGAACCTGATGATCCACCCGGTCCTGCTGGTCTGGGCGCAGTTCGATCAGGAGGTGCTGCCCTGGACAGGGGTCTTCGGCTCGACCTTCTGCGACGAGTTCCTCGACATGGGGGAGGGGTATGGCGTCAAGTACATGCATGCCTCCGCTCACCCCTCCGACCTCGCGGTGTTCGCTCCCTGGCGCGGCGCGAGCGAGCATTCCGACCTGATGCAGAGCCTCCGCTACACGGGCGGCTACGGGATCCTCCAGCGCGCCCGTGACGCCGGCGAGGTCGTGGTCGGACCCGACGGCCTGCCCGCCCCGGTCTGGAACCTCTCGGAGTTCGACCGCGGGATCATGCGCAAGGGCCTCGATGGGATCACGCAGATCCTGGAGGCCGGCGGCGCCCGGCGGATCTATACCTCCCACGCCGGCTGGGTCTCCTACGAGCCCGGCAACGGCGATGGCGGCCGCGAGCGGATGCTGAAGGCTGCCGACGACTACGGCTGGGGCCCCGCCCAGGTGACCCTCGGCTCGTTCCACCTGATGGGGACCGCGCACATGAGCGCAAGCCGCGAGACCTCGGTCTGCGACCCGACCGGGGAGACGTGGGACGCGAAGAACCTCTTCGTCGTCGACGGCGCCGTCCTGCCGACCGCGCTCGGCGTCAACCCGATGATCACGATCGAGGCCGCAGCCCACAGGATCGCTCGCGGCATGGCGGCGAAGCTGACCTAACTAGAGAAGGGAACTGAGATGGCGACCGCGACCAAGGACATGCTGGACGAGAAGCAGATGTTGATCGGTGGATCGTGGCAGGGAGCGTCGGACGGCAAGACCTTCGAGAGCCTCGATCCGGCCACGGGCGAGCCTCACGCGACCGTTCCGGAGGCGACCGGCGAGGACGTCGACGCGGCGGTCGCCGCCGCGCGCGCCGCCTTCGAATCCGGCGAGTGGCGGGAGATGCCGGCCGCGGCGCGGGCGCAACTGCTCTGGCGGGTCGGAGAGCTGATCGACGAGAACATGGCCGAGCTCGTCGAGCTCGAGACCCGCGACCAGGGCAAGCCGATCGGTGTCTCCAAGGTCGTGATCCCGGGTGTCGCCGAGCATTTCCGCTACTACGCGGGCTGGGTGACGAAGATCGAGGGCGAGACGCCGCCCGTCTCGATCCCCGGCGTCTTCCACTACACGCTGCGCGAGCCGATCGGCGTCTGCGCGCTGATCATCCCCTGGAACTTCCCGACCAACATCGCAAGCTGGAAGATCGCCCCGGCGCTCGCCTGCGGCAACACCGCGGTGGTGAAGCCCGCGGAGCAGGCCTCGCTGACCACACTCCGCCTCGTCGAGTTGATCCAGGAGGCGGGAATCCCCGACGGCGCGATCAACGTCGTCACCGGCGGCCCCGCCGTCGGGCAGGCGCTGTCGGGCCACGACGACGTCGACAAGATCTCCTTCACCGGCTCGACCGAGGTGGGCCGCGAGATCGTCCGCGCCTCCGCCGGGAACCTGAAGCGGGTCAGCCTGGAGCTGGGCGGCAAGGCGCCGACCGTGATCCTCGACGACGCCGACATCGACGCGGCGGTGGGCGGCAACCTGCAGGGCGCCTTCCTCAACGCCGGTCAGGTCTGCGTCGCTTACGCGCGCTTCTTCGTAGACGCGAAGCGCGCGGACGAGTTCGCGGAGAAGGCGGCCGGCGCCGCGCAGTCGATGAAGCTCGGCCCGGGCATCGAGGAGTCGACCGAGCTCGGCCCGCTGGTCAGCGAGGAGCACCTGAACCGCGTTCACGGCTACGTCGAGTCCGGGCAGCAGGAGGGCGCCCAGCTCGTCACCGGCGGCGAGCGCGCCGGTGACGATCTCTCCAGCGGGTTCTTCTACAAGCCGACCGTCTTCAGCGGCGTCAAGGACGAGATGAAGATCGCCCGCGAGGAGATCTTCGGGCCCGTGATCTCGATCCTGCCCTACGAGTCCGAGGACGAGCTGATCGTGCGGGCGAACGCCACCGAGTACGGCCTCGGGGCCTCGGTCTGGACCCGCGATGTCGGCCGAGCTCACCGCCTCGCCGCGGGCATTCGCGCCGGCACGATCTGGATCAACATGCCGAACCCGGTCGACGCCGTCGCCCCCTGGGGCGGCTTCAAGCAGAGCGGCTGGGGCCGAGAGATGGGCAAGGACGCGATCGAGCTCTACACCGAGAAGAAGAGCGTCTGGACCTCGCTGCGCTGAGGGCTGGCGCAAGCCCGGGCCGGGGGAAGCGATCCCTGGCGGGACAGGCCCCAAGGTGCCAAACTTTTCTGGCGAGGACTGCCAAGAGGAGCGGACCGTGACCACCATCGCGTCGGGGACGACGAGTCATCCCAGCCCTTGGATCGGGGTCGACTCAGGGGTCGATCCGGTTCGCTGGGCGGGGCTCCTGCGACGGGCTCACGAACTGGCCCTGAGCAACGGCGTCGCGCCGTCGATCTTGCGCGAGCTTGTCGCCCGGTCATGGCAGCGGGCCGCGAGCGCCGGGGTGGACCCCGACCGGCCGGCGCCGAAGATGCTCAACACGGACGAAACGGCGAGATCGCTCGCCCGCCATCCCGTCTCGCACCTTCTGCCGCTGATCGAAAAGAGCCTGGCGGAGGCGACCGAGGACGCCCGCTACTTCGCGGCCTTGAGCGATGCCGAGGGCGTGCTGCTCTGGGCCGGTGGACCCCCGCGCGCGCTCGAAATCGCGGTGGGGCCGGCGTTCCTGCCGGGGCACCTGGCGAGTGAGAGCGCGGTCGGGACCAACGCGATCGGCACCGCGTTGGCGCTCGATCATCCCGTGCAGATCTTCTCTGCCGAGCATTTCAACAGGCTCCTCCACGGCTGGACGTGCTCGGCCGCCCCGATCCACGATCCCGAGAGCGACGAGATCCTGGGCGTGCTCGACCTCTCGGGAGAGTTCCGCACCGGCCATCCTCACAGCCTCTCGCTGGTCTCGGCGGTGGCGATGGTCGTCGAGGACAAGCTCGCCGAGGAGCAGGCGCGCCGCGACGAGCGGCTCCGCGAGATGTACCTCGAGCGAATCGGCACCTGGTCGAGGCAGCGCAGCGCCCTGGTCAGCAGGAGCGGGAGAGTGCTCGCCGCTTCTCCGCGCGGTTGGCTGGGGCGACGCGTCGAGCTGCCGGCTGAGGAAACCAGCGTGACGCTCCCGAACGGGTCCGTCGTGACCTCGGAGCCGATCGGGCAGAGCGGAGCTCGGATCCTGCTGCCCATGCCTCGGGGGCGCGCCGCCCGCAGGCGCAGGCTGCGGCTCGAGGCGCTTGGCCGCCGCCGCGCCTGCCTCGTGATGGGCGGAGAGCGCATCAAGCTCACCCCCCGGCACAGCGAGATCATGGTGCTCCTGATGCTTCACCCCGAGGGGCTCACGAGCCGGGAGCTGGGCCGCGAGCTCTATGGACCCAACTGCAACCTGGTCACCGTGCGGGCGGAGATGTCGCGGCTGCGACGGCTGCTCGGGCCGCTGCTGGCCACTCGGCCATACCGGCTTGAGGCCGATCTCGACTCGGACTTCGGCGATCTCGAGCGGTAGCCGTTGCAACCTTGCTGCAACCCCCGTCGCCGGGCGACTTTCCACGCCAGCGGCGCTACCGTCGATCCGGTCGTACTCAGCGAGCAAGGAGAGAGAAAGTGGCGGACAAGGTCACCTTGAGCTCTGCCCAGGCCGTGGTGGATGCGGCGGTCGCGAAGGCGGACGAGATCGGAGTGCCGATGAACATCGCGGTCGTCAACGATGGCAACAACCTCACCGCATTCGCGCGGATGGACAACGCCTGGCTCGGCTCGATCGACATCGCCCAGAACAAGGCCTACACGGCGCGGTCCTTCGACATGTCGACGAAGGACCTGGCACCGCTCTGCCAGCCGAATCAGCCCCTGTTCGGAATCCATGCCTCGAACCAGGGGCGTCTGATCGTCTTCGCCGGCGGCATCCCGCTGGCGTCGGGTGACGAGGTGGTCGGGGCGATCGGAGTCAGCGGCGGCTCGGTCGAGCAGGATCACGAGGTCGCCGAAGCCGGCGTCGCAGCGTTCTAGCCGAGGAGAAAATTCATGGCCGACAACAGAGGAGTCGCCTACATCGAGCGGGGCAAGGTCGAGGTACAGAACATCGACTTCCCGGAGCTGGAGCTGAAGGACGGGCCCGGCGTGCATCCCGACAACGTCGGGAGGAAGACCCCGCACGGAGCGATCCTGCGGATCGTCTCCACCAACATCTGCGGGTCGGATCAGCACATGGTCCGCGGACGCACCACCGCCCCGGCCGGGCTGATCCTCGGCCACGAGATCACGGGCGAGGTGATCGAGACAGGCCCGGGCGTCGAGTTCATCAAGGAGGGCGACCTCTGCTCGGTGCCATTCAACATCGCCTGCGGCCGATGCCGGAGCTGCAAGGAGGGCCACACCGGCGTCTGCCTGAACACGAACCCCGACCGTCCCGGCTCGGCCTACGGCTACGTCGACATGGGCGGCTGGGTCGGCGGGCAGGCCAACTACGTGATGGTCCCGTACGCCGATTGGAATCTGCTCAAGTTCCCCGACAAGGAGCAGGCGATGGAGAAGATCCTCGACCTGACGATGCTCTCCGACATCTTCCCGACGGGGTATCACGGCTGCGTCACCGCGGGGGTGACCTCGGGCTCGAGCGTCTACATCGCCGGCGCGGGGCCGGTGGGGCTCGCCGCGGCTCACTCGGCCCAGTTCCTCGGCGCCGGGGTGGTGATCGTGGGCGACCTGATTCCCGAGCGCCTCGAGCAGGCGAGATCGTTCGGCTGCGAGACGGTCGACGTCTCCAAGGGGGAGCCCAAGGATCAGATCGAGCAGATCCTCGGCGAGCCGGAGGTGGATTGCGCTGTCGACGCGGTCGGCTTCGAGGCCCGTGGCCACGGCGAGGGGGCGAGCGACGAGGCGCCGGCGACGGTGCTGAACTCGCTGATGGACCTGACCAAGGCCGCGGGCCGCCTCGGGATCCCGGGCCTCTATGTGACCGGCGACCCGGGAGGGGTGGACGCGGCCGCCAAGGAAGGCTCGCTCTCGATCCGCATCGGCCTCGGTTGGGCGAAGTCGCACGTACTCACCACCGGCCAGTGCCCGGTGATGCGCTACCACCGAGGCCTGATGAACGCGATCCTCAACGACCGCGTGCAGATCGCCAAGGCGGTGAACGCCACCGTGATCACGCTCGAAGAGGCCCCCTCGGGCTACGAGGATTTCGACAAGGGGGCCGCCAAGAAGTTCGTGCTCAACCCCAATGACCTGATCGCGGCCTGAGAGGGTCCAGCGGTCTCATCCGACCAGGGCGGCCTCGGGCGCGATCCGGTTGCGCCCGGCGCGCTTCGCCTCGTAGAGCGCCTCGTCGGCCGCCCTGAACAGCTCGTCGAAGTCGATCTCCGGTCCCATCCCGGCGCTCAGTCCGACGGACGCGGTCACCGGCATTCCGCCGGGCCGGGCCGACTCGATCGCCATCCGCACCCGCTCGGCGACCGCGACCGCGCTTTCGATCTCGCAGCCGGGGACCACGACGAGGAACTCCTCACCGCCACCCGATAGACCTGTTCGGTCGATCGCAGGGCGCGGCGGATCGCGTCCGCGGTCTCGACCAGGACCGTGTCGCCCCGCTGATGGCCATGCCGGTCGTTGATCGACTTGAACCAGTCCAGATCGCACATCAGGAGCGCGAGCGGCGTCTCACTTCGCCGGGCGTGCCCGATCAGGTTCTCGACGCTCGCCTCCATGCCGCGGCGATTGGGAACCCCGGTGAGCTCGTCCACGATGGACTCGGAGCGCTTCTGCGACTCGGCCCGCCGGTGAGGGCCACCGCCGCTCCGACCTCGAGCTGGGCTGTGGTGACGATGAACGCGATCGGGTACTCCGGCCGCACGCTTCTTGCGATCACGGGCTTGAACAGCTGGTAGAGGGCGACCTGAAAGGCGATTATCGCCACCGGCCACCAGCCGAGCCAAGGCACGCAGATGGCGAATCCGACGAAGAGGGAGCCGAACAGCACGCTGCGAGCACCCTGGAGCCGCTGCTCCATGTCGAGCATCCGCGCCCGATCGAACTCCGTCGGACAAGCCAGGTGCCTTCGCCGTCGGATTGACCCCTCACGGGGGAATATCGGCAACCGCGGCGAGGGCCATGAGCGCCCCAGGCGCTTGCGGGCCGCTAGCGGTCCGCGGCGTAGTGCTCGGCCGGCTTGCCCGACGGCGCGTCCCGCGTCCCGGTGACCGCCGCGTCGATCAGCGTGGGACGGCCCGAGGCGAGCGCTTCCGAAACCACCGAAGACAGCTCCTCGGTGCCGCCGGCCGAGCGCGCCTCGACGCCGAGCGATCGGGCGAGGCCGATGAAGTCGATCTCGGGGTCGGTCAGGTCCATGCCGACGTAGCGGTCGCTGCCGTCGGCGACGACGCGGGCGATGCCGCGCTTGCAGGCCGCGTACTCGCGGTTGTTCATCACCACCAGGACGAGCGGGACGTCGTAGTGGGCCGCGGACCAGAGTCCCTGGATCGTGTACATCGCCGTCCCGTCGCCGACGACGGAGACGACCGGGCGGTCCGGCTCCGCCATCTTCACGCCGATCCCGGCGCCGAGCGCCCAGCCCAGGGCCCCGCCGACGGAGTGGTGATAGCTGCCCGGGCGATCGGCCGCGAAGACGCGGCGAACCTCGAGGCCGGTGGTGATCGCCTCCTCGAGCATGATCGTGTTCTCGGGCAGGCCCGCGACCAGCGCCTCGGCCGCCGCCGTCGCGTCCATCCGCTCGCCGCCGGAGGGGGGAGGTTGACTCGGGCGCGAGCGGTCGCCGTGCTCCTTCCCCGCCGCCGCGATCCGGGCCTCGGCTTCGGGGCAGTGCCCGGCCGTCAGCCGGGTCAGGGCCCTGATCGTCGGGCCGATGCCGCCCTGAAGCGCGATCTCAGCCGGATAGTTGCGACCGAGCTCGGTCCGGTCCGAGTCGAGCTGCAGGATCCGGGTTCGGTCGGGGATCGGTGTCGCCTCGGTGAAGTAGTGGGCCGAGAAGGCGTGGCTGCCGACCAGGAAGACGACGTCGTGCTTGGCGAGCTTCTCCTGGATCAGCGCGTCGACCGGCGGCAGCATCCCGGCCGAGAGCGGATGGGTGGCCGGGAAGTCCACGCAGTCGTACATCGGCTCACCAAAGACGGTCGCGCCGAGAGACTCCGCCAGCTCGACCAGGTCCTCAACAGCGCCCGACCGGCCGACGCCGTCGCCCGCCACGATCGCCGGCGCGCCGGCGCCGAGCAGGGCCTCGGCGAGATCGTCCACTCCCTCGGCGACCCCGAGCTCGCGCACCTCGGTGCGGGCCGGCAGCGGATCGTCCCAGTCCTCCTCGAGCACGTCGACCGGGATGGAGACCATCACCGGTCCGGTCGGCGGCGTCCGGGCGAGCAGGAAGGCACGCCGCATCAGCGTCGGCAGGTCGGCGACCTGGTTCACCTCCACCGCGTCCTTGAACGCGCCCTGCGCGAGGGCGAGCAGGTCCCCGCCCAGCATGGGGTCGTGGATCAGATGGCGGCGGTCCTGCTGTCCGACCGTGACCACCATCGGCGTGCGGGCCCGCCGCGCGTTCAGCATGTTCGCCAGGCCGTGAGCGAGGCCGGCCGCAATGTGCAGGTTGAGGAACGAGGGCCGGCCGGTCGCGCGGGCATATCCGTCGGCCATCGAGACGGCGGTGCCCTCGTGCAGCCCGAGGAAATAGTGGAACTCCGGCGCCCGGGCGAGCTCGTCCATGAAGGGCAGCTCGGTGGTGCCCGGATTGCCGAAGACGCGATCGGCGCCCTCGCTCTGGGCCAGCTCGATCAGTCTGCGAGCCGCCTTCGGCACTAGATCGGGTACTCGCGCGGCTGGGTCTGGACCATCGTCCAGTGGATATCCGTGAACTCCTCGAGCGCCGCGCTGCCGCCGAACCGGCCCCAGCCCGACTCCTTGACGCCGCCGAACGGCATCTGCGGCTCGTCGTGGACCGTCGAGTTGTTGACGTGGCAGATCCCGCTCTCGATGCGCTGCGCGACCGAGAGGGCGGTCGGGATGTCGCGGCTGAAGACCGCACCCGAGAGGCCGTAGTTCGTGTCGTTCGCGGTCGCGATCGCCTCGTTCACATCCGAGTACTCGAGGATCGGGACGATCGGCCCGAACGACTCCTCCGAGTACACCCGCATCTCGGGCGTCACCTTGGTGAGGACCGTCGGCTTGTAGCAGGGGCCCTCGGCCTCGCCGCCGGTCTTGATCTCGGCGCCCTTCGACCTGGCGTCCTCGACCAGCTCGCTGACGTGCTCCACCGAGGCCCTGTTGATCAGCGGTCCGATCATCGTCTCGGGATTGGTGGGGTCGCCGACGGTCATCGCGCTCGCCTTCGCCACCAGGGCATCTGTGAACTCGCCCGCCACGCTGCTGTCGACGATGATCCGCTCGGTCGCCATGCAGATCTGGCCGGAGTGCATGAAGGCGCCGAAGTTCGCGGCGTTCACCGCCTCGTCGAGGTCGGCGTCTGCCATCACGATCATCGGCGCCTTCCCGCCCAGCTCGAGCAGGCACTTCTTCAGATTCGCGCCGCACTTCTCGGCGATGATCCTCCCGACCTTGGTGGAGCCGGTGAAGTTGATCCGCCGGGTGCCCGGGTGGGCGATCAGGGCCTCGACCACCTCCGCGGCGTCCCCTGGGTCATTGGTGAGGTAGTTGATGACTCCCTCGGGCGCTCCCGCGTCCTGGACGCACCGAACGATCTGGGCGTGGGTGCGAGGGCAGAGCTCCGAGCCCTTCAGGATCACGGTGTTGCCGTAGCCGAGCGGGGTCGCGATGGCGCGCGTGCCGAGGATCACCGGCGCGTTCCACGGCGCGATCCCGACGACCACGCCGGCCGGCTGGCGACGGGCCAGCGCCATGGCGCCGGGGATGTCGGACGGGATCACCTGGCCGGTGACCGCGTAGGCCTGGGCGCCGGCCTCCCGCATCATCCCGCTGGCCAGCTGGCAGTTGAACATCCCCCACCCGAAGGTGCCGCCGGTCTCCTCGGTGACGATCGCCGCGATCTCCTCGGCGCGCTCGGAGATCAGGTCGGCCGCCTTCGTGAGGATCTCGCGGCGCGCAGCAGGTGGGCCGAAGCCCCACGCCTCGAAGGCGCCCTGCGCGGCCTTGACGGCGGCGTCGACATCGTCGGCTCCGGCCGCCGCGGCCTGACCGACCACGTCGCCGGTGTACGGATTCGTCTGCTCGGTCTCCCTGCCTGACTTGGCCCCGACCCACTCCCCGCCGATCAAGAGGTCCTGCTTCTGCTCCACCGCGACCGCCATCTCACTCTCCTCAAGCTCGAAATCCCCGGCCCGCTGGCGGGCCGGGCTCAATAGGTCATATTGTCATACCTGATCGGCCAGGCAGATCAGCCGGCCATCAGCCCCCGGTTCGATCCGGTTGCCCGCGGTGACGACCTCCAGGCCGCCGTCGGCGTCCACCATGAAGAGGGGGACCACGCCGACGCCCTCGCGAGATCCCGGGTCGGTCCCGCCCGGGAACTCGACGATCCCGGCGCCCGCCTCGAATCGCCTGCTGAGCTCGGGGTAGGTGAGGCGCTCGTCGAACAGCAGCCCACCCTCCGCGTATGCCGGGACCAGCTCGAGCTCGGGGGTCGCGGGAGCCAGCCGGTAGACGTGACCGCTGCCGAGCTCCTGGCGCAGCTCGAAGGCCGCCAGCGCGTTGAAGTCGTCGCTCTCGGTCAGGATCAGGGCCGTGCTCACCTCCTCGAGCTCGGCTTCCCGGGTCTCGAGGTCGACGCCGAGCTGCGCGGTTCCGGCGTTCAGGCCGGCTTCCTTGGCGGCCCGCTGCTCCGCGGGGTCGCCCGTCCACAGCCGCACACCCACGCCCGCCGCCTTCAGCGCCTTCGAGATCTCCCGAGCCCAGCGATGCCCGCCCACGATCAGGACGACCGTCCCTCCCGCGCCGGCCACGCCGAGCAGGCGAGCCACCGGGGCCGCCGTCAGGCCGTAGAGGACCACCGTCCCGAAGATCACCACGAAGGCGATGGGCAGGATCTGGCTCGCGCCGCCCACCCCGGAGTCCGCCAGCTCCAACCCGAACGCGGACGCGGTGGCGGCGGCGACGATGCCGCGAGGCGCCATCCAGGCGGCAAAGGCCCGCTCTGCCCGGGTGAGGGGAGACCGCCGGGTCGCCAGCGCGACATCGAGGGGCCGCAGGACGAGGACCATGATCGCGATCAGCGCCAGGCTCTCGCCGAGGATGCCGTGCAGCTGCGACGGCGACACCGACGCCGAGAGGAGCACGAAGAGGATCCCGATCAGGAGGTTGACGACGGTTCCGTGAAACTCGAGGATCCGCGAGACGTCCAGGCGGCGCTGGTTCGCCATCGCGATCCCCATAGTCGTCGTGGCGACGAAGCCGGCGTCCTCGCGAATCAGGTCGCCGGCGACGAGCGCCGCGGCGACGCACATCAGGGCGGCCGGTATGGCCTGTCTCGGAGTGGTTCGCTGAAGCCCGCGCAAGAGCAGCCAGAGGACCGCGGTGGCAGCGGCGCCGACGAGCAGCCCGACCGCCAGGCTCGCCGACAGCTCGCCCGGATGGAAGGGCCGGCCCCCGCCGGCGCCCGCCTTGACGGCCGAGAATGCGATCACTCCGAGCAGGGCGCCGATGGGGTCGATCAGGGTGCCCTCCCACTTGAGCACCGACCGCACGGTCTCGCTGGGCCGGACATAGGCGAGCAGGGGGAGGACGACCGTCGGGCCGGAGACCACCAGGATCGCGCCGGTGACGATCGAGACTCCCCAATCGAGTCCGAAGATCAGCCTGATGGACACCGAGATCCCGGCCAGCGTCAGGATCGTGCCGGCCGAGATCAGCCTCAGGACGACCGTTCTCACCCCGCCGCTGAGCTCGTGCAGGCGCAGCCTCAGCCCCGCCTCGAAGAGGATCAGCCCGACGCCCAGGGACACGAACGGCTGGAACGCTCCTCCGAGCAGCTTGGTGGGATCGACGTCGTCCGTGAGGATGCCGGCGACGAAGCCGGCCGGGAGCAGCAGGACGATCGCCGGCAGCCGCAGACGGGCGGCAGCCAGCTGGCAGGCGATCGCCAGCACGACGACCAGCCCGAGGCCTGTGAGGATCTCGTTGGTGGTGAGCAAGCGTCCGGAGCCGGAGCGCTAGGAGTTGACCGGCTCGGAGGCTGGGTCGGCGGCCTCGGCTTCGACCGTGCCGTCGCCGGGATCATCCTCGGGCGGCAGCTCGCCGCCGCGCTCGGTGCCGGCGATCACCTCGTCGGGTGACTTCTCCTTGGGAATGAACCCGGACTTCATCCCGAAGTAGACGGCCTGCGGGTGGTGGGCGATGATCGCCACCGTCGACTGCTCGGGCATCACCGCAAAGCCGTCGGAGAGGCTCATCCCGATCTCGCCGAGCTCGAGCAGGCGCCAGACCTTCTCGTGCTCGGACTGGTCGGGGCAGGCGGGGTAGCCCCACGAGTAGCGCCGCCCCTGGTCGGATGCGATCTCGAGCTCGCTGCGAGCCTCGGAATGCAGCCACTCCGCCAGCCCCTCGGCCGCCTGGACGCCGAGACCATGGGTGAAGAGCTGCTCCGCGAATTCGCCGTCGCTCTCGAGCTGCTCGATCCGCTCGGTCACCTCCGGGCCGACGGTGACGCCCTGGAGGGCGACCACGTCGCGCTCGCCGGCCTCGAGCTCGTCGAGCGGGCGATAGAAGTCGGTCAGGCAGATCCGGTCGTGCTTCGGCTGGCGCGGGAAGACGAGGCGCTCGATCTCGCGATCGTGATCCTCGGGATCGAAGACGACCAGCTCGTTGCCATCGGCGGCCACCGGGAAGTAGCCGAGGCGAGCCCGGGGATGCAGATAGTCCTGCTCGCGCCACATGCGCTCGAGCCGCGGAGCGAAGCCCTCCTCGCCGTCGTGGCCCTCGACGATCTGGCGCCACTCCTCGCCCTTCTTGCCGCGGCCGCCCCAGTGGAGCTTGAAGAGGACATGACGGTCGAGGTGCGGATAGACGTCATCGAGATCGACCGGGATCTCACGGACCCCCCAGAAGGGAGGCTGCGGGATCGGGACGTCGGTGCGCGCCGCCGACCGGACGCTCGCGTCCGTGGTCGGGGGGGAGTCGTCGGGCTGCTCGACCTTCTCGCGCAGCGCTTTGGCCTCCTTGCGGATCCGGTCGACGAGCGCCGCGCGCCGCTCGGCGTCGACCAGATCGTCCATCGTGTCGAGGCCGACGAAGGCGTCCTTGCAGTAGAAGACGCCCGGCTCGTAGACGTCGTCGGAATCCTTGCCGCCCGGATAGAGGATGCGACGTCCGAAGTCGCGGTTGATCGCCGCGCCCCCGATCAGGACCGGGAAGTCGAGCTGCTTGGAGTGCAGCTCCTGCACGGCGGCGGGCATCTGCTTGGAGGTGGAGACGAGCAGCGCGGAGAGGCCGATCGCGTCGGCCTTCTCCTCGACCGCCGAGTTGATGATCACGTCGACCGGGACCTGCTTGCCGAGGTCGACGACCGTGTAGCCGTTGTTGGTGAGGATCGTGTTGACCAGCGACTTGCCGATGTCGTGCACGTCGCCGAACACGGTCGCGATCACGACCTTGCCCTTGGTGTGGCCCTCGATCCGCTCGAGGTAGTTCTCGAGCTGCGCGACCGCGCGCTTCATCACCTCGGCGGACTGCAGGACGAAGGGCAGGATGAGCTCGCCGGCGCCGAACTTGTCGCCCACCTCCTTCATCGCGGGAAGCAGGACGGTGTTGAGCGTCGGGACGGCGCCGATCTTCTCGACCGCGAGGTCGATCCAGTCCTCGACCCCGTCCTTCTTGCGATGCAGGATCTGCCAGTGCAGGGCCTCCTCGGGCTCCATGTCCTCGGTCGGGTCGCCGGCCGCCTCCTCGGCGTGCTCGCCCTTCTCCTCGAAGTGGGCGATGAAGCGCTCCAGCGCATCCTCGCGCCGGTTGAAGACCAGGTCGTCAGTGAGCTCGCGCTCATCCTCGGGGATCTCCATATATGGGGTGATGTGGTTCGGGTTGACCATCGCGAGATCCAGCCCGGCCTCGACGCAGTGGTGCAGGAAGACCGAGTTGAGCGCTGCGCGGGCGTGCGGAGAGACCCCGAAGGAGACGTTGGAGACTCCCAGCGACGTCTTCACATGTGGGATCTCGGACTTGATCCGCCTGATCCCCTCGATCGTCTCGACGGCCGACGGGCGCCATTCCTCGTCCCCGGTGGTGAGCGTGAAGGTGAGCGCGTCGAAGATCAGCGCCTCGGCATCGAGGCCATGCTCGTCACAGCAGAGCTCGCGGATCCGCTTGGCGACGTCGATCTTGCGCTCAGCGGTCTTCGCCATTCCCTGCTCGTCGATCGTCAGGGCGATCACGGCCGCCCCGTGAGCCTTCGCCAGCGGAACGACCCGGTCGAGCTTGTCGCGTCCCGCCTCGAGGTTGATCGAATTGACGATGGCCCTGCCGGGAATCTGCTCGAGCGCGGCCTCGATCACCTCGGGCTCGGTCGAGTCGACCTGGATCGGGGCGGGCTGGGTCAGCGAAACGCGCTTCGCGACCTGCCGCATCTGCTCGTCCTCGTCCTGCCTTTCGGTCAACGCGACGCAGAGATCGAGCACGTGGGCGCCCCCTGAGACCTGGTCCTCGGCGACCTGGACGATGCCGTCGTAGTCGTCGGCGAGCAGCAGCTCCTTCGCCCTGCGGCTGCCCTGAGAGTTGACGCGCTCGCCGACCAGCGTGGGGCGCGGCTCCTGAACGAGCTGGTTCGCGGTCATCATCGAGGAGACCTGGATCGGTCCCGGCGCGGGCCGCTCGGCAGGGGCGCGGCCGTCGACCCGCTCGCGGATCGCGGCGATGTGGTCCGGGGTCGTGCCGCAGCACCCGCCGACGATGCCGACGCCGTAACGCTCGACGAACTCGCCCAGCGTCGCGGCCAGGGGCTCGGGCTCCTCGGGAAAGATGGTCTCGCCGTCCGGGCCCTGCAGGGGCAGGCCGGCATTCGGGATGCAGTGGACGGGCAGGGGGGAGGTCTCCCCGAGGTAGCGGATGGCGTCGCGCATGTCCTCGGGACCGGTCGAGCAGTTCAAGCCGATCACCTGGACGTCGAGCGCGGCGAGCGTGGTCAGCACCGCCTGGATGTCGGTGCCGAGCAGCATCTTCCCTCCTTGAGGCAAGAGGGAGACGCTGGTCTGGATCGGCAGGGTCCGTCCCGTCTGCATGAAGGCCTCGCGCGCCCCGAAGATCGCCGCCTTGACCTCGAGGATGTCCTGCGCCGTCTCGACGATGATCAGGTCCGCGCCGCCCTCGATCAGGCCCTGCGCCTGCTCGGCGAAGACCTCGACCAGCTCGCGGAAGCTGATCCCGCCGAGAGTGGGATCGTCGCTGGCGGGCAGGAATCCCGTGGGGCCGATCGAGCCGGCCACGAAGCGCCGGTCCCCCGCCGCCCTGCGCGCGATCTCGGCGGCCTTGCGGTTGATCTCCAGGGTGTGATCCGCCAGCCCCCACTCGTCGAGCTTGATCCGGCTGCCCTGGAAGGTGTCGGTCTCGAGCACCTCGGCGCCCGCCTCGAGCATCGAGGCATGCACGCCCTCGATCACGTCGGCCCGGTTGAGCACGAGCGCCTCGTGGCACTTGCCCTCGAGACCGCCGTAGTCCTCCTGCGTGAGGTCGAACTGCTCGAGGGTCGCGCCCATGCCGCCGTCGAAGACGACGACGCGCTCGCGCACCGCCCCCAGGTAGTCGCGCTCCGGCATGGCCGGGGAGGGTAGCCAGGATGGAGCTCGGCGGTGCAGCGTTTCCGGGTTCGACCGCCCCGGTAGCCTTCGGTAATGGCGCTCTCCAACGTCTCCGGCTTCCCGCGAATCGGCCGCAATCGCGAGCTCAAGTTCGCCACCGAGGGTTACTGGCGGGGCGAGACCTCCGCCGCTGAGCTCGCGGCGACCGCGAAGGCGATCCGGGTGGAGAACTGGAAGCTGATGCAGGACGCGGGGATCGACCTGATCCCCTCCAACGACTTCTCCTACTACGACCAGGTGCTCGACACGATCGCCCTGGTCGGCGCCGTTCCCGAGCGCTACGCGTGGGGCGGTGGACAGGTCGACCTGGACACGTACTTCGCGATGGCGCGCGGGCGCCAGACCGACGACGCCGACGCCACCGCGATGGAGATGACGAAGTGGTTCAACACCAACTACCACTACATCGTGCCCGAGCTGGGACCGGGAACCAGGTTCTCGCTGTCCGGCTCCAAGCCCTTCGATGAGCACGCCGAGGCGATGCAAGAGGCGGGGATCGACACGGTGCCCGTGCTGGTCGGCCCGGTCAGCTTCCTGTTGCTCTCCAAGCCGGCCGAGGGCGTGGGCGAGGACTTCGAACCGCTCGATCTGCTGGAGCCGCTGGTCGAGGTCTACGGCGAGGTGATCGAGAGGCTCGCGGAGCAGGGAGCGACCTGGGTGCAGTTCGACGAGCCGTGCTTCGTCGAGGACCGCACGGACAAGGAGCTCGACGCCCTCCGCCTCGCCTACGAAGAGCTCTGCAAGGTGCACGAGCGCCCGCGGATCCTGGTCAAGACCTATTTCGACCACGCGGGCGACGCCTACGGAGTGCTTCGCGACC
Organism: uncultured Solirubrobacterales bacterium; assembly: GCA_963800285.1. GTDB lineage: Bacteria > Actinomycetota > Thermoleophilia > Solirubrobacterales > 70-9 > DASUPK01. The sequence goes on from CAWDAL010000015.1 coordinate 236,556, forward strand.
TGCCGATTGAGGGCGTCGGCCTCGATCTGGTGGGGCACACGCATGAGGAGGCGGGGGTCGCCGCGCATGAGCACGGCGGCCGGCACAACGTCCAGTTCATCGCCGAGTCGGGTGGCCTCGAGGATCAGTGGCTCTTCGCCGGGGTCGTGGACGGACGCAATGTCTGGATCAATGACCTGGAGCACTCACTCGACCTGCTCGAGGGACTCCGCGACCGCACGGCCCAACTGGTGGTCTCGACGAGCTGCTCGTTGCTGCACACCCCGATCGACCTCGATGCCGAGCCGCCCGGCGGCGACGCCGACCTCGACGATGAGGCGCGCTCCTGGATGGCCTTCGCCGTGCAGAAGGTGGGCGAGGTGGCGACCCTCGCCACGGGGCTCGCTGAGGGGCGCCCGCCGATCGCCGATCAGCTCGACGCCAATGACCGGGCGCACGACTCGCGCCGCGAATCACACCGCACCCGCAACCCGGAGGTGCGCGCCCGCGTCGAGGCGCTGACCGAGGCCGATGCGCGCCGAGATGCTCCGTTCGCCGAGCGCAAGCAGGCTCAGCAGGAGAAGCTCGGCCTGCCCACGTTTCCCGCGACCACGATCGGCTCGTTTCCCCAGACCGACGAGATTCGCCAGGTCCGCCGCCAGCTCCGCGAGGGAACGATCGACCTCGCCACCTACGAGGAGAGGATGCGCGCCGAGATCGACAGGGTCGTCGCGTTCCAGGAGGAGATCGGCCTCGACGTCCTCGTCCACGGCGAGCCGGAGCGCAACGACATGGTCCAGTACTTCGGCGAGCAGATGCTCGGCTTCATCTTCACCCAGAACGCGTGGGTGCAGTCATATGGCTCGCGCTACGTGCGCCCGCCGATCATCTTCGGCGATGTCAGCCGCGCCGCCCCGATGACGGTCGAGTGGATCAGCTACGCGCGGTCGCAGACCGAGAAGCCGGTGAAGGGAATGCTCACGGGCCCGGTCACGATGCTGGAATGGTCCTTCGTTCGCGACGACCAGCCACGCTCGGAGACCTGCGAGCAGCTGGCGCTCGCGATCCGCGACGAGGTCGCCGACCTCGAGCGGGCTGGGATCCCGGTCATCCACGTCGACGAGCCGGCGATCCGCGAGGGACTGCCCCTGCGCCGCGATCGCTGGGACGAGTACCTCCGCTGGGCGATCTACTCCTTCCGGGTGACCACCTCGGGCGTCGCCGACGAGACCCAGGTCCACACCCACATGTGTTACTCGGACTTCGGCGACATCATGGAGCGCATCCAGGAGATGGACGCCGACGTCACCCTGATCGAGGCCGCCCGCTCCCGGATGGAGCTGCTGCACGACTGGGAGCGGACGGGCTACACCAACGACATCGGGCCCGGCGTCTACGACATCCATTCCCCGCGCGTACCGACGGTGGAGGAGATGGCCGAGCTCCTCCACGAGGCAGCCCGGGTGCTCCGCCCGGAGCAGCTCTGGGTCACCCCCGACTGCGGCCTGAAGACCCGCGGCTGGCCCGAAACCGAGAAGAGCCTCCGCAATATGGTCCAGGCCGCCAAGCAGGTCCGCGAGGAGCTCGTTCCGGCCTCCTAGTGGAGCTTCGCAGGTTGTTAACGACCCTTTAGCGCCGTGTTAGCTATCGCTCGCATACTTGTTCCTCACAAGGACTCGATCGAAAAGGGGAACACATGGAAGCCAATGGAGTGCAGGGACTACAGGTCGGCGGGCGCGAGCCGAAGGCGCTGCTGATGACCGACGGGACGCGGCTGGCCCTCGAGGACGAGGGCCCGGGCGGACGAGCCGACTGGATGCTGCTCGGCGACGACGGCGCCGAGCGCGAGCTCAGCGTCGCCGACGCGATCCGGGTGGCCGGTGACCGGCACCAGGACTACGTGCGGATCAGGACGCGCTCCGAGGTGGCCTGGCTGCGCCTCGTCTCGGAGTGGTTCGAGCAGGAGGCGCGCCGGCTTGACGGCGAGTTGTCCGCGGCGAGCTAGCGGTTACGCCCGAGGCGCCGCTTCCAGTCGCGGGCGGCGAAGAAGTCGGTGACCTTGCGCAGCTGCCGGCGGCGCTTGTCGGTGTAGGGGAAGTAGAGGGGCTCGCGCGTCTGGCCGAAGCGGCTGATCACGATCGACTCGGGACGCACGAACTTCTTGATCCCGTACTCGCCGTGGCGGAAGCCGATCCCCGAGTCCTTCCAGCCGCCCATCGGCACGTCCGACGCCAGGAAGCCGACGAGCACGTCGTTGACGTTCGCCGTGCCGACCTCGAGCCGGCGCGCGATCGCCTCGGCCTCGCGCTTCGAGCCGAAGACCGAGGCGGCTAGCCCGTAGCGGGTGTCGTTGGCGAGCCGGACGGCCTCGTCGGCGTCGCGGACCTTCATGATCCCGACGACCGGGCCGAAGGTCTCGTCGCGCATCACCTTCATCGAGTGGTCGACGTCGGTGAGCACGGTCGGCCGGTACCAGTCGCCGGGCCCCTCCCCGCGCTGGCCGCCGGTGACGACCGTCGCGCCGGACTTCCGGGCGTCCTCGACGTGGTCCTCGACGATCTTCGTCTGCGGCGGGAAGGTCATCGCGCCGATGTCCTTGCCGTGCTCGCGGCCGTCCGTGCCCTGGCTGAGGTTGCGGACCTCCTGCGTGAAGCGCTCGACGAACTCGTCGTAGACCGGCTCCTCGACGTAGAGGCGCTCGACGGAGATGCAGGTCTGGCCCGAGTTCATGAAGGCGCCCCAAGTGGCTGCGTTCGCGGCCCTCTCGACGTTGGCGCTCCGAAGGACGATCATCGGGTCCTTGCCGCCGAGCTCGGCGCTCACGGGGGTGAGCGTCTCGGCGGCGCGAGCGAGGACCTTCTTCGCCGTCCGGTCCGAGCCCGTGAACTGGACGTAGTCGACCTCGTCGACGAGCGCCGAGCCGGTCTCGCCCATGCCGTTGACGACGTCGAAGACGTCGGGGCCGCCGATCTCGCCCTTCCAGGCCTCGACGATCTCGCCGAGTCCGAGCGGGGTGATCTCGGACGGCTTGATGACGACCGCGGCACCCGCCATCAGCGCCGGGATCGCGTCGCCCAGCGAGAGGATCAGCGGGAAGTTCCAGGGGCTGATCACGCCGACGACCGGATACGGCCGATAGTGGACCTTGAGCTTCTTGACCTTCATCAGCGGCGAGTGCGCGGGGACCTTCTCGTCGCCGATGAACTTGTGGCCCTTCTTGCCGTAGAAGTTGATCAGGTCCGCCACGTAGACGTGCTCGCCGGCCGCCTCGCCCCGGACCTTGCCCGTCTCGCGCTGCATGGTGTCGGCGATCTCGTCCTGGTGATCGAGGATCCAGTCGCGGAGCTCATAGAGCCACTGCGCACGCCCCTTGATGCCGAGGGCCTCCCAGGCGGCCTGGTTGGCGCGCACGCGGGCGACGGTGCCGGCGACCTCGGCCGGGCCGTCCAGCGGGACATTTGCGATCGCCGATCCGTCGGCGGGGTTGATGACCTCGAACGTCTCGCTCGATGTCCGGGCACTGCCGTTGACGGTGTCGATGGCCATGCGTCTCTCCTCGGTAGAGCGGCGGTCGCCGCGGACTCTAGCGCGGACTGGCTGACCAGCCAGGAGCTTCCGTTCGGGCCAATCCCTCGCTCGACCGCCTGGAGCAAGCCCCATGCCCGATTTTCGACAGAGGGCCAAAGACGCCGTGCCTGGCCACGCCTACCGTGCTGCTCGACAGCTGTCGCCGTCCTCCCGGGGGGAGTCACCCGTGAAGAAGATCGAAGCGTTCATCCGCCACGAGGCGTTCGAGCCGATCCGCTCCGAGCTGCTCGACAAGGGGTTCCCATCGCTCTCGATCTCCGAGGTGAAGGGATCGGGGCGCCAGAAGGGGCTGGTCGAGGCCTACCGCGGATCCACGCTCACGGTCTCGGTGCGACCGAAGCTGAAGCTCGAGGTGGTCGTCGACGACGGCGACGCGGGGGCCGTCGTGGAGACGATCATCAGGCACGCACGCTCGGGCGAAATCGGGGACGGCAAGATCTTCGTCCTGCCGGTCGAGGAGGCGATTCGCATCCGGACCGGCGAGGAGGGCGAGGAGGTGCTTCAGGCCCATTCCGAGGAGGAGATCGCCGCGGGGGCGGCGCAGGACGAATGACCATGCGCGAGCTCAGCACGCGGATGATCGAGGCGGTCCTCGACGGCGATGGGCTGCAGGGGGTGGCGGAACTCGCCGCGGCCGAGGCCGGAGGCCCGGTGGTCATCCTGCTCCCGCCGCGCGGCCTGGCGGCTCGTGCGCCGGGCGGCGGGGAGCTCAACGGCCTGGCGGAATACGCGAAGGCGCGCGTCGCCGAGACCGAGGCGGCCACACCCGATCCGATCGTCCTCGAGCGCACGATCGAGGCCGGCGGCCGCACCGTCGGGATCGTCCTGCTGCTCGAGCCGGATTCGCTCGACGGCGAGGGGCCGGTGCTGGTCGATCGCGACGAGGTCCTGAGGGCCGCGGCGCTGGCGGCGCTCGCCGAGGTGGCGGTGGCGGACGCGCGCGAGGAGGCCGAGCGGAAGATGAGGGGCGGGTTGATCGAGGAGCTGCGCTCCCGGGAGATCGACACCGCCGAGGCGACCGGCAAGGCCGCACGCCTTGGCTGCGATCTGGCGCGCGGCGCGATCGCCCTGGTGGCAGAGATCGAGTCCGCCAGCCCGAGCCACGCGACCGCCCTCGTCGAAGCCGAGTACGAGGGCTCGCTGGCCGAGCTGTCGGATGGGCGGCTTTACGCGATTCTGCCGGCCCGCGGCGGCGACGATGCTCCCGAGAAGACGTTGCAGGGCGCCGGCCGGATCGCAACCCGGCTGCGAGGGCACGGCGCAGCCGCGGTGTCGTCCTTCTATCCCGACCCCGGCGAGCTGCACCGGGCGATCAAGGAGGCCGAGCTGGTGCTCGACGTGATCACCCGTGAGCCCGAGATCGCCGAGGCCCTGGAGGAGGGGATCGCGGCGAGCGGCGTCTACCGCCTGCTGTTCAGGGCGCTGATCTCGGATCCGGACGAGGTGCGGAGCTTCTACCGCGACACGGTGGAGCCTCTCGTCCGCTACGACGACCAGTACCGATCCGACCTGCTTGGCACGCTCGAGGAATACCTGGCGAGCGACTGCAACATGAACGCGACGGCACGGGCGATCTTCGCCCATCGCCACACGGTCGCCTATCGCCTCGACCGGGTGAAGGAGCTCACCGGGCTGGACCCGCAGATCTCCGAGGACCGCGAGCGGCTCGGACTCGGCATCAAGGCGTATCGCATCCTGGCGCCCGCGCTGCCCAGATGAATCCGGAGAGTGCCGCGGGTCCGTATCTAGACTGAGATCGAATGATCCGGACGCGGCTTGTGGCAGGCGCGGTGATGACGGCGGCCCTGATCGTCGCGGTCGGCTGCGGCTCGGGCTCCAAGTCGACGTCCGAGGCGAACTCGAGCCATGTCGTTCTGGACGACGCCGGCCAGGCGAGCGCCGCCAAGAAGCGCAAGCGCTCGGCGAACTGGCCCACCTACCACGCCAACCTCGCCCGGACCGGCGTGGACACGACCTCGCCGGGCATCTCGGGCTTCCACCGCACCTGGACGCGGTCGTTCGACGGGCAGGTCTATGCGGAGCCGCTGACCGTCGGTAACCGCGTCTACGTCGCGACCGAGAACAACACGGTGTATGCGCTGAACGCGGCCAACGGCCACATCGCCTGGAAGCGCCATCTCGGCACCCCCGTCCAGGGATCGACCCTGCCCTGCGGCAACATCGAGCCGGTCACCGGCATCACCGGGACCCCGGCGATCTCGCGCGGCACGCTCTACGCGGTCGCCTTCCTGAGCGGCTACCGCCACGTTCTGTTCGGGTTGAAGCTGAAGGGCGGGAAGGTCCGGCTGAAGCGGAACGTCGACGCCCCGGGCTCGGATCCACGTGTCCATCAGGAGCGCTCGGCGCTGTCGGTTTCGAAGGGCCGGGTGTACGTCGAGTTCGGTGGCCTGACGGGCGACTGCGGCGCCTACCGGGGGCGGGTCGTCTCGGTGAAGTCGCGTGGCAAGGCGCATAGGAAGTCCTTCACGGTCGGGGTCAACCGCGAGGGCGGTATCTGGGCGCCGTCCGGCGCCGCCGTCGACCGGGCGGGAAGCCTCTTCGTCGTCACCGGGAACGGCGATGCGACCAGCGGCTTCGACCAGGGCAACAGCGTGATCAGGCTGTCGCCGAAGCTCAAGCCGACCGGCTTCTACCGGGCTCCCAACTCCCCGCAGCTCAACCAGAGCGACACCGACCTCGGCTCGGTCGGTCCCACCCTGCTCGGCGGCAACCGCATGTTCGTGATCGGCAAGGAGGGGCTCGGCCTGATCCTGTCCACGACCCGGCTCGGCGGGACCGGAGGCGATCTGTTCAATCAAGCCGTCTGCGGCGGCGGGGCCTTCGGCGGACTGGCGTATCGGGCGCCGCTCGTCTTCGTTCCCTGCACCGACGGCCTCCATGCCCTGCGCGTCAGCGGGAACTCGTTCAGCCCGGCATGGCACGCCGGATCCTCGGCGGGCCCGCCGATCGTCTCCGGTGGCGTCGTCTGGACCATCGACAGCGGCGGAACCCTGCGCGGCTACGCACCGGACAGCGGCAGCCCGGTGGCGAGCGCCGACCTCGGCTCGGTCACCCACTTCGCGACACCCGCGGCGGGAGGGGGCCGGCTGTTCGCGCCGGCGGACACCCAGGTGATCGCCTTCGCCGGCGTCTGACCCCTATCCGGGCACCGGATTGCGGTGCGGAACGAGCCGGTAGACGGAGCCGAAGGTCGGTTTGCCCTTCCGCGTCGGGCCCCTCAGGGTGAGCAGGTAGATCCGCCTCGAGCCGTCCTGGCCGATCGAGTCCAGGAAACGGGTTCCCAGTCTGAAGCTGCGCTGCTTCCCGGCCCGGCGCCCGGCCCTCGGCCGGAAGCCGTAGAGCTTGCCGGTGCAGTAGTCGCCGAAGACGTAATCGCCGAAGATCTCGCGGCCGCGGATGCGCGCGAGGTGCGGGTCGCGGACCAGGTAGCCGCCGGCGACCAGGCATCCCGGACGGTGGCGATAGGCGATCGCGGGGAGCACGGTGTCGTGGCGAGCGATTCCCCCGTTGAAGGGCGCGAACGCCTCGAAGGCCGACCAGCCGAAGTTCGCGCCACGCGATCGCGCGAGCGGCAGGTAGTCGATCTCCTCGTAGCGGTCCTCGCCGGTGTCGGCGATCGCGATGTTGTGGGTGGTGCGGTCGAAGGAGAGGCCGCGCGGGTTCCGCAGTCCGTACGACCAGATCTCGTCGCGCCCGGGCCCCTCGACGAACGGATTCCCCACCGGGATCCCGTAGCCGGACGAGCCGGGATCGATGCGCAGGACCTTGCCGCGGAGCAGATCGAGGTTCTGAGCGGCTCGCTGTGGATCCCGTGCCGGACCGCCGTCCCCCGTCGCGATGTAGAGGTGCCCGTCCGGGCCGAAGGCGAGCAGGCCCCCGTGGTGCGCCCGGGTGGGCTCTGGGATCCGCAGGATCGTGCGGCCCGAGTCTGGATCGGCGAGCAGCGGGTCACCGGCGCTGCGGCGGTACTGGGCCACGACCAGTGCGCGGCGCCGGTCGCTGTAGGCCACGTAGAGGAGCCCGGTGCGTCGGTAATCGGGGGCGAACGCGATCGACGCCATTCCCGGCTCGCCCCGGACGCCGCGCGCGTCGACGCGGTCCGAGATGTTCAGGAAGGGTCGCCGCAGCAGGCGGTTCTCCGAGATCACCCTGACCGTGCCACCGGCCTGCGCGACGAAGAGGTGCGGTCCGGCTCCGGGCGGCTGGGTCAGGGAGACGGGGTTCTTGAGCCTCGCGAGGCGCTCGACGGTGACGAACTTCGGGCCCAGCTCGCGAGCCGCCTCGCGGTTCGCGATGCCGACGACGCCGGCGCCGACGGCGACCAGGGCGGCGACCAACGTCTCGATCCGGCGGCGATTGACTTTCATCTCCTAGCGCCTGCGGACGAAGCGGTATACCGGTCCGTCCAGCGAGGTGGCGTAGAGCGCGCCGTCCGCGCCCTCGCCGAAGGAGCTCAGGTCGCGCACCCGCACCCCCGTCCGCCGGTCCTTCCGAGCCCCGCCCGGACGGGGGATCAGCGAGCGGACCTTGCCGGTGCAGAAGTCCCCATAGACGTAGCGGTGGAAGAGAGAGCGCAGCCGGGCGTCGCGGACCACGTAGCCGCCGATGACCGCGCAGGCGGCGCCGGAGATCCCGTAGACCTTGATCGGCTTGACCGTCTGGCCGGGAGTTGGGGGGTGCGCCCCCCCGAACGGCGCGAAGCCCTCGAAGTCGTTCCAGCCGAAGTTCGCTCCGCTGGCTGCAGCCAGGGGTAGGTAGTCGATCTCCTCGAAGCGGTCCTGGCCGACGTCGCCGATCGCGATTCGGGGCTGGGCGGGATCGCTGACCAGGTCGAAGGAGAAGCGGTAGGGGTTGCGCAGGCCGATGGAGTAGACCGCTACGGCCCCGGAGGACGGGTCGATCCGCAACAGCTTGCCGAGGCGCGAGTTCGGGTTCTGGGCATTGTCCGGGGCGTCTCCGGCACCGCCGCCGTCCCCGGTCCCCGCGTAGAGGAAGCCGTCGGGGCCGAACTGCAGCTGTCCCCCGTTGTGGTTGGGGTGATTGGGATGGGGGACGATGAGGATCGGCCGGAGCGTGGCCGGGTCGGCGTGCCTGCCATCCGCGTCCGCTCGCAGCCCGGCGATCTCGAGATCCCCAGAGCGGTCGGTGAAGTACACGTAGAGCAGCCGCGAGATCGCGTAATCGGGGGAGAAGGCGACCGAGAGCAGACCTCGTTCGCCGCCGGTCGTGACGAGGCCGCCGATGTTCGTGAACGTGTGGCGCTTTCGCCGCTCGACCATGCGTATCCGTCCGCCGCGCTCGACCACGACGATCCCGCCGATGCCGGGCGCGGAGGTGACGTAGGTCGGGCTGTGGAAGCGGCCGATCCTCTTGAGCTTGACTCGCGGCTTCGCGTCAGCCGGCGGCGGCCCGGCGGCCAGCGCCGCGACGATGATCAGCGCGAGCGCGCCTACTGCCCGTTGAGCTGTGACTTCTGCTCCTGGCTCCCCGCCTGGCCGATGATGTCGCTCGGCTTGATCGGGACGACCTTGCCGGAATCGTCGACGCGTGTCTGCGGAGCGGCGTTGGAGATCCGCACGACAAACTCGCCCTCGGGGACCGAGCCGTCCGCGGTAACGGCCTTGGCCTTGCCCTCGAGTCCGGCGGCGACGCGGTAGTGGACGGTGTAGGTCCCCGCCTGGACCGGCGTCACGTTCCAGACGATCCGCCTGGTCCGGTTCGGCGTCAGCTCGCCGAAGGCATAGGTGTCGGTCTGTGCCGCTTCGGCCCCGGCCGAGGCGGTCTGTCCCTCCAGCTTCGGATAGCCCTCCTCCAGGATCCACACCGGCCGGAACGGGATCGCGAGGCCCTCCTGCTCCGAGCGGACCGAGAAGGAGCCCTGCGAGGTGGGAAATTCCGCGGCTGTGCTCGTTGAGCCGGTGCTCGTCGTCCCAGTGGTCGTCGTGGACTCGCTCGTGCTCGCGTTCGAGGCGGTGAAGATCGTGATCGCGAGGTTCGGGATCGTCTGGTTGCCGGAGTTCTCTACCGCCAGGGTCAGGTTCGTGTTCCCGGCGAGCTGCTGCTTGCTCGGGAAGTCCGCGCTGACGATTGAAACGGGGAAGCTGCCCTCCGGCTCATTGGCGTCCTGGCGGCTGCCGCCGCACGACGCGACCCCCGCTGCCAGGAGCACTCCGAGAATCCCGATCCCGAGGCGTCTGCGGGCCTTCAGGGCACGGGCTGTCGAGGCGCTCTCCTCCAAAGGCGCGGGCAACATACCACGCACCCTACCCCCGCCAATCCGGCTCCGTCCCACCAGTTGCGGGGATTTCTTGGCTGGAAGTTACGCATGTCGGTTGTGGGTGGCGAACGGCGGCCCCATCACATAATCTGTCCGTGCAGTGCGGGGCCGCGCCCCATCAGGGGGAACGGCTCCGCAGGAGAGCAAATGGTCAGAGCCGTAGCCGACAGGGCATTCCTCCCAGCCAAGTCTCTATTCGAGCAGGTCGGGGACATGATGATCCTGACCGCGAAGACGGTCGTCTCCGCGATCCGTCCTCCGTACCCATACGGCGGCGAATTCATCGGCCAGTTCCTCTTCGCCCTCCAGCTCTGCTGGTTCCCGATGATGATCTCGACCCTCGCCTTCGGCTTCGGCGCGCCGGGGCTGCAGGCCGCCAACTTCCTCTCGCTGTTCGGGGCGCTCGACCGCCTCGGCGGGTTCTTCGTCCTCGCCTCGATCCGCGAGTTCGCGCCCACGGTGACGGCGGTAGTCGTCGCCGGTGTGGCGGGCACGGCGATCACCGCGGACCTCGGGGCCCGGAAGATCCGCGAGGAGCTCGACGCGCTCCAGGTGCTCGGCGTCGACCCGATCAAGAACCTGGTCGTGCCCCGCTTCCTCGCCCTGATGTTGATCACCGGCCTGCTCGACATCTATGCGCTGATCTTCGGCATCGTCGGCGGTCTCGGCGCGGAGGTGCTCTACAACGAGCCGCTCGGCGGGTTCTTCGCGACGCTCTTCAACAACGCCTCGGTCACCGACCTCTGGGGCTCGGTTCTGAAGTGCACGATGTTCGGAGCGATCATCGCGATCGTCTGCTCCTACAAGGGGATGACTGCGTCCGGAGGCGCCGAGGGAGTTGGCCGCGCCGTCAACGAGGGGGTCGTGGTCGCCTTCATGGGCGTCTTCGCGTTCAACTACGTGTTCACCCAGACGCTGCTCGCGACCCATCCCGAGCTCCAGGTAATCAAGTGAACGCCGGCTGGCTGGCGGTCCCGCGGGGCTGGCTCAACTCGATCGGCGAGATCTTCGGCTTCTCGACGCGCGTCGCCAGCCTCGTCTACCGGGGCCGGGTCTTCGAGTTCTTCGGCGAGGCCCTGCGCCAGACCGGCATCCTGATCCTCGGCTCCACGCTCGTCATCTGGGGCCTCGTGTTCATCCTCGGTCTGCAATGCGGAATCGAGGGCGCCTACTTCAACCGCTCGGTCGGAGCGCCCGCCTATGCGGGCGTGTTCGCGGCCTGGTGCGACCTGCGCGAGGTGATTCCCTATGGCTTCGGCTACATGCTGGCCGCCAAGGTGGGCACGGGAATCGTCGCCGAGCTCGGCGCGATGCGGATCTCCGACGAGATCGACGCCCTCGAGGTGATGGGCGTCCCACCGGTGACCTTCCTCGCGGCGACCCGCCTGCTCGCCGCCTGGGTCGCCTTCCCCTTCATGTACCTGGCCGCCGTGGGAATCGGCTACTTCGCCAGCTGGCTCGCCGTCGTCGAGCAGATCGGCGACGTCTCCTCCGGCGGCTATTTCCTGATCTTCTGGATGTTCCAGAACCCCCCCGACCTCTTATTCAGCCTGATCAAGGGCATGACGATGGCCACCGCCATCGTGTTGGTCGGCTGCTACTACGGCTACACGGCATCCGGAGGACCGGTGGGCGTGGGCACCGCGACCGCCAAGTCGATGGTGCTCAACATCGTGCTCGTGCACATCATCGGGATGATGGGGACCCTGGTCTTCTGGGGGGCTAACCCGAGGGCGCCAATCGGCGGATGAGCCGAGGCCCTTGCCCAATCAGATTGTGAACTTCAAGGAGGCGTGATCGGTGGCTGAGAGGAAGAAGAGCACTTCGCGAAGCAAGAGCACCAGCGAGAGCACGAGCAGCCGCTCGAGCTCAAGCCGCTCGACCACGAAGCGCACCACCACCCGTCGCGGCGCCCCCGCCGGCGCCAACGCCCCCGAGGCCGAGGTCCGCGAGGACGAGGCCACCGCCGACGCCGAGGCGGTCGAGCAGGGCGATCCGCTCGAGGCGCAGGGATACGGCGAGGAGGACTTCTCCCGCCGCGACTACACGATCCCCGGCGTCGACGGCGACGATCCGGATCCCTACAAGTGGCACACCGGCCAGAAGAAGGATCACGGTGGCGAGAACGCGATCGAGATCATCGACCTGGTCAAGCAGTTCGGCCGCACCCGCATCCTGAACGGCTGCAACCTCGGGATCCCCGACAACATGATCTCGATGGTGCTTGGGCCATCGGGCACCGGCAAGTCCGTGCTGATCAAGCACATCGTCGGGCTCCTCTACCCCGACGCGGGCGACGTGCTCGTCCACGGCGAGTCGATCCCGAACATGACCGACGACGAGCTCTTCGAGGTCCGCAAGAAGTTCGGCCTCCTCTTCCAGGACGGCGCGCTCTTCGGCTCGATGAACGTCTACGACAACACCGCCTTCCCCCTCCGACAGCACACCGACAAGGGCGAGGAGGAGATCGAGGAGATCGTCAACCGGCGGCTCCGCGAGGTCGGGCTCGCGGAGGCGATGTACAACATGCCGAACGAGCTCTCGGGCGGGATGCGAAAGCGGGCCGGCTTCGCCCGAGCGCTGGTCCTCGACCCGGCGATCGTCATGTTCGACGAGCCGGACTCGGGCCTCGATCCCGTTCGTACGGCACTGCTCTGCGAGCTGATCCGGGAGATCCACGAGGAGAACGGCGGCTGCTACCTGGTGATCAGCCACGACCTCGGCACCGCCCGCCGGATCGCCGACTTCATCGCGGTCCTCTGGAAGGGCCGGATCGTCGAGTCGGGCCCCTCGGACGAGCTCTTCAACTCGCGCAACGAGTTCGTCAGCCAGTTCCTGAACGCGGACGTCAAGGGCCCCCTGGCGATGGACTGATGCGGCGGCTCGCGCCGTCGCTTCTGCTGGCCGCCGTCGCCCCGGCGCCGGTGCATGCCGCCGCGACCCGGGCCGAGTTCGTGCGGGCCGGGCTCTGAAGAGGACCGGGACGAGGCTCTCGAAGTCGATCGAGCAGGTGCGGTCCCCGCTCGAAGCCAGTTTTGGCCACTTTGCCACGCCATAGCGCGCCTAACTGGCCAAAACTCCGTTTGGGCATCGCCGGGCGGGGCTACCGTCGTTGCTGATGGCCCCCAAGCGCATCAGCGACGACGAGGTGCTCTCCGCGGTCGTCGGCCGTGCCGGCGACGGCTACTGCCTGATCGCGGAGGTCCTGCCTTCATTGCCGAAGTTGGGCCATGCCGACCGTCGGCGCGCCGTGCATCGCGCCGTCGGTCGCGGCCTCCTGCTCGAGCGAATCGGGCCAGACGGCCGTGGGTACGTGGCGGTCGCGAGCGAGGGCTGGCGGCGGCTCCGCGCCGCCTGAATTAGCGCGGCTCTAATAGTCGCTCCCTAACCTCCGGCCTGTGAACGCGGGGAGAGGGTTCTTCGAGCGGGTCGCCGGCGTGGCCGTGCGCTGGCCGTGGCTGCTGATCGCGCCGATCGTGCTGCTGACCGGAGCGGGGGTCTTCGCGGCCACACAGCTCGACACCAACGCCGGCACGGACACGCTGGTCAGCAAGGGCTCCTCCACGTACCGGGCGACCCAGGACTTCCACCAGAAGTTCGGCGACGAGCCCGTGATCGTGCTGGCCAAGGAGGACCTCCGCAAGCTCGTCCTCACCAAGGACCTGGAGCCGCTGTTCGAGCTCGAGGAGTGCTTCGCGGGCGGGACGCAGCTGGCCGCCTCCCTGCCACACCGCCAGAAGCGGCCGCTGCCACCCGTCTGCGACCAGATCGCGAAGCTTCGTCCGAGCAAGTCGGTGTTCGGTCCCGGGACGTTCCTGTACCTGAGCGTCGCCGGGATTCAGGAGGCGCTCCGCGGACAGATCGGCGGCGCGAGCGCGGCGGCGCGGACCGCCGGCCAGCGCGCGGCGCGGAAGGCGGCCCGTCAGGGGGCCTCGAGCGCCGAGCAGCAGCAGGCCGCCGACGCCGCCGCCCAGCAGGTGCTCGGCCAGTTCCAGAGCCAGCTCGTCCAGGTTGCCCTCCAGTACGGGATCACCTCGCTCCCGCGGCTCGACGATCCGAACTTCGTCAGCCGCGTGGTCTTCGATCAGTCGAAGCCCGCCGGGACTCCCAAGGAGCGCTTCGGCTACCTCTTCCCGAACAAGAACGCGGCGCAGATCATCGTCCGCCTGCGACCCGACATGACGGATGCGGAGCGGCACGAGGCGATCGGCCTCTTCCGCGACGCCGTCTCCGATCCCCGCTTCAAGCTCAGCGACGGCAGCTACGTCGTCACCGGGGCTCCGGTCGTGGTCGACGCGGGCGCCCGGGAGCTGCGCAGTCAGACCCTGCTGCTCCTCGCGGTGGCCGCGCTGGTCATGGCGCTGACGCTCCTGCTGATCCTGCCGCGGCCGCTCCGGCTGCTCCCGCTCGGCGTCGCGATGGCGGCGGGGGCGATGACCATGGGACTGGTCGCATCGTTCGGCGGCTCACTCACGGTCGGCGCGATCGCGATGCTCCCCGTCCTCGTCGGGCTCGCGGTCGACTACGCGATCCAGTTCCAGGCCCGCTTCAACGAGGCCAGAGCCGAGGGCGCGCCGCCCGGCCGTGCCGTCGGGATCGCCGCGGGCGGCGGCGGTCCGGTGATCGGCGCTGCGTGCGTGGCGACGATCGCCGGCTTCGCGGCGTTCGCTCTCTCGCCGAGTCCCCTGGTCCGCTCCTTCGGGTTGCTGCTCGTGGTGGGAGTCGCGCTGGCCTTCGTCGTGGCCCTCACCGGGGGCCTCGCCGCGCTCGGCCTCACCGGCTGGCGTGGATCGCCTGCTGCGCCGGGACAGCCTGACGGGCCCGGCCGGTTTCACGGCATGGCCAGCCGCCTCCAGTCGATCGGCGTCTCCGCGATCGCGATGGCGCTCGCAAGGCCGCGCCGGGTGCTCGCCGCCGGCCTGCTGCTCGCGGTCTGCGGCTGGGTGGCGAGCGCCGGGACCGGGGTGGAGACCGACATCCGCGACCTCGCCCCGCCGCACCTCGCGGCGCTCAAGGATCTGAACGAGCTCGAGAGGGAGACCGGGATCTCCGGCGACGTCAACGTGACGATCCGGGCCGAGGACCCGACCAGCCCGGCGGTGATCGCCTGGGCGGAGGGCTTCCAGCAGCGCGTCCTCGCGCGCCACGGCTTCTCGGGATCGAATCCGAGTTGCGCCCACGCTCAGATCTGCCCGGCGCTCTCGCTCACGGACTTCTTCGGCGGAGCCAACGCGTCCTCGAGCGCGAGCTCCACCGGTGGCCAGGGCGTCGGCGACGTCCACGCACTGGTCCAGGCGCTCCCCTGCTTCATCTCGCAGATCGTGATCAGCCACCGCGGCGAGTGCAATCCGGCGGCGGGCACCACGCCGATCGGCGACACGGCCGACATCGCCTTCGGCATCAGGGTGCAACCGCTGTCCGATCAGCAGGAGCTGATCGACGACATCCGCTCACAGATCCACTCGCCGGATGGCCCCGCGCCGCCGCCTGGGACGACGGTCGAGCTGGCCGGCCTGCCGGTGCTGGCGGCGGAGGCGAACACCGACCTCTCGCACAGCCGCTGGTGGCTCCCGCTGGTGGGCCTCCTGGCGGTGGGGATCGTCCTCGCCCTGGTCTACCGCTCGGTACGGCGCGCCGTCGTGCCCCTGATTCCCGTGCTGATGGCGACCGGCTGGTCGGGCCTGGTCGTCGCCGCGCTCGGGATCTCGCTCAACCCGATGTCGGCGACCCTCGGGGCGCTGGTGATCGCGATCGCAACGGAATTCAGCGTGATCCTCTCGGCGCGTTACGCCACCGAGCGACGGGCGGGCCGGTCGGTCGGCGAGGCGCTCCGACGAACCTACCTGCGAACCGGCGCGGCGGTGCTCGCCTCCGGGATCACAGCGATCGCGGGCTTCGCGGTGCTCGCGATCGCCGGGCTGCCCCTGCTCGACGACATCGGCCTGATCTCGGTGGCTCCCGTGCTCCGTGACTTCGGGCTCGTCACCGTGGCCGATCTGCTGGTCGCCCTGGCGGGTGTGATGCTGGTCCTGCCGGCCGCCGTCGTCTGGGCGGAGGAGGGTTTTCCACTGCCCTCACGCACGCCGACCCAGGTGGCGCCCAGCCAATCCGTCCCGTAAGGGACCATTGAGCCGTGAAGAACGGCGATGGGACAGACGGAGGCCCCGGCAAGGAGCCGGGCCAGAGCCCTCGCCGGACGACGGTCTACTCGCTGATCGTCGGGATGGCGTTCATCGCCCTGATCGCCATCGCCGGCATCAACACGATCTCGACGAAGAACAAGGGCGTCCTTGGGGCGACCAACGAGGGCGACATGCCGCTGGCGCAGTTCGCGGTGCCGGACGCGCGAACCGGCGCGAGCGGCGACGCCAACATCGCCCAGGACGACTGCGACGCGGCGAGGATCCCGTGCCCCGCTGGGAACCGGCGGATCCCGGCCTGCCGGGTCGACGTCCCCGGTGCCCTCCGGGTCTGCGACTTCTTCGACAGGCCGCTGGTCCTGTCGTTCTGGTTCACCCGCGGAGGAGACTGCGAGAACCAGGAGGACGTCTTCGAGCGCGCGTACCGGAGATACCGCGGCCGGGTGAACTTCCTGGCCGTCGACGTCCGCGACGACACCTCCGAGGTGCAGAAGCTGATCCGCGAGCACCACTGGACCCACCCCGTCGGGCTCGACCGCGACGGCGCGCTCTCCAACCTCTACCGCGTGGGCGGCTGTCCGACCTTCGTCTACGCGTATCCGGGCGGAGTCTTCGAGTCCACCTCGATCGGAAAGCTCGATGACCAGCGGTTCTTCGCCAAGGTGGACGCGCTGATCGCCGCTTCGAACAGACGGGCGGCCACGGTCCGCTGATGCCCGAGCTCCCCGAGCAATGGGAGGTCGCGCCGGAGCCGGGCTGGGTGGATCCCGCCCTGGCGGATGAGTTCCCGGGCCTCTCGATCGTCTCCACCGAGATGGAGACGACGACCGGCCGCAGCCCCGAGGCGCTGAAGGAGCGGCTGCGCTCGCTCAGCGACCGGATCGCCGGGCCGCAGGCGATCCAGCTGCGCCAGAAGCCGATCCCGTGGGCCTACCGCGTCTTCTTCCGGCACATCGGGCTCGATCCCGACACGATCCGGACGCCGATCGAGCAGCTGATCTTCGATCGCATGCACGACGGTCGCTTCAAGAGCCGCAACCGGGTCGACGATGCGCTCACGATCGCCATCGTCGAGGTGGGGGTGGCCCTGCGTGCCTTCGACGCGGATCGCGTCCAGGGGCGGGTCGGCCTTCGGCTCTCCGCGGAGGGCGAGGGGTTCGAGGGACGCACCTCTCCGCTCCCGGACGGGACCATCGTGGTCGCCGACGAGAAGCGGCCGCTCGGCATCCTCTTCGACCGAACCGCCGAGGGCCGCGGCGTGAGGCGAGGCACCGAACGAGTGCTGCTCGCCGCGATCGGCGTGCGCGGCGTGCCCGACATCGCCATGGAGGAGGCCCTGTGGGTGGCGGGCAGCGCACTGCGGGCGTAGGATGCGAGGGTGCGCGTAAGCGCAACCCGTTTCACCAGGGTGAGAGGAGGACGTAATGCCGGAGGACTTGCTCGAACGCGTCGCGCCGCGGGAGGACCTGGCTCCGCCCGCTCCCCCCGAGGGTCTCGACACGATCCTCTACGAGCACGACGAGCGCGATGCGCGCCAAGACCTGCGCCGTCAGATCGCCGCAATGGAGCTCGCGCTCGCCCGGCTGTTCGGCTCGGCCTTTCCGCGCAAGGGCATCGACTTCTCCGTGCCCGGGATGGGCGGGCCTCGCCTGCTCTCCGTCGACGAGCTGGAGAAGGTGCGCGATGGGCTCGCCGCGCGCATCCAGGAGGTGAGGGCCGGCCTCCACGACTACGCCGTCGTCGAGGAGGCGAATCGGGAGCTGATCGAGGAGATGCTCGCCGATCCCGCATCGCACAAGTGGGAACGCGTCTACAACGAGGACATCGGCGAGCCCGGCTGCAGGAACTGGCACGCCAAGCCGCGTTGGGGCGTGCTGGGCATGCTCCTGGGCTGGTGGCGGGTCAAGATCTCCTCCGGTTGTCCGTTAGCCGAGGGGCTTCGGCCCCCTGAAGAGAGAAGATGGCGACGAAGCGACAGCGCCGCAAGCGGCGGCGCCGGCAGCAGGCTGAGCCCGGGGATTCCCCGCGTCGACCCCCCGCCCTCGCCCTCGACGATCAGCAGCCGGCCCGAGCCGCGAAGCGCCGGGCCGGCAACGTCGATCGTCCGCCGCCGCCCTGGGGCTCCTTC
This sequence comes from uncultured Solirubrobacterales bacterium, assembly GCA_963800285.1. Classification (GTDB taxonomy): domain Bacteria; phylum Actinomycetota; class Thermoleophilia; order Solirubrobacterales; family 70-9; genus DASUPK01. Next base: position 254,689 of record CAWDAL010000015.1, read on the forward strand.
CCGCTTACGGAGATCGTCATCTTCATCGGCCTGGTCCTGCTCGTCGTGGGGTTCTTCATGACGCCGCCGCAGGGGCTGGTGATGATCGGAGTCGGGCTCGGCCTCGGGTCGCTCGCCGGCCTCGAGCTCTCGATCCGGGAGCACTTCGCCGCCTACCGCTCCCACACCCTGGTGCTCTCGGCTGCGGTGGGGGTGCCCGTGTTCGGCGCCCTCTTTCTCGCGACGACGATCAACCCGGCGATCTGCGTCGCCGCCGGGTTGCTGGCGTTCGGGGGCGCCGCCTGGCTCTTCGCGTCGGCCTTTCGCCGTCGCTCCGGCGGCGCCCTCTACCGCCTCAGGTGATCAATCGCCCGCCGCAGGGCGGGGCGACTAGTTCAGCCGTGCCCCGAGCTTCGCCTCGAGTGCGGCGGCAAGGACCCTTCGCTGGCGCTCGGTGAGCGTGCCGATCTTCTTGCCCTCACCCAGCGCGGCCGATGCCAGCAGCTTGCGCGAGCGGGCGCGTCCCCAGCGGCGCTGGCTGCAGAGCAGCTCACTGAGGCTCATGCTCTCCGCCTCCCAGGGGGACTCCATGACCACCTCGGTGACGGAGCGACGACCGGCGGAGACGTCCCTCTTCAGCGCGGCTCGGGCGAGGCGAACCTCGTTGGCGCGTGCGAGGGCCTCCATGCACTGGGCGGTACCTCGCTGTCCGGGTTCTGTCTGCGGCTCGATGACCGTCGGTTCTAGACGCCGAGGGGCAAGGGTGGGCATCGGGCTGGCAGGGGCAATCGTCGAAGCAGCAGACATCGTTTCTCCCTCCTGCTAGGTCAGGAATTGTTGGCGGGCTTGGTTGCGGCCGGCAGCCCCTCGTCGCTCTTTTCGAGCCGGGGGAAGTGGACGGTCCTCTCCTCAATCTGTTCCCGTCCACTCCCTGCCCCGGAAGCGCGCGGCGAGGCGAAACCTACACACCTTGCGCGCCAACGGTCAACACCCGAACAATCGACTCGTTCGCTAAGAGCAGATGTTTTGTGAAGGACGACTTTCCGCGTCGTCCGGGCGTCCACCCGGCCAGGCGAAACCGTACTCAATACCCGCGGTGTAGAACCCCAAACTTCGGGTCAGGCGGCCGGCAGTTCTGGAAACCGGGCCTTGACCTCGGCGATGATCTCCAGGGCGCGATCCAGATGAGCGCGCTCGTGGGTCGCCATCAGACTGGTCCGAAGCAGTGCGCCCCCCGGAGGGACTGCCGGATGGAGGGCCACGTTGGTGTAGACGCCCGCGTCGAAGAGCGCCTTCCAGAGCAGGACCGCCTGCCAGTCCTCGCCGACGATCACCGGGACCACCGGGGTGGTCGCCTCGGTGCCGTCCGGGAGGGTGCCAGGCTCGACGACCTTCAGCCCGAGGTCCCGGAAGCCCTGACGCAGATAGGCGGCGTTGTCCAGGAGGCGCGCCATCAGCTCGGCCCCCTCGGAGCGGATGACCCGGAGGGCGCCGAGAGCGGCGCCGACGGCGGCCGGGACCGCCGAGGCGCTGAAGATGAATGAGCGCGAGGAGATGCGCAGGTACTCGATGACCTCCTCGGAGCCGGCGATGAAGCCGCCGCAGGACGCAAGGCTCTTCGAGAAGGTTCCCATCCGCAGGTCCACCTGGTCCTCGAGGCCGAAGAGCTCGCAGGCGCCGGCTCCCCGCCTGCCGAGAACGCCGACCCCATGGGCCTCGTCGACCATCAGCCGCGCGCCGAAGCGGCGGCAGAGCTCGACGATCGGCGGCAGGTCGCAGACGTCTCCTTCCATCGAGAAGACGCCGTCGACCACCACGAGGGTCCCGCTGCCGTCGGCGACCGCCCGCTCGAGCATCCTCTCGAGCTTGTCCATCCGGTTGTGGCGGAAGGGGCGGAGGCGGGCGCCGGAGAGCTTGCAGCCGTCGAGGATCGAGGCGTGGTCGCCGGAATCGCAGATGACGGTGTCTCCCGGCTCCAGGATCGCGCTGATCGCACCGAGGTTCGACTGGTAGCCGGTCGTGTAGACGATCGCGTCCTCGGTCCCCATCCACTCGGCGAGCTCGCGCTCGAGGTCGACGTGCATCGGGGTGGTGCCGTTGAGCAGGCGCGAGCCGGTGACGCCGGTCCCGTACTGCTCGAGGGCGTCGCGAGCGGCCTGCTTGACGCGCTCGTCGGTGGTCAGCCCCAGGTAGTTGTTGGAGCCGAGCATGATCGTCTCCCGTCCCTCCATCTCCACGACGGGCCCCGCCTGGGACTCGAGGATGCGGAAGTAGGGGAGGAGATCGCCCTGCTTGGCGGCTTCGAGCTGCTCGACGCGGTCGTGGGTACGGGCCTTCTCGAAGACGTCCGACACCAAACGGGTCGCGCTGGCGCGCGCCCTCGCATCAAGGGTCGAGTCGGACATGCCCGGGAAGTGAAGCACGTGTAGCTTCCGCAGCCGTGCCAGAGCCCATTCAGGTCCGGCCCGTCGAGGGCCGCGCCGATCTCGCGAAGTTCATCAAGCTCCCGTTTCGGCTCCACCGGGGGACTCCGTGGGTCCCGCCGCTGATCTTCGAGCGGAAGGAGTTCCTGGACAAGGACAAGAACCCGTATTTCGGACATGCCGAGGCCGAGTACTTCCTGGCCTGGCGGGATGGTGAGCCCGTCGGCCGGATCACCGCGCAGGTCGACCGGCGCTGGGACCAGTTCCAGGGCGGCAGCGACGGCCAGTTCGGCTTCATCGACGCGGAGGACGACCCGGCCATCTTCGAGGCGCTCCTGGGCGCCGCCGAGGCCTGGGTGCGCGAGCGTGGGCGGGACCGCGTGGTGGGCCCGATGGACTTCACCACGAATGACGAGTGCGGTCTGCTGATCGAGGGATACGACCGCCATCCCTACATCCTCGAGCCGTGGCATCCGCCCTATTACAGGGAGCGCATCGAGGCGCTCGGCTACGGCAAGACCATGGACCTCCTCATGTGGAACCTGGAGATGGGCGAATTGAAGGAGGGCGATGCGTTCGCCGACGCCATCCACGCCGTCGCCGACAAGGTCGAGTCGGAGCACGGCATCACGGTCCGCAACATGAACAAGCGCGACCTCGAGGCCGAGATCGGGCGGTTCATGGAGGTCTACAACTCCGCCTGGGAGAAGAACTGGGGCTTCGTCCCGATCACGGACGAGGAGGTGGCCTTCCAGGCGAAGAACCTGAAGCAGATCCTCGACCCGCGCTGGGCCTTCATGGCCGAGCGCGACGGCGAGATCATGGGCGCCGCCCTCACCCTTCCCGACATCAACCAGGTGACCAGGAAGATGAACGGCCGGCTCCTTCCCTTCGGCTGGCTGCGCTTCCTGCTGGGCAAGAGGAAGATCGACCGCGTCCGCGTCTTCGCCCTCGGGGTGAAGCCCGAGCATCAGCACACCGGGATCGCCGCGCGCTTCTACGTGCGGCACATCGAGACGGCGGCGGAGGTCGGGGTGACCGGCGGCGAGGAGGGCTGGATCCTCGAGGTGAACGAGCCGATGAACCGCGCCATGGAGGGCATGGGCGGCACGGTCGTGAAGCGCTACCGCCTGTACGAGAAGCAGCTCTAGCGCCCACCGGGCCGCTCTCTCTCGACTTATGCAGGGCGGCCGCTCGTGGGCGCGATCTGATGGCGAAAGCCGCTTAATCGCGCTCGTAGGTCCCCATCAGCTGCGCCGTCCCGAGCACGTGCCCGTCGAGGGCGTGCTCGAGCTCCTCACGGGACGCGCCGGGCTCGAGATCCAACTCGGTGTCCACGGCGTTGAGCTCGTGTAGGTAGCGGTGAGCGCCATGGCCGGCCGGGGGTGACGGCCCCATGTAGCCATTCCCGCCCTTTCCGTTGGCGCCCTCCGCAGGGGCCGCCTCGCCCTCACCGAGGCCGCCCGGTTCGGGGTCGATGTTCCAGGCGACCCAGTGAGTGAAGTCGCCCGAGGGGGCGTCGGGATCGTGGACGATCAGGGCCAGAGAGCGCGTTCCGTCGGGGAGGAAGCTCCACGCCAAGGGCGGTGATACGCCGGCTCCGTCTCCGGTGTACTTGGCGGGGATTGCAGCGCCCTCGGCGAACGCGGTGCTGGTCAGCTCCGGATCCGGCATGTGGGTCTTGGCTTCCCGTCGCAGGTTCCGGGAAAACCAATTCGGTGGGTCTTGACCCGCCTTTAGGATGAGACCGATGAGCGAGGAGCCGCAAGCGACCGAGGAAGTGATCGAGGCGGAGCCGGTCCGGCCGCTGCCGGTCCGCTCGGAGGGACGGACGATCGAGATCTGGGGCCGCGAGGTCGGTCCCCTCGCCGTCGCCGCCGCCGGCGGCGCGGCAGCGGGCGTCGCGGTGATCGCCGTCGCGCGCGCGGCCCGCTCCACCCGCCGGGCCCCGCGGCGGGGGCTCTTCCGGCGCCGCGAGAAGGTCGTCTCCAGTCGCAGCTTCCTGGTGGACGTGCACGTCCTCGGGCGCTGACTCGCGCGGTGGCGAGAGCGACGGCGATCGAGGAGCGGGTGCTGCCCCGCTGGCCGTACCGATTGCGGCGGCAGGGAGGAAACGACGGCGTCGCGCGCGCCAGGGGCGGGGTCGTCGAACGGATGCTCCATGCCGGGGAGAGCCCCGTCCGGGTTCGGGCCTGGCAGACGCGACAGGGCTATGTGCACATTCGCGCGGAACCGATCGCTCCGGCCCTGGTCGAGCACCCGATCGCACCCGCCGGCGAGGGGCGTCCCGCCGGGGAGGACGAGCTCGGCATCGCGATCGAGCGGATTCGCTTCTCCCTCGCCGTGGAGGACGACATGGGCGACTTCTATGACGCGTTCAAGCGCGATCCTCTGCTCGGCCCGACCATCCATCACAAGCCCTGGGTGCGACCCCGCCGCCGTGCCTGGCCCTGGGAGGCGCTCTGCTGGGCGATCACCGAGCAGTTGATTCAGGTCTCCCGGGCGGGAGAGATACAGCGCCGCATCGTGCGGCGCTGGGGCCCGCGGACGGTTCCCTCGTTCGCCGACTGGCCACTGCGGGACGTCCCGTGCGCGACCGTGATCGAGGGGCGCGCTCCCGCGGAGCTCGCTTCGATGGATCTCAGCCCCGGCCGTTCGGTGGCGATGATCCACTGCGCCAGGGAGGTCGCCCGCGGGCGCGCGGACCTCTCCGACCCTGAAGCCGACCGCCGACTGCTCGCCATCCCGGAGATCGGGCCCTGGACGATGCAGATCCTCGGCTACCACGGTCGCGGCGACCCGGACTCGCTGCCCGCCGGGGACCTCGCGTACGTCAAGCTGGTCGGGCACCTCGAAGGCCTGGGGCGCCGTGCGACGGTCGAGGAGGTCGAGGAGTACTTCGCGCCCTACGCTCCCTTCCGCGGACTCGCCGGGACGTTCGCGCTGGCCGGCTGGCACAAGGCGATGCGGGCCGGTCCTCCGGCCCGCCTCGCCGCCTGAGCCGTTTAGCCCGCGACACTTCGCGGGTAGCCGCAGACCATGCGCTACTTCTACGGAGCGGCTCACGAGCAGTTTCCTCCCGAGGACCTGCTCGCACAGGCGGTCGAGGCGGAGCGCGCCGGGTTCGACGGCGTCGGCTGCAGCGATCACCTCCAGCCATGGTGGGAGCCCGGAGAGTCCGGGCACGCCTGGGTATGGCTCGGAGCCGCCGGACAGGCCACGGACGGCCTCGCCATCGGAACAGCGGTGACGCCGCCCGGGCCCCGTTATCACCCCGTATTGATCGCGCAAGCTTGGGCGACCCTGGAGCGGATGTTCCCGGGACGCCCATTTCTCGGCATTGGTTCGGGCGAGTCACTGAACGAGTCTCCACTCGCCGCGATCTGGCCATCGGTGCCAGAGCAGGTCGAGCGCATGGAGGAGGGGCTGGAGATCATCCGGCGCCTCTTCGACGGTGAGCGCCTCTCCTACGACGGGCGCCACTTCGAGACCGACGAGGCGGTACTTCACACCCGCCCGAACCGCCGACCCCCGATCTACGTCTCGGCCTTCGGCCCGAAGGCGGCCGGCGTGGCCGCCCGCTGGGGAGACGGCCTCTGGACGCTCGCGGATCCCGAATCCGCACCCGACGTGATCGACGCCTACAAGAGCGCCTGCGAGGACGCCGGCAGGGAGCCCGGCGAGGTCGTTCTCCAGGCTCAGTTCTCCTGGGCCGAGGACGACGAGGCCGCCCTCGAGGGTGCCCGTGTCTGGAAGGGCGCCCAGCCCGACGAGCACTACACCGATGACTGGCACAGCCCAGGGAAGATGTTCGACAACGGCGAGCAGCAGGTCTCCGACGACGACCTGAAGGAGGCCCTGATCATCTCCTCGGACCCGGAGGTGCACGCGGACCGGATCCGCGAGGCCGAGAAGCTCGGCGCCACCACGATGGCGCTCATGAACTGCTCCGGCGCCGACCCCCACCGCGCCATTGAGGTCTACGGCGGGCGGGTGCTGCCGGCGCTCGCCAAGCAGACGGCGCGCTAGGGCAGCAGCTCGTTGGTGAGCACCTGGCTCGTCCTGGGCGCGGACGAGATCAGATCGTGCTCGGCCATCCACTCGGCGTACTCCCGCCACTGGCCGGGATCCATGAAGCCGTAGGGGTGCCCCGGCGCGGGGGCCAGCAGAGGCAGGGTCGCGTCGACCTCCGATCGCGTCTGCATCGGATCCAGCCCCTTGCCCGCGGTCAGGACCGCATTGGAAGCCTCCTGCGGATGGCCGATCGCGTAGGAGGTGCCCCGCGCGAGCGCGGCGATGAAGCTGCGGATGGCGCCGGCGTGATCCTCGACCGTCGTCCGCCGGGCGACCAGTACGAGCTCGTCGTAGGTGGGAACGCCGAGCTGATCCACCGGGATGATCCTCGGGCCGAGGCCGCGCTGCTGGAGATCGACGCCCTCGATGTTGCGGAAGCCGCCGAGAATCGCGTCGACCTTGCCGCCGATCAGCGTCGGCAGCAGGTTGAGCCCGACGTTGACCTCCCTCGCCGCCGAGGGGGGGAGGCCGGATGACTGCAGGATGGTGTCGAGGTAGTCCGTCTGGTACGGGATGCCCGCCGTCCCGACGGTCTTCCCCTGCAGGTCGGGGCCGCTCGCGATGCCGGCCCTGGGGAGGGAGATGAGCGAGGTCAACGGCTGGTCCACGATGGCGCCGACCGCCTGCACGTCCAGCCCCTTGTCCTGGGCGAGCAGGACCTCGGGCTCGTAGGAGACGGCCAGGTCCGCGCGCCCCGCGGCCACCTCCTTGATCGGCGCGGAGGGATCGGATGGGATCTGCGGCTGGACGTCCAGGCCCTCCGCCACGAAGAAGCCGCGGTCGAGCGCGCTGTAGATCCCGGAGTGATCGGGGTTGACGTACCAGTCGAGATCAACCGTGAAGGGCTGCGGGTTCGACGGCGAGCCCGTCGAGGGCTCGCCTCCTCCGCCGCAGGCGGCCAGGCCCAGCCCGATGGCGGCGGAGACGACGAGAGCCGCGAGCCGGGCGGATCGGGTCACGTTCGCGTCACCTCGCGGCTGTCCCAGGTGACCACCCTCCGCTCGATCAGCGAGACGAGGGCGAAGAGGACGATCGCCATCACCGACAGCAGCGTGATCGCGGCGAACATCCGGGCGGTCAGCAGGTTGCTCGAGGCGATCAGGATCTGATGGCCGAGGCCCGATCCGGCGCCCGCCCACTCGGCGAAGACCGCGCCGATCACCGCGACCGCGATCGCGATCTTCGTCCCGCTGAAGAAGAACGGCAGGGCGGAGGGAAGCTCCACCGTGGTGAGGATCTGCCTGCGGCTGGCGCCGAGAGTCCGCATCATCGTGATCAGCTGCGGGTCGACCGCCCGCAGCCCGTCGAGCGTGTTGACCGTGACCGGGAAGAAGCAGATCAGCGCGATCAGCAGGATCTTCGGCGCGAGGCCGAACCCGAACCAGACGATCAGGATGGGAGCGATCGCGACCGGCGGAATCGTCTGGGACGCGACCAGCAGCGGATAGAAGGCGCGGCGCAGCGTGTCGGATAGGTGGAGGACCAGCGCGAACGCGAGACCCGCCGCGAGCGCGCAGAGGAAGCCGAGCAGGACCTCACGCAGGGTGACCCAGGAGTCGTCAGCGAGGAGGGATCGGTCGCGCCAGAGCGAGGTGGCGATGTCGCTCGGCGCCGGGACGAGGAAGTCCTGGATGTTGAGGGCGTTCGCGATCCAGTCCCACTGCGCCGCCACCTCCCAGAGCCCGAGCAGGAGAACGATCACCGCGACCGGGGCCAGGTACTTCCGAGGCGCGCTCATCGGCCTGCCCCCGCGAGGCTGCGGAGCGCCCGCTCCTTGAGCTCGGCGAACTCAGACGAGGTGACCGCGGCCGCGCGATCAGGGGCACGGGGGGCCTCGATCTCAATCCGGTCGGCGACCCTCGCCGGGCGCGGAGTCAAGACGAGCACGCTGTCGGAGAGGTAGAGCGCCTCCTCGACGTCGTGGGTGACGAGCACGACCGTGTGGCGATCGGGCCCCAAGACCCCGGCCAGCCAGGACTGCATCTCGGCGCGCGTGATCGCATCGAGCGACGCGAACGGCTCGTCGAGCAGCAGAACCGGGCGGCCGGCCATCAGGGTGCGCAGGAAGGCGACGCGCTGGCGCATACCGCCGGAGAGCTCGCCGGGCCGGGTGCCCTCGAAGCCGGCGAGGCCAAGCCGCTCGAAATGGCCGCCGGCCTCCGCTCTCGCGGAGGATTTGGAGGCGCCCGCCATCCGCAGCGCGAGGGCCGCGTTGTCGACGGCCGAGAGCCAGGGAAGCAGCAGATCGCGCTGGGGCATGTAGGCGCAGCCCGCCAGTCGTTCGGCGGGATCCGGCCGCCCGCCCACCGAGATCGAGCCGGTGTCCGGGGTCCGCAGCCCGGCGAGCAGCTCGAGCAGGGTCGTCTTGCCGCAGCCGGAGGGGCCGACGATCCCGACGACCTCGCCGGGCTCGACGGCGAAGTCGATCCGCTCGATCGCCTGGAGCTCACCGAACGAGTGGCTGAGACCGCTCACGCGGACGGGACGGCCTGATTCGGCCGCGTCCGGAGTGCCTTCGCGAGTTCTCGTCAGCATGCTCCCTCCGCGCGCATTACCGCACAGGTTCGAAGGGTCAGCGGAGGAGGAGTTACCGCTATCTCAGCCCGCACGTCCCGCGAGCCCCCCTGTTGGGTCCAGGTGGGAGTTTACGGTGTTGGCATGGAGGTCGAGCGCAAGTTCCTGGTGACCGTGCCGCCGGACCTCGGCGGGGTGGAGGCCGATGAGATCGAACAGGGCTACCTGGCGATCGGCTCCGACGGCGAGGTGCGGGTTCGCCGCAAGGGCGATCGGCTGCTGCTCACCGCGAAGCGCGGCGTCGGCCTCTCGCGGCAGGAGGCCGAGGTGGAGCTCGACCGCGCGAGCTTCGACGAGCTCTGGCCGCTGACCGAGGGGCGGCGGCTCCAGAAGCGCCGCCACGTCATCCCGCACGGCGACCTCGTGATCGAGGTCGACGTCTACGCAGGGGATCTCGAGGGCCTCGCGGTCGCCGAGATCGAATTTCCCTCCGAGGAGGAGGCGAAGGCGTTCGAGCCGCCCGGCTGGCTCGGCGAGGAGGTCACGGGCGATCATCGTTACCTGAACGAGACCCTGGCGACGGCGGGCGCTCCGTCGGCGCGATTCCTGTCCCACTGACCCCTTATCGGCGTTTTCACATCTCCGCCCGTTAATTCCGCACCCATATGGGCAGGAGGTGGACATGGCGACCACGCGCGACAAGACGGCGGCTCTCGCTGCTGCCGGAGCAGCAACCGCGGCGGCTGCAGGAATCGGCATCAAGAAGCTGCGCGACGCCGATGGTGAGGCGGCTGACTCAACCGCCTACCGGCTGCTGAAGGACGAACCGGTCGGTCCGGGTATCCGGCGGATCCTTCAGGCGCAGGTCGACGATGCGGTCGCGCAGCTCCGCGGTGATGCCGGCACCGAGCCGCCGGAAGCGATCCACGAGGCGCGCAAGGACATGAAGAAGATCCGCTCGGCGCTCCGCCTGGTTCGCGACGCGATCGGGGACGACGCCTGGCGGCGCGAGAACGATCACTACCGGGACGTGGCCAGGAAGCTGAGCGCTCACCGCGACGCCGAGATCCTGGTCGAGTCCCTCGACGGGCTGCGCGAGCGGTTCGGCCCGGCGGCTCGCGAGCGCTCCGAGAAGCTGCGCGAGCAACTCGACGCTGAGAACCGGGCCGCGCACGACGACGGCACCATCGGGCGCACGATGGCCGGGGCGGCGGCCGAGCTGATCGCCTGCCGGTCGAGCCTCGGCGAGCTGGCGCTCGACGGCGACGGCTGGGGGATGATCGCCCCCGGCCTGCACCGCACCTACCGCCGTGGCCGCAAGCGCCTGCGCTCGGTCGAGGAGGAGGCGAGCGTCATCAACCTGCACGAGCTCCGCAGGCGCGTCAAGGATCTCTGGTACCAGCTGCGGCTGATCCGGGAGGCCGACCGCCCGATGGTCGGCGCACTCGCCGACCATGCGCACGACCTCTCGGACCACCTGGGCGACGACCACGATCTCGCGCTGCTCCGGGAGGAGGCCCAGCGCCGGCGCGACGCCTTCGCGTCCTCGGCCGACCAGCGCCATCTGCTCCAGGAGATCGATCAGCGCCGCGGCGAGCTGCAGTTCGCCGCGATCTCATTGGGCGAGCGGATCTACGCGGAGAAGCCGAAGAAGTTCACGAGTCGACTCGCGAAGCGCTTCCGGCGATCACGTTGACGAAGTTCTCGAGGTGCTTGGTCGTCCAGCACTCGAAGGCACCGTCGCAATAGGGCTCGTAGGCGGCCATCACGGAGTCGCCGTAGTTCCAGTAGAGCTTGGGCTCGGGGTTGAGCCAGAAGGTCCGGCCGGCGTGGTCGGCGATGGCGCCGAACGTGGCGGCGTGCGGCTCGCGGCCATTGGTGCGCGCGTCGCCGAGGACGATCACCGTCGAGCGCGGGCCAAGCTCCTCGGCGATCTCCTCGCCGAACTCGAGCCAGACGCGACCGTAGTCGGTGTAGCCCGACACGTCGGCGACGCCTCCCTCCGAGGAGACCCGCTCCGAGATCTTTCGGAAGTCGCGCTCGTGCTCGAAGATGTCGGTCACCTCTGAGATTCGCTCGATGAAGACGAAGCTGCGCAGCTTGCGGAACGAGTCGTGCAGCGCGTGCAGCACCGAGAGGAAGAAGACGCTGGCGCTCGACACCGAGGTGGAGACGTCGCAGAGCACGTAGATCTCGGGGCGCCGGGGCCGCTTCGGCCGGTAGCGGAGATTCAGCGGCACGCCGCCGGTCTCGAGCGACGCCCGCATGGTCCGTCGCACGTCGACATGGCGGCCCCGTTTGCGCCCGCGCTGCTCGTGGCCGAGCGTCGCGATCCGGCGCTTGAGCTGGGCGACCGCGCGGTGGACGGCGGTCAGGTCCTGAGCCGGGCTCGTCGGGAGGGTCCGGTCGAGCTCGGCGAGCGGCCGTGAGGGAGGCAGCTTGCCCGTGCGCTCGATCGTTGCCCGCTCCAGCTCGCGGCGCAGGTAGCGCTCGAACTGGCGGATGTTGTCCGGGTCCAGCGCCGGAGCGTCCTCGTCGTTCCGCCTGCCGCCGGCCTGCAGGTCGAGGGCACGGCGGATTCGCTGGACGTCGACGCCGATCACTCCCGAGCGCTCGCCCTGGCGGCCGAACGCCGTCATCGCGAGGCGGGCCAGGTCGCGCATCTCACCGTCGTTGCCCTCGAAGATCGCGCGTCGGATCGCCTCGCGCAGCTCGTCGAGGTCGATGCGGTCGCCGGAGCCCTCGAAGCGCTCGTCCTCGATCCCCTTCTCCATCGCCTCGGTCTCGGCCGCCCGGAAGAAGTGCCGGTCGAAGAGCAGCTCGAAGATCCGCCGGTCCTCCTGGGACTTGGCGATGGTCGCGGCCAGCGACTCACGGAAGTCGCGCTGGTCGGTCCAGCTCACCTCGTCGAGGGCGGCGAAGGCGTCGAGGATCTCCGAGGTGCCCACCGCGACCCCCTCGGAGCGGAGGTCTTCGAAGAAGGCGAGCAGGCTGCTCGCAGTCGTGCTCATCGGCTAGCTCCCGGAGGAGCCCGGCGGGGTCAGACCCCCGGTGACGCCGTTGCCCTCGAGCTTCACCGAGACGCGCTCGGCGACCAGGTCGATGTCGGAGCGGTGCTTCACCAGGATGCTCATCGACTGCTCGAAGGTCTCGCGGTCGATGTCGTCCGCGCCGATCAGCAGCAGCGTCCGCGCCCAGTCGATCGACTCCGCAATGGACGGCGGCTTCTTCAGGTCCAGCTGGCGGACCATGTGGACGATCTCGACCAGTCGCCGCGCCAGCCCCTCGTCGAGCTCCGGGGCGTGCAGGCGGACGATCTCGAGCTCGCGGTCCACCGACGGGTAGTCGAGCCAGAGATAGAGACAGCGACGCTTGAGCGCCTCAGTGAGCTCGCGCGAGTTGTTCGAGGTGAGCACCACGATCGGCCGGGTCCGCGCCTCGATCACGCCCAGCTCCGGGATCGAGATCTGGAAGTCGGAGAGGACCTCGAGCAGCATCGCCTCGAACTCCTGATCGGTCTTGTCGATCTCGTCGATCAGCAGGACGACGGCGTCCTCGGCGCTGATCGCCTCGAGCAGCGGCCGGGTGAAGAGGAAGTCCTCGGAGAAGATGTCGCCGCGCGTGCGAGCCCAGGACCCCTCGGACGCGGACTCGGCCTCGCCCGTCGCCTCGGCCTGGATTCGCAGCAGCTGCTTGCGGTAGTTCCACTCGTACAGGGCCTTCGCCTCGTCGAGCCCCTCGTAGCACTGCAGGCGGACCAGCCGCCGGCCGGTCGAGCGCGAGAGCGCCTTGGCGAGCTCGGTCTTGCCGACCCCGGCCGGGCCCTCGACCAGCACTGGCTTGCCGAGGCGCTGGGCGAGGAAGGAGACGAGGGCGGCGGCTTCGTCGGCCAGGTAGCCAGCCTGGCCGAGACCTTCGCGAACTTGGGCGACCGACTGGGGCTCGGAGTCCGGCATCTGGGGGATGATAGATAGCGCGCCATGGTCGCCATCGCCCTGCCCGACTCGCTCGGCCCCTACGCCGTGCTGCTCGCCATCGGATTCCTCGTTGGCTGGTACGGCCACGGCGCTCGCAGCAACTGGATCATCGCCTTCGGGATCGTGGTGATCCTGGCCGCGATCGGCCTGCTTCAGCTCGCGATCGCCACGCACAACGGCAGGGCGCCGACCGGTTTCTGACGATGGGCGTCCTCGACGACCTCGACCTGACCAAGAAGCTCTCGCTCGAGGAGGAGGAGAAGGGCCTCGAGCGCGGCTGGACCCGGCTGGCACAGCTCCGGCTCACCCTCGGGGGGCTGATCGGCAAGGGCGAGCTCGGCCCACCCGTGTGCGTGCTCTTCGAGGGGGAGGACGCCTCCGGCAAGGGAGGGGCCATCCGCAGGCTCGTGGCCAACCTGGATCCTCGCCACGTGCGCGTCGTCGAGTTCGCCGCACCGTCGCACGACGAGAAGCGCCATCACTTCCTCTGGCGCTTCTGGCCCGCGCTGCCCGGGTGGGGAGGCATGGCGGTCTTCGACCGCTCCTGGTACGGGCGGGTGCTCGTCGAGCGGGTGGAGGAGCTCGCGACCCGCGAGCAGTGGCTGCGCGCCTACGACGAGATCAACGCCTTCGAGCGGACCCTGGCCGACGAGGGGACGATCCTGATCAAGTTCTGGCTGCACATCTCGGGCGACGAGCAGCTGAAGCGCTTCAAGCGCCGCGAGAAGGACCCGCTCAAGGAGTGGAAGCTCACCGAGCACGACTGGCGCAACCGCGAGAAGCGGGACGAGTACAAGCAGGCCGTCGAGGACATGGTCGCCCGGACCAGCATCGAGCCTCATGCCCGCTGGCACCTGATCCCTGCCGAGTCGAAGCGCTACGCGCGCGTCACCGTGATCGAGACCGTGATCGAGGAGATCGAGTCCGGCATGCGCCGCCACGGGATGGAGCCCCCTGAGCCGATCGGCCGGTAGCCGGGAGGCTGCGCGCGGGTGATCATCGTCAGGGGGCTGACGCTGCGCTTGCGTGCCCGCCCCCCGCGCGGGACCATTGAGGCATGTCCCCAGTGGTGATCGGAAGCTTCGCGATGATCGACGCGGTCGTGCTGGCGCAGATGGCTTACGCGGCGCGCGATCTACAGCAGGACGAGCAGGACAGCGAGGACGAGTAGCGGCGGCCGGTCAGTCCGGCGCCTGCGGGTGCTTGGCTCGCTCCCGCGGCCGCATCCGCAGCCCCGCGGCGACGATGATCAGGGCGCCGGCCAGCGCGACGAAGATCGCGTAGTGCAGGTCGTAGGGCTCATCGCGGCCGCCGAGCGTGAACGGCGGTCGGTCGAGCATCCGGTAGACGACGATCGCGGCGGACCAGATCCCCGCGGCGACGAACAGCGCCCATTCGCGCAGCGGCCGCGGCGGCACGTATCCGCCGCCGCCCTGCAGCGCCAAGAAGGTGGTCGCCGCCGCGATCAGCAGCAGCGCCCCCTCCGCCCAGCTGAATCCGCCGATGCCGGTGAGGACGAGGTCGTTGGAGATCGGCGACTGGTACCAGGGGAGGAGCAGGCTGCCGATCATCACCGCGCATCCGATCACCGCGATCCGCTCGTTGCCGCCCAGGCCACGCAGATCGCGCAACAGCTTGCTGGGGACCGACCTCCAGCCCTCAGTCGAGCGGCTCTCGGCCACCGTAGCCAGTTTCCAGTTCGTGCCAGTAGGCGACCTCGTCCTCGCCGAGCTCCCAGCACAGGTATACCTCGCGCTCGTCCATCAGCGCGGGGAAGTCGATCAGGCCGCGGTCGATGTCACGGAGGACGATCCCGGACTGCTCGATCATGCCGAGCAGCCGCCTGACCTCGAGGAACCCCACGCCCACCTGCCTGCCATCCTCGCCCCCGCCATTCGTGGGCGCAGCCTCCGAGAGGGCCTCGTGGGCCTTGGCATCCGTGAGCTCGTCCTTGGCGTCGCGCAGCTGATCGAGCATTGCGGTCAGCTGGGGGAGGAGCGCGTTGGCCTCCTCCCGGGTGAAGTGGCGGCCGTGGACGAGGCCGGTGTCTTCGCTCACGTGCTCGCGGCTTTTTCGGAGGCCGCCGAGGAGAGCCGCTCGCGGAGCAGGGCGGCGTCGGACTCGCCGATCGTGCGGAGCTGGCCCTGGAAGGCGAGATGCCAGTGGTCCAGTGGCCACTTGCCGACATGCTCGAGCTCGGTGACGAGCTCCTCGGCCGGCACGAAATCGTCCTCCGGCAGGACCAGGACCGGCTCGGCTTCCACCCGCCACGGATAGATCTCCGGCTTGCCCTTCTTGGCAGGCCAGATCCGCTCCCGGGCCTCGAACATCTCGGAGCGCACCCGCGCGATTCCGCCGAACGCCTGAACGCCGGTCACGTAGAAGACGATCTCGTCACCGGGGTCGAACTCCTCGGCCTGGCGCCGCCGGCCCTCCTTGAAGCCGATCACGTCGAAGCCGCGCTCGACGTTGATCCGGAAGTTCTCGAGCGACCCGGTGAGGATCCAGGTCTGCGGGCCGTCCTCCGACATGGGGCGATTGTATGGAGCTAGGCCCTGACCGTTTCGCGGGCGCGGGCCGCGAGCGCCGGTGCTCCCAGCTCCTCATATTCCGAGGCCGCATCGTCGAGCAGACCGGCCGCTGCATCCGGATCCGACGCCAGCAGCAGGCGGCCCTGGACCACCAGGCAGCGGGTTGCGTCGAGGGGACGGCCGAGGTCCAGCCAGCGGCGCCGCGCCTCGTCGATCTTGGCCGCGGCCTGCTCGGCGTCCTCGGCGCAGGCTCCGGCGGCCTCGGCGGTGGCGGCCTCGCCGACTGGGTAGTGCAGCCGCCCGGCGAGCCGCTCGGCCTCCTCGGCCGCGGCACGAGCCTGATCGGTGCGGCCGGCGAGTGCCAGCACGACCGCGCGGGCCGAGATCGCCTCGACCGACTGCGCGATCAGGCCGGCGCGCTCGCAGATGTCGAGCGCCCGGGTGAGCTCGGTCTCCGCGCCGGCGAGGTCGCCGCTCTCGCGCAGCGTGATCGCGAGCCAGAAGAGCGAGTTGAACGCGACCTCCGAGCGGCCGACCTGCTCGCCCAGCTCGTGCGCGCGGCGGAACGACTTGGCCGCTTCGTCCCAGTCGCCGGAGCGCCAGCTGAGCACGCCGCGCATCAGGTCCGGGAAGCAGAGCTTGCCGTAGAGGCCCTCGCGCTCGGCCAGGCTCGCGCTCGCCTCGGCGGCCTCCTCGACGGCCTCCCAGTCGGCGTTGTCGACGGCGAGCTCTCCGAGCGAGGCGTGGAGCTCGACCTGCGAGGGGAGGTCGCCGACCTCCTGCGCGATCTCGAGCGCCTCCCGGTACGCGGCCGCCGCGCCCTCGTAGTCGGCCTCCGAGACCTCCAGGTGGTAGCCGAGCGTGAGCAGAGCCCGGACCGCCTCGGCGCGGTCCGACTCGCGGGCGAGCGCGACGGACCGCTCCAGGTTCTCGCGCGCCTTCTCCGAGTCGCCGATGCGCCCGAAGACCCGGCCGAAGATGCCATGGGCCCGGCTGGCCGCTCGCGCCTCGTCCAGGCGCTCGGCGAGCCGCAGCGCCTTCTCCGACGCGTAGATGGCGAGCATGTTGTCCCCCGTGTGCATGTAGAGGGATGCGGCCTCCTCGTAGAGGCGCACCAGCTCGATGCAGGGCGGCCCGTCCTTGAGCAGGTCGATTCCGCGCTGGTAGTTGTCGATCGAGGCGCGCCGCTCGCCCTTGTGCCAGAGCGCGGCGCCGATCTTGCGGTGCAGGTCCGCGACGCGGGCGAGGTCCTCCTGCGCGCGGTGGTGGTCCAGGCACCGTTCCCAGACGGCGACCGCGGCGTCCACGCGCCCCATCCGCAGGGCCACGTCGCCCTGCTTCTCGCCGATCCGCGCGACGGTTCCGGGATCGAGCGACTCCGAGATCTCGAGGGCGGACGTGTAGCGGTCGAAGGCCTCGGCGTTCGAGTAGAGGGCGGCCGCCGCGTCGCCGGCGGCCTCCAGGGACTCGAGCGCCTGAGTCTGCAGCTTAGAAAGGGCATCGCGGTCGAGCCCGGCCTCGGACCCGAGCGCCGCGGCGCGGGCGAAGTGCTCCGCGATCAGCCCGATCACGCCGTCGCTCCTCTCACCTGCGCGCTCGCGGATGAACTCGGCGACCTCGACGTGCTTCCGGCAGCGCACCGACTTGGGGAGCATCGAGTAGGCGACGTCGCGGATCAGGACGTGCTTGAAGGCGTACTCGCGCTCGCCGGCGAGCCGGCTGCCGGCGCTCGGCGCGAGCAGATCCTTCTCCTCGAGGTCGGCGAGCGTTCTATGGAGGTCGAGGCCCTCCTCGGCGGCGGTCGCCGCCAGGGCGCCCTCCCAGAAGGTCTGGCCGACCACGGAGGCTGACTGGAGAAGCCGGCGCTCGAGCCGGTCGAGCGAGTCGAGGCGCGCGGCGAGGAGCGACTGGACGGTGCTCGGCAGTGCCTCGGCCTCGACCGTGTCCTCCTCCAGCAGGCGATTGACCATCTCCTCGGCGAACAGTGGATTGCCGCCGGAGCGCTCGGCCACCTGGGGGACCACGTCGCCGGTGCCGTTGCCGGAGCTCGGCATCAGGGCGGCGACCAGCTCGCGCGTCTCGTCCTCGGTGAGCGGCTCCAGGGAGATCGTGGTGGCGTTCCGGCGGCCACCTCCCCAGCCGGGGCGGCGCTCGAGCAGCTCGTCGCGCGTCAGGCAGACCAGCAGGAGCGGGGCCCGTACCCAGCGGGTCAGGTGGTCGATCAGGTCGAGCATTCCCTCGTCGGCCCAGTGAATGTCGTCGATCGCCAGGACCAGGGGCCGGCGGCGAGCGATGGCTTCGACGACGGCGCGGGCCGCCGAGAAGAGCGCCTCGCGCATCCGCTGCGGGTCATCCTCCGAAGGCTGCAATTCCTCCGGTGGCTCAAGCCCGAGCGGGATGGCCAGCAGGGCGGCGTTGCGCTCGCCGGCCGGCTCGTCGCCGAGCTCCTTCATCAGCTCGGTGACGCCGGTGCGGAGCTTCTCCCAGGCGGCCTCCGGGGCGTCCGTGTCGCGGATCTCGAACTCGTCGTTGAGCACCTCCGCGAGGGCCCAGTAGGCGATCCCGGCGCCGTAAGGGGGGCACTGTCCGCGCCGGATCGTCGGGGGATCGTCCGACCCGGCGAGGTTGGTCATCAGCTCCCGCAGCAGCCGCGATTTGCCCACGCCCGCCTGGCCGAGCACCGTGACGAGGTAGGGGCGGCCCTCCTGCTCGACCCGCTCGGCCAGCGAGGCGAGCAGGCCCGCCTCCTCCTCGCGGCCGATCAGCGGCGTCTGAGCGCGCCCCGCGCCCCGCCGCGGCTCGGCGAGGACCCCGGTGGCCTCCCAGGCTGGAACCGGCTCCTCCTTGCCCTTCAGGGTCAGCGGCTCGAGCCGCTCGTAGGAGACGGCCTCGCGGGTGGAGCGATAGGTCGACTCGCCCACCGTGACGCTGTCGGGCCGGCCCGCAGCCTGGAGCCGCGCGGCGACGTTGACGGCGTCGCCCATCACCGTGTAGCGGTCGCCCACCGCTCCCGCCATCACCTCGCCGGAGTTGATGCCGACGCGAAGCGAGAATCCGACGCCGTACTTCTCGCGGCTCTGGCGGTTCGCTCCCTCCATCGCCTCCTGCATGGCGAGGCCGGCTCGAACGGCCCGCTCGGGGTCGTCCTCGTGGGCGACCGGCGCGCCGAAGACTCCCATGACGTTGTCGCCGATGAACTTGTCGATCGATCCGCCGAAGCGCTCGATCTCCTCACCGAGCACGCGGAGCGTGCGGTCGACCAGCGCCTTCACGGCCTCCGGGTCCATGCGCTCCGCCGCCGCCGTGTAGCCCGAGAGATCCGCGAACAGGACCGTCGCCTGCCGGCGCTCCTCGGGCGGCGCCTCGGGGGTCGATGCGGGAGCGCCAGTGGGCTGGGATGCGGGGGAGAGGGCGGTCCCGCACTCGATGCAGAACTTGGCGCCGACCGGGTTCTCCGCTCCGCACTCGGGGCAGCGCGGCGAGAGCTCCGCGCCGCAGGACATGCAGAAGCGTGCGCGATCGGGGTTCTCCGCGCTACAGGTAGGACATGCCCTCCTCCCCTCCATCACGCTCAGAATAGGGGTCAGGTCTTGCGATCCAACATGTGGCGATGCAATACCTGACCCCGGGGTGTGCTGTACCCTGCGGCGCCGCTTGACCAGGACCCGCGCACTAATCGCATTCGCACTGGCCGTGGCGTCCGCGGCGCTGCTCGCCGCCTGCGGCGGGGGTGGCAACGGCGAGGACCCGCAGCAGGTCCTCCAGCAGACGTTCAACAACCCGACGAGCATCAGGAGCGGGACCTTCGACCTCGACTTCAAGGTCGAGACCTCCGGGGGCGACAATCCCGGCAGCTTCGAGGCGAAGCTCGGCGGCAAGTTCGCGAGCCAGGCGCCCGACCAGTTCCCGAAGTTCGACGTCGACGCCTCCGTCAAGGCCGAGAGCGGCTCGCAGAGCTTCTCGGGCACCGGCGGGCTGACCTCCACCGGCGATCAGGCCTTCGTCAACTTCCAGGGGACCGACTACGCGGTGCCGCGGCAGCTCTATGACGAGTTCACCACCACCTACGCCCAGCTGCAGGGTCAGAACAACGGCAAGTCGGGCAGCCTGCTCAAGTCGCTCAACATCAGCCCGGCCAACTGGCTCACCGACCTGAAGAACGACGGCACCGACGACGTGGAGGGGACCAAGACCATCCACATCTCAGGATCCGTCGACACCTCGAAGCTGGTCTCCGACCTGAAGACCATCGCCCAGCGTGCGGGCAGTGCCGTCGGCAACGTCAACACGCAGCAGCTCGACCAGCTCGACAGCGTCGTGCAGTCCGGCGACATCGACGTCTACTCGGGCGAGAACGACAAGCTCCTGCGCCGCTTCCAGATCCACCTCGAGTTGAAGCCGCCCGCGGGAACCCCCGGCGCGCCCGACTCGCTGTCGATCGACTTCCAGCTCAACTTCGCCGACGTCAACAAGCCCGAGACGTTCAGCGCGCCGGCCAACGCGCACCCGTTGAGAGATCTCTTTCAGTCACTCGGCGTCAGCCCCGGTCAGCTGGGCAACGCGCTGAGGGGCGGACTCGGCACCGGCGGCTCGCTTCCCGAGTCGGGCGGGTCCACGACCGCGCCGAGCGCCTCGGGGGTCCAGGCCTACGAGCAGTGCCTCTCGCAGGCCTCCGGATCGGCCGCGCTGCAGAAGTGCGCCCAGCTGCTCGCTCAGTAGGGCTCGGCTAGTCGACGTCCGGCGGGGCGTGCGGGTCGAGCGCCATCGGCTCGATGTGCCACTCCTGCGGCAGCGAGACCTCGACGTCGAGGGTCTCCCCCGGCGGACGCCCCTGCTCGTGCAGCTCGCCGTGGTAGAGCATCGGCGCCAGGTACCGGCCGCTGATCTTGTGCGGCGGCCACCAGAGCCGGTCGAGGCTCGCGGTTCCCTCGCCGCCGCCCCCCGCGATGTCGGTTCGCATGTGCAATGAGGCGTCGCCCGTGAGCAGCTGCCCGCGCAGCACCGGCCGGAAGGGCTCCGGCGCCACGGCCGCACCGATTCGGTGGGCGATGTCCGCGGCGGCGGTGTCGGCCTGCTGCGTCGCCAGCCCGCCCTGCTTGAGGGGGAAGTTCGTCCCGTCGCCGGCCGCGTAGACATCGTCCGTGTCGCGCACGCGGGAATGGTCGTCGACCGGGAGGAAGCCGTCCTCGTCGGCCGGAAGGCCCTCGATCGCCGGCCCCTCCATCTCGGGCAGGGCGATGACCACGTCGGCCTCTACCTTCCGGTCACCGGGCGTGAGGATCAGAGAATCGTCCTCCTCGTGGGCTCGGCCCCCGGTCACGACCTCGATCCCGCGTGCGCGGAGCAGCTCGCCGACTGCGGAGCTCGCCGTCGCGCCGAAGGCGGCCAGCGGGGTCGTCTCCGGGGTGATCAAGGTGAGCTCCACGTCGTCCCCGCGCTCCCGCGCCCGGCGCTGCGTCATCAGGGCGAGCTCGTAGAGGGGCAAAGACCAGCTGATGCTGGGCGGAACCACGAAGGCGATCCTGCTCGCGCCGCCCACCGCCCGATCGAGGACCGGGTCGATGTGGAGCGGCTCGGCCGGGTTCGGGAAGGTGATCGCGCCTCGCAGGGCGGGAACGAAGCGGCCTCCGACGCAGACCACCAGGAAGTCGTAGTCGAGCGCCGTCCCGTCGTCGAGCGCGAGCTTGTGCGCTTCAGGATCGACCGATGAGACCGCGCGCAGCAGGAACTCCGCGCCACTCTCCTCGGCCAGGGGCTCCAGCGCATACTGCTCGGGCGGCCCCAGCCCGAACGGCTCCTCGACCAGCAGCGGCTTGTAGACGAAGTCGGGATCGGGCGCGATCAGCGTCAGCCGGGCGCGGTCGCCCGCCATGTCGCGGAGCGCCAGCAGCGCCTCCACGCCGGCGACACCGCCCCCGACGATGCAGATCCTGGCACCGCTCTCGTTAGGCTCGCTCACGGTTTGAGTCTAATCACGGACAGAGGAAGGCTCTTCGGAGCCGATAGCTGGCCCTACCTGCTCTCGCCGCTGATCGTGGCCGCGGTGATCGTCGACCTGGCGGGCGCCCCGGCGGCGGTCACCTTCTTCGTCTCGGCGGTGGCGCTGATCCCGCCCGCCGCGATGATGGGCCGTGCGACCGAGGAGCTCGCCGAGCGCTCCGGCAACGTGGTCGGCGGGCTCCTCAATGTGACCTTCGGCAACGCCCCGGAGCTGATCATCGCCCTGTTCGCGCTCGGCAAGGGCCTCCATGAAGTGGTCAAGGCGTCGCTGATCGGATCGATCCTCGGCAACATCCTGCTGGTGATGGGCGCCGCCATGCTCGTCGGCGGCCTGACCGGCGGTCGGACCCGCGGGGTGCAGAAGTTCGGGCAGACGGCGGCGAGCGCGCAGTCCACGATGCTGCTGCTGGCGGTCGCCGCGCTGATCATCCCCGGCGTCTTCGCCCTCGTCGAGGGGGACGGCCTGCCCCACCCCGGCGATGCGATCGTCGACTACGGCAGCACCCTCGAGCACCTTTCGCTGGCGGTCGCGATCATCCTGATCATCTCCTATGCGGCCGGCCTGCTCTTCTCGCTGCGAACCCATGCCGCGCTGTTCAATCCCCACGAGGATGAGTCGAGCATCGAGGACCGGGGCGACTGGAGCACCCGGCGCTCGGTCCTGGCCCTGGGCATCTCCGGCGTCCTCGTCGGCGTCCTCTCCGAGATCCTCGTCGGCTCGATCGAGGAGACCTCCCACGCGATCGGCCTCTCCGAGTTCTTCATCGGAGCGATCGTCGTCGCGATAGTCGGCAATGCCGCCGAGCATTGGGTGGCCGTCCTCGTCGCCTACAAGAACAAGATGAGCCTGGCGGTCAACATCGCGATCGGCTCGAGCGCCCAGGTCGCCCTCTTCGTCGCGCCGGTGCTGGTGCTCTGCTCGTTCTTCATCGGCCCGGGGCCGATGCCGCTGGTCTTCAACGGCCTCGAGCTGGCGGCGGTGGCGATCGCGGCGATCATCGCGAACCAGGTCACGCAGGAGGGCGAGTCCACCTGGTACGAGGGGCTGCAGCTGCTGCTGGTCTACGCGGTGGTCGCCCTGGCCTTCGGCTACGCGTAGGGCTCGCCGGCCGCGATGGAGTTCGTACTGCTGATCGCGAGCTTCGCCGTGATCCTCGCGGGCGCGCTGCTCTTCACGAACGCCGTCGAGTGGATCGGCCATCGGCTCGACCTGGGGGAAGGCGCGGTGGGAAGCCTGCTCGCGGCCGTGGGTACGGCGATGCCCGAGACGCTGATCGCGATCGTCGCACTGATTGAGGGAACGAAGAGCGAGGACGTCGCGATCGGGGCGATCGTCGGTGCGCCGTTCCTGCTCGCGACGCTCGCGATGGGCATCGTCGGCCTCACCGCGTATCTCTACCGACGGCGGCGTCCCCAGGGGATCTACCTGCGAGCTGATGTCGTCAACCTCGATCGGGATCTCGTCTTCTTTCTCGCGTTCTTCGGACTCGCGTTCGCCCTGGGCATCGGCGCCCCGGCCGGGCTGAGAATCCCCGCCGGGCTGATCTTCCTCGCCGCCTATCCGGTCTACGTGTGGCTCACGCTCGCCCGGGGCGGCGAGCGCCAGCCGGAGGACACCCTCAACCCGCTGATCATGGCCCGGCCGTCCCTCGGCCGGGCGCCCGAGCCCACGATGGCGACAGCCTTGACCCAGTTCGCGATCGGGCTGGCGGCGATGGTGGGAGGCGCCCACCTCTTCGTGGATGAGCTGCTCAAGGTGGCGGACAATCTCGGCGCCGAGGCGATCGTCCTCTCCCTGATCCTCGCGCCGCTCGCGACGGAGCTCCCGGAGAAGGTGAACAGCTTCTTCTGGGTGCGAGAGGGCAAGGACTCGCTCGCGCTCGGGAACGTCACGGGCGCGATGGTCTTCCAATCGACGATCCCCGTCGGCATCGGGCTGCTGTTCACGGACTGGGATCTGCCGGGCAATGCCGCCGTCTCGGTCGGCCTGGGGTTGGCGGGCGGAGTGATCGCCTATTGGGCGCTCCGTCTCCGGGACCGCTTCGAGCTGCCGGCGGTGCTCGCCTGGCTCGCCCTCTACGTGACCTTCATCGTCCTCGTCGCCGTCTGAGGCCCCGCGGCTAGGGCAACTCGTAGGCGAGCGTGAGGGTGTGGTTGCCCTCCTCGTCGGCGAGCATCGTCCCGTCGCCGGTGATTCCCTCCAGCTCGCCGGTCCCGCTGCCCGGGACGATCGTTCCCGTGTTGGTGACGCCGTCGGGGCCCATGATCCCGGTGTGCTGGAAGACGAAGCCGCCGGCCTTCCCGCCGAGCCTGCCGGTGATCCGGTCGTGGCCGACGTAGCCGCCGCCGCCCTCCGACCTGGCGATCATCAGCTCGGCGGTGCTCTCGCCCTCGAGGTCGCCCGTGAAGGTGCGGGTGATGTGAACTCGGCTCAGCTCGATGCCCTCGGCCTCCGAGTAGCCCTCCTCGTCGTAGCGGTCGTTTGTGAAGGGCGCGGACGCGTTCACGCCGACGCGAGCTCGCCCAGCGCTTCGAGAACGACGTCGTCGTGCGTCTTCGGCGAGGCCTTGGGGATCACGTGGGCGACCTTGCCCTCGGGATCGATGATGAAGGTCGCGCGCTGGACGCCCATGTAGGTCTTGCCGTACATCTTCTTCTCGCCCCAGACGCCGTAGAGCTCGGCGACCTCGTGGTTCTCGTCGCCGAGCAGGGTGAAGTCGAGATGGTGCTCCTCGGCGAATCTCTTCTGGGCGGCGACGGTGTCGGGGGAGACGCCGACGACCTTCGCGCCGGCGCGCTCGTAGTCCGAGCGGTGGTCGCGGATGCCGCAGGCCTGGGTCGTGCACCCGGGTGTGTCGGCCTTCGGATAGAAGTAGAGGACGACCGGCCGGCCGCGGAGCTCGCTGAGCGTGACCTCGTTCCCCTGCTGGTCGGGAAGCGTGAAGTCCGGCGCCGTCTCCCCCTGAGCGACCATCAGTCCTCCCGGCCCGGGTCCTGGCCTTCCTCGTCTTCGTCCAGCTCCTCGTCGCCCTGCTCGAGCGCGGTCTCGGAGACCGAGCCGCCCGAGCCCGGGTGGTAGCGGGTCTGGAACCGCTCGAGCAGCCTGTCGCGCTGCTCCTCGTCGACCGGCACCTCGTCTGAGATGCGCACCCAATCGGCGCCCTCGAAGGTCTCCATGTTGAAGACCTCCTGGTCGATCGAGGTCGAGTCGTCGACGACCACCACCACCTCGGTCTGCGGGTTGAAGTAGGTGCCGGGAACGTCGGCGATCTCCTCCAGCTCCATGACCCGCTTCTCTGCGTCGCTTGCCTCCATGGGCGGGATCTTATTGACCCAGGTTCTCCAGCTCTCTGAGCTGGCGGTCGATCTCCTTCTCGACGTCGAGCGGCTTCTTGCCCTGGCGCTCGCGGCGCTCGTTCCGTGCCACGACCAGCTGGCGGATCTCCTCGCGCAGCTCCTTGTCGCCGGCGAGACCGGGCCCTCCGGAATCGGCCGCGAGCAGCTTCTCCACCTCGGCGTCGACATCGAGCGCCTTGCGGCCCTTCGCGACACCGCGGTCCGAGCGCGCCTGGATCATCTGGCGGATCTCCTCCTCCCGGACCTCGGCCGAGACGACGTGGACGGGGGCCCCGGAGCTCTGCGGGAAGTCCTGCTCCAGGGCGAGAGGCCCCTTGCCGATCTCCCTGAGCGCCCCTCCCGCGCCGCGAGCGAAGACGATTGCGCCGAGCGGAAGTGCGACCAGCACGACGAGGATCAGGACGATGCCGACCTGGAACGTGGCAATGGGCATGCCCGGAGCTTAGATACGGGTCGGCTTCGCCATCAAACGGGTTGCTCCTCGGCTTCGCCTGCGGAGCACCCTCGCACCTACTCGTAGTGCACGGCCTGCATCACGTCGATGCGGGAGCCCCGCCTGGCGGGCAGGACCGCCCCGATGATCCCGACGACGACGGCCAGCACGAAGAAGACGACGAGCTGGCCCACGGGGACGCGGAAGACGAGCCCGAGCTCGCTCAGCGATGCCGTCAGCAGCGCTCCGAAGACGAGCCCGACCACGATCCCGAGCACCCCGCCGATCGCCGCAGTGATCGCGCTCTCATAGCGAACCATCCGCCGAACCTGGCGCCGGGTGGCGCCGATTGCGCGGAGCAGGCCGAACTCCCGCGTTCGCTCGTGAATGGAGAGGAAGAGGCTGTTGGCGATTCCGAACAGCGAGATGACCACGCTCATCGCCAGCAGAGCGTAGAGCAGGTAGACGATCTGGTCGGTCTGCTTGGTGACCTGATCCTTGAGGCCCTGCTGCGAGGTGACCTTGGCGACCGGGAATCGCTGGAGGCCGGCCTCGATCCTGCCCTGAACGGCGTCCGCATTCGCGCCGGGCAGGGTGGAGACCAGGATCAGGAACGGGTCCTTGGCGGTCGAGACGGACTCCAGCGTCCTCCGGTCCACCATCAGGCCCTGGAGCAGCGTCGGGTCCCGGTACTCGCCGATCACCTTCAGCGTCAGCTTGCCCCCGGACGGAGTCTGCGCGTTGAACGTGTCGCCGACGTCCAGGTGGTGGGCCTTGGCGAACTGCTCCTCGACCACAGCGTTGTTCCCGCGGAGCTGCGACAGGGTGGAGTCGGAGCCGTGGATCCAGTCGAACTTGTACCCGGCCGCGATCCGGTCCGGCTCCACGCCGCCCAGATCGTCGTAGAGGAGATTCGAGTGCATCCCATTCACCTCGATCTGGTCGTAGAGGACGCCGCTCGTGGTCGCGACGCCGGGGGCGTGGGCGGCGATCTCCTGGACCCGCCTCGGCACCGGCTGGAAGCCGCTGTTGGAGCGGATCACTATCTGTGCCTGGATCAGGCGGTCGATCGAGCCGTCGATGGAGGATTTCAGGCCGGCCGCGAACACCGCCACGAAGACCACCAGTCCGAGGCCGACCATCAGGGCCGCCGAGGTGAGAGCCGTGCGGCCCGGATTGCGCTGAGCGTTCTCGCGGGCGAGCTGCCCGACGACGCTGAACGACCGCTCGAGCGGCAGGCCGATGGCGGCGGCGATCGGCCGGACGATGTAGCGGGCGACGAGCGCGAGCCCGATGAAGAGGAGCACCGCGCCGCCCGCCATGCTCAGCAGCTTGCTGGTCGCCGGGCCGGAGCCGAAGAGCCCGAAGACCAGCAGCAGGAGCCCTCCGAGCGTCACTACCGCGGAGAGGTAGGGGGCGAGCCGGGAGAGGCGCGAGGGCTCGATCCGCGCCCCCTCCTCGAGCGCCAGCGCGGGGGGGATCCGGGTCGCGCGCATCGCCGGGCCGATCGCGGCCAGCATGGTGATCCCGACGCCGACCGCGAGGGCGACGATCACGGTGCGGGTGGTTAGGTGCAGGTCGGAGGTCGGTATGCCCGTCCCCGCAGCCTGGAACAGCGCCCCGATCAGGCGCGCGAACCCGAGTCCGCCGAGCAGGCCCAGCAGGGAGGCGGTCACCCCGATCGCGAGGGCCTCGGCGGCGACCGAGCGCAGCACCTGTCCGCGGGTCGCCCCGAGGGTTCGGAGTGAAGCGAACTCCCGGGTTCGCTCCGCGACGGAGATCGAGAAGGTGTTGAAGATGATGAAGGCGCCCACCAGGAGCGCAGCGCCCGCGAATGCGAGCAGCGCCGGGCCGAGGAAGGAGTTGATCGAGTTGGAGACGTCCTTGGCGGTCTCGTCCGCGTTCTGCTGGCCCGTCTGCACCTTGACGTCGGCCGGCACGACCCTCTTGAGCGCCTCGACCAGGACCTCCGGGGAGACCCCGGGCTTGGCGGCCACGGAGATCTGGTTCACCTGGCCCTCCTGCTCGTACCAGCGCTGCAGGTTGGCCAGCGTCGTCATCGTGAAGCCGTAGCCGCCCGCCGAGCCCGAGCCGCCGAAGTCGACCAATCCCACGACGGTTGTCTGCACCGTGCCGCGGGAGGTCTCGAGGCCGATCCGGTCGCCCACGTCGATGCCATTCCTGTCGGCCAGGTCCTTGCTCACCGCGATCTCGCCCGGTCCGGCGGGCTCGCGGCCGTCGACGGCGCTGGTTGGATCGAAGGGTTGGGGAGCGGTGCTGAAGACGAGATTGGGACCGCCGAACTGGCTGATCTCCTCACCGTTCTTGACCAGCGCGCCGAATCCCTGTCCGGCTCCCGCCGCGGAGCTCACCTCCGGCAGGCCGCGCACGCGCTCGAGCAGGGACTCCGGGATCGTCTGCTCCTGAGAGAAGCCGCTGTTGAACTGCGTTTTCGGGCTGAGGACGGCGTCGGTGCCCTGGTTGGCGGTCTCGTTGATCTTCGCGAAGGCGCCTCGGATGCCGTCGGTCAGGACGTAAGTGCCGGAGATCATCGCAACCCCCAGGAGGACGGCGACCGCAGTCAGGATCGAGCGGAGCTTCCGCTCCGCCATCCCACGCAGCGCCAGCTTCGTCACGCCAGCGTCCTGAGATGGTCGAGGATGTCGTCGATGCTCGGCTTGCGGTGCCGGTCGACGATCTCGCCGTCGCCGAGGAAGAGCACCTCGTCGGCGGTCGCCGCCGCTGAGGCGTCGTGGGTCACCATCACGGTTGTCTGGCCGTAGTCATCGACGGCCTTGCGCAGCAGGGTCAGGACCTCGTTCCCCGCCTTGGTGTCGAGGTTGCCGGTCGGCTCGTCCGCGAAGACCACCTCGGGGCGGGAGAGGAGCGCTCGTGCCACGGCCACACGCTGCTGCTCGCCGCCGGACAGCTCCGAGGGCCGGTGGGTCCGGCGTTCCTCCATGCCGGTTGCATGGAGAAGCACCCCGAGCCACGCCGAATCCGGCTTGCCGCCACCGATTCTGACCGGCAGCGTGATGTTCTCCTCCGCGGTCAGAACCGGCAGGAGGTTGTAGGTCTGGAAGACGAAGCCGATCCGCTCGCGCCGCAGGACGGTCAGGTCGTGATCCGAGAGCTGGTCGAGTCGCTGCCCCGAAAGCTCGACCCATCCGTCGCTGGGACGGTCGAGGCCGGCGAGGATGTGCATCAGCGTGGACTTGCCGGAGCCGGAGGGCCCCATGATCGCCGTGAAGCTCCCGCGCGCGAACTCGACGCTCACGCCGCGCAGGGCCTCCACCGCCGTCGGCCCCTCGCCGAAGCGGCGCACGATCTCGTGGCCGGCCACCACCGTGGCCTGCGCCTCCGCCCTGCCCTCCGTCCGCGCAGCTTCCATCGTCTGAGTCATAGCGGTTCGAGGCTACGAGCCGACCGGTGACCTGGCGCCGGTGGTGCACACCGATCCGCGCCTACCGGGCGCTCGCGCCCGCGACGCCGCCAGGACGGCCCCGCGCCACCCAGACCCGCCACAGGTAGAGAGCGACCAGGCCGGATGCCGCCAGGGCGATCGCGCCGTCGAGACGTGTGGCGTTGATCGCCAGCACCGCCGCGACCAGGACGGCCCCGATCAGGTTGAGCGCCAGTGCGCCTCGGCGGCCGCCGCGATACGAGAGCCGCGCGCAGCCGATCGTCGCCGCCAGGAAGCTCGCGAAGACAGCGACCGCGTAAAAGGCGACGAGATTCTGCTCGCGGCCTCCTGCGGCGACCAGGATCGCAGCTGCGACGAGTACGACGGCGATTCCCCACTCGGGGATCAGAAATCGGTTGACGCGTGCAAAGCGCTGCGGCACGAGGCCCTCGCCATGCCGGCCGAGCATCGCCAGGGCCTTGAGGACTCCGGAGCCCGCCAGGTAGGAGGAGGCGGCGGCGGAGAGCAGCAGCAGTGCGCTTGCTCCCTGAAAGGCGCCGAAGAGAAAGCCCCCACCTGTGGAATCCCGGGCGATCTCGGCGAGCAGGGTGGAGTCGGAGGGTGGAAGCCCCGTACCGAGACCGACGGCGAGAGCAGCAAAGGCAATCGTCAGGAAGCCCACGATCCCGACCATCAGCCAGAGCGTCAGGCGCCCGAAACTGCGGCGCGAACGGTCGTCCAGCTGAGGGAGCTGCGCGATTGCGTTCGAAGGTGCCTCGACTCCCGTCGCCAGCGCCATCCCCAGGGGGACCGCGAGCAGGACCGGCCCGATGGCCGCCGAGAAGATGAGGGGTGTCCCTCCGCCGGTGTGATGGGCATCAGCGCTGGGGACGCTGTCGAGGGAGGCGACGCCGGCGACGATCACGTAGAGGGACAGGCCGATGAAGCCGAGCGTCGCGATCGCAAATGCCACCCGGCCGCTTTGGCCGAGCAGAACGCCACCCGCCACGATCGCCACCAATGCAAGGCCGAGCGGCGTCCGGAGCGGCTCGAGGTCGGGCAGATATGCGATCAGGGCGGACGCCCCCGCCGCGCAGCTGACGGCGACCGTGAGCGTGAAGTCGACCAGCAGGGCGCCGAGCGGGATGAACGCCCAGCCCTCGCCGAACGCATTCGCCACGCCCTCGGGCCCTCCGCCGCCAGTCGGGAACCGGCCGATGAGGTCGTGGTAGGTCGCGGAGATCACCGCGATGATCGCGATGATCGCGGCCATCGTGGGCACGATGCCGCTGAGGTCGCCGTCGAGCGACCGGAGGGCCGACTCGATCGCGTAGGCGACCGAGGAGACCGGATCCGCCATCACGGTGAAGGCGAAGGCGATGAACAGGGATGTCCGTGCGTACTTGCCCATGCGATGGGTCGATCCGTTACCCTTTCAGGAACTGGCTGACTGACCAGTCAATCAGTCGAGAAGGACTCCATCGGGCCGCGCTTCAGCGCGCCCTCGCATCCGAAGGAGCAGCTATCCGTGGTTGACCTCACCCTCACCGACGAGCAGAAGGACCTGCGCGAGCTCGCGCACAGCTTCGCCGAGAAGGACATCCGCAAGGTCGCGTGGGACTACGACAAGGACGGGACCTGGCCCCAGGACATCATCGACAAGGCCTGGGAGATCGGGTTGATGAACACTCACATCGCCGAGGCCTACGGCGGTCCCGGCCTCGACTTCCTCTCGGGCTGCCTGATCGAGGAGGAGATGGGCTGGGGCTGCTCCGGCATCGGCACCTCGCTGATGGCCAACGGCCTCGCCGCGACCCCGGTCGCCCTCGGCGGCTCCGAGGAGGTCAAGAAGGAGTACCTCGGCATGCTCACCGAGGCGCCCAAGCTCGCCTCCTTCTGCCTGACCGAGCCGGACGCCGGCTCCGACGTCTCGGGCATGAAGACCGTCGCCACCAAGCAGGGCGACAAGTGGGTCATCAACGGCTCCAAGTGCTTCATCACCAACGGCGGCTACGCCGACTGGTTCACCGTCTACGCCAAGACCGACAAGGACGCCGGCCACCGCGGCATCTCGGCGTTCGTCGTCCCCAAGGACGACACGGTCACGGTCGACAAGAAGGAGGACAAGCTCGGTCAGCGCGCCTCCAACACGGCGACCATCACGTTCAGCGACACCGAGATCCCAGAGGGCAACCTGCTCGGCGAGGAGAACCACGGGTTCAAGCTCGCGATGATGACCCTGGACCGCACGCGTCCGGGCGTCGCTGCGATGGCCGTCGGTATCGCCCGCGCCGCGCTCGAGTTCGCCGCGGACTACTCCAAGGAGCGCGTCCAGTTCGGCGTCCCGATCGCCATGCACCAGGCGGTCGCGTTCATGATCGCCGACATGGCGACCAAGGTCGAGGCCGCCCGCCTGCTCACCTGGCAGTCCGGCGTCCTGCTCGACCAGGGCAAGCGCAACACGCTGGCCGCCTCGCACGCGAAGCGGTTCTCGGCGGATTCCGCGATGGAGGTCACCACCGACGCCGTCCAGGTCTACGGCGGCTACGGCTTCATCAAGGAGTACCCGGTCGAGAAGCTGATGCGCGACGCCAAGATCATGCAGCTCTACGAGGGCACCTCGCAGATCCAGCGCCTCGTGATCGCCAAGGAGCTCCTCATGGGCCGGCAGGCCGACGAGGAGACGCCCGAGGCGAAGGCCCTGCGCGAGAAGGCCGAGCGCGAGTCCTCGGACAGCCAGCAGGAGCAGGCCCCCGCGACCGTCTAGCCCTTAACGCGGTACCACCTCCTCACGAACGCCCCGGGCTCCGGGGCGTTCGTCGTTCGGGTCGCTGGTCGTTTCCAGGCAGAATCAGCCGATGCCGCAAGGGGAGCTGCTCAGCGACCAACTCGATGACTGGCTCCGGAGCGAGGAGCTGAAGACGATCGGCAGCCTGATCGACCTCTTCGAGGAGAAGAGCTTCGCGGTCCTCTTCCTCGTGTTGCTCTCGGTTCCGGCGCTGCCGCTGCCCACGGGTGGCGTGACCCACGCCTTCGAGGTGATCGCGGCCCTGCTCGCGCTCGAGCTGATCGTCGGGCGACGTTGCGTCTGGCTCCCCGATCGCTGGAGGGTGCGTGAGATCAGCCCGGAGATGCGGCGGCGCTTCTCAGAGTCCCTCCTTCCGCGGATCCGCTGGGTCGAACGCCATTCGCATGCACGGCTTGGCTTTCTGCTCGAGCATCGCCTCGCCGGCGTCGCGTTCGGAGCGGTGACGCTGGGGCTCGTCGTCACCGCGTTCTTCGCGCCGCCGTTCACGGGACTGGACACGCTCCCCTCGCTCGGGGTGGTCCTGATCAGCCTCGGCGTCCTGCTCGAGGATCCCCTGCTTGGGATCGCGGGATTCGTGATCGGCGCCGCGGGAGTCTTCCTGGCCCTCTTCCTTGGCAAGGCGGCCGTCGACGTGGTTCGCGGCCTGTTTTAGGCGTCATCGCCTACGCCCTGGCGACGGCGGCGTTCGTCGCTCTCGGCGGGCGTCTCGGGGATATCTTCGGCCACCGCAGGATCGTGGTGATCGGGATCATCCTGTTCGCGGTCAGCTCGATGATGTGCGGCCTGGTCCCGGACACCGGCATCGCGGAGCCCTGGCTGATCGTCTTCCGCTCGATCCAAGGAGCGGCGGGAGGACTGCTGATTCCCTCCGCCACCGTGCTGGTGCTGGACGCGTTCCCGCCCGCGGAGCGCGGCAAGGGCCTCGCGGTCTTCTTCATCGTCGCCGGGTTGTTCACCGCCATCGGGCCGATCGCGGGCGCCTATCTGACGCAGTACTGGACCTGGCGCGCGATCTTCTGGATCAACGTCCCGGTCGCGCTCCTGGCGCTCGGCGAGCTGTATTTCGCGAAGCTCAACGACGTCAAGCACCCGGCGCGCCTGGATCTGCGCGGGGCGGTGCTGATCGTCGCCGGGATGGGGTTATCGGTTCTCGGGATCCAGCAGTCGACGGTCTGGGGCTGGGGCAGCGTGGCAACCATCGGTTCGATCGTGGCCGGGGTACTGATCCTGGTGCTGTTCGTGGTGGTCGAGCGCAACACCGAGGACCCGCTGATCGACGTCCGTGCGCTCGCGGCCAATCGGCCGTTCGCGGTCGACAACATCCTGACCTTCCTCGTCTTCGGTCCCTGGCTGGCCGTGTTCTTCTTCGGCAGCGTGTATTTCCAGGTCGCCGTCCACCAGGATCCGACGGAGGCGGGCTTCTCGATCCTGACGATGTTCTATTCGTTCTTCGTCGCGGCCCGGATCGGAGGCGGCTGGATGGACAAGTTCGGCGCGAAGAAGCCCGTGGCGCTCGGCTTCGCCGCCGGCACCGTCGGCATGATCCTCTGGGCCTCGGAGCTCGACGGGCTGAGCCGCTCCGCCACTCTCGCGGGGATGCTGGTCACGGGCGCGGGCTTCGGTCTGGTCTTCTCGCCCTTGAATACCGACGCCCTGAACCGGCTGCCCGACTCGATGCGAGGCCAGGGATCGGGCGTCGTCCAGACCTTCCGGAACTTCGGCTCGGCCATCGGCATGGCCGTGATGGGCACGATCATCGCGAGCGCAACCGAACTGACCGGCTCCGCAGGCGCCGACGACTTCCTCAACGCGATGAAGACCGCCTGGTACGTGGGCGCCGGGATGCTCGCGGCGGGCTGGATCATCTGCCAGCTGTTCATGTCCGGCGGGGCCCAGCAGGACATCGAGTAGCCCGGGGCTAGCCGGGGCAGGCGCCGAGCGCCGAGGAGTTCAGCATCACCCGGCCGAGGGCGACCCAGGCGGCGCCGTAGTACGTCGGCTGGGAGGAGTCCGCGTCCTGCGCCCGCTCCAGGAGCTGCTCGGCGGTCTTGTCGTTGCCCGCCGCCTTGGCCGCGGCGGCGGCCGCGACGTAGCTCGCGGCATGGGTCTGCCCGCCGACCGGCTTGCCGTCGAGGGAGTAGGTGGTCGCCCCCGGATCTCGCCGGTACAGCGGCCAGAGCCGTGCGGCGATCCGGCGATCGGACGGGACGCAGCTCTCCGCCGATCGCACGGCGACCCGCACCGCATCGAGGCCGGAGGTCGGGTCGGGTGACCCTGACGCCGTGCTTGCCGCGCCGGCCGGGGCCGGGATCGGAGCCGCCTGAGCGGAGGGCTGACCATTCGACGGGACGAGGGCGTCGACCCGCGCCCAGTCCGGCGGCAGTTGGCCTCGGTGCTGCCCGGGGCTCTGCCCACCACCGGGATTGGCGTCGTGCGGGTCAGACCGAGAGTGACGGTGATCACAGTCGCGGAGATTTCACCGTTCCTTCCCCGGCGAAGGTCGCTCCGAGCGGTCGAGGAGCCGTGGTTACGAGTAAGTAGGTCCGTAGACTCGGCCGAGGATGGCCGACGATCCGGCGAAACCGATCTCCGAGGCGGTCGCCCAGGCGGCGCTGGCCGGCGCGGAGGGAGTGGAGGAGCGGGAGGCCCGTGGGCGTGGCCGCCCCTCCGACGCCTTCGGTGGGGACATTCGGCGCCGCGACGTCTTCCCGCTGCTCGTCCTCCACCTGGTCGCGCGAGAGCCGACCTACGGCAACCGGCTGATCGAGTCGATCGAGGCGATCACCGACGGGACGATCTCGGTGAACCCGAACACCATGTACCCGTTGTTGCGGGAGATGGAGGGTCAAGGTCTGGTTGAGGGTCGCTGGGAGCTGCCCGATCGCCGTACGCGCCGCTACTACTCGATCACGCCCGCCGGGAGGCGTGAGTACAAGCGACTTCGAGTTGAGGTTGAGCCTTTCCTGGACACGGTGATCCAGTCGGTCTCCCTGATCAAGGCTGAGATCTACGGGAATGAGTCAGGGGTCAGGCTTGACCCTGACCCTGACCGTCATAGCTCACGCTCGTAGAAGAGCATCACCGGCCCGTCCGGGCTTCCCTCGCGATTCGTGAATCCGGCGCTCTCATACAGCGCGCGGGCGGCGATGTCGTTCTCGCTCGTTCCCAGCCCCATGTGGGTCGCACCCTCGTTCCGGGCGGCGTCCATGGCAGCGCCGAGCAGCGCCCGGCCGATTCCCTGGCCGCGCAGGGAGGGAACGACGTAGAGCTCCTCGAGGTAGGAGTGCGCGTTCGGACCGGCGGAGTAGACCCAGGGCCGGTAGCGAAGCTGGGCGAAGCCGTCCGGGCCATCGCCGGCGAGCAGGACCGCCATGTCGCGGTTCCGAATCAGCTCCGCGTAGCGCCCCGAAAGCGACTCGACTCCCGGAGACGGCTCGTCGAACTCCAGCTGGAAGTCGTGGAGCAGCCGGGCGACGCTGTCTGCGTCGCCCGGGGTTGCGCGGCGGATCTGGCGCGGCGGCATCGACCCGAGACTAATAGCCTTCGCTGACTGGCCAATCAACCAGGAGGACTCCTCTCACATGTTCGTCTCAAAGGCCGCTGTGCTGGGCGGCGGCACGATGGGCGGCGAGATCGCCCAGGTAATCGCAAATGCCGACATCCCCGTCGTCGTCAAGGACGTCGAGCGGGAGTTCGTCGACCACGCGCTCGAGAAGTCGCGCGAGGTGACGAAGTCACAGCTCGACAAGCTCGTCTCCAAGGAGAAGCTGACCCAGGAGGCCGCCGACGCCCGCCTCGACGAGGTGATGGGCCTGATCACCGGCACCACCAC
Organism: uncultured Solirubrobacterales bacterium; assembly: GCA_963800285.1. GTDB lineage: Bacteria > Actinomycetota > Thermoleophilia > Solirubrobacterales > 70-9 > DASUPK01. Next base: position 290,021 of record CAWDAL010000015.1, read on the forward strand.
CTACGAGGAGTTCGGCGACGCCGACTTCGTGATCGAGGCCGTCCCGGAGCGGATTGAGATCAAGAAGTCCGTCTATCGCGAGCTCGATGAGGCCACCCCGGGGCACGCGATCCTCGCCTCCAACACCTCGTCCCTCTCGATCACCGAGATGGGGCGCGAGACGCTGCGGCCAGGCAAGGTCGTCGGCTTCCACTTCTTCTTCCCGGCCTCGATCATGCCCCTCGTCGAGATCATCTCCGGCGAGGACACCTCGCGTGACACGGTGACCACGGCCTTCAACTTCGCCCAGACGATCCGCAAGCAGCCGATCACCTGCGAGGAGGTCCCGGGCTTCGTGGTCAACCGGATCCTCAACTCGGGCGTCGGCGAGGTCTGGCGCGAGCAGGAGGAGAAGGGCCTCTCGATCAAGAAGATCGACGAGGCGATCGCGGGAGCGAACGTGACCCCGATGGGGCCGTTCTTCCTGATCGACATGCTCGGCCTCGACACCGTCCTGCACGTCGCCGAGTACCTGAACGAGTCCTACGGCGACCGCTTCTACGTCCACAAGGGGATGCAGAAGCTCGTCGCCGACGGCAAGCTCGGCGCCAAGTCGGGTGGCGAGGGCTTCTACGCGAACGGTGAGCCCAACATCGAGGGCGACGCCGAGCCGAACGGCGAGGAGCTCGCCGACCTGCTGATGCTGAAGACCTTCAAGGAGGCATGCAGCGTGCTCGAGGAGGGCATCTGCACGGTTCGCGAGATCGACCTCGGCATGATGGCCGGCGCCGGCCTCGACCCCAGGCGGGGGCTCTTCCCGCCCTTCTGGAAGGCGGACCTCGAGGGCCTGGACACCATCCTCGAGCGAATGGAGAAATACGAGGAGTCGCACGGCGAGCGCTTCGCGCCGCCGCGGATCCTGAAGCGGCTCGTCGCTCAGGGCCGTCTCGGCCTCAAGTCGGGCCAGGGCTTCTACGCCTACCCGCAGACCGACGCGGATGGCACCGTCAAGCTCGAGAAGCGCGGCGAGGTCGCGATCGCGTGGCTCGCCAATCCGCCGATGAACGCCATCTCGCCGCAGGTCATCCAGGACCTCGGGAAGGTCTGGGAGGAGGTCAAGGCCGACGATGAGCTGAAGGCCATGGTCGTCTACTCCTCGCTGCCGGTGGTCTTCTCCGCCGGAGCGGACATCAAGGCGTTCACCAGCATGGACGAGGCCGGCGGCGCCGAGCTGATCAACACCGGGCACGCGCTGCTCCGCGAGCTGGGCCAGAACCGCGTCTCCACGGTGGCGGCGGTCAACGCGATCGCTTTCGGCGGCGGCTGCGAGCTGGCGATGGCGTGCGACTTCCGAGTCGCGGCCGACTCGGCGGTCTTCGGCCAGCCCGAGATCAACCTGGGGATCATCCCCGGGTTCGGCGGCACGCAGAGGCTGCCGAGGCTGGTCGGCCCCTCCAAGGCCCTGGAGATGAATCTGACCGGGGATGCGGTGCTTGCGCCGGAGGCCTCCCGGTGGGGCCTCGCCGATGCGCTCGTGCCCGATGAGGAGCTCTTCGACACGGCCGTCGCGTGGGCGAAGAAGCTCGCCGGACAGGCTCCGCTCGCAGTCGAGCAGATCAAGCAGGTCGCCAACAAGGCCGACCTGGACGAGGGCATCGAGGCCGAGAAGCAGGGTTTCGCAACCGCCTTCCTCTCCGAGGACGGCAGGGAGGGCATCTCCGCCTTCCTGCAGAAGCGCTCGGCGAAGTGGCAGGGCAAGTAGCCACCGATCGGGCGCAGCGGCTCGCGGAGCTGATCCGCGAGTCGCGCTGCACCGTCGCCCTCACCGGAGCCGGGATCTCGGTGCCCTCAGGGATCCCCGACTTCCGGACGCCCGGCGAGGGCATCTGGGAGAAGGTGGATCCGATGGAGGTCGCGCACATCGACGCTTTCCGTCGCGACCCTGCCCGCTTCTGGGGCTTCTACCGGCAGCGCTTGCAGATGCTTGGGGACAAGGAGCCCAACGGCGCCCACGCGGCCCTGGCCGAGCTGGAGCGCGGTGGCCGGCTCGACGCGGTGATCACCCAGAACATCGACACCCTCCACACCAAGGCCGGCTCGGAGCGGGTGATCGAGGTGCACGGATCGATCCGCTCCGCGAGCTGTCAGAGCTGTGAGGCCGAGTACGCCAGGGAGGACGTCGAGAGCCTGTTCGGCGAGGACGGGGCGGCCGTCTGCAGGTGTGGTGGCCACGTGAAGCCCGACGTCGTCCTCTTCGGCGAGCTGCTTCCCGTGGCCGCGATGGCGGAGGCCGAGGCCCTCGCCGCCCGCGCCGACCTGATGCTCTGCGTGGGCTCGTCGCTCGAGGTCTATCCGGTGGCCGGGTTGCCCTCGGTGACGATGGGAAGCGGTGGCCGCATCGCGGTGATCACGAAGGGCCCGACGCCGTTCGACCGGGAAGCGACGGTGCGGATGGACGGCGACGTGGTCGCCGACCTCGAGGCGGTGCTCGAGGCGCTCTAGGCCGGAGTCCGCTCGCGGATGGCGTATGCGGGCCGGCCGCGCACATGACGCCGGTACCACGGCCGTCCGTGCAGGCGCTGATAGTTCCAGGCCACCGCGGCGACGGCGCCCCGCCGGTGCAGCCAGAAACGGCCGGGCGGTTGGCGCAGCGGCTCGCGGCGACCGGGCTCCACGTGCGCGATCGCGAATCCCTCGCCGTCGCTGCGGTCGAGGGCGTCGAGGATCCTGCCGCGCTCGTCGGTGATCAGCGTGCCGCCCTCGAAGTGGCCGCGGTAGGAGAGCGGGAGCCAGGGCATGGCGCAGGTGAGCTCTCCCGCGTGTGCGGCGTGAACGACCGGAGCGCCGACATAGAGCGCGAAGGTGGCGGCCGCGTCCACCGCCCGGCGGTGGTTCGTCGCCTCGAGCCGATTGAACACCGAACGCGGCGGCCAGTTCTCGGACATGCTCCACCAGCCGGAGCCGGTGAGGGCGAGGTCGATCCTGCCCCGCAGGCGCCTGACGGTCTGGGTTCGCATCAGCTCCCAGCAGACCGCGGCGCCCACGATCGGCCCATCGGGCGTCTCGATCACCCCGTCGTCCGAGCCTCCGACGTAGAAGGCGTTCTCCCACATCGTCGGCAGATCCTTGTCGTGCCGGCCCACGATCTCGCCGTCGGCGCTCGCAAGGAAGAAGGCGTTCCGGACCTCGCCGTCGGCGTCGCGGCAGAGGAACGAGCCACCCACCAGCGCACCGTGCCTCCGGGCAAGCGATCGCAGCAGCCCGGTCGCCTCGCCGTCGGGCGCCAGGGCCGCGTCGGCGAGCTCGGGGACGTACCCGATGCCGGTCGTGAAGAACTCGGGGAGGACGATGCAGTCGGCCCCGGCTGACCCCGCCCGGTCGGCGAGCCGCTCGGCGGCCTCGAGGTTCGCATCGACGTCGGCGAGCCTCGTCTCGAGCTGGATGGCGGCAGCCCTCACGGCTCCGAAGTATCGCTGGCGGGATCGGCGCTCAGCTTCTCCTCGATCGCCGCGAGCTCCGCCGCCAGCTCCTTCCGGCGCGCGCCTGGATGTTCCTGAAGCGCCGCGCGGGCGGCGCGCAGCCCGTAGCGGGCTTCGGCCTGCCGTCCCTGTTGCAGGTCGAGCCGGGCGCGGAGCATCAGGGTCTCGGCCGGGTGCACCTCGTCGCGGCCGGCGAGCACCGCGGCCACACGCGATTGGGGATCGACGTCATCGAGCCGGCCGCGGCGAGGCCGCGCGAGCTCCTTGGCCTCGGTCCAACGGCCGTCGGCGAGCTCGTCGCCCGTCCCGTGCCCGAGGCGAACGGCCAGGGCCTTGGTCGCTCCGATGTCCTGGACGAGCGGATCGCGTGCCGCGGCGCGCAGGGCGCCCAGGGCCCGGTTGACGATCCGGGTTGCCTCCTTGACCTCCTCTGCCCCTCCTCCACCGGCTCGCATCATCTCCTTGAGCCACGCCGTGCCCTGCGCCGCATCCTCGAGTCGGTCCGCCGTCACCGTCACGCGCGTCACGGGCGTCTCGCCGGGATCGCCCGGAGCGATGGGCTTTGAGCGCCTCCCTGCCCGTCGCCGGGGCCGCGGTGCCCCCAGCTCCTCGACGATCAGGACCCGGTCGGCGTCCCCGTCTCGGACGAGGAACCGTCCCTCCGGCAAGCCGATTCGGCCGGCCAGCTCCAGCTGAACGAAGGTGGTTCTAGTCGCCGTTGTTCGGGCCCTTGGCGGGCAACGCGGCGGCGGACGGCTTGGCCGGCACCTTCGGGTTCTGGATCTGGCCGAGACGCTGGATCAGCCGCTGCCACTGCTCGGGCTTGAGGATCTGGCCGAGCTGCTTGATCGAGCTGCCGCCGGTCGTGAAGGTGTAGCCGACGTGGATGTGGTTGTAGTGGTCCGGCAGGATGAAGGTCGGCGGGCCGAGATCCATCAGGGAGATGATCTGGGCGGGGCGCATCGATCCCTGGAGGAGCAGCAGGTCCTTGATCACGGCCTCCGTGATCGTTCCCGGTCCCTGGTGCCCCGTGATCGGGATCCCGTTGACCGCGGCGATGTCGACGGCCGAGCCGTAGGAGTGCGCGGAGACGTTGCCCGACGAGGTCAGGTAGGAGTGGCCGCACTTCAGCGAGGTGATCGTCAGGCGATATCCCTTGGCGACCAGGTACTCCATCACCGCGAGGACCCGGCGGTCGATCTGGCCGGTCTGGACGTCGCTGCGGCCGCAGGAGTAGATCGAGAGGGCCGGGTCGTTCAGGACCCGCTGCTGGAGCGCCGCCTTCGACATCAGCAGGACCTGGCCGACCGTCGCGTTGTCTGAGAACGGGTTCTTGTCGGCCGCGCGATAGATCGCGGTGGTCTCGAGCAGCTTCCAGCCGTCGAGGATCGGCTTCGGATCGATGGTGGGAGCGCCGCGGCCGGCGGGCCGGATCGCGAAGTTGAGGTGCGGCGGCTGAGCGTCGGGCTGGCCAACGCGGCCGATGACCGTCCCGCCGGTCACCTTCGAGCCCTTCTTCAGCGGCTTCAGCTGCATGGTGTTCGAGTCGAACTGGACGCTCGACGAGAGCGCCGACTTGAAGGTCTCGTAGCCCGGGACGCTGCGGCCGAGCAGCTGGTCGAGCTGGCCGGTGACACCGGACCCCCCGGCGTTGCCCGAGCGGTGGGGCAGGGCGAACAGGCGCTGGCGGGCGTTCTCGGAGTTGGCCGGGGCGCTCTTGCCCTTGTCGGCCTTGGCCGCCTTCGCGGCGCCACCGCCGGAGTTGTCGCCGGCGGTGGCCGGGGTGCTCGGGGCGGCATCCTTGGGCGTCTGCAGCTTGAAGTCCTTGGCGGAGAGGCTCTGCTGGCGCGGCACCGGGTGGGTCTTGGCGACCGAGCCGAGCTGCGCGTACGTGTACTGGTTGCCGTAGGCGTCCTGGAGGACGATGTACTTGCCGAGCTTGGGGTTGTCCCCGATCTTCTTGATGACCCCGTCGTTGACCGCGACGACCGGAGCGTTGAGGCTCGAGTAGACGTTGATGCTTCGGCGGTTGGCGTCGGAGCTGATCACGTCCGCGGCGTTGCCTGCGGTCTTCCGCTGGGTGTTCGCGCGGGCGAGCGCCGCTGCGTCGTTGATGTCATCCGCGTAGCGGGCGTCGGCGGCGACCGGGAAGTGCGCGCCCTCGGTGAGGCCGGTGAGCGAGCCGACCAGGGCGTCCGGGAGCTTGCCGTACTGGTTCGCGCCGAGCAGAACCTCGTCGACGTACCAGTCGGCGTGGTTGTAGGCGAAGATCGCCTGGCGGATGTCCTTGTCGCCCCCGGCGGCGCGCAGGTAGCGGGCGGCGGCGCAAATCGCGTCGACCGGGTTGTACGGATCCTTCTTGCCGTCGCCGTTTGCGTCGACCCCATAGGCGGCCCAGGTCGAGGGAATGAACTGCATCCAGCCCTCAGCGCCTGCGGAGGAGACGTTCAGGTTGGTTCCGAACGCGGTCTCGATCTTGTTGATGGAGGCGAGCACCTGCCAGGGGATCCCGTACTCGGTCCCGCAGGACTGGTAGATGGGGAGGAGGAAGGGCGGGATCTCGAAGGAGTCGATGACGAAGTTCGGGACGCCGATCGGCGCTGGGCCGAACTGCGCGACGGTGAGGCTCGGATTGGTCTTGGCCGGGGACCCGTCGGGGTTGCGGAGGGTGGGCTGCTCGATCTTCGCCTTCTCACCCTTGGCGACATCCTTGGCGCCCTTGCCCTTCTTGGCCTGCTTGCCGAACAGCCCGGGGGTCTTGCCGCCGGTGGTCTTCTTGCCGGCCTTGCCTCGCGAGCTGGTGCCCGAGCCGCCGCCGCCGCTGCCGCCGGTGGTGGTCGTCGTCCCACCGCCGGTCGTCGTGGTCGTGCTGCCCGAGCCGCCGGAGGTGGTCGTGCCGCCACCCGAGCTACCGCCGGAGCCCCCTGAGGTGGGAGCGTTGTACTCGGAGGTATCGAGGGGGCCGCTGCAGCCCGGGTCGCCGAGGTCGACGAGGCCATCGCCGTCATCGTCGTTCAGGTTCGAGCACGCCGGGACGCCGTCGGTCGGGGAGTTCACCTGAACGTTCCCGACGGTGATCGACGTCGCAGTTCCCGCAGCGACAATCGCCAGCGCTGCCCCGAGGGCGATGATTACGAGAAGCTTTCTGGTCATTTGGCTAGCCGATCCTGCCCGCGAAACCCTGTGGGTCTGCCGGTCGCGACCTCCCCGCACCCGCAGGCACGGCGGACGCTACTGACTCACCCATTTCTTTGCAACGGGGAACCGTCGTCCCTAACGCCAAAAACATGCCCAGAACATACTTGACCGAAACAGTAGGAAATGTGCGTGTCCCATACGTAGTCAAAGAACCCCGCCCGAGGCCGTCCGTCGCGGTACCGTGCGTGAACGATATGGACGAGAGCGGCGGCGAGGGCATCAAAGATCGAATCTCCGGGCGGGGGGAGGGGACCCTGGGCGATCTGGCCCAGATCCTGGTGGACAACCCCTGGATGAATCAGGCTCTCCAGGTCGCACTGGGGGCGCGCGAGCGTGCCTCGCAGGCGGGCGCCAGCGCGATCCGCAACCTGAACCTGCCGACCGGCAACGACGTCGAGCGGCTCACGCGGCGGCTACGGGCGGTCTCCGAGCGCCTCGAGGAGGTCGAGGACGCGCTCGACCGGGTGACCCGCGAGCTCGCCGAGCTCCGGCGGGAGCGCGAAGGCTCGCGACCCCGACCCTCTAGTCGGGGTTGAGGGCACGGGCCGCCAGCGCCCCCATCCGCTCGGTCGCCTCAGCAAGATCCTCGTCGCCGATCCTTCGCCGGCCGTCCGCGACGAACGTGTCCGACACCACCAGCGCACAGGCGGCGGCGACGCCGAGCCGGCGACCGAGCGTGAAGAGCGTCGCCGCCTCCATCTCGACGGCGACTGCCCCGCGCCTGCGCCAGGCATCCGCCTGGGCGCGGGGCGGCCCGCTCTCATCGGGGCCGTCGCCGTAGAACAGATCCGTCGTCACGACGCGCGCGGGCGCGACGCCCGCGGGAAACCCAGCCGCGAGCCTGGCCGTGAGCTCGGGGTCGGGCTCCGCGGCCTCCCCCGCCCCAAGGGCGCGGCTCGCTCCATCCTCGACCAGGGCGTCGCCGGCGACGACGAGATCGCCATGGCCGAGCCCGGGGTCGAGCGCCCCGCAGGTGCCGACCCGAATGGCTCGCCGCACGCCGAGCTCGGCGAGCTCCTGCAGGACGATCGCCGCGCTCGGGCCGCCCATGCCCGTCGACTGGATGCTGAGGGCGCGTCCCTCCGGCGTCTTCCCGGTGTATCCCCAGAGCCCGCGGGCGTGATTGCTCATCTTGGGCTCGGTGAGCAGCTGCTGGGCGTAGGCCAGGGCGCGGCCAGGGTCTCCCGGCAGCAGGACATCCCGCGCGTAGGGCGTGCTCGGCCTGAGGTGGTGCGGCACGCCGCGAGCATATGGGCGGCGTGCGGGGGTAGTGTGGGCACATGAAGCTGCCAGTGCCCGAGAAGCCATCGGAGGCGCTTCGCTCGGCGATCGAGCGGACCTTCGAGGCGACGGCTGGCTCGGCGGCGGGCACACGCGATCGCGCCGTCGAGCTGCTCGACGAGGTGGCGAAGCGCGGACGGGAGGTCCGGGACCAGCTCGGCAGGATCGAGTCCACAGTACGCGGCAGGCGGAAGGGTTGACCTCAACTTGAGGCTTAGATGACCGCCGACCCTCTGACCAAGAAGGAGCTCAAGGACATCCTCAACACCGTCCTGGGGGAGATCGATCGTGACCCCGACGACGGGCCCCGCCTGCGCGCCGCGGCCGCGCCGCTCCGCATCGAGTTCCCCGACCTGAAGCTCGTGGTCAACGTCTCACGCGACGACGGTGGGCGCCACTGCCTGAGCTGGAACTTCTCCCAGCGCAGCCGGACCCACGCGAAACTCCGGCTCAGCATGGAGTCGACGGTCGCCAATCGGGTCTTTCAGGGACGGGAGAACCCGGCGATCGCCATCGCGCGAGGACGGCTGCGAACCAACATCGAGGACGCCGGCGCGGCGCTCCGCTTCTTTCCCGCCGCCAAGCCGCTCTTCTCCCGCTACCGCGAGCTCGTCGCGGAGAAGTACCCCCACCTGACGGTCGAGTAGGCGGCGGCGAACCAGTGCCCGTGTCCAGCGCCATTGACTTGGCTCGCCAGGAGCGTAAGCTCGACTCGATCGAAAAGACTTGGGCCGGAAGCGGGTCCCCGGTCCGCAGATCCCCCGGCGACTGGGATCGGCGACAGGACTCCGCGAGGCGTTTAAGCGCCGCTGGCCGACGAAGCGGGCCCAAAGCCCGCAGGCGACGGGGTCCTGGGACCCCGTCGCTACGTTCGGGGACATCGCCGCGTTTGCGATCTGGAGATCGCGAATGAGTCCCGCCGACGGCGACCAGGGCAACACCATCTCCCTGGCGGATGCGAGCAGGATCGCCGGCGTCTCGAAGTCGACGCTGAAGCGCTGGGCCGACGAGGGCCTCGTCCCGGCCGAGGATGGACGGTGGACGCCCGCCTCCGCGGCGCAGGCGCGAGTGATCGCCCGGATGCGGGAGCGGGGCTATTCGGTCGATGCGATCCGCGAGGCGGCTCGCGGCGGCCGGCTCGCGTTCGGCTACGCCGAGGACATCTTCCAGGTCCCCGAGGGCCACTACAACAAGGAGCAGGCAGCGGAGCTGACCGGCCTCGAGCCCGAGCTGATCGATCGCCTGATGACGCTGCTCGGCACGCCGATGGGGGCAGAGGGCATGCTGAACGAGCAGGACCTCGGGGCGATGCGCCACTGCGCCGACGTCCTCTCCTCCGGCTTTCCCCTGGTGGCGTTCCTCCAGCTCGTCCGGGTGTACGCGCAGTCGATCCGCAAGGTCGCCGACGCCGAGGTCCGGCTCTTCCATCTCTACATCCACGAGCCCCTGATGCAGGAGGAGGTGCCGCCACTGGAGATCGCCGAGGAGATGGGCGAGCTCGCGGCCGACCTGATCCCGGTGACGGGTCCGCTGATGGAGTACATGCACAACCGCTACCTGCGCTTCTACATCGAGCAGGACGTCGTCGGCCACATGGAGGCGGACATCGGCGGGGCGGGCCGCGGCCTGGCGCGGGTCTCGATGACCTTCTGCTTCGTCGATCTCACGGGTTTCACCCGGTACACGGAGGAGGAGGGAGACGAGGAGGCCCTCGACATGATCGAGCGGTTCGTCGACACGGTCGAGGCGACCCTGCCGAACGAGGCGACGATCGTGAAGACCATCGGCGACGAGGTGATGGTCGTCTCGCCGGAGCCGTCGACGCTCACCGAGTGGGCCGTCGGGTTCCTGGCCCTCTTCCAGGAGCGGCCCCAGCCGCGCGTCGGCATCCACTACGGCGCGGCGGTGTTCAGGGACGGCGACTACTTCGGCGGTGACGTCAATCTCGCGCACCGAGTGGTGACGAGGGCGCTGGGCGGCGAGGTCCTGGTGACCGAGGCGCTGGTCCAGGCGAACAAGGACTCGGACTTCCTGCGCTTCGACCCGATCGGCGAGGTCGTCCTCAAGGGGTTTCCCGAGGCGATCTCTCTCTATATAGCCAGACCCGTGATGGAGGATTAGACGCGAGTCGCGGGGCGAGCGTGGCGATGCTTCTTGTGGAGCTTGTGAGCCTTCTTCGCCTTCTTGCCCTTCTTCGCCTTCTTCGACTTGTGGGACTTGTGGGCCTTGCCCTTCGCCTTCTTCTTGCCGGCGAAGGTGCGGTACCCGTACTCGCTCGAGACGGTGACGCCGGTCAGGTCGGAGCTGGTGACGGGCGTGCCCGCGAGGGCGGCGACGCCGACCTCGCGGAAGGCCGGCCGCAGCAGGTTCTCACGGTGTGGCGGGCTGTTCATCCACGCCGTCACCAGGGCCTGCGGGGTGCTGAGCGGCCCGGTTCCCCAGACCAGGTTCTCGCCGACGACCCAGGTGCGCGCGCCGCGCATGTAGCCGGTCGACTCGATGCGGTCCATGAAGGTGACGCCCGCAGGCGACGTGTGCTCGAAGTAGCTCTGGCGGATCATCTCGTTCGAATGGCTGAGGGCGGCCTGGCGGAGGTCCGAGTTGGGCGCCACCGGCTGCAGGCCGTATGAGGCCCGCTCGTCATTGATCAGGCAGGTGATCGAGCTCTCCATCTGAGCTTCGTTGAGTCCGGTGACCTGGGTGTCGACCGGGCCGCAGTCGGAAGCGGAGGCCTGCGGGCTGGCCACGAGCGCCCAGGTGGCCAGGACAGCGATCAGGCAGAGGATGTCTCTCGGTCTCGACACATGTTCTGCATCGAGCTCTCAGCCCGTGACTGCACGCGAGGGGCCGATATTCAGCCGCGCGTCCTTTAGCGCGGGCCGTCTACGGCTGGACCTTTCGCCGTTGGGAAAACTGCGTAGGGATCAGTTGCGCGAAGCGAGGTCGACCGTGTAGGTCGCCGTGTTGTGCCCGAAATGGGGGAAGGGCGAGCCCTTGCTCATGCCTATGCCGATATCGCGGAATCCGCCGAGCAGGACCCGGCGGTGCTCGGGACTCTTCATCCACTCGGCGACCACGCGCCGCGGGCTGCCGAGCCGCTTAGGCCCCCAGCCGAGGTTCTCCCCGACCGACCAGGCGGTCGCCCCGGCGAGGTACCCGGTGCGCCGGATCCGCTCCCCGGCGTTGCCGTGCGAGTAGTGGTTGTGCCTGACCATCGCGACGGTGTGGCCCTGCGCCGACCTGTCGAGGTTCGAGTTCTCCTGCAGCGGCCCGCGGCCGGCATGAGCCCGCCGCTGGTTGATCAGGCAGAGCACGGCCTGCCTCGCCAGCTTCCTGCTGAGCTTCGTGGGGGACTTCGACTTGCCCGCGCACGCACCGGCGGTCGCCGGGACCGCCGTCGCCAAGGCGAGCAGGGTGATGAATGTAAGGAGTCCTCTTCGCGCCATAAGGGCGGCTGTATAGCGGTTCCTAGAATCACTGGCATGGCGGACGCCACCGCCCTCTCCGTCCTGGCCCGAGTCGTACGGGAGAGCGGTCTGGTTGCGGAGGGCTCACGCGGTGTCGTCCTCATCTCGGGAGGAGCGGATTCCGCGGCGACCGCAGCTGGGCTCGTCGAGGCGCTCCGTGTGGGCGAAGTTCTCGGCCTTCATCTCAACTATGGCCTGCGCGCGGATTCGGACCGCGACCAGGCAACCTGCGAGGAGCTCTGCCGCGTGCTCGGCATCGAGCTCGAGGTCGAGCGGCCCGAGCTCGGCGGCGGCAACCTCCAGGCCGAAGCGCGGCGCGTCCGCTACGCGGCGGCGAAGCGGCTGCGGCTCGCGCGAGGGGTCGACTGGATCGCGACGGGGCACACGAGGACGGACCTGGCGGAGACGGTCCTCTACCGACTGGCGACCTCGCCGGGTCGTCGCGCGCTGCTCGGCCTTCGGCGGCGGCGCGGCGACGTCGTTCGCCCGCTCCTCGCCCTGGATCGCGATCGGGCGCGCCGGCTGGCCGAGCAGGCCGGTCTTCCCTTCTCCGATGACCCCAGCAACGCCGAACCCCTCTTCGCGCGCAACCGGATTCGCAACGAGGTGCTACCGGTCCTGCGCGAGATCGGCCCGGAGGCGGAGGCGACGATCGCCGAGACCCACGCGGAGCTCGTCGAGGAGGCCGAGACGCTCGACCGGCTTGCCGCCGAGGCTCTGGCGGCGTCCGGCGCCGAGGCTGCCGGGGCGATCGGCCGCGACGTCCTGGGGCAGCTGGATCCCGCGATCCGCCGGCTCGTCCTTCGTCTGATGGCCGAGGGGGCGGCCGGCACGCAGGTCCCCCTGAGCCGCGGGCGGGCGGCCGAGATCTGGCGGCTCGTCCAGGAGCCCGAAGGAGGGGTGGTGGAGCTGGGCGGCGGCGTGGAGGCGCACGCCGAGCATGGACACGTCCGCTTCAGCTTGGGCCCGCGCACCAGACCCGAAGAGGGGATCCTGACCGTGCCGGGCGTATGCCGGTTCGGCGCCTGGGAGGTCCGGGCGGAGCTCGAGCGAGGCGTACCGGCGGCCGAGGGCCCCGACCTGGCCGTCCTCGACCCCGCGGCGCTCGGCCCATCCGTCACGGTGCGGGCCTGGCGAGAGGGGGACCGGATGCGGCCGCTGGGCCTCGGCGGAACGAAGTCCCTGCAGGACCTGTTCACCGACCGGAAGGTGCCACGGTCCCTGCGCCACGCCCTGCCCGTGGTCGAGGCGGGCGAGGGGATCGCCTGGATCGCGGGGGTCGCCGTCTCCGAGGAATTCGCAGCGAAGCCCGGCGCGCCGGAGTCCGCAGTGCTCAGAGCATCCCGGGCCGGTACATAGACTGAGCCCCGTGGGAAATGACGAAGCGATTGGGGAGGTGCTCGTCACCGAGGAGGACCTCCAGCGCCGGGTGGCCGAGCTCGGGGCGCAGGTGAGCAGGGACTACGAGGGGCGCTCGCCCCTGCTGGTCGCCATCCTCAAGGGGGCGGTCCCATTTCTCGCCGACCTGATGCGCCACCTGGAGATCGACTGCGAGCTGGACTTCATGGCGGTCTCGAGCTACGGGTCCTCGACCGACTCCTCCGGGGTGGTGCGGATCCTCAAGGACCTGGACGCGCCGATCGCCGATCGCGACGTCCTGATCGTCGAGGACATCATCGACTCCGGACTCACGCTCCACTACCTCCTGCGCAATCTGCAGGCGAGGGGCCCCAAGTCGATCGAGGTCTGCGCCCTGCTCACCAAGCCGGAGCGGCGCCGAGTCGATCTGCCGGTCCGCTACGTCGGCTTCGAGATCCCCAACCGGTTCGCGATCGGGTACGGCCTCGACCACGGCGAGCGCTATCGGAACCTCTCCTACGTAGCCGCACTGCGGGAAAACCCTCAGGACAGCTAGGCCCACGCTGGTACCCTCGCCATAGATCCGGGCCCGCATATTCGGCGTAAACCCCGGGCAGAGGGACAACCATCTTGAGACGCTTTTTCCGCAGCGCTGCCTTTCCGATTCTGATCGTCGTCGTGCTGGCGTTTTTCGCCCAGCGGCTGATCAGCCCGGGATCCAGCCACGAGACCCCCGACTACAACACCTTCGTCGAGCGGGTCAACAACGACCAGATCGAGTCGGTCACCTGGAACACGAAGGACAACTCGCTCAACGTCAAGCAGACGGACGGGACGTCCTACGACGAGGCCTATCCCGACTCCGACGCCTCCCAGGCCCAGCTGCTCAACAGCCTGCAGCAGCACAACGTCAAGACCGAGATCAAGGGCAAGGGCGGCTCGAGCCTGCTCTCGCTGCTTACGTACATCCTGCCTTTCCTGCTGTTCTTCGCCTTCTGGATCTTCCTGATGAACCAGATGCAGGGCGGCGGCAGCAGGGTGATGAGCTTCGGCAAGTCGCGCGCCAAGCGGATGTCCGTCGACGCGCCCAAGATCACCTTCCGGGACGTCGCCGGAGCCGACGAGGCGGTTCAGGAGCTCCACGAGATCAAGGAGTTCCTCGAGAACCCGAAGAAGTTCCAGTCGCTCGGCGCCCGCATCCCGAAGGGCGTCCTGCTCTACGGGCCTCCCGGCACCGGCAAGACGCTGCTCGCCCGCGCCGTGGCGGGTGAGGCCGGCGTTCCCTTCTTCTCGATCTCCGGTTCCGACTTCGTCGAGATGTTCGTCGGCGTCGGCGCCTCCCGTGTCCGCGACCTCTTCGAGCAGGCCAAGCAGAACTCCCCCTGCATCATCTTCATGGACGAGATCGACGCCGTCGGCCGTCATCGCGGCGCCGGCATGGGCGGCGGTCACGACGAGCGCGAGCAGACGCTCAACCAGCTGCTCGTCGAGATGGACGGCTTCGAGATGAAGGACAACATCATCCTGATCGCCGCCACCAACCGGCCGGACATCCTCGACCCGGCCCTGCTCCGGCCCGGCCGCTTCGACCGCCAGATCGTCGTCGACCGCCCCGACCGCAAGGGCCGCAAGCAGATCCTCGAGGTTCACACGCGCGGCAAGCCGCTCGCCCAGGAGATCGATCTGGACGCGTTGGCCGGCCAGACCCCGGGTTTCACCGGCGCCGACCTCGCCAACCTGATCAACGAGGCCGCCCTGCTCACCGCGCGCGGCAACAAGCGCGAGATCACGATGCTGGAACTCGAGGAGGGGATCATGCGAGTGATCGCCGGCCCCGAGAAGAAGAGCCGGGTGATGTCCGAGAAGGAGCGGCTCGTCACCGCGTACCACGAGCTTGGCCACGCGATCGTCGGGCACCTGCTGCCCAACTCCGACCCCGTTCACAAGGTCTCGATCATCAGCCGCGGGCAGGCGCTCGGCTACACGATCTCCCTGCCGACCGAGGACAAGTTCCTCACCACCCGCGCCGAGCTCAACGACACGATGGCGATGACCCTGGGCGGCCGGGCCGCGGAGGAGATCGTCTTCGGCGAGATCACCACGGGCGCCTCGAACGACCTCGAGAAGGTGACCGAGACCGCCAAGCAGATGGTGATGCGCTTCGGCATGTCCGAGCGGCTCGGCCCCCGCGTCTTCGGCCACGACCGCTCCCAGCCGTTCCTCGGCCGCGAGTTCTCCGCGGAGCCCGACTACTCCGACGAGGTGGCCCGCGAGATCGACGACGAGGTGCGCCGGATGGTCGAGGACGCGCACCAGACTTCGAAGGACATCCTCTCCGAGCACCGTGAGCAGCTCGACACGATCTCCAGGATCCTGCTCGAGCGCGAGACGATCGAGGCCGACGAGTTCATCGCCCTGCTCGAGGGCAAGCCGGAGGACGAGGTCTTCACCAAGGACGAGGAGGAGGCCAAGCCGCCCGAGGCTCCGGCCCTCGAGGAGAAGGGCACCGCCCGGGAGGGTGCGCGGCCTCGCCCGCGGCCACGGCCCGGCCTTGCCGGTGGTGGCGCGGCCGAGATGCGCTCGAACGATTCGTAGGGAGTCGCGACTCGCAACACCGGCTGGGGAATGGGGGCGATTCCTGCCGGGAAGCGCGGCACAAGAGTTCGGAGGTTTGTGGTCGCTATAGCGCTCAAATCCTCCGAAACTCCTTGCAGGCGATACTCCGAACGATGAGATCCCGCCCGGTCCTGCCCCTCATTGCCGGTGTTCTGCTCTTTGCGTTACTCGCCGGCTGCGGCGGCTCGTCCGGTGCCAGCCAGAAGGACCGGGACAAGGCCGTTGCCGCCGCCAAGTTCATCTACGCCGGCAAGGCGAAGGAGGACCTCAGTGCGGGTCCCTGCCTCTCGGAGAGCCTGCCGGGGCTCTCGGACTGGGCCGTCGACATCGCGCATCAGCCCCGGCAGGCCGTTGACGAGCAGCCGGCGAATCAGTGCCGGAGCTTCCGGAGCGGGGACACCCATCACTTCGTGGAGCTGACCCCAACGGGGCAGCTGATCCGGGCGCAGTAGGAGCGGACAGTGGAGCGGGCGAAGGTGATGGGAGTAGTCAACGTGACGCCCGACTCATTCTCGGACGGCGGGGAGTTTCTCGATCCGGAGCGCGCGATCGCCCGTGGGCGCGAGCTCGCTGCGGAGGGCGCGGACATCCTCGACATCGGCGGGGAGTCGACCCGGCCCGGCGCGCACGCCGTCGATGCCGGCGAGGAGCTCGTCCGCGTCCGGCCCGTCGTCGAGGCGCTCGCTCCGGCGGTGATTCCCATTTCGATCGACACCTCCAAGGCGGTCGTCGCCGAGGCGGCCCTGGATGCCGGAGCGTCGATGGTCAACGACGTCACGGCCCTTCGATCCGATCCCGAGCTGGCCGAGGTCTGCGCCGAGGCCGGCTGCGAGGTCGTCCTCATGCACATGCTGGGTGACCCGCGGACGATGCAGGAGAACCCCGTCTATGACGATGTCGTCGACGACATCAAGGCGTTTCTGTCCGAGCGGATCGAGTACGCGGTCTCTCAGGGGATCGCCGAGGAGCGGATCTGGGTCGACCCCGGAATCGGCTTCGGGAAGACGATCGAGCACAACCTCGAGCTGCACCGGCGGCTCGGGGAGTTCGCGGAGCTGGGACGTCCAATCGCCTTCGGCTCCTCGCGCAAGAGCTTCATCGGCAAGCTGACCGGTACCGAGGTCGACCAGCGGCTTGGGGGGACGATCGCCTCAAACGTGGTCGCCTTCGCGAACGGCGCCCGCATGCTCCGGGTCCACGATGCGGCCCCGATGCGCGAGGCGCTCACCGTCGCCGAGGCGATCCTCGACCCCGAGCGGGCGGCGAGCCTCTGACTCGCGCCGCTAGCCGTCGACGAACCCCCGGATCAGCTCGTTGACCCGCTCCGGGCGCTCGTACGGAACCCAGTGGCCGGCCCCCGGGACGACCTCGACGCGCAGGTCGGGCACCCACTCGCTCAGGCCTCGGGTGAGAGAGGGAAGCAGCGCGGCGTCGTTCTCGCCCCAGATCACGAGGGTGGGGACGTCCACCGTCTGCGAGGTGACCTTGCTGGCGTACTCCTCGGGCACGCCGCCCGCCGCAACCTGCTCGCCCATGCGGGCGGCGCGGTAGTAGTTGAGCCCTCCCCGCAGGGCGCCGGGCCGGGCCCAGGCCTCGTGGTAGATGGCGCGCTCCTCATCCGAGAGCTGAGCCCCGCGGCCCCCGATCCGGATCAGGAGGTCGTCCATGAGGGAGAACTCGTTTGCCGAGAGCATCTCCTCGGGCCCCGGCGACGGCTTCGAGAACTCGAGCATGTAGTTGACCGCCTGGCGCTGCATGGGGCTCTCCCGCAGGTCCCGGTTCCAGGTGAACGGCGGAGCGCCGTCGATGATCACCATGCGCTCGAGCATCTCGGGGTACTTGAGGGCGAACGCCCAGGAGACGATCCCGCCCCAGTCGTGTCCGACCAGCGTCAGTGGGGCGAGGTCGAGCTGCTCGATCAGCCCGCGGACGTCGGCGAGGAGATGCCGCATCCGGTAGGCCGCGACCTCCTCGGGGCGGCAGGAGAGGTTGTAGCCGCGCATGTCCGGCGCGTAGACGGCGTGGTCGGCTCCGAGGTCAGCGAGCTGGCGGCGCCAGAGGAACCAGAACTGCGGGAAGCCGTGCAAGAAGAGGATCGGCTTGCCCTCGCCGCGGGTGACGTAGTGCATCCGGCAGTCGGCCAGGTCCGCGTAGTGGTGTTGGAGGTCCGTTGAGGCGATCACGCGCGACACCCTTTCACGACCCGCCGGACGCGCGCGGAGCAGGAATCGATCGTCTACTTTGGCAGCGTGGACGAGCACGAGGACGCCGCGCAGCCGTCGGTCGAGGTCGAGATCCGCGGCCTCTCCATATATACCCACCACGGGGTCTCGGACGCCGAGCAGGAGGTGGGCCAGCGGCTCG
Source organism: uncultured Solirubrobacterales bacterium (assembly GCA_963800285.1). Taxonomy (GTDB): domain Bacteria; phylum Actinomycetota; class Thermoleophilia; order Solirubrobacterales; family 70-9; genus DASUPK01. Next base: position 307,764 of record CAWDAL010000015.1, read on the forward strand.
AGTTCGATCTGACCTTCGACGTCCCCGACTGCGATGCCGTGCTGACGGACCGCGTCGACGACACCGTCGACTACTCGGAGGTCTGCGACATCGTCGCCCTGGCCGCGACCGAGAAGAGCTATCGAACGCTCGAGCGGCTCTGCCAGGTCGTGGCGGGACGCTTGATGGAGCGTTTCGACTGCGAGTCCGTGCGGGTGCGCGCGGCCAAGCCGGAGCCTCCGTTGCCCTACGTGGTGCAGGAGGCGGGCGTCGAGGTGACCCTGGAGAAGTCGCTCGACCGCGAGCCGGACGACGAGGAGGGCGTCTGAGGACCGGATACCTCGGGCTCGGCTCCAACGTGGGCGATCGCGAGGAGCACCTGCGCGGGGCGATCGAGGGACTGCGCACCCATGACGTCGTGGTGGAGGCGACCTCCTCGCTCTACGAGACCGAGCCGGTGGGGGAGATCCTCGACCAGCCGGACTTCCTGAATGCCGCCATCCGGATCAGCACGGCGCTCGAGCCGGAGGAGCTGCTCGACGTCTGCAAGAGCATCGAGGCGGAGGCGGGCCGTGACTTCGGCGGCCCGCGCCACGGCCCGCGGCCGATCGACGTCGACCTGCTGCTCCTGGGGGAGATCGATCTCGTCACCGATCGGCTCACATTGCCCCATCCGGAGGTGACCTCGCGCCGGTTCGTGCTGGCGCCGCTGCTCGAGCTCGATCCCGAGCTTCGGCTTCCGGACGGCACCGCATTGCGGGAGGCGCTGGACGCCCTCGGGCCGGGTCAGAGCGTCAATCGCGTCGGCTCGCCTCTGTGAACAAACGGGGTTGCGCCCGGCGGCGCACCCTCGCATCTACAGGCGGTTGAGCCACTCCGAAGGGAAGACCGGCGGTGTGCGGCCGGGAAGTCCGGGACGATCCGCTTCGCCATCTCGCCGCAGGGCCTCGCCTCGACGAACGGCCGGATGTCGTCGAGGCTCATCAGCAGCCGGATGGTGGGCGCCAGCTTAAAGTCCGCCGCGTTCGGCTCCGGGCCGCCGATCACGCCTGCGGCGATCCAGGAGTCGATCAGGTCCAGGTCGTCGCTCAATGACGCGAGATCGGCTCACGTTCTCATCGGGTCGCCTCATTGAGGCGGGCCGCTGCGGCGACGATCGGCCCCCTGTCTTGACGGCGAGGCTGACCGGGATGCCGAGCCGAGCCCCCTCCGCATAAGTCGCTATCGCCGAGCGGTTTCGCTTGAGCGCCCACCAGCTCAGCTGCCGCGGGCTGTGCTGGAAGGTGTCGCCCCAGGCCTCGGCCTCCTCGACCTTGCGCCGTTTCTCGGGGTCGGCGGGATAGAGCGGCGGGTCGGGCTGGATCCGGTCGAGTTCGTGCGCGATCTCCCGCGAGCCCTGGATCCGGGCGCCATCCAGCTTCAGCGCCGGCACGGTGACGCCGGGGAAGCGCATTGCCCGCAACAGGCCCTTGGAGATGACCGGCATCAGGTCCACCCGCTTGAAGGGGATCCGCTTAGGGTCGAGCATCAGCATCGCCGTGCGCGACGGGTGCGAGCCGGGGATCACGTAGAGCTTTGCTTCCCCCATTGCGGCGCATCCTATGGGGGCAGCGATAATCCCGCGCATGCTGCTCGCGGTCGACGTCGGCAACACGCAGACCCACATCGGCGCCTTCGATGGCGAGGACCTCCGGCGCGACTGGCGCCTCGGGACCGTGCCGAGCGCCACCGCCGACGAGCTCGCCGCGACGATCTCCCACCTGCTGGCGCTCGACGACCTGACCTTCGGTTCGCTGGATGGGGCGATCGTCTCCACGGTCGTTCCCCAGCTCGGGCCCGAGTATGAGGCCCTCACCGAGCGCCACATGGGCCGGGCGTGCCTGCTCGTGGGCCCGAGCCTGAAGACCGGCATGCCGATCCTGGTCGACAACCCGCACGAGCTGGGAGCCGACCGGCTCGCCAACGCGGTCGCCGCCCATGCGAAGGTCGATGGGGCCTGCGTGGCGGTCGACTTCGGGACCTCGACGAACTTCGACGTCGTCTCCGGCGCAGGCGAGTACCTGGGCGGCGTCATCGGCCCGGGGGTGGAGATCTCGATGGAGGCCCTCACTTCCCGCACGGCCAAGCTCCCGCGGATCGACCTCTCGACTCCGCAGGGAGCGATCGGCAAGCACACGACGGCCGCCATTCAGGCGGGATTCGCCTACGGGTTTGCCGGGCTGGTCGACGGAATCGACCGGCGGCTATCGGAGGCGCTCGGCGAGGAGGCGAGGTTCATCGCCACCGGCGGGCTCGCCCCGACGATCGCCCCGAACTGCGAGACGATCGACGAGGTGGACCCGCTGCTCACTCTCACGGGCTTGCGACTGATCTATGGGCGCAACACTTAGGGAGATGCAGCCACCCCTGACAAGCCCTATTCGGATCGGCGACGTCGAGATCGCCAACCGCGTGCTGCTCGCTCCCCTGGCCGGGATCGGCAACTGGTTCGTCCGCCTGCAGGCGCGCCGCCACGGCGCAGGGCTCGCGGTCTCCGAGATGGTCTCGAGCTTCGGGCTGCACTACCGAAACGAGCGCACCCTGACGGAGCTGCTGCGCTTGCATCCCGACGAGCACCCCGTCTCGGTGCAGCTCTTCGGCCAGGACCCCGACGTGATGCGGTCCGCGGCGGAGATCGTCGCCGGGGCGGGGGCCGACCTGATCGACATCAACATGGGCTGTCCGGTGAAGAAGGTCTGCAAGACGGGGGCCGGCGCCGCGCTGTTGGGCAATCCCGACCTCGCGGTCCGCGTCGCCACGGCGGCCCGCGAGGGCGGGGGGATCCCCGTCACCGTGAAGGTGCGCTCCGGGTTGGCCCGAGGCGGGCGCGAGGGCTTTGACCTCGCCATTCGACTCGCCGAGGACGCGGGAGTCGCCGCCATCGGATTCCACCCGCGCGCCGCGGCGACGCAGCACAAGGGGCAGCCCGATTACGCGCTGACCCGGGAACTGGTCGAGCGGATCGAGGTCCCCGTGGTCATCTCCGGCGGACTCGACAGCGCCGAGGCCGCGCGCCACGCCTACGAGGCCTCGTTCGCGGACGCCGTGATGATCGCGCGGGGTTCGCTCGGCAACCCCTGGATCTTCGAGGAGCTCACCGGAGCGCGGGCAACCGCGCCGGAGCGCGAAGAGGTGATCGCCGAGCTGCTCTGGGTGATGGACCGGGCCGAGGAGCACCTCGGCCCCGATCGCGCCGCCCGCTACCTGCGCAAGTTCTATCCGTGGTACCTGGAGCGGCTCGACGCCGACAAGACGACGACCGCCGCCTTCCAGGCGAGCGAGGATCTCACCGAAGCCCGCGGACTCCTCGCGGAGCTCTCGACCCCGGTCGCGGCGGCGGCCTGAGGCGGGTGTGAACGAGCGCGTCACCGCCTGGCGCGATCGCGGCGCGGACGAGGAGTTTCGTGGCCGGCGCATCCACGTCTACAGGCAGGACGGGGACGCACCGCTCCTGCTGCACCTGCACGGCTTTCCCTCGAGCTCCTACGACTGGCGGCCGCTGCTCGAGCGGGAGACCGGCCGCGCGGCCCTCGCCCCCGACTTCCTCGGCTTTGGGCTCTCCGAGAAGCCGCGCGACCACCATTACGACCTGCACTGGCAGGCCGACATGGTCGAGGAACTGGTCCGGAGGAGTGACCACGACGGACCCGTCTTCTTCCTGGCCCATGACATGGGGACCTCGGTTGCGAACGAGCTGATGGCCCGCGACATCGACGGCTCACCGGCGATGGATCTGGTGGGAGGCCTGCTGCTCAACGGCTCGATGATCCAGGACGCCGCGAGCCCGACCCTCGGCCAGCGCATCCTGAGGAGCGCGGTCGGCCCCCTGTTCTCTCGCCTCTCCAGCGAGCGCTTCTTCCGCCAGCAGTTCGGATCGATCTTCTCGCCCGGTCACCCGCTCACCCGCGAGGAGGCCGACGACCAGTGGGAGCTGATCTGCGCGGGGGGCGGGCGAACGCTGAACCACAAGACGATCGCCTACATGGAGGAGCGCTTCAAGCACGCCGAGCGCTGGCACGGCGCCCTGCGCGACTGGGAGAAGCCGCTCGCGCTTGCCTGGGGCATGCTCGACCCGGTCGCCACCGAGGCCGTCCTGGACGCCGTACTCGCGCTCAGGCCGAGCGCGCCGGTGAGGAGATTCGAGGACCTCGGCCACTACCCGCAGATCGAGGATCCGGCGCGGGTTCTCGGTGCGCTGCAGGCTGCCCTGGCCGCCTGACCGAGCCCCTCGACCAGGTCAAATACCGGCGCTATACTGTCGCGCTTCGCCCGGACCCTCGTGATCTCCATCACGTCGGTGCGGGCTCATTTTTCGCCGTATAGCGGGGGATTTGCGCGGCGAGTCAAACCACACCAGACGGAATCGAGGAGAGTTGGCGCGCGAGACACTGATCACCCCAGAGGGGCTCGAGAAGCTCAAGGAAGAGCTCACCTACCTGGAGAACGACAAGCGCCGCGAGGTCGCGGACCGCATCAAGGCGGCGCGGGAGTTCGGGGACATCGCTGAGAACTCCGAGTACGACGACGCCAAGAACGAGCAGGCGATGCTCGAGCAGCGGATCGCCTCGCTGCAGGACAGGCTGCGCCGGGCAGCGGTCATCGACCGCAAGCACATCGACACCGAGACCGTCGGTGTCGGCGCGGTGGTTCACGTCAAGGACCAGAAGTCGGGCAAGTCCCAGAAGTTCCAGATCGTCGGCTCCGCCGAGGCCAACCCGATCGAGCACAAGCTCTCCAACGAGTCGCCGATCGGCAAGGCGCTCGTCGGCTCGAAGAAGAACGAGGTCGTGACGGTGGAGACGCCACGCGGCCCCAAGAAGAAGCTCAAGGTCACGAAGATCGAGACGGCTTAGGGGCCCCACCAGGCCACCCTCATCAGGAGCGGAGGGCGAAGCCCGCAGCGACTGGTGTTGGGTGGCCGCTCGTGGCCCCGACCTGATGGCGAAGCCGTGAATAGGCTGCTCTCGTGAACGAGGAGCCGGAGCGCCCGGAGTCCGATCTGCTCGCCGACCGGCGGGCCAAGCTGGAGCGGCTGCGCGAGCAGGGGATCGAGCCGTATCCGCACGTCTTTCCCGACCGCACCGAGATCGCCGCGGTCCGGGAATCGCACGGGAACCTCGAGCCGGGTGAGGAGACCGGTGACCGCTATCGGATCGCCGGCCGGCTCATCGCCCGCCGCGGGCACGGCAAGGCCGCCTTCCTCGACCTGAAGGACGGCAGCGGCCAGGTCCAGGTGCAGGCGCGGGTGGACGAGCTGGGGGAGGCCTACGAGGCGCTGCTCTCGCTCGACATCGGCGACATCGTCGGCATCGAGGGCACGGTCTTCGCGTCGAAGCGGGGTGAGCTCTCGATCCGCGCGGATGCCTGGGAGCTGCTCTCCAAGAGCCTCCGGCCGCCCCCGGAGAAGTTCCACGGCCTCGAGGATGTCGAGACCCGCTACCGCCGCCGCGAGCTCGACCTGATGGCGAACGAGGAGAGCCGGGATCTCTTCCTGAAGCGCGCGCGCACGATCGCCGAGGTGAGACGCTGGTTCGACCAGCGCGACTTCGTCGAGGTCGAGACGCCCGTGCTCCAGCCCCTCTACGGAGGCGCGCTCGCCCGGCCCTTCACCACGCATCACAACGCCCTCGATCGCGACTTCTACCTGCGGATCGCGACGGAGCTCTATCTGAAGCGGTTGGTCGTCGGCGGGATCGAGAAGGTCTACGAGCTCGGCAAGGACTTCCGCAACGAGGGCATCTCGCACAAGCACAACCCCGAGTTCACGATGCTCGAGTGGTACGAGGCCTACGCGGATTACAACGACACGGCCACCGAGCTCGAGGGCCTGGTCTCGTCGGTCGCGCAGTCGGTCCTCGGCACGACCAAGATCGAGCGCGACGGAGAGACCATCGACCTCTCACCCCCGTGGCGCCGGATCACGCTGCGCGAGGCGATCAAGGAGGAGACGGGGATCGACGTGATGGAGCATCCGTCGCGCGAAGAGCTCGCGAAGGCGATGGGGAGCGAGCCGGATGCCGAGGAGGGCTGGGGGAAGCTGGTCGACGGCCTGCTCTCGAAGCAGGTGGAGCCGAAGCTGATCGAGCCCACCTTCATCGTCGACTACCCGGTCGAGCTCTCCCCCTTCGCGAAACGGCACCGCACGGATGAGGGGCTGGTCGAGCGCTGGGAGGCCTTCGTCGGGGGAATCGAGATCTCGAACTCCTTCACCGAGCTCAACGATCCGGACGAGCAGCGGCGCCGTTTCGAGGCGCAGGCCGAGGAGACGGCACGCGGTGACGAGGAGACCCAGCCCTACGACGAGACCTTCGTGGAGTCACTGGAGCAGGGGATGCCGCCGACGGGCGGCGCGGGTCTCGGCATCGACAGGCTCGTGATGATCCTGACCGGCGCGCAGAGCCTGCGCGAGGTCGTGCTGTTCCCCGCGATGCGGACCTAGCGCCGGCAGGAAACCGGCAAAGAAGGGGCGAGATCCGGGGCGTTGGTGACTTACCGACCCACGGGGGGCGGAAACTCGCCACTAGCGATCCGGACGGAGCCCCCGGATCCGTGCTTCAGCTCTTCGCCGCCTTCGCCTCGGCACCCGACTCGGAGTCGTCGTCCGATTCGTCATCGGAGTCGTCGTCCTCGTCGTCCTCATCTTCGGAATCGTCCTCGTCCTCGCCCGAGCTCTCGTCCTCCTCCTCAGCCGAATCGTCGGGGGCCTCCTCGTCCTCATCCTCGGGAACGTCGGTATCGGCGATGGCGGTCGACCCACTGTCCTCGGAGAGCCTCTTGATCAGCAGGTAGCCGCCGATGACGGGCAGGGAGATCAGGGCGAGCGCGGCGAGAATCGCGGGCCAGGCAACCAGCACGCCGAGACCACCGCTCGCGCCCTTCTCGCTGGTGACGTAGATCGCCCAGCCGATCCAGGCGAGCAGCAGGATCGCTCCCGCGGCGATCGCGATCAGCAGGCGCGGGTTGGAGCGAGCGCGCTCGGCGAAGCTGCCGTCGCCGTTTGCAGCCCGCAGCCGGTCGAGTGCTCCCACGGGCGGCAAGGTACCGATCCCGCCCCCGGCACGAGCGGCGCCGGGTCGCCGACGCCGCCCGGGCCTTCGCCCGAACCCGCTCCTGCACCGCGCCGCCGCCTATAGGAACCCGCTCTGCTCAAGCCCAAGTTTCGACGAGGTCGGGGTCGCCGGCGCTCGCGTGACGGCGATCGACCCGGGCCTCCCGGACGGCGTCACGGTTGCGGCCCAATTCGGGTGTCGAAGGGAGCGCTGACGGCTTTCCTTCCCGCACCTTGCAGGGAGTTCCGTTGTCGTGCCTGGGTGCTGCCTGGCCGGGCACGACCCCTGGCTATACTTTGGCTTCGCCGTCCCCGACAGAACCGGAGGTCAGATCAAGGAATCGGCAGCCAGGAGCCGATACGGATTGGACCCCCGGTCAGTTTGCGTCCCCTGACCCCTATCTATACGACTTAATCGAGAACCAATCCGACGACCGCAACGTAAGACCAACCGAACTGCTTGATAGACCAGAGAGAGATCGACTGAATGTTCGAGCGATTCACAGAGAGAGCCCGTCAGGTAGTCGTCCTCGCCCAGGAGGAGGCGCGGACTCTCAAGCACAACTACATCGGCACTGAGCACATCCTGCTCGGCCTGCTCCGCGAGGAGGAGGGCCTTGCCGCACGGGTGCTCGAGTCCCTCGACATCACCGTCGAGCGCGTCCGCTCCCAGGTCGTTCGCATCGTCGGGTCCGGCGAGGAGGTCACCGCCGGCCAGATCCCCTTCACGCCGCGCGCCAAGAAGGTGCTCGAGCTCGCCCTCCGCGAGGCGCTGAGCCTGGGCCACAACTACATCGGCACCGAGCACATCCTGCTCGGCCTGGTTCGCGAGAACGAGGGCGTCGCCGCGCGCATCCTGCTCGACTTCGACGCCGACTCCGAGAAGATCCGCAACGAGGTCATCAGGATGCTCTCCGGCCCCGGCGGTCGCCGCCAGGGCGCCGGCGCTGGCACCGGCGAGGGCAAGAAGTCCTCGAAGCTGCTCGACCAGTTCGGCCGCAACCTGACCAAGCTCGCCGCCGAGGGCAAGCTCGACCCCGTCATCGGCCGCGAGATCGAGATCGAGCGGATCATGCAGATCCTCTCCCGCCGCACCAAGAACAACCCGGTGCTGCTGGGCGAGCCGGGCGTCGGCAAGACCGCCGTGGTCGAGGGCCTTGCGGCCCGGATCACCAACGGCGAGGTCCCCGAGCTGCTCAAGAACAAGCAGATCTACACGCTCGACCTGGCCGCCCTGGTTGCCGGCTCCAAGTATCGCGGCGAGTTCGAGGAGCGCCTCAAGAAGGTGATGAAGGAGATCACCCAGCGCGGCGACATCATCCTCTTCATCGACGAGCTCCACAACCTGGTCGGCGCAGGCGCCGCCGAGGGCGCGATCGACGCCGCTTCCATCCTGAAGCCGGCTCTCGCCCGCGGCGAGCTGCAGACCATCGGTGCCACCACGCTCGACGAGTACCGCAAGTACCTGGAGCGCGACTCCGCCCTGGAGCGCCGCTTCCAGCAGATCAAGGTCGAGCAGCCCTCCACCGAGGAGACCGTGAAGATCCTCGAGGGCCTGCGCGAGCGCTACGAGCAGCACCACCGCGTGAAGATCACGGACGAGGCCCTGGAGGCCGCCGCGGAGCTCGCCGACCGCTACATCTCTGACCGCTTCCTGCCGGACAAGGCCATCGACCTGGTCGACGAGGCCGCCTCCCGCATGCGCATCAAGTCGATGACGCAGCCGCCCGTGTATCGCGATCTCGAGGAGGAGATCGAGACGACGCGGCGCGAGAAGGAGGCCGCGATCGACGCCCAGGAGTTCGAGAAGGCCGCCAACCTGCGCGACCAGGAGCGCCGCCTCACCAACAAGAAGAAGGAGCTCGAGCACGAGTGGACTTCCGGTGAGGGTGGAGAGCGCCCGGAGGTCGGCGAGGAGGAGATCGCCGACATCGTCGCGATGTGGACCGGCATCCCCGTCTTCAAGCTGACCGAGGCCGAGTCGAAGAAGCTCGTCCGCATGGAGGACGAGCTGCACAAGCGCGTCATCGGCCAGGAGCCGGCGATCACCGCCGTCTCCAAGGCGATCCGCCGCTCCCGCGCCGGGATCAAGGATCCGAAGCGCCCGGCCGGCTCGTTCATCTTCCTGGGCCCCTCGGGCGTCGGCAAGACCGAGCTCGCTCGCACGCTCGCCGAGTTCCTCTTCGGCGACGAGGAGGCGATGGTCCGGATCGACATGTCCGAGTACATGGAGAAGCACGCCGTGTCCCGCCTGGTCGGCTCGCCCCCGGGCTACATCGGCTACGACGAGGGCGGCCAGCTCACCGAGGCCGTGCGGCGCAAGCCCTACTCGGTGCTGCTGCTCGACGAGATCGAGAAGGCCCACCCCGACGTCTTCAACATCCTGCTGCAGATCCTCGAGGACGGCAGGCTCACCGACGCCCAGGGGCGGACGGTCGACTTCCGCAACTCGATCGTGATTATGACCTCGAACATCGGTGCCCAGGACATCGCCCGCAACACGCCGCTCGGCTTCGCCATCTCCGACGAGACCGGTGTCACCTACGAGGACATGAAGTCGCGGATCATGGGCGACCTGAAGAAGGTCTTCCGGCCCGAGTTCCTGAACCGGATCGACGAGGTCATCGTCTTCCACAAGCTGACCAAGGACGAGATCATGGAGATCGTCGACCTGATGGTCGAGCGCGTCCGCACGCAGGTTGCCGAGCACGAGCTGCAGCTCGACCTCTCGAAGGACGCAAAGGAACTGCTCGTCGACAAGGGGTGGGACCCGGCGATGGGCGCCCGCCCGCTGCGCCGGGCGATCCAGCGCTACATCGAGGACCCGCTGGCCGACGAGGTGCTGAAGGCCGGCTCGATGACGCCGGGCTCGACCGTCCAGGTCGAGCGCGACGCGAAGGGCGACGAACAGGATCATCCGCTCAAGCTGAAGATCGTCAAGCCGCGCAAGCGGCCCGCGAAGAAGGCCGAGCCCGAGAAGGTCGGCGTCGGCGCCAAGAAGGACGGCGGCGACGATTCGGGCGACGGCGCCGATCCCGAGAGCTCCTCGGGCGACGGCGACAAGTCCTGAGCTAGCGCGCGGCGAGTACCTCGTCGGCGACCGCGACCGCCTGATTCACCTGCTCCTCGACCAGGTCGAGGCCCGAATCCCAGAAGCCGGGATCCGTGAGATCGACCCCGACGATCGCGCCGAGGTCCTCCGGGGGCCGTGAACCCCCGGCGGTGAGCATCTCGAGGTAGGCGGGCACGATCTCATCACCCCGCTCCGTGTAGAGGCGATAGACCGAGAGTGCGAGCAACTGGCCGAAGGCGTAGGCGTAGACGTAGCCGGGGCTGCCGATGAAGTGGGGAACGTAGGACCACCAGGAGCGATAGCCGTCGGTGATCTCGACCGAGTCGCCGAGCAGCTCCAGCTGGGTCTCGGCCCAGAGCTCGCCGAGCCGCTCGACGGCGAGTTCGCCCTCGTCGCGCCGAGCATTGTGGACGCGGTCCTCGAACTGGTTCATCGCGACCTGGCGGAAGACGGTCGCGATCTGGCCCTCGACCGCCTCCGCGAGCAGGCTGAGCCGCGACCCCGGGGTCTCGGCGCGCCCGAGCAGCCTGCCGAAGGTGATCTCCTCCGCGAAGACCGACGCCGTCTCGGCAACGGTCAACGGCGTGTCCTGATGGAAGATCCCCTGCTCCCTCGCAAGCGTCTGGTGGAGGCCGTGGCCGAGCTCGTGCGCGAGCGTCATCACGTCGCGGCGCTTACCCGTGTAGTTGAGGAGCACGTAGGGGTGGACCGACGGGACGGTCGAGGCGCTGAAGGCCCCGCCGCGTTTGACCGGGGTGGGAGGAGCGTCGATCCAGCGCTCGGCGAAGAAGCGCTCGACGACCTCCGCGGCCCGGTCGGAGAACGAGGAGAAGGAGTCCAGCACGAGCTCCCGCCCGGCCTCCCACGGGACCTCCTCGTCATCCGACGTGACCGCGGCCATCCGGTCGTAGTCGGCGAGGCGGTCGAGCCCGAGCAGCTTCGCCTTGGTCCGGTACCAGCGCCGCGCCAGGTCGTAGCGTCCCTTGACCGCTTCGACCAGCGCCTGCACTGACTGGTCGGACGCCTCGTTGGAGAGATTGCGGGAGGCGAGCCAGTGCGGGTACGAGCGCAGGCGATCCTTGATCGCCTTGTCCTGGAGCAGGGTGTTGAAGACGTAGGCGCGTGTACGCAGCCCGGGCTCGAGGGCGGCGGTGACGGCCTCGGCGGTGGTGCGGCGCACCTCGCGGTCCGGGTCGAAGAGCGTGGACAGAGCCACGTCGAGCGAGACCGGCTCGTCCGGGCCGGTGAGATCCACGCGGATCGCGGAGGTGAGCTCGTCGAAGAGGCGGGTCCAGGCGCCACGCCCGGTGACGGACAGCTCGGTGGCGATCGTCTCCTCGGGCTTCGACAGAAGGTGAGGGCGATAGCGCCGCTCCATGCGCAGGTAATGGCTGCAGAACTCGAGGCCCTCGGCGGCCAGCAGCTCCTCGGCGCGGGCGTCTGGAACCTGCGCCCACTCGAGCTCGAAGAAGAGGAGCTTGGTCTGAATCGCCGCGCCCCTCTCGCTGGTCATCTGCACCAGGGCGCCGTTCGCCGGGTCCTCAGTGTCGGCGGCGAACCGCAGGTGGGCGTAATTTGCAGCGCGTCCGGCCAGCTCGGAGATCTCCGCAAGTCTCTTCATCGCCTCGACCAGACCGGGCCCGTCGAGCTCCTCCACGTGGCCCTCGTAGGCGCGAGCGAACCTCTCGGCCAGCTCGCCTGCTCGGTCGAGCAGCGCCTCGACCGCCGTCTCGTCGACCTCGTCCGGGGGCCGCTCTCCGTCGAGCAGGTGTGAGAGGTCCCAGACGACCTCGTCCAGCGCGGTTGTCGCTGCCTTCGACATCAGGCCCCAAGCTATCCGGTCGGCCCGACCGGCAGCGGGAGCCCGACGCTACGGTGTGAGCATGCGAAGCCCCGGCAGAGCGGCGATCGGCAGCTGGAGCGGCGGCCGGTACCTCCGCTTCGGGGAGAAGATCGAACCGGGGCGGCTCGAAGCGCTGCTGCGACCGGGCGACGGCGTCGACACCGTGCTCACCGCCGACGTCTACGGCCAGGGCGAGGCGGACTCGCTGCTCGGTCGGGCTCTCGACGGCGTCACCCGGGATGACTATTGTCTCGTCGGCGCGGTCGGTCACGACTTCTACGAGGGCGAGCGTGAGGGGCCGAAGGGCTTTCCCCGCTTCACCGCCGCCTCGCTTCGGCGCCCGGCCGACTACGCGGGCTACCTGCGAATGGCCGCCGAGCGCAGCCTTGAGCGACTCGGCCAGGACCGCTTCGATCTCCTGCTGCTGCACAACCCGGACCGCACCGGCTACGAGAGCGAGGAGGTCTGGAAGGGGATGGCGGCCATCCGCGAGGCGGGCCTCGCCGGCGCGGTCGGCGTTGCGCCCGGGCCCGCCAACGGCTTCACCCTCGACGTCGTGCGGTGCTTCGAGCGCTTCGGCGATGCGATCGACTGGGCGATGATCATCCTCAACCCCTTCGAGCCGTGGCCCGGTGAGCTCTGCCTGGACGCCGCGGCCCGTCACGGCGTTCGCGTGATCACCCGCGTGGTCGACTACGGCGGGATCTTCTGGGACGACGTCACGCCGGAGACGAAGCTGCCTCAGGGCGACCATCGTTCGTTCCGGCCGGACGGGTGGATCGCGGAGGGCCGCGCGAAGCTGGATCGGCTCCGCCCGTTCGCCGAGAGGGCCGACCTGACGCCGATGCAGCTCGCCTGCCAGTGGAACCTCGCTCACTCGGCGGTCGAGTGCGTGGTGCCGACGCTGATTCAGGAGGCCGGGGAGGGCGCGCGGCCGATCGAGGAGAAGCGGGCCGAGCTGGCCGCGCTGCCCACGGATCAGCGGCTCACCCCCGATCAGGTCGGCGAGATCCGCTCGATCGGGGACAACTCCGGCTGCATGGCGCTCAAGGGAGCGACGCCGGATCACAGCGGCGAGGAGCGTCCGGACCGCTGGCCCGTCACGGCGGAGCTCGCCTCGGTCGCGACCGAATGGGGGATCGACCCCGAGCGGGATCTGCGCCATCTCACGGCCGAGCCCGCCCGCTAACCTCAATCGAGGGCGCTCAGGCGCCAGGGATCGATCGCAAGATGACTTCTGTGCTGACAGCGATCAGGAGAGTTCTCGTCGGCACGGGCTCCACGGCGTTCACGCTGATTGGCGCCCTGCTGATCGGCTTCGGCGTGCCGCTCTTCTGGATCTTCGTCGCGTCGAAGTTCTACGGCAAGACCGGAGCGGTGAACGGGCCCGTCGCCGCCTTCATCGGCACGGGGATCCTGGTCTCCTACTACGGCCTGCTGTTGATCGCGTCCTACATCAGGGCCCGGCTGCTGCGACGCCAGATGGGGCAGGGCGGCCGGGGACGGCAGGACCCGTGGAACCGCAGCATGCGCGACACGCCGTACAAGCCTGGGGAGCACCAGAGCGATCCCGTGGAGCGGCTCTTCGTCGCCACCGCGATCGTCTCGATGATCGCGTTCCTGGTCTGGTTCGCGTTCTTCGCCGGCGCTCCGTTCCCTAACTCTCCCGGGTAGCTAGGCCGCCTCGGCGCGCGGATCGGCCACGCGCCGGTGATCGCTGCCGGCGGATCGCTTCGCCACCGGGACGGCGGTCTTCGGGATGGCGCGTCAGCTCGGGGCTGCGATCGGCGTGGCTGTGCTGGTGGCCCTGCTGGCCGATCCCGCCCCTGACCAGCTGTTCGCCCACCTCGAGCGCGGCTGGACGTTCGCTCTCGGCACCGGGGTCGCCGCCGCCCTGCTCGCTCTCGCCATCGGCTCGCCCGCCCGGGAGAGGCAGGATGCCGTCGTCGAGGGCCTCGCTCCGGAAGAGGGAGTCGCCCGGGCCTAGGGCTCAGTGCGTCGGCTCGAGCTGGAAATCGCGCTTGGGGGCCAAAGTCGAGTGGTACGTCTGGCCCGTCGCCGGACGCGAGCGCTTGGCCTCGTAGAGCGTGTTGTCGGCCCTGGCCAGGCAGGCGCTCAGCTCCTCGCCCGGATCGCGCTTGATCACCCCGGCGCTCCAGGGCGCGGGGGAGATGAAGAGGAGGCGCTCGAAGAAGCGGGTCGCCTCATCGTCGCTGGAGCCCACCAGCACCACCAGGAACTCATCGCCGCCGAGGCGAGCGAAGAGGTCCCCGGGCTGGAGCTCCTCGCTCCAGGTTTGGGTCATCCGGACGAGCAGCCGGTCGCCGGCGGCGTGCCCATCGCGGTCGTTCACCTGCTTGAAGTCATCGAGGTCGATCAGCGCGATCGTCAGCGGTATTCCCGTGCGGTCCGCGAGCGAGAAGGCGCGCTCGGCGGCCGTCGCGAGCCCGCTGCGGTTGAGGAGACCCGTCAGCGCGTCGGTGTGGGCCTCGTGGCGCAGCCGGGCGCTCTGCCGCCCGATCGTCTCGGATGCGACGACGATCGATGCGGTCATCAACACATAGGCCTCGGCCGGGACGCCGTGGGAATTGACCAGCAGCGCCACGCCGAAGGCGGCGGCGATCAGCGCCAGGTGCAGGCGGGCGGCCGTGCGCGAGAAGAAGAAGGAGACGTAGACGCCCATCCAGATGTAGTCGGTTGCTGTCACGACAGTCGAAACGCCCGTGGCGGCGCGCGCGATCAGCACCGAGATCGCCAGCGTCCCGCCGACCACGACGGTGTGCAGGAACCAGCGCGGGACACGGTCCCCCAGCCACCAGAGGAGCAGCGAGCCGACGAGGGCGGCCGCCGCCACGAGGCGGAACAACTGGACCGGCGCCTGTGAGTTGGATGGGACCAACGCCGCCACCAGGCTGGTCACAGCGCCCGCAAAGATGATCAGGGCAAGCGCGCGCACCGGGGGCGGGAGCCCGCTGCGCTTCCAAGCGCTGACCAGCCATCCGGTGGAGGGCATGCGTGTTCATCGGCGATTCGCGCTCGTTTCTTGACTCCTATTTGACCGCGCGGCTCTCATGCCCAACGGCCGGGCTCATGCCCGCGGTCACCCCCCGATCGGCGCCCTCGGATTGGCTCCCCAGAAGGCGAGGGTGCCCAGCATGCCCACGATGTGCACGAGGATGATGTTGAGGAACATCGACTTGGCGGTGGCCGTGCCGACTCCCACCGGCCCACCTCGCGCCGTGTAGCCGTAGTAGCAGCCGACCAGCACGATGATCGTCGCCATC
Source organism: uncultured Solirubrobacterales bacterium (assembly GCA_963800285.1). Classification (GTDB taxonomy): domain Bacteria; phylum Actinomycetota; class Thermoleophilia; order Solirubrobacterales; family 70-9; genus DASUPK01. The sequence goes on from CAWDAL010000015.1 coordinate 323,030, forward strand.
GCCATGCCCTTGATCAGGCTGAATAAGAGATCGGGCGGATTCTGGAACATCCAGAAGATCAGGAAGTAGCCGCCCGAGGAGACGTCGCCGATCTGCTCCACCACGGCGATCCAGCTGGCCAGGTAGGCGACGCCGACCGCGCCGAGGTACATGAACGGCAGCGCGATCCATGCAGCCAGCAGACGGGTCGCACCGAGGAAGGTCACCGGCGGGACGCCCATCACCTCGAGGGCGTCGATCTCGTCGGAGATCCGCATCGCGCCGAGCTCGGCCACGATTCCGGTACCGACCTTGGCGGCCATCATGTATCCGAACGCGTAGGGAACGAGCTCGCGCAGGTCGCACCAGGCGGAGAAGACCCCGGCATAGGCCGGAGCGCCCTGGGCGCGAAGCAGGTAGGCGCCCTCGATCCCGCACTGGAGACCGATGATGAAGACCAGGCCCCAGATCACCAGCGTCGAGCCGAGGATCAGGATGCCCGCCTGGCGCAGCGCCTCGCCGGTGAATTGGAAGACGCGCCCGTTGTAGACGAGGCCCGCGACCCCGGCGCAGAAGCCGAAGATCTCTCCGAGGCTGCCGACCCAGGCCTATGGCACCTGTGTCCAGCTGTTCATCGGCGGCCGTCGAGGATCCGGATCATCCCGAAGCCGACACCTGCGGCGAGAGCGCAGAGACCTATCCCACCTGCGTAGATCGCTTCGCCCGCGAAGCCGCTGCCGTACAGGAGCCAGATCCACAGGATGGGGACGAGCGCGAGGAGGGCGATGGCGCCAAGCACGAGCAGCACCCGATCCAGCTTTCCCTCCGACCTGCCCCAGTACCGTGCGTCGTGAGCTCGTGGGCCGGCCCTGGACGATCTCGGATACATGCGCGTATTAGAATACAAATCTGCATCTAAACGGAATCCGATGACGTGAACCAGGGAGCCGACCCGCCCAAGCGCCTGACGCGCAAGGAGAAGCAGGCGGAGACACGCACCCGGCTGCTGGACGCGGCGGAGCGGGTGTTTCTGCGCCGGGGGCTCCAGGGCTCGAGCGTCGAGGAGATCACGGCCGAGGCCGGGTTCACCCGCGGGGCCTTCTACTCCAACTTCAAGAGCAAGGACGAGCTCTTCGTCGAGCTTCTCCAGGACCGCGTCTATCGCCAATACGCCCAGATGGCGGAGCAGGCGCAGGAGCAGCCGGGGACGCCCCGGGAGCGGCTGCGATGGGGGATCGAGAGAGTCAGGGACGTCCAGAGGGGAGAGGGCGGGACCTGGCTCTTCCGGCTCTGGCTCGAGTGCCTCACTCAGGCGGCTCGGGACGAGGAATTCCGGAAGCTCGCCGCGACGTTCTGGAGCGGCAACCGCCACCTGCTCGCGGAGGGGACCAAGGAGACGTTCAAGGAGATCGGGCGCAAGCCGCCTCTGACGCCCAAGCAGATCGCGACGGCCATGATCGCGCTCGACGTCGGCCTGGCCGTGCAGCATCTGGTCGACCCGGACGAGGCTCCCCTCGAGGACTACGTCCCGCTTTTCGATCTCCTCTTCGGGCAACTGGTGGAAACCGACACGAACTAGTTCCGCCACCGCCACGGTCGGCGCCGGAGCCGTCAGGTCCTATCCCTAGCCTGGATCCGTGGCTGGAAAGGGTTCCCAATACCGCTGTTCGGAGTGCGGACATGCCGCTCTGACCTGGACCGGGCAATGCTCCGGCTGCGGCGCGTGGAACACGCTCGAACAGGTCAGCGCTCCCGCCGCGCGCGCCAGTCGCGGCGGACGGTCGAAGCGGGGGACCGCTCCCAGGCCCGTGCCCCTTCGTGAGGTCAAGGCCGAGCGCTCCACTCGGGTGGGCACGGGGATCGCCGAGCTCGACCGGGTTCTCGGTGGTGGGTTGGTTCCCGGCTCTCTCGTGCTGCTCGGCGGCGCGCCCGGCATCGGCAAGAGCACCCTGGCCGGGATGGCGCTGGCGAACATCGCCGGCGCCGGCAACGATGTCCTCTACGTCTCGGGGGAGGAGTCGGCGGCGCAGGTCCGGCGGCGCGCGGAGCGCCTCGGCGAGGCGGCGCTGTCGGTTCCGATGCTCGCGGAGCCCTCGCTTGAGTCCGTGCTTGCCGCGCTCGAGGCCGAGCGGCCGGCCGCATGCGTGATCGACTCGGTGCAGACCCTGGCGATCCCAGACGCGGCCCCGGGCAGCGTCGGAGCGATCCGCGAGGCGACCTCGGCCCTCCTGGAGACCGCGAAGCGGCTGGACGTCACCCTGATCCTGATCGGGCACGTGACCAAGGAGGGCTCCCTGGCGGGGCCCCGGGCGCTCGAGCACCTGGTCGACTGCGTGCTCCACTTCGAGGGCGAGCGCGAGCGGACCTTCCGGACCCTGCGTGCGCTCAAGAACCGTTTCGGCGCGACCAGCGAGGTCGGCGTCTTCGAGATGAAGCAGGGAGGCCTGGTCGAGGTCGTCGATCCGTCCGCGCGCTTCGTCGGCGAGGCGCGCCCAGCACCCGGGTCAGTGGTCCTCTGCGCGATGGAGGGAACGCGGCCGCTGCTCGTCGAGGTGCAGGCGCTGGTGGCCCCGACCGAGATCGTCCCGCCGCGCCGCACGGCAACCGGTGTGGACCGCAACCGCCTCGCTCTGGTCCTGGCCGTCCTCACCCGCCACGGGGGCATCTCGCTCGGCACCGCGGACGTCTTCGTCAACGTCGCGGGAGGGGTCCGCATCGACGAGCCGGGCGCCGATCTCGCGATCGCGATGGCGGTGGCCTCGGCACACTCCGGTCAGGCCCTGGAAACGGACGGCAAGCCGCTGGCCTGCTTCGGAGAGATCGGCCTGACGGGAGAAGTCCGCTACGTGGCCCACGCAGACCGCCGCGTGGCGGAGGCCAGGAAATTCGGTCTGGGAACGGTGCTCGGCCCGCCACCGGGCGACGAGGCGATCGAGGGGCTCTCACCGGCGGGCAGTCTCAAGAGTGCGCTGTCGGGCGGGTGGCGCCGGATTTCACCCTCGACACGCGCCGCTGCGCGTGTCGATGAAATCCGGCGACAGGACCCGCCCGCCAGAGCGGCTTGACAAGGGCCATCCCGACCTCTCCACACGGATTTCCCCGCAAAGCAAGCTGCTTTGCTTTCTGCTTCCATCATTCCCGATGGCGTCTTCGCTTCCCGGCGACGATCTACAGGAGTTGGAGGCGCGACAGGATCCGCGACTTCTGCGTGCCCTCGACATCGTTGCTCCCGGCACCGCGCTTCGCGAGGGCATCGACAACATCGTCCACGCCCGCACGGGTGGGCTGATCGTCATCGGGGACCCAGAGGAGGTCTCCTTTCTCTTTTCAGGGGGGATCAGCCTCGACATCGACTACACGCCGGCGCTGCTGTACCAGGTGGCGAAGATGGACGGCGCGATCGTCCTCAATGAGCAGGCCACGAAGATCGTCTGCGCCAACGTCCAGCTGATGCCCGACCCGACGATCCTCTCGTCGGAGACCGGGACTCGCCACCGGACCGCGGAGCGCGTCTCGAAGCAGACCGACGCCCTTGTCGTTGCGATCTCCGAACGCCGCGAGGTCGTCTCCCTCTACCTGGGCGGGATGAAGTACATCCTCCAGGACATCCCCGCGGTGCTGGCCAAGGCCAATCAGGGGCTCGCGACCCTCGACAAGTACCGTGCCCGCCTCGACTCCGTCTCGACCCGGCTGACCTGGCTCGAGTTCGAGGGGGGCAGCGTGCTGTACGACGTCCTCTCGGTGCTGCAGCGAGCCGAGCTCGTGACCCGGATGGCGGTCGAGGTGGAGCGCTACATCGTCGAGCTCGGCACGGAGGGGCGGCTGATCGAGATGCAGCTCGAGGAGACGATGGTCGGCGTCGCAGCCGACAAGTCCGCCCTGATCCGGGACTACTCCGTCGAGGACACCGAGGAGAACCTCAGCACGACGACTGCGTCGATCGCGCGGATGCCCCACCAGGACCTGCTCGACTTCGGCCGCCTCGCCGAGCTGCTCGGCTATGACCGCAAGGTCTCCACACTCGAGTTCCCGGTGTCCCCGCGCGGCTACCGCGTCCTGGGCCGGATCCCGCGCCTGCCGAAGCTGGTGGTGCAGCGCATCATCCAGGAGTTCGGGGGCCTCGAGGAGGTGCTCGCGGCGAGCGACGATGACCTCGAGGCGGTCGAGGGCGTCGGCGCCGGACGGGCCAAGGACATCCGCGAGGGCCTCCGCAGGCTTCAGGAAGTCGACCCGGTCGACCGCTACTTACAGAGTTGACGGCCCCGTCAGGCCGTCTCGACGAAAGGAGAGACCAATTCCAGAGCTAACAGAGGAGGTAGTAGACGAGGCGTCGGTTGCCGACCTCGAACTCGAAGCGCCAGTGAATATTCACTTTGAGGTCGGCGACAACGTCGTGTACCCGCACCACGGTGCGGGCGTTGTCCTGAAGAAGGAGTCCAAGGACATGATGGGCGAGAAGCGGGACTACCTGACCATCAACATCCTCCACAACAACATGACCGTGATGGTCCCCTGCGAGAACGCCAGCCGTGCCGGCCTCCGTCGAGTGATCGACGAGGAGCAGGTCAAGAAGGTGATCGGTGTCCTCACCGACGAGGTCTCCGAGATGCCGAAGAACTGGAACCGCCGCTTCAAGCACAACCGCGAGAAGATCAAGACGGGCGACGTCTATGAGCTCGCGGAGGTGGTTCGCAACCTCGCCATCAGGGAGTGGGAGAAGGGACTCTCCACCGGCGAGAAGCAGATGTACACGCGTGCCAAGAAGATCCTCGCGTCGGAGTTCATGTACGCCCTCGATAAGGACGAGGACGGCGCCGAGGCCTACCTGGACGAGCTGCTGGAGGAGCGCTTCGGCGCCGCAAAGGCGACCGCCTAGGCGGTCCGCCTCCGCATCGGCCGTGATCGCGGCCGCCGGCTCCGGGCAGAGGCTCGGAGCCGGTGGCCCGAAGGCCTTCGTGGAGCTCGCCGGGCGGCCGATGCTCGATTGGTCGCTCGACGCGTTCCGCGCAGCGAGCGCGATCGCCGACATCGTCGTGGCCGCTCCTCCGGGCCAGGATGGCCTCGTCGCGGAGCGCGGCGTCGTCGCCGTGGAAGGAGGGGAGCACCGCTCGGAATCCGTGGCGAACGCGCTGGCGCTCTGCGCTGAGGAGTTCGTCGTGGTCCACGACGCCGCCCGGCCTCTGGTCACAGCGGGACTGGTCGACGCGATCGTCGAGAAGCTCGCCGCCGAGGAGGACGCGGCGGGGGTGATCGCGGCGACGCCGGTGACCGACACGATCAAGCAGGTGGGCGACGAGGGCCAGGTCGACCGCACGCTCGACCGCTCCGGTCTCTGGGCCGTGCAGACGCCGCAGGCCTTCCGGGCGGAGGCACTCCGCGAGGCCCTCGCCGATCCCGACTCGCTGCCCACCGCGAGCGACGACGCAATGCTGGTCGAGCGCCGGGGCGGCCGCGTGGTGGTGCACTCGACTTCGCCGGACAACCTGAAGGTGACAACGCCCTTCGATCTGCGCGTCGCCGAGCTGCTGCTTCGCGCGCGGGGCTAGCGCTTGATGAGTACGTAGACCAGCGCCACCACGAAGGTGAGCTGGCCGACACCGAGGGCCGTGCCGAGGTTCTTCGCGCCGAAGAGCTCGGCGAGGCCGACCCCGGCGGCGAAGGCCGCGAGCACGATGAGCGTCTTGACCGGCAAGGACGGGGACTCTAGACGCGGACCTGGCGGCGGCTGCGGCCGAGTGGGGAGGCGGCCCGCCTCTCGGCGTCGTGACCGGGGACGACGATCCGCGGACGGACCACTCCGGGTAGCGTAAACGCGTGCTCACCGACTACCACCTGCACCTGCGCCCCGACGAGGTCGGCAAGGCCGACGAGTACTTCACCCGGGAGAACGCCGAGCGCTATCTGGCGGCGGCGGAGGAGCAGGGAATCGAGGAGCTCGGGGTCTCGGAGCACGTCTACCGCTTCAAGGAGGCCCTCGAGCTCTGGGGCCATCCCTACTGGCACGACCAGGCGGAGGACGATCTCGCCGCCTACTGCGAGTTCGTCCGCACCACGCCGCTGCGGCTCGGGATCGAGGCCGACTACATCCGCGGTGCGGAGGACCGGATCTCGGAGCTGCTCGACGGGCACGACTTCGACTACGTGGTGGGTTCCGTCCACTACCTGGGCGAGGCCGGAGCCGTCGATGACCGCCGCTACGACGTCTGGGACGCCTTCCCGGATGCGGATTCGCTGTGGAGCACCTACTTCGAGTGGCAGGCCGAGCTGGTCCGCTCCGGCCTCTTCGACGTCGTCTCCCACCCGGACCTGGTCAAGATCTGGGGTGCCGACCGACCATCTCCGGAACGTGACCCGCGCTTCCACTACGAGCCCTTCGCCGAGGCGGTGGCCGAGTACGACATCGCCGTGGAGATCTCGACGGCGGGGCTCCGCAAGCCGGTCGGCGAGATCTATCCGGCTCGCGCGCTCGCCGAGATGTGCCTGGAGGCGGGCGCCGAGTTCGCCCTCTCCTCCGATGCACACGCACCGGACCAGGTGGGGTTCGCGTATGACGATGCACTCGACTTCTTCGAGCAGCTCGGGGTCGAGCGACTCTGCGTCTTCGACCATCGCCGGAGGTGGACTGAGCCCATCGGCCGAACGGCCCTCGAGCCCGACGAGCTGGCCGATCGCGGGGAGCCGGGCTGATGCCGCTTCGCGTCGGCATCGGATACGACAGCCACCGCCTGGTCGAGGACGAGCGGCTGGTTCTGGGCGGCGTCGAAATCGAGCACGACCGGGGCCTCACTGGCCATTCGGACGCGGACGTCCTGACCCACGCCGTGATCGACGCTCTGCTCGGCGCCTGCGGGCTCGGCGACCTCGGAGAGCTGTTTCCGGACACCGAGGAGCAGTGGCGCGACGCCAACTCCATCGACCTGCTCCGCATCGTGATCGGCCAGATGTCTGGCGCGGTCGCGAACGTCGACGTGACGGTGATCTGCGAGGCGCCGAAGCTCGAGCGCTACAAGGCCGAGATCTCCTCGACCCTGACTGATGTCCTCTCGGCCCCGGTGAACGTCAAGGCCTCGACGAACGAGGGCATGGGCGCGATCGGCAGGGGAGAGGGAATCGCCTGCATGGCGGTGGCCCTGGTCGACACCGGCGACGAGATGCAGCGCGCCTGACCGAGTTTCGGCCGTCCTCTCCATGAACGGGTTGCCCCTCGGCTCCGCCTCGGAGCACCCTCGCATCTAAGCTTGTGCGGGATGGCGCAGGAGCGGCTGAAAGAGGGCCTCGCGGGCATCGCCTCGCGGCTGCCGGCGGCGCTTGGCGATGCAGCCTTCGAGCTGCGCACCTTCAGCGACATCGGTCTGATCCGGCCGATGCGCCCGGACAAGCTCGCCCGGGTTGCCGAGCGCTACCTCAGGCTCGGGGCGTCCCCGGCTCTCGGCTCCGCCGCCAACGCGATCACGGTGCCCGATCACGTCGCGATCATCGACGAGGCGGGCAGCCTGACCTGGGAGCGGACGCACCGGCGCTCGAACGCGCTGGCTCGGGCGCTGCGCGACGAGGGCGTGGATGAGGGCGACGGCGTCGCGATCATGTGTCGCAACCACCGCTACTTCATCGAGGCGACCATGGCGTGCGCGAAGCTCGGGGCGGTCGCGCTCTACCTGAACACGGCATTCGCCGGTCCGCAGCTATCCGACGTCATGGAGCGCGAGGACCCCGCTGTCCTGATCTACGACCAGGAGTTCACCGACCTGCTCTCGGGCGTGACCAAGGGCCCCCGGCGATTCGTCGCCTGGGAGGAGAAGGAGGGGACCGACGAGACCACCCTCGAGCAGCTGATCTCCGGGTCCCCCGACGAGGATCTCGAGCCTCCCACGGAGCAGGCCCGCTACATCATCCTCACGTCGGGCACCACCGGGACTCCGAAGGGTGCCCAGCGCAGCCAGCCGGAGGGATTGAGCGCGCTGGCGGCGCTCTTCTCCAAGATCCCCCGCCGCTACGGCGAGACGGCCATGATCGCCGCGCCGCTGTTTCACTCATGGGGCTTCCTGCACTTCATGCTCAGCCTGCCAACCGCGGCGACCATGGTCCTGCGCCCGAAGTTCGATCCCGAGGACACCCTGCGCGCGACCGCCGAGCACCGTGCGCGGGTCCTCGCGGTGGTCCCCGTGATGATGCAGCGGATCCTGGCCCTGCCGGATGACGTCAAGCGCCGCTACGACCTGTCCGCGCTCGAGGTCACGGCGGCGAGCGGCTCGGCGCTCCCAGGCGAGCTCGCGACCAAGTGGATGGATGAGTTCGGGGACAACCTCTACAACCTCTACGGCTCGACCGAGGTCGCCTGGGCCACGGTGGCGACGCCGGAGGACATGCGCGCCGCCCCGGGCACGGCGGGCCGTCCGCCGCGCGGCACCGTGATCCGGATCGTCAACGAGGACGGCGACGACGTCGACGAGGGCGAGACCGGCCGCATCTTCATCGGCAACCAGATGGCCTTCGAGGGCTACACCGGGGGCGGGGACAAGGAGCATCTCGGCGAGCTGCTCTCCTCCGGCGACGTCGGGCACTTCGACGACGGAGGCCGGCTCTTCATCGACGGCCGCGACGACGAGATGATCGTCTCGGGGGGCGAGAACGTCTTCCCGCGCGAGGTCGAGGACCTGCTCTCCGACCACCAGGCGGTTCACGAGGCGGCGGCGATCGGCGTGGACGACGAGCAGTTCGGCCAGCGTCTGCGCGCCTTCGTCGTCAGGGAGGACGGAGCCGAGGTCAGCGAGGACGACCTCAAGGACCACGTCAAGGCGAACCTGGCGCGCTACAAGGTGCCGCGGGAGATCGTGTTCGTCGAGGAGCTTCCGCGCAATGCGACGGGTAAGGTCCTGAAGCGCGAGTTGGCCGAACACCAGCCCGCTGACTGAGTCGACAGGAAGGGCGCGGAGCTTGTCCGACACTGAGAGCCTGGAGCCGATCGGCGACGAGTCGGAGTCCGACGCCGCGCCGCCCGTCGCCGCCGCCGAGATCCGAGCGGAGATCGACGATGCTCGAGCGGCAACCGACCGCTTCCGCTCCAAGGCGTCGGAGCTGATCAACGAGCTCCGCGAGCGTGAGGTGCAGGCCCGCAACGACGCGATCCTCGCCGAGGCGGCCGCTGAGGAGGCGCGAGCGCGAGCGCAGGAGGCGATCGAGCATGCGAAGCAGATCGAGGCGCGGGCCAGCGCCAAGGCGCGCGAGGCGATCCAGAAGGCGGGCCAGGTGGCCGGAGAGGCGGAGCGCCGCTCGACCGAGCTCGAGGAGCTCGCTGGCCGACGCCCAGGAGCGCGTCCAGGAGGCCGAGAGTCGGACCGCTGAGCTGCAGGCTCACGCGACCGCCGCCCAGCAGCGCTCCAGGGACCAGCTCACCAAGCTCGAGGAGGCGGTGAAGCAGGCGGAGGCCCGCGCGACCGAGGCGGAAAGGGAGCGCGAGGCGTCGCGCCGGCGCGCGGAGGAGGCGATCGCGCGCCACAAGGAGGAGGCACGGGAACGCGCCGAGGCCGCGATCCAGGAGGCGCGGGAGCGGACCGAGGACGGCGTCAAGGAGGCGCTCGAGCGCGCCGAGGAGGCGGAGGGACGTCTCAGCGACCTGCGGCGCCGCCTCAACGAGGCCGAGCAGCGGGCCATCGCGGCAGAGGAGCGCGCCGAGGCGGCCACGGAGGGCGAGAAGACCGAGGTCGAGCGCGTCAGGCGCGAGCTGGAGCGAAGGATCCGCGACGCGGCCGATGAGGCCCGTCGCGAGTCAGAGGATCGGGTCCGCCGGCTCGCCGACCGCGTGGCGAAGGAGGCCGAGGCGCGGGCCCGCGCCGAGGCCGAGGCGACCCTCAGCCAGGAGGCGGTGAAGCTCCAGCGGGAGGCCGACGAGCGGGTCGACGCCGCCCGCCGCCGCGCCGAACAGGAGGTGCAGGAGAAGGTCGAGCGGGCCAGGACCGAAGCGCTCATGGGCGAGGTCCAGGAAGGGGCCGACGAGGCCGAGGAGGTCGAGACCCCCTCGGGTGAGCCCGTTCGGCAGCGTCTCCCGGATGGATCCCCTCCGGCCGACCCGGCCGGGACCCGCTACGTCCGTGGCCGCCGGCTGCGCACGTACTAGCCGACCGAGGCCGATTCCGGCTGGGCCTCGACCGCCCGCTTCAGGGCGAGCAGCGATTGATGGAACCGACGACTCAGTCCTGGAGCCGCGACTCTCTCCGCGATCAGCGCGGCCAGTCCTCCTCCGGCGACGCCGTAGGCGAAGCGGAAGGTCACGCGGGTGTGGCCGTTGCCGAGCTCCCGCAGCCGCCAACGGCCGCGCTGGTCGACGCCGGTGACCGAGCTCCAGGCCATGTCGCCCTCGGGCTGCCATTCGACGATCTCGATCAGCCCGCCGACGTCGGCCGCGCCGACCCGCAGGAGCATGCGGTAGCGGGCGCCGAGCCCCTTGTGCAGGTCTCCGGCGACTTCCCAGCGGGTCAGGCCCTCCATGAAGACCGGGTAGTTCGCCGGCTCGGTCACGTATTGCCACACCTCATGGCGCGGCGCGTCGACGGTGATCTTCTGCTCGATCCTCACCGGCCGCTCATCCGACGACCGGCAGCCGGCGCTCCGCCGCCAGCTCGGTGAGCTGGGCCTGCATCGCCCGCGTGACGTCCTCGTAGATCGCATCGCGGTCGGGGTCGGCCCCGTAGCGCTCGCGAAGGTCGATCGGGTCCATCACCTGGACGGTGATCTTGGCCGGTAGCGGCAGGTGGCCGAGGAAGTCGCCGACGTTGACGATCCAGGGGAGCGAGAGGTTGACGGGCAGCGTCTTCAGCCGCAGCAGCTTGTCCAGGCGCAGGAGCTTCGCGAGCCGCTCTCCGTGGGTCAGGAAGATCGCGGTCTCCTGACCGCCCACGGAGACCACCGGAACGATGGGGACGCCGGCGTCGAGCGCGAGCTTGACGAACCCGCGGCGCCCGGCGAAGTCGATCCTGCTCGCCTCCCAGGTCGGACGGTTCACCTCCCAGTCACCTCCCGGATAGACCAGGACTGCCGCTCCGGCATCGAGCGCCTTCCTGGCGTTCTCGTGGGACGCCGCGACGGTTCCGAAACGTCGCAGGTACGGCCCGACGGGGGAGGTCAGCACCAGGTTGTGGGCGAGCTGGTAGAAGGGCCGCTCCACGCCGAAGTAGGTGTTGAAGGCGAGCGTGAAGACGATCGTGTCGGGGGTGATCGTGCCGCCGGAGTGGTTACCGACGAGCAGCACCGGACCTCTCTCGGGGATCCTCTCCATCCCGCGGACCTCCCCCCGGAACCAGATGCTCGCGATCAGCCAGGAGAGCGAGAGGTTCTCGCGGATGAAGTCGGGGTCGCGATCGTCGAGGTCGGCGGTGAGCCGGTTCTGAACCTCCGTGAAGAACCGGCGCAGGAGCGAAGGCCGGCCGAAGCCGCCCCCGCGCGAGGCACGTGGGTCCGATCCGTTCTGGCTCCGCCTCTCCCCGGCCCGGGCAGCGGTGCCTGCACCGCTCTCAGCCATGGCTCCCCGATTCTAGTGGGGCATGGGACATGGGATTCGGCCCAGCTGCGGGCTTCCTTCAACACTTCTCGGCTGGGTCATGGAAGATCCGAGCTGCTCGGCTGCTTCGGCCGAAGAATCCAGGGGGGAGACTTCGACGGCCGACGGGCGGCGCGAGTTCTCGTGGCCGGTCGTCGGGACGACACCGCTGCGGGCCTGCTCGAGGCGGCGCCCGACGCCATCCTGGGCGTCGACCGCACCGGCGCGATCGCGCTTGCGAACCTCCGCGTGGAGGAGCTGTTCGGCTACGCCCGCGACGAGCTCGTCGGCGAGCCGGTCGAGATGCTGGTGCCACCCGAGGCCAGGGAGCGGCACCGGGGGCGTCGCGAGGGATACCAGGCGGCGCCGCGAGTCCTCCCGATGGGGGAGGGCCAGGAGCTGCGAGGGCGGCGCGAGGACGGGAACGAGTTCCCGGTCGAGATCAGCCTCAGCCCGCTGAGCGCCAACGGCGACGTCTTCGTGATCGCGATCGTGAGAGACGTCAGCGACCGCAAGGAGGCGGAGGCGGAGCTCCGCCGTACCAAGAACCGGCTGGAGGAATCCCAGCGGCTGGCGCGCCTCGGAAGCTGGGAGTGGGACATCGTGGCCAATGCGGTGATCTGGTCCGACGAGCTCTTCCGGATCTACGGGCTCGAGCCCGGCGAGATCGAGCCGACCTACGAGCGCTTCCTGGAGCGGATCCACCCGGATGACCGGGAGGCGGTCGACCAGCGGAACCGCAAGGCGTTCGCCGATCATCAGCCCTTCGAGGACGTCAAGCGTGCGACGCGTCCGGACGGCTCCGAGTTCCTGATGCGGACCCAGGGCGAGGTGATCGTCGATCCGGAGGGCAATCCGATCCGGATGCTCGGCGTCTGCGAGGACGTGACGGTCGAGAAGCGAGCCGAGGAGGCCCAGGCGATGCTGGCGTCCGTGGTGCACTCCTCCGACGACGCGATCATCACCCGCTCGCTGAAGGGCCTGGTGACGAGCTGGAACCCGGGGGCCGAGGCACTCTACGGCTACAGCGAGGACGAGGCGGTCGGTCAGGAGTGGGGGTTGACGATTACGGAGGAGGGGCGGCCCGAGGAGGATGAGAAGCTGCAGCGCGCTCTGGCGGGCAAGCACGTCGAGCACTACGAGACGCGGCGAGTTCGCAAGGACGGCTCGCTGATTGACGTCTCGGTGACGATCTCCCCCCTGCGGAACTCGGAGGGCGAGGTGATCGGGATCTCGACGATCGCGCGCGACATCACGGAGCGCAAGCGGATTCCACGTCGGCCGGCCGGGACCGGTCGAGGAGATTCTGCCGCGGCCCTAGGCCGCGTCGGCGCTGAGCTCCGCGCCCTTGGCCTTGACGGCGTCGTTGACGGCGCCGTTGCCGTTGATCCGGACCTGGAGGCGGCGGGCCGCCCGTCCCAGGCGCTTCGCCGCGCGCTCGGCGGCGGAGGCCTGTGCGTGGCCGATGAAGTCGTGGACGAGCGCGTTCGCGTCCATCGGGTGCTCCACCTGCGGCACATGCCCGCACTGGTCGAGCACCACCTGCTTGGCGTTGGGCAGTGAGTCGCGCACGTAGCGAGAGAAGGCCAACGGGACGAGCGGATCCTCGTCTCCCCAGACGAACATCGCCGGGGGCTCGAGCTCGCGGAGGCGGGTGTAGAAGCCCTTCGGGCCCTTTGGCTCCTCCAGGTAGATGTGCCGTGCAGCGGAGTGGAAGGCGACGCGGGCGTTGACCGAGCGGTAGGTGCGCAGGAACTCCTCCACCGCCACGTCGGCGGCGGACGGGTGGATCCGCTCGGGCCGGGAGAACATGCTCCAGAACTGCTGGCGGACGAGGGCGTCGCCGAAGGTGTGGGGGATCGCGGCGAGCTCCGGCCGGAGCAGCTTCACCAGCGGCACGAAGTGCCGGCGCCTCCGCCATGCCATCGAGGGGCAGAGCAGGCTGAGGCTGCGGACCCGTTCGGGTTCCCGCAGCCCCATCTCGATCGCGACGCGTCCACCAAGCGAGTTGCCGACCAGGTGGGCGCGGCCGATCCCCTGCGCGTCCATGAACCGGGTCACGGCCCGCGAGAACCAGGCCGCGTCGTAGGGCGCGCGCAGCGGCTTCGACGATGAGCCGAAGCCCGGCAGGTCGATCGCGTGCACGGTGTAGTCGGGCGTCAGCGCGGAGATGGTCTCGAAGAAGCTCGTCTTGTTGCTGCCGAGGCCGTGGATCAGGATCACCGTCTCGATCCCATCCCCGGCGGTCAGCGTCGAGATCTGGGCCTTGCCCGCGTGGACCTTGTGGATCCGAAGAAGCGGCGGCCTGCCGTTGGGGAGCCGGAAGAAGCCCTCGAAGGCGACGGCGAGATCCAGGTTGCCGCGCGCCCAGAGGCGACGCGAGCGGAAGGCGTCCAATCCAGAGAGCTGGCCCTCACGAAGCTCCAGCCAGGTGGCCGCGTCGGTCCCGATCACGACGTCCGGCTCGCGCTTGGGCGACTCGGAGACAGTGCAGCCCATCTCGTCCAGCTGGACCGCCCAGCTCGACCCCAGGTCATCGAGCTCGATGCGGTAGCTGGCGCTGAAGCCGGGGTCGGCTCCGAGGTAGCGCTCGGGGAGCGAGACGAACGCGTCCTCCACAGCGCGAAGGCGCTGATGCTCAAGCGGTGCCTGAGTCACGGCTGCTGCAGCGTACTGCCCCGAACGGTTGTTCCCGCTCACCAGTTTTGTGTTCTTTTCCGGAATCAGCGCGGAATATGCGTACTTCCGTGCGCGAATAGCATCCGCGTCGTGGCGGGCATTCGCATCCAGGACACGCTCAGCGGCGAGGTCCGCGCGCTCGAGCCCGGATCGGGCGGCCAGGTAGGGATCTACGCCTGCGGGCCGACGGTCTACGGGCGGATCCACATCGGCAACGCCAGGCCGTTCGTGATCTTCATGCTGCTGCGGCGCTTCCTCGCTCACCAGGGGCTCGGCGCCAAGCTGGTCATCAACGTCACCGACATCAACGACAAGATCTACGACGCCGCGCGCGAGGCCGACAAGCCGTCGGACGCCTACGCGGCACGGATGACAGCCGCCTACATCGCCGACACCGACGCCCTCGGGCTGGGCCGCCCGGACGCCGAGCCGCTGGCGACGGAGACGATCCCCGAGATCGTCTCCCTGATCGAGGCGCTGATCGAGGAGGGGCACGCCTACCAGGCGAACGGCGACGTCTACTTCCGGGTGCGGAGCTTCGACGGATACGGGAAGCTCTCCAACCGGGACGCCGACCAGATGGATCAGGGGGAGGAGGCGGGGACCGCTTCGCTCAAGGAGGACCGCCTCGACTTCGCGCTCTGGAAGGGGCAGAAGGAGGGCGAGGACACGTCCTGGGACTCGCCCTGGGGCAAGGGCCGCCCCGGCTGGCACATCGAGTGCTCGGCGATGTCGGAGAAGGAGCTCGGCCCGGACTTCGCGATCCACGGCGGCGGGATCGACCTGGTCTTCCCCCACCACGAGAACGAGATCGCGCAGACCGAGGCGGCGAGGGGAGTGCCCCTCGCCGAGATCTGGATGCACAACGGCCTGGTCCAGATCGACGAGGAGAAGATGTCGAAGTCGGTCGGCAACATCTTCCAGCTCTCCGAGGCGATCGGGCGCTACGGGAGTCTGACGGTGGTCGCCTATCTCGGCTCGGGGCACTACCGGCAGCCCCTGGCGTTCTCGGACGACCAGCTCACGGAGGCAGCAGCCCGGGTCGACCGCATCCGCAACTACCTGATGGACGCCCCCGCCGGCGAGCCGGACGAGTTCCTCACCGATCGCCGCCAGGCCTTCCTGGACGCACTGGCAGATGACTTCAACACCCCCCAGGCGTACGCCGTGCTCTTCGAGATCGTGGCCGAGGGCAACAGACGCGAGTTGCCGGGCGCCCGCGGGGCGCTCGAGGAGCTGCTTCCCCTGCTCGGCCTCGAGGCGCTCCTCGAGGAGGATGAGGAGGCGCCCGCCGAGGCTCAGCGGCTGCTCGACGAGCGCGAGGACGCGCGCAAGGCGAAGGACTTCGACCGCGCCGACTCGCTCCGCGACCAGCTCGCCGAGATGGGCTGGGAGGTCCGCGACGAGGCGGGGGGCGCCCGGCTCGTCCGGCGCCGCTGAGGGTGGCCGGCCGCGAACGGATCTACGGGCGGCGGCCCGTCGCCGAAGCCGAGCGGGGCCGGCGGCGGGTGCACCGGACCTGGCGGATCCCGGACACGCCCGCCGAGGAGCTCGAGCGTCTCTGCGGATCTCCCGACCACCAGGGCGTCGTCGCGGAGGTTGACCCTTACCCGTACGCTGACCCGGACAGCCTGTTCGAGGGCGATGACGGCGGCCAGCGCCTGATCGTCGCCCTCGACGAGATCCAGGACCCCCACAACCTGGGCGCGGTCTGCAGGGCGGCGGAGGTGGCGGGGGCGGCCGGCGTGGTGATCCCCGAGCGGCGTGCCGCCCCGGTCACCCCGGCCGCCTGCAAGGCCTCGGCGGGCGCGGTGGAGCATCTGCCGGTGGCGCGCGTCCGCAACCTCGCGGACTGGCTGGCCGAAGCCAAGGAGGCGGGAGCCTGGGTCTATGGCGCCGACGCGGATGCCGAGCGGCTCTACACGGACGTCGAGTGGACGGGGCGTGCGGTCCTCGTGCTCGGCTCGGAGGGGAAGGGCCTGAGGCAGAGGGTGGCCAAGACCTGCGATGAGCTGGTCTCGATCCCGGTGGCGGGGAAGGTCGGATCGCTCAACGCGTCGGTGGCGGCGGCGGTGATCCTCTTCGAGGCCCGCCGCCAGCGGGCGGCCTAGGAACCCGGCAGCTCGGCCGCGTCGAAGGCGTCCATCGCCCGTAGCTCGGAGCGCCGCAGCGACTCGCTGCGGAGGTGCTCGATCTCCTGGTACTCGGGCGAGGAGACCATGTCCAGGAAGGCCTGGCGGGTGGGGTAGGAGACGACCAGGACCATGTCCCAGGTCCCTTCGCCGATCAGGGACTCCGCGGGGCGCCCGGCGAAGATGGGCTGACCGCCGGCGCGCTCGAACAGGGGCGCCACCGCAGCCCCGTACTCCGCGTAGCGCTCTGCTCCGCCGTCGGGTAGGAACTCGAGCAGGTTGAGCATGTAGACCGGGCCCTCGGCGGCGCGGCCCGCAAAAGCGGCCATGGCCTGCTCATCCGGCGCGTCGATGCCCGTGCGTCGCTCCATCGGCGCGGAACCCTACCTGGGATCAGGCTGCCACCCGGGCGGGCTGAGCTGCCTGCCCGGCGAGGGAGACGAGCTCACCGAGGATCTCGGCGTAGCGCTCGCGGGTTTCCTGGTCCGCCAGGCGCCCGTCCTCGGTGAACGCCGCCTCGTGGGCGTGTGGGATCGACAGCTCCTCGTCGATGACCCGCGCGCCTGAAGCTCCGAGGACCTTGCGGGTCTCAGCCTGTGACCAGACTGCACCGAACATCCCCGTGCTGGCGCCGACCACCGCCACGGGCTTGCCCCACATGGCGTTCTCGCCCTTGGGCCGCGAGGCCCAGTCCAGGGCGTTCTTGAGCTGTCCCGGGATCGACGAGTTGTACTCCGGCGTCGCGATCAGGATCGCATCCGCGCCCTCGACCGCCTCACGGAAGCGGCGAGCGCCGGCGGGGCCGCGCCCGGCGTCGTCGTCCTCGTCATACGGCTCCACCTGCTTCAAGTCCTCGAAGTGCTCGAGCTCCACGGGCGGCGGCAGCAGCTCCGCCGCCGCCCGCAGGAGCGCGGTGTTGTGCGAGTCGCGACGCAGGCTTCCTGAGATCGCGAGCAGCTTCATCCGGCTATGCCTTGACGAGCTCGAGGTGGACGAAGAGCGTGACCTCGTTGTCGACCGCGAAGCCGCCCTTCGGCAACGGCGCGTTCCAGTTCAGGCCGTACTCGGTGCGGTCGACCTTGGTCTCCAGGTCGATGCCCACCTTCTCGGTGTCGCTGATGTCGACCACTGGGCCGCTGATTTCGCCCAGCGCGGTGACGTGACGGGTATTCCCCTTGATGGTCAGCTCGCCGTCGACCGTGAGCCGCTCACCATCGCGGCGAATGTCGGTCGACTCGAACCTGATCGACGGGTAGTTGTCCGCGTCGAAGAAGTCGGGCGAGAGGAGATGCCCCTTCTGCTGCTCGTCGCGGGACTCGATGCTCTCGACCCGCGCCTCGCCGGCGATCTTGGGGTCGCCATCGGCATCGCTGAGCTGGATGTCGAAGTCCGTGAAGCCGGCGCGGTAGGTGGCCACGACCATGTGCTTCACGGAGAAGCCGACTCGTGAATGGACCGGATCGGATTGCCAGGTGCCGGTCGGGATGGTTGACTCTGCTTGTGCTGTCGTCATTGAACGTCTCCTTGTCGCGAGCTACACTTATTTGAGCTGTCAAACAGTTTAGCAGAGGAACTTGAGTACACAACAGTTGAAAGATCAAGCACTTCCCTCCACGGATGCCTTCGGCAACCTGCTGGGCGCGCACGCCTCGCTCACCCGTGAGCTGAGCGCGGCTCTGGTGGAGAGCCACGGCCTGACGATCAACGACTACGGCTGCCTGCTGCTCCTCTCCCGGGCCGGCGACGAGGGGATGCGCCGCATCGACCTCGCCAACGAGCTGCAGCTCTCGCCCTCGGGGATCACCCGCCTACTGGACCGGCTCGAGGATCAGGGCCTGGTCGGGAAGGGGGAGTGCAAGGAGGACGCGCGCGTCAGCTACGCGATCCTCACCGAGAAGGGCCTGGCCAAGATCAAGGAGGCCTGGCCCCAGCACGTCGAGGCCGTCGAGCGCCGCGTTGGCGCGGTGCTCAGCCAGGAGGAGATCAAGACCCTGGCCGAGCTCCTCGGCAGGCTCAGCGACGGCGAAGAGTCCTGCGACCCCAACCGCTGAGCCCGCCGAGGCCCCTCGGCTAGACCGCCGGCGCCTCCGGCGCCGCCGGCGCGGTCGCCGCTCCGGCGCCGCCGCCGAGGTCGAAGAAGAGGATGCTCGAGACGAGCGCCGCCACCGGCGCCGTCACCACGTTCGCGGCCGCCTGCAGGATGACCCTGCCGACATCGCCGATCGCAGCTCCGATGATCGAGGCCACCAGCCCGACGGCGAACACGATCAGGAACGCGAGGATGATCGCGCCGAAGACCTGCCAGCCGTCGCCGCGCACCAATTCGCGGCTGCGGCCGAACGCCTCGAAGACGCCCTTGTCCTCGACGACGATGGACGGAGCGATCACCGCCCAGATGGTGAGCAGGATCAGGCCCGGCACGATGATCAGGACGAATCCGATCGTGATCGCGATCCCGGCCAGGATCCCGTTCAGGATCAGGGTGCCGACGTATGGGGCGGCGTGCGAGAAGAGCTCACCGACGCTGAAGTCGCGGCGGCCGTCCCGCACGTCCTGGACGAGCTTGACCACGTATCCGGTGTACAGGAAGCTCGCGGCCAGCGCGATCAGGGTGCCGAGGAGCACCAGGAAGAGGCTCCCGGTGACCGCGAGCACTCCCTCGATCAGCCCCGCGATCCCGATCACGATCAGCGCCCCGCCGAGCAGGGCGCCGGCTTGGGACCGGTAGGTCTCGAAGGCCTCGCTGATCACCCGACCGGGCTCGACCCGGTGCGCGCTCGCTTCCATCTCTCCTCCTCTGTCGTGCCCGGCCGCACGCCGAGCGAGGGACCAATTACCAGCGCTCGCGGACGGATGGCACCTTTCGGCCCCCTCCAGGCACGGATCCTGCAAGGCGAATTGCATCGGCCCCGAACCGTGGTTGACATTCCGGATTCCGACAGTAGGCTGCTCCGCGAGAAGGGTGAACCTCAGGTCGAGCCTGACGGACAGCACCCCGAAACGGCGCCTCAGGGGAGGAACTGGGCGCCACAGATCCCCCCAAGAGGAGGTTGCTGTGGCTGTTCCTACCCCAAGCACCGAAGAGCACGCGGTCGTCCCCGCCAGATCCATTCCCGAGGGCGCCCGCAACACCGGGCCCGGCCCGGACGACGAGTTTCTGGTCGCCCTCGCCAAGCACGGCAGGACCGACGCCTACGACCAGCTGGTGCGCCGCTACCGGCGCTTCGTGCGGGTCAAGTCCTCGTCCTACTTCCTGCTCGGCGGCGACGCCGACGATCTGATGCAGGAGGGGATGCTGGGTCTGTTCAAGGCGATCCGCGACTACCGCCCCGAGCGCGAGTCGAGTTTCCGCGGCTTCGCCGAGCTCTGCATCACGCGACAGATCATCACAGCGGTGAAGACCGCTACGCGCAACAAGCACACGCCGCTCAACCAGTACGTCTCGTTCAGCCAGACTCCGGCGGCCGCCGGCCCCGACTCGGAGACCACCCTCGAGGAGGTTCTGCCCGGGCCCTCCGTGCGCGACCCCGCCAACCAGGTGATCGCGGGCGAGGAGCTGGAGAGCCTGGTCGCCTGCCTGACCAGCGTCCTCTCCGAGCTGGAGAGCCGGGTCCTGGCCCTCTACCTCGACGGTCATTCCTATGAGGTGATCGGCGAGAAGCTCGACTGCGACACGAAGACGGTGGACAACGCCCTGCAGCGCGTCAAGCGCAAGGTGGGCATCCACCTCGACTCACGCATGGTGAAGATCTAACGCACCAAACGGGTTGCTCCTGCGGAGCACGCTCGCACCCTTCCAACGGCACGGCAGCCAAGCGGCCGCTCGGGCAACCGGGCGGCCGCTCTCTATTTGCGGCGCATTCCCTTGGTGAAGCGGCCGGCGAAACCGCTCGTGGCGACGGTCTTCGCGAGCTCGCGCGGTTCCACCTGGGCGAGGAGCGACTTCAGCTCCTTGCGCTGACGGTCGGAGAGGTTCGACGGGCGCCCCTTCGACGCCTTGACGATCTCGACCATGCGCTGCCGGTCCTTCTCGCTCAGGCGGGTATTGACGTGGTTGCGGATGGCGAGCACAACCTCCGCGGCGGCGAGCAGCCAGGCGCCCCGCGCCAGCCAGCGCCCGCGGTCGGCGGCGGCGCCGGGATCGTCGATTGCCTTGCGGAGGTTGGCCACGCGGGCAGTATGCCCGACCGTCCGTCCCCCAACCCGGATTTGAGGATCGGACGGCGCACGGCGCGTCGGCTCGGACACCTGGGCCGCTGAGTTCGCGCATACCCTGTCCGGAGCGCCCGGATAGCTCAACTGGTGGAGCAGTCGCCTTGTAAGCGACAGGCTGTGGGTTCGAGTCCCACTCCGGGCTCTTGTCCATCCGCGATCCCAAGCCACCGAAAGACGGGGAGTGGGTCGACTTCACCGACGACCGGCGCAGGCTGTTGCTCTACGGCGGGCCACTCACCGATCCACTCGGCACCCTCGCCCAGGAGGGATGGGACCAGTTCGAGCTGCTCTCCACGCCGCGGGCCCTGGCCGACGGCGGCGGGCTCGGAGAGGCCGCCGGGCGCACGCATCTGATCGCCCCGGGCGGCGTCCCCGAGGCCTCCGCGGCGATCGTCGGCGACGTCGGGAGCGATCGCCTGGTCGCCTTCGGCGGGGGCCGCGTGATCGACTCGGCCAAGGCCGTCGCCGCCGTCCGCGGCGGCGAGGTGGCGGCCATCCCGACCACCCTCTCGGGCGCCCCGATGACGGCGATTCACCGGCTGCCCCAGGGACGCGACGCGGCGGCCGGGGTACGGCCGATCCTCGTGATCGCCTATGCCGATGCAATGACGAGTGCCCCCGAGCCGCAGCTGCGGGCCACGGCGATGAACGCGCTGGCTCACGGCTCCGACTCGCTCTTCACCCCGCTCGCCGACGACGAGTCGAGGGATGCCGGACTCCGTGGCGCCGAGCTGATCGCCCAGGCGCTCGACCAGCCACCGGGCAGGCGGAGCCGCTCCGCGCTCGCGCTGGGAGCGCTGCTCTGCGGGATCGCGGTCGACCGGGCGGGGATCGCGCTGCACCACGTCCTCGGCCAGACGTCGGTGAGGGTGCTCGGCGTCCCGCATGCCGAGGCCTACGCGGCGCTCCTCCCGCACACGATGGAGGAGATGCGAAGGCGCGCGCCGGAGCAGTCCGAGGCGCTGGCCGGCGCCCTGGGCACGCATCCCGACGGGCTCCGCGACCGGATCGCCGAACTCGCCGGTGACCGGCACCTGGGCGAGCTGGGGGCCGACCGAGCCCGGATCGACGAGGTCCTCGACGTCGCGATGGCTCGGCCCGAGCTCGAGCACATGACCCCGGGCGACACGACGCGCGAGGACCTCGCCGGCATTCTCGAGGCCGCCTGGTAGCCGGGGCGGGCGCGACCCGCCTGTAACTGCCCGCTCTGACAGGGTTTCGGTCTGGGCATGGACGAGGAGAGGCTGCTCGCCTACCACCGCTTCACGCGTGAGCATGGCGTCAATCGCCCGCTCTATTTCCTCGCGCGCCTGCTGCTCGTCCCGTTCTTCCTCGCCTACTTCAGGCTCTCCCGCATCGGGCGGGAGCACGGCAAGGTCAAGGGGCCGCTGATCGTCGCCGCGAATCACCGCAGCTTCCTCGACCCCTTCGTGATCGGCGCCTCGCTGCCGTGGCGACGGCCGCTTCATTACGTCGCCAAGGTCGAGCTCTTCGACAAACGGTGGCAGGGCTGGATCCTCAACCGGCTCGGCGCCTACCCGGTGCGCCGCGGCCAGTCCGACGAGCAGACCCTGGTCACTTCCCGCGAGGTGCTCGAGCGCGGCGGTGCCGTCTGCATCTTCCCCGAGGGGACCCGGCACCGCACCGGCTCGCTCGCTCGGCCGAAGCGTGGCTTCGGCCGCCTCGCCCTGGAAACCGGTGCCGCGGTGCTGCCCGTCGCCGTCCACGGCACCGAGCAGGTCCGTCGCGGCTGGAGGATCCGGCCCCGCAAGGTCAAGGTGCGGATGGGCCGGGCGCTCACCTTCCCCCGCACCGAGGACCCGTCGCCGGCCCTGGCGAATTCGGTCGGTGCCCGCATCTGGCCGGTGATCGAGCTGCAGTGGGAGTGGCTCGGCGGCCTGCCGCCGCTCCGCAAGGCCGCCGTGATCGGCGCCGGGAGCTGGGGCACCGCCGTCGCCGTCCTGCTCGCTCGAGGTGGACTCGAGGTCCAGCTCGGCACCCGCACGCCGGAGCGAGCGGAGGAGATGAACGAGACCCGGACCAACGAGCACTACCTCCCGGGCGTTGCGCTGCCTGATTCCCTCACCGTCAAGCGTGCCGCGGACATCGAGCTCGCCGGCATCGACCTCGTCTGCCTCGCCGTTCCCTCGGCAGCCCTGCCCCAGGCGGTCGGCGCGATCGGCGACCGGGTCGGCCAGCGTGCCTCGGTCCTGCTGCTCAGCAAGGGGATGGTCTCCCCGATGGCTGCGCTCCCTTCCGAATACGTCTCCGAGCGGATCCGGGCCCGGGCGGTCGCGTCTCTCGGCGGCCCGGCGCACGCCAAGGAAGCGGTTTCGGGCACCGCGGCGCTCGTCCTGGGCAGCCGCGACGCGGACCTGCGCGACCAGCTCGGCAGCGTCTTCGACGAGGCGGGTCTCGTCTGCGAGCGCTCCGAGGACATGATCGGAGTGGAGGTGGCGGGGGCCGCGAAGAACGCGGCGGCCCTGGCCGGCGCCGCCGCACAGGCGCAGGGAATGAACGCCGCCGGCATCGCGACGGCCCAGGTCTGGCGCGAATGCGTGGCCTACGCGCGCGCCCGGGGCGCCGAGCACGAGACGTTTGCGGGCGTCGCCGGGGTCGGCGACCTGACCGCGACGATCCTGGCCGAGGGCAGCCGCAACCGTCGCGCGGGGGAGCTGCTGGGCGAGGGCACCCCGGCTGAGCAGATCCCGGAGATCATCGGTCAGACCTCGGAGGCGCTGGACTCGGTTCCGCTGATCACCGAGGCCGTGCGCCGCGCCGGTATGGGCTGCTCGGCGCTCGAGGGGCTGACGGGGCTGATCGCGGGGGAGATCACCCCGGCGGAGTGGATGGCGCGCGTCAGGCAGGCCGAGCGTGCAAGACGCGAGCCGGTCGCCGGAGGCCGGGCGGCATGATCGCGGCCGCGAGTACGCTTGCCATGTGTCCGATGCGGAGAAGGTCGCCGCGAACAACGGCGAGCCGAGGGAGTCGAAGGCCGAGCTCGATCGCGCCTTCGAGCAGCTCTATCGCGATCACCTGCGCGACGTCTACTCGTACTCGTACTACCGCGTCGGGAACCACCACGACGCCGAGGACGTCACCGAGCAGGCGTTCCTTCAGGCATACCGCCACTTCGAGCGTGCTCGCCGCGAGTCGAACGGCAGGCCGTTGCGTCCCTGGCTCATCCGCATCGCGCACAACCTCGCCTCCAACTACCACCGTGACCGCGCCAGGCGCCCGCAGCGAGTGCTGGAGGAATCGGAGCCGATCGCGGCGCCGCACGGCACCGAGCGGATCGTCGAGGGCAGGGAGGAGCTGAAGAGCGTGATGGAGCACCTCCAGCACCTGCCCGACGACCGCCGCGACGCCCTGATCATGCGTTTCGCACTCGGCATGGACAACCGGGAGATCGCCCGGTCACTGGGCCGCTCCGACGGCGCGACCAAGGTGCTGATCCACAGGGCGATCAAGCAGCTCGAGGAGGAGATGAGCGTCAATGGCGGCTGAGACCCCCGGCGACGTCGAGAGCCTCCTCCGCTCGGCCCTGCGGCCGATCGAGCCGCCCGAGAAGCTCTCGGGCCGGGTCGAGGAGACCCTGAGTGCGGTCACCCAGGCCGCGGCCGAGGAGCTCTCGGCCTGGGCGGAGGAGCTCTCCGAATCCGAGCTTCGCTCACTGCGCGACCCGCGCAACTGGGTTCGCCCGGCCGCCGCGATCGCCGCGGGGGGAGTGGCCGCCGGCGGGCTGGTGGTCGTCGAGCTGCGCAGGCGAGGCGGCAAGAAGCCCTCGCGGCTGTCGGAGCTGGCGGGCCAGGTCTCGGACATCGCCGATCAGGTCCGAGACCAGGTCCGCGACCGCCTCGACTGACTCAGGTCGCCGCGGCCACCCGCGTCGCCGGGCGCGACGCGAAGTACGCGATCACGCCGGTGATCCCGAGGATCAGATGCAGCACGTTGTCCTCGTTATTGACCGGGACCAGCTTGATCAGTACGTCCTCCTTGGCGACGAAGGTGATTCCGCCGTCACCCGTCGCGATGAAACCAAGGACGCAGAGGACGATGCAGAGGATGCCGACGAAGAGCGCAGCTCCGCGTGCCGCCGACCCGGCGCAGACGAGCAGCAGCGCGCCGATCGCGATGTGCAAGACGTTGTGCCAGCCGTTCACCGAGAGGACCCCGAACACGTCATCGGTCCTGATCGAGTCTCCGGTCGCGAAGCTCGCCTCGTAGAAGAATCCGATGATTCCGGCGATGACCAGGACTCCACCGACCAGTAGGCAGTACAGCCTGGCGGGACTTGTCTCCTCCATCGCTACCTCCTTGCAGCCATGATCCGATTTCTGGAAGTGCTCGTAGCCATGTTCGTGGGAGGACGTCAAGTAGATCACCGGGAGCCGACGAGATGACCCAGGCCGAGCTGCAGCGCCTCGCGGACGAGGACCTGATGCCGCTGGTGGCGCGGGAGGATCCGCTCGCCTTCGAGGTCTTCTACGACCGCCACGCCGGAGCCGCCTACTCGCTCGCGTACCGAATCGTCGGTAGCCGCACGGCGGCCGAGGACGTCACGCAGGAGGCGCTGCTCTCGATCTGGCGCAGCGGCGCCCGCTACGACCGCGCCCGCGGCAGCGTTCGCGCCTGGACCCTGGGCATCGTCCGCAACCGCGCGATCGACCTGCTGCGCAAGGAGTCCGGGCGCTCACCGAAGCTCGCGGCCGGCGGCGAGGAGCTGCTCGAGCGCAGCCCGGCCGAGGAGATGACCGACACCGAAGCGCTGCGCCGCGAGACGGCGCGCGAGGTGCGCGGCGCCATCAAGGAGCTTCCCGACGATCAGTCCCGGGTGATCCAGCTCGCCTACTACGGTGGCTTCAGCCACTCGGAGATCGCGGAGATGCTGAACGAGCCGCTCGGCACGGTGAAGGGCCGGATGCGGCTCGGCATGGACAAGATCGGGGCGACCCTGGCGGAGGGCTGGTGACTGGCGACCACCCCGACAGAGAGGATTTGATCGCCTACGCGCTGGAGGCGCTCGACCCGCGGGAGGCCGCGGAGATCCAGGCCCACGTGCCGGGCTGCGCGCGCTGCACGCGCGAGCTCGAGGCACTCGTCCCCGCTGTCGCGGTGCTGGGCGAGTCCGTGGAGCAGCTGGAGCCCCCGCCCGAGCTCCGCGAGCGCGTGCTGGGGATCGTCCGCGAGGAGGCCGAGGCGAGGCAGGCGGAGTTGCGCGAGCCCGGGCGGAGGCGGGAGGCGACGAGACGGCCCGAGCGCCGGGGGTGGCGCGGGCTGGTGCTGCGGCCGGCGGTGGGCCTGGCGGCGCTCGCCATCGCCGCCGCCGGCATCGGCGGCTATCTGGTGGCGGGGAACGGCGGCGGTGGCGGCGGTGGGGCGGAGACGATTCCGGTGGTCGCCCAGCAGGGAGGCGGGACCCTGGCGGTCGGTGAGAACACCTCGATGCTCGACCTGCACGGCCTCCATCAGCTGAGCGGGCGCGAGGTCTACCAGGTGTGGGTGGCCCAGGGGAACAGCGTGCGGCCCTCGTCCAACTTCATCCCCGACGGCTCGGGCCGTGCGATGACCGCGGTCGACGGCCACCTGAGCTCGGGCGCGAAGGTGATGGTGACCAGGGAGCCTCATCCCGGCCGGACCACGCCGACGCCGCCGATCCTGCTCAGCGCCACCGTCGAGTAGCGGCGGGCCCGAGGGCCGGCTGATCTAGGCTGGCGGTCAATGGAGGCCTCGACTCAGCAGCGCCAGACCTGTTACCGCCACCCCGACCGTGAGACCGGCGTGTCCTGTTCCAACTGCGGGCGGCCGATCTGCCCGGAGTGCATGACCTCGACGCCGGTCGGCATGCGCTGCCCGGAGTGCGCGAGTCAGACGACCAAGGTCCGGGTGGGGCAAGGCGCGTTCAGCCCGACGGCGGGGAAGATGCCCGCGACGATCGCCCTGATCGCGATCAACGTGATCGTGTTCCTGGTGGAACTTGCCGGCGGGGGCGCGGGGCAGTTCAGCAACGGCGGGTCCGTGATCCACGACGCCGGGCTTCATGGGCCGGACGTCGCCAATGGCGATTGGTGGAGAGTGATCACGGGCGGGTTCCTGCACGCCGGCTTCCTTCACCTGCTGCTCAACATGTACGTCCTCTATGTGGCCGGCAGCATCCTCGAGCCCGGCATCGGAACGCCCCGTTTTCTCGGCATCTACTTCGTCTCTCTGCTGGCCGGCTCGCTCGGCGTCCTGATCCTGGATCCCAACACGTTCACGGTGGGCGCGTCAGGAGCGATCTTCGGGCTGATGGCGGGCGTCATCGTCGTCGCGCGCGGGCGCGGCGTCGAGCAGCTCGCCCAGCAGTTCGGGCTGTTCGTCGTCCTCAACCTGGTCCTGACCTTCTCGATCCCCGGCATCTCGATCGGCGGCCACATCGGTGGGCTGATCGGCGGGGCGGTGGCGGCGCTGCTGGTGATCTTCGTGGAGCGGCGGATGAGCGGCCGGCCCGGCTACACCTTGGAGATCGTCGGGATCCTGCTGATGATCGCGGCGACGTTTGCTGGCGCGATCGCCGTAGCCGGTTAGTTTTCGGAACCATGGGCGAATCGAGCGAGCTGCTCGAGCGTTCCGATCAGCTGTCGGAGCTCGAAGCGGTCCTCGGCGGTGCATTGAGTGGTCATGGCCGACTCGTCTTCGTCGGTGGGGAAGCCGGCGCCGGCAAGACCGTGCTCCTGCGGCACTTCTGTGACCAGTGCAGCGGCTCCGTGCGCGTCCTCTGGGGCGCCTGCGACGGACTGTTGACGCCGGGCCCCCTCGGGCCACTGTTCGAGATCGCGGATACGACCGGTGGTGAGCTCGACGAGCTCGTCCGGGGCGCCTCCCGGCCGCACGAGATCGCAGCTGCGCTCGCTGACGAACTCGCTCGCCGGCCGACGGTCCTTGTGCTCGAAGACATGCACTGGGCCGATGAGGCGACCCTCGACGTCGTCCGGCTGATTGCTCGTAGGGTTAGTGCGCTCCGGGCGGTCTTGGTGGCGAGCTACCGGAACGACGAGCTCGACCGGACTCACCCGCTGCGGGTGCTCTTCGGAGAGCTCGCCCCTGAGCGGGCGGTCGTTCGACTGGAGGTTCCACCGCTCTCCGAAGATGCCGTAGCCAAGCTCGCCGAGGGCCACGGGATCGACGGTGAGGAGCTTTACCGGAAGACGAACGGAAACCCCTTCTTCGTCAGCGAGGTCTTGGCCGGGGGAGCGGGTGAGGCGCCCGACACCGTCCGCGATGCCGTGATCGCCCGTTCGGCGCGCCTGTCCGAACCCGCGCGGAGGTTGATCGAAGCGGCCTCCGTCCTGCAGCCGTCGGCGGAGGTGGGGTTGCTGGAGGTCTTCGCCCCGGACACGGTCGATCGAATCGAGGAGTGCCTGGCGTCGGGGATGCTCGTCCCGCTTCCCGATGGGGTCGCCTTCCGGCATGAGCTGGCCCGGCTGATCGTTGAGCAGGCCCTTGCGCCGGACCGGCGTATCGAGCTCCACCGTGAAGCCGTGAAGGCCCTCGCGGCGGCGCCCGGTACTCCTGATCCCGCGCGGCTCGCACACCACGCGGAGGGGGCCGCCGACGCCGATGCCGTGCTGCGGTTCGCTCCGCAGGCCGCCTCGGCGGCTTCATCCCTCAGTGCCCACCGCGAGGCCGCTGCTCAGTGGAGGCGAGCCCTTCGCTTCGCCGGCGATCTGCCTGCGGACGAGCAAGCCCGAATTCGCGAGCAGCTCGCCTATGAGTGCTACCTCACGGGTGAGCTCGACGATGCGATCGCTGTTCAGGAGCAAGCATTGGCGCTCCGTAGGGCAATCGATGATCCCGTCGCGGAGGGCGAGTGCCTGCGCTCGCTGTCCCGCCTGTACCGGTTCATCGGCCGAACAGCCGAGGCTGCCGAAACGGCCCGGGAAGCTGTCGGCCGCCTGGAGGAGCTGCCCCCGGGGCACGAGCTGGCGATGGCATATGTCAACCTCGGCCACCTCCACACGGTGGCCGAGGCAGCTGAGGAGGCGCTTGAGTGGAGCGCCAGAGGGGCAGAGCTCGCCGAGCGGTTGGGTGATCAGGAGGCGTCCGTCTATGCGCTCACGAACGAGGGGGCGGTCGAGGTGCTTACCGAAACCGCGAAGGCGCCCGGGAAGCTGGAGCGCAGCCTCGATCTCGCGCTCCGCTTCGACCTCGAGGAGAACGCCGGTCGTGCGTATCTCAACCTCGTCTGGTGGCCGATACGTCAGCGGAGATACGACCTAGTGGACCGTTACCTGAAGGATGGTCTCGACTACTGCACCGAGCACGGAATGGATCTGTGGCGCACCTTCTTCGTCCCGTGCCAGGCGCGTCGAGATCTCGATCGGGGCCGGTGGGACGAGGCGGTTGATGCCGCGGCCGAGGCGCTGCGGGATCACCGGACCTTTGCCGTTCCGCGGGTGTATGCCCTTTCAGTGCTGGGGGTCGTACGGGCTCGGCGCGGCGATCCGGATGTCTGGCCGCCTCTCGATGAGGCAATCGCCATGGCGCTGCCCAGCGCGGAGCTGCAGCGGATCGGACCTGCCGCGGCCGCCCGGGCAGAGGCCGCCTGGCTTCAGGGTGACCGGGAGGCGGTCGCCCGGGCTACGGACGCGGCGCTCGAGCTTGCGGTCAGCAGGAGGGCGGCCTGGCCGCTGGGAGAGTTGGCTTACTGGCGCAAGCGAGCCGGTATAGAGGAGGAGGTGCCCGGGGCTGCTGAGCCCTATGCGGCCCAGATCGCCGGCGACTGGTCACGCGCCGCGGAGCTCTGGGACGAGCTCGGCTGCCCTTACGAGGCTGCGCTCGCGCGGGGCGAAGCCGATGACGAGGCCGCTCTGCGTCGGGCTCTGGACGAGTTGCAGCGACTGGGCGCCCGGCCCGCGGCGGCAGTCGTCGCACGGGAGCTGCGGCGGCGTGGTGCCCGCGGATTGCCTCGCGGTCCGCGCCCGGCCACCCAGGAGAACCCCGCCGGCTTGACAGGCCGCCAGGCCGAGGTCTTGGCGCTCGTCGCCGACGGCCTGAGCAATGCGGAGATCGCCGAGCGGCTCTTCCTCTCCGAGAGGACCGTCGGCCACCACGTCTCGGCGATCCTTCGCAAGCTCGACGTGCGGACCCGTGCAGAGGCCAGTGCCGAGGCCGTGCGGCTTGGCCTTGCCCAGAATCGGTAGGTATGCCCCCCAATCTAGGCAGGTCTGCCGATGCGGCCTCCTCGCGCCATCCGTACTTTCGGTCCCACGGTTCACGCACTCGACTCGAGGAGGAAACGATGAAGCGCGTAATCAAGAGGACATCGGCTCTCGTCATGTTGATCGTCGCGTTCGCGGTCGTCGCGGCCCCGGTCGCTAGCGCCCGATTCGACCTGAATCCGCCAAGGGGGAATGACTCCGCACAAGTCGCAGCGCCGGTATCCAGCACGACCGCCTCAGATTCGTCGGGCGGTTTCGATTGGGGCTCCGCTGCGGTCGGCGCGGCGGTGATGCTCGGTCTGATCGCCGTCGGTGCTGGAATGGCGACTGTCAGCCGGCGCGGGCACGATCGGACTCGCGCCGCCACGACGAGCTGACAGAGGTTTCCTCGAGAGGCCGGCTCGGGCTACCGCGGGTGATCGTCCGTGGAGCCCGAGCCTCGGCCGATCAGGCGGGTCGCCCGGCCCCTGACGGCACCGGCGACCTCCACCCCTGCGCCGACGGCGCGGCGGGCCACCCCGATCCCCAGGCCGGCCGCGCGGCCGGCGATCTTCACCGGCAGCTCGACCAGCGATATTGAGCCGTCCTGCGGGGCCCAGTCCTCCGGTTCGCTCTGGGGCGGGGCGGCGCGCTCGGGCCGCTTGACGCCGGCCTTCTCCGCGAGCTTCGCCTCGCGCGACTTCGCCTCGGCGGACCGCGCCTTGTTCCCGTTGCTCGCCTTGCGGGACGAGGAGGTGCGGCGCTCGGCCTCCCTCTTCAGGTCGTCGACCGAGCCCTTCAGGGTCGTCTTGTGCGCCCGCCGGGCGATCGGCCCGGGCAGCGGGATGCCGACCTCGAGCCCAAGCTTGTAGGTCGCGCGGGTGCGGTCGCTCCCGAGGTCCTCGAACAGGTAGTGGCCGTCGGCCCCGTTGATGCCGTTGCCCTCGACGAAGTCCCACTCGATCCGGGTGGGCTCGTCGTAGCTGTAGTCGAGCGTGTAGTCGACCTTGCGGACCTTGGCGTCTATGAAGAGGCGGACCCGCTTGCCGCGGCCCTTCGAGTCCCAGTCGAGCACCTCGGCGTCGACGACGGCGCCCTGCCACGACGGGAAGGTCTCGTAGTCGATGATCGCCGCGAAGCAGATCTCGATCGGCGCGTCGATCTCGACGGTGTGTTCGGCCCAGTTCAAGCCCATGTCTTCTCCTCCACCCGTTCGAAGGGAACGCCCGAGGGCTCCCGGACCCTATCCGGGTGGAGCAGGTGGGCGAGCAGTTCGACGCCGTCCACCAGCCGGGGCCCAGGCCGAGAGAAGGAGGCGGCGCCGTCGACGGCCCAGACTCGCTCGGCGCCGGTGGCACCGATCTCGCCGGAGTGCGACTCGACCTCGATCCGAGCCCGCTTCGCATCCCAACCGCATGGCATCGCGACCACGACGTCGGCCCGGCTGGCGGCGATCTCCTCCCAGGTCGCGGTCGGGCACTTGCCGCCGCGGACGCAGAGCAGCGGCTCGCCCCCCGCGATCTCGATCATCTCCGGCACCCAGTGACCGCCGGTGAAGGGCGGATCGAGCCACTCGAGCGGCAGCACACGCGGGCGGGGAGCGCCGGCCGTGGCGGCGCGGACGTCGGCGAGCCTGCGCTCGAGCCCTGTCCGCAGCTCGGCCGCGCGGTCACCCGCACCGGTGGTCTCCCCGAGCCGGTCGATGTCGTCCAGCACCTCGCCGAGGTCGTCCGGATCGAGGGAGATCACCCGCGGCCGGCTCTCCAGGCGGGCCGCCACGGCGACGACGTCGTCGTACGAGACCGCGCAGACCTCGCAGAGCGCCTGCGTCACGATCAGGTCGACCTCGAGCTCGGCGAGGGCGGGTTCGTCGAGCTCGTAGAGATGGCGGCCCTCGCCCGTCAGGCGCCTGACCTCGGCGTCGATCGCGCCCGCGGACAGCCCCTCCGGC
Source organism: uncultured Solirubrobacterales bacterium (assembly GCA_963800285.1). GTDB lineage: Bacteria > Actinomycetota > Thermoleophilia > Solirubrobacterales > 70-9 > DASUPK01. The sequence continues at coordinate 354,698 of CAWDAL010000015.1, forward strand.
ACGAGGCTGCGGGTCAGGTGGCGCTTGGCGGCCGCCTCGGGCGGGTAGTCACACTCGTGGGTGACGGCGACGACTTGATCGCCCAGGCCGAGGGCGAATAGCATCTCGGTCGCGGACGGGACCAGGCTCGCGATTCGCACCCCACGAATATGGCACTTCTGAGCGACGAGCAGATCAAGGAGGGACTCAAGGGCCTCGACGGCTGGCGCCAGCGGGGCGAGTACATCGTCAAGAGCTTCGACCGCGGTGACTTCAAGGGGTCGGTCGAGTTCGTCGACGCCATCGTCGGGCCCGCCGAGGAGATGGGCCACCATCCCGACATCGCGATCTCCTGGAGCCAGGTCGAGGTCGCGATCTCGACCCACTCCCAGGGCGGGATCACCGAGAACGACTTCGAGCTGGCGCAGAAGGTGGAGGCGCTGGCCTAGCTAGCGCTTCTTGGCACCGCTTGCGGCGGTGCCGGCACTTCTTCCTCTGCATGGACTCCTCGGCGATCCCGACCAGCGTCGGAGTGAATCCGTCGCTCACCATCTCCGCGGTCTGCGAGCGTGCCGCCTCGGAGCTGGTGGCGCGTTCGGCCGACTTCGGCCTGCCGGCGGCCCCCGCCGGCTTCACGCCGGGCACCCCTGAGGAGATCGTCGGCGATCGCGTCGTTGGCCCGGACAACGACCCCGCCATCCCGGCGGGGACGTCGGCGCCGGTCTCGGGTGGAGTCGCGGGGCGGCGCCACCGCAAGCACCGGAAGCACCGCCGCAAGCGCCGGCACAAGCACCGCCACGGCGTCCGGTAGCCTTGGCCAGTCGCCAGTGACCGACGACGACCTTCCTCGAAGTACGCGCGCCCATCGGGGCGTGAGCGGACCGGCTGAAGCCCGGCGGCGACCGTGAGCGCGCTGCTGCTCGTTCTGCTGTTCCTGCTGATCGCCGTGAACGGTGTCTTCGTCGCGGCCGAGTTTGCGCTGGTCCGATCCCGGCGCTCGAAACATGAGCAACTCGCCGCCGAGGGCTCGCGGAGGGCGACGGCCGTGCTGGAGGAGCTCGACCGGATCGACGAGTACCTGTCGGCCTGCCAGCTCGGGATCACGATGGCCTCGATCGGAATCGGCTTCCTCGGTGAGCCGGCCGTCGCCCACCTGCTCGAGCCGATCTTCGGTGGCCTCTCGCACGGCGTAGCGGTCGCCATCTCCGTGGCGATCGCCTACACGCTGGTCACCGCTTTGCACGTCACCGTCGGCGAACAGGCGCCCAAGCTGTTCGCGATCTCGAGGCCGGAGGACACCGCCCGGGTCCTTGCGGCTCCGCTGCGCTGGTTCCGCCGGGCGAGCGCCCCCTTCACCGTCGCCTTGACCTGGATGTCAAACGGGGTCGCGCGCCTCTTCGGTGTCAAGCCGGGCGAGATCGACGAGCAGCAGCCGAGCTCCGAGGACCTGCAGGTCCTGATCTCCCAGTCGGCCGTCGGCGGCAAGCTCGACCCCGGCGAGGCCGTGATGCTGCGCGGCGTCTTCCACCTGCACGAGCAGGAGGCCCGCGAGGTGATGACGCCGATCCCCGCCGTCGTCACGGTCGACTTCTCCTCCAACGTCTCGGACGCCCTCAACCTCTGCATCACCTCGGGCCACAACCGCCTGGTGGTGGTGGAGGACGGCAACGCGGACCGGGTGCGCGGCATCGTCCATGCGCTCCGCCTGGTGCGCCTGATGATGAGCGAAGGGCCCGAGGCGAAGATCGAGTCGGCCGTCCGGGACGCCCTGATCGTCCCGGAGACCAAGCCGCTGGACGATCTGCTCACCGAGCTCCAGCGGCAGCGCTCCTCGATGGGGGTCGTGGTAGACGAGTACGGCCGGACGGTCGGGATCGTCACCGTCGAGGACATCCTCGAGGAGGTGGTGGGTGAGATCGAGGACGAGACGGATCCGCTCGCTGGCTCGCTCCGCCAGCTCGCCAACGGCGACTGGTACGTGCGCGGCCACGTCTCGCTCGGCGATCTCTCGGACCGCGGGATCGAGCTGCCGGTCGACACCGACGCCTACAACTCGATCGGCGGATACGTCTTCGGGGAGCTCGGCAGGCTGCCGAAGCGGGGCGATCTGATCACCGCGGACGGCTTCGAGATCCGGGTGGAATCGGTCCGCGAGAACCGCATCGAAGCGGTTCGAATCCACCCGCGGTCCACGTAACCGGCAGGTTGCAGGTGTTTTGTCCTTCCGTCCGTTTAGGGCTCTACGTTGCCGGAAATGTGAGGGTGCGCCAAGGCGTCTGCCGAGGTGCAACCCGATTAGACGGGTTCATTAGGAGGCTCTATGTGGGTCGTCCGGTTCAGCGATAAGCAGCTTGAGGTGGTCAGGGCGGTGCTCCGCTCCGAAGAGCACCGGGGGCCGGCACTGGAGGGCGCACTCGAGGCTCTCGATCTGGCCCGATGGGATGACCTCCCCGAGGCCCAGCTCCCCTGGGGCGAGGTGGAGGCGGAGGCGAGCAAGCAGGGCGTCTCGGAGGTGGATGTGATCTGGGATCGTTCCGGCCGTCATGACGAGCCGGCGGTCCCTCCGATCTCGACGAAGTCGCGCGTCAAGCGCAAGGGCAAGCAGGCGGCCTAGCCTCGCCGTTCTCGCGCTGGCGGGGATCGCCCTCGCCGGCTGCGGCGGCTCGGGCGGCTCGGGGCAGCCGAACCGCTTCGACTCGGCGCGCGCCATGGCGCTGATCCAGCGCCAGGTCGACGTGGGGCAGAGGCCGGCGGGCTCCCCCCAGCTTCGCCGGCTGGCGGATGAGCTGCGGCCGATGCTCCCCGACGGCGCCTTCGAGCCCTTCCCGAGCAAGGGCCCGCAGCGGGGACTGCGGAACATCGTGGGCGTCCTGCCGGGCCGCGCCCCGGCGATCCTGATCGGCGCCCATTACGACAGCGAGTATCACCCGAAGGGATTCGTCGGCGCCAACGACAGCGCGGCGGGCACGGCGGCCGTGATCGAGCTGGCCCGCCGGCTGCCCGCCGAGCTGCCGAAGGACCACCGCGAGATCCGCTTCGTGCTCTTTGACGGGGAGGAGGACCCGCCCGGCTGCAGCGATCAGGACTTCCAGTTCTGCGCCCTGCGCGGATCGCGGGCCTACGCCGCCGCACACCCCGGGCAGATCGGAGACATGATCTTGCTCGATTACATCGCCAATCGCGGCGCGCGCATCCCGCGCGAGACGAACTCGAGCCCGGCCCTTTGGTCGGAGCTCCGCAAGGCGGCGAGCGACGTCGGGACCGAGAACGTCTTCCCCGACTCGACCCAGCAGCCGGTGCTCGACGATGACATCCCCTTCCTCGAGCACGGGATCCCATCGATCGACCTGATCGACTTCTCCTATCCCTACGCCGACACGGTCCAGGACACCCCCGACAAGCTCGACCCGGTTGTGCTCGACGAGGTCGGCGAGACGGTCGCCCAGCTCGTCATCAACCTCTCGGGTCAGTCGTAGTCGTAGAAGCCGGCCCCTGACTTGCGGCCCAGCTTCCCCTGGTCCACCAGCGCCATCAGCCGGCCGGGCGGCCGATGGTGCTCCTCCTGGCTGTCCGCGTAGAGCGCCTCGCCGATCGCGACGGCGACGTCGTTGCCCACCAGGTCGAGCAGGGCAAGCGGGCCCATCGGGTAGTTCGCCCCCAGCGTCATGCAGCTGTCCACGTCCTCCGCGGCCATTCCGGTCTGCTCCATCAGCCGCACGGCGTCGAAGAGGTAGGGGAAGAGGAGGCGGTTGACGACGAACCCGGGCTCGTTCGGGACCTCAACCACCGTCTTGCCGATCGACTCGCACCAGTTGACGGCGCGCGGGCGGATGTCGTCCGCGGCGGCCTCGGGGATGCAGAGCTCGACCAGGTCCATGCGGGCCACCGGGTTGAAGGGATGCAGGCCGAAGGTGCGCTCCGGGTGGCCGGCGCCCGAGGCGATCTCATCGAGCGACAGCGAGGAGGTGGTGGTCGCCAGGTCGGCGCCCCGCGCGGCATCGGCGACCGCCCCCAGCAGCTCGACCTTCGGCTGCAGCTCCTCGATGATCGCCTCCACCACGACGTCGCATGAGGCCAGGTCCGCGGCCTGGGTGGTGACCTTGATCCGTTTCGCGTCGGCGCCGTCGAGCTTCGTGCACAGGGAGTGCGCCTGCTCCTCGGCCTTCCAGGCCGATGCGTCGGAACGTGCCAGGAGAAGGATCTGGGAGGCCACGCTGGCGCAGGCCGCGAGCCCGCAGGCGATCGTTCCGCTGCCCGCGATACCTGGTCGCTCGTATGTCTCAAATGTGGACATGGGGCCGGGTGTGTATCACGCCGGGTCTGCGTACATTCGCACGGTGGCGGGTGAGCGCGAGCAATCGGTGATGACGATGTTCGAGCGCTGGAACAGCGGAGACATCGACGGCTTCTTCGACGCGCTCGACCCGGGGTTCGAGTTCACGCCCGACCCGAGCTTCCCGACAGCGGGACCTACCGCGGGGACGAGTACCGGAAGTGGATGCGTGAATGGGCGCGGACCTGGGCGGAGAACCGGCTCGAGGTCCTGGGCACGGTCGAGCGGGGAGACGTGGTGGTCGTGGAGTCGCGCTGGCACCTGAAGGCCAAGACCGGCGGTGACATTCCCCTGAGCGATTTCAACCTCGTCATCTGGTTCGACCCCGACCACGAGCTGGTACCGCTGCGGGCCGCGGCGTTCTTCGAGCGGGAGAGGGCGCTGGAGGCGGCGGCTCTGGCTGACTCGCCAGTCAATGGGTGTATTCTCTTTGGAGCAAGACTTGGTTGCTTGAAGAAACCGACTGAGGAGGCCCGAGGTGGCTGAGAACGGAAAGTTCAGTGGACGCGAGGTAGTGATTGTGGAGGCCGCCCGGCTGCCGGTTGGACGCGGTCACGAGGAGAAGGGCTATTACAAGGACGTCCACTCCTCCAGCCTGCTTGCCAAGACCTACGACGAGGTCATCAAGCGGACGGGGATCGACGCCTCGGAGGTCGAGGACGTCGTCGCCGGCTGTGTGCAGCAGTTCGGAGAGCAGGGCATCAACATCGCCCGCAACGCCTGGCTCGAGGCCGGGCTCCCGATGGAGACGCCCGCAACGACCGTCGACCGCCAGTGCGGCTCCGCTCAGCAGGCTGTCAACTTCGGCGCGGCGCTGGTCGCCTCCGGCGTCCACGACGTCGTCATCGGCGGCGGCGTCGAGCACATGGGCCACATCTCCTTCGCCGACTCCGCTGACGTGATGAAGGAGCACGGCTTTGCCTTCTCGCCCGCGCTGATGGAGCGCTACAACCTCGTCCCGCAGGGCATCTCCGCGGAGATGATCGCCGACAAGTGGGAGATCCCCCGCTCCGAGATGGATGAGATCGGCCTGCGCTCCCACCAGCTCGCCCACCAGGCGACCGAGGAGGGGCGCTTCGAGCGCGAGATCATCCCTTGGAAGAACAACGGCGACACCTACGTCACCGACCAGGGCATCCGGCCCACCGGGCCCCGACAGCGCGGAGAAGCTCGCCTCGCTGAAGCCGGCCTTCAAGGAGGACGGCAAGATCACGGCCGGCAACTCCTCGCAGGTCTCCGACGGCGCCGCCGCGGTGATCCTGACGACGCCGGAGAAGGCCAAGGAGCTCGGCGTCACGCCGCGCGCCAAGATCGTCGACCAGACCACGGTCGGAGTCGACCCGGTGATGATGCTCACCGGTCCCATCCCCGCCACGCAGAAGATCCTGAAGCGCAACGGGATGAAGATGGACGACATCGACCTGGTCGAGATCAACGAAGCCTTCGCCTCGGTCGTCGCCGCCTGGCGACGCGAGCTGGAGCCCGACATGGATCGCGTCAACGTGAACGGCGGCGCGATCGCCATCGGTCACCCGCTCGGCTCGACCGGCGCGCGGCTGATCACCACCCTGCTCCACGAGCTGGAGCGCTCCGACAAGGAGACCGGCCTGGTGACCATGTGCTGCGGCGGCGGGCTCGGCACGGGCACGCTGATCCAGCGCGTCTAGGGCGCTCGACTTTGGCGTTGCCGCCCGGTGGGAGCTTGCTGGTAGAGCGCCCGCCGGGCGGCGAAGCCATCTCACGAACCGATCGAGTCCGGCGTTGAGGTCTTGATGCCCTCGAGGCCGGCGGGCGCGCATGCCCGAAAACCTGCGTTGAAGTGGAGCACGGACGACCATGCCCTGATGCGCGCGGACAAGGTGCTCCGGCGGGTGATGGAGGAGAGGGGCCCCCTGGACCCCGCGATCGACCGCCGCGGCAGCCGACCCGATCCGTTCGAGGCCGTCGCCAGGGCGATCGTCGGACAGCAGCTCTCCACCAGGGCGGCGCGCTCCATCTGGGAGAAGCTGCTCGCCCAGTTCGGCGGCGAGATGCCCTCTCCCGAGGCGCTGCTCCGCAAGCGGAAGCCGACGCTGCGCAAGGCTGGGCTCTCGAATGCGAAGGTCGAATTCCTCAGGGACCTCGCGCAGCGCGTCAAGGACGGCCGGCTCGCTTTCGATCGTCTCAAGGACCTTCCCGACGAGGACGTGATCGCCGAGCTGATCGAGGTGAAGGGCGTCGGCCGGTGGACCGCGGAGATGTTCCTGATGTTCCACCTCGCCAGGGAGGACGTGGTCTCCCTGGGAGATCTCGGGATCCGGCGCGCGGTGCAGATCGAATACGGGATGGATGACCTACCGGGACCGGAGGAGCTGGAGCGCATCGCGGACGAATGGCGGCCGCGTCGAACGCTCGCCTGCCTCTACCTGTGGCGTTCCCTGGACAACACGCCGGTCGAGGACGCGCCGAAGTAGGGTCTCCCGCCTTGGCCGCCCTGGACCGCATCTCGATCGCCGCGATCGGCGACACGCCGGCCGACCTTGCCGAGCAGGGGCGCTCCGCCGAGGCCGCCGGCATCGACTGCGTCTGGACGCCGGAGCTCTTCCGCAGCTCCGTCACCCAGGCGACCTGGCTCGCGGCCAAGACGGAGAAGGTCAACCTGGGCACCGGCATCGCCTGGGCCTTCACCCGCAGCGCCTTCATCCTCGCGGTCAGCGCCCTCGACATCGACGATATGTCGGGCGGGCGGTTCCGGCTCGGGCTCGGGGCGGGGGTCAAGCGCCTGAACGAGACCTGGCACTCAGTCGACTACGGCAAGCCGGCGCCGCACCTGCGGGAGACGATCGAGGCGACCCGCCTGATCATGGAGAAGGCCTCGACCGGCGAGCCGATCCGCTACGAGGGCGACTACATGGACATCGACATCAAGGGCTGGATCAGGCCCCACAAGCCCGTTCGCGACCGAGTCCCGATCTACGCCGCCGCGATGCGCGAGGGCATGTGCCGGATGGCGGGGGACGTCGCCGACGGGCTGATCGGCCACCCGATGTGCCCGGTGCGCTGGCTGGACGAGGTCGTGATCCCGAGCTTCGAGACGGGCCTGCAGCGCTCGAGACGTCAGCGCTCCGACCTCGACTTCATTCCCACCATCACGACGATCATCGACGACGATGAGGCCCGCGCTCTCGACGCAGGTCGCCGCACGATCGCCTTCTACTCGACGGTCCGCACCTACAAGCCGCTCTGGGAGATGCACGGGTTCGCCGACGCCGCAGATGCAGCCGGCAACGCCTTCCGGAAGGGCGATCTGGCGGCCGTCCCGGAGCAGATCCCCGACGAGATGGTCGAGGCCTTCACCGCCGCCGGCCCGCTGGACAAGGTCCGTGCGCGCGTCGCGGAAGTAGCCGAGCGCGGCGACGGCGTCTTCCTCACCCCGGCGACCTACTTCATCCCGCCGGAGCAGATCGGCGAGTACCAGGCGAGGATCATCGAGGCCTTCGGCCCCGAGCCCGCCTAGTCGCCGAGGCCCTCGACGAACCTCTGCAGCTTCCCCGGGTCGCGCAGGGGCGCGCCGTGGCCGAAGCAGACCAGCTCGGGCTTCCAGCGCCGCGAGCCTGCGCGCCGACTCCCGGTTCCGCGCGATCCGGCGTGAGGGCGGGCTTGGGCTCATTGAGCCCGGGGATGCCCGTGTACTGGTCCATGTTGGCCAGCACGTCGCCGAGGATGAGGACTCGGTCCGACTCGCGCCAGAAGGCGACGTGGCCCGCCGAGTGACCGGGGACGTCGAGGACCTGAAAGCCCGCGACCTCATCCCCCTCGCCGATGGTGCGATCGACCTTGTGACCGGGTCCGTGGAAGATGCGCCAGAAGAAGTGGGCCATGAACTTGTCCGGCTGGCGCTCGTCGATCACCTTCGGGTCCTCCGCGGCCGGCACGTCCAGCTCCGGGCACCAGAAGGGGATGCCGAGCCGCTCGCAGACGTCCCGGCTCGCGCCCTGGTGGTCGGGATGAGCGTGGGTGAGCGCGTGGGCGGTCAGGTCATGGCCGTCGAGCTGCTTGAGCGATCCGGCCGGTCGACTGCCGGCAGCCGGCGTCGATCAGGACGTCTCCCGCGAGATAGGCGTTGACCGCCCAGGGGAGCCCCGGCAGGCACTTGATGTGCCAGACGCCCTCGGCGAGCTCCTTCATCAGTGGGCCACTCCGGTGCCGCCGCGCGGATCGCCGCTGTGCTGGGCGAGCTCCTCGAGACGCGCGATCTGGATGTCTCCCTCGCGGCGCACCGGATCGTCCTCGGGCAGCCGCTTCGATCAGCTTCCGGATCCGGTTGCGGACCTGCAGGGCGAAGTGCGGCGTCGAGGGCCCGGCGAGCGCCCGGATGTCCTCGACCGTCACCGGCCTGGTCAGCCGGTCGGGTCGCTCGGCCTCGCTCATTTTTCTTCTTCTTTCCGCCCTTTGGCGGAGTCGGGTTCGGCTCGCTCTCGGCGCCTCCGGGTTGCGCGATTCCGCCGCTGGCGGTCCCCTGCGTGCTCGCGCCCGCGCCGATCGGCGCGAGCTCCGCGAGCTCGTCGATCTCCGCCTGAACCTGTCCGCCGATCGCCGTCGCGTCTCCCATCAGCCAGATGTGGTTGTACACGGCCCGGGTCGGATCCGTCTCGTAGCCGGGCTTGATGTCGAGGAGGAAGCCTCTCAGGTCCGGTGGCAGGGCGTCGACGGTGTCAGTGATCAGCAGCGGTCCCCACTTGCCGCTCGAGGCCAGAGAGGCGGCCGCGGCGGCGTCGAGCGGCCGGTCCGCGTTCGCGAGCTCCATGCCGTGTCCCGGATCGTTGATGTTCCACCCGAAGGCGCCGTCCGAGTAGCGAGCGAAGAGCAGCGCGTTCTGGACCGCGCCGGTGGCGCCCACCCGCTGCACCGTCGCGGACACGCGCCCGACCTGCCGGATGACGCCCTTCGAGATCACGGACTCGGGACCCAGGACATAGACGGTGGCGGCGGCGTGCCGTCGAAGGGCCGCGAGGGTTGCGCCGGGCACCTGGTCGCGCCCGGTGAACAGGACGGGGTCGCCGGAGCGGGCGGCCCAGGCCGCGGCCGGCATCGCGTAGCCCGCCTGATCGGAGCTCACCAGAAGGATGTGCTGCGGCTCCTGCTTGATGAGCCGCTGCCGGAGCTGGTCGATCGAGTTCGCGATCTCGGCGGGGGAGTCGCCCGGCACGTCCTGCGACTTCAGTCCCGAGGGCACCGATGCGCCGTCGGCCGAGTAGACCTGGACGTCGCCGGAGGCGCCGCCCCCCTCAGGATTGAGCTGCGCGAGCGCCTGGGTCGTCGCATCCGGCACCGCGCCGTGCTGGCTGACGAGGACAGGGAACCGCAGCGGCGGGCCGGCGAGCACGGAGGCGGCGATGCCGGCCTGCCAGCCGTCGTCGGGCACCAGGGTGACGGCCTGGAGCCGGGCCGCCTCCGGAGCCGGGGGGTGGGTGGCCAGGGCCGCGGCCGCCGCATCGTCGACCGGATCCGGTCCGCTGATCCTGGTGGTGTTGCGGGTGGCGACGAGTGGATAGCCGAGCACCCCGACGGGCGCCTGCTGCGCATTGTCGGTCGCCACCGCGATCGTCACCTCGCGGGTCTCGCCGTTGCCGCCACTCGAGAACGGGTTTGCGACGATCGCCCAGATGATCAGGACGGCGGCGACCAGAGCCGCGCCCGCGATGGCGAGTGTGCGCGGCTCCTGCTTGGCGAGCACGTCGAAGCGCAGCCAATCGAGCGCGTTCTGGATCGGTCGGGGGAGGCGCACGGCGGCGAAAGGTACCCGCCAACCCTTCGACCTACCTTCTCAGGGGTTCTCCTGCGACCTCGGACCAGGAAGGTTCGATGTGGAATTGCGGGAAGTGGAAAGTTCCACTTCCAGTTCGGGTAAACTGGCTGACTGACCAGTCAATCAGTCTTCGTCCGAAAGGCAGGCAGCTCGAAAATGGATTTCGCGCTCACCGAGGAGCAGCAGGAGCACCGCGACTACGTCCGCAAGTTCTCGCGCGAGGTCATCCGCCCCGTCGCCCGCAAGCACGACGAGGAGGAGTCGACGCCCTGGGAGGTCATCAAGGAGGCGCGGGCGTGGGGCCTGCAGGGGCTCGAGCACATGCAGAAGATGGGCGCGGACCCGGGCGGCCAGTTCGGTGTAATCACCGCCGAGGAGCTCCATTGGGGTTGCGCTGGCATCGCGCTCGCCGTCCAGGGCTCCGGGCTGGCGGCCGCCGGCATCGCCGCCTCGGGCACACCCGAGCAGATCGCCGAGTGGGTGCCGCAGTGCTTCGGCATCGGTGACGAGATCGCCCTCGGCGCCTACGCCGTCACCGAGCCGCAGGCCGGCTCCGACGTGAAGAGCCTGAAGACGACCGCCAAGCGCGACGGCGATGAGTGGGTGCTCAATGGCACCAAGGTCTTCATCACCAACGGCGGCATCGCCGACGTTCATGTGGTCGTCGCGACCGTCGATCCCGAGCTCGGCCACCGCGGCCAGGCCTCCTTCGTAGTCGGCAAGGGAACGCCCGGCCTTCGCCAGGGCAAGAAGGAGTCCAAGATCGGCATCCGCGCCTCCCACACCGCGGAGGTCGTTCTCGAGGACTGCCGGATCCCAGTCGAGAATCTGCTCGGTGGGATGGACAAGCTGAACAAGAAGCTCGAGCGCGCCCGCTCGGGTCAGAAGGGTGGCTCCTCCAACGCCCTCGCCACCTTCGAGATGACTCGCCCGATCGTCGGCGCCTCGGCGCTCGGCATCGCGCAGGCGGCCTACGAGTGGACGCTGGAGTACCTGAGCGACCAGACCGTCGACGGCGGCAAGCCCGCGCTCGAGGAGCAGCGGATCCAGCAGGTGCTCGCGGACGTAGCGACCGAGATCGACTCGGCCCGCCTGCTCGTCCAGCGCGCTTCCTGGATGGGCCGCAACGGCATCCCGATGACGGGCGGCCAGGGCTCGATGTCGAAGCTCAAGGCCGGTGACGTGACGATGTGGGCGACCACCACCCTGATGGATCTGGTCGGCCCCTACGCACAGAGCACCGACTGCCCGCTGGAGAAGTGGTTCCGCGACGCGAAGATCTACCAGCTGTTCGAGGGCACGGCCCAGGTGCAGCGCCTGGTGATCTCGCGGATGCAGGCCCGCACCTACCAGGAGCGCTTCGCCCAGGCCGCCGAGGCTGCGGGGCAGGCCGTCAACGGGTCGGGCTCGAACGGTTCCTCCGCTAACGGAGCGACGGCGGAGCGCGCGACCGCCGCTACGGCCGCGTAGCCCAGCGCTCACTGCAACCGGGTTTTCAGGGGGGCCACTCGCGGCCCTTCAACCTGTGTCGCTCAGATGACGGGATCAAAGCGGCTGATGCTGGCGCTCTCGGGCGCCGTGATCGTCTGCGCGTGCGCGATCTGGGGCGGAAGCGCCTCGGGTCAGAGCCTCGAGCAGAAGCTCAACTCGACGCAGAACAAGCTCTCGCACGCGCGGGCTCACGCCGGCGTGCTCACCAGCCGGATCAGCCACGAATCCGCGCAGCTGCAGACCCTCACCTCGCAGGTGGCCGCGTTGCGCAACCGCGAGGCCGTGGTGGCCGCCGAGCTCCAACAGAAGCAGGCCGAGCTCGACTCCGCGCGGGCTCGCCTCGAGGCGCTCAGGCAGCGCCTCCACGAGGCGATTCAGATCCTCGAGCAGCGGCTCGTCGCGATCTATGAGTCCAGCGAGCCCGATCTGATCACCGTCCTCCTGCAGGCACACGGTTTCGACGACCTGCTGGCCCGAACGCAGTACCTCCAGACGCTTGAGCACCAGGACAACGACATCGTCTCCCGGGTCCGCGAGCTGCGGAACGAGATGCAGGTCACGGTCAAGACGGTCCGCACGGCGCGCGACGAGATCGCCGCCCGCAAGCACGAGCTGGACGTGACCGAGGCCAGGCTGAAGCAGCGGACCTCCGAGCTTGCCGCCGCCCGGCGCAAGCAGCACGCGACGCTGGAGAAGGTGCGCAACCAGCAGGACGACCTCGAGGGCAACCTCAATGACATCTCGCAGAAGATCGCCGAGCAGCTGGCGGCCGGGACCGGGGCGCTCCCCGCGGGCCCGATCCGGGCGGGAGGCCACGGCCTGATCTGGCCCGTGAACGGGCCGATCACGTCGGGGTACGGCCCGCGGAACATCGGGAATGGCTACGAGTTCCATCCCGGCGTCGACATCGGCGTGCCCACCGGAACGTCGATTCGCGCCGCCGCTTCGGGAACGGTCACGATCGCCGCGCCGACGGGCGGCTACGGGAACTACACCTGCATCGACCACGGTGGCGGGCTCTCGACCTGTTACGGCCACCAGGAGCGATTCCTGGTCTCCTCCGGCCAGCAGGTCGCCCAGGGGCAGGTCATCGGACTGAGCGACTGCACCGGTTACTGCTTCGGCCCGCACGTGCACTTCGAGGTGCGGATCAACGGCCAGACGACGGACCCGCTCGGCTACCTCTAGACCCCCGCCTCACCTTTCTTTTCGGTAGAAGCGGCGAATCCTGAATAGGACAATTGGCTACCTCGGTTTTGGGGTTACTAAAGCCGTTCCAATAAGAGACGATGACCGTAAGGTGAGTGCACGCGATTGGCGTGCCGTGCGAGAGGGGGACACTCACGCGGCAGCCGCAAAGACATCAACGAATAACACCCCCGAGAGCTTCATCGTCGGAGTTGGAGCCTCGGGTGCCCTGCTTGCGGGTGCTGCCATCGTCTTCGTGACTTTGGTCGGTCTCGTCTCGTTCAATGTCTGGCCAACTGGGCATGAGGTGTCGGTGGACGGCAACGTCGAGCTCAGCGCCGCAACTCCCGGCGGCGGCTCCGCCGCGGGTCCCGCCGCGCCGGTGAGCGCCGCCGCGGGCCAGCTGGCGTCGAGCTCGCCGTCCGGCGCATCCGCCGGCGGCGGCGCCGGCACGACCAACGGGGGCGGGAACGGCGGCCAGGGGGGCGGCAAGGTGAGCAAGCCGAGGGCGGGCCTGGAGAACCCGCCCGCGACGACCGCTCCCCCGTCCACAGGTGACTCGGGCGGATCGGGCGGAAGCAGCGATTCCGGCGGCGACACGGGAGCCCCGGGAACGGCGAGCAAGAGTCCCAGCAATCCGGTCCATTCGACCCATCCCGATAACCCGCACAACAACGGCTCCGGCGGTACCAGCGGCAAGGAGGACCCGAGCCCTGGCAGCGGCGACTCCGGCGTCGTGACGGGCAAGGGCCCGTTCGGCAGGCCCTCGCCGCCGTCGAGCTTCGGGCACGACGCCCAGTCGTTCCATGGCAATGGCAGCGAGAGCGACTACGGCAACGACAGGGGACACGGGTCCCCAGGTTCAGGCACTGAGCCCTCGGGTCCAGGTGCCGATCTTCGACGCCAAGCCGCGTAGCTGGGACGCCTATCTCACCGGAATCGGTGCGAGCGGGGCGCTGATGGCGAGCGCCTCCGTGCTGTTCGTGATCCTGGTCGGGGTGGTCACCTTCAGCGCCTGGCCTCAAGCGGGCTCGCTGTTCGGCGATGGCGGGGCCGGTGGCCGCATGACTCTGCAGGAGACCGCGACGCCGCCCCCCGCGCGGGGGACGGCGCCGGCCTCAGGCCTCAATCTGGTCAAGTCGCTCCGCGGCGGCGCCGCGACGAAAGCCTCGGGCGCTGCCCGTTTCCACGGCGGCCGGGTGGGGGGGACGAATGACGGCCTGGTTCCCGGTGAGGGCGATGGCGGGCCGCCGGGCGGCTCCAATGGCCAGGGTGCAGGGCGGCCCGAGGGACCCCCGCAGGCTCCTCCGACGCCCAGGGAGAGCAACGTGGTCACCCAGACCGTCTCAGGTGTGGGCAACACGGTGCAGAAGGACACCGAGAGCCTCGGCGACACCCTCGGTGGCAGCAGCAGCCCGGGCCTCGGCGGCGTGATCGGCGGGCTCGGCCGCAATCTGAACAACGACCTCCAGACGCTGGCCGGTAACCACTAGCGGCGGTCGGCGGCGCGCAGCTCGCGCTCGAGCCAGCGCAGCGCCGACCCCTGTAGCTCGGCGTCGTGCTGAACGGTGGTGTGGGCTCCCCCCGCCGCGATGACGAGCTTGCGGGGCTCGCCGGCCCGCTCGTAGAGCTCCTCCGAATGGTCGCTGGGGATCTGGGTGTCGCCCTCGGCGTGCATCAGGATCAGCGGGCGTCCGGCGATCCGCTCGACCGCCTCCCCGACGTCCTGGGCCACGAGCCACGCCTCGAGGTCGAGCGGATCCCCGGTCCGCATCTCGAAGCGGCCGCTTCGCACGCCTCGCGCGAGGTGCTCCTCGCTCGCCGGGCAGATCGCGATCACGCCGGCGATCTCCGGGGCCGCGGCGGCCGCGCACAGGGCGAGGAACCCGCCGAGGCTCGACCCGCGTACCGCGACCCGTCCCTCGTCGACGCCGTCCTGCACCTCGAGCAGGTGGACCATCGAGATCACGGCGTCGACAGCCGCGCCCGTCATCTCGGGCTCGGTCTCGCCGTGGCCGGGCAGATCGAAGGTGAGGGCCGCCCAGCCGCTCGCGGTGGCGAGCCGGGCGAAGTCCGCGTGGCTCTCCTTGCGCGATCCCGCCCCGTGGACCACGACGACGGCGGGCCACGGGGGCGGGTCGCCGGGAACCCAGAGCGCGTAGGAGAGCCCGTTGTGGGTGCCCTGTCGGTCTGGACCGCGAGGCGTCGAGCGCTCCATTGCGGGCATTCTGCTCGTTCCCGTCAGAATTGCCTCTCCCATGAACGTGGATGCCGACATCGCTGATCCGATCGCCGCCTCGCCGGTCTACCCGGTTGGGTCGCGTGTGAACGAGCGCGGACACCTCGAGGTTGCGGGGTGCGACGTGGTCGAGCTCGCGGAGCGCTTCGGCACGCCCGCCTACATCTACGCCGAGGACGACATCCGCCGGCGCGCGGAGGACTACCTGCGTGCCTTCGCGGAGCGCACCGACGCCTTCGAGGTGATCTACGCGAGCAAGTCGCTTCCCTGCACGGCGGCGTACCGGCTGATGCGGGAGGCCGGGCTCTCGGTGGACGTCGCCTCAGGCGGCGAGCTCCACATGGCACTGGCGGCGGACTTCGATCCGGCCCGGATCCACATGCACGGCAACAACAAGACCGAGCGGGAGCTCCGGTACGCCTTCAAGTCCGGCGTCGGCCACCTGATCCTCGACTCGTTCGATGAGATCGAGCTCGCGGACCGGCTTCTGGATCGTCCCCAGAGGGTCCTGATCAGGGTGACTCCGGGGATCAAGCCCTCGACCCACGACTACGTCCAGACCGGCCAGCTCGATTCGAAGTTCGGATTCGGCCTCGCCGACAGGCTCGCCGAGCGCGCCGTGGAGAGGGTGCGCGAGTCGTCAAACCTCGAGCTGGTCGGGTTGCACGCTCACATCGGCTCGCAGATCTTCGAGCTCGAGCCCTACGTCAAGGCGATCGAGGTGATCGCCGAGTTCTGCGATTCGGTCGACCTCGCTCCCGAGCTCCTCAACGTCGGCGGCGGTCTCGGGATCGCCTACCTGGACAGCGACGAGCCGCCATCGATCGAGGACTACGTGGACGTCAAGGTGCGAGGCGTGCAGCGGGTCTTCGACCCCTCACCCCGGATCCTGGTCGAGCCCGGCCGCTCGCTGGTGGGCAACGCCGGAGTGACGGCCTACCGCGTCGGGACCGTGAAGGAGATCCCTGGCGTGCGCACCTACGTCGCGGTCGACGGAGGGATGTCCGACAACCTGCGGCCGATGCTCTACGGCTCGCGCTATGAGGCAGTGATCGCCGATCGAGCGGCCGTGACGCTGGACACCCTGGCGACGGTGGCGGGGATGCACTGCGAGTCGGGTGACGTGCTCGTTCGCGACACCGACCTGGCGGCGCCTCGCGTCGGCGACGTCCTCGTCACTCCGGCGACCGGCGCGTACGGCCACGCGATGGCGAACAACTACAACGGAGTGCCGAGACCGCCCGTGATCTTCTGCCGGGGCGGCGAGGCGAGGGTCGTGGTCCGCCGAGAGACCTGGGACGACCTGCTGAGCAGGGACGAGTGATGTCCGAGACCGTGAACGTCGGGATCCTCGGCAAGGGGACGGTGGGCGGCGCGTTCCGCAAGCTGCTCAATGACCGGGCCGACATGGTCGAGGAGGTCTCGGGCCGGCGCCCGCGAGTCAGCGGCGTGCTCAGCCGCAGGAAGGGCGACTTCGACCGCATCCTGGCACGCAGCGACATCGTGGTGGAGCTGATCGGGGGCACCGATCCGGCGCTGGACTACGTCACCCGCGCGCTGCGGGAGGGCAAGCACGTCGTCACCGCCAACAAGCAGCTGCTCGCCCAGCACGGCGAGCAGCTGGTCGCGGCAGCGCGCAAGGGCGGCGCCCAGCTCCGGTTCGAGGCCGCGGTCGCCGGCGCGATCCCGGTGATCCGCGTGGTGCAGGAGAGCCTCGGGGCAATCCCGATCGAGAAGGTGTTCGGGATCGTCAACGGCACGACCAACTACATCCTCACCGAGATGACCCGCAGCGGCCTCTCCTACGAGGAGGCGCTGAAGCAGGCTCAGGACCTCGGCTACGCCGAGGCGGACCCGACCGACGACGTCGGCGGCGCCGATGCCGCGGCGAAGATGGCGATCCTCGCCCGCCTCGCCTTCGGCGCCCCCGTGAAGCTCCGGGACGTCCCCTACGAGGGGATCGAGCGCATCAAGCCCGACGACATCGCCTACGCCAAGGAGCTCGGGCTCTCGCTGAAGCTGCTCGGCGTCGCGGAGCGGATCGGGGACGGCGAGATCAGCGTGCGGGTCTTCCCCTGCTTCCTGTACCCGGGCCATCCGCTCTCGCCGATCGAGGGGCCGTTCAACGCGGTGATGGTCGAGTCGCCGGCGATCACCGAGATCACGATGTCCGGGCCCGGCGCCGGCGGGCCGGAGACCGCGGCGGCGGTGCTCGGCGACGTCGTCTCCGTCATCGGCGGCGGCTCGCCGCTCTTCGAGGAGAACGCGAGGCTGCGCGTCGCCAAGGACGTGGAAATGGCCTTCTACCTCCACCTCGAGGTCGACGACGAACCCGGTGTGCTCGCGCGGGTGGCGGAGGTCCTCGGCGACAACGGTGTCTCGGTGCGCAGCGTCGTCCAGCGCGGGCTCGGCGGAGAGGCGCAGCTGATCATGGTCATGCACCCCGTCAGCGAGAAGAGGTTCGCGGCGGCGCTCCGGCGCATCGCCAAGCTCAAGTTCCTGCGCTCGCCCCCTCGCTCGATCCGCGTGATCGAAGAAGAGTTCGGCTAGACGCCGATGCCCACCCCCCTGATCGAGCGCTACCGCGACCACCTTCCCCTCGAGGAGGGAGATCCGGTGGTCACGCTGAACGAAGGATCGACGCCGCTGATCCACTCCCCGCGGCTCTCCGAGCGGGTGGCGGCGGACGTCTACCTCAAGTTCGAGGGTGCGAACCCGACGGGCAGCTTCAAGGACCGCGGGATGACCGTCGCGGTCTCCCGGGCCAAGGGCTCGGGTGCCGAGGCGATCATCTGCGCCTCGACCGGCAACACGGCGGCCAGCTGCGCCGCGTACGCGGCGCGGGCGGGGATGCGGGGCGCCGTGATCGTCCCCGAGGGGAAGATCGCGATCGGCAAGCTCGCCCAGGCGCTGATGCACGGCGCCCGCGTGATCGCGCTGGAGGGGAACTTCGACCAGGCCCTCGAGATCGTCCGCGAGATCGCCAAGAAGCACCCGGTCGAGCTGGTCAACTCCGTCAACCCCTGGCGCATCGAGGGCCAGAAGACCGCCGCCTTCGAGACCTGCGACGAGCTCGGGCATGCGCCGGCGGCGCTCGCCATCCCCGTCGGCAACGCGGGGAACGTCACTTCCTGGTGGAAGGGATTCCAGGAGTACGGCGAGTCGCCCATCCTCTACGGGTTCCAGGCCGAGGGCGCCGCCCCCCTGGTCGAGGGCCATCCGATCGAGAACCCCGAGACCGTTGCCTCCGCGATCCGGATCGGCAATCCCGCCCGCTGGGAGGAGGCGATGAACGCCTTCACCGCCTCGCGCGGCCGGGTGGCCGCGGTCTCGGATCAGCAGATTCTCGACGCCTACCACTGGGTGGCCTCGAGCGAGGGAGTCTTCTGCGAGCCGGCCTCGGCGGCCTCCGTCGCCGGCCTGCTCGCGCACGGACTGCCCGTCGCCGATGGCGTGGAGAAGCCGGAGACAGTGGTCTGCGTCCTCACCGGGCACGGCCTCAAGGACCCCGACACGGCGCTCGGCAAGGCGCCGGCAGTCACGGGGTGCAAGGCGGAGCTCTCGGCTGTCGAAAAGGCGGTCTTCGACTAGCGGTCGCAGTAGGCTTGGCGCCAGTTCAAACCGGGGCCACGAAAGCGAGGGAGAATGGGACTCTTCAAGTCGATGAAGGACCTGTCGAGCCTGACGAAGGAGGCGAAGCAGCTCCAGCGTCAGCAGCAGCAGGAGGCGGGCTACAAGCCCGGGTTCGGCGGGCAGATGCAGCAGATGGGGGACATGATCTCCCAGGCGAAGGACCAGCTCGGCGAGCTTTCCGATTCATCGAGCGAGCGCTCGCAGATCCTCGTGAACGGGATCTCGGGCCAGGGCGTGATCGTCGCCCACGGCACCCCCGAGCGCGGCGCGCAGTTGTTCAACATGGACATCGACATGGAGGTCCATGTCTCGGGCCGCCAGCCGTACCGGGTCAACAATCAGTACATGGTCCCGGCCGGTGCGACCATCGGCCAGGGCGTCACGCTGCCGATCAAGGTCGACCCGAGCGACCCGGCGAAGATCGCGATCGACTGGGACAGCGCGCAGCAGGCTCCCGCTCGCGGCGAGGTGCGGCCCGTGGGCGGATCCGGCTTCGTACCGGCTCCGGCGCCGTCCGGTGGAGCCGCCGACCACGTGGCCGAGCTCGAGCGGCTCGCCAAGCTTCGCGACTCGGGCGCTCTTACCGATGCCGAGTTCGAGCAGCAGAAGGCAAAGCTGCTCGGTTCATAGCCGGATAGCCTGCGCTCCATGACCGCGCGGCGAAGGCTGGTCAAGGTGCCGGCCTCATCGGCCAACCTCGGCCCGGGCTACGACGTGCTGGCCGCCGCCCTCGCGATGCACCTCCAGCTCGAGGTGGAGGAGGCCGGAACCTTCTCGGTCGAGGCCGACGGTCTCGGTGTGCCCCGCGACCGCTCCAATCTCTGCGTGTGCGCCTTCGAGTCCCTGCGGCCAGCGGACGGGATCGCCTTCCGGATCAAGAGCGAGATCCCGCTGGCGGCCGGGCTCGGCTCGAGCGCCGCGGCGATCGTCGCCGGGCTGCTCGCCGCCGACCACCTCTACGAGCTCGCCCAGGAGCCCGAGGACGTCCTCGCGAGGGCTGCCGAGATCGAGGGTCACCCGGACAACGTGGCCGCCGCCCTCCTCGGCGGCTTTGTCGTCTGCGCCGACGACCACGGAACGCTCGCCTCGACGCGGCTCGATCCCCCGCAGGGCGTCGAGGCGGTCGTGGTGATCCCCGGCGAGCAGGTGCCGACCGAGGAGGCTCGCAAGGCGATCCCGGAGCAGGTGCCGATCGCCGACGCGGTCGCCAACGTCTCAGCGGCCTCGGAGCTCGTCCTGGGCATTCAGCGCTCGGATCTCACCCTGATCGGGCGGGGCCTGTCCGATCGTCTGCATCAGCCCTACCGCGCGCATCTCTATCCGCGCTCGATGGAGATCGTGGAGGAGGCGCCGCGAATGGGGGCGATCGGGGCGACGATCTCCGGCGCGGGCCCGACCGTGCTGGTCTGGACCTTCTGGCAGAGCACCGGCGAGGTGATGAAGGCCCTCAACGAGCGGGTCGGCGATTGGGCCGAGGTCCGCCGCGTGCCGTTCTCACCGATGGGTGCCGACGTCCCGGAACTGTGAACGACGAGAATGGAGATGCGAGGGTGCTCCGAGCGAAGCGAGGTGCAACCCGTTCGTGGAGCCTGTGGTCGGAGGACTCGTGCCTCTCGATCGCCTCGAAGGGGTCGACGCTCTCGATCGGATCCGTCGGCTCGTTCGCCTCGATCGGGTCGATCGGCTCGGCCGGATCGGCGTTCTCGGTGGCGTCGGCGGGCTCAGCCGGCTCGGCGTTGTCCTTCGCGTCCGCCGGGTCGGTGCTCTCCGCTCGGGCCCGCGACTCGATCCTGGGCGAGCCCGGGCGCACCGAGGCGGGATTGCTCTCTGCGGGGATCCTGGTCGCCTGTGGGGCGGCGATCGCCGGCTGGGCGATCTACAAGAACCGGAAGGGACGACCCCGCAGCGTCCGGTAGGCTGCGGGGCCGCCCCTCCGGATCCCCGGTTAGCTGGTAGTCGTCCCCGTCTCCGTCTCGGTGCTCGTCGACGGGATAGTCGTGGTGGTGCCGCCGGGGGCGAAGCCGCACTTCTTGCCCTTGTTGTTGTGCTTCGGCTTCTTGTGGTGTCGCTTGCCCTTGGCCGGGCACGGCTTCTGGTTGTGCGGAACGCCGCCCACCTCGGCGGAGCTCAGAACCGGAAATGCAGCTGCAAATCCGAGGCAGGTCGCGAAGACCGCCAGCTTTCGCGTTCTCAGCTTCACGTCGTCGGTCACCTCCATGGCAATTGACTCCCCACCTGCCTAAGCGCCGGGGAGCGCCGTGGGGGTACGCCCTACTTTTGAGTCAAATTGAGGCCGCTCAGTCGAGCAAGCCGACCTGGCGGAGGATCGAGACGGAGTCCGAGTAGACGTCCTTGCGCTTGATCAGGCCGTCCTCGTACGGGATCACGTCGACCCCGCGCCACTCGACCCTCTCGCCGGTGGGCTCGGCGACCAGGTCGCCGCGGCGCATCGTGTTGGAGTGCGTTGCGCTCGCGGTCCACTCCTGCGTGACCACGCCGTCGCCGACGTAGAGCCTGCGGGTCTCGAAGTGGAGGTCGGGCCAGTTTTCGAAGATCGCGCCGATGTGCTTGCGGACCTCCTCGGGACCCTGAGCCGACTCTCCGGCCGTGTGGTTCTCGAAGACCATGTCCGGCGCGTGCATGGACATGATCGCGTCGAGGTCATGCGCGTTCCACGCGTCGTTGTAACGCGCGATCGCCCCGTAGAGACTCTGAGCCGAGTCGTCTCCCACGGGAAGAGGATATGTTCGCTGCCCGGGCGAGACAAGGGGAACAACCGGACGAGGAGGAGTGATGGGCGAGGGCTACACGATCAAGAGCATCGACGAGTTCGAGGAGATGGAGGGGAGCGGGGGAGCCACCTGGCGGCTCGCGCGCAAGGCGCTCGGCGCCGAGTCCTTCGGCTTCAACGTCGTCGACATCGAGGCCGGCGGCGAGATCCCCGCGCACGACCACAGCGGCGACAAGCAGGAGGAGGTCTTCGTCATCCTGGAGGGCCAGGGCACGCTCGTCACCGACGGCGAGGAGCATGACGCCCCGGCGGGCACCTTTTGCCGCTTCGCTCCTGACGTCAACCGGACGATCCGCAACGAATCGGATGGGAACGTGCGCGCCCTGCTCATCGGCGTTCCGATGGACAGCGGCTACGTGCAGATGCCCTGGGGCTAACCCCGGCAGACGTCAGCGGACCTTCGGTCGGCGACGACGATCGCGGCCTTCGGGGCCAGCCGGTCGACCCATTCGTTGATCGTGATCGGCCGGCCGTTGAACGGGTTCACCCCGAAGCCCGTCCAGCGACCGTCGCCGTTGATCTGCTCGTTGCCGATCGAGCCCTCGACGACGAGGATGAAGGGGTCGAGCGCTCTCCCTCCTCGGCGTCGTACCAGGCCCGGACGAAATCGTCCCCGGTCTCGAAGGCGAGCAAACGAGCGCACGCTCCCCCGTGCGCCGGCCTCGGTTGTCATCTCACCTTCCTTGGGTGCAGATGACGCCGCCGGGAATCCCATCCAGGGTCCTGGCTAGAGCCAAGCCCCGCCCGGCGGCACTACCCGCAATTGCTCGGCCCGCTTGGCGGCCTCCTCCATACCCAGTTCTGCCACCGTCGCGGCGCCGCGCTGCTCGATCGCTTCCGCGAGCTCTCGCCAAGCGCTGCCGACCGGCGCGACCTTCTGTTCGAGCCCGCCGCCGCTCAGCCCGCTGAACTGCTCCGCCAGCGCCCTGGCGTCCTTCGCGGTCAATTCGCCGAAGGGCTTGTAGGCGTCGCCGACGTAGACCTCGCGGGCGAGCACGTCGTCTCCGGATGCCATCCGGTCCATTGTCGCCCAACGGACCGAGTCCGCGATCCCTAATCAGTTTTGCTTGACACCTCCCGGACCGGGGAGTAGGTTCGCCCGGCCTGGGGTGATTCCCCGATTGCGAGGAGCGCCCGGGCCGGAGAGGAGCACAGGATGTGTTTGGCCATTCCAGGCCAGGTGATGGAAGTGGTTGACCGGGCCAACCGTCTCGCGAAGGTCGACGTGGCGGGGGTGCAGCGGAACGTGAACGTCGGGCTCCTCGACGAGGAGGGCGAGGGGGCGGTACCCGGCGACTGGGTCCTCATACATGTGGGCTTCGCGATCTCCAAGGTCGACGAGGAGGAGGCCCGCGCCACGCTCAGCCTGCTGGAGGGCATGGGCCAGGACTACGAGCAGGAGCTCGAGGAGCTGAAGGCGAGCGTGATCGAGTGACGAGCCGCCATTGCCAGTGGTCGCGGCGCCGCTTCCGTCCCGGCTGTGAGGAGTGGAGCCCCGGAGAATGAGCGACCGCCTCATCCCCGAATGCGACCACACGACGGGATGCATCACCTGTGGGGATGAGGCGATCCAGATGCGGGTAGTCCGCATCGACGCTGAGCGCGAGCTCGCCCTCTGCGCGGCGGAGGGCGACGGGGGGCGCAGCACAGTCGAGATCGCCCTGGTGGCTCCCGTTTCCGAAGGAGATCGGCTGCTCGTGCACGCCGGCACGGCCATCGCCCATGCGGCAAGCGAGGTGGCGGGATGACGATGCGCTACATGGACGAGTTCCGCGACGCCGAGATCGGGCGCGCACTCTCCGGAAAGATCCTCGAGGCGGTCGAGCCCGGCCGTCATTACAAGCTGATGGAGGTGTGCGGCGGGCACACCCACTCCATCTACAAGTACGGCATCGACGACCTGCTCCCGGAGAACGTCGAGCTGGTCCACGGCCCCGGGTGCCCGGTCTGCGTGATCCCCATGGGACGCGTCGACGACGGAATCGCCATGGCGACCGAGAACGACATCATCTTCGCCTGCTTCGGCGACATGATGCGGGTGCCGGGGTCGGAGAAGACACTGACCGAGGCCAAGGCCGAGGGTGCGGATATCCGCATGGTCTACTCGCCACTCGACGCGTTGCGACTCGCGAAGCAGAACCCGGACCGAGAGGTCGTCTTCTTCGCGATCGGGTTCGAGACCACGGCGCCGTCGACCGCATTGACGTTGAAGCGGGCGCGCGCCGAGGGCGTGAGGAACTTCTCGTGCATGTGCAACCACGTCACGATCGTGCCGCCGCTGCGGGCGCTGCTCGGTTCCCCGGACCTGCGGCTCGACGGCTTCATCGGCCCGGGTCATGTCTCGACGGTGGTCGGCTGCCGGCCCTTCGAGTTCATCCCGAAGGACTACGGCAAGCCGGTGGTGGTCGCGGGATTCGAGCCGCTCGACATCCTCCAGGCGATCCGCATGATCCTGGCCCAGCTGGGCGAGGGCCGCTGCGAGGTCGAGAACCAGTACAGCCGGGTGGTCCCCTACGACGGGAACCCGGCGGCGCTGCGGGTGATGTCCGAGGTCTTCGAGCTTCGGCCCCATTTCGAGTGGCGGGGACTCGGGTTCATCTCACAGAGCGCACTCCGGCTCAGCGACGCCTACGCCGAGCTCGACGCCGAGCAGCGCTTCGGGGTGCCCGGCGTTCGGGTCGCCGATCCCAAGGCGTGCCAGTGCGGCGAGGTGCTGAAGGGCGTGATCAAGCCCTACGAGTGCAAGGTCTTCGGCACCGCCTGCACCCCCGAGCACGCGATCGGGACCTGCATGGTCTCGCCGGAGGGCGCCTGTGCCGCCTATTACAACTACGGCCGCTTCGCGCGGGAGAAGGAGCTGGTCTGATGCAGGATTCCGCGGTCTCCGAGCGCGAGCGCAAGGTCCTCGACATCATCGAGACCGCGCGCGCCAAGCGCCCCAGGTTCAAGGAGGAGACCGTCACCATGGCGCACGGCGCGGGGGGAAAGGCCTCCCAGACGCTGATCGAGGGCCTGCTGGTGCCCGCGCTCGCCAAGGAGGGCGAGACCCTCGAGCAGATGGGAGATGCCGGCGTGGTCACGATCGACGACCTCGGGATCGCGATCTCGACCGACAGCTATGTCGTGCGTCCCCTCCGCTTCCCCGGCGGCTCGATCGGGGAGCTCGCCGTCAACGGCACCGCCAACGATCTCGCGGTGTCGGGTGCAAGGCCGAGGGCCCTGAGCCTCTCGCTGATCCTCGAGGAGGGTCTGCCGGCGGATCATCTGCGCTCCGAGGTGGACGCGATCGCCGCGGCGGCCGAGGCCGCCGGCGTCGAGATCGTCACCGGGGACACCAAGGTGGTGGAGCGCGGCCACGCGGACGGGATGTACATCTCCACTGCCGGGATCGGCAAGCTGGACTGGCGGGCGACCCTCTCGCCGCAGGGGCTGCGTCCCGGCGACCGCGTCCTGGTCTCCGGCACCGTCGGAGACCACGGCTCGGCGATCATGCTCGCGCGGGATGAGTTCTCGCTGGACGCCGAGATCCTCTCCGACACGCGCCCGCTCTGGCCCGCGGTGGACGCGCTGCTCGACGCCGCCGGTGAGGCGCTCCACTGCATCCGCGATGCCACCCGCGGCGGGGTGGCCTCGGTGCTCAACGAGCTTGCCCGTTCGTCGGGGGTCTCGATCGGCGTCCGCGAGGCCGATGTGCCGGTCACCCCCGCCGTCGCAGGTGCGGCCGAGATGCTCGGCATCGATCCGATGTACGTCGCCAACGAGGGGAAGCTGGTGGCGTTCGTCGCTCCCGAGCGGGCAAAGGAGGCTCTGGCGAGCCTCCGATCCGTTCCCGGCTCAGAGGAAGCGGCGGAGATCGGAGAGGTGAAGACGGAGCCGCCCGGGATGGTGCTGGTGGAGACGGCCTTCGGCGGCCGGCGAGTGATGGACCAACTGGTGGGCGATCCGCTGCCCCGGATCTGTTGAGAGCTTGATCGTGTAACCGACAGGAGGAGAGATGGCCAACGCAGTGGAGTTCGTTCCGGACCAAGCGAAGACGGAGGCGGTGGAAGCCCACGTCATCTGGATGACGACCGGCCTCGGCTGCGACGGCGACTCGGTCGCCATGACCTCGGCCGTCGATCCCAGCCTGGAGGACATCGTCACCCAGGCGATCCCCGGCATGCCCAAGGTGATCGTCCACAATCCGGTGCTCGCGTACGAGAACGGCGACGAGTTCATGCAGGCCTGGTACGACGCCGAGGCCGGCAAGCTCGATCCGTTCGTCCTGATCGTCGAGGGCTCGATCCCGAACGAGGAGCTCTCGGGGGAGGGCCATTGGGCGGCGATGGGAACCGACCCGCAGACCGGTCAGCCGATCACCACGAACGAGTGGGTCGACCGCCTGGCGCCCAAGGCCGCTGCGGTCGTCGCACTCGGCACCTGCGCCACCTACGGCGGCATCCCTGCGATGAAGAACAACCCGACCGGAGCGATGGGAGTGGCCGACTACCTCGGCTGGGACTGGAAGTCGACCGCGGGCCTGCCTGTGGTGAACATCCCCGGCTGCCCGGTCCAGCCCGACAACACGACCGAGTCCCTGCTCTATCTGGCCATGCACCTCGCGGGGCGGGCGCCGGTTCCCGACCTTGACGACGCGCACCGGCCGACCTGGCTGTTCGGCCGCACCGTGCGCGAGTCATGCAACCGAGGTGGCTTCTCGGAGCAGGGCGAGTTCGCGACCGAGTACGGCTCCGATCACCGCTGCATGGTGAAGCTCGGCTGCAAGGGACCGGTCGTGAAGTGCAACGTCCCGATCCGCGGCTGGCAGAGCGGGGTCGGGGGCTGCCCGAACGTCGGCGGCATCTGCATGGCCTGCACGATGCCCGGCTTCCCCGACAAGTACATGCCGTTCATGGACGAGGATCGTTGGGGCGGCATGGCCTCGAGCCTCGAGAAGTTCACGATTGGTCCGATCGTGCGCGGCTTCCGCAAGCGGAATATCCGCAAGAAGTTCGACGTGGAGCCGGAATGGAGAAGGCCCGGCAACCAGCTCAGCACTGGCTACAAGTCCCGATCCGCCGGCTACGCGCCGCCCGGGTCCTAGGCGATCAACTTCGAGAGAAAGAGGAGAGAGACCAACATGGCAAGCACAGAGACTCCGACGACATCGAAGAGGGTCGCCGTCAAGGAGATGTCCTGGGATCCGATCACCCGGATCGTGGGCAGCCTCGGGATCCACACCGAGATCGACTTCGACGCCAAGAAGGTGGAGAAGGCCTACTCCACCTCGATGATCTTCCGGGGGTTCGACATCTTCATGAAGGGGATCGACCCGCGGGACACGCACTTCATCACCAGCCGCATCTGCGGCATCTGCGGCGACAACCACTGCACCACGTCATGCCTGAACCAGAACATGGCGTACGGCGTGAAGCCACCCGCCCTGGGTGACCTCGGCTACAACCTCGCCGAGACAGCGGACTACATGTTCGACCACGCGATCTTCAACGACTGCATGGCGAACGTGGACTTCTGCGAGCAGATGGTCAAGGAGACGAATCCGACCCTGCTCCAGAAGGCCGAGCAGACGGCGGCGCCCGGCCAGGACGTCCACGGGTACAAGACGATCGCCGACATCATGCGGGCCCTCAACCCGTTCACCGGCGACTTCTATCTGGAGACGCTGCAGGTGGCCCGCTACACCCGCGAGATGTACTGCCTGTTCGGCGGGCGTCACACCCACCCGTCGACGATCATGCCCGGCGGCGTCTCGGTGGACATCACCCACCAGACCTGCACGGACTACTACGTGCGGCTGATGCGCTACATCGACTACGTGAAGCGGGCAGTGCCGATGCACGACGACCTCTACGACTTCTTCCTTCAGGAGTTGCCGGGGTACGACATGGTCGGCTACCGCGACACCGACCTGGTCTGTTGGGGGTACTTCGACGACCCGGACTACGTCGACTACGACTACCGCAACATGGCCGAGTGGGGGCGGAAGCGCTACATCACCCCCGGCGTCGTGCTGAAGGGCGAGCTGATCACGACCGACCTGGTCGAGATCAACCTGATGATCAGGATCCTGCTGGGCAGCTCGTATTTCGACGATTGGACGAACGAGGAGACGTTCGTCACGCAGGACCCGCTCGGCAACCCGGTCGACAAGCGCCACCCGTGGAACAAGGTGACCCTGCCGAAGCCGCAGAAGCGCGACTTCCAGGACAAGTACAGCTGGGTCGCGTCACCGAGGATCTATGACCAGCGCAATGACACGTACGTCGCGTGCGACACGGGCGGCGGGCCGTTCGCCCGGTCATGGGTGACCGCGAAGGCCGGCCTGGTCGACTTCGGCTACGCGAGGGCGACGGGCGAGAGCATCAAGATGGTCCTCCCGAGGACCGCCTCGAAGCCCGAGATGGAGCTCGAGTGGAAGATCCCGGATAAGTCGAACGCGATCGAGCGCGACCGAGCCCGGACCTACCACGAGGCCTACTCGGCGCTGATCGCCCTCCATAACCTGGAGCGGGCGCTCACCGAGGTCCGGGCGGGCCGGACGAAGTCGTGGAACGACTTCAAGGTGCCGAACGAGGCGGTCTCGGTCGGCTTCTGCGAGGCAGCCCGCGGCGTTCTCTCGCACCACATGGTCATCCAGGACGGCAAGGTGGCGAACTACCAGCCCTACCCGCCCACCCCCTGGAACAGCAACCCGCGCGACACCCACGGAACGCCGGGGCCATACGAGGATGCGGTGCAGAACACGCCGATCTTCGAGGAGAACGGCCCCGAGAATTTCAAGGGCGTGGACATCATGCGGGCGGTGCGGAGCTTCGACCCGTGCCTGCCCTGCGGCGTCCACATGTACGACCAGCGCGGCGGCCAGGTCCGGAAGGTGACCCACACGCCGACCGGGCTCTCCTGAGCGGCGCGAGGCGCGAGGGCATGCCCGGCGAGAGAGAAGGAGCGGTCAGCCCCGAGGCCCTGATCCAGAGGGTTGAGGAGCTGACCGCGCAGGTCGAGCGGATACCGGACCCGGCGTCCCGCCGGGCCGCGGAGGACCTGATGGCCGCGGTCATGGACATGTACGGCCTTGGCCTGACCAGGATCGTCGAGATCCTGGACGCCGACGAGGACGCTGGAGAGGTCAAGCAGACGCTGGTGGACGATGGGGTTGTCGCCAGCCTCATGCTGATCCACGACCTCTATCCCGTCCCCATCGAGGAGCGCGTCGCCGAGGCGCTCGACGACGTGAGGCCGTACATGGAGTCCCATGGCGGCAACGTCGAGCTGATCGCCCTCGAGGACGGCGCAGCCCGGCTCCGCCTGGAGGGCAGCTGCGACGGCTGCCCTGCGTCCTCGTCGACCCTCGAGCTCGCGATCAAGACGGCGCTCGAGGAGGCGGCACCCGACCTGGTGAGCATCGAGGTGGAGGGGCTGGATCAGGACCTGCTGAACCCGGTCGCGGTCACCGGCACGGAGCTGCCGGTCGTCCAGGCCGGAGGGTCGAATGGCGATTCGGCGATCCCCGCTCCGCCGGGATCGTCCGGATGGCACGAGCTGAACGGAGAGCTCGACGGGCTGGGTGAGGACGAGCTCACGAGGATCGACGTCGGGGGCACAGCGATCGTGGTCGCCAAGGTCGAGGGATCGCTGCTCGCCTACCTCGATTCCTGCCCGGGCTGTCGGGCCTCGATCGCGTCCGCCGCGCTCGACGAGGGCATGCTGGTCTGCCCGAGCTGCGAGCGCCGCTACTTCCTGCCGCGCGCCGGGCGATCCCTCGACGACGAGAAGCTCCACCTCGGACCGGTCCCGCTGCTCGCCTCGGAGGTGGACGGGGTGCGGGTGGCGCTGGCGCGATGAGCGGCAACGGGCGGGCCATCGACGACGCGGTGGCGGCCCGGAGGCGGACCAATGTGATCAGCGGGCTCCGCGGGATGCGGAGCCAGACGTCGCCTGGCACGGAGAGGTCCGCCGCCAACGGCTCCGCCGGGCCCGAGGAGCGGTGCGATGCCTGCGGTGTCGAGATTCCCGACGAGCACGAGCACCTGCTCCACCTGGGCGACCGGAGGATCCTCTGCGTGTGCGCCACCTGCTGGGCGCAGCGGTCGGCCGACCCGGAGCTGCGGCCGACCGGAACCCGGGTCGTCTGGCTGGATCGCTTCGCGCTTCCGGACGAGCTCTGGGCCCGCCTCGAGGTCCCGATCGGGCTCGCCTTCTTCATGCGCAGCACCTCGGTGGGCGGGATGGTGGCGATGTACCCGAGCCCCGCCGGCGCCACGGAGTCCGAGCTCAAGCTCGACGCCTGGGACGAGTTGCGATCCCTCAATCCGGAGCTCGACTCGCTGGAGCCGGACGCGGAGGCACTCGTCGTCAACCGCATCTCCGAGCAGCCCGCGTACGTGATCGCTCCGATCGACGAGTGCTACGGGCTGGTCGGTGCGATCAAGGTGAGCTGGGAGGGGATCTCGGGCGGGGACGCGATCGAGCGCGCCGTGCCGACCTTCTT
The DNA here is from genome assembly GCA_963800285.1 of uncultured Solirubrobacterales bacterium. Taxonomy (GTDB): domain Bacteria; phylum Actinomycetota; class Thermoleophilia; order Solirubrobacterales; family 70-9; genus DASUPK01. The sequence goes on from CAWDAL010000015.1 coordinate 384,628, forward strand.
CGAGCGGCTCCGGCAGCGGTCGGGCGAGGCGAGATGACGGAGCCCGTGGAAGAAGCTCAGCCGCGCGGCGCACCGCACCCGAGGCCGCCGGAGGTCGAGGCCGACACGGCCGAGCGCGGAGGCCCGGAGACATCGGGTCGGCCCGGCGAGCCGGCTCTGCGACTGGCGATCACGGAGGGGAGGGCGATCCCGCACGCCGCGGCGCCCACGCTCAGCTTCACCCTGGCGGTGGACGACGACTCCGGCCGGGAGGTCTTCATGGCCGGCCTCAGCGTCCAGATCCAGATCGAGCCGGCGAAGCGGGCCTACGACGCCGAGTCCCGCGAGAAGCTCACCGAGCTCTTCGGGGACCCACACCGCTGGAGCACGACCGCGCAGCGGATGCACTGGACCACCGAGACGGTGCTGCTCCCTTCCTTCACCGGATCGACCACCGCGAACATCGAGGTCCTCTGCAACTACGACGTCGAGCTCGCCGCGGCGAAGTACTTCCACTCGGTGACCGATGGGGAGATCCCGCTCGCGTTCCACTTCAACGGCAGCGTCTACTACTCGGCCGGGGACGGCCGCCTCCAGATCCTCCAGGTGCCCTGGGACACGTCCGCCAACTTTGCGCTGCCGCTCTCGGTCTGGACGGAGATGATCGATTCCTACTATCCCTATCGCGGCTGGGTCCCCGTTCACCGCGACACACTCGACGCGCTGCAGCGGCTCAAGGCTCGCTCCGGCGCTCCGACGTTCGACGCCGCGCTCACCGAGCTGCTCGCGAAGGAGAGCTTCGATGAATAGCTCGATCGAGGAGCTGGTCCGGTCCCTGCTCTACGAGGGCTACGCCCTCTACCCCTACACGCCCGGCGTGAAGAACGCGACCCCGACGCCGTTCGGGATCGTCTACCCGCCGGCCTACGCCGATGCCCAGCCGGCGGCCTTCTCGATGCTGCGGCTCGAGGCAGTGCTCGCGGCGGGCCCCGACGCGCGGCTGGACGGGACGGTCCTATTCCTCCAGGCGAGCGGCGAGCGTCACGAGGCCACCGAGCGCTCGCTCGAGCTGGGCCCGGTGACCCTCGCGGAGCTGGCGCGCGGGCCGGTGCGGCAGCGGTTCAGCTTCCCAAAGGAGGGCGGCGAGCTCAGCGGGCGCATCGCGATGCGCGCGGAGCTCCTTGCCCCGGAGCTGGCGCGCATCCGGCTCTGCGTGCACAACGAGACCGAGATGCGAGCCGAGCCGGCCGAGGTCACCCGCGGCGAGGCGCTCCACCACAGCCTGATCTCGACGCATCCGCTGGTGGAGCTGGAGGGTGGGCGCTTCGTCTCTCCGCTGGAGCGGCAGGGTGCCGAGGGCGAGGCGGCTCTGGCGAGCGAGCCCGTCAACACCTTCCCCGTCCTGCTCGGCGATCGGGACGCGGCGGTGCTCGGCGCCGCGATCATGCTTCCCGACCATCCCGAGCTGGCGCCGGAGAGCCTCGGCAACCTGTTCGACAACACCGAGATCGAGGAGGCGCTGCTCCTTCACGTCCACGCGCTGTCCGACGATGAGCGCGAGGAGATCGCGGGCCAGGATTCGGCGGTCCGGGAGATGATCGAGCGGGCGGAGGCGACGACCGGCGACGAGATCCTCGGCCTCCATGGGCGTCTCACCTACAAGGAGCCCGAGCCCGAGGTGGCCGCCTCCAACGGGAACCCCCCGACGCCGCCGCCTGGCCTCGACGAGGTCCAGGGCGAGCGCGAGGTGGCGGCCGCGGGGAGCGTCGTGCGGCTCGGGGACAAGATCGTGCTGCGGCCGGGGACGCAGGGGGACGTGTACGACAAGATCCTGCACGGCCGAACCGCGACTGTCGAGCGGATCTACCGCGGCTACGACGAGCGGATCTACCTCGGCGTCACGGTGGACGACGATCCCGGCCAAGAGCTGCTGCGGGAGACGGGCCGCTTCCTGTTCTTCTTCGCGGACGAGGTGGAGCCGGTCGCATGAGCGAGCATCAGCCCCAGATGCCCGACCTGAAGAGCCTCGATGAGCCGCAGTTGCCGGACATGGAGAAGCAGATCCTGGTGGCCGGCGTCGGGAATGCCTGGCTGGGTGACGATGGCTTCGGGGGCCACGTGGTCAGCCGGCTGCTCGAGATGGGCGTGCCACCGGGCGTCCAGGTGCAGGATTTCGGCTCCGGCGGCCTCGACCTGGCCTACGAGGTGATGCGCGGCTACCACGCGATGGTCCTGGTGGACGTCAGCCAGCAGGGCGGTCAGCCCGGTGACGTCTACGTGATCGAGCCGGATCCGGCGGAGTTTGGGCCGATCGAGGACGGCGAGGCGATCAGCCCGCACGGGATGGATCCGCAGACGGTGTTGCGCTTCGTCAACACCGTCCACGGCTGGCCCGGCAAGGTCGTCGTCGTCGGCTGCGAGCCGGCCGACGTCGAGAGCGTGGCGATGGAGCTCTCCGAGCCGGTCCGGGCCGCGGTCGACCGGGCCGCGGCGGTCGTCCTCGAGGAGCTCAACAAGCTGCAGTCCGACGCCGCCTACGAGCCGAGCTGACCATGCACGAGCTCTCCCTCGCCACCGGCATAGTCGAGACCGTGATCCGTCACGCCGGCGGCCGACCTGTCACCTCGGTGCAGATGAGGGTCGGGACACTCAGGCAGGTCGTTCCCGACTCCCTGGACTTCTACTTCGGGATCTGCTCTCGCGACACCCTCTGCGAGGGCGCTGAGCTCGAGCAGGAGATCATTCGCGCGAAGCTGCGCTGCAACTCGTGTGGCCGCGAATGGGAGCTGGATCTCCCCGACTTCCGATGTTCGTCATGCTCGACCAGCGACGTCGAGGTGATCGCCGGCACCGAGTTCGAGGTGGAGTCGATCGAGGTCAGCGAGGACAATCAAAGCGACGCGAAGGAGGAGGCTGAATGCATCGCACCAAGGTGAAGGTCGCCGAGGACGCCCTCGACGCGAACACGACCATCGCCGAGGCGAACCGGCACGACTTCGATCACGCCGGTGTCCGGGTGATCAACCTGATGTCGGCGCCGGGCGCCGGCAAGACCTCGTTGCTCGAGGCGACGCTGCCGGGGCTCGAGACCCGGGTCGGCGTGCTCGAGGGCGACGTCCAGGGGTCGATGGACTCCGACCGGATCGCGCACCTGCACGTCCCGGTCGTTCAGCTCAACACCGATGCGGGCTTCGGCGGGGAATGCCACCTCGACGCCAACATGGTGCGCTCGGCGCTGCCCGACCTGGAGCTCGACGAGATCGACCTGCTCGTGATCGAGAACGTCGGCAACCTGGTCTGCCCCGCCGAGTTCCGGGTCGGCGAGGACGCGCGGGCGATGATCTGCTCCGTGACGGAGGGCGAGGACAAGCCCCTCAAGTACCCGCTCATGTTCCGGGCCTGCGAGCTGGTGGTGGTCAACAAGATCGACCTGCTCCCGCATCTCTCCTACGACCTCGAGAAGCTGCGCCACAACCTCGAGTCGGTCAACCCGGGCGCGCAGGTGATCGAGTGCAGCGCCCGGACCGGTGAGGGAACCGAGACCTTCGCCGAATGGCTCTCGGGGGTGGCGGTGAGGGAGGCCGCCGCGGTTTGACCGTGGCGGCGGCGGGGCGGCTGGACTCCCTGCTGGCTGAGAGGACCGAGGCCAACCGGGCCTTCTTCGCCGCCACGGCCGAGGAAGTGGCGCGCTGCTGCCACCGGATGGCGGAGCGCTTCGCGCGGGGCGGCCGGCTGGTCGCGCTCGGGCACTCACCGGCGGCGCGGTCCGACGTCAGGCACGTGGCCGTCGAGTTCGTCCATCCTGTGATCGTCGGCAAGCGCGCCCTGCCCGCGATCGGCCTCTCCCGGGAGGGGGGTCCGCTCACGGCGCAGGTCGATCTGATCGCCGAGCCGGACGACATCGTGATCGCGTTCGGCACCGACGAGGAGGGGGCCGATGAGACGGTCGAGGCGCTCCGGATCGTCCGCGAGCGCGGCTGTCAGACGATCGCCTTCTCCCAGTGCGGGGCGGAGTGGGAGTTCGAGCCACCGCGCGATGACCCGTTCGTGCGCCAGGAGCTCGCCGAGACGCTCTACCACGTGCTCTGGGAGCTGGTCCACGTCTTCTTCGAGCACCGTGGCCTGCTCGAGGGCCGCGAGGCGGGCCCCGTCCACGACACCGGGGCGTCGAGCTTCCTCTACCCGTTCCTCTCCGAGGGGGAGACGGGGCTGGACGAGGTGATCGAGGACGTCCGCTCGAACGTCCTGATGAAGGCGGAGGAGGTCGGCGAGCTGCGGGAGCGGACGATCAACGGATCCCGCGATCAGCTGCTGGCGGCCGCGGTGGATCTGCGCTCCCTTTTCGACCGCGGCGCCAAGGCGCTGGTGTTCGGCAACGGCGGCTCCGCGACCGACTCGATGGACCTCGTCGCCGACCTGCGCGCCGCGCCGCAGGGATGGCCCGCCCGGGCGGCCCTGGATCTCACCGAGGACCCCTCGATCCTGACCGCGATCGCCAATGACATCGGCACCGAGGCGATCTTCCTGCGTCAGGTGATCGCCTACGGCCGCCCGGGCGACGCCGCGATCGCGATCTCGACCAGCGGCAACTCGGTCAACCTGATCGAGGCCCTCGCCGAGGCGCGACGCCGGGATCTCGTCACCCTCGCCTTCGTCGGATATGACGGGGGCCGGATCGCAGCGGAGGGACTCGCCGACCACGTGATCGTCACCCCGTCCCAGCACATCCCCCGGATCCAGGAGGCCCAGGCGAGCGCCTACCACGCTCTCCGTGAGCTGATCGAGCTGCGATGAGCGTCGGATCGAGGCAGCGGCTGCGGGTGCGCGTCGAGGGGACCGTGCAGGGCGTCGGCTTTCGGCCCTTCGTCTACCGGCTGGCCGACGAGCTCGGCCTGTCGGGCTGGGTGCTGAACGATTCCCGGGGCGTGCTGATCGAGGCCGAGGGGGAGCCGGGGGCGCTCGCGCGGCTGGTCGAGAGGCTGCGCTCCGACGCTCCTCCGCTGGCGATCGTCGAGCGGGTCAGCGACGAGCCGCTCGATCCGACCGGAGAGCCGGGCTTTCGGATCACGCAGAGTGAGGACCGGGGGGAGGCCGATGCCGCCATCTCGCCCGATGTGGCGACCTGCGACGACTGTCTCGCCGAGGTGATGGATCCGGGCAACCGGCGCCACCGCTATCCGTTCACGAACTGCACCAACTGCGGGCCGCGATTCACGATCGTTCGCGGAGTCCCATACGACCGCCCCCTGACGACGATGGCGTCGTTCGAGATGTGCCCGCGGTGCCGGGCCGAGTACGAGGACCCGCTCGACCGCCGCTTCCACGCCCAGCCCAACGCCTGCCCGGACTGCGGGCCGTCCCTCCGCCTCACCGATCGAGCCGGACGGGCCGTCGCCGAGGGGAACGAGGCCTCGCTCGAGGGGACCGCCCTGGCCCTCGCCGAGGGCAGGATCGTCGCGATCAAGGGAATCGGCGGATTCCACCTCGCCTGCCGGGCGGACGACGAGGCGGTCGTGGCGGAGCTTCGCGCACGCAAGCACCGGGAGGACAAGCCCTTCGCCCTGATGGCGCCCGGCGCCGAGCATGCGCTCGAGCTGATCGAGCTCGACGATGCCGCGGGCAGGTTGCTCGCCTCGCGTGAGCGGCCGATCGTGCTGGCCCTGCGCCGGCCGGATGCGCCGGTTGCGCCGTCGGTCGCGCCGGGCGCCCGCGATCTCGGCGTCATGCTGCCCTACTCGCCGCTCCATCACCTCCTGCTCGGCGATGCAGGTGCCGCGCTCGTCCTCACCAGCGCCAACGTCTCCGACGAGCCGATCGCCTACCGGGATATCGACGCCCTGGAGCGGCTCTCGGGCATCGCCGATCTCTTCCTCATGGGAGACCGGCCGATCGAGACGCGGACCGACGACTCGGTGGTGCGGGTGGTCGCGGAACGGCCGCAGTTCCTGCGCCGCAGCCGCGGCTACGTGCCTCGCGACCTGCCGCTCGATGCGCGCCGTCCGATCCTCGCGTGCGGCGCCGAGCTCAAGAGCACCTTCTGCCTGGCCAGGGACGGACGGGCCTGGGTCGGCCACCACATCGGGGACCTGAAGAACTACGAGACGCTGCGCTCGTTCACCGGGGGAATCGAGCACTTCGAGCGCCTCTTCGCGGTCAGGCCGGAGGTGGTGGCGCACGACCTCCACCCGGAGTACCTCTCGACCAAGTACGCGCTCGAGCTGGAGGGTGTGGAGACGGCGGGTGTGCAGCACCACCATGCCCATCTCGCCTCCTGCCTGGCGGAGCATCGCGAGACCGGCCCGGCGGTGGGGGCGATCTTCGACGGCACCGGCTACGGAACGGACGGGACCGTGTGGGGAGGGGAGCTGCTGCTCGGGGATGCGACCGGCTTCGAGCGCCGGGGAAACCTTCACCCGGTGCGCATGCCCGGCGGTGAGCGCGCCATCCATCAGCCCTGGCGGATGGCCTGCTCGTGGCTGCTCGAGGCCCTCGGGCCCGAGCCCCCGCCCCCGCCGCTGATCGCCGCCCAAGTCTCCGCCGAGGAGTGGGCGAAGGTCGGAGAGCTGGCGGCGAGCGGGCTCGCCTCTCCGCTCACCTCCAGCGCGGGGCGGCTGTTCGATGCCGTGGCGGCGCTCTGCGGGATCAGGGCCGAGGTGAACTACGAGGGCCAGGCGGCCGTCGAGTTCGAGGGAATCGCCGATCCATCCGAGCCGGGCGAGTACTCCCTGCCCGGCGATCAGGTGCTCGACGCCCGTGAGACGGTTAGGGCGATCCTCGCCGACCTGGGGGCCGGCGTTCCGGTTCCAGTCGTGGCTGCGCGGTTCCACAACGGCGTGGGCCGCGCCACGGCTCGGGCCTGCGCCTCGATCGCGGAGGCCGAGGGAATCGACCGGGTGGTCCTCTCCGGCGGGGTCTTCCAGAATCGCCTGCTCCTCGAGCGAACGACGGAGGCGCTGGAGGGTGCGGGCCTTCGCGTCCTGACGCCGAGGCTGCTGCCGCCGAACGACGGCGGGATCGCCTTCGGCCAGGCTGCGGTGGCGGCGGCGAGCCTCTAGCCGCGGGGGGCGTCAGGCCAGAGGGCTCCAGCGAGAGGACCAGCCGGGGGCGAGCCGCTGCCGAGCCGCGACGCGGCCACGGCGATACGACGGAGGGTGGGGGCCCATGGCCCATGGATGCCAGCCGAGCGTCCCGTAGGCCTCGCGGAGCTCGGCCTTGAGCTCGCCGCGATGCTCGCCGCACGCGTAGCGGGTCCGGCCGTAGATGCCGTTGCCGGTCCAGGCGAGCCAGTTGCCCGGCTGGACATCGAGGTACTCGCCGAAGAGCAGCTCCTGCAGCGTCGCCTCGAGCCCCCGCTCGGTCATGCCCTCGGCCCGCCTACCGCAGAACTCGCACTTGAAGATCAGCCGAGACGGCACGCGCTCAGGTTACTCCGGCATACCAGAGGCCGAAGATCAATCCGAACGCCCCCACCAGTGGGATGAGGATCCCGCGGTACACCGGCTCGATCGCCGGCCGCGTCAGGATCCAGGCGAAGGCGGCGGTGAACGCCGCCATCGAGACGAGGGTGGCGGGCGCGAAGACGGCCAGAGCCGCCGCGGCCTCCAGCCTGCCCGTGAGGCCGGCGAGCAGCAGGACGGCCACCGCGCCGCTGCCGGCGAGGCCGTGGAGGAGGCCGATGCCGAACGCCTGGGCCGGCGTGCGTGCGGTCGCGTGCTGATGATGGTGTCCGTGCTGGAGGTGCCGGTGGGCGGAGTCCTCGTGTCGGTGACGCCCCGTCCGGTAGTCGCCGCGGAGCCATTTCCACAGCACCCGTGCAGCCAGCAGCAGGATGACGGCTCCGATGGCCTTCTCGGCTCCGGACTCGAGCCAGGGGGGCATCTCCGACTTGAATGCGATCAGGGGGATGCCGACCAGCAGGAGGGTTGTCGCGTGTCCAAGTCCCCACCAGGCGCCGACCCGTGCGGCTACCCGCGTGTCCCCGTCCTGCGAGGCGACGAGCGAGGTGACGGCCACGAGATGGTCCGGATCGGATGCGTGGCGCAGGCCGAGGAGCAGCGCGATCCCGAGCGCGACGAGGAGCGGCGCCCCCGAGAAGAGCCCGGTGAGCCAATGGTCCGCGGATTCGAGCGGGACGAAAAGGGGATGTAGGTCGATCATCTCTCCCGCTCCTTCGCACACTTGGGGCAGAGGCCGGCGACGGGGAAGTGGTTGAACCGCGCCTCGTAGGAGAAGCGGCGGCGGATGATGCTGCGCACAACGTCGAGCTCGGAGGGATCGACGGCGATGTGGGCGCCGCAGGAGTCGCAGAGCAGATACTCACGTGGGCCGAGGGAGGTGCGCGCGTAGAGGCCCGGGCCATGGCCGAGGTGAACGTGGCGGATGAGGCCGAGCCGCTCCAGCGCCTCGAGGTTCCGGTAGACCGATCCCAGATCGGATCGGCCGCCGAGCCTCTCGAGCAGCTCCTCCGCCGAGAGCGGCTCGTCCGCCTCCCAGAGCGCCTCGATCAGCAGGCGCCGCGCGGCGGTCACCCGGAGCCCCCCATCGCGCACGGCCGCCATCGCAGCGTCGAGATCCCGAGCCTCGATCGGTGTGGCTGAATGAGCGAGCGTCACGCGAACCGCACCCTATTGCGAAGAGTTCGCAATAGCAAGCGCCTGTCTCAGCCGCTCCCGGCACCTCGGCGGCGTGCCTCAGAGGCCGGGCTTGACGGTCATGTCGAGCACGACCAGGACCAGCAGGAGCAGCTCGATCCGCGAGACGACGAAGATCCTCGCGATCCTGCGCTGATACTCGGGATCGTCCGGGCCGCGTTCGTCGACCATCTTGCTGAGCCGGCCGGACTCCGGGCCGAGAAAGCCCGCCCCGGCGATGAAGGAGAGCAGCCAGACCACGAAGCCGAAGGTGACCCACCCCTGACCGAGGTCCCAGGCGCCGTCCGATTCGCTCAGCAGGAGGAAGCCGAGGACGACGAGGGTGAGTGCGGAGGGGATGAGGACGCGAGTGCCGTACCACTCGATCTCCCGCGCGAAGTAGGCGAGCCGGTCGGCACCCGCTCGCTTGGCGCGGAGGACGAAGATCTGAATCGCCGTGTTGCTCCCGACCCACACCACGGCGAACAGGATGTGGAAGGCGAGGAGCCATTTGTACGCGTCGCTGCCGACTACGGCGAGGGTCGTCATCCGCGGGGGACCGTATCGGGCGAGATTTCGGAAAAGGTCGTCTCGGGCGATGTGGGTGAGGCAGCTTGTGATGCCACCGCATCCCGAATAACCGCAGGATCATCCGCGGGCGATACGAGCTTGGGAGCGCGCGGCTTAGGAGAACTCTTCGAGCGAGCGCATCTGCCGGCGCAGCTCGTGGTCCCGCTGGTTCGCGGGCACCCCGGACTCGCCGGTCACTGCCTCGTTATGCCTCACGTCGGCGATGGCCCGGAAACGCTCGGTCTCCGAGCCGGGGCTCGACGGGTCCCCGACTGCCTGCTCTCCCCGGTCTGCCTTCTTCTGCTTCGTCATCCCTCTCCGTTGATCCGAGCTGCTGGCCCCATGTGCTGCTGTGTTCAGTTGTACCACTTTGTGAGCGTTCGCTAAACACTATGTAGAACCGCTCAACACGCTGAAAGTAGCGCTGCAGCAGGCGGGAACGGGCATGCGGCGCCGGCCGCTATTTGCGGAGAATCCCGTGGGAGACGCCGTCACCACCGGCGCGGCGCCGAGTAGCGGCCTGCCTATAATCCCGCGCTCCGTCGGTCCAATCCCCGTCGCGCGCCCGCTCGAAGAAGGCGCGGATCCGGAGGCCCAATTGAAGAACTCGTCCCCCCAGCGTGAGCGCTTCTCGCCTGAGCGCGCATACCGGCCCCGCGTCTCTCCGCCGAGCGTGGAGGACAAGGACGCCTGCGCGATCTACGCGTCGGTCCGTCGCGACGCGACGCCGAGCCACGAGCCCCTAACCCTCGCGCTCTCCTCCCTCCAGAAGATGCTCCACCGCGCCGGCAACGTCGACGGCGAGGGTGACGGCTGCGGCCTGCTGGTCGACATCCCGACCAAGATCTGGGCAGAGGAGGTCCGCCAGGGCGGGCACAACCCCGCACTCGCACTCGACGACGCCTTCGCGGTCGCCCACGTCTTCGTGGAGCGCTCGCAGGACCTGGAGAAGGTCCGGCACGGGGCCCGCGAGCTGCTCGGCAAGGCCGGCTTCCGGATCCTCGCCGAGCGAGTGGGCGCTGTGGACTCCGCCGCCCTCGGCCCGACCGCCCGTGAGGAGGAGCCGCAGTTCTGGCAGTTCGCCGGGCTCGTCCCGGAGGCCGCCGACGCGGACCGCTCCTGCTTCAACCTGAAGGTCGCCCTGGAGGAGAAGCTCGGCGTCCACGTCGCCTCCTTCTCCGGGAAGACCGCCGTCTACAAGGTGATGGGCGCTCCCAAGGTCCTGGGCGGCTACTACCCGGACCTCTCTGACGAGCGCTTCGAGACGATCGGCTGCTTCGGCCACAACCGCTACTCGACCAACACCTGGCCGTCGTTCACCCGGGTCCAGCCGTTCGGCGTCCTCGGCCACAACGGCGAGATCAACACGATCGAGCAGCTGCGCCAGGAGGCGCGAATGCTCGATGTGCCGATCGCCGAGGGCAACTCCGACTCGCAGGATCTGAACCGCACGATCGAGACGCTGGTCCGCCGCCACGGCCTCTCCCTGGCGGAGGCGATGGAGATGGTCGTGCCACCGATCGTCGACGAGATCGCCGGACTGCCCGCAGAGCTCCACTCCTTCTACATGTACCTGCGCCAGGCGATGGGGCCGTTCGCGCAGGGCCCGGTCGCGCTGATCGCGCGCCACCTGGACGAGTGCGTCTTCTCCGCCGATGCGATGGGCCTGCGGCCGCTCTGGCAGGTCGAGACCCCGCACGACTTCATCTTCAGCTCCGAGCCTGGCGTCGTCCCCGTCCAGGAGATGATCTCCGAGCCGCAGCCGATGGCGCCCGGGCAGAAGTTCCTGGTGCTGATCGACCGCGAGCGGAAGCGCTCCACCCTTCACCCGCACGCAGAGATGCTGCGCAAGGTCCGCGAGCGCTGGATGAAACGGGCCGGGGTGGATCAGATCGCGCCGTACGACCGCGCGCTCGAGACCGGCGGCCCGCTCGAGGGGCCCGAGATCCCCGGCTACACGGACGCCGGTCCGGAGGACCCCGTGCAGGTGGAGGACCGTGTCCTCGCAGGCTTCGGCTGGCAGCGCGACGACGTCAAGCTGGTCCAGCAGATGGCCGACAACGGCGCCGAGCCGATCGGCTCGCTCGGCTACGACGGGCCGCTGGCGGCGCTCTCACCGGAGCGGCAGAACCTCGCCGACTACTTCAAGGAGACCGTCGCGGTCGTCACCAACCCGGCGATCGACCGCGAGCGGGAGATCGAGCACTTCTCGACCCGTGCCGTCTTCGGACGACGGCCGGCGCTCTCCGATCCGTCGGAGGACAGCCGGACGATCGAGACCGACTTCCCGGTGATCCTCGGTGGGCACCACGATCTGGCGCCCCTTCCCCACAGCTCCTACCGGCGCATCGCCAGCGAGCAGGGCACCTACGTTCTCGAGGACCTCTGGGCGGCCTTCGGCGATCGCGCCAAGGCGATCGACATCGCGCTGCTCGAGTCCGAGACCACCCAGGGCGCGATCGAGCGGCTCCGCCAGGAGGCGGTCCGCGCCGTCCACGAGGGCGCCGAGTTGCTCGTGCTCACCGACCGCACCGTCTACGACGGCGAGCGGCGCTACATCGATCCGCACCTCGCGACCTCGGCGATCGACCAGGCCCTGAAGCAGTTCGGCGTCGGCGACGGCGAGGTGAACCTGCGGCGCCGCTGCTCGCTCGTCCTCCGCTCGGCCGCGATCCGCAACGTCCACGACGTGATGATCGCCCTCGGCCTCGGCGCCAACGGCGTCTGCCCGTACGTGATGGTCGAGGTGATCTGCGTCGACGACTACGAGAACGACGTCAACAACCTCTGCGCCGCGCTCCGCAAGGGCATCGAGAAGGTGATCTCGACGATCGGGATCCACGAGGTCCGCGGCTACGCTCGCCAGTTCTCCTCGATCGGCATCAAGCCCGAGCTCGCCGAGATCTTTCACACCGAGGCCTTCGCGGCCACGGATCAGGGCGGCACCGGCTTCGCTCAGCTCGACGCAGACACGGACGCCCGCCACAAGATCCTCACCGGGGACGAGGAGGCGAAGCCGGCGAAGACCTTCCGCTTCTACCCCAAGGTCTACAAGGCGGCGATCGCAGTGGCCAACGACACGGCCAGCTTCGAGGAGTACTCGCAGAAGGTTCGCGAGCTCGAGGCGCAGAGCCCGATCTCGATGCGCCACATCATGGGCCTGAAGATGGAACCGGACCGCGAGCCGGTCGATCCCTCGCGGGTGGACGCATCGGTCGGCCACCACGACTACCCGGTGGTGATCAGCTCGATGAGCTTCGGCTCCCAGTCCGAGCCGGCCTTCCGCGCCTACGCGGAGGCGGCCAAGGCGATCAACATCCTCTGCATCAACGGGGAGGGTGGGGAGATCCAGGACATGTACGGCAAGTTCCGCAAGTGGCGCGGACAGCAGGTGGCCTCGGGCCGCTTCGGCGTCTCGGCCGAGATGCTCAACTCCTCCTACGTCGCCGAGATCAAGATCGGCCAGGGCGCGAAGCCGGGCGAGGGCGGGCACCTGCCCGGCAAGAAGGTCTCGGAGAAGGTCGCGGCGGCACGGAACGCCTCGCCCGGCACCGACCTGATCTCGCCGTCGAACAACCACGACCTCTACTCGATCGAGGACCTCGCCGAGCTGATCGACGAGCTCAAGACCGTCAACCCGGACCTGCGCGTTTCGGTGAAGGTTCCCGTCGTCCCCAATATCGGGACGATCGGCCTGGGCATCGCCAAGGCCGGCGCCGACATCATCACCCTGAGCGGCTTCGAGGGCGGCACCGGCGCGGCGCGCCAGCACGCGCTCCGGCACGTCGGCCTGCCGTCGGACATCGGCACCCGCGCGGTGCATCGCGCGCTGATGGAGGCAGGGATCCGCAACCGCGTCGAGATCTGGGCCGACGGCGGCTACCGCCACGGCACCGACGTCGTGAAGCTCCACTGCATGGGGGCGAACCGCGTCGCGTTCGGCACCCTGGCGATGGTCTCGCTCGGGTGCACCATCTGCCGCGGCTGCCAGCTCGACACCTGCCACGTCGGCATCGCGACGCAGATCGAGACCGTCGAGCAGGCCCAGGAGCACGGCCTGAAGAAGTTCACGCCTCCCGGCGCTGACGCCGCAGAGAGCTGCGCCCGCTTCTTCCAGGCGATGGGCGAGGAGGTCAAGGCCGTCGTCGGCTCGCTCGGCTACGACCGCGCCCAGGACCTGGTCGGCCGCTACGACCTGCTCGAGCAGATCTCCCACCACGACAAGATCGACCTCGCGCCGCTGATCACGCCGCTCGAGGAGTTCCTCGATCTCGAGCCCGTCGACCTCCCGGTCGAGGAGGAGGAGGTGCTCGTCGAGGCCCGCGCCGAGGCCGGCCTGGTCCGCGCCAAGCCAATCCGGATGGAGCCCAAGCAGGCCTCCCACGAGATCGCTCAGGTCGCGGACAAGGTGTTCGACGGCTCCTGCGTGAGCGTCGAGTTCCCGCGCCGCACCGACGCCAACGACCGCGTGCTCGGCGCCGAGCTCTCAGGAGCGATCGCGCGAGCGCGGATCTACGACGGCGCCCCCGAGGGCACCGAGCACGACGAGCTCGCCGAGCTGGTCTTCAACGGTGGCTCGGTCGCGGGACAGGGTTTCGGCGCCTTCAACGAGTGGGGCGTGACTTGCCGGGTCGAGGGCGGTGCCCAGGACGGCGTCGGCAAGACGATGCTCGGTGGGACCGTCTCGATCCTGAAGGGCAAGAACGCCGAAGGCAGGCGCGTCAACGGCTCGGTCGGCAAGTCATTCGCCTACGGCGCCCAGCGCGGGCGGCTCTTCGTGCAGGGCTCCGCCGACTCCCGCTTCTGCATCCGCCTCTCGGGAGCGGACGTGGTCCTGGCCGGTGAGCCCGAGGAGCCGGTCGACGATTCCAGGGGCTGCGTCGTCGATCGCGCCAACGCCAAGGGCTTCGCCTTCGAGTACATGACCTCGGGTCGCGCGGTGGTGCTCGGGGACATCGGTCCCTGGGCCTGCGCCGGCATGACCGGCGGACGCGTCTACGTCCGGATCGACGACGAGCTCAACCTCGACCGCGAGACGATCCAGGGCCGCCTGGGCGAGGGCGCGAAGGTGATGCTCGAGGAGCTCGACGCCGAGGGCCAGCTCGACATCGAGGATCTGCTCGGCCACTACGCGGAGGAGCTGCGGACTACCGACCAGGGCGGCGAGGCCGGTCGCGTCCTCGGCCTCGCCTCCGACGCGAAGCGGAACTTCCTGATGATCATCCCGGAGAAGGTTCAGGCGGATCCGAGCATCTCGACCGAGTAGGTTTCAGGCATGTCCGCCGACGGCCCCGTCCTGATCGCCTATGACGGCTCCGAGCCGTCCAGGCAGGCGATCAACGAGGCCAGCGAGCAGCTGAAGCCTGGCCGGAAGGCCATCGTCGTGGCCGTCTGGGAGCCGATCGAGGCGATTCCGTTCTGGGGCGCGCCGGCCTCACAGGTTCCCTCGAGCCTCACCGAGCAGATCGAGGAGGAGGCCAAGAAGGTGGCCGCCGAGGGGGCGGAGCTCGCCAAGGCCGCGGGGTTCGACGCCGAATCCGGCGCCGCCGAGGGCTCGCCGATCTGGAAGGCGATCGTGGACGCCGCCGAGGGCCGGGGCGCCTCGCTGATCGTCATGGGATCGCACGGGCGCAGCGGCCTCGGATATGTGGCGATGGGGAGCGTCGCCACGGCCGTGGCGCATCACGCGAAGATTCCCGTCTTGATCTGCCGCCAGGCGGACTAGTCGTCGCCTGACTCGCCGTCGCCGCCCTTGGACGGCCCGGGGACCGTCACCGTCGTCGTCAACGGGAGGGTGGTCCTCGTAGTCGGCGTCGTCGTGGTCCTCGGGGGACTCGACTTGGGCAAAGCGGGGGAGAGCTCGCGGCCCGCGGTCGGGGACTCCGAGGAGATCCCGATGTCTGTGCTCACCGCACGGGTCGCCAGAAAGGCGATCGCGGCCGCCACCAGCAGCCCGAGCAGGGCGAGGAGCGGCCAGCGCAGCGACGAGGCGCTCACCGTGCCTCCTCCACGAAGGTCGTGACCGGCGCTCTGGGCAGTCCCAGTACGGCCCGCACGCCGCCGCCCTCACGGTTCTGGAGCGTCACCGAGCCGCCCCACTCGCCGGCCAGCTCACGGGCGATCGACAGGCCGAGGCCCGTGCCGTTCGTGCCCGCCCCGGCGCTGCCGCGATGGAAGCGCTCGAAGACGGCCTCCTCCTCGCCGGGCTCGAGCCCAGAGCCTCGATCGCGGACCTCGATCTGGGCCGGTCCCGCGACGATCTCGATCTCCGAGCCCCGGGGTGAGTACTGGATCGCGTTCTCGATTAGCACGTCCAGGGCGCGCTCGAAGTCGGCGCGCGCGCAGACGCAGTTGCCGGGTTCGCCCGAGCGCGTCAGCGTCAGGCGGATGCCCGAATCGCCGGCGGTCTTCCTCCAGCGCTCGGCGATGCGCTCCGTCGCCGTGACCGCGTCGAATTCCTCGACCGGGCTCTCACGCTCTCCCGCGCGACTCAGGATGAGCAGCTCGTCGACGATGCCGGACAACCGGTCCACCTCCCGGATGCCGGCGTCCACCCCGGCGGTGCGCTCGTCGCCGGCTGGGAAGGTGTCCCGCAGCTCCTCGAGCTGGAGCCGGATTCCCGTGAGGGGCGTGCGCAGCTGGTGAGAGGCGTCGGCGACGAACTCCTGCTGGCCGCGCAGCATCCGTGAGATCCGGGCGGTCATTCGATTGAAGGAGCGGGCGAGGGAGCGCTGCTCACTGCTCCCCTCGATCAGGGCGGTCGTGGCCAGGTCGCCCTCCTCAACTCGCCGCGCGGCGTCCTCGAGGCGCCGGATCGGCCGGGATGTCTCGCGAGCGATGAGGGCGCCGGCCACGACGCCGAGGGCGAGCACGAGCGCGCCCAGGGCGGTCAGGCTGAGGATCGCCTTGCGGGTGGCCCGGTGAACCGCGCCCACGCTCTGCGTGACCCGGACGGCCCCGACGATCCGGGTTCCGTGCCGGATCGGCACGGCGGTGGCCAGCAGCTCGGTGCCCAGGGTCTGACTGCTGCGGGTCTCCTGGACCGTCCGGCCGCGCAGGGCCGCGGCGATCTCCGGCCGGGACGCGTAGCTCGAGCCGAGCTCACTGGGCCCGGCGCTGTCGGCGACCACGCGGCCGTCCGCTCCGACGACGATCACCCGTCCTCGCTGGCTCTCGGCGGAGCTCTCGACGAGGCGCTGGAGCGTCGTGACCTGGCCAGGGTCGAGCAGCTCCGGAGCGCTGGCGGCCACCAGGTCCGCCTGGTTCCGCGCCTGGGCCCTGACCTCCGAGTCGACGCGGTCGCCGAGGCTGACTGCGAGCGGAACCCCGAAAGCGATCAGCGCCAGGAGCAACAGGTACGCAACTGCGATCGTGAGGCGGGTGCGAAGGCTTATGAAACGGTCTCCGGTTCGATCAGGCGGAAGCCGACGCCCCGCACGGTCTCGATGAAGCGCGGATTCGAGCTGTCGTCACCGAGCTTCTGGCGCAGCGTCCGAACGTGGACGTCGAGCGTCTTCGTGGAGCCGAACCAGTTGACGTCCCAGACCCGCGACATCAGGTCCTCCCGGGTCACGACCTGGCCGGGGTGCGCCATCAGCTCCGCGAGCAGGTCGAATTCCTTCCGCGTCACGTCCACGGGCTTCCCGGCGAGCTCCACCGACCTCGGCCCGGGATCGAGCCGAAGCTCCCCGACCTCCGTCGGTCCCTCGGGGGCCGAGGAGGTGCCCCTGGCGCGGCGCAGCACGGCCCGTATCCGGGAGATCAGCTCACGCGAGCTGAAGGGCTTCACCACGTAGTCGTCGGCCCCGAGCTCCAGGCCGAGGACGCGGTCCATCTCCGTTCCGCGTGCGGTCAGCATCACGATCGGGACCTCCGAGCTCTTCCGCAGCGTCCTGCAGACGTCTGACCCGTCGCCGTCGGGGAGATTGAGGTCGAGCAGGACCAGGTCGGGATCGAACTGCTCCGCGAGCTTCAGCGCCTGGGACGCCGTCTGGGCGATGACGGGCTCGAAGCCGTTCCGCCGCAGCGCCTTCGAGAAGGGCTCGAAGATCGCGGCCTCATCCTCGACGAAGAGGATCTTCTTGGGGGGCAACGGCTCGGCCACGAGGCCAATGTAACGCCGGCATCCGCCGCCTCCGGGTGACCTCCCGGATCCTTTGCCCTGCCTTTACCTGGATTTGTCCAGCCCATAAGCAGCCTCGCCCGAGACTCCCGGCGTCCCAGACCTGAGGCAAGGAGCGGATGCGAAATGAACGACTGGAGAACCAGGATCGCCGTGCTGGCGGTCGTCCTCGGACTCGGTGGCCTCGGCGGTTACGCGATGAGCGCCAACCGCCGCGCCACCGATCCGGCGGCGAGCACGCCGGCGGTCCCCACGACGCAGGTGATCAGGCGCACGGTGCACAAGAAGCCGAAGCACAAGCGTTCGGCCGGCAGCAGCCCCGGTGTGACCGCGGCACGCAGCTTGACCAGCGCCCCCGTTTCAAGTGGATCGAGCGGCTCCTCGTCCTCGAGCCCGCCCGTCTCGACCGGCAGCAGCGGCTCCGGCGGAGGCGGCGGTGCCGTCCATACCGGCAGCAGCGGCTCCGGCGGCGGCGGCGAGAGCGAGGGCGGCGGCGAGCGCGAGGGCGGCGGCGAGGGCGGCGACTGAGCCCTTCCCCTCTCTTTACCCGGGCTTCTCAGGCCACTTGATGGCCGGGGCGCACACTGGATCGGCAACTCAGAGAAGTCCGAAGGAGACACCAGATGAGCGCAATCAGAAAGAGAATCGCGGCGGGCGCCGTCGTCCTGGCCCTCGGTGGCCTCGGCGGCGTCGCCTGGGCGAACAACCCGGCGGCGCAGCACGCGACCCCCGCCGCGATCGTCTCCACCAACCATGGCGGCTCGACCACGCGTCCGGTCTCGACCGGCACGAGCGGAGCCGTCGCGACCCCCGCGGTCAACACCCAGCCGTTCCCGGGCGCCACCTCGGTGGGAGGCCGGCGCGATGACTAGGCGCCGGCCTTCCGCGTGGCCGACGGTGCTCGGCGCGATCGCGTTGTTCGCGGTCGTCTTCCAGCTGCTGCTCTTCCAGGCGACGCCCGGCGGAGCCGGCTCGCTGCTGAGCGGCATCTCTCTTGGAGAGAACGAGGGGCTCGGCGACGACGGCGGACCGGCCAAGTCGGTCTCGGCCGCCCCGAGCCATCAGCAGGCCCCCGCGCCGGTGGTGAGCTCGACCTCATGACCGCGACGAGTCAGACACTCGCCCAGCACGGCTGGTGGCTGGCCAGCCGCGCCTCCGGAGTGGTGGCGCTGGCGCTGGTCACGATCTCGGTCGGGATCGGCCTGGCGATGGCGGGCAAGCTCGCCCGCAAGCCCGGCGCGAACCGCAAGCTGATCGCCATCCACGAGCAGACCGCTCTCGCCGGCCTCGTTGCGATCGCCGTGCACGGTCTGACCCTGCTCGGTGACCCGTGGCTGAACCCGGGCCTCTCGGGGATCGTCGTGCCGTTCACGATGGCCTACAAGTCGCTCTTCACGGGCCTCGGCATCCTCGGCGGCTGGCTGGCGGCGCTGCTCGGACTGAGCTTCTACGTCCGCCGCCGGATCGGCCCCGCCTTCTGGCGCAAGGCCCACCGGGCGACGATCGTCGTCTACGTCCTGGGCGTCATCCACACGCTGGGCGCCGGTACGGACGCGTCGAGCCCGTGGCTCTACTGGCCGATCGCGATCACGGCTCCCGCCATCGGCGCGATGTTCGTGGCGCGTGTCGCACACGGCATTCGCAAGGGACGCGAGCGCAAGCGCGCCGCCGAGGAGCGGCGCCGCGAGAAACGGCGGGAGCGACGTCGGGAGCAGCTCACCCCGCCCGCTCCCCGGCCCCGCCCGGCGCTGACCGGCGCCGTCATGGAGGAGTCCGCATGAGGAAAGGAACTGAGATGGAGAACAGAGGAGTCGTGATCGCCGGGGGAGGGCTCGCCGCGCAGCGCTGCGTCGAGACCCTCCGCCGGCGGGGCTACGAGGGCCCGATCAAGGTGGTCTGCGGCGAGCCGGAGAGACCGTACGACCGGCCTCCGCTCTCGAAGGACCACCTCGAGGGAGGGCTCTCCGACGAGGAGGTCGCCTTCAGGGCCCCGGGCTGGTACGAGGACAACCAGGTCGAGCTGATGCTCGGCCGCCGGGCAACGAGACTCGATGCGAAGAATCACCGCCTCGAGCTCGACGACGGCAGCGACCTTGCCTTTGACCAGCTCGTCATCGCCACCGGTGCGGCGGCGCGCAGGCTGCCGCCGCTCGAGGGCTACTCGAACGTCCACTACCTCCGCACGCTGGCCGATGCCCGCCGGCTGCGAGGGGAACTCCGCGCCGGCGCCCGCCTGGCGGTCGTGGGCGCGGGCTTCATCGGCCAGGAGGTCGCCTCCACCGCCCGCAAGTCGGGCGCCGAGGTCACGATCGTCGAAGCGCTGCCCGCCCCTCTCACGGGCGTGCTCGGCGAGGAGGTCGGCCTCTGGCTGATGAAGATGCACGACGAGGAGGGCGTCGACGTCCGCCTCTCGACCAAGCTCGAGGGTGCGCGAGGAAACGGCTCCGTCGAGGAGCTGGTGCTCTCCGGCGGCGATCGCCTCGCCTGCGACGCCGTCGTCGTCGGGATCGGCGTTGTCCCGGACGCCGGCTGGCTGAAGGGCAGCGGACTGGAGACGGATGGCGTGGTCACCGACCACGCCGGCCGCACCTCGCTCCCGGGCGTCTGGGCCGCGGGCGACGTGGCCCGCGCCTTCGACCACCGCCACGGCGAGCACCGCCGCTCGGAGCACTGGGACGCAGCGGCCCGGCAGGGAATGGCCGCCGCGCGCGCCATCACCGGCGATCAGCCGGATCCCCATCCCCTGCCCAGCTTCTGGAGCGACCAGTACGGGCTGCGCATCCAGTACTTCGGCCACGCGGAGGAATCCGACGCAGCGCACGTCGAGGGCGAGCCCGGAGACCGCGACTTCGCCGTCGTCTACACGCACGAAGGACTGCCCGTCGGAGCGCTCGTGATGGGGCGGCCCCGGGCCTTCGCGCGCCTACGCAAGGAGATCGAACGGACTTACGACCAACAGACGAATGGAAAGGAGCAACGATGAGCTACATCCCCAAGGTCGACCGCAGCGCCTGCAGCGCGCACGGCGACTGCGTCGACATCGCCCCCGAGGTCTTCGAGCTGGGCGACACCGCCGAGGTGATCGGCAGCGGTCCGGACAAGAAGATCCTCAAGGCGGCGAAGGCCTGCCCCGCGCTGGCCATAGAGGTGGTCGATTCGGAGACCGGCGAGGTGGTCTACCCGTGACGGCCGCCGACGGCTCGGCCGAGGCCATCGTGCCCCGGCCGAGCCTTTGCCGTTTCTTAACCGGCTCGTGGTCGTCCGCTTACGGGCGCGACCGGACAATGCCGGGGCCCGCTGCCATCGATAGGGGGAAGAAGGACGGAATGCTTTGACAGATCTCAGGACGAGAATCGCTGCCTTCACCGTCGTTCTCGGGCTCGGTGGGCTCGGCGGATACGCCTTGAGCTCCACACGCAGCCCCGAGCAGCCGGCGAGCACGCTGGCCGGGACCCACGTCATCCGGCGGACAGTCCATGCCAAGCCCCGCCCCGTGGCGCACGGCAGCGGGCCCGGACGCACCCGATCGCATGCCTCGACGGGAACGAGCGGCAGCGGATACTCCTCATCTTCATCCTCGCCCGTGTCCACCGGTTCGAGCGGCTCGAGCTCGGGTCGCCACGGTTCCTCGGGCCACTCGCCCGTTCACTCCGGCAGCAGCGGCTCGGGTCACCACGGCTCCAGCGGCGGGAGCGGCCACGCTCCGGTGAACAGCGGCTCCAGCGGCAGCGCCGGAAGCGGCTCCGGTGGTGGCGGCGGCCCCGTCGGCACCGGCACCAGCGGCTCGGGCGGCGGCATCGGCGGCGGCGCCGGTGGCGGCGAACAGGACAACGAGGCCCGCGATGACTGATCAAGAGACCGCTCGCAGGGGGAGCGGACAGCCGGCCGCCGCCACTCCCAGGAGGCGGCCGGCTGTCCTGCCAACCGTCCTGGTGGCGCTCGCCTGCTTCGCGGTGGTTTTCGAGTTTCTCGCGCTGCAGCTCCAGTCCGGGCGGGATCCGGCGCTTGGCAATGCCTCGGCGACCTCGGCTCCGCCGAAGGTCCGGCCGCGGAAGAAGATCATCATCACCAAGGTGATTCCCGCCGGAACGTCCGGCCCGGCGGGTCAGACCACCTCGAGCTCGGGCGGCTATTCGGCGCCGGCACCGGTGGTGAGCTCGACGTCATGAGCTACCACGACCTCACCTTCGACTCGATGGGATGCGAGGTCCGCCTGCTGATCGGCGATCCGCTGCCCGGCTCCCCACCCGCCTGGGAGGTGGCCGAGCGCGAGAAGCTCTTCATCGAGCTCTTCGACTCCGCTCTCTCGCGCTTCAAGCCGGACAGTGAGCTGACGGCCTTCAACCAGGATTCCCGCGAGACCGTCCCGGCCTCGCCGGTACTCCGCCAGGCGGTCCAGGCCGGTCTCTGGGCCGCACAGCGAAGCGGTGGCCTGGTGGACCCGACTCTGGGCGGCGCGATCGTCTCCGCCGGATACCGCGACTCCCGCGCCGGGGTGGCTCCGGAGCCGCTCGCGGACGCGCTGGCGAGAGCGCCCGAGCGGCGCTCCGCGCGGCCTCGACCGCAGGCCGAGTGGCGCCTGCTGGAGGTGGACGATCGGGACGGCACGATCCGGCGCCCTCCGGGTGTGATCTTCGACACCGGGGGCTCCGGGAAGGGCCTCGCGGCCGACCTGGTCGCGGAGCACCTGCGCGGCTACTCGCGCTTCGTCGTCGACTGCGGCGGCGACGTCCGGGTCGGCGGCTTCGGTGCACGGCTTGACCCCTTTCCCGTTCATGCACGGCACCCGATCGACGACGAGACGGCGGCGATCTTCGACGTCTCCGCGGGCGGGATCGCCACCTCCGGCCTCGATATCCGTCTCTGGAGACGGGAGGACGGGAGCTTCGCCCATCACCTGCTCGATCCGAGCACTGGCGAACCCGCCTGGACGGGGCTGGTCGGGGTAACCGCCCTGGGCAGGACGGCCCTCGAGGCCGAGACGCTCTCCAAGACGGCGCTGCTCAGCGGCCCCGAGCGCGGCCGGCAGCTGCTCTCGGAGCATGGGGGGATGCTGGTCCACGACGACGGGCACGTGGAGATCGCCGGTCCGCGGCAGGCGAAGCTGGTGGGCAGGCGCAGCGGACTCCCCGGCGCAACGATCGCCGCCTGACCTCCGGAGCGAGCGGGAAATGACGCCCGCCACCGCACCTCCCAGGGCCACACCTGCGAATCTAGGCGTGGTCCGGGCCATGACGTCAGAGCCCAGCAACCAGGAGGAAGTCGCCTTCGAGCCCCCGACCGCGGAGGAGGCGGTCGCGCGGCTCGAGGACGTCCAGCGCGTCACCGAGACGACGCTCGCCTACCTCGACCTTGACGACCTGCTCGAGGAGCTGCTCAAGCGGGTCACCGACATCCTCCAAGCCGATACCGCGGCGGTGCTGCTGGTCGAGGACGATGGGCGGACGCTCGCGGCACGAGCGGCAAAGGGCCTCGAGGAGGAGGTCGAGCGCGGGTTCCGCCTGCCGGTCGGGCGTGGATTTGCCGGCCGGGTCGCCGCTACGCGTGAGCCCGTGGTGATTCCCGATCTCGACAACTCCTCGATCACGGTCGTCAACCCGCTGATGCGCGAAAAGCGGGTCCGGTCTCTCGCCGGGGTTCCCCTGATCGTCGAGGGCACCGTGATCGGGGTCCTCCACGTCGGCAGCCTGACGCAGCGCGACTTCACCGACGCGGACGTCCAGCTGCTCCAGCTGGTGGCCGATCGCGTGGGGCTGTCCATCGAGCGGTCCCGGCTCGCCGTGCAGGGCCGGATCGCTCAGACGCTTCAGCGAAGCCTTCTGCCTCGCAGCCTGCCGCGCCTGCCCGGCCTGAGCATGGCGGCCTGGTATCTGCCCGCCGCCGAGGAGACCGCAGTGGGCGGCGACTGGTACGACGTGATCGAGCTCGGCCACCGGCGCCTCGGGCTGACCGTGGGCGACGTGGCCGGCCACGGCATCGCGGCCGCGACCTACATGGGCCAGCTGCGCAGCGCGGTCCGGGCCTATGCGCTGGATATCGAGCGGCCCTCGGAGGTCGTCACGAAGCTCGCCCGGTTCGCCGACCTGGAGAAGTCCCGGATGGCGACGATGATCTACGCGACGATCAACCTGGACACCTGGGTGGTCGACTTCGCGCGCGCGGGGCACCCCTACCCGCTGCTGATCAGCCCCGGTGGGCCGCCGACCTTCCTCAGCGACGCGGGAGGGCCGCCCATCGGCGCCGGCGCGGCCGTGGAGTACGACGAGCAGCAGATCACTCTGGGACCCGCCGAGACCCTGCTCCTCTACACGGATGGGCTGATCGAGCGCCGGGGACGGACCCTGTCGGATGGAGAGTCGGCTCTCACCGAGGCCGCCATCGCGGCGCCAGACGAGCCTGAGCTCATGTGCCGCAGTCTGATCCAGCGGCTCACGGAGGGGATCGACATCCCGGACGACATCGCCGTGCTCGCCGTCAGGGCGGTCGGCCTCCACGACACGCTCGAGGTCGAGGTGCCCGCCGAGGCCGCACAGCTGGCGACGGTGCGACACCTGATCCGGCGCTGGGTGACGGCCAACGGAGGAACCGACGACGACTGCGCCGCGTTCGCGATCGCGGTCACGGAGGCATGCGCGAACGCCGTCGAGCACGCCTACGGCCCGGGGGATGCCACGATCGACCTCAGTGCGGACCTCGACGGCGGGGAGGTGACCGTGACCGTGCGTGACAGAGGCGGTTGGCGCGAGCCCCGGGGCGGCAACCGAGGCCGCGGGATCCCGGTGATGGAGGAGTTCATGGATGATGTCGTGATCGACACGGGTGAGGGGGGCACAACTGTGAAGCTGATCCGGCGCGTGGGGCAGAGCGGATGATGCCCGAGCTCGCCAGGCTCTCCTTCGAGACCGAGGGAGACGTGGAGCTCGCCCGTGTCGCCGGCGAGGTCGACGCGTCGAACGTCGGCGATCTGACCCAGCAACTCCTCGACGCGGTCCCGAACGACGTCCGAGCCGTCGTCCTCGACCTCACTCAGACGAGCTACATCGACAGCTCCGGAATCAGCCTGATCTTCGACGCAGCGGCTCGCATGAGGAATCGCCGCCAGCAGCTCCGACTGGTGGTCCCGCCGAAGTCGTTCGTCGGCGAGGTGCTCGCGGCCGTGTCCATGTCGGACTCGGTACCGATCGACGCAGAGGTGGACGCGGCGCTGCGCGCCGTGGACTAGGCGCCGGTCGTCTCGATGACGCTCAGGGTGTAGCGGCCGATCTGCAGCTCGTCGCCGTCGGCGAGCGGGCTCCAGTCGACGGGCTCCCCGTTCACGCAGATGCCGTTCATCGAGCGGTCGTCGAGCACCCGCAGCTCGCCCTCCGGCGTCCGCACGACCACCGCATGACGCCGCGAGACCGTCGGATCGTCGAGCCGGATGTCGGCGGATCGGCTTCGCCCGATCCGCGACCAGCCGTCGGAGAGCTCGATCACCCGTGTGCGCCCGTCGGCGAACATCGCCAGGTACTTGCCGGGCTGGTCGATCGACCCACGGACGCCGTCCAGCCAGTCATCGGGCTTCGCCGTGGGCCTGGTGACCGCGATGTTCCTGAGAGTGGGCTGCTCGAACATCGATGAGCGCTTGAAGTCGGTGCCGCCGCAGTTGGGGCAGGTCGGAATCGACTCGGCGGGCTCGAACGAGACCGGGAAGGAGCAGCCCTGGCAAATGAAGGAGCCCACTCCGCCGGCTGGCTCGCCCGCGTGGTGGACGTCATCCTGACTCTGTCCAAGCAGCGACATCGGGGGTGCGTCGATACTACTCTCGGTACTGCGGAATGGCTAGTCATTTTTCGCCAGTGGTACGGAAAGTCCACCAATTCCGGGAGGGGTGGACGTAAGGGCGATGACGGCCGTGGCTCCCGACTAGAATCGCGCGCCCGTGGGGCCGCTTTCTCTCACCATCTCGATCGACGCTCCGCGCGAGCGGGTCTTCGACCTGATCTGCGATCTGGGCGCGAGGGAGAGCTGGATCGACCACTTCGCGAGCGAGTTCCGGCTGGCGCGCATCGCGTCGCAGGGGCTGGGAGCGGCGGCTCGCTTCCGCGTCGATGCGCCCGCGGGGGTCCGCTATATGGAGACGGTGATCGCTGAGGCGGACCGGCCGTTCCGCGTGGTCGAGCATGGGCGGGGTGGGCGCCTGGACCACATCCCGATCCGCACCGTGTGGGAGCTCGAAGAGGGCCCGACCACCACGGTGAGGCTGACCTTCTGGACCAATCCGCCGAGCGCTTTCGACCGGGTCAGGGAGCTGGGCCGCTCGCGCTGGTGGAGGCGGCGCTGGAGCCGGGCCCTGCGGCGCCTGCGGGAGCTGATCGAGTCCGGCGCGGCCGCGCCGCGGACGGAGGTCGCGGGCGGAGATCGCCTGCCCGTAGCGTGACGGTGCCCCCGAGGCGAAGCCGAGGAGCAACCCGTTTCGGTTCTTGACTGAGCGGCGCCGGGATGGCTGCGGATAGACTGCGCGCCCTCATGCGCCGCGGCCACAAGGGAGCCCTCGCACTGATGCTGTTGCTCGGCCTCGCCGCCGTCGGCGCGTCCGGATGCGGCAACGACCTCAGCAAGGAGGCCGATGAGGGCATCCCCATCCAGCTCGGGGATCTCACGTACACCGTTCAGGAAACACGCTTTCTCAATCCCAACCAGGCCGACGACAAGGAGTACCTCGCGGGGCAGCAGCTGCCCACGCCCGCGGGCAAGCTGTACCTGGGCGTCTTCCTGACGGTTCACAACTCGGGCGACAATCCCGTGCGCGTGCCCACCAACGCCGAGATGAGCGTCTTGGACACGACCGGCGCCGCGTACCAGTCGATCCCCAGCCACACCGACTTCGCCGCGCCCCTCGGCAGCCTGCTCGCAGCGGGCGGCGACATCCCGGCGGCCGGAACGGCGGCCGCGAACGGGCCGACGCAGGGAGCCCTCGTCCTCTTCCTGGTGAACCAGACCCTCACAGAGAACCGGCCGCCCAAGCTCGAGATCGACAGCCAGGGCGAGACCGGCGAGATCACTCTCGATATCTAGGCTCTCGGGAGCGGAGCCGTCCGCCCGATGAGGAAGACCCAGCTACAGGCGATCCTCGTCATCGGCGGAATCGGGGCCGCCCTGTCGCTGATCCAGCTGCTCGGCATCGCGGGCGGAGTCGTCGGCGTCATTCTCCTGATCCTCTGCACCGTCCTCACCGCGTCCGCCGCGCCCGAGCCGGACGCGGGCGGTCTCAACTGGTGGGCGCTGATCGCCGGCGGCACCCTTTTGGCGGTGATCGGCGTCCCGCTGGGCCTCGCCCTGGAGGGCCCGGGCGGAGTCCTGACCGCAATCGGGGGCGGGATGGCGATGGTGGGCGTGGCGTTCGGCATGCCCTAGCGGCCGCTCGTGGCCGCGATCTGATGGCGAAGCCGTCCCGGCACGCCCTACAGCGCCGAGCCCAGGATCTCTCGCGCGATCGGCGCCGCCGTCGTGCCGCCGTCGCCCGAGGCGTCGATCAGCATCACGCCGATCGCCAGCTTCGGCTTGTTCGCGGGCGCGAAGGCGATGAACCAGCCGTCGACGATCTGCTTGACCGTGTTCTCCTGGCCCGGTGGAGCCGGGGGCTGGCCGGGCTTGGGGCCGAGCTCGGCGGTGCCGGTCTTGCCGGCGACCTGAACGCCGGGGAGGGCCGCCTGGGTACCGGTCCCCTGGGTGACGACGGCGCGCATCAGCCCGGTCAGCACCCGCGCATTCGCCTTGGAGGTCACCTCGACCGGGCCGGTGGAGCTCCGCAGGGCGGGGTCCTTGACGATGTTGGTCGGGTCGCGGGTGCCGCCGTCGGCGACGGTCTGCGCCACCGACGCCATCCCGAGCGGCGTGGCCAGCACCTTGCCCTGGCCGAACGCGGTGACGGAGAGGTCCGTGTTGGTGGGCTCTGCCTTGAGCTCCTTCGCGCCCGGAATCGTCATCTTGTTCGGCTGAGTAGCTGCGGTGGCCGACGCGTTGTAGAGGCTCGGCGTCTGGTTGAAGCCGTAGTCCTCGGCGGTATCGACCAGGCGCTCGGCGCCGACCTTCACGCCCAGCGGCGCGAAGACGGTGTTACACGAGTCGGCGAAAGCCTCCACGAAGGTGCCGCCGCAGACCTCGTCGTGCGCGTTGTGGACGACGCGCGCTCCGGAGTTCGGGTCCGGATTGATCGAGGTGACGTGCGGGAAGGTGTCGGTGAGCTTCACGTCGTGGCCCTCGAGCGCTGCCGTCGTCGTGATCACCTTGAAGGTCGAGCCCGGAGGCTGCGGGGAGGAGTACGCCGAGCCGGCGAGCGCCAGGACGTTGCCGTTGCGGGCGTTGAGGACGACCACGCCGCCGGACTGCCCGCCGAGGGCGTTCACGGTGGTCGATTGCAGGCGGGGGTCGATCGTGGTCCTCACCGGCTGACCCGGCGTGCCGCGGGCCGTGGCGAGGACCCGGCCCTGCGTGCTCGCGGGGACGTCCGGGAGGGGAGTGCCCTCCTTGACGGCGAGCAGCTGCCCACCGGGCTGCCCCGAGAGGCGGGCATTGAAGGCGAGCTCCAGGCCGCTCACGCCGGTCGCCTGATTCGTCGGATAGCCGGCCTTCTCCAGCTTCGCCTGCTCATCGGGATCCGGCGATCCCGTTTCGCCGGCGACGTCGATCGCGTCCGTTCCGAGGGGGGAGCTGCGGTGATCGGTCGGACCGGTCGCGAGCGGGACCCCGTGCCTGGCCATGATCGCCGCGCGCCGTCCGACGGTGAGTCGCCGGCCGACCCGCTCGTTCGTCGCCAACCCCGGGAAGGTCAGGCTCGGGTTCCAGGCGACCTTGCCACCGTCTAGCGGCAGCCGCAGGATCCCGTCGACGTTGCCGAACAGCCTGGTCCCGACGCCCACCCCGACGTCGACAACGTCCTTCCCGCCGACGCTCTTCGGGCCGTCGGCGCTGCCGGGGTCGATCGAGGTCGCCGTCGACGCCTGCTGTGCGTCGAGGTAGGCGCTCTGGAGGTCCGCCGCCGAGTACTGGGCCTGAGCCGAGTCTGAGAGCTCGTCGTGCATCGCGGCGAAGTCCTGGTGGGCCCAGTCGTTCACGAAGCGCTTCGCCATGTCCTGCTCCGGGCTGCCCGCCGAGCTGATCACACCGAAGATGAAGGCGATCAGGGCCACCACGCCCAGTGGCAGGGCGCGCTGGCGCAGCCGTCGCTGGCGCTCCGTCAGCGGGCCGCGCTGCGCCCGCGGAGGCCTGATCGGCCCCCGTGGCGGCTCCTTCTCCCGATTGCGGTTCCGTGACCTTGTCACGGGCGGATTCACGTGCGCAAAGTTAGTCGCTCGTGCGCTTGTATTCGGGAAACCGTGACCGGCCTCGACTGGCTGATCGTCGCCTTTGCGCTGCTGATGGGCTTCTGGGGCTACCAACAGGGGCTGATCGTGGGTGTCCTCAGCCTGGGCGGATTCGCGATTGGCGCCTTCCTCGGCAGCCGGCTCGGCCCGGCGCTGCTCCCCGACGGCTCGCATTCCCCGTACGCCCCGGCGACGGCGCTGGCGGGGGCGCTGCTGATCGGGGGGATCCTCGCAGTCTCGCTGGAGGGGATCGCGCTCACCGTCCGGCGGCGGCTGCTCGGGCCGGCTGGCCGCAGGCGCGGGCTCGCGATCGCCGAGTCCTCCGGCGGGGCCATGCTCCTCGCCGCGCTGGCGCTTGGGCTCGCGTGGCTGTTCGGCGCGGTGGCCCTCAACGCTCCGGGTGCGAAGGACCTGCGGACCGCCGTGCAGCGCTCGGCCATCCTCCGCGCGCTGAACGATGCCTTCCCGCCGTCCAGCTCGCTGATCAACGTCCTCCACCGGATCGACCCGCGGGTCGCGGTCCAGGGACCGAGCCCGAACGTCGCGGCCCCCGACTCGAAGATCGGCAAGGACCCCGACGTGCGGGCGGCGGGCGACAGCGTCGTTCGGGTTCTCGGGACCGCCTGCGGGCTCGGCGTCGAGGGCTCAGGCTGGATCGCGGCCCCCGATCTCGTCGTCACCAACGCCCACGTGGTCGCGGGCGAGAGCGACACCACGGTCACGCCCGCGGGGACCAGCACTCAACTCGACGCGACCCCCGTGCACTACGACCCGGAGAACGATCTCTCCCTGCTCCACGTGAGCGGGCTCGGCGGGACCCCACTCGACCTCGCGCCGGACGTCCGGCCAGGCACGGCGGGCGCGGTCCTCGGCTACCCGGAGAACGGCCCCTTCACGATCGCCCCCGCGAGGACGGGCGCAACCGGGCCGGTGCTGACGCAGGACTCCTACGGGCGAGGTCCGATCACGCGCGAGCTCACGGCGCTCCGGGGCGAGGTCCGGAGCGGCAACTCCGGCGGCCCCCTGGTGGACGCAGCCGGCCGGGTGATGGGCACGGTCTTCGCGGCGACGACGCAGGGCAAGCCGGGCGGCTACGCGGTGCCGAACGACGTGGTCGCGAAGGCCCTGAGCGACTCGACCGGCCAGGTAGGCACGGGCGCCTGCACCGGTTAGCTTCCGGGGTCAGACCCCAAGGGTTTGAAGCCTGTTCGGTCCCCTCGTCTGGCCACTCCTTACGATCGGTAAGCTTGGGTTGCAGTGAGATCGCACTCCGGCGCTGGCCCATCCAGGGGGGAGGCCAAGCCAAGACAAGTGTGTCGGCACTACCACGGCGCGGTGGAGCTGATCGGCCGCCGCTGGGCGGGCGCCATCCTCTACGCGCTCACCGACGGGCCGCTGCACTTCGCCGAGATCAAGGAGGCCGTCCCGGGGATGTCGGACCGCCTGCTCTCCTGCCGCCTCAAGGAGCTCGAGGAGACCGGCCTCGTCGAGCGCAAGGTGCTGCCCGGCAACCGGGTGCGGGTGAGCTACGAGCTCACCGACAAGGGTCACTCCCTCGAGCCGGTGATGGGCGAGCTGCGGGACTGGGCTCGCCGCTGGCATCGGGCCTAGCGGCCACCAGGCCGCCCGCCTTTGGAGCGAAGGGCGAAGCCCGAAGCGACTTATGTTGGGCGGCCGCTCGTGGCCGCGATCTGATGGCGAAGCCGGTCTGCCGGTCTACCAGTCGCGCGGATTCCCGGCCCGGATCCGATCGATCACCAGCCTGGCCTCGTGACGGTCGACGGGATATGGGGTGGTGGCGAGATAGTGGTCGAGCTCGCCCGGCCCCAGTGACTCGAAGCCGAGCTCGACCGCGGCAGCGTAGGTGGCGAGGATGATCGAGTCGGACGGCGGCTCCGGCGCGAAGTGGAACTCCTTCGCCGTGTAGGTGACGATGCGCTCCGGCAGGCCCTCGCCCTCGATCGAGCCGGACACCTCCACGCGGTCGTAGCGGATCTCCCTGATGTCGAGCCGGTCCAGCTCCTCCTCCGTCAGCTCGATGACCACGCCGTTGACCGGGCCGGCCTCGTCCTCGCCCTCCTCGACGTTGAGGCCGAGGATCCACTCCGGGCGCCAGCCGCCCGCGCACTCGAAGGTCTTCTCGCAGGTCAGGTTGTCGCGGCGCTGGGAGAAGCGCCTGCGCCAGTCGTGCAGCCGGGCGGGGCGCAGCTCGCCGGGGGGGCGCCCGAGGGTCATCGAGGCGCTCTCGTTCAGAACGAGCGAGCCGTAGCCGAAGAGGCCGAGACGGCTCAGGGCCCCTCCAACAGGCTGAGCTGCGGTTCGCCGTCATCCATGCCGGTCGGCTGGTCGCTCGCCTCGCCCCTCCCCTCGCGGGGTTCGACGGGGGGTTCGCCGTTCTCGCGCATCTGGTCCGCTGTCGCGTGGCTGCAGAGCCGCTCGCGGGCGGGGCAGTCGAGACAGAGCGCCCGGTGCGGGCGGTTGGTCACCTCGAAGTGGCTGGCCCCGAGCCGCGACAGCAGCTCCTCGACTCGCTCGCGAGCCTGCTCGAGGCCGGGCGGGTCGTGGACCTCGCTGAGCTCAGGATCGGGGCGCTCGAGGAAGACGTAGGCCGTCTCCACCGGAGTGCCGCGTGTCGCCGCCGCCAGCGCGTAGAGATCGCGTTGCACCGAGTAGCGCCCGACGATCTCGGCCGGGTCGCGACCCTCGAGCCGGTCGGTCTTGTAGTCGACCACCAGCGCTGAGCCGTCGGGCCGCTCGACGAGCAGGTCTATCGAGCCTCGGATCATCGTGCCCCGGACCGAGAGCACGAACGGGACCTCCGCGCTGACCGTGGCATCGCCGATCCGCTCGCGCAGCGGCGAGCCGAGGAAGGCGCCAACCAGCGCGAGCGCCATCTCCACCTCGCGCTCGTTCCCCTCAAGTCCCTGCTCGCGCAAGGCGCTTGCGGCACGGGTCCCATCCGGCGCGCGCCAGCGGTTGCGCGCGCTCCACTCGAGCAGGGCGTGGACCGCGACTCCCGGCCCGAAGCGGCGCCGCATCTCCGGGCCTGGCGAGGACTCGTCATCCTCGCCCCCCGAGGCCGCCTCGGGCTCGCCGATCCCGAGCACGCGCTCGACGTAGAAGCGGTAGCAGCACTCCTTGTATCCGGAGAGGGCCGAGTAGGAGAGACCGCCGATCAGGGCGGGGGGAACATCGGGGCGCCCGAGCGGCGGTGCCTGCTCGGAATCGGGTTCGGGCCGTCGCTCCGCGGCGCGGGTGACGAGCAGTCCCGCGCCCGCGCCTGGGCCGGGCTCGGACACGCTCAGCCGGATCCTTCCCGCCGGGAGGCCGTCCGCCGCCGGTGGGACCTCGAGCACCCGATCCGTGACGTCCGCACCGAGCAGCCTGTGGATCAGCTGCAGCGCGATCGGCTTGCGTCCAAGCCGGTCCGGCTCCTTCTTCGCGTTCTTGGGGTTGAAGGTCCCGCTCAGGATGAGCCTCCGCTTCGCGCGGGTCGCGGCGACGTAGGCGAGGCGGGCCTCCTCCTCGGCGTCGCGCTCCGTCGCCAGCTCGGTCAGGTCGTAGTAGTCGTGGAGCCGCTCCGCAGGTCGACCCAGGCGCCCCAGCTGGACGCCGACCCGCGCGAGCTCATCGCCCTCCGGTCCCTCCTCGCCCGGGCGGACTCTGAGCGGAGACCAACCGAGCTGCAGATTCCGGCCCAGGTCCGCGACTGCGACCACGTCGAACTCGAGGCCCTTCGCCCCGTGCACCGTCATCACCCTGACTCCGGCGTGTCCCTCGGCACGGGTGGCGGCCTCGGCCTCGCGGTCGCGGCTCCGCGCGCGATTCTCGAGGTAGGCGAGGAAGCCGCCCAGATCGGGTCCTTCGCTCGACTCGAACTCCCGGGCGAGCCGCATCAGCTTCCGGACGTTGGCCCAGCGAGCCGGTCCGTCGACACGGGAGAGCGTCGCCAGGTCGTAGCCGAAGCCGGTTGCCGCGCGTTCGATCAGCGCCTCGAGCCCTCCCTCGGCGCCGCGGCGGCGCAGCTCGCCGAGCTCGCCTGCGAAGACCCGCAGCCGCTCGAGCTCTTCGGCGGGGATCAGCGCCGCCGCCTCCGCATCCCCCTCGCTCGGGGCGCCCTTCTCGACCAGGTCCCTGATCGCGGGCCAGATGTGGCGAGCCCGGTCACGACCGTCATCGCCCCGGACGGTGGCGGTGCGCCGGAGCAGCCAGAGGGTGTCCGGCAGCACCGCGCAGGCGGGTGAGGCGAGGGCGCCGAAGAGCGCCTCGTCGTCGAGCGGATTCGCGATCACGGCCAAAAGGCAGCGCAGGTCGTCGATCTGCTGCTGGGACCAGAAGCCGCGACCGCCGACGACGTAGGGATCGAGTCCCGCGTCCGCGAGCGCGGTCTCCAGCGCGGCGACGTGGGTGAAGGCCCGCATCAGTACCACCATCTCCGCCGGATCCTCACCGGCGTCGACGAGCTCGCGGAGCCGCCCCGCGAGGCGCCGGGCCTCCGCCACCTTCGACCCGGAGCTCGGATCGTCGGGAAGCCGGGGCAGCTGGGTCGCATCGTCCTCCCAACCCTTCTTGTCGTCGACCGTGAGCAGCAGCTCGACGACGTCCTCGTCTGCCGAGGGCGGCTCGACGAATGCGCTGAGAGGCTCGAACCCCTCCAGCAACGCGCCACCAATCGCGTTCGTCGCCGCGATCAGGCCCGGGGCAGCGCGGAAGTTGCCAGTCAGGGGCAGGGCCTCGCCGTTCGGCTCCCCGCCGTCGGCGAAGCGCCGGTGCTCGCGCCGGTAGACCTCGATGTCGGCGTGACGGAACCCGTAGATCGACTGGAACTCATCGCCGACCAGGAACAGGCGGGTCGCGGGCCCCCGGAGCTGCTCGATAAGCCGCAGCTGAAGGGCATTGGTGTCCTGGAACTCATCCACCATCAGGTGGCGGAACTGCTCGCGGTAACGGTCGCGCAGGGGCTCTGACGAGCTCAGCAGCTCCACGGCCTTGAGCTGGAGGTCCTCGAAGTCGAGCGCGGCGCGCTCGGACTTGAGGGATTCATAGGCCTCGCCGAAGCTCACCACGAGGGCGCGAAGCTGCTCATACGCCGGGCCGAGCACGTGAGCCGCCACCGCAGCCTGCGCGCGCCGCAGGGCGTCGGCGTAGCGCGCGCAGCCATCGCCCTTGAAGGCCTTCGCGGTGGAGGTGACCTCCAGGGCCCGGAGTCGCTCGAGCAGCTCATCGTCCGGTACGGCCGCGGGCTCCAGCTCCATCGCTCGCGCGATTCGCTCCCGGCTGGCGAGTGCCTTGCCGCTCGCCTCCGCGCATTCGGTGTGCGCCTCGGCTGCCGCCTCGACGAGCGCCGCGAGCGGCGCGACGGTGTCCGGAGGCTCGAGCTCCGGCAGGGCGGGTGCCGGATCTCCGTGGCTGCGCAGCTCGTCGTATGCGCCGCGGGTCATCTCGAGCAGGGTGCGCCGCCGGTTCGCGGCGGCGAGCTCGAGCGCCTCCTGCTCGCCGCTCCCGACCAGCTCGTCGAGCGCCGAGTCGAAGGCCCGCGAGGCGAGCCGGTCCGCCTCCGCCTCGTCCACGACCCGAAAGCGCGGGTCGAGCCCTGCCGCTGCGGGGTGGGAGGCGAGGACCCGGCGGCAGAAGCCGTGGATCGTCGAGATCCAGGCCCGGTCGACGGCATCGAGCGCCTCGGCGAGGGCCTGGTGCTCGTCTCCCTCGGCGGAGCGAACCCGCCGGGCGAGCTCCTCGCGGATTCGGTGGCGGAGCTGGTCAGCCGCCCGCTCGGTGAACGTGAAGGCGAGGATCCGCTCGACGCCGCCCTCCGGGTCGAGCGCGGCGGCGCAGAAGCGATCCACCAGGACCGTCGTCTTCCCGGTCCCCGCTCCCGCGCGCAGGAAGATGTCGTGATCGCGATGCTCGACCGCGGCTGACTGCTGATCGGTGCGCGCCGGGCTCATTCCTCGTCCTCGTCGGGCGAGAAGGGCTCCTCGTCGGGAAGTCCACGCTCCCGCCGGCAGATCGGCTGGAAGGTGCAGTAGTCGGGACAGCTGCCCCCGATCGGGTCGCGGATCACCCTGCCCTCGTGGATCGAGCCAATGATCTCCTCGGTCTTCTCGCGCGCCTGGTCGAGGACCGACTCGAAGGCGTCGTCGTCCAGGTGGTCCCTGTCCCGCGGGCGCAGGCCGGCGAGATCCTCCGCAACGGCCTTGCGGAGCACACCCTTCGGCCGCCGGGCGTCGTCGCTTCGGCCCCCGAGCGCGCGGTAGACGCCACCCGCCAGCTCGAGCCCCCAGAGCTCCCTGGCGGCGAGCATATAGAGCTGGAGCTGGAGCTTGCCCCGGTCGAGCATCCCTGCGCCCCCGTCGACCTTCGCTCCCGACTTGTAGTCCTGGACGAGGGCCTCGCCGGACGGGCCGAGATCGATCCGGTCGATCTGCCCGTGGACCCCGCCGCCCGAGAGCGACAGCGGTCCCTTCTCGCTTTCCTCGAATCCGAACGCAGCCTCGGTGTGGGCCGGCCGGAAGGCGGCCGGGGTGGCCGCCTCGTCGGCGAGGAAGGCGAGGACCAGGCCCTCGACGCGGCGCAGAGCGGCCCCCGTGTCGGCGTATTCACGCGGCAGGCGCCCAGCGCCCATCTCCGTGATCAGCTCCCTGGCCCTGGCCTGCCAGACGGCGAGCGACGCCGGGGTGGGGCGCGGCTCCTCGCCCGGGGGGTCGTCGTAGATCGCCTCGAGCACCCGATGGGCGATATGCCCGCTGGTCAGCGGCTCCTCCTCGGGACCGATCCCTTGCGGGCTGAGCTCGTGCCGAATGAACCAGCGGTAGGGGCAGACCGCGTACTCCTCGAGCGTCGAGGGGCCGAACAGCTCGATGCCACGCATCCGCTCGAGCACCGGTTCGAGGTGGAGAGGTCCCGGCCGGAGTCGGCCGTTCTCGGCCCGGGGACCGATCGCGGCCTGCGCCCGAGCGAGCTCGACCTCGCTGGGGGCGGACCCGGGATCGAACACCGACTCGGCCAACCCTCGGCCGGCCGCCTCGGCGACGATCGTCTCGTCGCGCTCCTCGGCGCCCTCGGGCAATTCCGGGGCGAGCAGCGACCGGACCTCGTCCACGAACGGCGAGCGCGAGGCCGCCCCTCCCTCCTCGTCCGCGCTTCGCCAGGAGAGCCAGAGCTTCTCCTTCGGGCGAGAGAGGCAGACCGAGAACAAATAGCGGTCCTCCGCCTCGGCGTTCTTCCGCGGCGGCAGCGCGAGCGCGGCGCGAGAGTCATCGGATAGCAGCGGCCCGCCGGTGTCGCGGCGCGGAAATTCCCCGTCCTGGAGCGAGCAGATGTACATGTGGGAGACGCGGCGCGCCCTCGCTCGGTACGGGCTGATCACGCGCACCCGCCCTTCGGTCGGCCCCCGCCACATCGACAGACGCAGGTCCGAGACCGCGGCGATCACGTCGGCGGGGGAGAGGGCAAACTCCAGCTCGGCGAGCTCGGCCAGCGCCTTTTCGATGTCCCCGCCCGCCCGCAACTCGAGGGCGCGATCCTCCTCGGCGATCTCGCCGCGCCGGCGGATCGCCGACTCCGCGATCCACCGCGCCTGCCGTCCAGCCTCGGCCAGCAGCTCGACACCCGTTCCCGCCTGCCGCAGCTTCTCGATCCCGGGGAGCCGGCGGCCGTTCTCGCCCTGATCGGCCCATGCCGCGAGGACCTCGTCGGCCGTCCGCATCCGGCCTCTCAGGACGCGACGCTCGAGCCAGTCGACGCTGGATGAGGAGGCGATTCCGGGGACGCGCATGTAGGCGAGCACATCCTCGGCCCGTCTTCGGCCGACCGCGGCTTCGAGCAGCGCGATCAACCCCGCACCGGTGACCGTCCGCGGCGCGGGGAGGTCCGCCTGCACCGCCGCTGGGATCTCGAACCGAGCGAGTACACGGCGGTAGAGAGGTCCGGCGGAGGCAGGCTCGCGGAGCACGATTGCGATCTCGCCCGGCGGCACGCCGTCGTCGAGCAGCCGCGCGACCCCGGCGCCGACGGCCTCGGCCTCCGCCAGCTCTCCCGCCGAGGCGAGCAGCCCCAGGCCGCCGTCGTTCTCAATCAATTCGTCCTTGCCCGTCCCGGATCCGAACCGACGCTCGAGCTCGAACAGGGTGCCGCTCGCCGTGAACCGCGGCTCTGGCTCGAGCGTTTCGATCTTCGCGCCCTCGATGTCGCGCAGCTCGGCGAACAGGGCTCCGCGCGCGGCCGTGAGCGCCTCCCTGTCTTCCCAGGGCAGTGCCACCGTCACCGGGGCGTTCGCGGCGAGCGGCCGCACCAGCTCGAGCTGTTCCAGGGTCAGGTCGTCGAAGCCGTATAGGAAGACCGGGCGTCCCGCCCAGCGATCGGGATCCCGGCGGAGGGCGGTCGTGATCGCGGCAGCCGAGGAGTGCTCGTCGTCTCGACCAAGCTCGTCGCGGATCTGCGTGTAGGCCTCGTAGAGGCTCGCGATCTCGGTCTCGTACGGCCCGGCGTCGGCTGCCCTCGCCCGCAGGGTCCCCGGGTCGACGAGCGCGGATTGAAGCTCCCCGATCAGCTCCTCGAGCGCCGCAGGGAAGCCGGGCCGTCCGGCCGAAGCCTTGAGCAGCCGCAGCTGTGCACGCGATGCGGCCTCCCGCGCCAGCCTGCGCCGCTGGGTTCGGCTCAACGGGCGGTCCGGTCGGCGCGTCGGTTTCCCTCGCTACCAGCTCGAAGAGCCGGTTGAAGGTCCCCACGCTCGCCCCGATCACCGCGTCTCCGTCGCTGGTGAGCTCCTCCTCGAAGCGCTCGACGTCGTCCACCGTGGGGACGACGAGCACCGGATTGCGGCCGGACATCCCGCGAAATGCGTCAAGAACCGCGCCCGTCCGGCCGGAGTTCGGCGGCCCGATGATCAGCTTCAGCGCCATTCGATCCAGCATAGGCCTGGTCACGGCGCGCGAAACGGCCTGAAAACACGCATAACGCGCGGAAACCCGGGCCGGCTTTTTTCCGCCGGGGGCGACTCTACCTTGGCCTCAGATCAGCCCTCCAGAGCCGAACCAGGAGGCCCACCGAAATGACACTCTGCTTCGTAGATCCAGCCGACGCCATCAGGGCGATTGCCGACTCAGTCGGCCGAGAGGCACGCCGCCAGCTCCTCGGAGAGGCGGTCCGCGCCTGGGTCGATGAGATCCCCGACGAGGAGCTTCAGGAGCACTACGCCAAGGCGATCTCCGAGCTCGACGAGCACGACATCTCGATGCTCGCCGCCTGGCACGGCTCGATGGAGGTGGGCCAGCCCGTGCCGAACCGGGACTTCCTGATGGGCGCGTTCGACTCCCTCGGCGACAACCGCCGCGAGGCCCTCAAGCTCGCCGCCGGGTTCCGCGGCGAGGAGGCCTTCGAGGAGGGGATCTCCGAGGAGCGGGCACTGGATCTGGTGCTGGAGTGGCTCTCACCGCCCCGCGTGATGGAGCTCTGCCGAGAGGCGACTGAGCTCTACGTGTGGGACCGGTACGGCAGCGACAACTAACGCCGCTGCGGGGGGCTACTTGAACTTGAAGTTCGCGCGATAGACGTTCTGCGCCTGATCGTTGAACCGGACCACCAGCTGGCGGCACGTTCCCGCCCAGGCCTTGTCCGACTTCCAGGCGTAGGAGTACTGGTCGCTTGCCGCGTCGTAGCTCAGCTGGCTGGCGCCTGAGCTGACGGTCGACTCGATCCCGTCCACGTTCGCCGTCGACAGGGCGTTGCAGTCGATGACCTGGGACTTCGGGTAACCGGCGTCGAACACGTCGAGGCCCTGATTGCCGTTGAGGCTGAACTTGACGGGGATCGCGCTGCCGGCCTTGGCGAGGTTGGCCGTCGGCGGGTCGTTGACCGGGCTGAGGAAACCGGTGAAGTCGTAGCCGGACGAGACCCCGAAGTTCCAGATGCTGGCGTGCGTCGTCAGCACCGTGATCCTCACGTCGCCGCTGATCGTCTCCGTCGAGAGAGCGCAGGGATCCGGACTTGCGGTGCCCGACTGGTCGTCACACGGCTGGACCGCGACCCCGTTTCGGAACACGGTGATCGGATTGCCGTCGAGCTGCGAGCCGTCGACCGTGAAGACCAGCCGCAGCGGGTTGCTCGCGCTCTCCGCCGGAGGCGCTTCGATCCTGAACTCCTGGTTCAGGAGCTGGTATCCGGTCGGCGGCGGGGTCGTGGTGTCGCGCGTGGCGACGAGGACGCCGCCGGGCTGATCGGTCGTGACCGATGCCTGGTATGGATCGGAGGGCGTCGCGTCGGCGCCCGTCGAGTAGGTGGCCGGTTGCCCCGGCGGGACGGGGTCGCCCACCGTGATCCCGACGTGCACTTGCAGAGCCGGGTGGTACGAGTCGTTCGCAGTGAAGACGAACTGGTCCGAGGTGGTGGGCCCGGTCGCCGAGCTGCAGGTCGAGAAGATCAGGAAGTTGCCGGGCCAGTCGGGCGCGTCCGTCTCGTTGGGCTCGTTCGGCCCCGTGCACGGCCAGTAGCGCACCGCGGGCGGGTCGGAGGCCGGGAGGTACGCCATCAGCCCGGCGGTCGGCGACTGAGCCATGCCGTAGGTGACCGGATCGCCGTCCGGGTCCACGCAGTAGCCCTGTGCGTCCACGTAGCTGCCGGGGACGACGAAGACCTGCGAGTCAGGGCAGATCGGCGGCTGGTTGGCCGGGGCCGAGACGTTCACGGTGACCGTCACGGTGTTCGAGGTCGTGGCGGTCGAGGGGTCCCCGGTGAAATCCGTGTAGGCCAGGTACTGGAAGCTGTCGGCCCCGTCGTAGCCGGAGGCCTGCGGGGTGTAGGTCAGATTCGTCGCGTTGCCCTGAGCGGTGCCGTGGGAGGGGCTCTGGAGGATGTAGTAGCCCTGGATCGGCGTCCCGTCCGAGCTGCAGTCCGGCGTGATCGTGGTCGGCCCCGCCGAGGTCACGTCCACGGTGCTGCTGCCGTTGCAGGTCAGATGGGTGACTGGCGCCGGCGGGGCGGAGACGTTAAGGGTGACCGTCACGGTGTTCGAGGTCGTGGCGGTCGAGGGGTCCCCGGTGAAGTCCGTGTAGGCCACGTACTGAAAGCTGTCGACGCCGTCGTATCCGGCTGCCTGCGGCGTGTATGTCAGGTTCGTGGTGTTGCCCTGGGCGGTCCCGTGAGAGGGGCTCTGGGTGACGAAATAGCCCTGGATCGGGGATCCGTCCGAGCTGCAGTCCGGCGTGATCGCGCTCGGCCCGGCAGCGGTCACGTCGACGGTGGAGTCGGCGCAGGTGAGCGTGGTGGCGAGTGCGGAGGGTGCGAACACCGCCGCCCCAGCGATGACGGCGGCAACCACCCCCAGGGTCAGGAATCGAGAGCTGAACCGACCGGTCTCGCTCGCAGCCACAGCGGCCTCCTCCATCGCGCGACCCCCTTGAATGACGGAGACGCTATTGCCGCGGGCCCTGGGCGGCAACCGTACTTACTGCTGAACCCCCCGATCTGACCCGATCTCGGGTATCGGCCCCAGATCAGCCACGCAGGCCAAGCGCCTCCCGAATCTCCGGGATCGCCTGATCGTTGTGCTGGTAGTGGACCGCTGACATGCCGAGCTCGCGGGCGGCGGCGCAGTTGACGCCTACGTCGTCGACGAACAGGCATTGACCGGCCGGCACGTCGTCGAGCCGCTCCAGGGTGAGCTCGTAGATCTCGGGCTCGGGCTTGCGGCAGCCGACGAAGCCGGAGTCGATCACGACCTCGAAGATCTCGTCGACCGGCAGCATCGCCCGCCAGAGGGGTTCCCACTCCCGCACGTTGTTGGTGAGCATCCCCATGCGATGCCCCGCGGACTTGGCCTCGCGCATCAGCTCGATCATCGGCGGATTGGGGTGGAGGGCCTCGAAGTAGATCTCCCGGAAGCGGTGCAGCTCGGGCCGGTGGCCGAGGACGGGCTCCAGGGCGTCGCCGAGCTTGGCGAGGAAGTCCACCTCG
Source organism: uncultured Solirubrobacterales bacterium (assembly GCA_963800285.1). GTDB lineage: Bacteria > Actinomycetota > Thermoleophilia > Solirubrobacterales > 70-9 > DASUPK01. Next base: position 425,226 of record CAWDAL010000015.1, read on the forward strand.
CTGAGGTTCCCCTTCTCGAGCTCGTAGAGCGGGTGCCTTCCCTCTTCCTCCTCGATCCGGCCCATCGCCTTGGCGAGCTCCTCGAAGGGGATGCCCGTCTCGTCCTGGACCGCGGCGAACGACTGCACGAGCGGTGTGGTGAGAACGCCGCCGAAGTCCGAGATCACCGTGGTGATCGATCCCCGCATCATGCGCGCCAGAGCAGGTAGCTGCCGAAGCCCTCTGTGCCGTCGACGTGGCAGCTGAATAGCCCGGCGGCCGTACTGCCCGATTCGACGACGCCGAGCGAGGAGCCGGAGACGCGGACCGCGGCGGCACGGCTCGATTGGTCCGCGTCTTCGGGCCAGAGCTCGAGCCCGAGGCGCGTCGGCTTTCCCGAGGCGTCGTACTGCGTCGAGATCATGGTCTCCTCGAAGGGCGTGGCGCTCTCGCCCTCCAGCATCCAGCCGGCCGCATGCTCCTCTCCGTGGCCCTCGGAGTCAGGCAGTCTCACCGCCGAGGCGATCAGGAAGGACGCATCGCCGCGCTCGATCGCGAGGTGCCTGAGGACCGCGCCGCCCTCTACCGGGTTCGAGCTCCAGCGCGCGACGTAGCCCGAGCAGCGGACGGTCTGCGCCCCGTCCGCCGAGTGAACCTCCGCGGCGCAGGCGCTGAAGCGCAGGCCGTGAGGGTCCCGCCCCCCGGTGTCGGCCAGCGGCACCTCGGCGGTGCGCGGCGCCAGCGTCGCCTCGAGCGAGAGCTCGCCGGCCGAGATCTCGAGCGTGGCGGCGTCCCCGCCCTCCTCCATCGCAAAGCTGGCCGGCCGCGCCTCACCCTGGCTGAGCAGGACCGCTCCGGGCTCGCCGACGTCCCAGACGAGGCCGCCGATCCCGGCGCCGACGTCCGCAAAGCCGCAGACGAGGGCTGCGTGGCCGTCGGCGTTCATCCTCCGAAGGGCTCCCGGCCCGGAGGCAGCTCGTCCTCGTCGCGGATCTCCTGCCCGGTGCCCTCGATGTCGTCAGGACGAGGCCCGGTGCGGGATGGCCCCCGCTCCTCCCAGTCGAAGAGATCCTCGAAGGCCGGGCCACGCGCGTATTCGTCCCGGCCGCCGGGGGTGGGGCCCGCGTCCTCGGGAGTGCGGCGCCTGCGCGTCGAACCTGCTGTCCGCGCGGAGGTCCACATCGTCCCCATGGCCATGCGCCTGCGGACGATTCGCGACGAGATTCCCCGCACGATCGCGCGCGTCGGCGGAATCAGCAGGAAGAGCCCGAGGATGTCGGTGAGGAAGCCCGGCGTGATCAGCAGGGCGCCACCGAAGATGACCAGGATGCCGTCGAAGACCTCCTTGTGAGGCAGTCGGTTCTCCGCGAGCGCCCGGTTGAACTGGATCCAGGCCGCCCGTCCCTGGTGGCGGAGCAGCATCGAGCCGAGCAGAGCGTCCAGGAGCAGCAGCACGAGGGTTGGAACCACACCGATGGCGCCGCCGACCTGGATGATCACGTAGAGCTCCGCGATCGGGACGACGATGAAGATCAGGATGAGCAGCCACACAGCCTCGGAAGGCTACTCGTGAGGCCGATCCGGCAGACCCGGGATCCGACCTCCCTATCCTTGTTCGAGATGAATCGCGACCAGGCACAAGGTGAGCGTGACCGGATGGCCGCCGAGCACCCGGACGCGACCTGGCTGGTGGCCGAGCAGCGGCCCGGCGCATGGGCCGTCGTCAAGCTCGGTTTGTCACCGAGCGAGGCGCCGAGCGGAAGCGCCACCGAGGAGCGGGCAAAGCCCGACTACGCTGAGGATCCACGGAACGTCTCGGAGGTCAATCGAGGCGGCAACTGGGTAGCAGGAGGCTGATGGCAACCGAAACCACAACCGAAGAGGACATCTACGAGGCGCTCGAGGAGGTCATCGACCCGGAGCTCGGGCTCGACTTCGTCTCCCTCGGCCTCGTCTACGACGTCGAGATCGAGGGCCCCGAGGCGTTCATCACCTTCACCCTGACGACGCCCGCATGCCCGATCGGGCCGCAGGTCTCGGAGCAGATGCGCGAGTTCGTCGGGCAGATCGAGGGGATCGACAAGGTGCATCCGAAGATGGTCTTCGATCCGCCCTGGTCCCCGGAGATGATGTCCGAGGACGCGAAGTTCGCGCTCGGGTATTAGCCCGCAAATCGGCCAGTTGTGCTGAAACCGGGTCCCGAATGGGTCCCAAGACACCGGGACTTGGTGCGCATGTTGAAGCTGCCGGAGTGCGGCTGCGGCGGGTGTGAACGACCTGATCCGCGCCCGACCGCCCAAGCCGCGATACTGATTTCGTGACTGATCGGCGAGGTGCATATTCGGCTGAGCGTGCCGCAGCGATATCGGGAGTGCCGTGGTCGACGGTGCATGACTGGGCCAGGAAAAAGGTTCTGGTGCCGAGCTTGTCACCAAGGAGAATCAAGCTCTGGTCGTACACGGACCTGATTGGTTTGCGCATCATCCATTGGCTTCGTCACCCAAGACCGGCTGGGACGGCGAAGTCATCCCCGCGGCTTCGATGAAGGAAGTCCGGAAGGCCTTGGAGGCTCTAGCCAACCTGGACCTTGGTCTCTGGGAATCGGAGGAGGGGGAGATGGTTCGGGTCGATCGGAGCGGGAAAATCTACGTCGGTCGGCCGGACGAGAGCATGACCACCTCGGGTCAGCGCCACGCGGAGTGGCTCGACTTGATCGCTCCGTTCGAATCAGAGCATGGGATCCGCGGACCTGACCTTATTCGGCCGCGGCCACAACTACGGATCATTCCAGGCAAGTTGGCGGGCGCTCCACATATTGAGAGGACAAGGCTGGAGACGGAGGCCCTCGCCGCGCTGGCTCGGCGGGTGGACGCAGGGAAGATCTACGACCTCTATCCGACCTTTGACCGCGAGGCGATCGACCAAGCACTTGATCTTGAGGATCAGCTCGCAAGAAACCTTGAGCCCATGAAGGCAGTCGCATAAGCGGGCTGGTTCTGTCTTGGCGCTCTTCGCGCTCGACCACAATTACCCGGCGCCGATCATCGAGCGGGCGCAGCCATATCTGGCAGACGTCGAGCTTGTCTTCGTTGGTGAAATCGACCCTCGGCTGCCCGAGTTCGATGACTGGGAGCTTCTCCTGGCCCTTCATCACGACCAGCGGCCCTGGGACGGGATGATCAGCAACGACACGAGCATGCTCGACCAGGAACGTGAACTCGCCGTGCTCGGCTACACCCAGCTAACGCTCGTGCCGCCCGTCGCAGCGGGCCACGACCCAATCAGATCGACTGGCCTGGTACTCACCCACATTGAGAACATTGCCTCGCGTACCACCTCCCGCCGGCCGCAAGTGTGGAGGCTTAGTGCCAGGACGGGTGGCGGTCAGCACCCTGACGACTTCCTGGAGAAGCTTGCTGGTCGGGCGGGCATCGATCCCCAGGACCTGCGGAAGCAAGCTGCGCCGTCGAGAGATGTGCTTGAACGCAACCCGTTAGGGCCGAACTAACGAGGGGCGGTCCCAGCCGTAGACTGCTCCACCGCCGTCAGGAGCGCCGGAGGGGAGTGCCTTAGATGAGCCCTACACGCATCGACAACTTGAAGACGGCCGCGAGCCAAAGCACCTTGCTGCGTCGGCTCGCGCGCGGCTGGCTGGGGCGCTTCGTTCAGGCGATGATCGCGGTCTTCCGGCGCCCGCCCCACAGGCCGCCGGGCCACTTCTACTCACCGCTGACCGCCCGATCCGATACGGATCGGGCATTGTCATGGCTGGATACTCCGTCCGTTGCGGAGCTCCCTGGTCTGGATCTCGGCCCCGAATCCCAGCTTCAACTCGTCAGCGACTTGAAGCCGATGCTGGCCGAGCCCTTCGATGGCCCTCGCTACTCACCGCACAACGAGATGTTCCTGCAGGCGGATGCTGCGGTCTACCGAGCGGTGCTTCGTCATTTCAAGCCCAAACGAGTGATCGAGGTCGGGTCCGGCTACAGCACGGCACTGGCTCTGGACACTGCGGACGCCCATCTGGACGGGCTCGATCTCACGTGCATCGAGCCCTATACGGAGGCACTACTGAGCATCCTTCACGATGGCGATTCCGGTCGGCTGACCCTGATGCCGCAACCCGTTCAGGACGTCCCAATCGACCTGTACGGAGACCTGCAGGATGGAGACGTCTTGTTCATCGACTCCACCCATGTCGCCAAGGCGGGGTCGGACGTAATCTGGTTGTTCTTTCAGGTTCTGCCGCGGCTTTCGCCCGGCGTGATCGTCCACGTCCATGACGTGTTCTGGCCGTTCGAGTACCCGAGGGAATGGCTTATCGAGGGCAGGGATTGGACGGAGGACTACCTACTTCGGGCCTTCTTGACCAACAACGCGCGGTGGGAGGTTCTCCTCTTCGCCTCCTGGCTTTGGAAGCAACATCCCGAGGCGCTGCCGGAGAACCTAAGACCCGGCGTGCCGGGGTCGATCTGGCTGCGGTCCCGTTCGGCCTGACGGGTCCGCCCGGCGTCTCTGTCTAGGCGCTTCCGCCGGTCAGGCTCACTAGGGCGCCCCAAGCCGGTTTCGCGGAGCCATCGAGTCCGAACAAGCCGCAGTGGGCCGGCCATACCTGGCCCGGTGTGTCGCTCAGCGCATACCAGACGACACCGGCGAGGTTCAGCCGCTCACGAGCCCCGGCGGCGAGCTCGAAGGTTCGCCTTAGATAGGCCGCCTGACGGGTCGGCCCGACCGTGACTCCAGACGGCGCTCCTCCCGAGGCCCAGCCGACCTCCGTGATCCAGATTGGGATACCGGAGGCGTCGAACTGGTCCAAAGTCCGGCGGGTCGACGTCGCAGCGGTGAGCACCCTTGAAGGGCCGGCGGCGTAGGGATGAATTCCAACCGCATTGAAGAGGCCTCGGCCGCCTCCCTGGTAAATCCGAGCGAGGAACTGACGCATCGGGATCCCGCCCTTCGGGGTGGGGAAGAGACCGCCGAGCAGGATCTGGCCGTTCGGGTCCGCACTGTCAACGGCCTCGTGGAAGCCGCGCAGGAGATCCAGGTACTCGCCGGCACTGGGCTTTGGCTTCCAGAAGAGTGGCGAGTTGGGCTCGTTCCACAACTCCCACTCGGCAATCGGCAGCTTGGGGATGTCCGGATGTAGCCGCCAGAAGCTCCCGCTCGATCCATAGCGCTGCACGGCGGCCCGGGTGAAGTCCTCAAACGACGGGAGCATGGCACCGAGCGGCGGCTGCTCGGGACTCGGTTCAGCCCAGGAGGGAGAGGCGTAGACGGTGGCGAGGACGCGGATTCCGTTCCTCGCAGCCCCTGCGATCACGTCGTCGTAGTGACTCCAGTCGTACGGAGCGCCGGGTCCACTCTGCACATAGGGCCACGCGAGGTTGATCCGAAGCGTCCCGACGCCACCGCGACCGAGTCGAGCCAGCTCCCGATCCCCCGGTAGGGGTTCCGCGCTGATGACGCCAAAAAAGCTTTCCGGTGCGCCGCCGACCCGCTGGCCTCCGCTCGGCTCGCCACCCCCGCCACCGCAACCACTCGTCAAGCAGATGATCCCCGCCAGCAGTAAAGACCCGAAAGAGCGCACGCGGCGAGCCTAGACGCCGAACGCGTCGCTTTCGATCCAAAGCGGCGCTTTTGAACCGTCCGCAAAGCGTCCGGAAGTCCGGACGCTGGTACGGACCCGCCGCCCGCACCCGCGGAAGCTTTCCCAGGCACGGACCGGCCCTCCGTACGCCGCCGACCGCCCACCCACCACGATGTTTTGTGTGGGCGGTCGGCGGCTAGCTACGGGCCGGTGGTGGTGGAGGTGAGCGCGGGTGCGGGCGGCGGGACGGTTTGGGGGGATTTGCGTCAAGAGAGTTGATGCCGAGAAAAAGAGTCAAGGGAGAGCAAGAGACGATCAGCTTCAGGGATCTGCAGGTGCTGGATTTCATCTGCAGGTTCGGTGTGGTCAATAGGACTGCCGTTCAGTGGTGGGCTGAGACCGGGAGGTCGGTGACCCTGGACAGGGAGCGTCGTCTGAGAGAAGCCGGATTGATCTCGGCCCACCCGCCGATCGGGCGAAGTGGCCCGCTGCTCGCGGTGACCTCACGTGGCCTGCGGCTCGCCGACCGAACTGAGCTCGGACCGGCCAGGGTCTCCGTCTGGTCGGCGAACCACTCGATCGTCTGCGCTCAGCTCGCCGCCCACCTCGAGCGCTCAGGCGACGAGGTCCTCTCCGAGCGCGAGCTGCTCGCCGAGGAGCGCCACTTCGGCGAGCGCTGCTACTCGGCGCAGCGCAGCTATCCCGACCGAGGTTGGCATCGCCCCGATCTCTACCGCTTCACCCTCGAAGGTGACCAGCCCCAGGAGCACGCCGTCGAGGTAGAGCTGACCGCGAAGGCACCGGAGCGGCTGGTGGGGATACTCAACGCCTGGCAGTCCCACAAGATGCGCAACCCCGAGGGCCGTGAGCTGATCCAGCCCAGCAAGCAGACTCCCCACTGGATCCTCTACCTCTGCGCGCCCAAGGTCGTTCCCGTCGTCGAGCGAGCGGTGGAGAAGGCTGGCGCTGACTGGTGCGTATCGGTCCAGGAGCTCTGGTTCGAGCACTCCCCATTTGCCCGACCTGAAAGCCAGCCTAGCGGCGGGCGAGGCGACGGCCGTCAACCCCCGGAGGGGGTCGGGGCGAAGCCCCTTGACGGCCGCGCCGCCGCCGCTACTGTCGCGGCCAGGTCGGGTGGGGATGAGGTTCGGCAGGGGTGACCCCTGAGCGGAAGATGCGGAATGTTCAGATTCATCTCTCCGGAATCCGCCGGGGGATCTTCGAAGATGGCAGTGAGCCCTGAATGGCCGGCTACGACAACATCAGCGGACACGTATTCTTGCGCGAAGGCAAGCGGGGCGGGTCCTGGTACGCGAAGTATCGGATCGGCGAGCGCCAAAAGAAGAAGCGGCTCGGGCCCGCGTGGCGCGAGCGAGGACGTCCGCCAGAGGGCTACTTCACGCGTCGCACCGCGGAGGCCGCGCTGCAGGAACTCCTGACGGACGCCCGCCGAGGTGCACAGACTTTGGCGCCGCGCTCGGTTGGTGTGACTTTTGGTGACGCGTCTGCTGAGTGGCTCCGGTACTGCACCCACGAGAGGGCAGTGAAGCGGTCCACTCTCTTGGACTACCGAGGGGTAGTTCGGGTGCTGGATTCAGAGTTGGCGGACGTGCCGCTTGTCGAGGTGAGCACCGAACTCCTTGAACGCTGGCTCGCAGCGCGCCCACCCGCCCGCTCGAACCGGACCCGGGCGAAATACGTCGGTGCGCTCAACTCGATCTTCAAACGCGCACAGCGGGTCTGGAAGCTGCACACCAATCCCGCCGGACGCCTGGAGCGGCCGCGCGTCCGCAATACCAAGACGATCGAGGTCCATTCGCCCGAGGAGGTTTGGGCGCTCGCGCGGGCCGCGGATGACCAGGACGCTGCCACCTTCATCGTCGCTGCCTTCTGTGGGTTGAGGATCGGGGAGCTGCTGGCGCTCCGGTGGCGAGAGGTGGATTTCACCGCTCGCGTCGTCCGCGTGCGAGCGAGCTACACACAACACCGCGTGGATACGCCGAAGTCCTCGAGCATGCGGGCGGTGCCGATGGCCGACCCGGTGGCGCGGGCGCTCGACCGGCTCTCGCAGCGCGAGCACTTCGTCGGTGACGGCGACCTTGTCTTCCCGAATGAGGCGGGCAATCACCAGAATCCGAAGCGACTGCGCGGCCGCTACAGGGATGCTCAGGATGCTGCAGGCCTGAGAGGTCTGACCTTCCACGATCTGAGGCACACCTTTGGGACGCTCGCAATCAATCGGGCCGATCCGGTGAGCGTTCAACACTGGATGGGCCATGCGAATCTGCAGACGACCATGCGCTACCTGCACTTCCGCCAGCGAGACGACGAAGCCGATCTGCTTTCGGAGGCGTTCGAGGAAAACCGGGTCCCGAATTTGGTCCCGAAGAGTGCCGATCTGAGCCCAACTGGGGGCAGGTCAGAGGGTGAGGTCGTGCCTGAGCAGCCGCAGAACGTTGGATCCGCCCGGAGATGATGTCCGAGGACGCGAAGTTCGCGCTCGGGTACTAGCCCGCAACGAGGTTGCGCGCGTAGTTCCGCAACCCGCGTGATCAGGGCCGAAGTGAGTGGCCACTACCGAGGCCGGAGCGGGGGTGCGCACCGATGAAGCAGCGGTCGGGAACGGCGACCATGGCGGTGATGGAGCGAATCCACGACAGAGTGCACCACTGGCTGGACTCCGACCTCGTCGGGGTCGCGGTGACGCTCGCGGCGGCAGCGGTCTTTGGCCTCGCCTTCGTGGGCTTCTACTTCGCCGGACCCATCGGCGGGATCGCCTTCGCGATCTTCAGCATCGGGCTGATCGCGATGATTGTGATCCAGCCCGGCCGTTAGACCGGCTTTGTCCTGACTCAGGACATTGCTGGTGGGTTTCGGCTCTAGTTCATCCGGAGCCTTGACAAATCCCGCCGGGTCGATAAGGGTTCGGCTCCGGTGGAATCTGCAGACTCCGGATCGCTCCGGTCACTGCGTGAGCTCAATCGCGGGCGCGTCATCGGCGCGCTGCGGGGGCGAGGGACCGCCAGTCGCGCGGAGATCGCCCGGGCAACCGGGCTCTCCCGCTCGACGGTCTCGAGCATCGTCTCCGACCTGATCGAGGCCGGGCTGCTCACTGAAGCGGCGGAGGCCACGGGCGTGGCGCACGGGGAGGCCGGCGGGCGGCCCCCCGTGCTCCTCTCCCTCAATCCGTCGGCCGGACTCGCCGTCGGCGTCGACTTCGGCCACACCCACCTGCGGGTGGCGGTGTCCGATCTCTCCCATGAGGTGCTGGCGGAGTCCTGGCGAGAGCTGGACGTCGACCACTCCGCCGAGGACGGACTGGATTCCGCGGCGGAGCTGGTCTCGGAGGTGCTGAAGGAGGCGAAGGTCGATCACAACGCCGTGATCGGGGTGGGCATGGGCCTGCCGGGCCCGATCAACAGCACGACCGGCGCGGTCGGCTCATCGTCGATCCTGCCCGGTTGGGTCGGTGTCAACGCCGCGATGGAGATGGAGCGGAGGCTCGGGCTCCCGGTCAGGGTCGAGAACGACGCCAACCTCGGCGCTCTCGCGGAGTTCGTCTGGGGGTCGGGCCGCGGTCACTCGGATGTCATCTACATCAAGCTCTCGTCGGGGGTCGGCGCCGGCCTGCTCTTCGCCGGGCGCCTTCATCATGGAGCCGGAGGCACCGCGGGGGAGATCGGCCACATCCCGACGCAGAATGGGACGGCGATCTGCCGTTGCGGCAGCCGGGGCTGCCTCGAGACCATCGCCTCGGTACGGGCGATCGCGGAGCAGGTCGGCGCCAGCCGGGGCGAGGACGTGTCGCCGCGGGATCTCCTGGGGCTGATCGCGGACCGAGACCCGGTGGCGACCCGCCTGATCGGCGAGGCCGGGCGCGAGATCGGGGTCGCGCTCGCGGGGCTGTGCAATCTCGTCAATCCGAATTGCGTGATCATCGGCGGCGATTTGAGCGCCGCCGGCGAGCTGATCACGGAGCCCGTGCTCGAGTCGATCCGCCGCTACGCGATCACCAGCGCGGCGGAACAGGTCAGCGTCGTGGCCGGAGTCCTCGGGGAGCGCGCTGAGCTGCTCGGCGCGCTCGCACTGGTCCTGCACGCGAGCGACAGCGTCGTCGGCACGGGACCGCCCGCGCAGGTGGCCGCATGAACCGTTTGGAATTCAGACCAACGAGAGAGGAACAACAGTGGAGGTGGTGCGTGTGACTAGATCCAAGAGTTGGGCCCGTGGCGCCGTGCTTTCGATGGCGGCGCTGGTGATCGGGCTCGGGCTGGCCGCCTGTGGCGGCAGCAGTGGTGGCGGAGGGCCGAAGGTGGCCCTGTTGCTGCCGGAGTCGAAGACGACTCGCTACGAGGCCCACGATCATCCGGAGTTCGAGGCCGCCCTGAAGTCGGCGTGCTCGGACTGTGACCTCATCTACAACAACGCCAACCAGGACGCGTCGACCCAGCAGTCTCAGATGGAGTCGGCGCTCACCGACGGGGCCGATGTGGTGGTCCTCGACCCGGTGGACTCCGCGTCCGCCGCGTCCATGGTGCAACTGGCGAAGCAGCAGAACGTTCCGGTTGTGAGCTACGACCGGCTGATCCTGGATACCCCTGATGTGGCCGCGTATGTCTCGTTCGACAACGTCAAGGTCGGAGAGCTTCAGGGCAGCACTCTCGCCAAGAAGCTCGCCGACGACGGGAACGCGAACGGGCCGATCGTGAGGATCAACGGCTCGCCGACGGACAACAACGCCACGCTGTTCGGTCAGGGTGCGTCCAAGGAGCTGGACGCCGCGGGCGTTCAGGTCGCCAAGGAGTACGACACCCCGGATTGGAGTCCCGACAAGGCTCAGTCCGAGATGGATCAGGCGATCACGGCTCTGGGCAAGACCGGGTTCAAGGGCCTGTATGCCATGAACGACGGCACCGCTGGTGGCGCGATCGCGGCCATGCAGGCAGCCGGAATCGATCCGAAGACGATCCCGTCGACGGGTCAGGACGCCGAGCTGGAGGCCGTCCAGCGCATCCTCACGGGTGACCAGTTCATGACGGTCTTCAAGGCGACGCGGCCTGAAGCCGAGACCTCCGCGAAGATCGCGGCGGCCCTGGCCCAGGGCAAGCCGATTCCGACCAGTGGTCTCCTCGTCGGGCAGACGAAGACCAACAACGGTGCGGCGGACATCCCGTCCTACCTGTTGACGCCGGTGGCGGCGACGAAGGACAACCTCGCCTCCGTCACGTACGGCGGCCAGGCGCTGATCGGTCCGGACGGGTATTGGACCGCGGACGACGTCTGCACCCCTGAGTTCCAGTCGGCCTGCCAGGCCGCAGGAATCAGCTAGGGGCAGACGGGTAGAAGAATGAACCCCGAGCGCGAGGAGATGAGAAGGTGAGTCCAGAGCAGCAGAGCGGCAACGGCAAGCCGGATCATCTCCTCGCGCTGAAGGGGTTCAGCAAGAGCTTTGGACCCGTCCAGGCACTCTCCGATGTCGACTTCGAAGTCGACGCCGGCGTGGTCACCGCCCTGGTCGGCGACAACGGGGCGGGGAAATCAACCTTGATCAAGGCGATCGACGGCGTGCAGCCGCCCGATTCCGGTCAGGCCTACTTCGAGGGCAGGCCGGTGAAGATCACCGATCCGAACTCGGCGACCAAGCTGGGGATCGCAACCGTCTTCCAGGACCTGGCGCTCTGCGACAACCTCGATGTGGTCGCCAACCTCTATCTCGGCCAGGAGGCAGTCGGCAACGGGGGCGTCCCGCTGCCCGTGATCAACGAGACCGAGATGGAGCAGCACACGAACGAACTTCTCGACGAGCTCTCGGTCACCACGCTCGGCAGCGTCCGAACCGAGGTGGGGAGCCTCTCCGGAGGGCAGCGCCAGTCGGTGGCCATCGCCCGCTCGCTGCTCGGTCAGCCCAAGGTCGTGCTGCTCGACGAGCCCACCGCGGCCCTCGGCGTGGCGCAGACCGCCCAGGTGCTCAGCCTGATCAAGCGCCTCCGCGAGCGCGGGCTCGGCGTGGTGGTGATCAGCCACAACCTCGAGGACATCTTCCAGGTCGCCGACCGGATCGTCGTCTTGCGCCTCGGCAGGCGGGAGGCCACCTTCGACGTGTCCAAGACGACGCGGGAGGAGGTCGTGGCGGCGATCACCGGCGCCTCGGCCGAGATCGATTTCACCAAGGAGGGCAAGTGATGGAGAGCGCCACGCAGACCGCCGACGGCGCGGAGCAGGAGAGCAGGTTCAGCCTCGTCACGCGCCTCGCCCGCGGCGAGCTCGGCTCCCTCCGGGTCTTCCTGACGATCGCCCTGATCTGGGTGATCTTCCAACTTCAGAACGACCGCTTCCTCTCCGCGATCAACCTGACCAACCTGACGCTTCAGATCGCGGCGATCGGGACCATCTCCGTTGGTGTCGTGCTTGTTCTGCTGCTCGGCGAGATCGATCTGTCCGTCGGCGCCGTGAGCGGGCTCGCGGCCGGAGTGATGTCGGTGCTCACCGTGAAGCATGGCTGGAGCCCCGAACTCGCCATCCTCGCCGGCCTCGCGACGGGCGCCATCATCGGATTCTTCAACGGCTTCATGGTCACCTTCTTCGGGATCCCATCGTTCGTGGTGACCCTTGCGGGACTGCTGGCCTGGCAAGGGGCTCTCTTATTCGTGCTCGGGGACACCGGGACGATCAACCTCCCGCCCAGCACGATCACCGACCTGGCCGGCAAGTTCTTCTCGGCCGGCGTCGGCTATGCCCTCGCGGCGATCGTCACCGGCGCGACGCTCGGTACCGGGTTGATGGAGTTACGCCGGAGACAGAAGGCGGGCCTGGAGACCGACCCGCTCGCCGGAATCGTCATCCGGACCGTGGTCGTCGGCGTCGCGAGCTTCGCCGCGGTTGCGATCCTGAGCTCGGACCGAGGCATTCCGCTCTCGGCCCTGATCCTCGTCGCCTTCTGCGGCTTCTTCGCCTGGCTGACGACGCGGACGCCGTTCGGCCGCCACATCTTCGCCACCGGCGGGAACGCCGAGGCCGCGCGGCGCGCCGGCATCCCCATCAATCGCGTGCGGATCCTCGTCTTCACGATCTGCTCGACGATGGCGGCGGCCGGCGGGATCCTGGCCGCGTCGAGGCTGATTGCGGTCAACCAGGCATCCGGCTCGGGCGATGTCCTGCTGCTCGCCATCGCCGGCCCGGTGATCGCCGGGACCAGCCTGTTCGGTGGGCGCGGCTCGGTTTGGTCGGCGCTCCTGGGCGCCGTGGTCATCGGGTCCATCTCGAACGGCATGGACCTGCTCGGCCTGAACTCCGACGTCAAGTACATGATCACCGGCGGCGTGTTGCTCGCCGCGGTGACGGTCGACGCCCTCGCCCGCCGCCAGCGCGAGCGAACTCAGGTCACCTGAGGTCGCCTGCGTCGAACCGAGGGCTGTCCCCGGGTCGTGAGCACGATCGCCAGGGCCGCGACGGCGATTCCGAGCGCGGTGCCCAGGGCTCGCTGGTCAGCCGCCTTCCACGCCGCCTCCCCCAGTGAGTCGGTGAGCAGGACGACGAAGACCGTGATCGCGGCGGTGAACAGCGCGTACTCGAGCGCGAGCAGCGCGTAGGCGCACGCCCCCGCGATCCCGAGCGCCATTGCGACCGGCACCGGGCTGGCGCCCAGCGCCTCGGCGAGACCGGTGGCGAGCATGAGGCCCGCGATCGTGCCGACGGCTCGCATCGCCAGTCGCTCCCAGGTGTCGTCGGCGCTCGGCTTGAGCACGAACAGGACCGTGAGCGGGATCCAGTAGCCGTGCCCCTGTAGGTCGACGAACCGGTAGATGGCCACCGACGCACCGAGGGCGACGCCCCACCTGAGGGCGTGCCGGAGCGCCGGTGAGTCGAGGGTCAGGTTGCGGGCCAACGCGATGCGAGTGCGGCGAGCCCTTTCGGCGAAACCCGGGGATTCCGTCCTTCGGTCCGCGACCCACCAGAGGATCGCCGAGAGGAGAGCCTGGATCAGGCCCCCGGCCATCGCCGCCGCGGCGGCGCGCGGGGCGTCGCCCGGATCGAGCATGAACCCCTGGGCGAGCAGAAAGGCGAGCACCGTGATCATCCCGGCTATGGCCAGCCGCGAAGACCCCGCGACGCAATAGCCGCCCGCGATCCCGCACACCGTCATGCCGGCGACCGCCACCAGCCCGGGGTCGGTGGAGAGGACGCCGAGGGCGGCGACCAGCGCGAGCAGCGGCGCGAAGGCCAGCTGCCACGCGCCCCTCACGCGCGCCGGGGCGTCGAACGCGATGAACCCCGCGATCTGGGCGCCTGCCGCCAGGCCGCCCCAGAACACGTCGTGTGTCTCGAGCTCGATCAGCGCGGCGATCCCCACGGGGATCGCCGCGATCGCTCCCCGCCGCAACGGATCCGCGAGGGGTCCGCTCAGCCGCCAGAAGTCCGCGTCGAGCACGCCCTGCCCCGTTCGCCTCACGGCAGCTGCGCCTCCGCTTCCAGCGGCGGTGGGGTCAGCGCGGCGGCGCTGATCACGAGCGCGAAGGCGAGCACGCGCGCGATGACGCCGAGGGCGCGGTCCGGGAAGGGCTCGGAGAAGACGATCGGGCCCGCGGCGATCGTCAGGGCGTTCGCGGCGACGCTGGTCACGGCGATCACGGATACGGCAGGGCCGATCTGCAGGCTGCGGGCCGAGACCAGCAGGCCGATCAGCGAGGCGGCGAGGATCACGGCCGCCAGCGGGCTGAAGAGGATCGCGGCCGCGGACTCGTCGCCGAGCTGTCCGCTGAGCGCCTTGATCGAGGTGTCCGAAGCCGCCCAGAGCAGGCCGGCGGAGGCGCCGAGCAGGACGCCCGCCCTCGGCCTGTAGCGCCCGAGTGCAGCCAGGGCGATCCCGGCCAGCCCGACGATCGCGATGAACGCCGTCAGGGTCGCGGTGTCGTAGCTCGAGTGGGCGGAGTCGGCGTCCCCGTCCAGCGTCGCCGCCAGGAAGGCGAGCCCCGCCGCCGCCAGCGCCACGCCGATCCACTCCCGCCGGGTAACGCGATGGGCGAAGAAGCGATCCGCGACCACGGTGAGCAGCACGAGCCCGCCCGCGATCGTCGCCTGCACGAGCGAGATCGGCGCCAGCGAGAGAGCGCCGACGTGCAGGCCCCAGCCCGCCATCGCGATCAGCACCCCGAGCGTGTACCAGCGGGACCGAAACAGCACGATGGAGCTCCACAGAGGACGGCGCCAGTCGACCGCCGGGCTCTCGACCGCACCGCGATGCTTGTAGAGGAAGCCGACGATCGACGCGAGCGCGGTGGCCACCGCCAGAAGCAGCCCGAGTTGAACGCTGAGCGGCACCTCCCCATTAAACGTCGCCGCACGGCGAATGCCGCATGGCGCGCCGATCCGTACCTAGAGTTGTTCCCATGGGTGGTATGAGGCGGGCGGCCCTGACGATCGCTGCGCTTGTGGCGCTGGCGCCGGCCGGAAGTGCGGCCGCCCGGCCCACGACGCCGGCGAGCGGCTCAGCTGCCACCGCTCGCGCGGTCGTCCTGATCAGGACGCCTGACCTGCCCACCCGGAGAGACCCGGCGGCCGCGAGCGCTGGCACAGGCTCCGCTCGGAGTCGAGCGGGATCCTCGGTCGCGTGGCGGCGCGCGAAGGCCTCGACATCGAGACCGCGGTGCCGGAGATAGGCATGCCCAGCGTCGACCTCGGGCCCGGGGGATTGCCTCCGCTGAGGCGGGCGCTCGCCGATGACCCGCGCGTGGAATCCGTGCGGCCCGATCCGCCGGTCGAGCTTCGCTACTCGCCGAACGACTTCGCCTTCACCCACCCCGACGCTCACGCGCCGAACGGCGACCTGACGCAATGGAACCTGATCCGGGAGGGCGGCCCACCAGCCTGGGATCTCTCCCGGGGCACCGGCGCCGAGGTCGCGATGGTGGACTCCGGCGTCGACGGGGGGCACCCCGACCTCAGCGGCCGGATCGCCGCCGCCTCCGCGTTCGGCACGAGCTCTCCGACCACCGACCCGGTCGGGCACGGCACGCATACCGCGGGCCTCGCCTGCGGCGATGCGGACAACGCCTTCGGGATCGCCTCGATGGGCTTCGACTGCTCGCTCTACATCGCCAAGATCGACTTCGACGGCCCGTGCTCGAACGTTGCGGCCGCGATCACGGCGGCCGCCAACCGAAACAGCGACGTGATCAGCATGAGCCTCGGCCATTGCAACAGCACGCTCGTGCCCGCGCTCGCATACGCGCAGTCCCGTGGCTCGGTCCTGGTCGGGGCCGGCGGCAACAGCCCGAATCCGACCGGATCCTGCGGATTGCTGGCCGGGAACGACTGCATCTATCCGGAGGAGTGGCTGCAGCCCCCGGACACCGGGCCGAACGCGGGCTTTGACCGCAGGCTGGTGGTCACCTCGGCGAAGTACGACGGCACGCGGTCGTTGTTCTCGACCACCGGGGGCGGAGATGACGAGCCGAGTGTCGGTCGCGGCCTACGGCTCGGCCTCCAACGCGGTCGGGGGCCAGCAGGGGATCCTCTCGAGCTGGCCCTCCCACAGCGTCGACGATGACTCCACGGGAGGCCGCACGACCATCGACGGCGACGCCCGCTTCTCCTACCTGGTCGGCACGAGCATGGCGACCCCCCAGGTCGCCGGGGTTGCCGCGCTGATCCGCGCGGTCAAGCCGAACATGGCGAACACGAAGGTCGTCCACCTGATCAAGGCGACCGCGAGCCACTGCGGCCGCTACGGCGACGGTATCGGCTGGGGCCTGATCCGAGCCGATCAGGCCGTGGCGGCCACCCTCGACCGTGACGTCGCGGCGCCGAGCTCCAGGGTGAAGAGGGCGAAGCGCCGCCACGGCGTGGTGCGGCTGAAGATCAGGAGGCATGACAACACCTCCGGCAGCACCAGCTGCGTGAAGTTGCCGACCGCCGGCGTCAAGAGGGTCCTGGTCTTCGCGTCGGCCAACGGCGGCCGCTATCACCGCATCGGGAAGACCACCAGGGCGAAGCTGCGCTTTCACCCCAAGCGCGGCCGGCGGTATCGCTTCTTCTCGATCGCGATCGACAACGCCGGGAACCGCGAGGCGGGTCCGGGCGGGCCCGACCTCGAGCTCAGAGTGAAACGGCGTGCCCCCGGCTGAAGCCGCGGGCACCCCCTCGCATCAGCCGGGGAGGTCCGCGCCCGCGGCCAGGTCCGCCTGGGAGCGAGCCTCGGCGGCCTCCGCGGCGGCGAGCAGGTCGGCGAGCGCCTCGGTCAGGCCGGTGGCGAGCATCTCGATGTCCTCCATCGCGTCGTAGTCGCCGAGCAGGCCGAAGTCGATGCCGCCGTGGTAGGACATGATCGCGATCGCGAGGGCGTGGTTCTCGGGCAGGAAGGCGACCGGGAACACGTCCTGCAGCTCCCGGCCCAGCACGTAGAGCGGGATCTGGGGACCCGGCACGTTGGTGACGATCAGGTTGAAGAGCCTGGTCGAGAAGTTGATCCGCGACGCCTGGGCGAGCAGCGTCGGCGGCGCGAAGTCGTTGAACCGCGAGATCACCTCCGCGCCGAGCGCCTGCTTGGACTCCTTGAGGCTGCCCATCGCGCGCTTGACCGCATCCAGGCGCTTCACCGGGTCCTCGATGTAGACGGGGAGCGGTCCGCGCATCGCGGCGATCCGGTTGCCGAGCTGGCCGCGCTCGTCCTCCGCGCGAATCGACACGGGAACGAGGGCGCGCAGCTCGAGGCCCTCGGTCTTCAATCCGCGGCTGCGCAGCCAGCTCCGCAGGGCGCCGCTGACCACGGTGAGGACGACGTCGTTGACGGTCCCGCCGAAGACGTCCTTGATCCGCTTGAAGTCTCCGAGCTCTGCTCGGCTCCAGGCGAAGCGGCGGTGAGACCCGATCTCGGTGTTGAGAGGGACGTCCGGAGCCGGGTTGGTGAAGTTCCAGGCGACCTCGCCGAGGGCCTCGGCGGCGTCGACGACCTTGCGGGTCGTCCTCGTCGGGTTGCTCGCGGCCCGGACCGCGCGCCGAGCGAACTTGAACGGCGTCTCGCTGAGCTCAGCGACTCCGCGGGCGGCCAGCTCGGCTGAGGAGGGCAAGGGCTGCGGAACCCAGTCCCGATCGGGCTCGATCGGCTCGGGCACCGGCTTCACGTCGAAGAGGACGGTCGCGATGTCGACCCCGGAGACCCCGTCGACGAGGGCGTGGTGGGTCTTCGTCACCAGCGCGAAGCGGTTCTTCTCGAGCCCCTGGATGAGCCAGAGCTCCCAGAGTGGCTTGGAGCGGTCGAGCCCCTGGGAGAAGAGGCGCCCGGCGATGTTGCGGAGCTGCTCCTCCGATCCCGGCGCCGGCAGCGCCGAGTGGCGCACGTGGTAGGCCAGGTGAAAGTGCGGGTCGTCCACCCAGAACGGCCGTCCGGTCTCGATCGGGGGGAAGGCGAGCTTCTGGCGGAAGCGCGGCACCAGGTGCAGCCGGCTGCGGACGTGATTGAGGAAGTCCTCGTAGGCGGGCGGCGGCCCCTCGAAGATCAGGATCGCCCCAACGTGCATGTGCGCGCTCGAGGTCTCGTTCGTCAGGAACGACGCGTCGATCGAGCTCAGCCTGTCCATGTGTCCCTGTGCCATACCCGCCGCCAAGCCTAGCTTCTCGGTAGCGAGGCACGGCCGCTACCCTTCGCCCGGGCGTCATGTCCACCTCTGAGAACACCCTCGCGGGTCCCTCCAAGGTCCTGCTCGCGGCGCCGCGCGGCTACTGCGCGGGCGTCGATCGTGCCGTGCAGACGGTCGAGCATGCGCTCGATCTCTACGGCGAGCCGATCTACGTCCGCAAGGAGATCGTCCACAACAAGCACGTCGTGCACGAGCTCGAGAAGCGCGGCGCGATCTTCGTCGAGCAGGAGACCGAGGTGCCCGAGGGCGAGATGGTGGTCTTCTCCGCCCACGGGGTGGCGCCGAGCGTCCACGAGAACGCCGAGAAGCGCAGGCTGCGGACGATCGACGCGACCTGCCCGCTGGTCACGAAGGTCCACGTCGAGGCGCGCAAGTTCGCCGCCGACGGGTACACGATCGTCCTGATCGGTCACGAGGGACACGAGGAGGTCGAGGGGACGACGGGCGAGGCCCCGAACCGGACGGTGCTCGTCCAGACCGAGTCCGACGTGGACGACCTCGAGGTCGACGATCCGAATCGGATCGCCTACATCACCCAGACCACGCTCTCCGTCGACGAGACCAGCTCGATCATCGCCCGGCTGAAGGAGAAGTTCCCCAACGCGGTCGGGCCCAAGACCGATGACATCTGTTACGCCACCACGAACCGCCAGCAGGCCGTCAAGGCGCTGGCGAAGGAGTGCGATCTGGTGCTGGTGATCGGCTCGACCAATTCATCGAACTCGAACCGCCTCGTCGAGGTGGCACGGGAGCATGGCGCCGCCTCGTACCTGATCGACAATCACGGACAGGTCGACGAGGCCTGGCTGGACGGTGTCGAGACCGTCGGCATCACCTCCGGGGCCAGCGCCCCCGAGGAGCTCGTTGAGCAGCTGGTCATCTTCTTCCGCGAGCGCGGGGCCGATGACGTCTCCGAGCTCAAGACCGTGCACGAGGACGTCCGCTTCATGCTCCCCGGCGAGATCCGCAAGGAGCTCGCCGCCTCTCAGGGCACCCCCGCCGCGAACTGAAGCGAATAGACGAGCAGGCCCGGGTCGGGCCTCAGCTCGATGGCGTGGCGCTCGCTGCTCTCATGCGCCGTCAGCTCCTGGAGGCCGGGATGGGTGAGCTCGATCGGGGTCCTCGCTTCGCCATCCACGGTGATCTCGATCCTCCCCTCGCCATCGGTCGCCGCGTAGGCGCCGCCCGCCTCGTATTCGAACTCCAGCGACCCGTCTCCCTCCGTGCTCGACCAGGGCTCCTCGGTGGAGCCGCCCGGGAACACCTCGGGCGTCGGAGCGATCACCTTCACGCCCTGGACGTCGGAGGGCCGGATGGGCTCGAGCAGCGGAGGCCATTCGCCCTTGCCGTTCCTCGCCGGCAGCGCCTCGCGGATCGCCTCCTCGGTGCCGGCGTATTCGCCCTCGCCGAGGTGATA
Source organism: uncultured Solirubrobacterales bacterium (assembly GCA_963800285.1). Taxonomy (GTDB): domain Bacteria; phylum Actinomycetota; class Thermoleophilia; order Solirubrobacterales; family 70-9; genus DASUPK01. Next base: position 444,844 of record CAWDAL010000015.1, read on the forward strand.
CCAGCGCAGCGCCCCTCCCTGTCCCCAGAGAAAGAGCGCCGGCCAGCCGTGCGGCTCGTACAGCTTCCAGAGCGCGAACTCCCGGTCCACGGCCACCGGCCAGTCGATCCCCAACCGCTCGCCGGCCGCGGCGACCGCGTCGGTGTCCTGCGTGAAGGGGAAGCGCGGGGAGTGCACGCCGATCACCCCCAGGCCCTCGTCGCGGTAGCGCTCGTGCCAGGACCGCAGGTAGGGGACGGTCCGGACCGAGTTGAGCTGCGCGAAGTCGAAGAAGTGGACGAGGACCGGACGCGCAGCGGTCAGGCGGTCGATCGACTCCACGCGCTCGCCGACCCAGTCGAGGCCGCTGGGAATCGGGGGAACGGCGATGTCGGGCCGAGGGGGACGCAGGCGCCGGAGGGTATGCTCCCCGCGTCCCCGATGAGTAGAGAAGAGGAGTGGTTTGCGTGAGCAAGGCCGTTTGGGATCGGATCGAGGAGAGTCGGGCCCGTCACAACGTGCTCGAGCACCCGTTCTATGTGCGCTGGTCGGCCGGTGAGCTGAGCCGCGACGAATTGGCTCGGTATTCCGGTCAGTACCGCCACGCCACCGAGGCCCTGGCCCGGCTCTGCGGTCAGGCCGCCGAGACCGCTCCGCAGGAGCACCGCACCGAGATCGAGGCTCACGCCTCCGAGGAGGAGGCCCACGTCGGGCTCTGGGACGACTTCGTCGAGGCCGCCGGCGGCGAGATCGGCGCGGAGCCGACCACCGAGACCGCCGAGTGCGTGACCGCCTGGACCGCTCCTGACGACTACCTCACCCAGCTCGCCCGGATGTACGCGATCGAGAGCGGCCAGCCGGAGATCGCCCGCGTCAAGCGCGAGGGGCTCGCTCGCTTCTACGGCATCGACGGCGGCCCCGGGAGCGAGTACTTCCGGATCCACGAGGCGGCCGATCACGCTCACGCCGAGGAGTCCCGCCGGTTGATCGAGGCTTCGATGGCGCCGGAGGACGAGGACGCGCTGGTCGCGGCTGCCGAGTCCGCCTTCCAGGCGAACTGGCGGCTGCTCGACGGCGTCAGCTGATCGCCGGGCGTTGATGCGCGGCGGCCGCCGGATCAGCGACCGCGTGATCGGGATCGCGCTCGGGATTCTGCTCGGGCTCGCGGTGATCATCATGTTCCTCTTCCTGGGCTCCCGGAACACCATCGACGAGCCCTCGCTTTCGGGCGGAGCGGCGACGCAGACGCAGACGCAGCCCGCGGCGCCACCCGCCAAGGTGTCGAAGCCGAAACCAGGCCAGTAGGCTCCTTGACCGTGGCACCGGCAATGCGCACCGCCCATAGGATCCGGCTGGCGAGCATCCTGGCGGTCGGCGCCTTCGCGCTGCACCAGCTGCGCTACCTGATCGCCTTCGATGGATCCTCCGCGTCGGAGGGGCACCGCTACATGTCGGACCTCCTGGCGCCGCTCGCCGTCCTGGTCCTCGCCGCGGTCCTGGCAACCGTGATTCGGGGGACCGAGGGAGCCACCCCGCAGAGGACACCGCTGCTTCGCCGCATCGCGGTCTTCGCCGGCGCCCTGCTCGCGATCTTCATGGGCCAGGAGCTGCTCGAGGGTGTGATAGCGACCGGGCATCTCGCGGGCCCGGCCGCCGTGCTTGCGGGCGGGGGGTGGATCGCGCTGCCGCTCGCCCTGGCGATCGCCGGCCTCGCGGGTCTGCTCCTCCGGGCGCTCGAGGGAGTCGAGCGGGCGATCGCCGTCATCCATCGCGAGCGGCCGCCACGTCACCGCGCGCCCGCCACAAGGGGCAGGGCGCTTCCCGCCCGCACGATCAGCCTGCTGTCCGCGCCTCTCGCGTTCGGTCTGGCCAGACGGCCGCCCCCTCCGGCACCTGCCTAGTCAGGTGCCGATCCGCGCGCGTTTCGCCCTCGTTTGGGCAGCGAGGGCTCCGCGCGCACATCCAAGGAGGTAATTCGAATGCAATCGCGAGCTGCACGGCTCGGCCTGATCGCGGCGGTCGTCGTCGCGGCGATCGTCGTCTTCGTCGTGCTGAAGGGCAACAACAACGACAACAGCAACGACACCGCCAAAGGCGTTCAGGTTTTCAACGTGGACGCGAGCGGCAATCCGGTCGGCGGCGTCAAGACGCTCACCTACAACAAGGGCGACCAGGTCGAGCTTCGCGTGAACCTGGCGAAGCCCGAGGATGCGGTCCACGTCCACGGCTATGAGATCGAGAAGCCGGCCGAGCACAGCCCGGTCACGCTCTCCTTCCCGGCCAAGCTGGATGGCGTATTCGAGATCGAGGTCCACAAGCTGCACGAGTCGGGAGACGCGCAAATCGGCGAACTGCACGTCAACCCGTGATCAGCGCGGCATCGGCAAGGCGAAAGCTCGCAATCGGCGTCGTGCTGGCGACGCCGATTGCCGCGCTCCTCTTCCCGGACATCGCCTCGGCTCATGCGCTGGTCGGCCGCAAGGACCTGCCGGTCCCGGCGTGGCTATTCGCCTGGGGGGCGTCGCTCGTCCTGATCATCTCGTTCGCGCTGCTCTCCGTGGCCTGGACCACCGCGCGACTGCAGGAGGAGGAGTGGCGAGCCTTACCGCGCTGGTTCTCCCGAGCTCTTCTGAACATCGGGACCCAGGTCCTCTGCGGGCTGATCGGCGTCGGGCTGTTCGTGCTCGTGCTCTACGCGGGATTCAGGGGCATCGAGGACCCGACCCAGAACTTCTCGATCATCTTCGTCTTCTACACGTTCTGGCTGGGCTTGGTCCTGCTCAGCGTCCTGTTCGGGGACGTGTTCCGTGCCTTCAACCCCTGGCGGGCGATCGGCCGGGCCATCTCCGGCGGATTCCGGCTGGTGGCTGGACAGTCCGCGCCGGCGCCGCTCTCCTATCCGGCGCGCCTCGGCCGCTGGCCGGCGGTGCTCGGCGTCCTGCTCTTCGTCTGGCTCGAGCTGATCGCGGGCGGAGGGGCCTCGCCGAGCCCGCACGACGTCGCGGTCGGCACCGTGATCTACACCGCCATCACCTTCGTCTGCATGGGGCTGTTCGGCGTCGAGGAGTGGATCGAGCGCGGGGAGGCGTTCAACGCCTACTTCGGGATGTTCGCCCGGCTGGGCCCGTTCGAGGTCCGCGACCGCGAGGTCGGCCTCCGCAAGTTCCTGACCGGCGCCCCCCAGTGGGCCGCGGTCCCCGGGGCCGCCGCTCTCGTCCTCACCTCGATCGCGGTGACGAGCTTCGACGGCGCCCAGGAGGGAGTCCTCTCGGGCTCGATCCAATGGACCTTCGAGCGCTCCAGCGACATCGGCTTCAGCCTGCCGAACTCGTTCCGGATCGCGAACAGCATCTGGCTGCTGATCACCCTGGCGGCGGTCTCGGGCCTCTACTGGCTGGGCGTCGCCGGCATGCATACGGTGCGCAGCTCGCCGCCGGTGAAGCAGCTCGGCCGCTCGTTCGCCCACACCCTGATCCCGATCGCGCTGGCGTACCTGGTGGCGCATTACTTCAGCGCGTTCCTCTATCAGGAGCAGGCCCAGTTCACCTACATCCTCTCCGACCCGCTGGGCCACGGTTCCGACCTGTTCGGAACCGCCGGCGGCGGGATCAACTACGGGATCGTCGGATCGAACACGGTCTGGTACGTCCAGGTCGCGGCACTCGTCGCCGGACACGTCGCGGCGCTGACCCTGGCGCACGATCGGGCGCTCAAGGTCTACGACAACGTCCGCCACGCAACCCGCTCGCAGTACTTCATGCTCGCGGTGATGGTGGGCTTCACCTGCTTCGGTCTGTTCCTTCTCTCTCAGGCAAACGCCTAGCGGCCACCAGGCAGCTCCACTTTGGAGCGAAGGGCGAAGCCCGAAGCGACTTATGTGGGGCGGCCGCTCGTGGCCGCGATCTGATGGCGAAGCTGAGCAAGACCGCGCCCCAGCGCAGGACTGCCACACTCCAGGGCGATGACGGCCCTGCCGCTCGCCCACCTGGGCCACTGGTACCTCTGGATCCCGTACGTGATCCCGGTCGTGGTCGTCCTGGCGGCGTCGCTGCACGCCTTCCGGCAGCAGCGCCGGGAGGATCGCGATCGCGACAGCCTCGAGAAGTCGAGGTCCTAGGCAGGAACGGCTTCGCCGGCAGGTTGTGCCTCGGGGTCTCGATGACCCCTATGTCACGAAGAGCGCTACTCGACGGGGGCGTCGAGCGCGTCCCAGTCTGCCTTGCTGGCGAACTTGGTCAGCTTGGTCCCCTCGTTGACCGCTCTGAACGCGTAGCGCACCTGGGTTGTGCCGTCCTTGCCCTGACGCTCGTAGGTGGTCTTCTTTACCTCGGATTCGGGGATCTGGACCTTCTCTCGCTTCTTGACGTCGTAGAACTCGATAGCCATTGGGATCCTCTCTTCGTCTTTTGCACAGCGACAGGCGACGCAAAGCATGGCTGCGCCGTCGGACGGGCCTGCGTGCGTGTGCCTGAAATGGCCCTAGGCGGGGCGGTGGGCCTTCGCGGCGGCCTTCGCGGCCCGCGGCAGGCTCACGGTGCGCTTGCCCACCAGGCTGGCGCCCATGCGGTCGAAGATGCGTGCCCGCAGGACCACTCCGGCGGCTCGCGTGCCGGCCGCTGCCCCCGCGTAGACGAGCCGCGAGCGCTCGATTCCGGCCATCCGGCGGATCTGGCGGGGTGTGATCGCGACGGCGGCCGAGGCCATCACCCTGAGCGAACCCTGGTGAGGAAGCAGCTCCCGCGTCATGGGCGGGTCGACGACCAGGTGGATCGCGTTCTGTGACGCCTCGCTGACGCAGAGGCGAGGGCGCATGTAGTCGAAGAAGTCCCTGAAGGCCGCTCGGGAGGCGGGAACCAGGTCCGCGGGGAGCGCCATCAGCTCGGCCGCGCGAACCTGCTCGGCGAGGTAGGCGTCCTGCTGCTCGTCGCTCAGCCTTCCGCCGTAGGTGCGGTAGGCGGCGAGGAAGCTGTGCACCTCGACGCAGTGGACCCAGATCTTCGTCTCGGTGTCCTCGGCGCTGTAGGGGGAGTCCGTGATCGGGTCCATGCCCTTGACCCGCGAGTGGATCCTTCTCACCATCGCGCCGGCTCGTTCGGCGGTCGCGGTGTCGCCGTAGACGACGGTTGCGACGTACTCGGCGGTGCGCCGCAGTCGCGACAGGGGGCGCGCCAGATAGTCGCTGTGCTGATCGATCCCCGCCATCGCCAGCGGGTTGAGCGACTGGATGATGAGCCCGCGCAGGCCACCGACCAGGAGGACGGGACTGGAGTGCACCCGCCAGCTGATCGAGTCGGGGCCGAAGAGGCCCCAGTCGTGCGGCCCAGCCGGCACGGGAATGCCACGAGGGCGAGCGGATGGCCCGAGCACCCGCTCGGCCGGGCTCTTGGCTACTCCCCTGGGAATCAGTTGCTGCTCCACCGGACGCACCCCTTGACTCGCGACCCGGTCAACCTACGTTCAAGAAAGTCCCAGCGCATCCGTACTTTTCGCTCAACCGATAACGGGGAAACCCGAACGCGAGCGGAGTCCGCGCCTGGCCACGCATCTTCAGCGGCTGATCAGCGAGATTCCGAAGATCACGGCGAATCCGAGCAGCGTCAGGCCGACGCGGCTCCATGACGCGTGCTCGTGGGCCTCCGGAAGGAGGTCGGTCGCGCCCATGAAGAGGAAGAACCCTGCATAGAAGGCGAGGAGGTGCCCGAGCGTGGCATCGGAGACCTGGACGAGCGCTCCGACCGTCACGCCGACGAGAGGGGCGACCGCGTCGGCGACGAGCCAGCGGATCGCCTGCGAGCGGTCCTGCGATTGGTTGAGGACGAAGCTCACGGTGTTGAGGCCGTCGGCGAAGTCATGAGCAAGGACGGCGACCAGGACGAGCACTCCGGTGGAGGTGTTTGCTCCAAAGGCGAGACCGACCGCAAGGCCGTCGATGAAGCTGTGCGCCGAGAGCCCAAAGGCGCCGAAGGTGCCCACCTGGCCATGCGCCCGGGCGTCGGCGGGCTCGTCGCGGTGATGGAGGACGAGCAATCGCTCGAACATGAAGAAGGTCAGGAAGCCCGCGCCCATCAGCGCCCCGATCGCAGTCGAGCCATGCGGGAGGAGGTCGATCGCCTCGGGCAGGACGTCGAAGAGCGCGACCGCGACCACGATCCCGCCACTGAGCGCGATCACCGTCGGGAGCGAGTGCGCCATGCGCAGCGCAAGGACTCCACCCGCCATGGTGGTGAGGACCGCGAAGGCCGTGAGCGGGATGGCGATCAGCTGGCTATCCACCGGCTCAGCTCCCGGCGCAGCGGCGGCACTCGCCATGGATCACGAGGTCGTGACCGCTCATCGAGTGCTTCAGATTTCCCGCGAGCCGTTCGAGCTGCCTCTCGAGCCTGGCGTCCTCGAACGCCGTCACCCGTCCGCAGCGGTCGCAGACGGCGTGATGGTGATGCTCCCCGCCCGGGACGACCGGCTCGAAGCGTGCCCCGCCGTCCCCGAATTCCACCCGCTGCACCAGGCCCATCTCATGCAGAAGCTCGAGAGCGCGGTAGATGGAGGCGATGCCGGTGTCGCTGCCGGCCCGGCGCAGCCGCTCGTGGATCTCCTGCGCGGAGAGACAGCAATCCTGGCGCGCGAGCAGTCCGACCACCGCATCCCGCGCACCTCCGGAGCGATGCCCGGCCTCGGTCAGCGCCGTTCGCGCAGACCGCTCCCAGTCGGACGAGGACCCGTGAGCCACGGGCGCAGGCTAGCACTAAGTGAGATTGATTCTCATTATCGTCAGGCGGGCTGCACCTGGCGCTCGCCCAGGATCTCGCCGAGGCGCCGCTCCAGCGCGACCGAGACCGCGGCCCTGACGGGCCCCTCCTCGAGTCGCTCGACCAGCGCCTCGAGGAAGCCCTCGATGATCAGGCGCTTGGCCTGGTCGTCCGCGAGGCCGTGGGAACGCAGGTAGTGGAGCTGCTCAGCGTCGATCTGGGCGACGGCCGCGGCGTGGGTGCAGCGGACGTCGTTGGCCTCGATCTCGAGGCCGGGAATCGCGTCGGCGTGGGCCGACTTCGAGAGCAGCAGGTTGCGGCTCTCCTGGAAGGCGTCGGTCTGCTGGGCGCCGGGGTCGACGCGGATCATCCCGCGCCAGACCGCCGTCGCGGACTCCTCCAGGACACCCCGGAAGGCGAGATCGGATGTCGTGTTCTCCGCGGCGTGCTCCTGCGTGGTGTCGAAGTCGAGGTGCTGCGTTCCGTTGCCGGCGTACGCGCCGGTGACGCGGGCGCTGGAGCCCTGGCCCGCGAGCCTCGTCTCCATCCGAACCTTGCCGCGGGCGGATCCGAAGCCGAGGGCGACCCAGTCGAAGTTCGCGTCGCGCTCCACTTCGGCCCTCTGCGTGCCGAAGACCCAGCTGCGCTCGCTCAGCCCCTGGGCGGTGACGTAGCGGAGGTTCGCGCCGGGCCCGACCCACACCTCGGTCACGGTGTTGAAGAGCGAGTCGGGATTGGAGTCGGTGGAGAGCCACTGCTCCCAGACCTCCGCCTCGGCGCCCTCCTCGAGCACGATCAGGGTGCGGAAGGAGAGAGCGGAGGCCTCCGCGTCCTGGACCGCCGTGATCAGCGCCGGCGCTTCGAGGCGCTTGCCCCGGGGCACGTAGACCAGAGCCCCGCCTCGCCAGGCGCCGTCGTTGCGCGCGACGAACGGATCGTCGGAGGGCGCCAGGGCGCCGAGCATCTCGCGCAGGTGCGGGAAGCGCTCCAGCGAGGCCTCGAGCGACGCGACCAGCGGCTCGTGGGGGCGCCCGTCCCCTTCGACGTCCACCGACGCACCCTCGAGCACGGAGCCGTCCACCTGGACGACCAGGTGGTCGGAGTCCTCGGGGGGGTTGAGAACGCCGTCCGCTCGAGAGCGGGCCTCGGGATCGGCCTCCGGCGCCGGCGCATAGGCGTCCAGGTCGAGCCCGGAGAGGTCCGTGAACTCCCAGCCGCGCGTCTTCTGCGTCGGCAGCGGCGGTGCCGCGCCGGCGTCAGCCAATCGAACCCTCCATCTGCAGCTCGATCAGGCGGTTCAGCTCGACCGCGTACTCCATGGGGAGCTCCTTGGTGATCGGCTCGATGAAGCCGTTGACGATCATCTTGGAGGCCTCCTCCTCGTCGAGTCCGCGGGACTGGAGGTAGAAGATCTGCTCCTCTCCGACCTTCGAGACCGTGGCCTCGTGGCCGACGTCGACGTCGTCCTCGCCGATGCGGATCGTCGGGTAGGTGTCCGAGCGCGACTCCTCGTCGAGGAGCAGCGCGTCGCAGACGACCTTCGACTTCGACTCTGAGGCGCCCTTGGCGATCTCGAGCAGGCCGCGGTAGCTGGTGCGGCCCTTGTCCTTGGAGATCGACTTGGAGAAGATCGAGCTGGTCGTCTTCGGGGCGGCGTGGATGATCTTGCCGCCGGCGTCCTGGTGCTGGCCCTCGCCCGCGAACGCGATCGAGAGGATCTCGCCGTGGGCCCGCTCGCCGAGCAGGTAGATCGACGGGTACTTCATGGTCAGCTTCGAGCCGAGGTTGCAGTCGACCCACTCCATCGTCGCGTCCTCGTGGGCGACGGCCCGCTTGGTGACCAGGTTGAAGACGTTCTGCGACCAGTTCTGGACGGTCGTGTAGCGGACCCGCGCCTTCGGTTTGGCGATGATCTCGACGACCGCCGAGTGCAGCGAGTCGGTCGAGTAGACGGGTGCCGTGCAGCCCTCGATGTAGTGGACGTCCGAGCCCTCCTCGGCGATGATCAGCGTCCGCTCGAACTGGCCCATGTTCTCGGTGTTGATCCGGAAGTAGGCCTGCAGCGGCATCGCGACCGACACGCCGGCCGGGACGTAGACGAAGGAGCCACCCGACCAGACGGCCGAGTTGAGAGCGGCGAGCTTGTTGTCGTTGGGCGGGATCACCGTCGCCCAGTACTCGCGGACCAGGTCCTCGTGCTCTCGGAGGGCGGTGTCCATGTCGGTGAAGATCACGCCCTGCTCCTCGAGCTTCTCGTTCACCTGGTGGTAGACGACCTCCGACTCGTACTGGGCGCCGACGCCCGAGAGGAACTTGCGCTCGGCCTCGGGGATCCCCAGGCGGTCGAAGGTGTTCTTGATGTCCTCCGGGACCTCGGACCAGTCGCGGCTGTTCTTCTCCGAGGCGCGGACGAAGTAGTGGATGTCGTCGAAGTCGATCTGGTTCAGGTTGCCGCCCCACTGCGGGGTCGGGCGGGACTCGAAGTGCTCATAGGCCTTGATCCGGAAGTCCCGCATCCACTGCGGCTCGTCCTTGTACTCGGAGATCGACTCGACGATCTCGCGCGAGAGACCTTTCGGCGCCTTGTAGGCGTAGCCGGTCTCCGAGTCGTGGAAGCCGAACTTCTCCTTGTAGTCGGCGTTGATGCCGGCGAGCTCTCGCTCTTCGGCCGGGCGCTCAACAGCGGTCTCGGGAGTGGCCATTAGGGAACCTCCAGCTTGACGGTGTCGTCCTCGATCGTGACCGGGTAGGTGGTGACCGGTTGGTAGGCGGGGAGGGTCTTGGGACGACCGGACGTGAGGTCGAACAGGGACCCGTGGCGTGGGC
>CAWDAL010000016.1:0-26672 GCA_963800285.1 uncultured Solirubrobacterales bacterium
CCCACGCCCCGATGCCCCCCTGGCGCACTGGGGCCCTTGGTGATGTAATTGGCTGTCAAGCGTTCAATCGGAGGCGAGCTCTATGCCCCAGATCCTCGGAGCCAACCCGGCGATGCGACGGGCCTGGCTCGCGCATAACACCGGGCACGCCCTGGAATCCGCGGCGGAGATGGCGTTCGCGCCCGAAGAAGCCCGCGGGAAGATCGAGAACCTCGTGGGGGCGACGCATATCCCGCTCGGCATAGGCGGACCCATCCGTGTCAAGGGACAGCACGCCGACGGGGAGTTCTTCGTGCCCTTCGCAACCACGGAGGGGACTCTCGTCACGACCTACCAGTACGGCATGCGGGCGATCACCGAGGCGGGTGGCGCCAACGCGTACGTGTTGGCGGACGCGCTCGACATCACCCCCTGCTTCGTGGTGGGGACGACGCGAGATGCGCTCGCCCTGGCGAGCTGGCTTGACGATCACTTGACCGAGCTCCAGGCTCTGGCCGCCGAGAGCACGGCCCACGGCCGTCTGGTCGAGATCCGCCCGCACGTGTTCGGCCGGCGTGTGTTTGCCCAGTTCGTGTTCAGCACGGGCGATGCAATGGGCCTCAACATGGTCAATCTCGCGGTCGACCAGATCTGCCGGCATGTCGCTGAGGCGGTGCCGTGCTGAGCGGTGGTACCTGCGCTGCAATTACTCGAGCGACAAGAAGCCCGCCGCCATCAACCTGTTCCGGCCCTATGGCAAGGAGGTGGCGATCGACCTGACCCTGCCGGCCAGCGTCGTCGAGGCGCACCTCGGCGTGTCGCCCCCGGATCTGGTCGAGTTCGCGGCCTCCGGTCGGCTAGGCACCATGCAGGCGGGCGCGCTCGGGGCGAACGCCCACTTCGCGAACGGCCTGGCCGCCATCTACATCGCGTGCGGCCAGGACGTCGCGCAGATCGTCAACGCGAGCATCGGCTTCCTGGACGTCGAGCTGGTTGGCGCGGCCGACCTCTACGTAGCCGCCCGGCTGCCGAACCTGGTGGTCGGCACTGTCGGCGGTGGGAGCAGCCTCCCGACGCAGCGCGAGTGCCTGGCCCTGCTTGGCTGCGACGGTGAAGGCACGGCGCGGAAGTTCGCCGAGATCGTGGGGGCGACCCTCGTCGCCGGCGAGCTCGCAATCTGCGCGGCACTGGCCAATGATCGGTTCATCGAGGCCCATCGGCGGAACCGGCGCATCGCTGCCGTTGCCGGGTGACACCCCCGAAGGCGGTCAAAACCCAAGTAGCTAAGTGGAGGGCGTGTCCACGTTCCTTGGCTTGGAATTACCATGGCCGCGTGAGCGACTCTGTCCACCAGCGCCTTTGCACTCTGCTCGGGGAGGACCCTGTGCCGGAGGTCCGGACGGAGGCGGCGCGAGCGCTCGGAGTCACCGGGGAATCCAATGAGTCGGTTGAGCCGCTTGTCGCGGCGCTCGATGACTCGAGCGCCGAGGTGCGACGGGCGGCGACCCTCGCCCTTGGGCGCATTGCGGATCCCCGTGCCGTGGAGGCGCTCGTCACCGCCCTTGGCGAACGGCCTGAGCTCTGGCGCGAGGCATCGGCCGCGCTGGCGGCTGCCGCCGACTCCGACCTGCTGGACCGGCTCGTGCCGTTCCTTGACTCGGAGTCGAGCCACGTGCGCTCCGGCGCCATTCGCGCGATCGCCGCGGTCAGCAGCTCCACGCGGGCGGAGCCCCCCGTCTTCGAGTACACCGACGACGAGGGGCACCGGCACATCCTGTTCTGATCTAGCGCTCGAAGCCGCGCTCGCAGCCAACCTAGGAGAGCTCGATGGGCGCCGCCTCGGAAGCCTGGTCGCTCGTCACGGTCATCACCCATCCCGCATCGTGGCGCCACCAACCGAGTTCGACCGGACCGTCCTCCCAGCTGATCTGAAGCCGGGCCCACGACCCGGCACGCTGAGCGAGACCCTCGGCCTCGACGGTGGCGCGGCGGAGGTTCAGCCGCAGGCCCTCGCGCCTCGCCTTCGAGGCGGCCTCCTTCGCGGTCCAGATCAGGTTCGCCGCCAGGTCCCGGGCTTCACCGTTCTGGGCGCTGACCAGCTCGCGCTCGGCGGGGCGAAGCCACTCTCGGAGGAACGCCTCGCTACGAGGCTCGATCGCCTCGAGATCACATCCGAGTGCCGTAATCCCATCCGCCACGGTCGCCAGCGCCCGCCCTGCGCGGTGGCTGAGCGAGAGAGCCAGGTCCGCCGGCGAATCATCGATCAGCGCCTCGGGTGCGCCATCCTCAGCGGCGGCGATCATCACCGACTCTAGGGCCACCCCGCGCCATGCCGCCACCGCAGCCTTTCCGGTCCAGCGCCCGAGCCGCCAGTCGTCGCGACGCTTGGGGACTCGAAGCTCCGAGAGAACCTCGCCCTCCTGCTCGCTGAGCCAGCGATCGTGCCGAGGCACGTCACCGAGCTCGCGCGTCAGCCACCCGAGTTCTGTCACCGCTCGTCCCTTCGCCGCTGATCCGCTGCATCCCCCGCTCGATCGCCTCGATCAGGTAGGGGCGCAGTTCGGCCGCCGGAATGATCGAGCTGACCGAGCCAACCTCGACCGCTCGCTCGACGCTATGGACCGAGTCGAACTCCGCGGCCAGCTCCCCCTGCTTTTCCGCATGCACCTGATCCCAGAGCTCGGACCGCTCGACGCGAAGTCGGGTTCGCTCCGGACCCTCAGCTGCGGCGATCCGCTCGTCGAGCGCAGTGATCCGCGGATCGCGATCCGCGGATTGCTTGACCTCGTGTGCGAAGACCACGGCGGCTGCCGGAGCACCACCGATCACCGATGCATGAGCCCCCTCGAGCGCAACCGTCTCCAGGTTCTCGTTGAGCCGTTGCGAGAAGACCACGAAGGCGCCCCCGTGGTACCGCGAGATCACACAGAAGACCAGCGGCCCGTCGAAGTTGACCACTGCGCGCCCGATCTCGGCTCCGAACTCCAGCTGCCACTCTCGCATCGACTCCGGCGAGCCGTCGAAGCCGGCCAGGTTGGCGAGCACCACGACGGGTCGCCGGCCGGCGACGGCGTTGATCGCCCTGGCGATCTTCTTCGAGGAGCGTGGGAACAGCGTGCCTGACGTCCACTTCGTCGGGCCGTCCGCGGGCACCTGGCCCCGGCGAAGGATCGGACGCGACTCGATCCCGAGCAGCGCCACCGGCCAGCCGCCGAGATGGGCGTCCCAGACGACGGCTCCCTCGGCGTCCCGCATGGCCGCCCATCGCTCCAGGGGCGGGTGATCCTGGTCGATCGTCGCTCGCATCACCGAGCGGATGTCGAAGGCGGCCCTGCGACCGGGATTCGTCTCCTGGGAGAAGATGTCACCGACTCGAGCGAGCTGCGAGCCGTAATGGTGCGGCATCTCGCCGACATCGCGATCGGGCGGATCCGACGTCGTTGCGCGGCGCGGGAACCGCTCGCGGGGCGCCACGTAGGCGTGCTCGTAGTAGCCCAGCAGCACGCGGCAGGCACCGGCCAGATCCGGGGCCCAGTACTGGGCCTGGCCATTCGGCCCCATGATCCGCTCGTAGCCTCCGATCCCGAAGTTGTCCTCCGCCGAGACGCCGCCCGAGTAGTCGAGGGCCTGCTTCCCGGTCAGCACCATCGCGCTCTCCGGCGTCATCACGAGGATGCCCCGCGTGTGCATCAGCATCGTCGCCTCGGCGTTCCAGTACGGCTGAGCGCCCACGTTGATCCCCGCGACCACGACGTTCAGCTCGCCGCCTCGCTGCGTGTACTCGACGATCCGACGCAGGACCGCGGCGATCCAGTCCATGTTCTCGGTGCCGCTGTCCATCGCGATCTTCGCGCCGGCGGAGAGCGCGAACCACTCGAGGGGCACACCGCGCTCCTCCGCGAGATCGAGGGCGGCGATGATGCGGCGGCACTCAGGCTCCGCGAGCGAGCCCAGGGACTTCGTGGGATCTCCCAGCAGCATCACCCGCTCCATTCCCTCCGGGTAGCGCTCGGTGTAGTTGCGGACGACGCCCACCACGATCCCCGCGGGGTTGGTCGCCAGCGGGCGATCGACCGGGAGGACACGACCGTCGGCCTCGAGGTCGAGTTCGGTGAAGTCGCCGATGGATTGCTTTGCCGGCGCGCCCTCGGGCGCGCCGTCTGACGAATGGGCCGGCGCGAGAACCTTGACGATCTCGGCCGGATGCAGCGTCCCGCGGCGCCGCGCCGAGACGATCCGCTCACCGGCCTCGTCGTATGGCATCAGCGGGCGATCCGGTGGGTCGTCGACCTCGATCACCAGGCCTGAGCCCGACGGGAAGAATCGGATCACCCTGTCCCGGACCGAGCCGTCCGGCTCCCGCAGCCGGCCTCGGACCAGCAGCATCTCGATCCCCAGCCCTCGAGTCGAGGGGCCGAGCCGGGTCACGAGCGGCTCCACTTCGGCCGGGGACAGCTCGATCACGGGCCACGCGAAGAGCAGCACCCGGTTCCACTGCGGTCGGCTGCTCGGCTTGCGGTGGGCCTGGAAGTGGCGTATCCCGTCGAGGGCCTGAATCAGCATGCGCTCGAACTCGGGCAGCGAGGCGACCTGCCCGCTGCCGTCGCGGACTGGTGTCAGGTCGCGAACCTCGGCGAGGGCAAAGAGCCGCTCCTCCTTGGGGTTCGATCGCGCCTTGCCGAGCACCAGGTAAACGTCCTCGGCGGGTGACGGAAGTCGCTCGAGCGTGAAGTTGGCGAGCCGCTTGAGCTGCAGGCGGTGGGCCATCTCGGGATGCACGCCGCGGAGCAGCTCATCCTCCGCCATGCCGGACGCGGCTCGCCGGAAGGTGAAGATGTCGACGGCGGACATCCCGCGCCCGCGGTCCGGCTCCGCGACCGCGAAGACCACCCGGTCGAGGTGTGCCGGCGGCTCGTTCTCGGCGAGCAACGCCCCGAGCCGCTCCGCCAGCGCCGCCTGCTCGGGCGGCTCGCCCTCATAGTCGGCATAGAAGTCCGCCACGAGCTGCTCGTCCTCGGCCACGGAGTCCGCGTAGCGGGCGAGCGAGGCGATCGCCACCGGCAGATCCTCCAGCGTCACGTAGGCGCTCACCACCCGGCGACGGCCGCCGTCTCCCGGGTGGGTCGCCGTGAGCAGGGAGACCCCGTCGAGGTGGTGGTACTCGAAGCCCGCCAGGTCGTGCCTGCGGTAGTAGCGCCGGGTCATCACCTCGAGCAGCACGCGGCGGAGCGAGGGCTCGGCGGTTCGCAGGCGCGCACTGAGCATCGGGGCCAGCGGCCGCGGGCAACCGACCAGTTCTCTGATCAGCTCGACCCTTCCGCCGGCCTCCGGGTCCGCCGCAAGCTCCGCGAGCTGCTCCTCGGCCTTCCGGTAGGCCGCCTCGGTGGCGGCCTCGATCACCGGCCGATCGAAGTAGTGGAAGCGAATCTCCCTGGAGAGGTCGGCGACGATCGGATCCCGGCCTTCGGCGGCCGCCGTGAGGCGATCGAGCAGCTCGCGGAAGTCCTCGCCCACCTCCCCGGACAAGGCATCGACCTGCTCGAGCCGGCGATCCAGGAGGGCGACGATGGCGACTCGCACCTGCTCGGCGCGCCGCTCCGCCAGGAACAGCCGGTAGCAGGCCTCCTCCAGCTCCGGCGTTCGATCCAGACCGTCGACGCCGTAGTGGGACACGGCTCTCTCGAGCAGGCGGGCGAACCCGTCGGGCAGCCCCTCGCCCTCAATGTCGAGTGAGCGGAGGTACGCGTTCAGGTACTCGCGGGGGCTGAGCGCGGGCTCGGCTCCGGAATCGGTCTCGTCGTGTTCCGGCCTGCTCAGGGCCTGGACGTCCGCGTACACGGAGAGCACTCGGTGCTCCGCGGGCACCAGGTCGAGGTCGTAGGCCGGCGGCTCGCCGGAGGCGTCCTGCAGGTCCTCGAGGATCCGCTCGACCTCGCCGAGCTCGCCGTCGTAGCCCATCACCAGCCATTCGAGGCGCCGCAGCTTGTCGCGACAGAAGGTCTCCCGATCGGCGCTGACCTGCTCGCCGACCGGAAGCCTGACCCGCGGGCTGCCCGACCGCGCTTCTCCGGCCTCGAGGGGCTCGATCCGGAGCAACGGCTCCTGCGCCCCCACCTGGACGTTGGGGCCGACGAACACCTCGCGGACACGGCCGGCGACGGGCGCCGTTAGCGACGACTCCATCTTCATGATCTCGATCACGGCGACCACATCCCCGGCGGTGACCTCGTCCCCCTGCTCCACCGGGATCGAGACCACCACCGCCGGCGCCTGATTCCGCACCAGGCCGCCGTCGTCCCGTGAGATCCGGTGCGCGATTCCCTCGACCTCGATCAGAAGGTCCGCGCCCTGACTCGAGGTGACGACCCGGAACCCGTGTCCGCCCAGCCACAGCCGCCGCTCGTGCGGGTTGAGGCGCTCGGCGTCCACCTCGACCGAGATCCCGTCGAGGGTCACCCGATACCGGTGGGGCCCGATCTCGCCGACGGTCATCCGGTAGCGCTGGCCCGAATAGCGCAGCTCGATCTCACGGTGGCCCGCCGCCCGGCTGTCGGGCCGACCGCGGCGGGCGAGAGCGTAGAAGGTGGCGCGGTCAACCGCGGTCCCCTCGTCGGCGAAGTGCACCGCGGTGCCGACCAGGGCGACCTCGGAATGGCGCACCGGGATCGTGTCGCCGCGAAGCTGTCGGCGGTCGAGCCAGCCGGTGTCGATCTCCCCGGCGCGAAGCTCCGGCAGGCCGAGCAGGTCGTGGAGGAAGCCCACGTTGGTGGTGCCGCCCTCGACCACGATCGTGGTCTCGGCGAGCGCGCGCCGCAGTCGGGCGAGGGCCTCGTCGCGGTCCCTCCCCCAGGCGATTAGCTTGGCGATCATCGAGTCGAACTGTGGCGGGATCGAATCGCCCTCGGCGAAGCCGGCGTCGATCCTGATCCCCGGCCCGCCCGGGAAGCGGAGAAGCGCGATCCGCCCCGGGGCCGGGATGAAGCCGAGCGCAGGATCCTCGGCGTTGATGCGCGCCTCGATCGCATGACCGAAGGGAGCCGGCGGCGCGCCCTCCAGCCGACCTCCCGCGGCCACCTCGAGCTGGAGCTTGAGCAGATCCACTCCAGTCGTCGCCTCGGTGACCGGATGCTCGACCTGCAGCCGGGTGTTGACCTCCATGAAGGACAGCAGGTCCTGGTCGGCCTGGTAGAGGAACTCAACCGTCGCCGCGCCCCGGTAGTCCGCCTTGAGGGTGAGCCGGACCGCCGCCTTACACAGCTCCCGCTCGCGCTCGGCCGACAGCGCCGGGCTCCTCGACTCCTCGATCACCTTCTGGTTGCGGCGCTGCAGGCTGCAGTCTCGGACTCCGAGGGCCCAGGCGCTGCCCTGCCCGTCGGCGATCACCTGCACCTCGACGTGCCGCGCCGGCTCGATCAGCTTCTCGAGCAGCACCGAGTCGTCCCCGAAGGCGTCGAGAGCCTCGCTGCGGGCGCTCGACAGCGCGGCCTCGACCTGATCCGGCCCATCCACGCGGCGGATGCCCCGTCCGCCGCCTCCGGCGGCCGCCTTGATCAACAGCGGATAGCCGATCCGTTCCGCGTGCTCGCGTGCTTCGGCGACCGTCTCCACGGGGCCGCCGCTCCAGGAAGCCACGGGCAGCCCGACCTCCTCCGCCAGCCGCTTGGCGGCGACCTTGTCGCCAAGCAGCCGCATCGCGCTTGGCTCCGGGCCGATGAAGACGATCCCCAGCCGCTCACAGAGCTCCGCAAACTCCGGGTGCTCGGCCACGAATCCCCAGCCCACCCAGGCCGCGTCGGCCTCAGTCGAGACGAGCGCTCGCTCGAGGGCGGCGAGATCGAGGTAGCGGGTCGCGTGCCCGGCTCCGTCACCCTCCGTGCCGTCGTCGAGGCAGTACGCCTCGTCCGCCTCGCGGACGAACATCGCCTGGCGCTCGACCTCGGTGTAGAGCGCGATCAGCGTGATCGGGTCCTCCGATCCCTGATTGAGCTCGCGTACAGCGCGGATCGCGCGCATTGCCGCCTCGCCGCGATTGACGATCGCGAGCCGGTGAAACGAGCGGTTCAACTCGGGCCTCCTAGCTCATCGCCGAGCGGATCGGCTCGAGCGCTTCAGCGTCCAGAGCGCCGGGAAGCTCGATGGTGCGATAGCCCTGGAGCATCACCCTGACGTTGCCCGCCTCGTCGACCACGCGGGCGTCCACCGCCGATCCGTCCTCGCGCGGATGGACGACGGCGAGCAGCTGGCCCGGTGCGTCCGCGCCGGCGTAGCGGATTACCCGGTCGATGTGGGTGGGCAGGGCCATTCGCCCAGTGGTGCCGAGCTCCCACACCCCGGCCGTCTGGAAGCAGAGCTCGATCAGCCGTGGCGCGGCGATGGTGGGCTCCTCCGCCGGCTCGTGATCAGGCGGCAGGTCCGCCGCGAGCCGTCCGACCACGTCGCCGTTGTGGCGCCAGGCCCGGTCGAGGACCCGGAAGGCGGGGCCGTGGAAGTAGATCTCGTAGATCGCCTCCGGGCCGATGCCGCCATCCGACTCGCCATCATCGGGCGCATCCGCCTGATCCGGCGGCTGGACCGGCTCTCGAGCGAGCACCGCCCGGCCGCTGAAGTGGACGGTCCGCTCCTCGCCGGTCGGCAGCGAGCGGGTACCGACCAGGCGGCATTCCGCGATCAGGGTGCCGTCGCTTCCGTTGCGGTGCAGGACCTGGAGCTCCAGAGCCCGGGGCTCGTCGCGGAAGAACTTGAACGGAGCGCTGAGCTCGATGTCCTCGAGCGCGATCACCTGCCAGTCCGGCAGCAACCCGGCCGCCGCCTCGGCGAACGCCTCGATGCCCATCACCCCAGGCAGCACCGGCGTGCCCTCGATCCGGTGGTGGTCGAGGAAGGCCTGATGGGTGGGGTCGAGCTCGATCAGGACCTTGAACCCATCGCTTGAGCTGAACCCAGCGAGCCTGCCGGTCATCGGGCCGTGATGAGCCTTGATCGCCTCCGTCGCGGCCCTGGGGTCGAGCCCGCCGGTGGGATGGCGCTCCTCGAGCATCATCCCGAGCGCCCCGGCGACCAGGACCTCGGTCCCGGGTCCAGCAGCCGTCAGCTCGCGGCGCACCACCGGCACGCCGACCTTCGGGGGAAGCATGTCGATGCCGGCCATCTCCATCACCTTCGGAATCGAGCCGCGGCTCGCCATCCCAATCTCGGCCCAGGCGGTCCAGTCGATCGCCACGCCCCTGACGCCCTCGCCGCGGAGGCGCGAGATGCTCTTGCAGAGCAGGTCGTTGGCGGCGGCGTAGTCGGTCTGCCCGCCGTTTCCGAAGCGCGCCGCGATCGAGCTGAAGACGACGGCGCTGCCGAAGGCGGCATCCCCGAGCGCGTTCAGCAGGTTGAACCAGCCGTTGACCTTGACGTCGAAGACCAGGTCGAACTCCGACTGCGGCTTGTCGGGCAGGAAGTGGCTCACCTCGAGCCCGGCGCAGTGGATCAGCGCGTCGACCCGGCCGCTGTCCCTGAGCACGTCCTTGATCGCGGCTGAGACCTGCTCAGGATCGGTCAGGTCGGCCTGGTGCCAGTAGGACTTGCCGCCCGCCGCACGGATCGCTTCGAGCGCATCCAGCGCCGCGCGGGCCCGTTCGACCTTGGACAGCTCCCGCTCGACTGACTTGGGCGTCGGGCGCTCGCCTCGGGCCTTGATGCGCCCGGCCAGCTCGCGCTTGAGCCCCTCTCGGTCGGAGACGAACTTGGCGAGGTCCGGATCGCCCGGATCCGGCTCCTCGACCAGATCGAGCAGATGGAAGGTACCGCCGGATGCCGCGGCCAGGTCGGCCGTGATCGCCGAGACGATGCTGCCGGCGGCTCCGGTGACGCAGAAGACGGTCTCCATTTCCAGCGCCCGAGCCGGGTCGGGCTCGGCGGGCCGCTCCACGAGGCCCACCGCCCATCGCAGCCCGTCGGCGTGGCCGACCTCGACCACGCCGGGGTCCCGCAGGGTCTCCTCGATCAGGATGTGCGCGAGCGCGGCGGTCTTGCGGCTGGGCGGGAAGTCGACGGCCTTGACCAGGGCCTCGGGGCGCTCGCGCGCGAGTGACTTCACGAAGCCGGTCACCGCGCCGCCCATCGCCGAGGTCGCGCCCGCGTCGTCGTAGCCGTGGCGGCCACCGAGGCGGGTGCCCGCGACGAGGAAGGTCGCATCGCCCTCGATCTGATCGGCGAGCTCACGCATCGCCCGCGCGAGCAGCTTCACCCGAACGCGCAGGCCCTCGGCCCAGGCCTCCGGATCGAGCTCGGCCGGCGGCGGCTCGGCATCCATGGCGGGCAGCCAGTAGATGCCGTTGACGGCTGCCTCGGCCGTCCAGGCCTGGATCTGACTTTCGACGTCGTCGCCGTGCGGGTCCGCTATCAGGACCTCGACGCCGAGCTTCCGCAGCTTCTTCTCGAGCGCGGTCGCCACTCCGCCGGTATCGGGCATGACGATCACGCGCTTGCCGGAATCGAGGGAGACTCCCGTCGGGACGCAGTGCTCGAGCGCCGGACGCACGACCGGCACCGGAACGCGGCGCGGGAAGCGCTTAGGCTCGCCGACCTCCGGCGCCGCGGCTCCGGGGGCGCCTTCGTCCCGCGCGACCGGCGCGGGCTCCTCCTCGGGGAGACCGGATCGCTCCCTGACGAACGCGACGACGTGGTTGAGCGTCGGGTAGTCGCGCAGCTTCAGCGTGTCGTCGAAGGGGATCTCGTAGGACTCGCGGATCGAGGCGAACACCTCGGCCTGCTTGACCGTGTCGATCCCCAGGTCGGCCTCCAGGTCGAGGTCCATGTCGAGGAGGTCGGTCGGGTAGCCCGTCTCCTCGGAGACGACGGCGAGGACGCGCTCGGTGACGTCGTCCTGCGCGGGCGCGGCCGAGGGCGCCGGCCCTGCGGCAGCCGGCTCGGGCGCGCGGGCCGGCTCGGAGGAGGGGGCCGCGGCAGTGGGGGTCGGCGTCACGGCCGGCTCCTCGGGGGCCGGCGCGACGCCGGATCGCTCCCTGACGAACGCGACGACGTGGTTGAGCGTCGGGTAGTCGCGCAGCTTCAGCGTGTCGTCGAAGGGGATCTCGTAGGACTCGCGGATCGAGGCGAACACCTCGGCCTGCTTGACCGTGTCGATCCCCAGGTCGGCCTCCAGGTCGAGGTCCATGTCGAGGAGGTCGGTCGGGTAGCCCGTCTCCTCGGAGACGACGGCGAGGACGCGCTCGGTGACGTCGTCCTGCGCGGGCGCGGCCGAGGGCGCCGGCCCTGCGGCAGCCGGCTCGGGCGCGCGGGCCGGCTCGGAGGAGGGGGCCGCGGCAGTGGGGGTCGGCGTCACGGCCGGCTCCTCGGGGGCCGGCGCGACGCCGGATCGCTCCCTGACGAACGCGACGACGTGGTTGAGCGTCGGGTAGTCGCGCAGCTTCAGCGTGTCGTCGAAGGGGATCTCGTAGGACTCGCGGATCGAGGCGAACACCTCGGCCTGCTTGACCGTGTCGATCCCCAGGTCGGCCTCCAGGTCGAGGTCCATGTCGAGGAGGTCGGTCGGGTAGCCCGTCTCCTCGGAGACGACGGCGAGGACGCGCTCGGTGACGTCGTCCTGCGCGGGCGCGGCCGAGGGCGCCGGCCCTGCGGCAGCCGGCTCGGGCGCGCGGGCCGGCTCGGAGGAGGGGGCCGCGGCAGTGGGGGTCGGCGTCACGGCCGGCTCCTCGGGGGCCGGCGCGACGCCGGATCGCTCCCTGACGAACGCGACGACGTGGTTGAGCGTCGGGTAGTCGCGCAGCTTCAGCGTGTCGTCGAAGGGGATCTCGTAGGACTCGCGGATCGAGGCGAACACCTCGGCCTGCTTGACCGTGTCGATCCCCAGGTCGGCCTCCAGGTCGAGGTCCATGTCGAGGAGGTCGGTCGGGTAGCCCGTCTCCTCGGAGACGACGGCGAGGACGCGCTCGGTGACGTCGTCCTGCGCGGGCGCGGCCGAGGGCGCCGGCCCTGCGGCAGCCGGCTCGGGCGCGCGGGCCGGCTCGGAGGAGGGGGCCGCGGCAGTGGGGGTCGGCGTCACGGCCGGCTCCTCGGGGGCCGGCGCGACGCCGGATCGCTCCCTGACGAACGCGACGACGTGGTTGAGCGTCGGGTAGTCGCGCAGCTTCAGCGTGTCGTCGAAGGGGATCTCGTAGGACTCGCGGATCGAGGCGAACACCTCGGCCTGCTTGACCGTGTCGATCCCCAGGTCGGCCTCCAGGTCGAGGTCCATGTCGAGGAGGTCGGTCGGGTAGCCCGTCTCCTCGGAGACGATCGCAAGCACTCGTGGCTCGATGCCGGCGCTCGCGGTGGGGGAAGAGGCGGGCTCGAACGCCTCGGCCGGGGAGTCCATCTCCAGGGCCGCGGGCTCGATCTCCGCCGGCGCGGAATCCGGTGCGGATGCGGGCGCCAGCCGCACGCCGGCCGGCGGACCCTGATCGACGATGCGGAGCCGGTGCTGGACGACCTCGAGCTGCGGCTCCTCGTAGCCGCACATGCGCCTCAGCCATGCGGTCCAGGCGGCTCGATCGGCAACCCGGTAGTCGTGGCCGAGCTCGTCCGCATTGCGCCGGCGGCCGTCTCCGACGGGCGTCCAGTGCAGGAGCAGCATCGAGATCTGGGAGCCGAAGCCCGCCGCCAGCCGGAGCGAGTAGCGGACCGGGTACGAGCCTCCCCCCGAGAGGTTGAGCTGGCCCAGCTCAGGGTCGGGATCGCGGAAGTTGGGCACCGGTGGAACGACGCCGGTCTCCAAGGCTTTCACTGCGAGCACGTCCTCCAAGCCGACGCCCATAGGATGCCCGGTGAACCCCTTGACGTTCGCGATCACGATGCTGTCCGCGGCTTGGCCGAAGACGTCGCGCAGCGCGTGTATCTCCGCTGCCGCGCTGCCGCCGCGGGCGGGCGTGTAGGTCTCGTGCGAGATGAACACCGTCTCGCCGGCGATGTCCTCCCGGCGGAGCCCGCGGCCCTCCGCCTGCTCCACGAGCTGCTCCATGACGCCGCTGATGTGCTCGACGTCGAGCCGGGTGCCGTGAAAGGCGGAGTTGGCGGTCGCCGAGCCGAGCACCTCGCAGATCGGCGTCAGCGCGCGCTCGCGGGCGGCGGCCGCGCTCTCCACCATGAGCCCCGCGGCCCCCATGCCGAGGATCATGCCGTGACGGCGCTCGTCGAATGGCAGCGCTGCCTCCTCGACGACGTCGTCGGTCGCCGCCGCGCCGGAGGCGAGGAATCCGGCTCCGAGCCAGCCCATCAGGGTGTCCGAGGTGGCGTCGTCGGCCGCCACGATCAGCACGCGGCGGCACCGCCCGGCGCGTATCCAGTCCTCGGCGAGCGCGACGGCCTGCGTGGTGCTTGCGCAGGCGGAGTTGATCTGGGTGTTCGGTCCCCGGGCCCCGATCAGCTCGGCGAGCTGCGAGTGGCCCATCGAGAGGACGCGGAAGATGAACCGGCGGTCGAAGGTGTACCCCTCCTCCTCGAGCGTGTGCTCCAGGTCGTGAATGCGCCGCTCGACCTCGTCGAGCACCACCGGATCGGTGCCGTCGTGATCGAGCATCCTCGCCCGCAGCGTCTCGAGCGCGGCGAGGCGCTCCCGGCGCATGTGGTCCGTGGTGTAGCGCGCCACCTCGTCGGCCATCTCCTCGAGGCCGGGGAAGGCCGATGCGTAGATCACCCCGGTGTCGTCGCGCAGCTCGTCGGGGAGCGACCAGCGGTCGGGGAGCTTGGTGCCCTTGGTCGTGGTCTTGTAGCGCAGTACGAGCGGGATCCCGGCGTCGCGAAGCGCGTCGATGCCCGCGGCGATCGCCAGCTGCGTGTCGTGCCCGAGCGCGGCCAGCCGCTCGTCGTCGACGCCGAACTCCTCGACCGGGTCGAACGCGCCGGCGCGCCCGGCGAGTTTGATCACGGCCTCGAGGCGATCGATCGTCTCGAACTTGGCGCCGCCGTCGTCGCCCTTGACCAACCGCGTGATGTGCTTGTCGAGCATCTCGCGGCGCAGGCGGCCCGGGATGACGTCGATTCCCTGCTCGCCGTTCAGGAGCCGGCCGATGTTCGCGTCGTCGAACAGCCGCTCGGCGCCGGGAAGCCCGAGCGCCGCGCCGGTGATCACCACGGGCTCATCCCCGGGCGCCTCGCCGGCGACGGCCGCCGGCGCGGGCTCGGGAGCCGCCCGGGCCCGGCCCTCCTCGGGGGCAAGGCGGGCGCGCGCCTCGCGCACGGGCCGCGAATGGGGCTGCGCCGTCGCGCCTGGCTTGAGCTCGACCGACTCGCGCGTGACCGGGTCCCGGCCGGTCCCGAGACCCGCTCCCCAGAGGCCGCACAGGGCGTTGTTGAACGTCGGCACGTCGCCCTGCTTGGGGTGGTTGCTGGCGAGGCTGACGATCGCGTCGTCGCCGAGCACGTCTGAGGCGAATCCCTGAAGGGCGTGCTTCGGACCGACCTCGACGAAGATCCTCGCGCCCTCGTCGTACAGGGTGTGCAGGCCCTTGACGAACTGCACGGGTGAGGCCACCTGGCGGCTCAGCATGTCGAGCATCTGCTCGACGGCGCCGTCTCCGGTGGGATAGAGCTCGCCGGTGACGTTGGCCACGGTTGGCAGCCGAGGGGGACGGAGGCCGAGCCGGGTGAGCATCGCCCGCAGCGGAGTGCTCGCGGGCGCGACGATCTCGGTGTGGAAGCCGTGGCTCACAGGCAGCGGGATCGCGGTATGCCCTCGCTCCTTCACCGCCTCCACGGCGTGAGCGACAGCGTCGGTGGCGCCGCCTAGCACGACCTGGTGCGTGGAGTTGATGTTGGCGAGCACGACGTAGCCGTCGATCCCAGCGACGATCTCCTCGGCCTCCTCCAGCGGGGCCATGACCGCTGCCATCGCTCCGGGGTCGTCCACTCGTAGGCTCGCCATCTCGCGTCCGCGGGCGCTCACTGCCTCGAGCGCGTCCCCGAAGGTCAGGCCACCGGCGGTGACCAGGGCCCCGTACTCGCCGACGGAATGTCCCATCACCATGTCGGGGGCAATCCCGTACTCCCCCAGCAGCCGCGTGAGCGCCGTGTCGACGGTGATCACCGCCGGCTGCTGGATCTCGGTGCGGCGAAGCTCATCCTCCGCGCGCGCCATCGCCTCCGGGTCCGCCGGGTCGGCAAAGATCAGGTCGGACAGCCGCCGGCCCTCGAGCAGCGGCGCCACGAGCGCGTCCGCTTCCTCGAAGAGCTCGGCGACCACCGGCTCCCGCCGGCGCAGCTCGGCGAGCATGTTCGCGAACTGCGAGCCCTGGCCCGTGTAGAGGAACGCCACCTTGCCCGGGATGCCGCTGCCGCGGTGGATGCCGCGGCCGCGCAGCGCCGGCCACGCCGACGGATTGCCCGCTTGCAAGACTCGCAACGCCAGTTCCGCCTTCGCAACCAGGTCTGGCCCGTCGGCATAGTCGATCGCGATGCGCTCCGGGGCCCGAAGCGCTTTGGTCGGCGGCGGCGTCGGATCGAGATGGCGGCCCTGCCGCGCCTCCGCTAGCTCCGTGCGCAGCGCGTTGGCGAGCCCGCCCTCGTCGGCCGCGCCGAGCACGAGCGCGCCGCGCACGGGCGGCTTGCCGGACGCCGCCGGGGCAGGCTCGGCGGAGGGCGGGGGATCGACCGGGACGGCGACCGACGAGCCGTGGCCGTTGGTGGCGTGACGGTCCGGCGCGTACTCCTCCATGACGAGGTGGAAGTTGGTGCCGCCGAAGCCGAACGCGCTGACGCCCGCGACACGCGAGCGCCCGGCGGCGATGTCCCAGTCGCGGAGCTCGGTGTTGACGGCGAACGGCGACGCTGTCCAGTCCACGTTGGGGTTGGGTCGCTCGAAGTTGATGCTCGGCGGCAGCACCTTGTCGTGAAGCGCGAGCGTGGCCTTGAGCATGCCCGCCGCTCCCGCGGCTCCTTTGAGGTGGCCGAAGTTCGACTTCACCGAGCCGAGGGCGATCGATCCACGCGGCAGCTGCGCCCCGGAGAAGGCGTCCATCAAGCTCTTCAGCTCGACCGCGTCGCCCACGCTCGTCGAGGTCCCGTGGCCCTCGACGAGCGTGCACTCCGCGGGCGACAGCCCCGCGTTCCGCCAGGCCCGCTCGATGGCGAAGCGCTGCCCAACCGGGTTGGGGGCGGTGATGCCCTTGCCCTTGCCATCGCTCGCGCTCCCCACCCCGCGGACCACGGCGTAGATCCGATCCTCGTCGCGGACGGCATCGCCGAGCCGCTTGACCACCAACAGCGCGCCGCCTTCTCCCATCACGAAGCCGTCGGCCCCCTCCGAGTACGGGCGGGTGCCGCTGGGGGAGAGCGCGCCGATCGCGCAGAACTTGACGAACGTGTGCGCGCCCATGTTGCGGTCGATGCCACCCGTGATCGCGACGTCGAACTCGTGGGCGAGGAGTCCGTCGACGGTGGCGTCCATCGCGGCCAGCGCGGACGCGCACGCCGCGTCGGTCGTGAAGTTCGGCCCGTGGAGGTTGAACAGGTTGGCGATCCGCCCAGCGATGCAGTTACCGAGCTCTCCGGGCATCGTGTCCTCGGTGATCTCGGGGAGCCAGCCCTCGAACTTGGCGCGCAGCTCGCCCTCGATCGCGGAGCGCACGTCCGCCGGCAGCGCGGCGAAGCTCGCGGTTTCCTCCAGCTCGCGCGCGAGCTCTGGGAACATGATGCGCAGCGCGGTCAGGTAGTGCTTCTCGCCCGACAGGGCGTTGCCGATGATCACGGCAGTGCGATCGAGGTCGAGCGGACGATCCGGCCAGCCCGCGTCCATCAGCGCCATGCGGGTGCAGGCGACGGCCCACTTGTGGGCGTCGTCCATCGCGTCGCCCACCCTGGGCGGGACCGGGAGCTTCCAGCCGAGAGGATCCCACTCCCATTCGCGCACCCAGCCTCCGATCTTCGAGTACGTGCGCTCCGGCGCCTTGGGGTCCGGGTCGTAGTAGAGGTCCGGATCCCAGCGCTCAGGGTCGACGTCGCTGATCGAGTAGCGGCCGGTGGTGACGTTGCGCCAGAACGCCTCGGCGTTCGGGGCATCGGGGAGGATCGCGCTGACGCCGACGATCGCGGCGGCGTTGTCGAGTGAGTCGCTCATGGCCGCATGCGCCCGTAGACGGCTTCCCTGACCTGCTCGAGATCGGCGAGCAGCCCGCCCTGGGCTTGGTGGATCGACGCGAGGTCGAGGCGGTGCTCGAGCTCGCCGAGGTCCCCGTCGGCTCCGGCCACGAAGCGCACACCCTCGGTCGGAACGGACAGCGCGGCGTTGCGGGCGCTCACGCGGCTGGCGGCGGCCAGCGCCTTTGCTCGCAGGCGCCGCGACGCCTTCTCGTTCAGCTCCTTGTCGGCCGCCCGCTGCGCACGTCTGACGAGCGCAGCGGCGCCCTCGACCTGGGCGATCAGGGCACCGAGGCGCATCAGGACATGCTGGTGGCGGGTCAACCGCTCTACCCTGGCGCGTTCGAGCAGCTCTGCGAGGGCGTGGTGGGCGATTGCGGCGACGTCGGCGCCGACCGCGGGATGGTCGCCGTGGAGCGCCTCGAGCTCCCGCGCCTTCTCGTGGTAGTGATCGCCGCCGGACTTCAGGTGCTCCTGCCAGCGCCCGCGCGCGATTGTGATCTCCATGATCTCCGAAGTGCCCTCGTAGATCCTGGTGATCCGAACGTCGCGCTTGATCTTCTCGACCATGTAGTCGTGGGTGTAGCCGTAGCCGCCGTGGGCCTGGATGGCCGCGTCGGCCGCCGCGTCACCCGCCTCCGTCGCAAGGTACTTGGCGATCGCGCCCTCGACGTTCAGCTGGCCCTCGCCGGCGTCCAATCGCTCGGCCGTTTCCTCGATCGCCGCCCGCGACGCCTCCAGGGCAACCGCGTGGGGGACGATCAGCTTGTTCGTGTAGCCCTCCTTCTCCGACAGCGGCCCGCCCGCCTGGACGCGCTTGCGGGAGTAGGAGATCGCGCGGTCTAGCGCCGCCCATCCCGCGCCCAGCCCGAAGGCAGCCACCATCAGCCTCGTGTAGCCGAACACCTGCTGGGCCTGAACCAGGCCCTGGCCCTCGACGCCGCCGACAAGCCGGTCGGCTTCGACGTGGACCTTGTCCAGGAACAGCGCCGCCGTGTTGCTCAGCCGGATGCCGTGCTTGTCCTCGTGCTTGCCGTGAGTGAACCCATCGGCGCCCGACTCGATGATGAACCAGCTCGGTCCGCCGGGCGCGAGGGCGAGGATCGTGTAGAGGTCCGCGACGCCCCCGTTGCTGATCCACTGCTTGGCCCCGCTGATCAGGTACCCCGTCACGTTCCCGTTCTCCGCGACAGGCTGCGCGATTGTCTTCAGCGCCCCGAGGTCGCTGCCCGCCTCGGGCTCGGTGGCGCCGTAAGCGAACAGGATCCCCTCCTTGGCGATTCGGCTCATGTACTCGCGCTTCTGCTCCTCGGTCCCGCCGACCCGGATCGGATCGCTGCCCAAGAACGTTGCGAGCTCCGATGTCGCGAGGCCCACGTCGATCGCGGCCATCCGCTCGCAGATGCGATAGACATCGAAGGCGCCGCCTCCCATCCCGCCGTACTCGAAAGGAACAAACAGGAGCTGGATGCCAAGCTCCTCGGCGGAGGACATGCGGCGAACGAGCTCCTCCGGGAACGTGTCTCGCTCGTCGAGCTCGATCAGGAGCGAGTCCGGAAGCTCGCGCGCGGCGAACTCGTCGATGGACTTAAGCGCCACACTCAACGTCTCGGCGTTGAGCTCGTTAGCCATCAGGCCTCCGACCTGGGGAACACCACGATCGGATTCGGACTAACGTCCTCGATAGCGTCCTCGATAACGGTTGACGAAGGTTCCCCAACGAGCTAGAAGGAAGCCGCTCGATTGCCAATGCTACCCCTTGAAGTTGAGGCGGTCGACCCCCGATGAACATCGCGGTCGCGATCCGGCTGATGCCCAAGACGGGCGAGGAGCTCGAGGTTGACGGGAGCGGCACGGACATCGACCGCGAGCTCGTCGAGATGGCCATCAACGAGTTCGACGACCAAGCGCTCGAGGAGGCGGTGCTGCTCAAGGAGGCGACCGGCGCCACGGTCTCGGCGGTCGGGTTGCGCTCCGACGGGATCGATGAGGCGCTGCGCCTGGCCTACGCGCGCGGTGCGGACAGGCTGGTGGTCGTTGAGGCCGGCGAGATCGATACCTACGACTCTCGCACGGGGGCGCTCGCGTTCGCCGAGGCCTTCCGCCAGCTGGAGCCCGATCTCGTCCTCACCGGCGTCCAGACGCCGACCGACGTCTTCGGGCAAACAGCCCCCTACCTCGCCGCGAACCTCGGCTGGCCGCAGGCGAGCGTCGCCGTGGGTGTCACCCTCGCTGACGGAACGGCACGCGTGGTGCAGGAGTACGCCGGTGGGCGCCTTGCGGTCCTGGGCCTCGACCTGCCGGCGATCGTCGGCGTGCAGTCCGCCAGCTCGCCGCCGCGCTACGTCGCGATGGCGAGGCTCCGCCAGGCGATGACCGAGGCGAGCACCGAGACCCTCAACGTCAGCGTCGACGCGCCCGCCGTGCCGTCAAGCGTCGTCTCGCTCGCTCGGCCGGTGCCCCAGACTCAGGCGACGATGCTCGACGGTGACGCGGAGAAGATCGCAGCGAAGCTCATCGAGGTGTTGCGCGAACGGGGAGCTCTGCTGGGCTGATGGGCGATGTCCTCGCATATCTCGAATCGCCCGTCAACGACCGGCTCCTAGGCTTCGCTCGCCCGCTGGCGGACGCCGCCGGAGGGGACCTGGTGGCGCTCGTCGCCGGCGCGGAGCCCGGCGGGAAGGACGCGAGCGCCGCTGACGTGGTGCTCGAGGCCGCGCACCCGGCGCTCTCGCCGTACCTCCCGGAGGCGCATCAGGCCGTGCTGGTGGCCGCCATCAACGAGGGCTCGCCCGACCTAGTCGTTCTCGAGAACACCACGGCGGCCCTGGATCTGGCGGCCGCGGCCGCGGCCGCGACGGGGCGTCCGTTCGTCGGCTACTGCGTCGAGCTGGCGGTCGAGGGCGGCGAGGCGCGGTCGGTCAGCGGGATCTACGGGGGACAGCTCCACGCCACCGCCAACACGCGGCTTCCGGCGGTGTTCGCGATCAACAGCGTGGCCCTGCACGACGCGCCCCAGGCTGCCGGGCGCGGCGAGCGGGCTGAGCTCGCGCCGCCGGCGAAGCTCGAGAGCCTGAGGACGACGTTCGTCGAGCCGGTGGAGCAGCCCGACGAGGGGGTCGACCTGACGAAGGCCGATCGGATTGTCTGCGTCGGCCGGGGCATCGGGAGCAAGGAGAACATCGAGATCGCGGAGGAGCTGGCCGAGGCGCTGGACGCCGAGGTGGGAGCGTCGCGACCCGTCATCGATTCCGGCTGGCTTCCCAAGGTGCGCCAGGTCGGCAAATCGGGCGCGCATGTGACGCCGAAGCTCTACCTCTCGCTCGGGGTCTCGGGCGCCCCCGAGCACGTCGAAGGGATGCAGGGCGCCGAGCTGATCGTGGCCGTGAACACCGATCCGGGGGCGGCGATTTTCCACATCGCGCACTACGGGGCCGTGGCCGACCTGTTCGACGTCGCCGACGAGTTGACGAACCTGCTCGGCGAGTGACCGCTATGCGGGCGCTGCCTGCGCGAGCGCTTGCTCGATCAGCGCCGTCAGCTCCGCAACCTCAAAATCGGCGCCCACGACCTTGACGGCGTCCGAGTACATCGACAGGTCCTTCGGGCAGCTGACGAGGAAGTAGTCGAGGTCTCCCAGCGTCTGCGCTTCGCGGATTCGCTGCTCGCTGGGCCGTTCGGACGTCTCGCCGTCGTCGCTCATCCAGATGCGGCCCCCGCCCGCCCCGCAGCAGAACGTGTTCGTCCCGTTGCGAGGCATCTCCACGAGCTCCGCACCGGTCGCCTCGATCAGCTGTCGTGGCGCCTCGGTGACCCGGTTGTAGCGCGCCAGGTAGCACGGATCGTGGTAGGTGACGCGCGTCCCGGAGAGCGGGGTTCGCAGCGAGATGGCCCCCTTCGCGACCAGGTCGGCGAGGAGTTCGGTGTAGTGGTAGACGGGAACGCTGAGGCCGAACCGGGGGTACTCGTTGCGCAGGGCGTTCAGCGAGTGAGGGTCGGTGGTGAAGATCGCCTCGAACTGCGCATCGGCCAGCACGCTCATGTTCTGCTCGACCAGCATCTCGAACAGCCCCTCCTCGCCGATCCGGCGAATGTCGTTGCCCGAGTTGCGCTCGCCTTCGTAGAGCAACCCGAACGACACGCCGGCGTCGTGCAGGATCCGCGCCACGGACTGCGAGGCGACCTGGACGCGCTCGTCGAATGATGCGAAGTCGCCCACGAACCACACGTACTCCACCGGCTCGCTCCGCGCGTCCGGGATCTTGAAGTCCAGGCCCTTGGCCCATCGGGCCCGAAGCCGCGCCGACTTGCCGTAGGAGTTGCCCTGTTTGCCGTAGTTCTCGAGCGTCTGCTGAAGGAGCGGATCCAGCTCGCCCTGATCGACGAGGTTTCGCCGCATGTCCACGATCGTCGGGACGTGCTCGATCCCCACCGGGCACGCCTCCACGCAGGCCATGCACGTCGTGCACGCCCACAGCGCCTCCGCGGAAATCAACGGCGCCGAGGAGCCGTCGCCGTTCCGCTGCTGCTCGGGATGGTCGTAGAGGCGATCCCGGATGTCCAGGATCACCTGCCGCGGGGCCAGCGGCGTGCCCGAGGCGGTGGCCGGGCAGACGTCCGTGCAGCGCCCGCACTCGGTGCACGAAAACGCGTCGAGCACCTGCTTCCAGGTGACGTCGGACAGCGAGGCCACTCCGACGAGACCCTCGGGCGGCGGCTCCAGGGCGGCGACGGGAGCGGCCGACACGTGGGTGACCTCGAGCGGTCGCTCAGCGCCGCGGGGCGGGAGCTTGGCAAAGAACACGTTCGGGATCGCTGTGATGACGTGGAAGTGCTTGGACAGGGGCAGCAGGCACAGGAACGCCAGCACGGTGACGTTGTGTAGCCACCAGCCGACGTCGCTCACCGTGCGCGCCGCGGACGGGGAGAGGCCCCCGAGTGCCGCGGCCACTAGCGCGGTGAGCGGCGCAAAGTCGCGCTCGTGGCCGTGGATGTCGCCTGCGACCAGCAGGCCGGCGTCGTAAAGCAGGCCGCCGACCATGATCAGCAGGATCATCACCAGGATCAGGACGCCCTCCCAATGCGGGGCCTCGCGGTAGCGCTGCTCGGCTCGGCCGAGGCCGAACAGCCGCGGCGTGTGCAGGACGACCCGCCGGTAGAGCATGTAGGTGACGCCGGCGATCACGCTGGCCTCGAGCAGGTCGCGGGCGATGAAGAAGGGCGGGCCCAGGGGCTCGTCGGGCGCGAAGCCGGGGATGTTCCAGCCCGCGTCGAACGCCCGCCCGTACAGCGTGACCACCTGGAGCAGCAGGACCACGAAGCCCCAGAAGACGAGCGCGTGCATGATCCCCGCAGGCTGCTCGCCGGAGAGGAACTTGCGCTGGCCGAGTCCGTAGAGGATCGTCTGCCTGATCCGCTCGGGAATCCGGTCCCAGCGCGCTGCGGGCCGTGCCGCGAACAGGAGCCGCGCCCTGGCGGCGATGATCCCCCCGAACACCAGCAGCCCGGTCCCCAGGATGATCGGAAAGAGGACATGGCTCACACTCGAATCATCGCGCACGCCCACTCCGGTTGCCAGGGGAGCGCGTTCTGCGGCGGATCTCTACTCGTGCACCTCGCCGGCCGCGGCCGCGCGAATCGCCTCCATGGGCGCGCCGGTCTCGAACGGAAGCTCGACCGCGAGCTCGATGGTGTCCCCGTAGCGCGCGGTGACCCGGACGGACCCCGTTCGCTCGAACAGGTGGAGCATCGCCTGGTTGCGGGTCAGTAGCACCGCGGTGAAGCGGCGTATCCCCTCCTCGTGCGCGCGGCGAACGAGGAGATCTATGAGAAGCCCGCCCAGCCCGCGGCCCTGCCAGGCGTCGACGACTGCGACAGACGCTTCGGCGCTGTCCGGTCGTCCCGGCTCCTGGATTGCCCGCCCGATCCCCACGGGCTCTCCGGTCTCGGCGTGCACAGCCACCAGCGCCTCGTGACCGTGGTGGTCGACGGCGGTGAGCGTCTCGAGGTCCTGGGCCGACAGCTGCTTCTTGTAGCCCAGGAAGCGCCGGTAGCGCATCTCCTCGCCCATCGCGTCGAAGACAGCCTGGACCAGCGGTCCCTGGTCTCGCTCGAGCGGCCGGACGATCACCGGCGAGCCGTCGCGCAGCGCCACCCGCTCCCCAACGCCCCGCCTTGGGCTGTCAGCGCGGGACCCCATGAGATCGTGATGCCCGGTTTCGGGGAAGTCCAAGCTCGTCCCCGGCCGCACTTTCAAAGCGGTCGCTCGATGGTGTCGCCGGCCTCAAGCTCGACGATCTCGCCGCGGATGCCGATCCTGATCGGGTAGATGGCGGCCGGCCTGGCGGTGACCTTGGCCCGGTCCCGCGTGACCTCGATCTCAAGGCCCCAGTGACGCCGGTAGCGCAGGGTCATGCGCAGCCTGAGCAGCTCCTCGGGAATCCTGGGCTCGAGCCAGAGCACCTCGTCCCGGGTCTCCAGTCCGGTGAAGGCGCGCTGAACCAGGTCAACCGTTCCGGCCATGGCGCCGAGGTGCACGCCCTCAGGCGTGGTCCCCCCTTGGAGATCGAGGAGGTCGCTCGCCAGCGCCTCGGTGAACAGCTCCCATGCCCGCTCGCGATCCGAGCGGACCAGGACCCAGGCGTGCACGACCTTGCTCAGCGTCGAGCCGTGCGAGGTGCGCGCCATGTAGTACTCGATGTTCCTGGGGATGGTGTCTTCCTCGAATGGATAGCCGAGGCGAGCGAAGAGCTGCCGCAGCTCGTCCGCGGAGAACAGGTAGAAGAGCATCAGCACGTCCGCCTGCTTCGACGCTTTGTACCGGTTGGGACTTTCCCCCTCGGCCTCGAGGATTCGGTCCAGCCGCTCGATGTTTCCGTACTTGGCCCGGTAACCCTCCCAGTCGAGCTCCTCCATCTGCTCGTAGCCCTCGAACTGGCTCAAGATGCCGTCATCGTGGAAGGCCAGCAGCAGCTTGCGGCTGATCTCGTCCCACCGATGGAGCTCCTCGGGCTTCAATCCGAGCATGTGTGAAAGCTGCTCGCGACGCTGCCCGGGCAGTGCCTCGAGGACGTCCTGGGCCCGCCAGAGGACCCACGCAGCCATCGCGTTCGTGTAGGCGTTGTTGTCGATTCCGCTCCGCTCGGAGCCCGGGTAGGCATCGTGGTACTCGTCCGGACCGACCACCCCGCGGATTGCGTAGCGCTCGCGAGCCGAATCGAAGGTGGCGATGCTGGCCCAGAAGCGCGCGATCTCGATGAACATCTCTGCGCCGTAGAGGGCGAGGAACTCGATGTCGTTGGTCGCCTGGTGATAGGTCCAGACGTCGTAAGCAAGCGCTGCATTGATGTGTCGCTGGAGGCGGGAGTTGTCGGGGTTCCAGTGCCCGGAGCGTGGATTGAGGTGGACCGTCGGGGTCAGCTCCACGCCGTTCGAGCCGCTCTGCCAGGGATACATCGCGCCGTCGTACCCCGCCTCTTTCGCCGCCCAGCGCGCCGAGGTGAGCCGCCGGTAGCGGTACCGGAGCAGGCCCCGGCTCAGATCCGGCAAGCGCAGGTTGAGGAAGGGAAAGATGAAGAGCGCGTCCCAGAAGACGTGTCCGCGATACGCCTCCCCCGCCAGGCCGCGGGCGGGGACACCGGCATCGATGTCTGCCGCGTGCTCGGAGATGTTCGAGAGAAGGTGGAAGACATGGAGACGCAGCTCGGCTGGGATGAGCTCCTGCCGGTCCTCCAGCTCGAGCGAGCACAGATCCCAGAGCTCATCCCAGCGCGGCTCGTGCTGGCGAAGCAGCTCCTCAAAGCCGTCCAGGTGGACGAGCTCCCTGACGGCGTTCAGCGCCGGCTCGGAGACCGCCGGCTCACGTGACGTGTAGAGCGTCGCGACCTTCTCGACCCTGGTCTCCTTCCCCGGAAGGACCTCCGAGGAGATCTCGAGGCCGATCCACCCCTGCCCCCGGATGACCCGGCCCTCGGAAAGCGCGGCTTCGTCCTCGCTCAGCACGCGGGTCCGCGCGGCCTCGGCGATCCGGATGCGCGATTGGCTGGTCTCGACCTCGAGCAGAATGGTCTCGGGATCCGTGGCTCGCGCCTCGATCGGCACCAGATGGCGCCTCGCAAGCCGGCGATACCGCGCCACCCCCTCGTTCGAGACGCGGCCATCGAGCAGGGAGCGGAAGGTCACCCGGCCCGACCAGTTCACGGGCAGCAAGGTCATCTCCAACGCGAGCACGTTCGGGTCCGCCATGCTCACAAACCGACGCTGCGCTACCACGGTCTCACGCCCCTCCGAATCGGCGAACCGCAGCCGGCGGGTGAGCACCGCATGGCGCAAGTCGAGCTCCTGACGGTAGTCGATCAGCTCGACCTGGACGAGGTCGAACCACTCGTCGTCCTCCACCCGGAAGCTGAGCTGCAGCCAGTTGGGCAGGTTGACGACTGACTCGTCCTCGACCTGGCGGCCCGCCACCTCGCTCGTCAACTGGTTGTACAGCCCGGCCGCGTAGGTACCGGGATAGTGGGTCCCGTCTGCGGTCGACTCGGGCGCCGCCCCACGGGTGGCGAAGCGTCCGTTCCCCAGGGCGCAGAGCGCTTCGCGCAGGGACTCCTGGCCGGGATCGAAGCCCTCGTAGGCGAGCGTCCAGCCGCTCAGCATCGGCGTGCTCGCGGCGGCCGAGTCGCTCACCGGCCGTCACCCGCGGTCACAACGCGCACCGCGCCGAGGTCGCCGACGACGGCGTCGGCGCCCCGCGCCCGCAACTCCTCGCCGTGGCGCCCGCGGTCGATGCCGATCACCAGCGCGAACTGCCCGCGGCGCCCCGCCTCGACACCGGCGAGCGCATCCTCGACGACGGCTGCGCGTCCAGGGTCGACGCCGAGCCGCCGCGCGGCCTCGAGAAAGACAGCCGGGTCCGGCTTGCCGGGCAGCCCGAGCGAGTCGCCGTCGACACCATCCACCCTCGCATCGAAGAGATCGGCGATCCCGGCAGCCTCGAGCACCTGAACGCAGTTGCGCGACGCCGAGATGATCGCCGTCCGGCTCCCGGCCGCCCGAAGCCGCCGCAGCAACTCGATCGAAGACGGGAAGGGTGCGACTCCTTCATCCCGCAGCGAAGCTAGGAAGAGCTCGTCCTTGCGATTGCCCAGCCCGCAGACAGTTTCGGCGGTCGGGGGATCACGTGGCCGACCGCGGGCGAGCGAGATCCCCCGCGAGGCGAGGAACGAGCCGACTCCGTCGTACCGCGGCTTGCCGTCCACGTCCCGGTAATAGTCTTCGTCCGAGAACGGTCGGTGGTCCTCCCCATCACGGGGTCCCCTGCGCGCGAGCCACGGGTCGAACATCTCCTCCAGGCCGCGCGGTGAACGGACGCGGTGTCCGTGATCACGCCATCGAGGTCGAAGATCACCGCATCGAATCGGTCGGTGCGGATCTCCAGCGAAGCGTCCTGCTCGTCAGCGGTCATCCCGAGACCTCGTTGGCTTAGCCGGTCCGGCGACATCCTCGTGGGATGAGGTCAGCTTTGCGTAGGGACGATAATGGGCTCAAACAGAACACGTCGCGGAACACCCAGCAGTTGA
>CAWDAL010000017.1:0-11677 GCA_963800285.1 uncultured Solirubrobacterales bacterium
GAGTCGGCGAAGCCGGCGACTTGCCGCCCGCGGATCGCGTCGCGCATCTGCTGCTGGCGCTGCGGGAGGACGAGCGGGGCTTCGCCACGGTCGCCAATCGCAATTTCTCGGGCGCGACCTGGCGGCTGCGCGTCGAGCTGCCCAAGCGGTTGCGCCCGGGGCTGAGGCTCGCCGCGGGCGGCCAACCGAGCGCCTCTACTGGAACCGGTGCAGGCGGGTCTTCCTGACCCGCTCGAGCTTGTTCTTCAGCCGCTCGAACTGGGCCTGTTGCACCGCGTTCCGCTGGAATCCCGGATAGGCGAGGTTCGTGGTCTCGAGGGGATCGTGCTTCAGGTCGTACATCTCCCACTGCGGCGGCTTCTGGCGCTTGACGTCGTAGTAC
This sequence comes from uncultured Solirubrobacterales bacterium, assembly GCA_963800285.1. GTDB lineage: Bacteria > Actinomycetota > Thermoleophilia > Solirubrobacterales > 70-9 > DASUPK01. Next base: position 383 of record CAWDAL010000017.1, read on the forward strand.
TTGGCGAGCTTCCAGCGGCGTTCGCGGATGCTGATGATGTGGTTCGGCGCCTTCGGGTAGGGCTTGCTCTTCTGACCCGACTGGTAGTCGTCGTAGGTGAAGACGATGTAGTCCTGCGGCGGCTTCGCCTTTCCGCCGTTGAGGACCAGTGACGAGTAGTCGACGCCCTGCCAGTCGGCCCGGGCGCTCAATGGCGCCCCCGCCAGGCTCGCCAGCGTCGGCATGAAATCCACGTGGGAGACCATCGAGTTGGTGGAGACCGGGCGCGGGAAGAGCTTCGGGTTCGAGTAGACGAGGGGCACCCGGAGCGCCTCCTCGTAGAGGTTGAAGTTCTTCTGGCGCAGTCCGCCGTGGGCCAGTCCCATCTCGCCGTGGTCGGCGGTGCGGACGATCAGTGTGTTGTCGTAGAGGCCCTGCTCCTGGAGATTGTTCAGCACCTGGGTCAGGTAGTAGTCGGAGGAGCGCATCAGGTTGCCGTAGAAGTTCAGGTAGGCCCGCCTCTGCTTGTCGTTCTTCGGCTTGCCGGTCAGGTTGAAGATGCGAAGGAACTGCTCTTGGACCGTCGGCTTCGTCGAGAGGTCCTCGCCGTTGGTCCGCGGGATCTGGATGTCGCCCTTGGTCCACGAGCTGTCGTAGCCCGACGCTCGAACGTCGTCCCCGGATAGAAGAGGACGTCGTGCGGGTTGACCAGTGAGATCACCATGAAGAACGGCTGCTGCTTCGCGGCGGCGGTCGAGAGGTACTGGAGGATTCCCTCCGCGCCATCCACGGGGTTGCCCACAGCGTCCATGTAGCGGCCGTCGTTGTCGGTGAACCCTCCACCGGCCTGAGGGATGCTCTGGTCAGCACCGGCGTCGGGCGGATTCCAGCGGCTGAAGCCGTACCTCTGGAGGTCGGCCGGGGCGTCCTCCTGGCCGGGCGGGGGCTTGGAGCAGTGCCACTTGCCCTTGTAGACGACCTTGTAGCCCGCCGCCTCCATCACGGTGGCGAGGTTCGGCAGGGTCCGGGGAAGCGGCAGCTCGACCTGGGGGTAGCCCTGGGACGCGGGCATGTCCTCCTCGAGCGTGTACTTGACGCCATGCTGGGCGGGGAAGTAGCCGCTCATCAGGGTCGAGCGCGCCGGCGAGCACATGCAGGCGTTGGTGAAGGCCCGTTCGAAGCTGAGCCCGCGGCTGCGCAGCCGCATCATCCCCGGCAGGTTGCGCTGCATCCAGCGGGGCGGGAAGTGCTGGATCGCGCGCTCCTGGTCGGTGAGGAACAGGATGACGTTCATCCCCGCGATCGGGTTGCGCTTGGCCTCGGTCGCGGCGAGCGCGCTCCCGAGGCCGCTCTGGGCGAGCAGCAGGCCCGCCGCGGCGCCCGCGCCGGACTGGAGCAGCTCCTTACGGGTGAGCCCGTCATCGCGGTCGTGCGTTTCGCTCATCCTCTCCTCCTGAAGACGTCGACTGCATTGCTGGCGAAGGAGGTCGAGTAGACGAAGCGGCCGTCCGGGCTGATCGCGACCGAGCTGATGCCGCGGACAGCGCGCGCCCCCGCGCACCCGGGCCGCCTGCGAGCGGCGAGGCACCCGAACCGGCCCGGCTTCTGCAGGACCCGGCCCGTGACGCGGTTGCGCGTGAGGACGTCGAGGGCTCCGGTCGCGAAGGCGGCGACGTACACGTTCCTGCCGTCCGGAGCGACCACGAGCCCCTCAGGCGCGCTCATCGCGCGGCCGAAGGAGCAGCCAACCGCGCGAAGCAGGACGAGGCAGCCGGTGGTGCCTTGCTTCTGGGTGAGGGTCCCGTGATTGAACGAGGTGACGCTGTTGCTGAACAGAGACGTCACGTACGCCTGCTTGTCACCGGGGCTGAGCGCGACCGCGTTGGCGCCCGCGAGCTCCACGCCCGTTGCGCAGCCGCTGAGGGGCGCGTTGGTGATGCAGCCGCTGCCGTTGGTCGCCTGGGAGAGGATCCCGGTGGAAGGGTCCCTGGTGAGGATCGCGATGGCGTTGGAGAGAGCGCTGCCCGTGTACACCTCCGAGCCATCCCGGCGGATCGCCAGGCCCTCGACGGCGCCCAGTGCGATCCCCGGCGCACAGGCTGCGTTCGACTCCGCGATGCAGCCTGCGGTGCCCGCCGGCTGCGTCAGCGCGCCGGTGGAGGGGTCGCGCGTAAAGGTCGCGACGGCGTTGCCGAAGAAGGCGCCGGCGTAGACGTTGCGGCCATCGGAGCTGACGACGACGTCCGGAGCGACCAGGGCTTCGCCGCTGGTGCATCCGGGCAGCGGGAGCCCGGAGAGGCAGCCGCCGGGCAGCTGGCGAAGGGCACCGGTCCTCCGGTTTCGCTCGAAAGCGGTCACGGCGCTGCTGTCGCGTGCCGTGGCGTAGACGTTGCGGCCGTCGGCGCTGACGGCGACGGAGTTCGCTCCGTCGAGCCCGACGGCTCGAGCGCAACCGCCGCCGCCCCCGCTCGCGATGCAGCCCCCCACTCCCTTCGGCTGCCTGAGTACGCCGGTGGTCTTGTCCCGGTCGAAGATGGCGATCGCGTTGCTGGTGGACGAGGCGACGTAGACGTTCTTGCCGTCGGGGCTGACCGCGATCGCCCGTGAGCCCATGAACGGGCCGGGGCCCTTCAGGGCGCGCGCGGTCGCACAGCCGGCCCGGCGCGCCGAGCGGGCGCCGACGCATCCGGCCGCGCCACGGAGCTGCTTCAGCGTTCCGCGAGCCGATGCCGACTTGGCATCCGACGTCGTGGGGACCAGGACGAGCGCAGAGCTAATGCGGAAGGCGGACGTTTACAAGCACCCTCCGCGAATGTGCCAAATAAGGCGCTTCCCGATCTACTCGGCCTTCCCGAAGGATGCGATCTCCTTCCGCTCCTGCTCCGAGAGCTCGCGCGGCTCCTCGCCGCGGGAGACCTTCTCGCTCTCGACGTGGTGGCGGATGTCGTCGACGATGTCCGGATTCGCCAGGGTCGTCACGTCTCCGACGTCGGTGAAGTTGGAGATCCCGGCGATCACCCTCCGCATGATCTTCCCGGAGCGCGTCTTCGGCATGTCGCTGACGACCCAGACGTTCTTGGGCCGCGCGATCTTCCCGATCTCCGTGTCGATCGCCTTTGACACCTTCTCCTCGACCTCCTCGTTGCTCGCGCTCACACCCGGCTTGAGCGCGACGTACATCTCGACCGCCTTTCCGCGGACATCGTCCACCACCGGGACCGCGGCCGCCTCCGCGACCTCGTCGACCGTGATCGCCGCCGACTCCAGCTCCTTCGTGCCGAGCCGGTGCCCGGCGACGTTGATCACGTCGTCGATCCGGCCGAGGATGCGGAAGTAGCCATCGGCGGACTGGGTTGCTCCGTCGCCGGCGAAGTACGGCCAGTCGTGCCAGTCCGTGCTCTTCTCGTCCTTGCAGTACTTCGCGTAGTAGGTGTCGACGAAGCGCTCGTCCTGGCCCCAGATCGTCTCCATGATCCCCGGCCAGGGGTTGCGGATGCAGACGTTGCCCGCGTTTCCGCTGCCGGCCTCGACCTCGTCTCCGTCCTCGTCATAGATCACCGGATAGATCCCGAGCACCCCGGGGCCGCAGCTGCCGGGCTTCATCGGTTGCAGCGCCGGGAGCGTGCTGCCCAGGAAGCCGCCGGTCTCCGTCTGCCACCAGGTGTCGACGATCGCCGCTTCGCGCTTGCCCACCGTCTCGAAGTACCAGCGCCACACATCCGGCTCGATCGGCTCGCCGACCGTGGTCATGTGCTTGAAGTGGTAGTCGTACTTCGCCGGCTCGTCCGGGCCCACCTTCCGCAGCATCCGGATCGTCGTCGGCGCGGTGTGGAAGATATTCACCCCGAGCTTCTCGGCGATCCGCCAGGGGCGGCCGGCGTCCGGGTACGTGGGCACGCCCTCGTACATGACGCTCGTCGTCCCCAGGGCCAGCGGCCCGTAGACGATGTAGGAGTGCCCGGTGATCCAGCCGATGTCGGCGAAGCACCAGTAGGTGTCGTCCGGGTGGATGTCCTGGTAGTACTTCGACGTGCCGGCGACGTAGGAGAGGTAACCGCCGGTGCTGTGCTGGGCACCCTTCGGCCGCCCCGTGGTCCCGCTCGTGTACATCAGGAACAGGGGCGCCTCCGCGGGCATGGAGACCGGGTCGACCTTCTTGCCGCGGTAGTCCTCGATCAGGTCGTCGACGAAGAAGTCTCGCCCCTCGACCATCTCGCTCTCGGAGTGGTACTCGCCGGGCACGCGCCGCCAGACAAGGACCTTCTCGACCTCGGCGCCCTCCTTCTTCGCCGCCTCGATCGCCTCGTCCGCCTTCACCTTGTGGTCGATCAGCTCCCCATTGCGGTAATAGGCGTCCATCGTCACCAGGATCTTGCTCTGGGAGTCGGCGATCCGGCCGCCGCAGGCGGCGCCGCTGAAGCCGCCGAAAACCTCGGAGTGGATCACGCCGAGGCGCGCGCAGGCGAACATCGAGATCGGCAGCTCGGGCAGCATCGGCAGGTGGAAGGTGATCCGATCGCCGGTCTCGACGCCGCCGAAGTCCTGCAGCAGGGCCGCGAACTCGTTCACGCGGTCGAACAGCTGCTGGTAGGTGACCTCCACCGGCTCCACGTCCTCCGGCTCGGGCACCCAGATGAAGGCCGGTTTGTCGGCGCTGGTCTCGAGGTGCCGGTCTACGCAGTTGACGCAGGCGTTGAGCCGCCCGCCGACCCACCACTTCCAGAACGGCGGCTTGCTGGTGTCGAGGATGGTGTCCCACTTGGAGTCCCAGGTGAGCAGGTCCGCGTACTCCTCGAAGCACTCGGGGAAATGCTCCTCGCTGAATCGGTCGAGAATCGCCGGATCGGCCGCGTTCGCCTGCTTGACGAAGCTCTCGGGAGGCTTGACGTATTCCTCCTCCCGCCAGTGAACGGCGATCTGCGCCTCGGTGCTCGTTGCCTCTGCGGTGGAGCCCGAGCTCTCGTCGCTCTTCGATGTCATGTCAAGTCCTTTCTGATCTTCTGCCTTCCAAGTCTCCCCCGAAGTCTGGCCGATCGGCGGCGCCGGCTGACCCGGCGCCGCCTTCAGCCTTTCGAGCTATCTAGCGTCCGGCCGGATCCACCTCCGTTCCCCTCGCGACCTGCAGCGGCATGACTGGTGCCACGGTTCGGCCGAACGTCGAGTTGATCACCGAGGCAAACGAGGCGTACCAGGCGGCGATCGCCGTCGCGATGCCGATGTAACCGCCCCAGTGGGTGATGGTCATGTCACTGCCGGACTCGCCGATTCCGAGCAGGATGAACGTGACGGCCAACAGGAAGAACACCAGGGCGACCGCTCCGGTGGTCCGGAGCGAAGCGATGAACATGTAGGTGGTGAAGATCGCCCAGGCCCACAGGTAGAGGCCGATCGCTGACCCGGCGTGGGACTCCGGAATGTCCTTCGCGAAGAACGTCACCAGTGCCCAGAACGAGATCCAGAAGGCACCGTATGACGAGAAGGCGACCGCACCGAAGGTGTTCCCGGTGCGGAACTCCCACATGCCGGCCAGCAGCTGGGCAATCCCGCCATATGCGAGGGCGAGACCCAGCACGACTGGCTCACCGGCGTTGCTGACGATATTCGCGTTGAACATGCTGAGAACGAACGTGGTCATGGCGAATCCGGCGAGCCCTAGGGGCCCCGGATCGGCAGGAACCCACGACGCACCTGACCTCGAAGATTCCATCTATCTCTCTCCTTCCCGCACCGGCCGTTCGGACCTGTGCAGTTCCATGAGTCGACACCGTGATCGGCGCCGTCGCTGACCCTATGCCCCGTCGCCTGGGGCGCAAACGGCAGTCGGCGGGCGCCCGTCGCGAGACGACAAGCGGTGGTGAAAACGCGACGAACGGCAGCCGCGCGCCGCGCCTGCTCCTTTATGCTGAATCGGAGGAGGAGACGGAGGAGATATGGACGTTGCGCTCGGAGTCCTGGTCGGCCTCGGCCTCTCGGCCTCCGTCTTCGCGGCCGTTCGGCTCCTGTCGCGGTCGCGCGGGGTGATCAATCCGGAGCGCCAGGCGATGCACGCCGGCCTACACGCCGCCGTGGCGACGCTTCCCCACCTGAGCACGGGACTCTCCCCCGGCAGCGCCCAGAAGGCGGCTCCCGATCTCCGTGCGTTGATCCAGGCGCCGGCGGTCGCCCTCGCCGACCGCACGCGGATCCTGGCCTGGGACGGGGAGGGTTCCGACCACCATCGGCCGGGCGCGCCGCTGGGTGAGCTGGTCTCGAGCGCCCACGACGACCGGATCCACGTCGAGCGGGCGAGTTGCGACCACCCGAGGTGTGCCTTGGGGGCGATGGTGGTGGCGCCGCTCGAGGTGCAGGGCGAGAGGGTGGGAAGCCTGATCGGCCTCTTCCGGGATCTCGGCACGGTCCGGCCCGAGGACACCCGCGGTGTGGAGGAGGCGGCCCGTCTCGTCAGCGCGCAGCTGGCGCTGGCCGGGCTCGCGGAGCAGGAGAGGCGCCTTGCGCAGGCCGAGCTGCGGGCGCTCCGGGCGCAGATCTCACCGCACTTCATCTACAACGCGCTGGCCGCCGTCGCCAGCTACATCCACACCCGGCCGGAGGAGGCGAGGGAGCTGTTGAGCGAGTTCGCGGAGTTCACCCGCTACGCGTTCCAGACCGAGCGCTCGTACGTGACCCTGGCCGAGGAGCTGCGCTATGTGGAGAAGTACCTGAGCCTGGAGCGGGCGCGTTTCGGCGACCGTCTGGAGGTTCGCCTCGAGGTGCCGCCGGAGGTGCTGCAGGCGCCGCTGCCGGTTCTCTCCCTGCAGCCGCTCGTCGAGAATGCGGTCAGGCACGGGGTCGAGGGAAGCGCCAGCCACAGGCTGATCGAGGTCATCGCCGCCGACCTCGGCCGAGACGTCGAGGTTCAGGTCTCGGATGACGGGGCGGGGATGGACCCGGAGGCCGCCCTGGCCGCCCTGGCCGGCGCCGGCGGCGGAATCGGGCTCTCCAACGTGAACGAGCGGTTGCTCGCCACCTTCGGAGACGGCTATGGGCTCGATATCCGGACGGCGATCGGGGAGGGCACCACGGTGACGATGACCCTTCCGAAGTCGCTGCCCGGCGCTCGCACGGTGGTGTCGGCGAGATGAGCGAGGGGCTCGCGGTCCTGGCGGTCGACGATGAGCGTCCGGCGCTGGCGGACCTCGTCCGGATGCTGCGGGAATCGCCCGCGGTGCGGCGGGTGGACATGGCCGACAGCGGGAGCGTGGCCCTGCGACTGCTCAACGCCGCCGAGCATCCATACGACGGTGTCTTCCTCGACGTCCGCATGCCCGATCTGAGTGGCACGGATCTGGCCAAGGTGCTGACCCGATTCACGACTCCGCCCGCCGTGGTCTTCGTCACCGCATATCCGGACGCTGCGGTGGAGGCGTTCGAGCTGCGCGCCGTGGACTACGTGGTGAAGCCGGTGAGCCACAGGCGCCTCGAGCAGGCTGTCGCCAGGATCGGAGAGGTCGTGGGGGTCAGGGTCCACGAGGACTCCGTCACGAATGCGAACGGCGAGGATGCGGGCAGCGACATCGTTCCCGTCGACGGCCTGGCCGGCGCCACGCGCCTGGTCCCGCGAGAATCGATTCTCTACCTGCAGGCGGCCGGGGACTACGTCCGGGTGATCACCCGTGACGGGCGCTTCCTGCTGCGCGGGACGCTGAGTGGGATCGGCGGTCGGTGGCGGACCTTCGGCTTCGTCCGCGTGCATCGTCAGTTCGTGGTCAACCTGAGCCACGTCGTGGAGGTCCGGCCGCGGTTGAATGGCACGGCGACGCTGCGACTCGCCGGGGATCACGAGGTCCCCGTCGCGCGTCGTGAGATCGGGGAGCTCCGGAGGCGCCTGGGTCTGTGAGAGAGGACGGTCGAGCTGGGCCGAGACGGACACCGCGGGACGAGCTCGCAGAGGCCACGGCTCATGGTGACGTCTATCTGAGGCGGCTCGTTCGCGCACAGCTCGCGCTCTCGATCTCCGCCCTCGTCGCATTCATCGGTTTGCTCGGGGCGCTGCCGTTGCTCCTCGTCCTGGTGCCGCACCTTGCCTCGATTTCGATCGCGGGGATCCCCCTGCCGCTGTTGCTGGTCGCGGTGCCCCTCTTCCCGCTGTTCGTCGCCATCGGCCGGATCTATCAGCGCCGGGCGGACGCCCTCGACGAAGCGTTCCGCGAGTTGGTCGGTCGGCCTTGATCGCGATCGTCGCGGTCGCCGCGGTGACCGTCGGCACCCTGGGGCTGGGGACATGGACGGTGCGGCTGGCGCGCACTACGTCGGACCTGTTCGTGGCCTCCCGTGCGGTCAGTCCCTGGTGGAATGCGGCCGCGATCTCCGGGGAGTACCTGTCAGCCGCGAGCTTTCTGGGCATCGCGGGACTGGTGATGAAGCTCGGCGCGGTCGCGCTCTGGCTGCCGGTCGGGTTCACGGCCGGATACCTGACCCTGCTGCTGTTCGTCGCGGCCCCCCTGCGCAGGTACGGCTCGTACACGATCTCGGACTTCGCCGAGGCCAGGCTGGGGTCCCCGCGAATGAGGCTGCTCGCCGCGGGCATCGTGCTCGGGATCACGGGCTTCTACCTGGTCCCCCAGCTCAAGGGCGCGGGCATCACGCTCCAGCAGGTGACCGGCGCCCCGTACTGGCTGGGGGTCGTGGTGGTCGGAGGGATCGTCTCGTTGAACGTGGCCCTGGGCGGGATGCGCGGGATCACCTACGTGCAGGCGTTCCAGTTCTGGCTGAAGACCTTTGCGATCGCGCTGCCCGCCTGCCTGCTGCTGATCTACCTCGGCGGCCTGCCCAATCAGAACACCCTGTTCGGGGACGGAGTGCCGCGGGCTCCGGCGGACGGCCTGAGCGTGCATCTCGACGAGCCGCAGCGGGTGGTGTTCCCGGCGGGCTCCAGCTATGTCGCCGATGGGGTTCCGCACCGGGCCCGGGAGGGGGAGAAGGTCACCCTCCCCGCGGGAGAGGTGCGGCTGCCGGGGAACGCGGCCGTGCCGGTCGCCCGGGACGCGAATACGGACCCAGGCGTCACCTGGTCGCGGCCGGTGGAAAGCGATGGATCGAACGGACCGCTGTTCGTCTACTCGCTGCTGATCGCCACCGTGCTGGGCACGATGGGACTGCCTCACATCCTGGTGCGCTTCTACACCAGTCCCGACGGGTCCGCCGCGCGGAGGACGACGGTGCGCGTCCTGGGGTTGCTCTGGCTCTTCTATATGTTCCCCGTGGTCTACGCGCTGCTGGGCCGCGCACTCGCGCCGGCGCTCTACGTGACCGGTCAGACGGACAGCGTCGTGCTGCGGGTACCCGAGCTGGCCTGGCCGGGAGAGCCCGGTCAGCTGCTCTCGGCCCTGGTCGCCGCGGGCGCATTCGCAGCCTTCCTCTCCACCGCCTCGGGGTTGCTCGTCTCGATCTCGGGCACCCTCTCGTACGACTTGTGGGGCCGGGTGCGGCGGCCACGCGACGCGCGTGAGCGGCGGCGCCGGTTCCGCGCATCGGCGGCGGTGGGCATGGTGCTTCCCGTGGTGCTGGCGCTCGGGGCCTCTGGGCTGGACATCGGGGTTCTCGTCGGCTGGGCGTTCGCCATCGCCGCCAGCACCTTCTGCCCGATGTTCCTGCTCGGCGTCTGGTGGAGAGGGCTGACGGCGCCGGGCGCCGCCGCCGGGATGGTTGTGGGGGCGCTGCTCGCCAGCGGCGCGATCTTCGCGGGGCTGGCGATCGATCCGGCATCCGGGGCCATCGCGAGCCTCTTGACGCAGCCGGCGGTGGTCTCCGTGCCTCTGGCGTTCGCGACCATGATCGCGGTCTCGCTCGCGACCAGGGAACGCCGCCCGGACGCGGACGTCCAGCAGCTGGCGCTGCACGCTCCGGAGGGCCTGGGATTGGCTCAGCTGGGGCGGGCGACCGCTCCCGCTACGGAGCTCGATGCCCCCGCTCAGCCCACCCGCTCCTAGAGCCCGGCGGCCTCGGCCAGCAGGCCCACCTGGGCGGGATCGCTGCTGCAGGGGAAGAGAATGAGCTCGTCGCAGCCGGCTTCGTCGAAGCCCGCGATGTAGGCCTTGACGGTGTCCGCATCCTTGGCCGCCGAGTCGACGATCTGCTGCGCGGTCTGCTCGCCCAGCCAGGCGTAGTAGTCGCCGAGGTCGTGCTCGGCGTTCTTCTGGGCGTCGGGCCCGAGCGAGAAGTAGGCCAGGGCCATCTTGTAAGGCTTGCCGTCGCGTCCCTCGCGCTGCCAGGACTCCTCGAGCTTGGCGCCGTCCTCCTTCATCTGGTCCGGGGTGGCGCCGCCCTGGGTCCAGCCGTCGCCGTACTTGGCGGCACGATCGAGGGCGGCCTGGATGTAGCCGCCGACCAGGAGCGTGGGGCGGTCGCCCTTCGGGCGGGGGCCGACCTTGGCCTCGGTTTCGCCTTCTCCGTTCCAGATGGCGCGGATCTTGGGCAGAGCCTCGTCGATCCAGGCGCCGCGGGTGGACATGTCGATCCCGCTGATCTCGTAGTCGTCCTCGCGGCCGCCGAGGGCGATGCCGAGAACCGCGCGGCCGCCGCCGGCGAGGGCGTCGAGGGAGAGCAGCTGCTTGGCGATCATGGCGGGGTTCTGGCGGAGCGGGCCGAGCATGACGTCGGTGGCGAGCCGGATGCGCTCGGTGACGGCCGCGGCCGCGGAGAGGGCGACGATCGGCTCGTAGCTGTCGAAGACGATGCGATCGATGGTGCCGAGGGTGCTGAAGCCGGCGTCCTCCGCCGCGCGGGCCCAGTCGGTGATCTCGTCGCCCTTCGTGCCGGCGATGGTGCTCGGAAGTCCGATGCCGACGTCCATTGCTCTCCTTTCGTCGACCTACAGTGGGTGCGTGCCTTTCGGGGAACCTACCGAGGTCGTTGCGTGGGCAAACGAATTGCTGGAGAGCGCGCGGGTCGGTCGGCTCGGGTTGGTCGACGAGGAGGGGGCGCCGCGAGTGTTACCGGTGACCTTCGCGGTGGCCGAGGGCCGGATCTGGAGCGCGATTGATCGGAAGCCGAAGCGGGCGAAGGAGCCGGCGCGCCTGCGGTTTCTGCGGCGGGATCCCCGTGCGGCGCTGACGGTCGATCGCTATTCGGACGACTGGGAGGAGCTGGCATGGGTGCAGGTGCTGGGCTCGATCCGGATGGTCGATGTGTCGGAGGATGTCGCCGGGTTGGCGGCGCTCAGCGCGAAGTACGAGCAGTACCGGGCGGCCGAGCCGCCGGGGCCACTGCTGGCTCTGGAGCCGGAGCGGTATCTGTGGTGGCGGGCTGCGGGTTCGGAGGACCGAGACGCGCGTAGCG
>CAWDAL010000018.1:0-17162 GCA_963800285.1 uncultured Solirubrobacterales bacterium
CGCTCGACATTGAGCTCTCGACGATGCGGAGGAGCCGGCGGGCGTCGATGTCCACGCCGGAGTCCTCCGGAGTGCCGACGTAGAGGGTGCCGATGCCGCGCTGGTTGTGGGTCGCCAGGGGGACGGCGCCGACGATGCGGTCGATCTCGTCGGCGCTGAAGCCCTCGTCGACGAGCTTCTCGCGCGCGCCGTCCTCGACCAGGCCCTGGGCGCAGGGGCAGGCGGTCATGCCCTGGGCCTCGACGCCGATCAGGGTGCGGGTGCCGCGGTCGGAGGCGACCGCGGTGCCGAAGAGGGTGTAGAGCTCCTGAGTGGGGAGACCGGAGACCGGGGCCGGGACGGTCTCGGGATAGCGGGCCGCGATCTTCACCTCGGCGCGGATGCCGCCCTGGCGCTCACGCACCTGCTCGGCGATGTGGGCCGCGAGGCCCTCGGCCCGGAGGGCCTCGCCGAGGACGACCGTGTCGATGGCCTCGTTGACGACCTCCTCGAAGCGGGACATGTGGACGCCGGCCTGCTCGGGGTTGAGGTCGACGAAGCACTCGAGGTCGGCGTGATACAGGGATTCGTCGCCGGGGTCGGCTGATCGCTTCGCCATATCACGGGTGGCCCCTCGCTCCGCTCGGGTCCCCCTCGCACATACGCGGATGATCTTCTCGACGCCGACGACGCCAACGCGGGAGAGGCTGACGCGGGTGGTGGGGGCCTCGGCCTGGGCGTCGCGGGTCGGGGGTGTGACGGTCTGGATCGAGTCGGCCATCGGTAGAAGTATGGCGGCCCGTCGGTTCGGGCTCTGGAAATTGCCTGAAAAGTGGGTCAAATAGCGGCCCTGCCCGTCCCTATACTCCCGCTCGCTTTTTGGGCTCGGGTCTCTTTTAGGGGAGAGGACCGGGCAGTCCGGGAGTTTTCTCCGGGAGGAGGAGAGAAATGGCGTCAATGCGCCAGGCCGTGGTGGCCGAGGATCAGCCCTTCGAGGGCGGCGATGAGCTGCGCGGTCTGATCGCGGCCGGGACGGAGCGGGGTTATCTGACGTTCGAGGAGATCGCCTCGACGCTCGAGGAGGTGGAGGTCACGAAGGAGCAGGTGTCCGAGCTGCACAGCCATCTCGTGGAGCAGGGCGTGGACGTGATCGCCGCGGACGGCGTCACGGCGTACAAGGAGAGCAAGGGCGAGGGGTCATCCAACGGGAACGGCAGGAAGCAGGAGCTCGATCTCACCGTCGAGCCGAGCCTTGATTCGCTGCGGCTCTATCTGCGCTCGATCGGGAGCGTGGATTTGCTCACCGCCGACGAGGAGGTGGCGCTGGCGAAGCGGATCGAGCGGGGGGACATGGCCGCGAAGCGGCACATGGTGGAGGCGAATCTGCGGCTGGTCGTGTCGATCGCGAAGTCGTATCTCGGGCGCGGGCTGAGCTTCCTCGACCTGATTCAGGAGGGGTCGCTGGGGTTGATTCGTGCCGTCGAGAAGTTCGACTACCGGCGGGGCTACAAGTTCTCGACCTACGCCACTTGGTGGATCCGGCAGGCGGTGACCAGGTCGCTGGCCGACAAGTCGAGGACGATCCGGATCCCGGTTCACATGGTGGAGAAGCTGAACCGGGTCGCGCACGTCGAGCGGAGCCTGGTGCAGAGGCTGGGCCGGGAGCCGGAGCCGGCGGAGATCGGCGCGGAGCTGGGTTGGACGGGGCCCGAGGTGCGCGAGGTGCTGCGGGTCAGCCAGATGCCGGTCTCGCTGGAGAAGCCGGTCGGGGACGAGGACGATTCCGAGCTGGGCGACTTCGTCGCGGATGAGCAGACCGAGTCGCCGTTCGAAACCGCATCCGACAATTTGCAGCGGGAGGACGTGAGGCGGGCCCTGGCCGCGCTCCCGCGCCGGGACCGCGAGGTGCTCGAGCTGCGCTACGGGCTCAATGGCCGGCAGCCGATGACGCTCGAGGAGGTCGGTGTGGCCTTCGGCGTGACCCGCGAGCGGATCCGGCAGATCGAGAACAACACGCTGAAGCGGCTCAAGGCGATGCCGGAGTCGCAGTGCCTGCGCGGCCTCGGCTGAGCCGCATACTCTGGGCGACATAGCCGCGATCGAGATCTCCGAGCTGCGCGTTCGGCGCGGCGACAAGCTGGTGCTGCCCGGCCTCTCGCTGAGCGTCGAGCCCGGGTCGGTCACGGCTCTGCTGGGGCCGAGCGGCTGCGGCAAGACGACGCTGATGCGGTCGATCGTCGGGGTGCAGATCGTCGAGGGCGGGGAGGTGCTGGTGCTGGGCGAGGCCGCGGGGTCGCGGGGGTTGCGCTCTCGGGTCGCGTATGTGACCCAGGCGCCGTCGGTCTATTCGGATCTGACCGTGAGGGAGAACCTGCGGTTCTTCGCGCGGGTGCTCGCTGCGTCCGAGGAGCGGATCGATGCCGCGATCGGCACGGTCGGGCTCGGGGAGCTCGAGGACAGGGTGGTGAGGGACCTGTCCGGCGGGGAAGGGGCGCGGGTCTCGCTGGCGACGGCGTTGCTGGGGGATCCGGACGTGCTGATCCTGGACGAGCCGACGGTGGGGCTGGATCCGGTGCTGCGGCACGACCTCTGGGAGACCTTCTACTCGCTGGCCGGGGAGGGCAAGACGCTGCTGGTCTCGAGCCACGTGATGGACGAGGCGGTCAATTGCCACAGCCTGGCGTTGATGAGGGAGGGGCGGTTCCTGGCGATCGCGCCGCCGGGGGAGATTCTCGAGAGGACCGGCGCGGATGACTTGACCGAGGCGTTCCTGCGGCTGATCAGGGAGGAGGGGAAGTGAGCCCGCGGTGCACGACGGCGGTCGCGGGGCGGGTGCTGCGGCAGTTGCGGCGGGACCCGCGGACGATCGCGATGGTGCTGGTCGTGCCCTGCGTCCTGATGACGCTGGTCAAGTACATGTTCGAGGGCCAGCCGGGGACGTTCGAGCGGATCGGGCCGCCGATGCTGGGGCTGTTCCCGCTGATCATGATGTTCCTGATCACGTCGATCACGATGCTGCGGGAGCGGACGACGGGGACCTTGGAGCGGCTGATGACGATGCCGCTGTCCAAGCTGGATCTGCTGGTGGGGTATGGGATCGCGTTCGCGCTGCTGGCCGCCCTGCAGGCCGCCGTCACCACGGGGTTCGCGTACGGAGTTCTCGGCCTGACCACGGCCGGTTCGGGGTTCTGGGTCGCGATGCTGGCGATCGCGAACGCGGTGCTGGGGATGTCGCTGGGGCTGTTCACCAGCGCGTTCGCGCGCACCGAGTTCCAGGCGGTGCAGTTCATGCCGGCATTCGTGCTGCCGCAGATCCTGCTCTGCGGGCTGTTGGTGCCGCGCAGCGAGATGTCGGATTGGCTGGACACGCTGGCCGGCGCGCTGCCCTTCACCTACGCGTATGACGCGCTGACGCGGGTGGCCGCGGGTGATGCGTTCGAGGGGCGGTTGGTCCTGGACGTCGGGGTGGTGATCGGTGCGACGCTGATCGCGCTGGTGATGGGGGCGGCGACGCTGCGGCGGCGAACGGCCTGAGAGGTTTCCGGCTGCACCGTCGCGGCTAGAAAGAACCTGCAAATCGCGATGGCCGGCCGGGTCGGACCCCGGCAGCTTTCACCGAGGCCTCGGTTCCTGCCCGGGTGCAGAAGACCAACCTCCGGGTCATCCGGGGGAGCGGCGTTCGGCCCCGGCCGGCTTCTTCGCCCAGTCGGGCAGCTCGATCTGCTCGACGACGAGACGTCCTGGCCCGTCAGCTCGGACCCGCACCCTCGCTTCGTTTGCGAATCCGGCATCGAAGAACGGCCGCTGCGGGATGGTGAGACGACGCTTCTGGTTGATCACGGCCTCACCCCGCTGGCCGGGCTTTCGTTCGTAATTTGTGGGTTCCACTGGCCGTTGTGAAGCTAGTGGGGGAGGCAGGAGTCGAACCTGCGAAGGGCATAAGCCGGACGGTTTACAGCCGCCATCCTTTGACCTCTTGGATACTCCCCCAGCCGTCGCCAAGTCTAAAGCGGGCGCTTGTCCAAGGACGATCCGGCTGATGTGGGTACCCGGCTCGATCTCGAATGCGGCATATCTCGGGCTTCCAAGTTGCAGGGTCCGCTTGTCCCCAATGTCTCCGGCAGGGATCAGCCAGCGGCGCCCGTGGCCCGTAACGACGAAGAGATAATCGATCGTCTCCGGATCGATGGTCTTGACAACTCGATTCCAACTCTGGTTGCCGCCGGAGGTCGCCAGTGAGACGGGGAATCGGACCTCACCGTTCGGAGTCCTGACCTCCTGTATCGAGGTCTTCACCTGGATTCGAACGAGTCGGCGGTCGATCTCAGCGACAAGGTCGTAGTCCGGGCTGTGGCCAAACGGGATCAGGACCAGGGCTCCCTTGCTTGTCAGCCACTCGACCGCTGAGGCCTCACCCAGATCGCCTTGCTGTCCGCGGTTGATTACTCGACTCACAAGGCAAACATATGTTCGTCTGCAAATCCGGAGGCGCGACGGGTGAAACGAATGTGTGGCGGAAGAGTCAGCAGACTCATGCCCACCCGGATAGCGTCCACCTCATGACCGACCTCGACGGACGTGTCATCGCCATCGCCGGGGCCGGCGGCGGCCTCGGGCCCGTCGTCGCCCGGCGCCTCGCCGACGCCGGCGCCACCCTCTCCCTCGCCGACCGCCGCCAGGAGACCGCGGACGCAGTCGCCAAGGACCTCGGCATCCCCGACGACCGCCTCGACCCCCGCGCCGTCGACCTCCTCGACGAATCGGCCGCCAACGACTGGGCCGCGGCCATCGAGGAGCGCTTCGGCCGCATCGACGGCCTCCTCCACCTGGTCGGCGGCTATCGCGGCGGCGACCCCATCCAATCGTTCGACCTCGCGGACTACGAGTTCCTCCACGACCTCCTCGTCCGCACTCTCCAATTCACCACCCGCGCCTTTCACCCGGCCCTGTCGGCGAGCGAGCACGGCCGCTTCGTCCTGGTCTCCTCCGCCGCGGCCCAGAGTCCCGAGAGCACCAACGCCGCCTACGCCTCGGCGAAGGCGGCGGCCGAGGCCTGGACCCTCGCTTTCGCGGACTCCTTCGCCGGCACCAGCGCGACGGCCAACATCATCGTCGTCAACGCGATCGAGACACCCGCCATGCGCGACGAGTCCCCCGAGACCGAGCGCCCCACCTTCACGCCCGCCGAGGACATCGCCGAGGCGACCGCCTTCCTCTGCTCCGACTCGGCCGCCCGGATGAACGCCCAGCGCCTCGCCCTCCACCCCTGATCCACCCGGGTCACCTCCCCGGCCGCCCCCGCTACAGTGCCACCCTCCGCCCGGATAGCTCAGCTGGTAGAGCACTTCCATGGTAAGGAAGGGGTCGCCGGTTCAAGTCCGGCTCCGGGCTTGCCTTCATAGCGGAGTCGACGGGTTCGGCAGGGGTCCCGACTTTCGGGCCAGGGCAGCTCGAACGAAATGATGGAGCTCCACTCCGATTCGGTGCTAACTATTTTTCTCGAGATTCGAGTCAGCGACGGGAAGGGACACTTAGACACTGATCGCAGACGTCAGCGAACGACCAGCGGCCGGATTGGGCGGATCGCGCTCTTGGCGTGTGGTCTGCTTGCTGTAGTCGCGTTCCCCCCGACCGCTCACGCCCAGCGGGGCCTTGTGACCGGCTTCGGGGACGCCAAGCATTACCAGATGAGCAGCGCCTCCGATCGGGCCTTCTGGATGGACCGGACCGCGGCCTCCGGGGCGGGATCGTGCGGGTGGCCGTCGAGTGGCCGGGCATCGTGGGGTCTGAGCGGCCGCCCGACCCCACGAACCCAGGCAGCGCCTCCTACGACTTCTCCTCGATCGACGGGAGGGTCCGCGATGCCGAAGCGCGTGGCCGCGTCCAGGGCGATGTGTGTCCGCGGGCGTGCAGGTTGCAAGGGGCAGCGCGGTATGTGTTCGGTGCGTGCGCGGCGATGCGATCGTTGTAACAACGAAGAGCCCTAAAGCTGTTTCAGATCGCGACCGTGCAGCGCAGCGCCAAGACGTGGTGTCCGTGAGCGCCAATGGAAGCCTCCTGGAAGCCTCAGCCACCTCGAGCGGACCCACAGAAGGCCGGAGCGTGACTGAAGAAGCGAGCAGTTGCGCAATAATCCGCAACTCGCCCGGAAAGGTCTGGCCCTGCGCGGGAATGGTAAGGAAGGGGTCGCCGGTTCAAGTCCGGCTCCGGGCTTGGCGGCTGAGAGGCTTGCCGACCAGCGGGACGAAACGGGAGCGCAACAAAGGGCCCCAGGTCGTGTATTGGTTCCCGACTTCGGGCTGACCGCCGCCACCGGAACAGGAGACTTCTTGGACACCGACCGAACACCTCACTCACGCGCACTCGGCAGGTTCGCCGCGCTGATCGCCTTGCTCCTGCTCGTCGCGCTGGCCGTCCCGTCGATCGCCGCCGCCAAGCGCGGCCTGGAGACCGGCTTCGCCGATCCGGAGGAGTACCAGTCAGGCGATGCCGCCAGCACGGACCTCTGGATGGGCCGGACGGCCGACGCCGCCGACGCTGGGATCGTCCGGCTCGCGGTCGAGTGGTACTCCATCGCCCCCTCCACTCGTCCGGCGGACCCCACCAATCCCGGCAGCACGTCCTACGACTTCTCCGCGATCGACGGAGCGGTGCGCGCCGCCGCGAACCACGGCCTCAAGGTCCTGCTGACAATCAACCACGCTCCCGTCTTCGCCGAGGGAGCGGGACGGCCCGCGTCCGCTCCGGCGGGCAGCTGGGAGCCGAACCCCTCCGACCTCGCCGACTTCGCCCAGGCCGTCGCCGCCCGCTACTCGGGCGGCTTCGACCCGGACGGTCCCGCCGGCCAGTCAGCGCTTCCGGCGGCCTACGGGATCCAGGTATGGAACGAGCCCAACAGCTCCGATTGGCTCGCTCCGCAGTTCGACGGCAAGCGCATAGTCGGCGCCGAGCTCTACCGCTCGATGCTGAACGCGGCCTACAAGTCGATCAAGCAGGTGAACCCGGGGATGCAGGTGGTGGTGGGTGGCACCGATCCCTACGGCGACCCTCCCGGCGGTCCCTACCCCCCGAACGTCCAGCGTGTCCGGCCCGTCGAGTTCTGGGACGCGGTCTTCTGCGTCCGTCAGGCGAAGAGCAAGAAGGGCAAGAAGGGCAAGAAGAAGAAGCTGAAGTTCGTCAGGACGGCCGGCTGCTCCAGCCCGGCGCTGTTCGACGTCTTCGCGCACCACCCGATCGACAATACCGGCGGCGGCCCCCTCCGGCACGGTCCGTCGAAGTTCGACGCGTCGACGCCCGACCTCAGCCGGGTGGTCAACGTCCTCCGCGCGGCCGAGCGCTTCGGCACGGCCTCGGGGGGCCACCACCCGGTCTGGGTGACCGAGTTCTGGTGGGACAGCAAGCCGCCCAACCAGGTCGGCGCCCCCCTCGCGACCCAGGCCCGCTGGATCGAGCAGTCGATGTATCTCTTCTGGAAGGCTGGGGCCAGCGCCGCCATCAGCTTCCAGATCGCCGACTCGACCCTGCGCCCCGACGTGCACGCCGGCCTGCAGGCGGGGGTCTACTTCAACGACGGCCGCCCCAAGCCGTCCCTCACCGCCTTCAGCTTCCCGTTCGTCACGGACCGGATCAACAGCCGCAAGCTTCTGGCTTGGGGCAAGGCGCCCGCAGGCGGCAAGCTCCGCATCCAGCGCCGCCAGGGCTCCCGCTGGATCACCGTGAAGAAGCTCGGGGTCTCCAAGGGCTCGGTCTTCACCTCCAAGCTCACCCTCCGCGGCAAGCAGCGCCTCCGCGCGATCGTGTCCGGCAGGAAGAGCCTGGTCTGGAAGCAGGCGGCGGTCGTCAAGGGCCACAGGGCCGGCGGCGGCGGACCATCAGTCGTCGTGATCGCGCTGCTCGCATTGGCGGCCATGGCGGCCGTCCTGATCGCGCTCCGGCTGCGGGCCCGGCGGGTCCAGTTCCGCCGTGACCGCGGCATCCGAGCGGCCTTCGCCGAGCCGGCCTGACCGGCAGTCACGCGGCTGACCACTCGCCGCAACGATGGGTCACCCGGTCGGTTATTGGTGGTTCGGGAATGACAGCCAAGACGACAATTCGGCTCGCGCTCCTGGCGTGCGCCATGCTCACCGCCCTGGTCCTCCCGGCCGGCGCCTCGGCCGCGCGCGGCCTGGTGACGGGCTTCACGGGGATCGAGCAGTATCAAACCGACAGCGCCCCGACGCGCGCCGCCTGGTTCGACAGGACGCGCGGCACCGGCGCCGGCATGGTGCGGCTCGCCCTCAGCTGGGCGGGGGCCGCCCCGGCGCGTCCCCCCGACCCCACCAACCCCGGCAGCGCCTTCTACGACTTCACCTCGATCGATGGCGCCGTGCGCGACGCCGGCGCCCGCGGCCTCAGCGCGATGATCACCGTCAATGTCGCCCCCACCTGGGCGGAGGGCGCGGGCCGCCCCCCTTCGGCACGCGAGGGGACCTGGGAGCCGAACCCCTCCGACCTGGCGGACTTCCTGCAGGCGGTCGCGGCCCGGTACTCAGGCGGCTTCGACCCCGACGGCCCGGGCGGAGCACCGGCGCTGCCGGCTGTTCAGGCGGTGGAGGTCTGGGATGAGCCCAACAGCGGCGACTGGCTCAACCCGCAGTTCGTGGGCAAGCACTTCGCCGGCGCCGACCTCTACCGCGCGATGCTCGATGCCTCCTACAGGTCGATCAGGTCGGTCAATCCGAGGATGCGGGTGATCGCCGCCGGCACCGACCCCTACGGCGACCCGCCCGGCGGCCCATACCCGGCGACCGGGGCCCGTTCCCGCCCCGTCCAGTTCTGGCAGCACGTGCTCTGCGTCAAGCCGAAGAAGGTCAAGAAGAGGAGGAAGAAGCACGCCAAGAAGAAGCACGGCAAGCTCAAGTACGTGAGGACGGCCGGCTGCTCGAGCCCGGTGGGCTTCGACGTCTTCGCCCACCACCCGATCGACAACACGGGCGGGGGCCCCCTCAAGTCGGGACCCACCAAGTACGACGCCTCCACGCCCGATCTGGGCCGCGTCGTCAGGGTCCTCCGCGGGGCGGAGAAGCGCGGCACCGTCTCGGGCCACCACCCGGTCTGGGTGACCGAGTTCTGGTGGGACAGCAGGCCGCCGAACTCCTCGGGCGTCCCTCCGTGGCAGCAGGCCCGCTGGATCGAGCAGTCCTTCTACCTCTTCTGGAAGGCGGGAGCAAGCCTGGCGATCAACTTCGAGCTCGCCGACACCTCCGGGAGAGCGAACGTCCATGCGGGACTCCAGTCCGGCGTCTATTTTCAGGACGGCCGCCCGAAGCCCTCGCTCGTCGCCTTCCGCTTCCCCTTCGTCACGGAGCGGATCAACAAGCGCAGGCTCAGGGCCTGGGGCAAGGCGCCTGAGAGCGGCAAGCTCCTGATCCAGCGCCGGCGGGGCTCCCGCTGGGTCAAGGTGAGGAAGGTGAAGGTGCGAAGGGGCGGCGTCTTCGTCACCAAGCTCAAGCTCCCCGGCAAGCAGCGCCTCCGCGCCAAGGTTGCCGGGCAGAAGAGCCTCGTCTGGAAGCAGGGCGCCGGGCGCAGATAGCGTGGCCGCTCCGGCACTGGTCATTCATGAGGGGCCGGGGGCCGGCAGCGAGCACCCGGTTGACGGCGAGCTGATCCTCGGGCGCGAGCCGGGAAGCGCCGACCTCGTCCTCGACGACCCCGGCGTCTCCCGCCGCCACGCCCGAGTCCTGCCCGATCACGGCGGCGTCCTCGTCGAGGACCTCGGCTCATCCAACGGCACCTACGTCAACGGGCAGCGCATCTCCGGCCCGGTCGCGCTCGGCGCCGGCGACGAGCTCCAGGTCGGCGCCACCGTCGTCGGGGTCCGCCATGCCACCCTCACCGCGCCCATGCCCGCCCCGTCACAGCGCCGGCGTGGCCCCGTCCCCCGGCGCCTGGCCCCTCACCCGCACGCGGAGAGCAACATCCCGGCCCTCGCCGCAGTCTTCCTCGGCCCCCTCTCGATCCTCCTCATCTTCCTCAGCGCCGGCGGCTTCTTCGTGGCCCTGCCCTGCGGCATCGCCGCGATCGTCCTCGGCTCGATCGGCATCCGCAACGCCGAGCGCGGGCAGTCCGGCCACCGCGGCCTCGCCCGCATCGGCCGCTTCACCGGCTTCCTCGGCACCTTCCTCTCCATCCTCGCCTTGATCGCCTTCATCGTCGTCGCGGCCGCGCTCCACAGCGCCGAGACCAGCGTCAACGGCCTCGTCAACCGCATCCGGGACGAGGTGAACAAGTTCGACGTGCCCAAGGTCAGCCCGCCGGACACGAACAACGGGTCCGGCTCGGGCTCCACCAAGTAGCGATCCCTAAGGCGCTCCGGTATAGCCGTTCGAGAAGCACGGCCGCCCGGTTCCCAACGTCTGGCATTGGTCGATGAATCCGCCGGGCTGCAACCAGGTGGTGTCGTGCGTGACGCCATCCACCGAGCGGCGCGGGTATGAGTGCGGGTCGCAGCCGTACACGCTCGTCGGGTTGGGTGGCAGCTCCACCAGCGGTGCGGGCGCCGTCCCATGGTGCGTGGCCGAGTTCTCCGTGCACGTCTGATCCGGGGTGCCGTCGGCGGGGCTCGGGTAGTCGAGCGGCCCGCCGTCGTAGTAGACCATCGCCGCGTCCCCGCTGTACGGGTACGAGCTGATCGGGGTCAGATCGAAGAGCGGGTCGAGTCCCCAATGCCGCCCGGTTTCGAGCTCGGGAGTGTGGACCTGGGCGCCGATCGTGCGCGCCTCCACCTCGCCCGCCAGGTTCGAAACCTGATGGTCGCCGTACGCCATCTGCAGCAGCACGTGGTGCGCCGGAGTGTTCGGCAACGGATCGCTCGTCATGTGCTGCGCGTACCCGTTGGCCTCGCCGCGGTCCCAGAGCAGCTGCATCAGGGAGAGGATCAGCGGCCGCTGCTGCAGGTCCGGGTAGTGAGCCCATAGCCCGACACCCGGCGTGTCCAGGTACTGCCCGGAATCCGAGCTTCGGCGCAGCAGCGTCGAGTAGTTCATCCCGGTCACGTTGAGGACGGACTGGGTCAAATCCGGCTCGAGCGCGGTCAGCGCCCCGCCCATGATCGCGCCCTGGCTGATGCCCTCCCAGAAGAGGTTGCCAGGCCCGGTGTTGAGCGCCGGCACCGGGTCGTTGCCACCGACACCGTCGGGGTCCAGCTGGAACGCCGGATCGGTGTCGAAGCCCCCGGCCATCGTCATCGCCCGGCCCAGGTAGATCATGTTCACGAAGCCCTGCAGCATGCGGTCGCCCATCTGCGGGAACTTCGAGACGTCGCCGAGCACGCCGATGACCGTCGCGATGTCGTCCGAGGAGAAGCCCGCCCAGTTGGTCGCGCACCAGCTGGTGTTGCTGATGTTCGCCTCGCTGGGCGTGAACTTGATCATGTCGCCGACCTGGGTGAAGTCGCCGAGCAGCCCGTGCCCGAAGATCCCGCTCTCCGTCGGGTTGACCGTGACCCCGCTCACCGCGGAATCCGGGATCAGACACTCGAATTTCACGCCGGTGGTCCCCGTGTCGGGATCGTCTGCGGTCCCGGTCGGCGTGGCGTTGACGTCGCCGTTCGACTGGAAGTTGAACGTCCCGCCCGGGTGGCAGTTCCCGTTGTTGAGGTAGCACGGGATGTTCGTGAGCTCGCCGGTGATCTCGCGGTATGTGTTGTCCGGCACGCCGGGGTCACCCGAGTTCAAGACGCTCGAGACGTGGAACGACGGCGCGCTTCCGTCGAGCTGCCCGTCACCCGGAGTCGTGTCCCCGAGCTGCGAGAGCGCGTCGTCGCGGATCGCGAGCGCCCGCCCCGCGAGGCTGTGCTCGCTGGCCACGGTGAAGTCCCAGGCCGTGTAGAGGTCCGCCCTCGGGACCCCGTCGGTCTCGAGCGTCGTGAACAGGTCCTCCATGTGCGGACGCCGCGCCTGGACATCCGGATCCGACGAGGACAGGTTGTCGCGGTAGACGCGGAAGGACTCGGGCGCCGCCACCGGGTTGTCGCTCGCATCGCGGATGCCGCGCGCAGGGCGACGATGTAGCGGTGTCCCTCGGTGAAGTTCCGCAGGGGCCTGATGATCAGGTTCACGTCCTGCGTGTCGCCCGGCTGGTTCGGGTTCGGATCGAGCTCGGCGAAGATCGGCTGACGGTCACCGGTGTCCGCGTCGATCACGACCGCCGGCTGGTCCGCGTCCGCGTACGCACCCGGGTCGATGATCGACACGAAGCCGGTGTTGTCGAACGCGGTCTGCGTCGAGACCTGCGGGATCTTCAGCGTGATCAGGTTGCCCGGGCTGAAGCCGTCGGCGCGATTGAAGTCCGTCGGATCGACCGGCGTCCCGGAGGTGTTGCTGGGCATCTGGTCGGAGTGCAGATCCAGTCGCCGCCCGGTGTCTGTGCTCGCGTCGGCCTTGGTGAAGTAGTCGTTCGGCCAGGGCTGCATGCAGACGGTCGGGTCGAGGGGGTCGCACTTCGGCGGGATGGCAGAGCCACCGCTCCCGCCCCCGCCCTGGCAGGCCGCGAGGTCCTTGACCAGGGGCGTGGCGGCGTGAGGGCGGCCCCGCTTCTTCCCGCGCCGCTTCTTGTGCTTAGCCTTGGCGTTGACGACCTTCAGGAAGTCGACGTCGCATCCACCGAGCAGCTGGCGACCGCGTCCGACCAGCCGCAGACGGAGCTTGCCGTCCTTGCCGGCCTTGGAGGATCTCGTCAGCCGCCCGCGGTCCCGACGCCCGGCGAAGCCGTCCACGCGGAACCGCTTTCCCGCCGCACCGTGCAGTTTGACGAGGATCCGGCCGCTGTCCAGGATCGTCTGCTGCTGGTTGCTCAGTACGCGCGTCGGGTTGGCTTCTTGTGGTGCGCGCGCTTCCCCTGCGCCGCGACGGCCACGAGGAGCCCGGCGAGGACGACGAGCGCCATCCCGATTGCCGCGGGCATCAATGCTCTGCTCACCGAGTCCGTCCGTTTCAAGTCCCTCTCCTCTCACTCCGCGCCTCAATCCCGGTGCGCGGCCGGAACTTATCCGATCCTCGACCGGTCCACCCGCTCAATCGTTGAAGTCCCGAAGAATTCGGTGGGTCCAGCGGCCCTCGGAGTGGTTTAGTTACGCGCAGCGGAGGGGACGGCCCACCGCCGAGGAGAGGAGAAGGATCGAATGGATCTGCACGCGTTCGAGGACTCACGCCCGGACCTGGAATCGCTCGACGAGTCGCACCACCTCGGCCGGCGCACCTTCCTGATCGGCGCGCTCGCGACCGGAGCCGCGGTCGCCGCCCCGGTCAACTACGCCGCACTCGCGCGCAAGCGCCGGATCCCGGCCGCCAAGCACGCCAAGTTCGACCTAGGCGTCGCCTCCGGATTCCCACGACCGCGTGGCATCGAGCTCTGGACGCGGCTCGGGGAGATCAAGCGCACCTCCAAGCTGAGCGTCGTGGTCGCGAAGGACCGCAAGTTCAAGAACGTCGTCCTCGAGAAGCCCGTGACCGCCCGCAAGGACCGGGACTTCACGGCCCGCACGTTCGTCAAGGGCCTCCGACCCGACCACGAGTACTTCTACCGCTTCGTCACCAAGGAGTCGAAGTCACCGGTCGGCCGCTTCAAGACCGCCCCTCCGCTCGATTCCCGCAAGCCGATCAGGATCGCCTTCTACTCCTGCCAGCACTACGAGGCCGGCTTCTACAACGCCCAGCGTGCGATCGCCAATGAGCCGGACCTCGACCTGGTGATCTGCCTCGGCGACTACATCTACGAGTACTCCGACAACCAGGGCGTCCGGCTCGACCGCACTGGTCACAACCACGACGGCGACACGCAGTTCCTGGACGAGTACTGGGAGAAGTACCGCCTCTACAAGTCGGACAGGGACCTGCAGGCGATGCACGCCGCGCATCCCTTCCTCGCGGTCTGGGACGACCACGAGGTGGAGGACAACTACGCCGACGGCCAGCCGAGCTCCAACCAGACCGACCCCAGCAAGACGCAGCTCAAGGACTATCCACGGCGGGTTCCTTTCCCGCAGCGCGAGGTGAACGGCCACCGGTCGTTCTTCAACTACATGCCGCGCGCTCGCTACAAGGGCGACCGCGACCGGATCTACGAGGAGTACCGGCTCGGGAAGCTGGTCGACATCCTGATGACGGACGAGCGCCAGTATCGGGACCAGCAGCCCTGCCACGATGCGCAGCTCGAACCATGCGCGGATGCCGATGCGCCGCGCACGATGCTCGGGCCGCGCCAGCTCGAGTGGTTCAAGAGCCGGCTGGTCGGCGCGCCGACCACCTGGAAGGTCTGGGCGACGGAGCTGATGGTCATGGCGACGCGGCTCGCCCCAGGAGTCCCGGCTCAGGTGGACGCCTGGGACGGATACGGCTACGAGCGGAAGCAGATCCTCGACCACATCCTGGACAGCAACGTCCAGAACGTGGTCGCGATCACCGGTGACATCCACACCTTCTTCGCCGGAACCGCCTACACAACGGGTGACCAGGCGACCGGGCGGGCGGCGCTGCCGGAGTTCGTCGGCGGCTCAGCCACCTCCACGGGTCTCCCGGAAGCGACGGGACTACCTCCAAGCACCCTGGCGGCTCTTGCCGCGGTCAACCCCCACATCAAGTTCTACGACTTCGTCAAGAAGGGCTACGGCGTGATCGAGCTCGGCCCGACCGAATCCGTCTGCGAGCTCAAGGCCGTCGATGTCCAGCACCCCAACGCGGCGACGCCGGCGACGATCGCCAAGTTCCGCGTGCCGCTCGGTGCTCGCATCCCGGAGCAGATCGGCTAGCCCGGCCGGGCTTCGCCCTTCGCTCCGGAAGTGGAGCGGCCTGGCGATCGCTACGCTGCCCCGCGCCGTGGACTTCAAGCTGACCGACGAGCAGCGCGACTTCGTCGCCTCCATCCGCGACTTCTGCGGGCGCGAGTGCGGCACCGCCGAGCAGCGCGAGAAGCTGACCGACGGCTACACCGAGCTCCACAACGACGGGCTCTACCGCAAGATGGCCGAGCTCGGCTGGCTCGGCCTGACGATTCCCGAGGAGCACGGCGGCTCGGGCGGGAGCTGGGTGGACGCCTGCCTGTTCATGGAGGAGACCTCCCGCGGCATGGCGCCGATCGGCGGCTACGGCACGACCCTGATCGTCGCCGGCGCGGTGAAGCGCTTCGGGACCAAGGAGCAGAAGGACCGGATCCTCGGGAACATCGCCAAGGGCTCGGTCGAGTCGATCGCGATGACCGAGCCCGAGTCCGGCTCCGACGTCGGCTCGCTCTCGACGCGCGCGGAGCGCTCGATCGGCGGCTTCGTGATCAACGGGCAGAAGGTCTTCATCTCGAACGCCCGCAACTCCGACCACGTGCTCACCGTCTGCCGCACGACCAAGGGCGAGTCCAAGCACGAGGGGCTCTCGATGATCTTCGTCCCGGTCGGGACCGAGGGCATGACGATGGTCCCGATCGACACGATGGGCGGCCGCGAGACCAACACCGTCTACTACAGCGACGTCGAGGTCCCCGAGGAGAACGTCCTCGGCACGGTGGATCAGGGCTGGACGCAGCTGATGGCGGGCCTCAACGTCGAGCGTCTGATCCTCGCGGCGATCCAGCTCGGCGTCGCGGAGCGCGCCTTCGACGACGCGCTGGCCTACAGCAAGGAGCGCAGGCAGTTCGGCCGCCCGATCGGCTCCTTCCAGGCGCTCCAGCACCGCTTCGCCGACCTCGCGACCGAGCTCGAGGCCGCCAAGCTGATGACCTACTGGGTGGCGAGCATGGTCGACGAGGACGAGGACCGCATGCTCCCCAAGGAGGCCTCGATGGTGAAGCTCTTCGTCACCGAGACCGCCAAGCGAGTCACCCTCGAGGGCATGCAGATGATGGGGGGCTACGGCTACTCCTCGGAGTACGACATGGAGCGCCTCGTCCGTCAGACGCTGGTCTCCACGATCTACGGAGGCACCTCCGAGATCCAGCGCGGCATCATCGCCAAGACCCTCGGGTTGTAGTTGAGCCTTAGCGGTGCGCACGTCAGGCGCGGCTAGGCGGGCTTCGGCGACTACGTGCGTACAACCCCCTACGTGCCAGGTACTGAGCCCAAATTGCGGGAAAGTTCGGATGCGAACGGCCCCGACCGTCGTTACGATGTCCGATCCGTGCTACGGGGCCCCGGCAAGGGGACCCGGCCCGGAAAGAAAAGGAAGAGCACGCGGGTCAGGCTCGAGAGTGAGCGAGAACCGCGGGCTATACCTGGTTTTACGCGGCTGTGTGGCCGTGGGGAGTGGCAGTGCAGGATGGATTCGATCCGCGACCTGGCTCCAGGAAAGGTCCGTCGGGTTCGACTTCGGCGCCTGTCGGCGCCCTGCCGCGGTTCGCGCGAGCCCTCACAGCCGGGTCGCTTGCCGCCTTCAGCCTGTTCATCCTGAGCGCGCTGGGTCCGGGCCCGGCGGTTGCGCAGGCCGCTCCCTGCGACCCGCCGGTCCAGAACCCGATCGTCTGCGAGAACTCGAAGCAGGGCAACCCGGCGAGCGAGTGGGACATCAGCGGCGGCGGCGCCGGCGACCCGAACCTGCAGGGGTTCGCGACCGACATCAGCGTCAACCACGGCGAGACCGTCCACTTCAAGATCGACACCGCCTATTCGGCGTATCACCTCGACATCTACCGGATGGGCTACTACAACGGCGACGGCGCCCGCAAGGTGGCCACCGTCACGGGCCTGGCGCAGGACCAGCCCGCCTGCCTCGACGACACAACAACGGGGCTGACCGATTGCGGCAACTGGGCGGAGTCCGCCTCCTGGGCGGTCCCGGCCGACGCAGTGTCGGGCATCTACTTCGCCAAGCTCGTCCGCGACGACGGGGCCTCGGACGGCAGCCACATCTTCTTCATCGTCCGTGACGACACCGGTCAGTCGGACCTCCTCTTCCAGACGCAGGACACCACCTGGGAGGCCTACAACCAGTACGGCAACCCCGGGCACGGCAGGAGCCTCTACCAGAGCGCCGACGGCGGGCCCGGAACGAATCCGGCCCGCGCCTACAAGGTCAGCTACAACCGCCCCCTCGACACGCGCGGCCCGACTCCCGAGGACTCGCCGTTCAACGCTGAGTACCCGATGGTCCGCTGGCTGGAGCGAAACGGCTACGACGTCAGCTACTTCACCGGGGTGGACAGCGCCCGGAGGGGGAGCGAGA
>CAWDAL010000019.1:0-39860 GCA_963800285.1 uncultured Solirubrobacterales bacterium
GAGGGCAGCGCGCGGCACTCACCGGTCAGGTGACGGCTCAGTAGCCGATGCCGGCCAGCGGCCGGTCGGAGCGGTCCGCACGGCGGCGCTCGGAGAGAAAGCGCATCGCGAGGCTCAGGTTCCGCGTGTAGTACGCGGGATCCAGGTGGCGGCCAGGCACCGAAACGGCCTTGACGAGACGCCGGCGCGCCGCCCAGGAGGCCGTGATCGGAGAGATCGGATCCTCCACCGGTACCTCCGCCATGATCGGGCTGAGGGTCCCGTGTGTGTCGGGCGAGAGCTCCACGAGCTGCGCGGAGTCGAGCTTCAGCAGCGCTCCCACCTTGTTGACATCGCTTCCGGTGCTGGTTATCCAGCCGGGGATGTCGGCCACCGGAGCCTGGGCGGAGGCGGCTCGCACCAGCCCCCGCTCGGCGAGCAGCAGCGCGAGCGTCCCGCCGGCCGACTCTCCGTATGCGTAGACCGTGCGGCCCCGCCGGTTGAGCCGCTTGGCCAGCTGCGTCGACTGCCGCACCGCGCCGGGCACATTCAAGGGTGGGTAGTTGACGATCTTCGGTACGAACCCTCGCCTGCGGGCCGCATGCGCCGCCTGGTGCATCGGCTTCCCGGCGAAGATGAAGCCGCCGGAATGGAAGATGAGGACAACGGGGTGCTTGTCCCCTCCGACTCCGCCTGCCCCGACGAGAAGCGCCAAGGACGCGATCAGGACCGCCATGCGCGTCAGTGTGACAGTCGATGAGACCTCTCAGTCGAAGTGCGCTCCTGCTCCTGGTTGCCGGCGCCATCCTGAGCGGCTGCGGAGGGAGCGGCGGCGGCGAAGCTGCCTCTCCACCACGCTCGTTCTACGGCGTGATCAGCGCCGAGCCGCTGCCGGGCTCGGCGGAGCTCGCCAGGATGGGGCGCGGCAAGGTCGGAACGCTGCGGGTCAACCTCGCCTGGGGCTCGGTGCAGAGCGGGCCGGACGCGCCGTATGACTGGAGCCACTACGACCCGGTGATCGCCGGCGCGGCGAGGAGCGGCATCCGGGTGCTGGCGACCGTCTACAGCTCGCCGGAGTGGGCGGAGCCGACTCCCGAGTACCCGCCGCTCGGCCCGAGGCTCTCCCAGTTCGAGGACTTCGTTCGCGCCGCGGTGAGCCGCTACGGCTCGAACGGCTCCTTCTGGCGTGAGCATTCGGATGCGCCGAAGCTGCCGATCACCGATTGGCAGGTCTGGAACGAGCCGAACTCGCCGCTGTTCTGGAAGCCGAGACCCGACCCCGCCGCCTACCTCGAGCTGCTCCGGGGCTTCGACACCGCGGCGCACGATGCCGACCCCGCGGCCCGCATCGTGCTCGGCGGCCTCTTCCCCACCCCGAGAGGCGGCATCGCCATGACCGACTTCATGTCGGCGCTCTACCGGGGTCACGCTCAGAACCTGTTCGATGCCGCCGCGATCCACCCGTATGCCGCGAACCCCCAGGACGCGCTCGCGCGCACGGGAGAGCTCCGTGACGTCATGGACCACTCCGGTGACGAAGACGGCGGCATCTGGATCAGCGAGGTCGGCTGGGCGTCGGGAGGAGAGCCGTCGGGACTCACCGTGGGCCCGGAGCGGCAGGCGCAGAACGTGACCGAGACCTTCGAGCTCATGGCCGGGAGCCTCGAGCGGCTCGGGCTGGAGGGAGTGATCTGGTATTCGCTCAACGACGCACCGGGGTCGGTCTGGCCGGCGCATTGCGGGCTGTTCACTCTCGACGGCCGACCAAAGCCGTCGTGGCGCGCCTTCCTCGCCCTGACCGGCGGTGCGGCCTAGGTCAGATCCAGGGTCGGGGGCCCAGCTCGAACCAGAAGCCTCCACCCTGTGTGGGAATTCCGGCCAGCTCGGGCCTGCCCCAGAGCGCGCCCAATTCACCGGCCAGCTCCGGGCGCTTGCTGACGTAGTCGGCCGCGAGCACGAGGTCGATCCACTCGGGGCGCCCCACCAGCAGCGCAGCGAGCAGGTACTGCTCGGAGTAATGACGCTCGATGAACGGCTCCGGGTAGTCGTCCGGCAGGAAGATGTCGTGGACGCCCACGAGAACTCCGGCCGGGAGGGCCGGCAGGACCTCGCAGAAGAACACGGTCGCGTCCGATCCGGTGAACGCACGATGCGATCCGTCCAGGAAGGCAACGTCGCCCTTCGCCAGAGCCGGCAGCTCCGCGGCATCGACCAGCTCGATCGGCTGTCGGATGACCTCGTCACACAGCGCGTCGATCTCCGCCCTGGGGCTGGGGTCGACCGAGACGATTCGCGTTTCGAGCTCGCCGTCGTCGATCGCCCGCCGGGCGAACCGTGTCGAGATTCCGGAGCCGATCTCGAGGTAGGTCTGCGGCCGGCGAGACCGCAGGAAGGCGTAGATCGAGGCCGAGTCCAGACCGGGCATGAACTCGTTGATCCAGGACGGGGTGCGGCCATCGTGTGCGGCCCTCGGAATCCGCGCGAGTTCGGCCTCGAAGGAGGCGATCGTGCGCAACGTGGCTCGGTACGTCGGCTCCGCTCCCGCGACGACGTCGTGCAGCGGGCCCTCCGTACGGGTTGCGCTTGCGGCCCGCGCACTGGGTGGATACTCGAGCGCCACCCAGTAGCCGAGCCCGATCTTCTGCGCAGCCTTGGCCGCGCCCCGCTTGAAGGCGTCTCTGGCTCGGGCCGCCCGCGGGCGGAAGTACCTGGAGAACGCCCCCTCGGAGCTCACGACCTCACCCTAGCTCGTCGCCTCCTGGTGGCCTCCCGCAATCCCTCAGCCAACCCCGTGCCGTCTTGTAACCACCGGCGCAGCCGTCTCGATGTGCTGGGGCTCACTTCCTTTCGCCGCGCACTTCATCAGCGAGCCTGTGAAGATGAAGCCGCCGGAGTGAAAGATGAGCATCACCGGCCTTTCGCCCGGCTTCCCCCCGCTGCGCAGATCGCGAGACAGGCCATGACGACCGCCATGGCCGGAAGTCTGAGGGACTAACGGTGACGAAGGGACTCGCCACAATCGCCGCACCGCTGCCCGGCTCGCCGTACGACTGGAGGCACTGCGACCCGATGGCCGCCGAGGCGGCCAAGGCCGTCGTCGCCCTTGCGGGAGGCTCGTCGTGACGATCGAGCGCTTGAGGAGGGCCCTCCACCATCCCGACCCCCCGCAGCTCTGGTACCAGCTCCAGGAGATTGTTGAACGCAGGACCTACGTTCGGCACGGCGTCGAGGTTCGAGAGGGCGATGTCGTGCTCGACGCCGGCGCCAACATCGGGGTCGCGGCGGCCTTCTTCGCCGAGGAATGCGGGGCCGGGACCGTTCACAGCTTCGAGCCGGTCGGGCCGATCTACCAGGTGCTGCGGAAGAACCTCAGTGATTTCCCGGCATGCGTCCCCCACCCCTACGGGCTGCACTCGGCCACGGGGCGCGCGAGGATCGCCTACTACCCAACGACTGGGCGGTCTCAGGCCTCCACCCGGATCCCGAGGCCGACCGGGCGATCACCGAGCGGGCGCTGCTCAACCGCGGCAGCTCCGAGCAGGAGGCCGAACGCAGGCTGCGGGACCGGTTCGAGGTGAAGATGCTCGCCTGCGAGCTACGTACGCTCTCCGACACGCTTCGCGACGAGTCGATCAAGCGGGTGGATCTGCTCAAGATCGACGTCGAGAAGGCCGAGCTTGAGGTGCTCGCCGGAATCGAGGAGGGCGACTGGCCCACCATCAAGCAGGTCGTCGCGGAGCTCCACCTCGACCCTGCCGGCCGCCAGCAGACCGTGGACGTGCTCACCGGGCGTGGATTCGAGGTCACCGTCGAGCAGGACCCGACGATGGCCGGGACGCCGATCCACATGCTCTACGCCGTCCGCGGAGGATCCCGGGCCTAGGATCCTCCGATCGTGCCCCCCACGGTGCCTCCCAATATCCCAGACGTCCAAGAGCAGACCGAGCCGCCGCTCGGCCAGTTCTGGGAGCCGATCAAGGCCGACCGCGCCCACCGCCGGCGGCTGGCAAGGCTCGGTGCCGGGAAGCGGCGCGCCGCGATCACGATCGTGCACAACGAGCCGGTTTTCCTGCCGATCTGGCTGGGCTACTACTCGCGTTTCTTCGCCCCTGAGGACATCTACGTGCTCGACAACGACACGACCGACGGCTCCACGGACAGGGAGGGGTTCGTTCGCATCCCGGTCCAGCACGACTCGGTCGACCACACCTGGATGGTGGAGACAGTCCGCGGGCTCCAGCACGAACTGCTCGACCGCTATGACGCGGTCCTGGTCACCGACGTGGACGAGATCGTCACCCCCGCGCCCGACTGGGGCACGCTCGGCGACTACATCGACGAGTTCGGCGAGTGGTTCGTGAATTGCATCGGCTACGAGATCCTGCACATGATCGATCGCGAGGGCGCATATGACCCCAGCCGGCCGATCCTCGACCAGCGCGGTTACTGGTTCGCAAACGGCGCCTACAACAAGCCGGCGCTCGCCACCGGGCCCATGGACTGGGTCCCCGGGTTTCACCACCGCGCCGACCGCCAGGTCAATCCCGACCCCAACCTCTATCTGATTCACCTGCACCGGATGGACTTCGAGACCTGCCGGGAGCGGCACCGCGGCAGGCGGGACAGGGCATGGAACGAGACCGACCTCGGCGAGGGCTGGGCCTCCTACAACCGAACGGTGGAGGAGGGGGAGTTCGAGCGCTGGTTCTACGAGGACAGCGGCTTCGAGGACGACGGCGTGCACATCGCGGTCCAAGCGATTCCCGAGAGCTGGAGGGGCCTCTTCTGAGCTCCGCCCCACAGGGCCCGAGCCTGCCGAGGGGTGCGGCCGGCAGGCTTCGTCGCCTGGGGCGGCGAGCCCGCCGCCTCGCCGACCCGATTAGGCTGCCCGAGGCGACAGCGCCGCTCGAGCAATGGCAGCGCATCCCGCTGAATGGAGCGGTGGACGCGTACCTGACCGCTCTGCCGGCCGCTGAGCTTCGGGCGGCGGAGGTCAGCGGCGACACGCACGCCGGCCGCGGCTGGCGGGAGTACTCGAGCCTCAACTACCCCGACTTCGACATCGGGGCCCCCGTAGCGGACCCGGGTCGCTTCGACGTCGTGATCTGCGAGCAGGTCCTCGAGCACGTACCGGACCCGTTCGCGGCGGCGTCGAATCTCCGCGAGCTCTGCGCCGCGGGCGGGCGCATCGTCGTCTCGACCCCGTTCCTGATCCGGATCCACGAGCTGCCGATGTTCGACATGCGGGACTACTGGCGGTTCACTCCTCGTGGTCTTCGCACCTTGCTCGAGCGGGCTGGCCTCGAGGTCGACGAGATCGGCGCCTGGGGCAACCGCGACGTCGTGGCCGGCAACTTCGACCGCTGGCCCCGATATCGATGGTGGCACTCGCTTCGCAACGAGCCGGACCTGCCCGTGCAGGTCTGGGCGTTCGCCCGGCGCCCGTCGTAGCGCCTAGAGCTCCTCGGCGATCCGCGGCGCCTCGCGGTTGAAGTACCAGGCGCCGAGCAGGCAGATGGCGAGGAAGATCGCGACCGGGGCGAGCAGGTGGAGCCAGCCGCCCGCGGCGGCCACGGCGCCGGGAGCGTCCGGATCGATGACCCAGGCGCGGGCCTGCTCGAAGATCAGGGTGAGGGGGTTGAGCAGGAGCAGCTGCCGGAAGGTGCCCGCGGCGATCTCGAGGGGATAGAGGACGGGGGTCGCGTAGAAGAGCGCGGCCGCCATCACCGACCAGATGATCGCGGTGTCGCGGAAGCGCACGTACAGCGAGGAGAGCAGCAGCGAGACCGCGGTGGCGAAGACGAAGAGCAGTACGACGATCAACGGAAAGAGGAGCCACGTCCACATCGGCGAGACGCCGAAGGCCAGGATGAAGATCAGGACGACGATCAGGTTCATCCCCAGGTTGAAGAGCCCGGTCAGCACCACCGCGAGCGGGATCACCATCCTGGGGAACTGGGTCTTCCGCACGATGCTCTCCTGACTCACGACGGAGGTGACCGCGGCCTGGGTCGTCTCGGAGAAGAAGCCGAACAGGACGACGTTGAAGAGCAACAGCACCGGATAGTGCGGCACCGAGGAGCCGAGCCGGAAGACCTTGGTGAAGACGAAGAGGAGGACGGCGAACAGCAGCAGCGGGCGCAGCAGCGACCACAGATAGCCGAGGACCGTGCCGAAGTAGGTCCGCTTGAACTCCGTGACGGAGAGCAGGTAGAGGAGCTCGCCGAAGCGACGCCAGCCGCCACCCGCGGCGGAGGGGCCTCGCACCGGCCGCAATTCGAGATTGGCGGCTTCCACGCTCACGACCTCCTCTCGGGCGAGGTCTTCGGATCCATCCGCATCTCGATCTCCCCCGGGACCGTGACGATCCCGGCGCCGCGGCTGCTGACGCCGAAGACGACGAAATCGAGCAGCTTCATCGTGTGGTGCGCGGCCTCGCCCTCGTCGCGGGTCACCGCCACCCAGCCGATCACGGTGTAGCGGCCGGGCCGCAGTGGGTTCTCGATGTTGGCGCCGATGGTCGCCTCCTGCCCCACGCGCAGGGTCGTGCCGTCGTCACCGGCGCCGAGGTCGCCGTCGAGGCCGAAGACCTCCACGCCGTCCGCGTTGTTGACCTGCACCCCGAAGGCGGGGGCGATCAGATCCTGACGGGCCTCGATGCGCGCCCGCAGCCGGATGGGTTCGCCCACCTCGACGTTCTCGATCCGCTCGCCGCCCTCGTTCTCAAGCCAGGCGTCGGAGACCCGGGCGAGGATGTCGGGTACCAGAGAGACCTCGCGGTCGCCGCCGATCGTGATGCGCCGCTTGGCGAAGTTCATCCGCAGGTAGCGCCGGCCGGTCTCCTCGGGGTCGCCGAGGTGGAGGACCTCGCCGTCGTCGAGCAGCATCGCCCGGTGGCAGTAGCTCTGCACGGCGGTCATGTCGTGGGTCACCAGCACCACGGTGCGGTCGCTGGCCCGCATCTCCCGGAAGACGTCCCGGCACTTCTGGCGGAAGGCGGCGTCGCCGACCGCCAGCACCTCGTCGATCAGCAGGATGTCGGCCTCGGCCTGGATCATCACCGAGAAGGCGAGCCGCACCAGCATCCCCGAGGAGTAGTTCTTCAGCTTCAGGTCGACGAACTCCTCCAGCTCGGCGAAGTCGAGCACCGCGTCGAGCCGGCGGCGGGCCTCGCGCTGGGAGAGGCCCATCATCACGCCGTTGAGGATCACGTTCTCGCGGGCGCTCAGCTCCTGGTTGAAGCCGACCCCGAGCTCGATGAAGGGCGCCGGCCGGCCCGCCATCCGGATGCTGCCGGCGTCGGCCCGGTAGATGCTGGCCAGGATCTTGAGCAGGGTGCTCTTGCCGGACCCGTTCCGCCCGACGATGCCGAAGAACTCGCCCTTGTGAATGTCGAACGACACCTTTCGGAGGGCATGGAGCGTCCGGTAGTCCGCGCGAGCGAGTGGATGCACGATCCGCTCCTTGAAGGAGTCGATGCGGTGCACCGGGATGCGGAAGGACTTCTCGACCTCCCGCGCCTCGATCGCCACGGGCGCACGGCCGACTCCGTTGCCCCAGTTTCCGGCTGATTGAGAGGACATCTCGTGGCGAGGCTACTGCCTGGCCGGTAGGCCACGCCTGTGCCTGAGGGCCTCCAGCCCACGCCTGGCCAGCCTGACGTAGTCGCGGAGATCGGCGGAGCTCGGGACCAGTGACGAGCGGACCGAGTGCCCGGGGGTGCGCAGGAACAGAAACGCCGCCAGCAGCGACGCGACCACGTAGGAGCAGCAGGAAACGATCGCGGCCCCCGTCGAGCCGTGGTCCGGGATCACCAGCAGGAAGGCGACGAAGGTGAGTGGGAAGCTGATCAGTCCCACGAGCAGCGCCTGGTTGGCCGCGCCTTCTCCGGTGAACGCGGCGACCATCACCCGCCCCACGCCTAGCAGGGCGACCCCCGGCAGCAGGATGAGGCCGAGCTCCAGGGTTCGGCCGAACCCGGGGCCCCAGACCAGGGGCGCGATCGCGAGGATCGGAACCACGGCGATCGCCCCGGCGGCCGAGACGAGGACGGAGTGCCGGACGGCGGTGCCCTGGCTCGCGGCGGGCATCACCGGGGCGAGTCCCGGGTCCGCCGCGGCGGTGACCATCGCGTTTCGCGGCAATACCACCGACGCCAGGGGCTGGGAGATGATCCAGACCAGCGACGTGATCGAGACGGTCACGGCGTACACCCCTGTGTCCGAGGCGCCGTAGTAGGCGGTCAGGATGAAGAGGTCGGGGCGGAGGTTGATCAGCTGGAAGAGGTCGTTCACCCAGGCGCGGGCGCCGAACCCGCCGGCCTCGCGCACGCTGTGATCGGGGCCATGCGCGGCCTCCGGGCGCCGCGCGTCCCGGACCGCCCAGACCCCGGCGATCAGTCCACCCGCCACGTAACCCGCCGCGAAGCCGATCACCGCGCCGGTCGTTCCGGCCACCAGGGCGAGTGCCGGACAGAGCAGCAGCACCGCGACCGGCCCGGAGACCGTGAGCAGGGCATAGGCCTCGTAGCGCTCCTTCGCCAGCGGTATCGCGGGCACGATCCACCAGACGAGGGCGAACGGCAGGGCGCCCATCAGCGACGCCGCCATGGCGAGGTCGAAGTCCTCGAGGGCGCTGTCCTTCAAGAGCGCGTAGAGCCCCATCCCGAGCGCTGCCCCGACCACGCCAAGGAAGAGCGAGGCCACCAGGGCGCCTCGAACCGCGCTCCGCGGCGACCAGAGGCCGGCGCCCACCCTGTAGGTGACGCTAGTCCGGAGCCCGCCCCCCGCCACGAAGGTCGCCAGGAAGATGAACTGGGTCGAGAGCGCGATCAGGCCCGCCCCGTCGGCGCCCTCGATCCGCGAGATCGAGATGCTGTTCAGGCCCAGCGCGGCAAAGGAGCCCGCGAGGGCGAGCGAAGCGAGAAATGCGCTCGAGCCGAACTCGCGACCCGGACCGGAGGCGCCGAGCTTGCCCTGAGCGCCCAGTGAGGCCGGCATCGGCAGCAGCTTACCCCGGCGGAAATGGCGATACCTGATACCCCTTCCCGCACCGTGATGCGCACGAAGCCGGAAACCGCGTCGCCGCCGTCGGCCACCGACGCGAGCTCGCCCGCCTGCGAATGGTGCGGAGCCGGGCTCGAGGCCGCCGCTGGCTTCGGGGTCGTGGTCTGCGACCGCTGCGGCGCCGGCACCACCTGGCCGGCCCCGACTGACGAGGAGCTCGAGCGCGCCTACGGATCCTGGTACAGGCCGGGCGCGGGCCGATTCGCCGGTCTCGGCGACCGTCTCCTGCGACGCCTGCGCGCGGGCACGGCGAAGCGCATCGATGAGATCGCCCCGCCCGGACCGGTGCTCGACGTCGGCGCCGGCGACGGTGCGCTCCTCGATGCTCTTGCCCGGGTCGGCCGAACCGCGGTCGGCCTGGAGCGCCGCTCCGATCGCGCCGACGTCCGCGAGGCCGAGCTCTCCGAGATCGACGAGCGGTGGGCCGCGATCGTCTTCTGGCACTCGCTCGAGCACCTGCGAGGCGCCGGGGCGACGCTGGAGCGCGGAGCCGAGCTCCTCGAGCCCGGCGGGGCGATGGTGATCGCGATGCCGAATCCGGCCAGCCTGCAGGCGCGCCTCTTCGGCGACCGCTGGTTCGCCCTCGACCTCCCGCGCCACCTGGTTCATGTCCCGACCCCGGCCCTCCTGGCTCGGCTGCGGGCGAGCGGCCTGCGCCCCTCGCGGGTCAGCTACCTCCGCGGCGGGCAGGTCGTCTTCGGCTGGCTGCACGGCATCGTCGGCACGCTCCCCTCCCACCCCGACCTCTATGACGCGATCCGCAGGCCCGAGGCCCGGCGCCGGCCCATCTCGCGCGGCCGCCTGCTGCTCGCCCTGACCGCCGCCGCTCTCGCCCTGCCGCTGGCGATGGTCCTCGCGGGCCTCGAGGCTCTCCTCAGGCGCGGCGGGACCGTATACGTCGAGGCCCACCGTGCCTGAGGCGGCACCCGAGGCCCAGCGCAGCGCCGACGCCGGCGGCGAGTCCGGCAGGACGATCGTCGTGATGCCCGCCCTGAACGCGGCGAAGACACTGGAGCTGATCGTCGGCTCGATTCCGCGGGACGTGGTCGACGAGGTGATCCTGGTCGACGACCGATCGACCGACGAGACCCTCGACATCGCCCGCCGCCTCAACGTCAGCGTCGTCTGGCACCCGCACAACGTGGGCTACGGCGGCAACCAGAAGACCTGCTACCTCGAGGCGCTCCAGCACGAGGCCGACATCGTCGTGATGCTCCACCCTGACGGCCAGTACGAGGCCGAGCTGATCCCGCGGATGATCGAGCCCATCCTGAAGGGCGAGGCGGATCTCGTCCTCGGCTCCAGGATGCTCGTCGAGGGTGCGGCCAAGGAGGCGGGGATGCCCCTCTACAAGCGCATCGCGAACCGCTTCCTGACGACGATCGAGAACCGCATCCTCGGCACGAGGCTCACGGACCTGCACACCGGGTATCGGGCGTATGGAAGGGACCTGCTGCTGACGGTCCCGTTCCTGCGCAACTCACTCGACTTCAGCTTCGACTCGGAGCTCC
Organism: uncultured Solirubrobacterales bacterium; assembly: GCA_963800285.1. GTDB lineage: Bacteria > Actinomycetota > Thermoleophilia > Solirubrobacterales > 70-9 > DASUPK01. The sequence continues at coordinate 10,556 of CAWDAL010000019.1, forward strand.
TCATGCAGGCCTCCTACTTCGGATTCCGGATCACGGAGGTGTCCGCTCGGACCCGCTACTTCGAGGACGCTTCCTCGGTAGGCCTGGGGGCTTCCACGATCTACGGCCTGAAGACGCTCTGGGCCGCGTTTCGATTGGTGCTCCACCGCGCGCATCTGCTGCGGTCGCGAAAGTACACGCGGTGAGCGCCGCCTCGGAGCAGATCGGGTTGGTCACCGGGGAGCGGGTGACCACGCCGGCCGGCGGGTTCAATCCCACCTGGCAGCGGCACGTGGCCGCGTACGAGCAATGCGCGCAGCTGCTTCCGCCGGGCCGCGTGCTCGACCTCGGCTGCGGCGTCGGACACAGCTTCCGCCTGCTGGGCCCCCGGGAGACCGTCGGAGTCGACATCGACCCAGGGGTGCTCGCGGGCCAGGACCGGGAGACGCGGGTCGCGGACATGCGCGCGCTGCCGTTCCCGGACGCGGCGTTCGAATCGGTCCTCTCCGTACAGTCCGTCGAGCACGTCCCCGACCCCGAGCGAGTCATCGCCGAGGCGCGACGGGTGCTCAAGCCGCAGGGCGTCGCCGTCTTCGTGACGCCCAATCGCCTCACCTTCGCGCGGCCCGACGAGATCATCGATCCCTACCACTACGTCGAGTTGTCGGCCGATGAGCTCAGGCGGCTCGCCCTCGGCTCCTTCGGAACGGTCGAGCTGCACGGTCTCTTCGGTTCGGCCCCCTACCTCGAGCTCGTGGCCGACGAGCGCCGCGACCTCGATCGCCTTCTCCGCCGCGACCCACTCAGGCTGCGGCGGCTGGTGCCGAGGACGCTGCGCCGGCGGCTCTATGACCGCATGCTGTCGCGTCGCCGCTCCTCCGAAGACCCCCGCGCCGCCGCGATCACCCCCGCGGACTTCCGACTGGGCCAGGAGCCTCTGGACGAGGCCCTCGACCTGATCGCCGTCTGTCACAGGGAGGGGTGATGAGCGGGCTCCGCCGTCGCGCCGCCGAACAGCCGGCGACGCTCCTCGCGGCCGCCGCCATGCTTCTTTCCGGCGGGTTGCTCCTGCATTGGCTCGGCCGGCTGACCTTCTGGCGAGACGAGTGGGACTTCCTGCTCCATCGGCGCTCGTGGAGCCTGAGCACGTTCCTCGACCCGTTCGTGGAGCACCTGGTCGCGGCCTCGATCCTGATCTACAAGGTCCTCGTCTCCACCTTCGGGATGGACTCGGGGCGGCCGTTCCAGATCGCCGCTGTGGTGCTCTTCCTGCTCAGCGTGGGCACGTTGTTCGCCTACGTGCGGCGGCGGATCGGGGAGTGGCTCGCGCTGGCGGCCATCCTCCCCATCCTCTTCCTCGGCCCATCCTGGGACGACCTCCTCTTCCCGTTCCAGATGGCGCTCTTCGGATCCGTCGCCGCCGGCATCGGGGCCCTCCTGGCGATGGAGCGGCGCAGCCGAGGCGGCGACATCGCCGCCGCGGCCCTGCTGCTGCTCTCCCTCCTCTTCTCGGATCTCGGCATTCCCTTCGTGGCCGCGGCGACGGTCCTGGTCGCCTTCGACCGCGAGCGGTGGGGACGCGCGTTCGTGGTGGTCGTCCCAACGGCGCTCTGGCTCGTCTGGTACGCGGGCTGGGGGCACAACGTTCACACCTTCATCTCGGTGCACAACCTGGCGAACCTGCCGAGCTACGTCCTCGACGGGCTCGCCTCCAGCCTGGCGGCGTGGACGGGGCTGGCGGTCGGCCAAAACCAGCCTTCGCCGCTTGACTGGGGCCGCCCGTTGCTCGTGCTGGCCGTGGGCGTAGCCGCCTGGCGGCTCTACCGGTTGCGACGGCCGCCGGCCTCGGTGCTCGCGGCCCTGGTGCTGCTACTCGGGTTCTGGTCGCTGACCGCCCTCAACGCGAACCCGCTGGCGCCGCCGAGCGCGGGTCGCTACCAGTACATCGGCATCACCTTCATCGCGATCGCGGCGGCGGAGCTCCTCCGCGGAGTCCGCGTCAGCCGCGGGGCGACCGCGGCCATCCTCCTGGTAGCCCTCGCCGCCGCGGTCGGGAATGCCTCCCTGCTGCGGGACGAGGCACGCGGTCTCGCCCGGATCGCCCAGCAGGAGCGCGGCGGCCTCGCGGCGCTGGAGCTGGCCCGGGCCCGCGTCGATCCTGGCTTCAAGCTGACCCAGCAGAACTCGGGGGTCGACTACCTGGGCGAGCTCGACGCCGGCTCGTACTTCTCGGCCGTCGACGCCTACGGATCACCGGCCTACTCGGCGAGGGAGCTGCCGGGCGCCCCAGTGGCGGCGAGGACATCCGCGGACATGGTCTCGGCCGCGGCGCTCGGCATCGGGTTGGCCCCGGCTGGCCCCGTCGAGCCCGGCAGCTGCGTCACCGCGAAGCGCGGCGCCGCGCCGACCGTGGCGAGCGTCCCCCTGAACGGCATCGTCCTCCGGGCCAACGGGCCGGGCACCAGCGTGCGCCTGCAGCGCTACGCATCCGCTTTCCCAGTCGCGCTCGGAACGCTCCCCGCCCGATCGCCACGGCGGCTGGTCATCCCGGCCGACGGCTCCTCCAGACCGTGGTCCGTCCAACTCACCGGAGGCGGGCCCGTGACGGCCTGCCGGGCGAAGGGGAGCTGAATCCATTGGAGGCGCACGGCCATGCCGGAGCCTCGAGGATCACCGTCCCCTCCTGGGCGCCCTGGGCCCTGCTCGGGGTCGGACTGGCAGTTTCGGCGGCGCTGCTGATCGTCCTGCAGAGCCGCCTGACCTTCTTCATCGACGACTGGGACCTGCTCCTGCACAGGCGCGGCTTCAACGCCGACGCTTTCCTCGACCCGCACGCCAGGCACCTGATCATCGGGCCGGCGGCCATCTACAAGGCCGTCCAGGCCACCGTCGGGATGAACGGCCAAGCCCCCTACGCGGTGATCTCGACGGTCTTCTTCGTCGCCAGCCTGGCCCTGCTGTTCGCATACGCGCGGCAGCGTGTCGGCGACTGGCTCGCGCTCGCCGCCATCGCCCCGATCGCCTTCATGGGGACGGCCTGGGAGGACCTGCTGAGCCCGTTTCAGATGTCGTATTTCGGATCGATCGCGTTTGGGATCGGCGCGCTCTTCGCCTTCCGAAGGGCCGACCGCCGGGGCGACGTACTCGCCTGCCTGCTCCTGCTCGCGTCGCTTGCCTTCGCGGAGATCGCCGTGCCCTTCGCGCTCGGGATTGCCGTCGCGATCGCGCTCGAGCGAAGCCCGTGGCGGCGTCTCTGGATCGTCGCGGTGCCCCTCGTCCTCTACGCGCTCTGGTACCTCGGCTGGCAGCAGGGCCCGAGCGAGCTGACCTTCGGTCACGTGGCGACGAGCCCCGTCTACGTGCTCGACGGACTCGGCAGCAGCGTGGCCTCGCTGCTCGGACTCGGGACCGTGACCCTCCTCGGTGGGACAGGAGGATTGGACTGGGGCAGGCCTCTGCTCGTCGGGGTGGCGGTGGCCGCGGCGTTCGGCCTGCGCTCCCGGTTCCCCGCGCGGGGATGGCTGCTGGTCGTGCTCGCCATCGGCCTGTCCTTCTGGTTCCTAACGGCCGCGAACGCCGGTCTCGGCCGACCGCCGTACGCCGCCCGGTACCAGTACGTGGGCGCCGTCTTCCTGGTGCTGATCGGAGCGGAGTACGCGGCGGGTTGGCGGCCAGGGTGGCGGGCCCTTGCTGTGGCCTTCGCGATCTCGATCGCCGCCTGCGCCGGGAACATCTCGAGCCTGCATCAGGCGTACCGATCGCTGGCCGCGTCGGCGGGCGTCGTGCGGGGCGACCTCGCCGGGCTCGAGATCGCCCGGGACACGGTCGACCCGGGCCTGGTGCTGACCCCGCAGAACTCGGACTTCTCGTACTTCACCCTGGTCGACGCCGGCTCCTACCTCTCGGCGGAGAGGAAGTTCGGCTCGCCGGCCTACACGGAGGCGGAGCTCGCGACGGCGCCGGAGCCCGGCCGGGTGGGGGCCGACAAGGTGCTCGCCGCTGCGCTCCGCCTGACCTTCCAGCCGCTCTCCGCGACGCCTCCGGCACGAGGCGGCTGCCGGACGGTCAGCCGGAGCGGGCAGGCGCCGCCTGTGGTCGAGCTCCCTCGCGGCGGTGCGATCCTGACCGCGCCGCAAGGCGTTCGGGCCAAGCTGAGCCTGCAGCGGTTCGCCACCGCCTCGTTCCCGATCGTCGTCGGCACGCTGAAGGGCGCGGCGCGGCTCGCCATCCCCCAGGACCGCTCCAGCCGGCCGTGGCAACTCCAGGTGGATGCCGACGGACCGGTGACCGTCTGCCCGGTATGAGCCGCCTCCGCAACTACCCTTAGCCCATGCCGACGATCTCGTTCGTGATCCCGGTGAAGGACGAGGAGGAGGTTCTGCCGGAGCTCCACCGCCGGCTGGATGCGGTGGCCCGTGAGATCCCCGGAGACACGGAGTTCATCTTCGTCGACGACGGCAGCACCGACCGCAGCCGCGGGGTGATGAGCGAGCTCCGCGGCCACGACGAGCGCGTCAAGCTCCTCTTCCTCGCCCGCAACTTCGGGCACCAGCTGGCGCTCTCCGCAGGGCTCGACTTCGCCTCCGGAGACGCGGTCGTGATCATCGACGGGGACCTGCAGGACCCGCCGGAGGTGGTGCTCGAGATGATCCCGCTCTGGCGGGAGGGGTACGAGGTCGTCCACGCGGTGCGCCGCCGGCGCGAGGGTGAGAGCCGGATGAAGCTCTGGACCGCCCGTCGCTTCTACCGGGTGATGCACCGGCTCTCGGACGTCGAGCTCCCGGTCGACGCCGGCGACTTCCGCCTGGTCGACCGGCGGGTCGTCGAAGTCGTGCGCAGCATGCGCGAGCCCGACCGCTATCTCCGCGGCATGTTCGCCTGGGTCGGCTTCCGCCAGACGACGGTCAGCTACGACCGGGACGCCCGGTACGCCGGGAAGACCAAGAACAGCTGGGGCAAGATGATCAGCTTCGCGATCGACGGCATCCTCGGCTTCTCCGTTGCGCCCCTCCGGTTCATCCTCGGCCTCGGGTTCGTCATCTCCCTGCTCTCGATCGCGATGGGGATGCTCTCCATCGTGCTCAAGCTGGCGGGGTCGGTACCGCCGGGAGGACAGGGCTGGGCGTCGTTGACCGTCCTCGTCACGTTCCTGGCCGGGATACAGCTGATCGTGCTCGGCACGATCGGCCTGTACGTGGCCCGGGCCTACGAGCAGGGCAAGCACCGGCCGCTCTATCTGATCGCCAGCGCCGAGGGCCTCGAGGCGGGTCCCTCAGGGCCGTTGCGCGAAGACCGCGTACTGCGCCCCGAGCGGCAGCCAGCCGAGTCTGCGTTCGATCCTTCGCAGTAGCCCCGACTCGCGGGTGAAGAAGAGGATGTAACGGCCATCCGGTTCGGTCAGGCCGGCCTGTGCCAGAAGCCGCGAGCCGGTGCGGCGAGTCAGCAGGTTCGCGTCCCGATCGAACTCGCAGCCCCGGACCGCCTTGCGGGTGAGCGGATTGAGCGGGTTGTGCTCGAAGAGCACGATCAGGCCTCCCGGCCTGGTGACCCGGGCCATCTCCCGCAGCAGCGGCACGCGCTCGATCTCGCTCGACGTGATGGAAGACGCAGATGGCGAAGCTGACGTCGAACGAGGCGTCCTCGAAGGGGATCGGCTCGCCCGCCGCGTAACCGCGGTACTCCGCCCACGGGTTGCGCTCGCGCGCCCGATCCAGCATGTCGGGTGCGACGTCGACTCCCGCGAGCCGGGCAACCCGTCCCCCGAGGAAGCGATCCGTCTCCCCCGGCCCGCAGCCGACGTCGAGAAAGCTGAGCCCCTGCGGCGGTCCCACCCGGGCGCCGGCCAGCTCGAGCAGCGCGTCGGCCTTGGCGCGCGTGAAGAAGTCCAGCCCGGCGCCGGAGAAGGCGATCGACTCCTCGATCGCGTCTCGGTAGCCCTCGCTGTAGGCGTCGAACTCGCTCTCCGTGGGTTCCGGCACGCGGAGCAGGCTAAAGCGATGGCAATAGGCTGGGCTCGGTGACAGGCCAGGACAGCGACCAGCGCCGAGCAGAACGCCGAGTTCTTCGCCCGCGAGAAGCACGGCCAGGACGTCGCCGAGCTCGACACCTACCGGCTGATCCGGGAGGCGATCACGCGCGAGGTCGCGGGCGCCGGCCGGCTCCTCGACGTCGGGAACGGCGGCGTATTCGAGTACGACACGAGCAAGGTCGGGGAGATCGTCGCCGTCGACCTCTTCCTCGACCAGCTGCCCGCGTCGCATTTCCCTTCGAACGTCACGCCGCGCAAGGGCGACGCGCTGGCCCTCGACGAGGCCGACGAGCTCCTACGAGATGGTGCTCGAGGCGCTGCTCTACCACCACCTCGTCGGGACGAGGCCGAGCGACTCGATCGCCAACATCCGTCGCGCGCTCGCCGAGGCCGAGCGCGTCCTGCGGCCCGGCGGGCGGCTGGTGATGGCGGAGTCGTGCGTGCCGCCGCTGGTTCTACGGTTTCGAGCGGGCGATGTTCCGGCCGCTGGTGCTGCTGGCCAGGACGCCCCTGCTCGGGGGCCATCCCGCGGTGCTCCAGCTGCCGTTCGACCAGCTCCGCGAGCTGTGGCCGAGCGCTTCGAGGTGGAGAAGGCCGAGCGAATCCCGATGGGCAGGTGGCTGACGCAGTTCGGCCGGCGCTGGCCCACTGCGCTCACGCCGGCCAGGGCCGTGATCGTGGTGGGGCGCAAGCCCGAACAGGCGTGACGGACCGACTCCGCCGGCCGGAGACGTGATGCCGTGCTGGCTACGTGCTGCTGGGCCTGCTCGTGGCTGGCATCGCACTGCGGGTGATCGCAGAGCTTCAGCTGGTGGCCGGTGACGACGACGCTCGGAGACAGCTATGAGCGGTATACCTCGAATCTCTTCGACAATCCCCTCCACCCGGCCGGCTACTCGACGATCCTTGCCGCGATCGGGCTGGTCACCCGTCAGATTGCGGTGACCGTCTTGCTGCAGCACCTCAGCGGCATCGCCTCGGCATTGCTGCTCTACGCCGCGACGCGACGGCTGACCGGGTCCGCCTGGCCTGGGCTGCTGCCGGCCGGCATCGTGCTGCTGGACCCCGACTTCATCTTCCTGGAGCACTCGATCATGTCCGAGAGCTGGTTCCTGCTCGGGATCTCCGCCGGCCTTTACGCAACCGCCCGAGCCCTCGATGAGCCTCGGCCCGTACTGGCGCTGGCCGCTCTGCGCGGGAGTCGCGCTCTCCGTCGCTGTGACGATTCGCACCGCGGCGCTGCCGCTGATCCTCGTCGCGGCCCTCGCCCTGCTGCTGTGGCGGCCATGGTCCTCCGACGACCGCCCGGCGGCTACGTGGGATCCGCCGTCACGGTGCTCGGCGTCTCGATCGCGATGCTGCTCGCCTTCGCAGCCGCCAACGCGGGTTTCGGCGAGAGGTTCGGGCTCGGCGCCTCGCCAGGCTGGTACCTCTACGCGCGCGCCGCACAGTTTGCGGATTGCGACAGGTTCACACCGCCCGAGGGCACCGAGGTGCTTTGTGAGACCCGCCCGCCCAGCGAGCGCCTCGGAACTCGCTACTACTTATTCGATCGAACCGCGCCGGCCCCAGCGTGACTTCGGACCGTTCGGAAATCACGACGGCCGGCTGGGTCTCTGGGCGCGGCGCGCCATCCTCGCCCAGCCCCGCGACTACCTGGACAACGTCTGGCAGAACCTGCGCGGGTACTGGGTCCCGGCGCTGCGCCCGAAGGATTCGACTCTGAGCACCGATCCCTGGGAGGTGGGCAACGGGCTTGGCTCCGCAGCTCGCCTTCACCAACGGGTTCTCGGACTCGGGCCTGTTTCATCCCGTTCCGGGCAGGAGGACACTGCCCATCAGCGCCAGCCTTCCGCTGATCGAGACGGCCTATCGGCGAAGTCTCGAGACCTTCTACGACGGATTCTCGGTGCATATGCACCGGTCGGGTCTCGACTTCCTACGTGCCTGGCAGCAGGTGGTCAGGTTCGGCGGCGCCCTGCTCAGCATCAGCACGATTCTCTTGGCGATCGGGCTCGCCTTCGGTACTCGCCGCCAACGGGTCGGCCTGCTGTTATTCGGAATCGGCGGGCTTTCCCTCCTCCTCGCGCCGGCCCTTACCGCCAACTACTGGGGCCGGTACACCGTGCCGATGGCCGGTCCGATGATGGCGGCCGCCGCGATCGCGATCTCCCTCCTCTGGCAGCGGTGGCGCGACCGTCGCCTCACCGCCGTTGACCGGGCAGCAACGGCAGCGAGGACATGAGGTCTCCGAATCGCCCGGCCGTCGCGGCCGAGGACCTCGCCTGGCTTGGCGCAATCGCCGGCACGATCACTCTCGCGGCGGTCTTCGCTCTGCTCGCGCCGGAGCTCGCCAAGCTATTCCCGTCGCCCAGCCACTCTCCCTTCCGAGTCTGGACCGCGGAGGTCAATCCCGAACCGCTCGAGGACGTTCGGGCGATGCTCGCGATTGCCGCGCCCTTCGCCCTCGGAGCCATCGTGCTTGCGCTTGGGGCGCGCAAGCCGAACCGTCCGTCGCTTGACCCACTGATCGTCGCCGCACAGGCGATCGGCCTCGCAGCCCTGGTGGTGTGCGTCCTGCGACAGCCGAGCACCTTCCCATTCCTTCCGTCGGACTACTTCGACCGCTATCTGCTCTCCGCGCCGAACCTGATCGCCGGGGTCTGCATCGGGATCGCGATCACCGCGGTGATCCTCAGATGGACCGGCCCGCCACCGAGGCTGGTGGCACGCCTGCGCCCGCTTGCGGGCAGGGGTGCGCTCGTGCTCGCTCTCGCCGTGCTCTTGACAATCGTCTTCCTGCTCCCGGCGGTGATCACCGATGCGACCGTCGGTCGGAGCGGAATTCTGGCTCACAGCAGCGTCGCCCTGCACGCGGAGGACTACTGGGCGGTCGTCAACGGGCGGACGCCGCTGGTCAACTACATCGGGGAGTACTCGAACCTCCTGCCGTTCGCCGTCGCGCCCCTCCTGGCCCTGTTCAACTCCTCGGTCACGGCGTTCACGATCCTGATGTGCTCCCTCTCGACGGTCGCGCTGCTCGCGGTCTTCGGTGTCTACAGGGAGGTGACCGGAGGCCCTGGAAGGCCATCGCGCTTTACCTGCCGTTCCTGGCACTCGCCCTCTTCCCCTGGAATGACAATGGAGCGTTTCGTGAGTTCGATGGCATCTACTACGCCATCCTGCCGGACCGCCTCCTCGGCCCGTTCCTGCTGGCCTGGCTCTGCGCGCTCACGATCCGCGGACGCGGCATCCCGGGGTGGGGCCTCTTTCTGCTGGCCGGGTTGACGGTGATCAACAACTCGGAGTTCGGGACCGGAGCCCTGATTGCCTCAGTTCTGGCGTTGATTCTGGGCGGCGATCGCTCGATCCCGCTTCGCCGGCGGCTCCTCGGTATATGCGTCGACGGCGCGATCGGGCTGCTGGCCGCGGTGGCGATCGTGTGCACCATCACCCTGATCCGTTCGGGGAGCCTGCCGGACCCGTCGCTGCTCAACTACTACACGCGCCTCGTCCTCCGTGATGCGCTGGGACTCTTGCCGATGCCCTCGCTGGGACTCCATTGGGTCATGTACGCAACCTATGCCTCCGCTCTGTTGACGGCCGCCGTGCGGTACGTCCGCGACGACCCGGAGCGGATCCTCAGCGGAATGCTCGGATTCGCCGGCGCCCTCGGGCTCGTGACGGGGATGTACTACGTCGGCCGCTCGGCTCAGTTCCAGCTCATGATCCTGTTCCCGGTCTGGGCCCTCGCCCTGGCCCTCGTCGCTTACACCGCCGGGCTGGCGCTCCGCTCGGCTCGCCGCGACCAGCTCCAGCTCCGCCGAATCCTGCTGCCCGCCGTCGCGGCGCTGATCGGGTTCGGCGTGATGGTCTCCGCGATCGACCGCGTCTCTCCCCCGTGGCGCCAGGTGTCCCGGCTCGAAGAGGGAGGCGTGGGCAGCTACGACGTCCCCAACACTCGGCGGTTCATCGAATCCCACAGCCGTCCTGGCGAGCGCGTGATCGTCATCGGGCCACCCGCCGATCACCGGCTGGCCGATCGCGCCGGAGTCGTCAACGTCTCGCCATATAGCGGCTACTACGCGCTGATCTCATCGGCCGACGCGAACAGGGCGCTCGACCAGCTGGAGTCCGAGAATGGGACGCAGGTCTTCGAATCGATCACTGCTCCCGCCGCCGACAATCCGTTCCCGATCAGGATCGAGGAGTTCGCGGGCATCCTGCGCGAGCGCGGTTACCGCCTGGTCGAGCAGGATCGGAATATCGGTCTTCGCCTCTGGCGCGCCCGTGGAGCAGGCCGCAGGTGATCAAACGGCTGGCGGCGCCTGCCGAGGACCTGGCCTGGATCGGGGCGATCGTCGCCGCGATCGTCCTCGGCCTCGGTTTTCTTCTGCTCGTGCCGGAGCTGGCGAAGCTCTATCCCGCCCCCGGCGAGGAGGTCTTCGCGGCCTGGAAGCCCCTGGTGCTGCCCGAGGCGCGCGAGGAGGTCCGGTCGATGCTCACCCTGGCGGCCCCATTCGTGCTCGGCGGCGTCCTGATCGGGCTGGGGAGACGGGAGCCGGGTCGCCGATCCCTCGACCCGCTCATCCTCGGGGCGCAAATCTCCGGGATCGCGCTGATCGTCGTCGGGGTCCTGGACCAGCCGCGCCAGAGCGGCTTCCTCATCGACTACTTCAAGCCCTACCTCCTCTCGGTGCCGAACCTGGTCGCGGCCGTCGTCCTCGGCGGCGGCATGACGGTCGCCGTCCTGCGCTGGTCCGGCCGGGTCCCGCCCTGGGCCCTGCGGCTCGGCGAGCGCCTTCGTGGCCGGGATTGGCTGGCCTTCGGGATTGCCCTGCTGCTCACCGTCATCTTCGTGCTGCCCGCAGTGGTGACCGACGCGACCGTCGGCCAGGCGGGCCAGCTCGCCGCCGGCCACATCCCGGTCCAGGCCGAGGACTATTTCTCGGTCGTCAACGGACGCACCCCACTGGTCGACTACATCGCCCAGTACGCCAACCTGCTGCCGCTCCTCCTCGCGCCGGTGCTCGCGACCTTCGACTCCTCGATCACCGCGCTCTCGATCGCGATGTGCACGCTCTCGGCGATCGCGCTGCTCGCGATATTCGGCGTCTTCCGCCAGGTCACGCGCGGGCCCTGGGCCGCCCTGGCGCTGTTCGTGCCGTTCCTCGCCCTGGCCCTCTTCCCGTGGAACGACAACGGCGCGTTCCGGAACTTCGACGCCAACTACTACGGCATCCTCCCGGGGCGCCTCTTCGGCCCGTTCGTGCTCGCCTGGCTGTTCGCGGTCTCGACGCGGCGGCGCATCCCGATCTGGGCGCTGTTCGGATTCGCCGGCCTGATGCTGGTGAACAACGTCGAGTTCGGCGCGCCGGCCCTGCTCAGCCTGATCGTCGGTATGGGCGTCAGCTGGGATCGCTCGACGCCGCTCCGCGAGCGGGTGGGGCGAATCGCCGCCGAGGGCGCCGCGGGCCTGCTCGGGGCGATCGTCCTGGTCTGCGCGGTCATCCTGGTCCGCACCGGCGAACTCCCCAACCCGACGCTGCTCACCTACTTCAACCGGGTGTTCCTGCGCGATTCGTTCGGATTGGTCCCGATGCCGACGCTGGGCCTGCAGTGGGCCCTCTACTTCACCTATGCCGCGGCCCTGGTGATGGCAGCCGTCCGCTACGTCCGCGACGACCCCGACCGGACCCTGACCGCGATGCTGGCCTTCTCGGGCGCCTTCGGCCTGGCCACCGGCATGTACTTCGTCGGCCGCTCCTCGCAGTTTCAGCTCATGCTGCTCTTTCCGCCCTGGGCGCTGTCATTGGCCCTGGTCGCCTGGACCGCTGCCCGGTCGCTCCGGCACAGCGCCGGCGACCCCGACAGGCTGAAGCGCATCCTGCTGCCCGCCTGTGCGGCCCTCATCGGCTTCGGCCTGATGCTCTCCGCCATCGGACGGGTGTCCCCGCCCTGGCGCCAGATCGACCGCCTGGCGGACGGCGGGGTGGCGGTCAACGACCAGCTCGCCGCGCAGCGCTACGTCCAGTCGAACACGCATCCGGGCGACCACGTCCTGATCATCGGGACGACCCTCGATCACCGCGTGGCCGACCGGGCGGGGGTGGTCAACGTCTCGCCCGTCAACGGGATCACGGGGCTGATCGTGCCCGACGAGGCCGAGCGTGCGATCGACCAGCTCGAGGACGAGGGCGGGAACAGCGTGTTCGAATCGGTGAGCCACGTGCCCGGCGCCGGCGGTCTGGTCGTGGAGATCCCCAAGCTCGCCGCCATCCTGCGCCAGCGCGGCTACCGGCCGGTCGGCGAGGACCCAAGCCTCCACATGCGTCTCTGGCGCCGCGCGGGTTGATCCGCAGCCTACGATTGGCGCGATGCCGGACCAGGACACGGACGACCGCGGAGAACTGGCGGCGGCGCGCGCCGAGGCCGCCGAGCTCCGGGCGGAGCTGGAGGCCGCCGAGCGGCGCCACCGGCGCGAGCTCGATGAGCTGCGCGAGGACATGAACCGCGAGCTCATGCGCCGCTCCTTCGACGCCGCCGATCGGGAGTGGGCTCGGGGTGGAGCGGGCTCGCCGGCGATGCTGGTCGCGGCGGAGTACGAGGCCACGACGAGCTGGAAGCTGACCAAGCCACTCCGAGCGATGGGCAGGCTTCTTCGGCGTGAGGGATAGGCGCCGCTCCACGGCCGCGGCTGAGCTCGCCACGCTCCCCGACCGGCCGCTCATCTCCGTGGTGATGCCGGTGTACGACACCGAGCCCCGCTATCTGCGGGAGGCGATCGCCTCGGTTCGCGGCCAGGTGTATCCGGAGTGGGAGCTGATCGTGGTCGACGACGGCTCCACCCGCCGCGACACCCGCAAGGCCGGTCGAAGCGCGCCGTCTCCCGTGACTCGCGGATCACCGCTCGCCTGCTGGACGAGAACAACGGCATCGCCGCCGCCTCCAACCGGGGCCTCGAGCTCTGCCGCGGCGGAGCTCGTCGCGTTCCTGGACCACGACGACGAGCTCACGCCCGACGCGCTGCTGCGGGTGGCGAGGGAATTCGCGGAGCCGCGAGTTCGACGTCGCCTACTCCGACCAGGACAAGATCACCGCGGACGGAGCCAGGGTCGATCCGTTCCACAAGCCCGACTGGTCGCCCGTCTACGCGCTGGGCGCGATGTACGTCGGCCATCTGCTGGTGGTGCGCCGGGAGCTGCTCTCCGAGGCCGGTGGCTTCGACTCGGAATTCGACACGATCCAGGACTTCGAGCTGCTGCTCCGCCTCTCCGAGCGACGCACCGGATCCACCACATCCCCGAGACGCTCTACCACTGGCGGGCGATCCCGGGCAGCATCGCCCTCTCGGAGCATGCGAAGGGGGGCGTGACCGAGCTCCAGGCCCGCGCGGTCAACGCCCACCTCGACCGCCGGGGAATCGCGGCCACGGCCTCCCCGCACCCCTCGCGGCCCCACCGCCTGCGGCTAGCTCCCGGCCCAGGGCAGGAGCCTCCGGAGGTCGACATCGTCATCACCGGCCGCGGGAACACCGACCCGGCCTTCGACGCCGCTCGGGAACGGGCCGGGTATCCGTCCCTGGAGTTATTCGCCGGACCCCCGACGGCCCGTTCAACCCCGGCCAGGCAGGCGAACCGGGCCGCCGGGCGCGGCGGCGGGGAGTTCATCGTCTTCATCGGGCGAGGACACGGAGGTGGTCGAGCCCGGCTGGGTCGAGCAGCTCCTCCTCTACGCGGAGATGCCCGGGGTCGGAGCGGTCGGCCCGATGCTCACCCGCCCGGACGGGCGGGTGGACGCCGCCGGCTACGCGATCGGCCTGTACGACCCCGCCGCCCCGGTCATGCGCGGCTTCCCGGCCGACGCGGACGGCTACTACGGCTCGCTCTCCTGCGCCCGCGAGGTCTCCGCGGTCGGCATGGAGTGCATGCTGGTCCGGCGCTCCGTCTTCGAGCGGCTGGGCGGCTTCGAGGAGGCGTATGCCCGCCAGTTCCAGGATCTCGACCTCTGCCTTCGGATCCGGGACCTGGGGCTCAGCGTCGTCTGCGCGCCCGTCCCCGCGGACCGTCGTGCACACCACCGAGGCGCAGCGGCGCTCGGACTTCGACGTGATCGACCGCGCCCTCTTCGTCGACCGCTTCTACGAGACCCTCGAGGCCGGCGACCCCTACTACAGCCGGCGCTTCTTCCGGGAGGCGGCCGACTACAAGCTCTCGGCGTTCAGCGCCGACCCGCAGGAGGTCGCGATGCGGGAGGCGGTCGGATGAGGGTCCTCTTCCTCCACTTCGGCAAGCTCCACGTCAACAGCGTCATCCAGGCGTTCCACCTCGGCGAGGAGATGACCGCACAGGGCATCGAGGTCGTCCTCTGCGGCCAGGGGGACACGGACCGGATCGCGACCATCGGCGAGCCGAGCTTCGAGTGCATCAACTACGACCGGCTCGACCGCACTCTGAGGGACTGGTCACGCGATCCGGACGAGACGATGATCTGCGCGTGGACGCCGCGCGAGGTGGTCCGCAAGGCGACGGAGCGCGCCGTCTCGGTCCTCGGCGCTCCCTACGTCGTCCACCTCGAGGACAACGAGGAGCACCTGCTCTCCACCGCCCTGCGGCTGCCCTACGAGCGGCTCCGGCGATTGCCCCCGGAGCGCCTCGACGAGCTCTGCTCCGACGACTTCATCCACCCGCTCCACTACCCGCGCCTGATGGAGGGCGCGGCGGGAGTCACCGTGATCACCGAGGAGCTCAACGAGTTCAACCTCGGCGGGCGCCCGCACCGGCTCGCCCCTCCCGGCGTGGACCACGAGCGCTTCCGGCCGGACCTGTCTCCCGCCGTCTCGCGCGAGCGACTCGGGCTGCGGCCCGACGACTTCGTCCTCGTCTACCACGGCATCGGCCACTGGGCGAACCTGCGGGAGCTCTTCAGCCTCTATCTCGCCGTGAAGCTGCTGCGGCGGCGCGGCCGGCCGGTGAGGCTGGTCCGCCTCGGCGGCACGCGGCTCGGCGGAGTGGATCCGCGGACCCTGCAGGCTCTGCCGCGACGGCGAGCCCGACCTGGGCGACGTGCCCTGGCGCGAGATCCCCGGCTACCTCGCCCTCGCCGACGCCTACGTGCAGCCCGGCGCCCCGGACGACTTCAACCGCTACAGGCTGCCCTCGAAGCTGCCCGAGTTCATGGCGATGGGCCGGCCGGTGGTGCTGCCCGCGTGCAATCTCGGCAACGAGCTCACCGACAGGGAGAACGCCCTGCTCCTGCGCGAGGGAACGGCGCTCGAGATCGCTGCGCGCCTCGAGGAGCTGATGGACGATCGCGAGCTCGCCGACAGGCTGGGGCGCGGGGCGCGGCAGTTCGCGCTCGACCGCCTGAGCTGGCCCCGGAACGCCGGGCGGCTGGCCGACTTCTACCGGGAGCGCCTGGCGAGCCGGGCCGACCCCGTGGCCGCATGACCGACCTGTTTCCCCAGGATCGCCTTTGGGAGCTGGACGAGCTCTACCGCGGCAGCTTCCCGGTCGAGGAGCTCTCCTACGGCACCGTCCGCGACTTCGCGGACAGCCTCGACAACCTGGGCGGGCTCGCCAGGGCCAGCGGGGACATGAAGGACCTGCAGCGCTGCTGGATGGTGAAGGCCATCCTGGGCACGGTGGAGCGCGGCGGCCGGCTGATCGAGATCGGGGCCGGTGAGCCGCTGGTCGCCGGCCTGCTGACCCGGCTCGGCTACTCGGTCACCGTGGTCGATCCCTACGACGGCAGCGACCAGGGCCCCGTGGAGTTCGAGCGCTTTGCGCGCGAATACCCCGACGTCGAGTTCATCCGCGAGCGCTTCCCACCCTCCAGCGGGCTTCCGGGCCCGGTTGCCGCGATCTACTCCGTCTCGGTGCTCGAGCACATCCCGGTCGCCGAGATGGGCACGGTGATGGGTGCGGCCACGGCGGCCCTGGCCCCGGCCGGCTGCTCGATCCACGCCGTCGACCATGTGCTGGCGGGCTGGGGGGCGGACGCCCACCGTGAGCGGCTCGAGCAGACGGTCCGCCGCCTCGGGCTCAGCGCCGAGGGACTCGGGGAGCTGATCCGCCGCCTCGAAGCCGATCCGGAGGCCTACTTCGTCTCGGCCGAGGCGCACGAGCGCTGGCGCGGCGACCTCCCCTACGAGGACTATCCGATGCGCCGCATCGCCTCGATCGGCCTGCTCGGCCGCAAGTGAGGGCTGACGCTATGTTCCGCCCGAGATGATCGCCTTCGGCTGCCCCATCACGGATCACGCCCAGTACGAGGCCTTCGCGGAGCCCGGCATCAAGCTGGTCGCCGAGCCCGACTCCGAGATCCTCGCGCTCGGCTCCGCCGGCCTCGGCGACGCTTCGATCTTCCGTAACTACAACCTGCTGATCGAGGAGGCCGCGAAGCTCGAGGGCCTCGAGGCACTGGTGCTCGTCCACCAGGACGCGGAGATCGTCGATCCCGAGTTCTGCGTCAAGGTGAGGCGCGCTCTCCAGCACGAGGACCTCGGCATCCTCGGCTGCGCGGGGGCGATCGGCGTGCGCAACATCGCCTGGTGGGACGGCTCCGTGACGCTTGCCTCCTTCTCGCATCAGTACGAGGAGTACGGCGGGGGCGAGATCCAGGGCTCGACCTTCAACTGGGACGAGGCGCCGCCCGAGGCCCGGACCGGCGAGGTCGACGTGATCGACGGCTTCATGATGGTCCTGCCGCCCTGGTTCATCCAGAACATCCGCTTCGACGAGTCGCTGGGGAAGCTGCACGGCTACGACTTCGATGTCTGCCAGCAGGTGCGCGCCGCCGGCAAGAAGGTGATGACCGAGCACATCCGCGTCATCCACCATCACTCCCTGGAGCTGATCGGCGACGTCGAGGGCTGGATCGCCGCTCACATGCGCGTGGCCGAGAAATGGGACGGTCAGCTCTCCCCGGCTCAGACGATTCCCGGCGACTGGAAGGAGCGCGCGCGCTGGGCCGAGGCTCGGCGCGATGCGGCGCTGATGCAGGCCAACGCCGCCGAGCTCGCCCGCGAGGCGGCCGTGCTCGACATGCAGCGGCAGCTCCAGGCCGTCGAGCGCAGCGCCAGCTGGCGCCTCACGAAGCCACTGCGGTGGGTCAAGTCGATGTTCAGGCGCGACGAGGAGCCGTCAAGGAACGGCAACTCGCCGGGACCGCTGCCGAACCGTCAGCGCTGATCCTCGCGCCGCGCTTCCTCGCTCTCGGCGACCAGATCGCTGAGCTCCCGGCGCGAGAAGGCGGGCTTGCCGCGCCGGCGCACCTTCGACAGCCACTCGGCCGCCGAGAAGGCACCTGAGGCGAGGACCCGCCTGACGGCCTCCTCCAGCCTGCCCGCGTAGGCGAAGCGCTCGTCGATCTCCTGCTCGCGTGAGTGCCGCTGGACGAGCTGCGTGACACGGGCCTTCTCGACCCGCTCGAGGATCGGATTCCGGTCCCACGGCTCCACGATCTCGGCCACCGCGTCGGACCAGGGAGCGCCCTCCGGCCACATCAGGCCACAGCCGAAGAAGATCGGTATCACCGCCAGGCGCAGGCCGTCGCGCTCGGCCAGGAAGTCCTCGATGGCGGTCATCACCCCGTTGCGCGGGCCGCCCTCCTCCAGGGCGCCCCACTCGAAGGGCAGCCCCCGCTCGGCGGTGCCCGGGTTCCCCGGGACGAGCTTGATGTCCTCCCCATAGGGATGACGGTGCTCCGGCGGGATCCGGTCCGGGGCGGCATATTGATCGCGGCGAGCCAGGGGCCAGCAGACGTCGTGGAAGACGACCAGCGGCATCCGCTCCGATCGCTCCACGATCAGCCGCAGCTCCCCACTGAGCGTGTGGTAGTTGTGATCGCCGTCGAGGATGACCACGTCGGCGATCGGCAGGTGCGCGAGGGCATCGAGGCTGGTCTCCTGGACGATCTCGAGGTCGGGATACTCGTCGAGCAGCTCGAGCAGGTCCGAGATCGGCTCGGGCTCGATCGCGGTCACCCGCGCGCCGCTCGGCGCCGCCCAGCGCAGCAGCTCCTGGGTCAGCCTGCCCCTCTCTGCCCCGACCTCGATCACGGATCTGGCCCCGACGGCGTCGAAGCAGGCCGCCCAGACCTCGTAGAAGTTCCCGAGCGAGTAACCGGCCTCGTCCGGGTTGGTCCGGTGGTAGTAGGAGGTGACTTGCATGGGCATGACGCGGAGGCCCGGCTCGGGGGGCGGGGCGCAGTCTAGGCGCCCACACGCCCGGCTACGCTCCGGCCCATGTTCAAAGCCGACAACCCACTCGCCGAGTCGCTGATGAGCGACATCAGGGCGCGCCACCCGAGGCTGTGGGACGCCGTGGTCGCCGACGCCCGCGTCGCCCTCCTCCACCGCGGCGAGCGGTACGAGTTTCGATCCGCGGCGGACGCCGCGATTCAGGTGCTCCGCCTGGTCTGGTCTGCCGACGCCTTCCTCGGCCAGGCCCTCTACCGGGCCAAGGCCTCCCTTCAGCGGCGGGGCGTGCCGGTCCTGCCTCGGCTCCTTCACCGCCTCGCCATGCTGAGCGGCGGGGTGACGATCGGCGATCCCGTCGTGATCGATCCGGGACTGCACCTGCTCCACGGTCAGGTGGTGATCGATGGCGTCGTCCAGATCAGGCCTGGCGTCGTGATCGGCCCGTTCGTGACGATCGGGCTGAGGCAGGGCGACATCGCCGGCCCCACGATCGAGGAGGACGTCAGCGTCGGCACGGGCGCGAAGGTGCTCGGACCGGTCCGGGTGGGCGCCGGCGCCACGATCGGCGCGAACGCGGTCGTGGTGGACGACGTCGAAGCGGGCGCCACGGTGGTCGGAGCCCCGGCCCGCGCGACGACTGACTAGCCTACGGGCGATGCTCTTCCGCAGAAAATCGCAGGGCGCCGTCGCGGATCGCAGGCCCGCGGTGGACCCCGGCTTGAGCACCGAGGAGCTGCTCGCCGAGATCGAGCGCCTCACCCGGGCGAATCGGGATCAGCGCGACCCGGACATCGAGACGCGCCTGGTCGAGCTTCGCCATGCGGCGGGGATCCGGCTGCTGGAGGGCGCCACCGGCGGGGCCGGCTACCCGGAGCCCGCCTTCGACGCGTTGCCCGACCGCAATGGCGAACTGGCCGGGATCAGCCCCGAGCAGCTCAGCCCCGAGGTCGTTCGCGCGGGGATTCTCCGCGACGGCTGCCTGCTCGTCCGGGGCGTCCTGGACGCCGAGGCGACCGCCGGTCTGGTCGAGCAGATCCATTCCGCCTTCGACGCGCGCGATGCGCTGCAGGCCGGTCGGTCGGCGGATGGCGGCTACTACCACGAGTTCGTCCCCGATCCGCGCTTCGTCGGCGAGGAGGGCGGCCGTGACTGGGTGGCGGGGGGCGGCGGGCTCTGGGTGGCCGATTCGCCGCACCTGATGTTCGAGATGCTCGACTCGTTCGACCGAGCGGGCCTGACCGGTGTGATCCGCGACTACCTCGGCGAGCAGCCGACCATCTCCGTCGAGAAGTGCACCCTCCGCAAAGTCGACCCGGACGCCGGCCATGGCTGGCATCAGGACGGCGCCTTCATGGGCGACGTCCGGGCCCTCAACGTCTGGCTGGCGCTCTCGCGCTGCGGTGACGAGGCGCCTGGCATGGACATCGTCCCGCGCCGGCTCGACCAGATCGTGCCCACCGGGACGGAGGGCGCCATCTTCGAGTGGTCGGTCTCACCCGCGGTCGCCGAGGAAGCCGCCGGCGAGGCTGGGATCCTGCGTCCGGTCTTCGAGCCGGGCGACGTCCTGCTCTTCGACGATCTCTTCCTGCACTCGACCGCGGCCGAGCCCTCGATGAAGAAGAGCCGGATGGCCATCGAGAGCTGGTTCTTCGGGGCCTCCGCCTCCCCGGCGGAGTACGCGCCCCTCGCTGTGTGACGGACGGTCCAGAGCCCCGCCGGTTCTTCTTCGTCCACATGCAGAAAACCGGCGGGGTCTCCCTGTACGTGCGTATGTGGCGCTATTTCGGCCGCGAGGCCGTCTATCCGGCGCCGTCGGACGGCAGCCCGACCACCGTCGCGCCCCAGCTCTTCCCCCACATCCTGTTCGAGCGCTGGGAGGCACGGCGCGACGAGATCCAGGCCGTGACCGGGCATTTCCCGCTCTGCACGACCGAGCTCCTCAATGCCGATTTCACCGTGATCACGGTGCTGCGGGACCCGGTGGAGCGCACGCTGAGCTACCTGCGACACCACCGCGACACCACCCCTGCCGACAGCGAGCTGGGACTCGAGGCGATCTACGAGGACCCGGCTCGATTCCGCCCGTTCATCGAGAACCACATGGTGAAGATGCTCTCGCTCCGGGCCGAGGAGATGACCAACGGGATGATGACCGTGATCGACTTCGACCGGAGGCGGCTGCGGCGCGCGAAGCGGGCGCTCCGCCGGAGGGTCGAGTTGTTCGGGGTCCAGGAGGACCTCGAGGGGTTCGCCCAGCGACTTGAGCAACGCTTTCACTGGCGCCTCGGCCCTCCCGTGCACAGCAACGTGACGAAGCCGGTCAAGGTCCCGGACTCGTTCCGGGACCGGATCGCGGAGGACAATCGCCTCGACATGGAGCTCTACGAGTACGCGCTCGGGCTCTTGAGGAAGCGGAGCCGGCCCTGACCGCCCGTACGGGATCTCCCGTCGCCGAGCTCGAGATCAGGCCCCCGGAGCGCATCGCGGCGGGGCGGGGCACCGCGTTCGTGACGGCCGGATACTGCTACTCGCCCGGGCTGCGGACCCGTGCGCTGGCGATCGAGGTGGGTGGCTCCCGGCAGCGGGTGGAGCACTTCCGGCTGCCGCGCGCGGACGTTCACGCCCGGCTCGATCCGGCGGACCCCGCCGGGCCGAGCGCCTATCGCAGCGGCTTCGTCGTGGTCGCCGACGTAGCCCCTGTTTCCGAGCCGAAGACCCTCGAGGTCGCCCTGGTCATGGAGCATCCCGGCGGGAGCGAGTCCCGCGTCCCGGTGGGCGCCATCGCCGTCGAACCGGATCTGGCCCCTCCGGCCGATGCCCCGCCGCCCGAGTTCCGCAACGGTTCGGGGCCGCGGGTCGCCATCTGCATGGCCACCTATGAGCCCCCGGGTGACCTGCTCAGGACCCAGCTCGACTCGCTCAGGGAGCAGACGCACCGGAACTGGGTCTGCGTGATCAGCGACGACGCCTCCTCGGAGGCCGCGCACGAACGGCTGCTCGAGCTCACCGCCGGAGACCCGCGCTTCGCGGTCTCGCGCAGCGGCGAGCGCCTGGGCTTCTACCGGAACTTCGAACGGGCGCTGTCGATGGCCCCGGCGGACGCGAGCTTCGTCAGCTTCTGCGACCAGGATGACCGCTGGCATCCCGGCAAGCTCGAGCGGCTGCTGTCGTCGATCGGCGACGCCCAGCTCGTCTACAGCGATGCCCGGATCGTCACCCCGGGCGGCGATCTCGTCCGCCCCTCGTACTGGACCGAGCGCCGCAACAACTACACAAGCTTCGGTTCGCTGCTGATCGCGAACTCCGTCACCGGCGCCGCCTCGATGTTCCGCCGGGAGGTCCTCGACCACGCCCTGCCCTTCCCGCCGCGGCTCGCCCGGGCCTTCCACGACCATTGGGTCGCCGTCACCGCGATGGCCCTCGGAGAGCTCGCGTACGTCGACGAGGCGCTCTACGACTACGTCCAGCACGGCGAGGCGGTGATCGGCCACTCGAAGGCCAACAAGCGACCGAGACCGATCCGGCGCCACCTGATCGAGCGGCTCCGCAACCCGACCGGCGGGTCGCGCGCCGTCTACTACTACGACTGGCAGCAGCAGCTCCTCCTCGCCGAGGTCCTCAGGCTGCGCTGCTGGGAGCGGATGTCGGAGTCGAAGCGCCGCACCCTGTCGCGGCTCCTCTCGGCCGACAGCGGGATCGCCGGCCTGGCCTGGATGCTGGGGCGGCGCGGCCGCCGCCTCTGGGGTCGCAACGAGACGCTCGACCGGGAGCTGTTCTACGGCTACGCCCTGGTGCGCAGACGCGCGGTCTCGGCCTGGACCGCCGGGCGGAACAGGCCAAACCGGCTTCTCCCCCGGGACATCAGCATCCCGCCCGATCCCGACCGGGTCGCCTAGCGGTCCGACGCGGCGCGCAGCCGGGCGCGGCGCCGCCACCGTCGCCGCAGCGTCCCGAGCAGGGTCGGCGGATCGGGGAGCGGTCCCGGATACGGCTCGGTCGCCCGACCCGCGCGGAGCCCGTCGAGCCTGCCGCTCAGGCCCTCCGAGATTTCGGTCCACTAACGGCCTGGCCGACCCCGAGGTAGAGCTCCCGAGCCACGATCCCCGGCAGCCTGCGCGGCGTGATCACGCTCCACTTGCGCAGCAGGTAGCCGCGACCCCAGCCCATCAGGTAGTTCTTGCGGCGGGATCCGGATCCGAGCGTCGCCGAGTGCTCGTGCACGCCTCGCGCGGCCTTCGCCAACCGGCAGGAGCCACCCGCGCGACGCAGGCTGAGGGCCAGGTCCACATCCTCGAGGTACGCGAAGATTCGCTCGTCGAAGCCACCGGCCTCGAGAAACGCGTCCCGCCAGTAGGCCGCGTTGGATCCCGAGGGGCCGATGGGGTCAGCGACCCGCCCATCCAGCGCCTCGACGGGCTCACCGTTCAGGTAATCGAACGCGAGCAGGGTCCAGTCGAGCTCGATCCCGGCGCTGTCGATCAGCCCGGGGGAGCCCGCGTCGCACATCACCCCCGCGGCCATCACGCGCCCCTGCGCCGGGTCGAGGGCGGATGCAATCCGCTCCACGTATCCCTGGCCGACGATGCAGTCGTCGTTGAGCATGACCAGTACGTCTCCCTCGGCCTCGCGAGCGGCCCTGTTCACCGCCCGGGAGTAGCCGAGGTTCGACTCCAGCCGCAGCACACGGGCCCCGTCGACCTCGCCGGCCGCGCTCTTCAACTCGCTCGAGCCGGTGCCGTTGTCGACGACGATCGTCTCGAAGCCCTCGCCCGCCACCGCCAGCGAGCGGAGCAGCCCCGCTGCGCGCGCCGGCGTCACGGTGGGCACGATCACGGTCGCGCTGGGAGGGACGCGTGGGGCGGTCCCGTCGGCCGGCTCATCCCGCCGCTGCTCGGCGGCATCAAGCGGCGCATGGGTCTGGCTCACGGCGGTTGCGCTCTCGTCCTGGGTCATCCCTGACCTCCGGGTGGGAACACGATGTCGACGAGCGGCAGGGGTGTCATCCGATCAGCCTCCAGGTAAGCGGCTCGGGCCGCCTGGAACTCCCCTCGCCTCTGCAGCAGGGTAGCCTCAATCACCAGAGGGCGCCAATCGTCGGAGGCCCGCTCCTCCGCCCGCTTGATGTCGGCCAGGGCCGCCTCCAGGTCGCCCTCCTGGTACTCGAGCTCGGCCAGCTGGATATAGGGCTCGGCCGCCCACGGCTGGATGTCGCTCGCCGTACGGGCATGATCGATCGCCTCGCGAGTGTGGCCGGCGGAGGCCGCGTCGCGGCTCTGGCTCAGCTCGAGCTCGCTGAGGACGACGATGGCCGCCGCCAGCACCGCCAGCGAGCCGACCACGAGGGTGCCGGCGCCTACCCACCGCAGGGCGCGGCCAAGCTCCCGGGCGGGCGCCGAGGCCAGCAGGAGGGCGGCGGCCACCAGGGAGGGGCCGAAGACGGCGGGGATCTGCCAGGTCCAGTCGAAGACCGCGCCGACCGCGCCGGCGAGGAACAGGGCGACCAACACTCCGGCGTCGCCGTCGCGGCCCTCCGCCAGCCGGCGGCGAGATGCGACCGCGAGCGCAACGCAGAAGCCGAGGAAGAGCGCGATGCCGGGGATGCCGAGCTCCGCCCCCGCCTGGAGCGGCAGCGAGTGAGGGTTGCGAACGAACAGGGCGACGTCCCCGTGGCGCCCCCACCAGCCCTCGAAGCCGCCGGCGCCGACCCCGTGGAGCGGCTCGCTGCCGAACGCGTCGATCGCCTGTCCCCAGAACTGCCAGCGGCCGTTGGAGCTCAGCTCGGCCGCCCCCACGGACACGCCGTTGTGGGAGGGCGGCGGCTGCTCGAACTCGTGAAGCCGGGAGCCGGGGTCGACCGCGATGATCGCGGCGACCACGGCCACGAAGGCGATGCCGGCGACCGCCAGCCAGGCGCGGCGCGACATTCGTCACCGAGGGCCGCCAGCGGTCGAGGCGCCAGGCGGCCGCCGCGGTCAGCGCGGAGACGGCCACGCAGACCGCCGACATGCGGTCCCCGTCGGCCCTCCTGGCGCTGTCCACGACGCTGTCGGTGAGCGAGTCCAGCTGCGTCGCGACCACCACGAGGGCCGCCGCGCCGGCCAGCCCGATCGCCATCACGGCGAATTGACGGGACCGGTCGGGAGAGGCGGCGAGGAGCACGATCCAGGCGATCGCGATCGCCACGGCGCCGCCGCGCGAGCCGGTGAGCCAGAGCGCGAGGATCGCGAGCGGAATCGCCGCAACCGCGGCGGTTCGAAGCGCCCGGACCGGCGAGCGCACCCCGGCGTGGGCGAGCAGGGTGCTCGCCGCCACCAGCAGCGCGGCCGTCGCGTTCCAGTAGCCGATCGGATAGGTCAGGCGCCCGGCGGCGCCCGGGAGGTCGCTACCGCCGCCATCCAGCACCCCCGGCTGCAGATAGGCGAACAGGGCGACCACCGAGACGGCCCCCAGCCCGACTGCCAGGCCGGTCAGCCACTCGGCGCGGCCGGCCCGGCCGGCGGTGCACGCGGCGAGCGCGAACAGCCCGATGTAGAAGCCGGCCCTGGCCGCCTCCTCGAATGCCCGTCCCTGGTCGCTGGCCCAGGTCACGGAGAGCGCGCTCAGGATCGCGATCGCGGCCAGGCAGGCTCCGGCGACCGCGGCGAGGGCGCCCACGCGCGTCGTGGGCAGCACGCCGCCCGCCAGCCCGGCGATGAGCGCCGCCCAGATGACGATCGACGCCCCGGCGTACCCGGTCGGGTTGAAGAGCCCCTGGGCGAAAGCGGCGGCCATGACGGCCGCCGCAACGAGTACCGCCACGGCGTGTTGTCTGATCGTTGAGTACATGGCACCCCCACTCAGCGACGAGGGGAAGGCAGTATCTTCGCCCCCTCACCGATACGGATGACCGCCCGCAAGACAGCGACATGCCTGCTTGCGGGGGCGACGGCGATACTCGTCCTCGCTCCCGCCGCCCTGGCCTCACCGGCCGGGAGCGAGTACCTGCCGAAGGTGCCGCAGTCCGGCGCCCACTCCGCGTCTGGATCCGGCTCGTCGGACACGTCGACCACGGCGCTTCCCGAGAGCTCCGGCAAGAGCGGCAAGGGCCAGAAGGACAAGCAGGGCAAGGGCAAGGGCAAGAAGGATCAGCCGGTGGTGCCCGCCTCGGGCACCTCGAGCGGGGGCGGGGATGGAGATGGCTCGGGGAGCATCTTCACGAGCCCGGTCTTCCTGCTGATCCTCGCCGGCATCATCGTCGTGGTGGCCGGTGTGCTCCTCCGCCGCCGGCGAAGCTCCCCCTCCAAACCACGACCGAGCAACACGACGACGAGTCCGGCCGCGTCGGGTCAGGGACCCCCTGGCGGACCGGTCGTCTCGAGTCCAGACGACCCCGCCAAGTAAGAGGAGTGTGACTGTGCGCCGCTTCGTCATCGCGACGACCCTGCTGATCTGCCTCGCGATCGCCCCACACGCGGCCGCGTCCGCACCCCGGGCGTTCTACGGCGTGATCCCCGCCAACGACCCGGATTCGAACGAGATCGCCCGGATGGGCGCCGGCAGGGTGGGAACGATGCGGGTCAACTTCGTCTGGGGAGCGGTCCAGCCGAGCGCCGGCTCCTCGTACAACTGGAGCCACTACGACGCGATCATCGGCCCAGCCGCCCAGCAGGGCATCCGGATCCTCCCGACCGTGTACAGCTCGCCCTCGTGGGCCGCCGCCAAGGCGAACTATCCGCCGTCGAAAGCGCACCTGAACGACTTCAGGGCGTTCGCCCAGGCCGCCGCCGCGCGCTATGGAGCCAACGGAACGTTCTGGTCCGAGAACCCGAGCATCCCCAGGATCCCGGTGGCCGACTGGCAGCTCTGGAACGAGGTCAACTCGCCGAGCTTCTGGTACCGGAAGCCGAGCGTCAAGCAGTACGTGGCGCTGCTCAGGGTGTTCCACGCGGGGATCAAGGCGGGCGACCCTTCGGCCCACATCGTCCTCGCTGGCCTGTTCCGGACGCCGCGGATCAAGCACGGGATCGACCTCGACCGCTACCTGCCCGGGATCTACCGGCGGAAGGCGAAGCGGCTCTTCGACGCCGTTGCCGTGCATCCCTATGCGACCACGCCGCGCGACGCCCTCAACGCCGTGAAGGAGACGCGCAAGATCATGAACCGGTTCAAGGACCGGCGCACGCCGATCTGGATCACGGAGATCGGCTGGGCGACGGGCGGCAGCCCGCCGACGCCGCTGACGGTCTCGCCCCAGCGCCAGGCGAAATACCTGCGCAAGGCCTTCCGGATGATCGCGGCGAATCGGCGCCGGTTGCGGATCGCCGGCGTGATCTGGTACTCGTGGCGCGACGTACCCGGTCCGATCTGGTTCTTCCACACCGGCCTCTTCACGTCGGACTTCGACACGAAGCCCGCCTGGAATGCCTTCACCGCCCTGACCGGCGGCAGCGCCGGCTGACCGGTAAGCCGTCTGACAGCCCTGATCCCGCCACCGCACCAAGCCCCGGGGGCGCGTGTTCTGAGCTTCGATGAGCCCATCACGACCTGAAATCGCGGATCGCTCGCGGATCAAGCGCCGCCTGAGCCGGATCCCGGCGATCGCCATCGTCCTGGTTTCGCTGGCGTGCGCGGCGACCGCCCACGCGGCGCCGCGGGCGTTCTACGGCGCCATTCCGGCGGTCGACCCGAGCACCACCGAGATCAACCGGATGGGTGTCGGGCGCCTCGGCACGCTTCGCATCAACCTCTACTGGGGCGCCGTCCAGCCCTCGGGCGCGAGCGGCTATGACTGGACCCACTATGACCAGATCGTCGGGGACGCCGCCGAGAGCGGGATCAGGGTGCTGCCGACGGTCTATGGCTCGCCCCCATGGGTGGCGGCGCGCCCCAACCTGCCGCCGCGAGGAAAGCACCTGGGCGACTTCCGTCGCTTCGCCGAGGCCGCCGCCGGGCGCTACGGCCATGACGGGATCTTCTGGCAGGAGCATCCGACGGTGCCGCGGCTGGAGGTCGACTGGTGGCAGCTCTGGAACGAGGTCAATTCACCGAGCTTCTGGACGCGAAAGCCGAATCCGAAGCAGTACGTCCGGCTGCTGCGGGTGTTCCATGCCGGGATCAAGGGCGGCGACCCTCGCGCGCGCATCGTGCTCGCGGGACTCTTCCCCACGCCCGCGGTCAAGCACGGAATGACCAGCGACCGCTTCCTGCAGGGCGTCTACCGGAACCGGGCCAAGCCGCTCTTCGACGCGACGGCGCTGCACCCCTACTCGACGACGCCGAGACAGGCCATCGACCGGGTCAGGGACATGCGCCGGACCATGGCCCAGCACCGGGACCGCAAGGCGAAGCTCTGGCTCACCGAGGTCGGCTGGGCAAGCGGTGGCCACCCCCGGACGGCGCTGACCGTCTCCCCGCGGCAGCAGGCGAAGTATCTGCGCCAGACCTATCGCCTGCTGGCCAAGAACCGCAAGCGGTACAGGATCCCCGGGGTCATCTGGTACTCCTGGCGCGACGTCCCGGGCGGCATCTGGTTCAACCACACCGGCCTCTTCAGCCGCGGCCTCGCCCCGAAGCCGGCCTGGCACGCGTTCACCCGCCTGACCGGCGGGAAGCCCTGATCCCGCCAGCGAGCCGGGCAACGAAGCTGGCCAGCAGCTTCAGGCCAATGCCCACATAGACCGCGACCGAGGTGAGCGGCGAGCGCCGGGGCGCATAGAACTTCCTGTAGAAGCGGCCCATCCCCCGGTGAAACGCGATCTCCTGCCGGACGCCCCGCCGCCCGCCGCTGGACCCGCCCTTCACGTGCACGGCGACGCCCGACGGTTCGTAGAACACCGTCCAGCCCCGCTGCCAGAAGCGGTAGCACCAGTCGAGGTCCTCCATATAGAGCCAGTAGGACTCGTCGAGCGGCCCGACCTCCTCGACCGCCCTCTCCCGCACGAGCATGAACGCCCCGTTCACGGCGTCGACGGAGCCCGCCTCGTCCTCGCCGAGCTCGGTCGCGCGATATTGGCTCAGCCGGCTCGGCGCGGCATCGGAGCGGCCCAGCCCGGTGAAGTGGGCGAGCGCGGAGAGCGGCGTGGGAAAGGACCGCTTGCAGGCGTGATCCAGCTCGCCGGACGGGAGCACCAGCTTGCAGCCGGCCATACCGATCGCGGGATCCGCGTCCATCCGCCCAAGGCAGGCCCGGACGGTCCCGTCCCGCAGCTCGGTGTCGGGATTGAGCAGCAGGACGAACTCCGCGCGCGGATCCCGGAGCACCAGGTTGTTCGCGGCGGCGAAGCCGATGTTGTCGTGGCGGTGCAGCTCGACCCACGGGAACTCCCGGGCGACCATCTCCGGCGTCTCGTCCGGGCTGCCGCTGTCCACCACGACCACCCGGCGCGGCTTGCTGTCGGCGGTCGTCTCGAGAGAGCGCAGGCAGTTCCGCAGGAGCTCCGGCGCGCCGTGGCTGACGATCACCACGACGAAGCGGCCCGCCGGATCAGTAGGCGCCGCTGCCGCCAATTACCGCGCGTGGCGTGCGCAGCAGGATCGCGATGTCCTGAGCGATCGAGAGATTGTCGATGTACGCGCGCTCGAGCGCGAGCCGCTCCTCGAAGGTGAGGTCGCCGCGGCCATAGACCTGCATCGGTCCCGTCAGCCCGGGCTTCACTCCGAGGCGCAAGCGCTGCCGCTCGTCATAGAGCGCGACGACGGCCTCCTCCTCCGGGCGGGGCCCGACCAGCGACATCTCCCCCCGGAGCACGTTGAGGAGCTGGGGCGTCTCGTCGAGGCTGAGGCGGCGCAGCTTGCGGCCGATCCAGGTGTGGCGCGGGTCGTTCGGGACCTTGAACGAAGGCTCCGGGAGCGACTTGGCGTCCACGACCTCGTCGAGCCTCTGGTCGGCGCCTTGAACCATCGTCCGGAACTTGAGCATCGTGAACCGCCGCCCTCCCTTGCCCACCCTGACCTGCCGGAAGAGCACCGGCCCCCGGGAATCCAGCTTGATCCCGAGCGCGACGACGAGGAGCAGCGGCGCGAGCAGGAGAAGCATTCCGGCCGAGACGACTATGTCGATCCCGCGCTTGAGGGCCAACGTCGATCGCGGCGGGTCCGAGAACGCGAAGTCGAGCAGT
>CAWDAL010000020.1:0-25516 GCA_963800285.1 uncultured Solirubrobacterales bacterium
TTCGTAGAACACCGTCCAGCCCCGCTGCCAGAAGCGGTAGCACCAGTCGAGGTCCTCCATATAGAGCCAGTAGGCCTCGTCGAGCGGCCCGACCTCCTCGACCGCCCTCTCCCGCACGAGCATGAACGCCCCGTTCACGGCGTCGACGGAGCCCGCCTCGTCCTCGCCGAGCTCGGTCGCGCGATATTGGCTCAGCCGGCTCGGCGCGGCATCGGAGCGGCCCAGCCCGGTGAAGTGGGCGAGCGCGGAGAGCGGCGTGGGAAAGGACCGCTTGCAGGCGTGATCCAGCTCGCCGGACGGGAGCACCAGCTTGCAGCCGGCCATGCCGATCGCGGGATCCGCGTCCATCCGCCCAAGGCAGGCCCGGACGGTCCCGTCCCGCAGCTCGGTGTCGGGATTGAGCAGCAGGACGAACTCCGCGCGCGGATCCCGGAGCACCAGGTTGTTCGCGGCGGCGAAGCCGATGTTGTCGTGGCGGTGCAGCTCGACCCACGGGAACTCCCGGGCGACCATCTCCGGCGTCTCGTCCGGGCTGCCGCTGTCCACCACGACCACCCGGCGCGGCTTGCTGTCGGCGGTCGTCTCGAGAGAGCGCAGGCAGTTCCGCAGGAGCTCCGGCGCGCCGTGGCTGACGATCACCACGACGAAGCGGCCCGCCGGATCAGTAGGCGCCGCTGCCGCCAATTACCGCGCGTGGCGTGCGCAGCAGGATCGCGATGTCCTGAGCGATCGAGAGATTGTCGATGTACGCGCGCTCGAGCGCGAGCCGCTCCTCGAAGGTGAGGTCGCCGCGGCCATAGACCTGCATCGGTCCCGTCAGCCCGGGCTTCACTCCGAGGCGCAGGCGCTGCCGCTCGTCATAGAGCGCGACGACGGCCTCCTCCTCCGGGCGGGGCCCGACCAGCGACATCTCCCCCCGGAGCACGTTGAGGAGCTGCGGCGTCTCGTCGAGGCTGAGGCGGCGCAGCTTGCGGCCGATCCAGGTGTGGCGCGGGTCGTTCGGGACCTTGAACGAAGGCTCCGGGAGCGACTTGGCGTCCACGACCTCGTCGAGCCTCTGGTCGGCGCCCTTGAACCATCGTCCGGAACTTGAGCATCGTGAACCGCCGCCCTCCCTTGCCCACCCTGACCTGCCGGAAGAGCACCGGCCCCCGGGAATCCAGCTTGATCGCGAGCGCGACGACGAGGAGCAGCGGCGCGAGCAGGAGAAGCATTCCGGCCGAGACGACTATGTCGATCCCGCGCTTGAGGGCCAACGTCGATCGCGGCGGGTCCGAGAACGCGAAGTCGAGCAGTGGCAACTCGCCCAGCCGGTTGAGTTGGATCCCCGGGCCCGAGCAGCTCGGCGTTCGGCGCGACCAGGGTCAGCGAGAGACCGAAGCGCTTGCAGTCCCCGATCAGGCGCCGCAGATCGTCTGTCGAGATCGATTCGTCCGCGACCAGGATGTGCTCCAGGCCGAGCCGCTCGGCCACCGAGATCAGCTCCGAGCGGGGGCCGAGGCAGGCAACGTGCCCGTTGGCGCCGTTCCCCTCGATGCCGGGCCCGGGCGGGTCGCCGAAGTAGCCGACCAGTGACAGGTGGACCTCCGGATGCGTCTCGATCCGCCGGCTCAGGCGCCGCATGGCCGCCCCTGAGCCCAACAGGGCCGACTTCTCGGGGGGGCGCCGCGCATGCCAGACCTGGCGGATCAGCCCTCGCAGCGAGGCGCCGACGACGAACGCGGTCGCGGCCAGGACGCCCAGCGCCGTGCCCGACATATAGGGCGCGGGGGTGATGCGCGTGAGCACCCCGACCACGACGGTGCCGATCACCACCGCCGAGAAGAGGGCGGGCAGCTCGTCCAGGGTGCTGTGCCGGATCCGGCGGTGGTCCTGGTCGTAGAGGCCGTGCAGCTTCATCACCAGGATCCAGGCCGGGCCGAAAGCCACCGACCAGGCGATCGAGGAGGCTGCACTGGGGGGGTTCGAGACCAGCAGGTAGCTGACCGACGTCCCCGCGACCAAGGAGGCCCAATCGGAGAGCGCGAGCAGCCGCCGGAGGATCGCACCGCGCGCCCTGGCGGCTCGGCCGCCTCTGGTCGGCAGGACCTCTGTAGCTGCCGACTCGCAGGCCACGGACTCGCGGTCGGGTGGCGTCTCGTCGGACGCGTCCCTGCGGGCGAGGCCCGTCTGTTGAAACCGCTCAAAGCTCATCGAGCTTGTGCCCTCCCCACCAAATGCGGCTCGCGGGAGGCAACGTAACAGAGGTCACAGGATGTTCACGGCCAGCCAGCGAAGCACCGAGCACGGGTATGTGGACGCCAGCGACCTCCCCAGCCTCAGCGATAGCCGCCGGCCATGGCGGGCAGGATCACCACGGTGTCGGACTCGGAGGCGCCGGTGTCGAGCCCGTCGAGCACCCGGACGTCCTCGTCGTTCAGGTAGACGTTGACGTAGCGGTTGAGCTCGCCCTCCTCGGAGAAGAGCTGCTCCTTGGTCGATGGATAACGCTCGGCCAGCGCCCGGAGGGCGTCTCCCACGGTCGCGCCCTCGACGCTGACCTCGGCCTCGCCGCCGGTCTGCGGGCGCAGCACCGGTGGCACCTTGATCGTCGGCATGGGCGGAAACCTAGCGGCTGACGGCTGACTGTGGGCGGCAGCGTCTGCCGGATGGATTGCCGGTGCGAATGGGACTGTGCAATCAAGAGCCTTGCTCCCGGGAAGCTGAGGAATTAGGGTCGCACCAGGGATGCTCAGTGACCGAGCGATCGATTGCAGCAGTAGGAAGCCAGGCACGCTGCCGGTGCGGACGAGTCGCATTGGCGATGCTCGTTCTGTCGGTCGCGTTTGCCTGCGTCCAGAACACAACGGGGGCCGCCGGCGCACCGAGCGCCCGCTACGGGATGAGGATGGACAACCCCCCGCCTCCCGCCCCGCGCAGCTTCTACGGGGTGATGGCCGCGGACGACCCCACCTCCTCCGAGACGGCTGAGATGCGCGCCGGCGGAGTCGGCACTCTGCGCATCAACCTGGTCTGGGCGTGGGTTCAGCCCGACTCCCCGGCCGACCACGACTGGTCTCATTATGACCGGGTGATCGGGGACGCTGCCCGGCAGGGCGTCCGCGTCCTGCCGACCATCTACGGGTCGCCGGCCTGGGCCGCGATCAAACAAAACTACCCGCCGTGGCAAGACAACGTCCACGCTTTCCACGCCTTCGCCACAGCCGTCGCCCAGCGCTACGGCGCCAACGGCACCTTCTGGGCGATGCATCCGGAGATCCCGAAGCTGCCGGTAATCTGGTGGCAGCTTTGGAACGAGGCGAGCTCGTCGACCTTCTGGGACGCGACGCCGAACGCCAGAGAATACGTCAACCTGCTACGCGTCTTCCGCGCCGGCATCAAGGACGGGGACCCCAGCGCCAAGATTCTCCTCGCCGGTCTATATCCAGTGCCGGCAGCGCCGAACAGCATCCCGTTCAAGCCGTTTCTGCGGAGCATCTACAAGAATGGCGGGAAGCCGCTGTTCGACGGGGCCGCGATCCATCCATATGGTTCGACTCCAGGCATCGTCCTGCGATACGTCCTATCGATGCGCCGCGTCATGACCCGCTTCCACGACGAGCGCACTCCGATCTGGGTGACGGAGGTGGGCTGGGCCACCGCCGGGCTTCCAAGGTCGGCGATTGTTTCGCCCAGCGTGCAGGAGACCTATCTCGTGGACACCTATCGGGAGTTGGCCGCGGCCAGGTTCCGCCTCAAGATCGCCGGCGTCGTTTGGTTCTGCTTCCGGGACCACGGAGGCTTTGCCTGGTTCGATTACGCGGGTCTGCGCACTCAGAATCTCGGGGCCAAGCCTGCGTGGCACGGCTTCACCGACGTAGCCGCCGCCACAGGGAGCTAATCCGGCCAGAGACGAGCTTCCGCTAACCGGCGCAGAAGAGCTCGTAGTCGGGGAACTTGCCCATCTCCGACTCCGGGATCTCCTGGGCGTTCGGACCGCAGATCGGGCATTCGGGATCCCGGCGGACCTTGAGCTCGGTGAAGTGCGTGCCGAGCGAGTCGTAGAGCAGCAGGCGGCCGATCAGCGGCTCGCCGATGCCGGCGACGAGCTTGATGACCTCGTTCGCCTGCAGCAGGCCCATGACGCCGGCCATCACGCCGAGCACGCCCGCGGCGCCGCAGCTCGGGGCGAGCTCGGCCGGGGGCGGCGTCGGGTAGAGGCAGCGGTAGCAGGGCCCCTCGAAGGGAACGAAGGTCGAGATCTGGCCGTCGAAGGCGAGGATCGACGCCGAGACGACCGGCTTGCGCAGCCGCACGGACGCGTCGTTCAGCAGGTAGCGGGTCGGGAAGTTGTCCGCCCCGTCGACGATCACGTCGTAGTCGGAGATGATGTCGATGATGTTGGAGGCGTCGAGGCGGACGCGGTGCTCGACCACGTTGACGTCCGGGTTGAGGGTCTCGATCGTCTTCCGGGCCGACTCCGTCTTGGGTTGGCCGATGCGCTCGGTGTTGTGGATCACCTGGCGCTGCAGGTTCGACTCGTCCACCTCGTCGTCGTCGACCAGGCCGAGCGTGCCGATGCCGGCGGCGGCCAGGTAGAGGGCCGAGGGGGCGCCGAGGCCGCCCGCGCCGATCAGGAGGACCTTCGCATTCAGCATCTTGAGCTGGCCCTCGACGCCGACCTCTGGAAGGAGGGTGTGGCGGGAGTAGCGGTTGCGCTGCTCGGGGGTCATGCCCTCGGCCATCACGACGGGCAGGCCCTCGGCCTCCCACGCCTTGATCCCACCGCGCACGGAGGCGGCGTTGTCGTAGCCGAGCTCGCGGAGCTCGTCGGCCGCCCGGGCCGAGCGGTTGCCGGAGGCGCAGTAGAGGAGGACCCGCTGCGAGTGGTCAGGGACGACCTCCTCGATCCGGTCGAGGACGTCGGCGGGCCGGACCAGCTCCGCGCCGTCGATGTGGGCCTCCAGGTGCTCGTAGGGCTCGCGAGTGTCGATCAGCGCCACCTCGCCGCCCTTGAGCTCCTCCAGGGCCTCGCCGGGACCGACCTCCTCGATCCGCTCCTTGACCTGCTCGATCGTCTCGGTGCTGGCCATCAGGTTGTGTCCTCCTCGCCTTCCAAGTGTGTCTCGGCCTCTTCATCGCCGATGGTGATCTCTCCCTCGATCGGATACCCAAGCTCGCTCCAAAGCTTCGATCCGCCGATCACGGAGGCCACGCTCCCAAAGCCGTGGTCGCTCTGCAGCGCGTCGGCGGTGCGAGCCGAGCGGTTGCCCTCGCCGCAGACCAGGATGACGCGGTCGCCGGGAGCGGCGCCGGCCTTCTCGATCGCCTCCGCGTAGTCGGCCTCGTGGGCGTCGCGGGCGCTCTCGCCCGAGGGCACGTTGACGGCACCCTGGACGTGCCCCGCCTCGAAGCGCTCGGGCTCACGCACGTCGATCACGACGGCGCCGCCGTCGATGTCCTCCTTGGCGGCAGGGGGCAGGAGCTCCTCGATCCGGCTCTTCACCAGTTCGAGGGGCGGCGGCACGTACTTGCGGGGCATCTCCACGGAGCTCATGGTGTCAAATATCCCAAATCCTGATCCGGTTTCATAGCTTCAAAAAGTATAGCCGGATTCGCGAGCGATCAGCCCTGGAACTGACCGCCGCCGAGCTCCGGGGGCAGCGCCTTCGGCCCGTCCGGATACATCGCGGCCAGCTGCTCCTCGGTCATCTCCAGCGTGCTGCTGACTTCCTCCCGCGGAGTCCCGACCACGAGCCAGAGCGCGTCCGAGTCCGTGTCGTTGAAGAGCTGGCGGACGTGCTCAGGCTCGACCAGCAGCGCGTCCAGCGGTCGCAGCCTCAGCACCTCGTCGTCCACCCGCACCCGCCCCTCCCCCTCGAGCAGCACGTAGAGCTCGTGCTCCTCGAAGTGCCGGTGCTTGGTGCTGGCCTGACCCGGACGGAGCCGCCAGAACCGCGCGCCGAGCGTCTCGGCCTCCAGCTGTTTGGCGAGGTCGGTGTTCTCGACCTTCATCTGGTTCGAGGGACGCCAGAAGGCGTCTTTCGATGTCAGGAGTCGATACATGGCTTCGCCATCAGATCGCGGCTACAAGCGGCCGGCCCACACAAGTCGCTACGGGCTTCGCCCTTCGCTCCAAGATGGACCGGCCTGGTAGCCGCTAGCCGATCGTGGGCCGCATCTGCCGGAGCCGGCGGACCCGCTCCTCGATCGGCGGATGCGTCGAGAAGAGCGAGGCCAGGCCCTTTCCGCTGAACGGCTTGACGATGTACAGCGGCTCGCTGGCCTGGTTGACCTGCATCGGAATCGCCTGGGCGCCGGACTCCAGCCGCAGCAGCGCGGAAGCAAGCGACTCGGGGTTCCCGCAGATCTCGGCGCCAGTGGCGTCGGCCGAGTACTCCCGCTGACGGGAGATCGCCATCTGGATGATCGCCGCGGAGATCGGGGCGAGTATCCAGAGCAGGAGCGGGCCGATGATCCCGAGAGGCGAATCGTTGTCGCCCCCGACCCAGAGCACCATGTAGCCGATCCAGGTGATGGCGGACGCGATCGTTGCGACCACGGAAGTCAGGAGGATGTCGTGGTTACGGACGTGTCCGAGTTCGTGCGCGAGCACCCCCCGCAGCTCATCCTCCGTGAGGAGCTTGCGAATCCCGGCGGTCACCGCGACCGCGGAGTGCTTCGGATTGCGGCCCGTCGCAAAGGCGTTCGGCTGTTCCTGCGGGATCACGTAGAGCTTCGGCATGGGGAGACCGGCGCGCGTGGTCAGGTCCCGGACCATCTGGTAGAGCCGCGGATCCTCCTCCTCGGACACCGGCTGCGCCCTTGCGGCGGCGAGAGCGATCCGGTCGCTGAAGAACCAGCTGCCCATGTTGATGATGACCGCGATGAACAGGAAGACGAGGGCGGTCGAGGGCCCGCCGATCAGGTACCCGGCGCCGACCAGGATGCCGCCGAGGACTGAGAGCAGGAGCACCGTCTTGAAGGCCGCCTGCCAGTTTGAACGTCCGGTGGTGCTCATCTGGGTATTGCTCCTTCTTGGGAGGGTCTGAGTCTTGAAACGAGTATACGGACCACTCTCAGCGGGCAATAAAGGTTAGTCACGGTCCAAGACCGTCATGTATTGATATCATCTTGATTCGTGACTACCACGAAGAGGCGCCGGGAACGACAGGAGTGGAACCCCGATCTGGGCGTGCTCGCAAGCCGGCTCCTCTTCTCGCTGCAGGAGGAGCTCTTCGAGGAGCTCGCGGCTTCCGGCTATGACGATCTCCACCCTCGCCACGGAGCCGTCCTCGCCTATCTGGATGAGGACGGGGTCAGAGCGACGGAGCTGGCGCGCCTTTCGGGCCGGCACAAGCAGATCGTCGGGAGGTTGATCGACGAGCTCGAGGAGCTCGGCTATGTCGAGAGGCGCCCCGATCCCGAGGATCGCCGCGCCAAGCTGATCTTCCCGACCGAACGCGGTCTGGAACAGGTCCGGCTCGGCGACGAGATCGTCGCGGACATCGAGGCCCGTCACGCCAAGGAGGTCGGTGTCAAGACATACGCCCAATTCAGGGACGTGCTGCGCGGGGTGGTCGCGCGCAGAACGCAATTCAAGGACGTGACGATGGCGGGAGGCGACCGATGAGTGTCTTCACCGTCGTAGTCGGGGAACTTGCCCATCTCCGACTCCGGGATCTCCTGGGCCTTCGGACCGCAGATCGGGCATTCGGGATCCCGGCGGACCTTGAGCTCGGTGAAGTGCGTGCCGAGCGAGTCGTAGAGCAGCAGGCGGCCGATCAGCGGCTCGCCGATGCCGGCGACGAGCTTGATGACCTCGTTCGCCTGCAGCAGGCCCATGACGCCGGCCATCACGCCGAGCACGCCCGCGGCGCCGCAGCTCGGGGCGAGCTCGGCCGGGGGCGGCGTCGGGTAGAGGCAGCGGTAGCAGGGCCCCTCGAAGGGAACGAAGGTCGAGATCTGGCCGTCGAAGGCGAGGATCGACGCCGAGACGACCGGCTTGCGCAGCCGCACGGACGCGTCGTTCAGCAGGTAGCGGGTCGGGAAGTTGTCCGCCCCGTCGACGATCACGTCGTAGTCGGAGATGATGTCGATGATGTTGGAGGCGTCGAGGCGGACGCGGTGCTCGACCACGTTGACGTCCGGGTTGAGGGTCTCGATCGTCTTCCGGGCCGACTCCGTCTTGGGTTGGCCGATGCGCTCGGTGTTGTGGATCACCTGGCGCTGCAGGTTCGACTCGTCCACCTCGTCGTCGTCGACCAGGCCGAGCGTGCCGATGCCGGCGGCGGCCAGGTAGAGGGCCGAGGGGGCGCCGAGGCCGCCCGCGCCGATCAGGAGGACCTTCGCATTCAGCATCTTGAGCTGGCCCTCGACGCCGACCTCTGGAAGGAGGGTGTGGCGGGAGTAGCGGTTGCGCTGCTCGGGGGTCATGCCCTCGGCCATCACGACGGGCAGGCCCTCGGCCTCCCACGCCTTGATCCCACCGCGCACGGAGGCGGCGTTGTCGTAGCCGAGCTCGCGGAGCTCGTCGGCCGCCCGGGCCGAGCGGTTGCCGGAGGCGCAGTAGAGGAGGACCCGCTGCGAGTGGTCAGGGACGACCTCCTCGATCCGGTCGAGGACGTCGGCGGGCCGGACCAGCTCCGCGCCGTCGATGTGGGCCTCCAGGTGCTCGTAGGGCTCGCGAGTGTCGATCAGCGCCACCTCGCCGCCCTTGAGCTCCTCCAGGGCCTCGCCGGGACCGACCTCCTCGATCCGCTCCTTGACCTGCTCGATCGTCTCGGTGCTGGCCATCAGGTTGTGTCCTCCTCGCCTTCCAAGTGTGTCTCGGCCTCTTCATCGCCGATGGTGATCTCTCCCTCGATCGGATACCCAAGCTCGCTCCAAAGCTTCGATCCGCCGATCACGGAGGCCACGCTCCCAAAGCCGTGGTCGCTCTGCAGCGCGTCGGCGGTGCGAGCCGAGCGGTTGCCCTCGCCGCAGACCAGGATGACGCGGTCGCCGGGAGCGGCGCCGGCCTTCTCGATCGCCTCCGCGTAGTCGGCCTCGTGGGCGTCGCGGGCGCTCTCGCCCGAGGGCACGTTGACGGCACCCTGGACGTGCCCCGCCTCGAAGCGCTCGGGCTCACGCACGTCGATCACGACGGCGCCGCCGTCGATGTCCTCCTTGGCGGCAGGGGGCAGGAGCTCCTCGATCCGGCTCTTCACCAGTTCGAGGGGCGGCGGCACGTACTTGCGGGGCATCTCCACGGAGCTCATGATCTCAAATATCCCAAATCCTGATCCGGTTTCATAGCTTCAAAAAGTATAGCCGGATTCGCGAGCGATCAGCCCTGGAACTGACCGCCGCCGAGCTCCGGGGGCAGCGCCTTCGGCCCGTCCGGATACATCGCGGCCAGCTGCTCCTCGGTCATCTCCAGCGTGCTGCTGACTTCCTCCCGCGGAGTCCCGACCACGAGCCAGAGCGCGTCCGAGTCCGTGTCGTTGAAGAGCTGGCGGACGTGCTCAGGCTCGACCAGCAGCGCGTCCAGCGGTCGCAGCCTCAGCACCTCGTCGTCCACCCGCACCCGCCCCTCTCCCTCGAGCAGCACGTAGAGCTCGTGCTCCTCGAAGTGCCGGTGCTTGGTGCTGGCCTGACCCGGGCGGAGCCGCCAGAACCGCGCGCCGAGCGTCTCGGCCTCCAGCTGTTTGGCGAGGTCGGTGTTCTCGACCTTCATCTGGTTCGAGGGACGCCAGAAGGCGTCTTTCGATGTCAGGAGTCGATACATGGCTTCGCCATCAGTCGCGGCTACAGGCGGCCGGCCCACACAAGTCGCTACGGGCTTCGCCCTTCGCTCCAAGATGGACCGGCCTGGTAGCCGCTAGCCGATCGTGGGGCGCATCTGCCGGAGCCGGCGGACCCGCTCCTCGATCGGCGGATGCGTCGAGAAGAGCGAGGCCAGGCCCTTTCCGCTGAACGGCTTGACGATGTACAGCGGCTCGCTGGCCTGGTTGACCTGCATCGGAATCGCCTGGGCGCCGGACTCCAGCCGCAGCAGCGCGGAAGCAAGCGACTCGGGGTTCCCGCAGATCTCGGCGCCAGTGGCGTCGGCCGAGTACTCCCGCTGACGGGAGATCGCCATCTGGATGATCGCCGCGGAGATCGGGGCGAGTATCCAGAGCAGGAGCGGGCCGATGATCCCGAGAGGCGAATCGTTGTCGCCCCCGACCCAGAGCACCATGTAGCCGATCCAGGTGATGGCGGACGCGATCGTTGCGACCACGGAAGTCAGGAGGATGTCGTGGTTGCGGACGTGTCCGAGTTCGTGCGCGAGCACCCCCCGCAGCTCATCCTCCGTGAGGAGCTTGCGAATCCCGGCGGTCACCGCGACCGCGGAGTGCTTCGGATTGCGGCCCGTCGCAAAGGCGTTCGGCTGTTCCTGCGGGATCACGTAGAGCTTCGGCATGGGGAGACCGGCGCGCGTGGTCAGGTCCCGGACCATCTGGTAGAGCCGCGGATCCTCCTCCTCGGACACCGGCTGCGCCCTTGCGGCGGCGAGAGCGATCCGGTCGCTGAAGAACCAGCTGCCCATGTTGATGATGACCGCGATGAACAGGAAGACGAGGGCGGTCGAGGGCCCGCCGATCAGGTACCCGGCGCCGACCAGGATGCCGCCGAGGACTGAGAGCAGGAGCACCGTCTTGAAGGCCGCCTGCCAGTTTGAACGTCCGGTGGTGCTCATCTGGGTATTGCTCCTTCTTGGGAGGGTCTGAGTCTTGAAACGAGTATACGGACCACTCTCAGCGGGCAATAAAGGTTAGTCACGGTTCAAGACCGTCATGTATTGATATCATCCTGATTCGTGACTACCACGAAGAGGCGCCGGGAACGACAGGAGTGGAACCCCGATCTGGGCGTGCTCGCAAGCCGGCTCCTCTTCTCGCTGCAGGAGGAGCTCTTCGAGGAGCTCGCGGCTTCCGGCTTTGACGATCTCCACCCTCGCCACGGAGCCGTCCTCGCCTATCTGGATGAGGACGGGGTCAGAGCGACGGAGCTGGCGCGCCTTTCGGGCCGGCACAAGCAGATCGTCGGGAGGTTGATCGACGAGCTCGAGGAGCTCGGCTATGTCGAAAGGCGCCCCGATCCCGAGGATCGCCGCGCCAAGCTGATCTTCCCGACCGAACGCGGTCTGGAACAGGTCCGGCTCGGCGACGAGATCGTCGCGGACATCGAGGCCCGTCACGCCAAGGAGGTCGGTGTCAAGACATACGCCCAATTCAGGGACGTGCTGCGCGGGGTGGTCGCGCGCAGAACGCAATTCAAGGACGTGACGATGGCAGGAGGTGACCGATGAGTGTCTTCACCGAGCGAGAGCTCGACTACCTGGGCGAGCGACGCCCGGAGCGGCTCGGCCGGATCGCGACGGTCGGCAAGGACGGAACGCCCCACGTGGTCCCGGTGGGCTGGCGGCTCAATCCTGAGCTCGACTCGATCGATGTCGGGGGCATGGACCTGGCCAGTACGAAGAAGTTCCGCGACGCCCGGCGCACCGGTCGAGCTTCGATCGTGATCGATGACCTCGCCAGCGTCGACCCTTGGTCTCCGCGCGGCGTCGACGTGCGAGGGCAAGCTGAAATCGTCGAGGGGCCACGGGTCCTGATCGGATCTACCCGGAGCGAGTCATTTCCTGGGCCTCGAGAGCGAGGACTTCACCGAGCGCCATGCACGCTCAACGTAGATCGCGCCGACGCCCCCCGCAGTAGCAGCCCGCCGGCGTTGACAGCGCATACGCTGCGCGGCGATGAGCCCCGCCGCGGAGAGACGGACCTCGCCCACGGCTGCGGTCATCCTCGTCGGTGGTCTGTTCGCGATCGGCCTCGGCCTGCGCCTGCTCGTCCTCGGTGGTGCCCTCTGGGGCGATGAGCTGTCGACGAACTTCGTCGTCAACGGCTTCGGCGTCGCCGACTTCCCCTGGCTGCTCCGCCACAGCAAGGAGGCCACCCCGCCGCTCTTCTTCGCCGACGAGGTGACCAGGGGTTCGACTTGAGCGTCGGGGCTGCGCCTCGTCTCGCTGCTCGCGGGCGTCGCGGCGATCCCCCTCACCTACCTGCTGGGAGTCGAGACGGTCGGGCGAAAAGGCGCGGCCGTAGGAGCGGCGCTGGTCGCCCTCAGCCCGTTC
The DNA here is from genome assembly GCA_963800285.1 of uncultured Solirubrobacterales bacterium. GTDB lineage: Bacteria > Actinomycetota > Thermoleophilia > Solirubrobacterales > 70-9 > DASUPK01. The sequence goes on from CAWDAL010000020.1 coordinate 12,140, forward strand.
CAGATCTTCTACGCAACCGAGGCTCGCGCGTATGCGCTGCTGATGCTCACCTGCCTGGTCGCGAGCTACGCGCTGGTGCGCGCGCTCTCCTCGGGCCGCACCTCCTGGTGGGCCGGGTACGGCGTCGCCTCGGCCGCCGCCATGTACACCCACTACGCCGCCGTCTTCGTCCTGGTCGCCCTGTTCGCCTGGGCGTTCATCGCCCATCCGGATGCGCGGAAGCCGTTGCTCGTGACGAATCTGGCGGCCGCGCTGGTCTTCGTCCCGTGGCTCCCCGCCTTCGTGGACGACACCTCCAAACAGGCGACCAAGAACATCGAGCCCGCCTTCCCGCTGACCTTGACGAACGCCGTGAACGCGATGATCCGGATGTGGTTCGCGGGCGCCATCTCCCGGCTCAGCTACCTGCCGGGCGCCCTTGCGCTGACGCTGATCGGAACATCGATCGCCGTCGGTACGGCCGGTTTCGCGATGCGCGCGAGCGCTGCCAGGGAGTGGCCGCGGCCGTCCGCCGGAGTCGCCCTGGTGATCGTCCTCGCCCTCGCCAGCCCACTGGGGGCCGCGCTGCACAACGTGGTGGCCCCCAGCATCTTCACCCCTCGGAACCTGATCGCCTCGTGGCCGGGCTTCGCGCTGTCACTCGGTGCGCTCGTGACGGCCGGCCCGGCTCCACTCCGCCGCGCGGCTGTCGCGCTGCTCGTCGCGGGCTTCGGGATCGGGGCACTGAAGCTGGTTGAGGACACCAACCGCCGGCCGGACATGGAGGGCGCCGCAAGGTTCATCGAAAGCACAGGCCCGCCGGGCGCACCGGTCGTCGAGGTGCCGCAGTTCAGCCCCGGCCCGCAGATGGCCATGGAGGCGGCGCTGGCGCCCGCCGGTGAGCCGGCGCCGCCGGACCGATCGGTCTTCGAGCTCGGGAGCCCGACGCTCGCCGAGCGGCTCGAGATCAACCGAAGGGGCAAGGCGTTCGACCCGAGCGTCCCCGCTGTCGCACCGGAGCAGGTGGCGCATCAGGTCGCCCGGATCGCCGGGGACGGGACCATCTTCGTAGTCGGCGACGGGGCACGCCCCTCTCGATCGCCTCCGCGCTCGGTCCTGGCGCGCTCGCGAGCTTCCTCGGCGCCCTTCCGGGGCGGTTCCACGAGATCGATTCGAAAGCCTTTCGCGGGACCGAGCATCGACGGAATCGAATTCGGGGCCGAGGTTCATGTCCTCAGCGGCAAGTCCGCTCCGACCATAACCGACCATTCCGCTAGGATTTCCCGGCGATGCTGTTTTCCACCCGAGCCGAATACGGAGTGCGCCTGATGATCGAGCTGGGTCGCCAGGAGGACGGCGCTCCGGTTGCGCTGAGCGCCGTCGCCGAGTCCGAGCGCCTCCCCCTCTCCTATCTCGAGCACCTGGTCGCCAAGCTGCGCAAGGCGGGGCTGGTCGAGAGCCAGCGCGGCGCTCATGGCGGATACCGCCTCGGGCGGCCCGCCCAGGAGATCGAGATGCTCGAGGTGGTCGAGGCGCTCGAGGGCGCGATCGCTCCGATGGAGTGCTTCGAGCTCGACGCCGAGGGCAAGGTCTCCTGCTCGCATGAGAGCGACGGGGACCGGGCTTGCGCCACCAAGCTTCTCTGGACGAGGGTGCAGGGCGGGGTCACCAAGGCGCTCGCCGGCACGACGCTCGCGGAGCTGGTCGAGTTCTCCGACCACCATGCAGCGGCGCCCGCTCCCAAGGCCGCCGCGATCAGCGCGGCCTAGACAACTTCAACCGAACCAGGAGTACGAATGGCAGAGCTCGAGATCCGCAACCTGCACGTGACCGCCGAGGGCAAGGAGATCCTCAAGGGCGTCAGCCTCGATGTCGACTCCGGCAGCATCCATGCCCTGATGGGCCCGAACGGCTCCGGCAAGTCCACTTTGGCCAACGCGATCATGGGCCACCCGAGCCTCGAGGTGACCGAGGGCACGATCGCCTTCAAGGGAGAGGACATCACCGAGGCGAGCCCCGACGAGCGCTCCCGGATGGGCCTCTTCATGGCGTTCCAGTACCCCGTCGCCATCCCGGGCGTGACCGTCGCCAAGTACCTGCGGATGATCGTCAACTCCCACCGCGAGGCCGCCGGCGAGGAGCCGGTCAAGCTCAAGGACTTTCGCGTGGAGGCCGAGGAGGCGATGGCCCTCACCAACATCCCGAAGGACTTCTCCTCGCGCTATCTGAACGACGGCTTCTCCGGCGGCGAGAAGAAGCGGATGGAGATCCTCCAGCTGGCGATGCTGCAGCCCGCGATGGCGGTGCTCGATGAGACGGATTCCGGCCTCGACATCGATGCCCTGCGCGTGGTCGCCGAGGGCGTCAACAAGTTCGCCGGCCCGGGGATGGGCGTCCTGATCATCACCCACTACCAGCGCATCCTCCACCTGATCAAGCCCGACGCCGTGCACGTCCTCTACGACGGCAGGATCGTCAAGGAGGGCGGCCCCGAGCTGGTCGGCCAGCTCGAGGAGAAGGGCTACGGCTGGATCAAGGACGAGGTGGAGGCCGGCGCGGCCGCCTAGGCAGGAGACGATGGAGCCGACGGCGACAACCGCCCCCGCCCTGCCGCGGCCCATCGAAGAGATCCGGGCTGAGTTCCCCATTCTCGCCCGCGAGATCCACGACCAGCCGCTGGCCTATCTCGACAACGGCGCGACCGCCCAGAAGCCCCTCGCGGTGATCGACGCGCTGGACGGCTACTGGCGCGAGCACAACGCCAACGTTCACCGCGGCGTGCACACGCTCTCCGAGGAGGCGACCGCGCTCTACGAGGGGGCCCGCGCGAGCGTCGCCTCGCACCTCGGCGCCGACCGGCGCGAGGTGATCTTCGTCCGCAACGCCACCGAGGCGCTCAACCTGGTCGCCTACTCCTGGGGCCGGAGCAACCTCGAGGCGGGCGACCGGATCGTCGTCACCGAGATGGAGCACCACTCGAACGTCGTGCCCTGGTACCAGGTGACCCAGGAGAAGGGCGCCCATCTCGACTGGGCGCCGGTCGACGATGACGGGCGCCTGGACCTGGACGCCTTCGCCGCTCTGCTCGAGCGCGGGCCGAAGCTCGTCGCCGTGGCGCACGTCTCGAACGTGCTGGGCACGATCAACCCGATCGAGGAGATCGCCCGCCTGGCGCATGACGCCGGCGCCCTCCTGGTCGTGGACGGCGCCCAGTCCGGGCCCAAGCTCGAGCTCGACATGGCCGGGCTCGGAGCGGACTTCTACGCGATCACCGCCCACAAGATGTACGGGCCGACCGGCATCGGTGCGCTGTTCGGGCGCCGCGAGCTGCTCGAGGAGATGCCGCCCTTCATCGGCGGCGGCTCGATGATCCAGAAGGTGACCAAGGAGCTGATCACCTGGGCTTCGCTGCCCGCGAAGTTCGAGGGCGGCACCCCTCCGATCGGCGAGGCGGTCGGATTCGGCGCGGCGGTCCGCTGGATCGACGAGCTCGGCCTGCCGGCGATCCACGCCGCCGAGACCGAGCTGACCGCCTACGCGCTCGAGCGGGTCGCCGAGGTACCGGGTCTCAGGGTCTTCGGCCCGCCGGCCGGCGACCAGCGTGGCGGCATCGTCTCCTTCGACATGGACGGCGTCCACGCGCACGACATCGCCGAGATCCTCGACCGCCACGGCGTCGCCGTGCGGGCCGGCCATCACTGCGCTCAGGTGCTGATGCAGCGCCTCGGCGTGCCGGCCACGACACGGGCCAGCTTCGCCGTCTACAACACGCGCGCCGAGGTGGACCGCCTGATCGATCGCTCCTCGACGTCAGAAGGGTCTTCGAGCTCTATGGCGAGCCGACCGAGACAGAATCGAGAGACCGGCCGGCAGGCTGTGGCCGGCTCGGATCGCCGCCGCCTCCGCCCGCAGCGGCCATCGCAGCAAGCCATCGAGCGCACGCGGGGTCCGAAGCAGGTCCGAGCGAGGAGGGTGCGACGGATGCAATCGAGAGGTGACGCGAGCGCCGAGCCGCCAGCCCGTTGCGACGGGCAGCAGCACGAGGTTGAAATGCGTGGCGAGGATCGGCTTCCAGCCCGTCCGCCCGACGAGCTCGACCAACCTCCGACGGGAATAGCGCCTGCGGTGCCCCGCCGCCTCGTCGTGCGCCGAGAAGAGCCCCGGGTAGGCGGGCACGGTCAGAAGCAGAACGCCGCCGGGCTCGGTCACCCTGCGCATCTCCGCCAGCGCGGCCTCGTCGTCGGCGACGTGCTCGAGCACGTACAGGCAGGCGAGTAGGCCGAACTCGCCACTTCGGGGCGCGCCTCGACGACTTCGACCTCGACGGGGCGTCGGGCGCGCCTCGCCCATGCGACGGCGCCCGGGTTCACCTCGATGCCACGGGCCCGTCCCACCGACGAGAGCCAGTTCAGGTTGTGTCCGGTCCCGCAGCCCACCTCGAGGACAGGGCAACCCCCGGACCGGTCCGACAGGGCAGCACGATCGACCTGAAGCGTCCCGCTACGACCAGGGGACGGGCTCGAGGTCGGCCTTGAGGACAGGGCCGCGCGATCTAGAGCGGAACGCCGCGAGCTCGGCCGGCATCCCCGAGCCTAGCTCGCCGCCGGAGAGCGATAGATCCGCAGCCGAGCAACTTGAGGTCGGGGTCCGCTGCCGAGGCCCACCACTCATCCTTGACCAGCCGGGAGCGGACATACCGCTCGATGCCAGCCGGCCGGAGCCTGCCGAAACTCTTGAACGATCCGAGGCAGACCCGGGCGATCTCGCCGCTTGCCATCGCCTGCTTCAGCTCCCGGCGATCGCCGCTTCTGAAGGCGGACGCGAAGGGAACGTCGTCACGTACAGGGTCGACCACACCCGAGACCAGATAGAGAAGCCCGGCATATCTCGTGAGCACGAAGGTGCGGTTCTCACCGCGATCCGCTCGGGAGAGCTCGCCGTCAAGCTCCCCGGTCGAGGGCGCCAGCCGGGGGTCAACAGCACGCCGGCATGGTGCGCGATGCCTCCGACCCTGTAGCCCTCGCGGATGCCGTGGACGGCGGGGCGGAGAACCGTCGCGTACGCGGTCGCGACCAGTAGGAGCGTGATCGCGCCGAGCGCGAACCTCGCCGGCCAGGCCCAAATCCGATCACCGATCAGCTGGCGCAGGGACCAGGCAATCGCAACGGCGAAGACCGGGACAGCCGCGACGAACTGAGGGCGCGGATAGGTCGAGAGCGCGGCGGCGACCATGAAGGCGGCAAGCAGCACCCACTCGCTGGCCCGGCGGATCGTCAGGACCATCCCGAGCAGCGCCAGGGGCGCCGCGAAGTTGCCGAGGTAATAGAGGAAATCGTGGAGGGAGACCGGCGGGAAGCCCCACAAGTCGAACACGATCCGGAAGCCGTCGAGAAAGGAATACGAGCCCCGCTCGACGTATGGGCCCTTAACAATCGCATAGCGCCAGAAGTCGCCGAGATCGCCGGCGATCGCGACCGGGACGAGCATCAACGCCGGAATCAGGATCGCCGGCGCAAGCAGGAGCCCTGCCTCTCCGAGCCGGGACCGCAACTCGGTCGGACGCGGAGCGAGCCACAGGACGAGCAGGCACGCGGCGAGCGTGAGCGCGCCGACGGTCGCTTGGTCGCGGCGGCGATGCCGACGGCCGTACCCGCAAGCAGCAGCGGAGCGCCGGTGCTGCGCTCCCTCCCGGCTGCGATCCAGGCCGCCATCGCCGCCATCGCCTCGACCTGCGCCGCGGCGGACATCACCTTGTACGGCGTGTGGCTCGGCAGGAGCGTGTACGCGACGCTCGCCAGCAGAACCAGGGCCTGCCCGGCGCGTCCGACGCCGAGCCGGCGGGCGGTGTACGCCGCGAGCGTCGCGGAGGCTCCCGAGGCCAGCGCGTTGAGGCCCTTGACCACGGCGGCCTGCGCGCCGATCAGGAGCACGCCGGGGAGCCCTGCCCAGACCGCAAGGGGGGTCACCCCGTAGAAGCGGTCCGAGTACAGGGAGTCCCCGTGGGCGACGCGGTCGACGAGGTACAGAAACCAGTTGGAGTCGCCAATGCGTATACCGCCGCCCATGTCGCAGATCCAGATGGCGGCGCTGAGGAGGGCAGTGCCGCCGAGCCACGGGAGCCAGGCGGGGAGGCGGCGGCGTCCGCTCTCCGGCCCGGACCCGGTCAAACCGGAAGCTTGCCGCCGACGGCCGCGACCTGCTCCATCCGATTTCGCTCGATCTCCCCCGGGCCGCGTCGGCGGGCTCGCTCGATCGCCGCCCTGATCTCGGCCACCCCTGAAGCGATCGAGCCTCGCTCGACATCACGGTGGAAGCTGCGTCGGAGGAAGCTGAAGTCGCACCGGAGGCGGGCCATCTCGGCCATCAGGAGCCGACACGGAACCGGGTCCCCGAGGTCCGGCAACGTCAGGCCGGCGACGCCGAAGGGCACCCGGAAGTGCTCTCGGACGCGCTCAACCGTGCCATCGACCAACGGCTCGAACAGCGCGCTCCCGCCGCGATCGATCATCAGGTCGTTGAGCCCGACGTAGACGCGCGAGAGCGGCAGCGCGCCGAGCGCCGCGGCGCCGCGAACGGCGTCCTCCGTCTCGACGAGAATCCCGAGCCCGCAGCGTCCGCCGACCCACTCGAGCGCCTGCTCGACCTCGGCCGCCGACCGAACCATGGGAAGAATGACCTCGTCCGCGCCCAGCTTGATCGCCTGCTCGATCCCTTCAGCGCAATCGGCTCCGGCCCGTCCACAGGGCAGAGAATCCGGGCGCTAGTGGCACGACGCACGGCGATGAGGTCGGCCGCGTCATCCGCCCTGATCTCCGTGTCGGCACGGGCCTGGCGCTCGAGCTCGCCGCCGGGCTCCCAGTCGATCACGAAGCCATCCATGCCCGACGCGGTCGCCTCGCGCACCGTCGCCGGATTGCTGCCGAAGAGGAACAGGGCGAATCGAGGCACGGTCGGAATACTCTCGTATGGCATGAGCCGAAGCAGTCTTCATAACGGGTATCTCGGGCCCGTGCTGATCGCCGGCGGCGGCGGCTTCATCGGCAGGCGCCTCGTCGAGCTGCTCGACGATCTCGGGATCGAGGTAGTAGCTCCGAGCCGCCGGGAATGCGACCTGCGCCGGCGCGAATCGACCCGCGCCCTGTTCGAGAAGTACCGCCCCGACACGATCGTCAACGTGGCCCGCTCGACGCACGCGGCAGACCCGCGCGACCACGAGGAGCACATCGGGATGGCGCGGAGGGTGCTCGAGGCCGGCTGGGTCGCCGGCGACCGCCGCCTGATCCAGATCGGCAGCTCAACGGAGTTCGGCTGCACCGGAGTCGCCAGCGGACGATGATGCGCCGCTCAACCCGACGACCTCGCCCGGGCACGCGAAGGCCGAGGTCAGCTCGCTGGTTCTCGAAGCCGACGACGGCGTCCTGGGCACCGCCGTTTCAGCGGCCGTTCGCCGTCTACGGACCTGGCGACTTGGCGAGGCACCTGATGCCAACGGTGATCCGCGCGGCCCTGTCCGGCTGCCCCCTTCGGCTCGCCTCCGGCGTCGAGCGCGATTGGGTGTTCGTCGATGACGTGGCACGAGGCTGCGCCCTCACCCTCGACGGGCGCGCGGAGGGCTTCAGCGTGAATCTGGCGAGCGGTCGGCTGATCCCAAACGAGCAGGTGATCGAGCTCGTCGAGCAGGCCTCGGGGACGGCAGATCGAGATCGACTCGACATCGCTTCCTCCGCGGCTATGGGACGTCGGGCTGCCCGGATCGACGTCGCGCCCTCGCGATGCGCTGGGCAGGCGGCGCGGACCGCGCCGGCCGAGAGGGCATTCGAAAGACCCGTGCGTAGCTTATGATCGGCGACGCGAACGCCCTCCCGGTGGCCGGACGACGCCGTGGACACCGTCCTCGCCAATACGGCAACGCCTGCAGCTGACGGAGCTTCCCGGAGCCGGAGGGCGAACGGTCACGAGAGGAGATCGCGAGGGTCCTGGTCGACGACGCCTCGCCCGACGACTCCCGGGAAGTGATTTCCCGGCTCGCCGAAGGCGACTCAGCGGTGGCGCCGCTGCTCATGGAGCGAAACGTCGGACAGCACGCCGCCGTATTGGAGGGACTGCGCCGGGCGAGCGGCGACTGGACGGTGGTGATGGACGCTGACCTTCAGGACCCGCCGGAGGCGATCCCGGCGCTTCTCGAGGCCGCCGACGGCCCCGTCGACGTTGTATTCGCGGGGCGGCGCGGCCGCTACGAATCCCGCTTGCGGCTGCTCACATCGCGGCTCATCAAGCGGGCCCTCGCGGCCATCATCGATATCCCGGCGGACGCCGGGATGTTCTTCGTCGCAAATCGCCGCGCCGTCGATGCGCTCACGGGCATGCCGGGTGACGGCCGATCGTCGGCTCGAGGATCGGCCGCGCCGGGCTGCGCACGGACTCGATTCCCGTGGCGCGGGATCGCTCGCTCGGGGGCAGCTCGTACAGTCCGGGGATGCGCCTTCGCAGCGCGATGCGCGGCCTCCGCTGGGCCACGCAGAGGATCGGGGAGCAATAGCCACGACCGCATCGCTGGAGTCGGACGAGGTCCACAACGAAGTCCTGCGCGCCTACTACGCGCGCGGCAAGGCGCGGATGGACCCGCGGCGTTCGCGCTACCTCGAGCGCCACGTCGACGAGCTGTGGCAGTTCGCGCAGCTCGAGCGGACAGCGCGTGATCGAGTTCGTCCCCGCGCAGGGCCTCTACACGCTCTCGATCGCCTACCGCGGCCTCGCGCTCGAAGTGCTCGACCTGCTCACCGAGATGCTGGCGCTGCTCGACCAGGCCCGCAGCGGCCGCCGGATCACCCTTCACCAAGGGGACGTCCTGGCGCCGCCCGGCTCGGTGGAACCCGGCTTCGACGCGGTGGTCGGCTTCTTCGCGCTCCATCACATGCACGACGCACATGCCTGCACGGCCTCGATGGCACGGCTGCTTCGGCCCGGCGGCGTGCTCGCGCTGCTCGAGCCGAATGCGTACAACCCGCTCTACTACCTGCAGATCGCGGTCTCACCCGACATGACCTGGGCCGGCGACCGCGGCGTGGCGCAGATGAGAGCGGGCTTCCTCCGCCGCGGCCTGGAGGCCGCTGGTCTCGATCGTGTCCGGATCGAGCGCTTCGGCTTCTTCCCGCCGGCGATCACGAACCGCCCGCGGGGTGCAAGGCTCGAGCAAGCCCTGGAGCGAGTTCGGCCTCTGGAGCCATTGCTCCCGTTCCAGCTGGCTGGGGGTCGCACCCCGCTACGGTTCGGGTGATGGACGAGCTCTACCGAGACCAGATCCTCGAGCACTACAAGCGGCCCCATCACTTCGGCCGCCTCGACGACTTCGACCTCGAGTTCGAGGACAACAACCCCTTCTGCGGCGACGAGCAGCACGTCTTCCTGAAGCTCGACGAAGCGGGCAAGGTCTCGGAGGTCGCCTTCGAAGGGCAGGGCTGCGCGATCTCGACCGCCGCGACCTCGCTGCTCGCCGACGAGCTCGAGGGGATGACCCGCGAGGAGATCCTCCAGCTGCCGAAGGACTTCGTCCTCGACCTGCTCGGCATCGACATCTCCGCCACGCGGATGAAGTGCGCGATGCTCGGCCTCAAGGTCGTCAAGGGCGCCAGCCTCGGGAAGCCCGCCGACTGGGAGGACGAGGGCGAGCAGGGCGACCCGGCCGAGGCCGGCGCGCTCTAGAGCCCCTTCGCGGGCGACAGGGCCGACCGACAGATCACGCCGCTCGACTTCGACTGCGCCACCTTCGCCCGTACGCGGTGGCGCCCTGCAGCTGGGAGCTGAAGACCCACTTCCCCTTGCCGTTGGTGCGGTTGTCCGCGTAATCGATCGGCGCACGCTCCGGCGCGACCTCGATCAGGAGCACCTTGCGGTTGGAGACGCAGGCGGGGTTCTTGCTGATCACGCGCCCGTGGAACGGAGGACCCCCGGCGACCTTCAGCGTCACCCTGCTGGAGGCCGACTGCCCCGCACCGGCGGGAAGCGCCAACGCCGCCGCGACAGATCGCCGCCGCCGACGGCAACGCGAGCCTCCCCATCGACCTCATGGACAATCCCCTTTCAGATCCGATCCCGGCCAAGCCTAATGCCGTATTGCTGGGATACTCACTTTCGAAGGAGGAATCGGGGAGATGTCGGAGGAGCTCGTACAGCTCGTGCAGCAGGGCTATGAAGCCTGGAACTCGGGCGACCGCAACTGGGTGCTCGACCACATGTCCCCCGAGATTGAGTGGATCACCCCGGAGGACGATCCCGACCCCGGGACCTACCACGGCTACGAGGGCGTGGAGCACTACTGGGCGCAGTGGCGCGCCGCCGTCGGGCAGCTCAACTTCAAGATCGAGGAGACGATCGATGCGGGTCAGTCGGTCGTCGTCGTGGCCCGGCGCCAGGGCAAGGGAGAGCACAGCGGCCTGGAGATCTCGGACCGCGTGATCCAGGTCTACGACTTCGAGGACGACTCGTGCATCCGCGTCCGCGAGTACTACGACCGCAGCGCGGCGCTCAGCGCGGTGCGCGGCAATCCGACGAGTGCAGGCTCCTGAGCTGACAGCTCCCGAGCGGCGGCTGGAGCTGGCGCTCCGCTTCTTCACCGTCTTCTTCTGTGCCCAGGCGCTGCTCTATCCGGTGCTCGGGCTGTTCGCCTCCGCCGAGTTTCCCTTCGTCGCCAACTCGTTCGCCAAGGATGGCCTTTTCGCCGTCCTCTGCTTCATCGCCGCCGGCGACGTCCGCCGGAACGGCTGGGCGACGCAGCTCGTGGTCCTGGGACACGCGCTGATCGTCTTCGCGCTGCTGTTGATGCTCGCGTTCGGGAATCACGGCAGCGTCGCCAACACGTTCGGCGCGCCGCTCGGCACGAGCCTCAGTCCCACGCTGCAGCTGCTGATCTGGGCGGTGGCGGCGAGCGCCGTGGTGGTCGTGCTGACCTGGCTGTATCGCTCGGCGGTCAAGGGGCGCTACGGCCTCCGTTACCTCTGGCCCCACCAGCACAACACCGCGATGGCGATGGCCGAGGTCCTGGTCATCGGGCCGGACGAGGCCCTCACGCCCGAACAGGTCGCGAAGGGGATCGACGACTACCTCTACTCGTTCACCGCCCATGAGAAGTGGAAGTCGAAGCTGGTGCTCTCGGCGCTCACGGTCTATCCGCTGTTCCGGCTGCGGCCGCCGTTCGCCTTCATGGCTCCCGAGCGGCGGCTGGCGTTCATCGAGCGCTGCTTCATCGCGGACGTCGTCGAGCGCCGGCTGCCCGGGAAGCTACGCAGGCTCGCCCAGACCCTGCTCTCCTCCACTCAGCAGCTGGCGATCATCGGCTACTACGCCGACCCCAGGAGCGCGCCGTCGACCGGATACGTGCCGTTCTCGAAGCGCAAGCGCTACCCGAAGGCGATGAAGAAGGTGGGTGAGCTCGCGACGCTAGACGTCGACTCGCCGAACGAGGTCGACGCCGACCGGATCACGGCGGACGTCGCGATCGTCGGCAGCGGCGCGGCGGGGGCGATCCTCGCCTACCGGCTGGCGGAGCGCGGCCGGGAGGTCGTGCTGCTGGAGGGCGGCAAGCACGTCGACCCCCGTGACTTCACGGAGGACGAGCGCGTCCAGTTCTCCAATCTGTTCGCTGACGGCGGCCTGCAGCTCTCGACGGACACGCGATTCCAGGTCCTGCAGGGCAAGTGCGTCGGCGGCAGCACCGTGATCAACAACGCCGTCTGTTACGACATCCCTCCCCGCACGCTGCAGCGCTGGAACGACCCCGACGGGTTGGACTCCGGAATCGACCCCGACCGCTTCGGCCAGTCCTTCGCCCGGCTGCGCGAATGGCTGCCGGTCAACAGCCAGGAGGGCAGCAAGCGGCTCCAGGCGGGCGGCTCGAAGATGGCCCAGGGGATCGAGGCGCTCGGGCTGGACGGCGACGGCGGCGTGGTCGACGCGAACATCAAGGACTGCCTCGGCTCGGGCTACTGCAACATCGGCTGTGCCTACGGCAAGAAGCTCTCGGCGCTCGACAACGTCCTCCCGCGCGCCCAGCGCGAGTTCCCCGGCGCCGTCCGGATCTTCAGCGAGTGCCTCGCCGAGTCGATCCGGACCCGCGGCAAGCGAGCGACCAAGGTGCGGTGCACCCTCTCGGACGGCCGTCCGCTCCAGGTCGCCGCGAAGACAGTCGTGGTCGCCGGCGGGGCGCTCGCGTCGAGCCTGCTCCTGCAGCGCAGCAATCTCGGCGGATCCCGGGCGGGCACCGGGCTCTCCTTCAACGTCGGCGCTCCGCTGACGGCCGACTTCGAGGAGGAGCTCAACTCCTTCGATGGGCTGCAGATCACCCACGGCTACCGGCCGACCGGCGAGGACCAGCTCATCCTCGAGTCCTGGTTCAACCCGGTCGGGACGCAGGCGCTGCTCATGCCGGGTTGGTTCTCCGACCACTTCGAGAACATGCGCCGCTACGCCCACCTGAGCTGCATCGGCGTCGTGGTCGGATCGCAGTCCAACGCCACCGTCAAGCCGGGCTTCCGCGGCGGAGGGATGAAGCTGGACTACGAACCCGCGGAATCGGACCTGAAGCTGCTGCTCAAAGGGACGAAGCTCGCGGCCCGGATCCACTTCGCCAGCGGGGCCCTTCGCGTCATGCCGATGACCTTCCGCTCCCTCTCCTACGACACCCTGGAGCAGGTCGACGAGCTCGAGGACATCGTCCGCGACAACACCGACATCGGTCTGCATACCTCCCATCCACAGGGCGGCAACGCCGTGAGCCACGATCCGGCCAAGGGCGTCGTCGACGAGCGCTTTCGCGTCCACGGGATGGAGAACCTCTACGTCTGCGACGCGAGCGTCTTCCCCTCGTCGGTGACCGTGAACCCGCAGCTCACGGTGATGGCGATCGCCGACTACGCGTCCGCCGGCATCGAATAGCGTTTTCGCAGCCGATGGCGACGGATCGCGTGAATCTGGTCAGGGAAGGGTTCGAGGCATGGAACTCCGAGGACCCGCGCTGGGTGCTCGAGCATATGAGCCCTGACGTCGAGTGGGTCGCTCCCGAGCGCGACCCATTCCCGGGGACCTACAAGGGCCTCGAGGGAGTGCAGGAGTTCTGGACCCGGTGGCGGAACGCCGTCGGCCAGCTCAAGTTCGCGCCGGAGGAATTGATCGACGCCGGCGACCACGTCGTCGTGATCGCCTTCCGCTGGGCCCGCAATGACATCACCGGCCTGCAGATCTCGGACAAGATCGCCCAGGTCTTCAGCTTCAACGACGAGGACAAGTGCATCCGCGTTCAGGAGTTCTACGACCGCGGCACGGCGCTGAAGGCCGCGGGGATGGAATGACGGACTATCGGTGAACCGTGCGGATTAGTGGTCGCATAACGACCGCTAATCCGCA
>CAWDAL010000021.1:0-10543 GCA_963800285.1 uncultured Solirubrobacterales bacterium
CGAGAGCTCGACTACCTGGGCGAGCGACGCCCGGAGCGGCTCGCCCGGATCGCGACCGTCGGCAAGGACGGAACGCCCCAGTGGCCCGGTGGGCTGGCGGCTCAATTCTGAGTTCGACTCGATCGATGTCGGGGGCATGGACCTGGCCAGTACGAGGAAGTTCCACGACGCCCAGCGCACCGGTCGAGCTTCGATCGTGATCGATGACCTCGCCAGCTTCGACCCTTGGTCTCCGCGCGGCGTCGAGGTGCGAGGGCAAGCTGAAATCGTCGAGAAGCCACGTGTCCTGATCCGGATCCACCCCGAGCGGGTCATTTCCTGGGCCTCGAGAGCGAGGACTTCACCGAGCGCCATTCACGCTCAACGTAGGATCGCGCCGACGCCCCCCGCAGTAGCAGCCCGCCGGCGTTGACAGCGCATACGCTGCGCGGCGATGAGCCCCGCCGCGGAGAGACGGACCTCGCCCACGGCTGCGGTCATCCTCGTCGGTGGTCTGTTCGCGATCGGCCTCGGCCTGCGCCTGCTCGTCCTCGGTGGTGCCCTCTGGGGCGATGAGCTGTCGACGAACTTCGTCGTCAACGGCTTCGGCGTCGCCGATTCCCCTGGCTGCTCCGCCACAGCAAGGAGGCCACCCCGCCGCTCTTCTTCGTCCTCACCTGGGTGACCAAGGGGCTCGACGGCGCGTCGGGGCTGCGCCTCGTCTCGCTGCTCGCGGGCGTCGCGGCGATCCCCCTCACCTACCTGCTGGGAGTCGAGACGGTCGGACGAAAAGGCGCGACCGTAGGAGCGGCGCTGGTCGCCCTCAGCCCGTTCCAGATCTTCTACGCAACCGAGGCTCGCGCGTATGCGCTGCTGATGCTCACCTGCCTGGTCGCGAGCTACGCGCTGGTACGCGCGCTCTCCTCGGGCCGCACCTCCTGGTGGGCCGGGTACGGCGTCGCCTCGGCCGCCGCCATGTACACCCACTACGCCGCCGTCTTCGTCGTGGTCGGCCTGTTCGCCTGGGCGTTCATCGCCCATCCGGATGCGCGGAAGCCGTTGCTCGTGACGAATCTGGCGGCCGCGCTGGTCTTCGTCCCGTGGCTCCCCGCCTTCGTGGACGACACCTCCAAACAGGCGACCAAGAACATCGAGCCCGCCTTCCCGCTGACCTTGACGAACGCCGTGAACGCGATGATCCGGATGTGGTTCGCGGGCGCCATCTCCCGGCTCAGCTACCTGCCGGGCGCCCTTGCGCTGACGCTGATCGGAACGTCGATCGCCGTCGGTACGGCCGGTTTCGCGATGCGCGCGAGGGCTGCCAGGGAGTGGCCGCGGCCGTCCGCCGGAGTCGCCCTGGTGATCGTCCTCGCCCTCGCCAGCCCACTGGGGGCCGCGCTGCACAACGTGGTGGCCCCCAGCATCTTCACCCCTCGGAACCTGATCGCCTCGTGGCCGGGCTTCGCGCTGTCACTCGGTGCGCTCGTGACGGCCGGCCCGGCTCCACTCCGCCGCGCGGCTGTCGCGTTGCTCGTCGCGGGCTTCGGGATCGGGGCACTGAAGCTGGTTGAGGACACCAACCGCCGGCCGGACATGGAGGGCGCCGCAAGGTTCATCGAAAGCACAGGCCCGCCGGGCGCACCGGTCGTCGAGGTGCCGCAGTTCAGCCCCGGCCCTCAGATGGCCATGGAGGCGGCGCTGGCGCCCGGCGGTGAGCCGGCGCCACCGGACCGATCGGTCTTCGAGCTCGGGAGCCCGACGCTCGCCGAGCGGCTCGAGATCAACCGAAGGGGCAAGGCGTTCGATCCGAGCGTCCCCGCTGTCGCACCGGAGCAGGTGGCGCATCAGGTCGCCCGGATCGCCGGGGACGGGACCATCTTCGTGGTCGGGACGGGGAACGTCCCAATCGATCGGCTCCGTGCCGGTTCCAGCGCGCTGGGGAGCTTCCTGCGCGCCCTCCCGCGACGGTTCCACGAGGTCGATTCGAACGCCTTCGCGGGACCGAACATCGAGGGACTCGAATTCGGTGCTGACGTCCACGTCCTCAGCGGCAAGCCCGCTCCGATCCATAACCGACCTCTCCGCTAGGATTTCTTGCGATGCTGTTTTCCACCCGAGCCGAATACGGCGTCCGCCTGATGATCGAGCTGGGTCGCCAGGAGGACGGCGCTCCGGTTGCGCTGAGCGCCGTCGCCGAGTCCGAGCGCCTCCCCCTCTCCTATCTCGAGCACCTGGTCGCCAAGCTGCGCAAGGCGGGGCTGGTCGAGAGCCAGCGCGGCGCTCATGGCGGATACCGCCTCGGGCGGCCCGCCCAGGAGATCGAGATGCTCGAGGTGGTCGAGGCGCTCGAGGGCGCGATCGCTCCGATGGAGTGCTTCGAGCTCGACGCCGAGGGCAAGGTCTCCTGCTCGCATGAGAGCGACGGGGACCGGGCTTGCGCCACCAAGCTTCTCTGGACGAGGGTGCAGGGCGGGGTCACAAAGGCGCTCGCCGGCACGACGCTCGCGGAGCTGGTCGAGTTCTCCGACCACCATGCAGCGGCGCCCGCTCCCAAGGCCGCCGCGATCAGCGCGGCCTAGACAACTTCAACCGAACCAGGAGTACGAATGGCAGAGCTCGAGATCCGCAACCTGCACGTGACCGCCGAGGGCAAGGAGATCCTCAAGGGCGTCAGCCTCGATGTCGACTCCGGCAGCATCCATGCCCTGATGGGCCCGAACGGCTCCGGCAAGTCCACTCTGGCCAACGCGATCATGGGCCACCCGAGCCTCGAGGTGACCGAGGGCACGATCGCCTTCAAGGGAGAGGACATCACCGAGGCGAGCCCCGACGAGCGCTCCCGGATGGGCCTCTTCATGGCGTTCCAGTACCCCGTCGCCATCCCCGGCGTGACCGTCGCCAAGTACCTGCGGATGATCGTCAACTCCCACCGCGAGGCCGCCGGCGAGGAGCCGGTCAAGCTCAAGGACTTTCGCGTAGGAGGCCGAGGAGGCGATGGCCCTCACCAACATCCCGAAGGACTTCTCCTCGCGCTATCTGAACGACGGCTTCTCCGGCGGCGAGAAGAAGCGGATGGAGATCCTCCAGCTGGCGATGCTGCAGCCCGCGATGGCGGTGCTCGATGAGACGGATTCCGGCCTCGACATCGATGCCCTGCGCGTGGTCGCCGAGGGCGTCAACAAGTTCGCCGGCCCGGGGATGGGCGTCCTGATCATCACCCACTACCAGCGCATCCTCCACCTGATCAAGCCCGACGCCGTGCACGTCCTCTACGACGGCAGGATCGTCAAGGAGGGCGGCCCCGAGCTGGTCGGCCAGCTCGAGGAGAAGGGCTACGGCTGGATCAAGGATGAGGTGGAGGCCGGCGCGGCCGCCTAGGCAGGAGACGATGGAGCCGACGGCGACAACCGCCCCCGCCCTGCCGCGGCCCATCGAAGAGATCCGGGCTGAGTTCCCCATTCTCGCCCGCGAGATCCACGACCAGCCGCTGGCCTATCTCGACAACGGCGCGACCGCCCAGAAGCCCCTCGCGGTGATCGACGCGCTGGACGGCTACTGGCGCGAGCACAACGCCAACGTTCACCGCGGCGTGCACACGCTCTCCGAGGAGGCGACCGCGCTCTACGAGGGGGCCCGCGCGAGCGTCGCCTCGCACCTCGGCGCCGACCGGCGCGAGGTGATCTTCGTCCGCAACGCCACCGAGGCGCTCAACCTGGTCGCCTACTCCTGGGGCCGGAGCAACCTCGAGGCGGGCGACCGGATTGTCGTCACCGAGATGGAGCACCACTCGAACGTCGTGCCCTGGTACCAGGTGACCCAGGAGAAGGGCGCCCATCTCGACTGGGCGCCGGTCGACGATGACGGGCGCCTGGACCTGGACGCCTTCGCCGCTCTGCTCGAGCGTGGGCCGAAGCTCGTCGCCGTGGCGCACGTCTCGAACGTGCTGGGCACGATCAACCCGATCGAGGAGATCGCCCGCCTGGCGCATGACGCCGGCGCCCTCCTGGTCGTGGACGGCGCCCAGTCCGGGCCCAAGCTCGAGCTCGACATGGCCGAGCTCGGAGCGGACTTCTACGCGATCACCGCCCACAAGATGTACGGGCCGACCGGCATCGGTGCGCTGTTCGGGCGCCGCGAGCTGCTCGAGGAGATGCCGCCCTTCATCGGCGGCGGCTCGATGATCCAGAAGGTGACCAAGGAGCTGATCACCTGGGCTTCGCTGCCCGCGAAGTTCGAGGGCGGCACCCCTCCGATCGGCGAGGCGGTCGGATTCGGCGCGGCGGTCCGCTGGATCGACGAGCTCGGCCTGCCGGCGATCCACGCCGCCGAGACCGAGCTGACCGCCTACGCGCTCGAGCGGGTCGCCGAGGTACCGGGTCTCAGGGTCTTCGGCCCGCCGGCCGGCGACCAGCGCGGCGGCATCGTCTCCTTCGACATGGACGGCGTCCACGCGCACGACATCGCCGAGATCCTCGACCGCCACGGCGTCGCCGTCAGGGCCGGCCATCACTGCGCCCAGGTGCTGATGCAGCGCCTCGGCGTGCCGGCCACCACCCGAGCCAGCCTGGGCGTCTACAACACGCGGTCCGAAGTCGACCGCCTGGTTGACGGACTACTCGACACGCGCCGGGTTTTCGAGCTCTAGGCGCGCAGACCGAGCAGAATCGAGAGACCGGCCGGCAGGCTGTGGCCGGCTCGGATCGCCGCCGCCTCCGCCCGCAGCGGCCATCGCAGCAAGCCATCGAGCGCACGCGGGGTCCGAAGCAGGTCCGAGCGAGGAGGGTGCGACGGATGCAATCGAGAGGTGACGCGAGCGCCGAGCCGCCAGCCCGTTGCGACGGGCAGCAGCACGAGGTTGAAATGCGTGGCGAGGATCGGCTTCCAGCCCGTCCGCCCGACCAGCTCGACCAACCTCCGACGGGAATAGCGCCTGCGGTGCCCCGCCGCCTCGTCGTGCGCCGAGAAGAGCCCCGGGTAGGCGGGCACGGTCAGAAGCAGAACGCCGCCGGGCTCGGTCACCCTGCGCATCTCCGCCAGCGCGGCCTCGTCGTCGGCGACGTGCTCGAGCACGTCCAGGCAGGCGAGTAGGCCGAACTCGCCGTCCCCGAAGGGCAGCGCCTCGACGCCGCCGAGCTCGACGGGGCGTCGGGCGCGCCTCGCCCATGCGACGGCGCCCGGGTTCACCTCGATGCCACGGGCCCGTCCCACCGACGAGAGCCAGTTCAGGTTGTGTCCGGTCCCGCAGCCCACCTCGAGGACAGGGCGACCCACCGGAACCGGTAGTCGCGACAGGGCAGCGCGAACGACCTGACGCCGTCCCGCATACCACCAGTGGACGCGCTCGAGCTCGGCCTTGCGGTCGATGGCCTCGCGATCTATGAGCGGAACGCCCGCCAGCTCGGCCGGCATCGCCCGAGCCTAGCCCGCCGCCGGAGAGCGATAGATCCGGCAGCCGAGCAACTTGAGGTCGGGGTCCGTTGCGGGGCCCACCCACTCACCCTTGACCAGCCGCGAGCGGACATACCGCTCGATGCCAGCCGGCCGGAGCCTGCCGAAACTCTTGAACGATCCGAGGCAGACCCGGGCGATCTCGCCGCTTGCCATCGCCTGCTTCAGCTCCCGGCGATCGCCGCTTCTGAAGGCGGACGCGAAGGGAACGTCGTCACGTACTGGGTCGACCACACCCGAGACCAGATAGAGAAGCCCGGCATATCTCGTGAGCACGAAGGTGCGGTTCTCACCGCGATCCGCTCGGGAGAGCTCGCCGCCCAGCTCCCCGGTCGCACGCGCCAGCCGGGGGTCAACCAGCACGCCGGCATGGTGCTCGATGCCTCCGACCCTGTAGCCCTCGCGGATGCCGTGGACGGCGGGGCGGAGAACCGTCGCGTACGCGGTCGCGACCAGTAGGAGCGTGATCGCGCCGAGCGCGAACCTCGCCGGCCAGGCCCAAATCCGATCACCGATCAGCTGGCGCAGGGACCAGGCAATCGCAACGGCGAAGACCGGGACAGCCGCGACGAACTGAGGGCGCGGATAGGTCGAGAGCGCGGCGGCGACCATGAAGGCGGCAAGCAGCACCCACTCGCTGGCCCGGCGGATCGTCAGGACCATCCCGAGCAGCGCCAGGGGCGCCGCGAAGTTGCCGAGGTAATAGAGGAAATCGTGGAGGGAGACCGGCGGGAAGCCCCACAAGTCGAACACGATCCGGAAGCCGTCGAGAAAGGAATACGAGCCCCGGTCGACGTATGGGCCCTTAACAATCGCATAGCGCCAGAAGTCGCCGAGATCGCCGGCGATCGCGACCGGGACGAGCATCAACGCCGGAATCAGGATCGCCGGCGCAAGCAGGAGCCCTGCCTCTCCGAGCCGGGACCGCAACTCGGTCCGACGCGGAGCGAGCCACAGGACGAGCAGGCACGCGGCGAGCGTGAGCGCGCCGACGGTCTGCTTGGTCGCGGCGGCGATGCCGACGGCCGTACCCGCAAGCAGCAGCGGAGCGCCGGTGCTGCGCTCCCTCCCGGCTGCGATCCAGGCCGCCATCGCCGCCATCGCCCCGACCTGCGCCGCGGCGGACATCACCTTGTACGGCGTGTGGCTCGGCAGGAGCGTGTACGCGACGCTCGCCAGCAGAACCAGGGCCTGCCCGGCGCGTCCGACGCCGAGCCGGCGGGCGGTGTACGCCGCGAGCGTCGCGGAGGCTCCCGAGGCCAGCGCGTTGAGGCCCTTGACCACGGCGGCCTGCGCGCCGATCAGGAGCACGCCGGGGAGCCCTGCCCAGACCGCCAGGGGGGTCACCCCGTAGAAGCGGTCCGAGTACAGGGAGTCCCCGTGGGCGACGCGGTCGACGAGGTACAGAAACCAGTTGGAGTCGCCAATGCGTATACCGCCGCCCATGTCGCAGATCCAGATGGCGGCGCTGAGGAGGGCAGTGCCGCCGAGCCACGGGAGCCAGGCGGGGAGGCGGCGGCGTCCGCTCTCCGGCCCGGACCCGGTCAAACCGGAAGCTTGCCGCCAACGGCCGCGACCAGCTCCATCCGATTTCGCTCGATCTCCCCCGGGCCGCGTCGGCGGGCTCGCTCGATCGCCGCCCTGATCTCGGCCACCCCTGAAGCGATCGAGCCTCGCTCGACATCACGGTGGAAGCTGCGTCGGAGGAAGCTGAAGTCGCACCGGAGGCGGGCCATCTCGGCCATCAGGAGCCGACACGGAACCGGGTCCCCGAGGTCCGGCAACGTCAGGCCGGCGACGCCGAAGGGCACCCGGAAGTGCTCTCGGACGCGCTCAACCGTGCCATCGACCAACGGCTCGAACAGCGCGCTCCCGCCGCGATCGATCATCAGGTCGTTGAGCCCGACGTAGACGCGCGAGAGCGGCAGCGCGCCGAGCGCCGCGGCGCCGCGAACGGCGTCCTCCGTCTCGACGAGAATCCCGAGCCCGCAGCGTCCGCCGACCCACTCGAGCGCCTGCTCGACCTCGGCCGCCGACCGAACCATGGGAAGAATGACCTCGTCCGCGCCCAGCTCGATCGCCTGCTCGATCCCCTCAGCGCAATCGGCTCCCGGCCCGTCCACACGGCAGAGAATCCGGGCGCTAGTGGCACGACGCACGGCGATGAGGTCGGCCGCGTCATCCGCCCCGATCTCCGTGTCGGCACCGGCCTGGCGCTCGAGCTTGCCGCCTCGCTCCCAGTCGATCACGAAGCCGTCCATGCCCGCCGCGGTCGCCTCGCGCACCGTCGCCGGATTGCTGCCGAAGAGGAACAGGGCGAATCGAGGCACGGTCGGAATACTCTCGTATGGCATGAGCCGAAGCAGTCTTCATAACGGGTATCTCGGGCCCGTGCTGATCGCCGGCGGCGGCGGCTTCATCGGCAGGCGCCTCGTCGAGCTGCTCGACGATCTCGGGATCGAGGTAGTAGCTCCGAGCCGCCGGGAATGCGACCTGCGCCGGCGCAAATCGACCCGCGCCCTGTTCGAGAAGTACCGCCCCGACACGATCGTCAACGTGGCCCGCTCGACGCACGCGGCAGACCCGCGCGACCACGACGAGCACATCGGGATGGCGCGGAGCCTGCTCGAGGCCGGCCGGGTCGCCGGCGCCCGCCGCCTGATCCAGATCGGCAGCTCAACGGAGTTCGGCTGCACCGAGTCGCCAGCGGACGATGATGCGCCGCTCAACCCCACGACCTCGTACGGGCGCGCGAAGGCCGAGGTCAGCTCGCTGGTGCTCGAAGCCGACGACGACGTCCTCCGCACCGCCGTGCTGCGGCCCTTCTCCGTCTACGGACCTGGCGACCTGGCGAGGCACCTGATTCCAACGGCGATCCGCGCGGCCCTGTCCGGCTGCCCCCTTCGGCTCGCCTCCGGCGTCGAGCGCGATTGGGTGTTCGTCGATGACGTGGCACGAGGCTGCGCCCTCACCCTCGACGGGCGCGCGGACGGCCTCAGCGTGAATCTGGCGAGCGGTCGGCTGATCCCAAACGAGCAGGTGATCGAGCTCGTCGAGCAGGCCTCGGGGCGGCAGATCGAGATCGACCCGACATCGCTTCCTCCGCGGCCCTGGGACGTCGGACTGGCCGGATCGACGACGCGCGCTCGCGATGTGCTGGGCTGGACGGCGCGGACCGCGCTTTCCGAGGGGATCCGCAAGACCCTTGCGTCGCTTGGATCGAGCCGCCCGGACGCGATGAGGGCGGCCGGATGACGGGCGGGCTCAGCGTCGTCGTTCCCATATACGGCAACGCCAGGACGCTGACGGAGCTTCACCGGCGCCTGAGGGCGACGGTCACGAGCCAGGAGCTCCAGCTCGTCCTGGTCGACGACGCCTCGCCCGACGACTCCCGGGAAGTGATTTCCCGGCTCGCCGAAGGCGACTCAGCGGTGGCGCCGCTGCTCATGGAGCGAAACGTCGGACAGCACGCCGCCGTATTGGAGGGACTGCGCCGGGCGAGCGGCGACTGGACGGTGGTGATGGACGCTGACCTTCAGGACCCGCCGGAGGCGATCCCGGCGCTTCTCGAGGCCGCCAACGGCCCCGTCGACGTTGTATTCGCGGGGCGGCGCGGCCGCTACGAATCCCGCTTGCGCCTGCTCACCTCGCGGCTCTTCAAGCGGGCCCTCGCGGCCATCATCGATATCCCGGCGGACGCCGGGATGTTCTTCGTCGCAAATCGCCGCGCCGTCGATGCGCTCACGGGCATGCCGGGTGGACGGCCGTTCGTCGTCGCGATGATCGGCCGCGCCGGGCTGCGCACGGACTCGATTCCCGTGGCGCGGGATCGCTCGCTCGGGGGCAGCTCGTACAGTCCGGGGATGCGCCTTCGCAGCGCGATGCGCGGCCTCCGCTGGGCCACGCAGAGGAGCGGGGAGCAATAGCCATGTCCGCATCGCCGGAGTCGGTCGAGGTCCACAACGAAGTCCAGCGCGCCTACTACGCGCGCGGCAAGGCGCGGATGGACCCGCGGCGTTCGCGCTACCTCGAGCGCCACGTCGACGAGCTGTGGCAGTTCGCGCAGCTCGAGCCCGGACAGCGCGTGCTCGAGGTAGGCCCCGGGCAGGGCCGTTACACGCTCTCGCTCGCCGACCGCGGCCTCGCGCTCGAAGTGCTGGAGCTGGTCCCCGAGATGCTGGCGCTGCTCGACCAGGCCCGCAGCGGCCGCCGGATCACCCTTCACCAAGGGGACGTCCTGGCGCCGCCCGGCTCGGTGGAACCCGGCTTCGACGCGGTGGTCGGCTTCTTCGCGCTCCATCACATGCACGACGCACATGCCTGCACGGCCTCGATGGCCGCTGCTTCGGCCCGGCGGCGTGCTCGCGCTGCTCGAGCCAATGCGTCAACCCGCTCTACTACCTGCAGATCGCGGTCTCACCCGACATGACCTGGGCCGGCGACCGCGGCGTGGCGCAGATGAGAGCGGGCTTCCTCCGCCGCGGCCTGGAGGCCGCCGGCCTCGATCTTGTCCGGATCGAGCGCTTCGGCTTCTTCCCGCCGGCGATCACGAACCGCCCGCGGGGTGCAAGGCTCGAGCAAGCCCTGGAGCGAGTTCGGCCTCTGGAGCCATTGCTCCCGTTCCAGCTGGCTGGGAGACGCACCCCGCTACGGTTCGGGTGATGGACAAGCTCTACCGAGACCAGATCCTCGAGCACTACAAGCGGCCCCATCACTTCGGCCGCCTCGACGACTTCGACCTCGAGTTCGAGGACAACAACCCCTTCTGCGGCGACGAGCAGCACGTCTTCCTGAAGCTCGACGAAGCGGGCAAGGTCTCGGAGGTCGCCTTCGAAGGGCAGGGCTGCGCGATCTCGACCGCCGCGACCTCGCTGCTCGCCGACGAGCTCGAGGGGATGACCCGCGAGGAGATCCTCCAGCTGCCGAAGGACTTCGTCCTCGACCTGCTCGGCATCGACATCTCCGCCACGCGGATGAAGTGGCGATGCTCGGCCTCAAGGTCGTCAAGGGCGCCAGCCTCGGGAAGCCCGCCGACTGGGAGGACGAGGGCGAGCAGGGCGACCCGGCCGAGGCCGGCGCGCTCTAGAGAGCCTTCGCCGGCGAGAGCGCGGAGCGG
>CAWDAL010000022.1:0-19411 GCA_963800285.1 uncultured Solirubrobacterales bacterium
GGCGTCCTAGTCCCCTAGACGATAGCGGCGTGTTTTACGACGGCCGTGAGTGTAGCCAGGCTCGGGAGCCGTCTCGTCAGGGGCGGCAGGCCCCAGGCTAAGCTTCGCGAGCCCCGCGGCTGTGGCGGAACTGGTAGACGCGCAGGCTTCAGGTGCCTGTGTCCTTCGGGACGTGGAGGTTCGACTCCTCTCAGCCGCATCGGCCGCTGCCCGCTCAGGCGGCGTCCTAGGCGCCCGCGCCGATCAGCGACTCGAGCGACTCGGGCGGGCCAAGGGCATGACCCTGGGCCTCGTCGATGCCGAGGTCCTCGAGCTGCTCGAGGGTCGCAAGCGTCTCGACGCCCTGGGCGATCACCCGCTGCCCCGCCCGATGCGCTTTGAGGACCGCGCTGCTCACGGCGCGCCGCTTGCCTCGGTCCTCCGCGAGGCCGTCGATGAACGGCGGCCCGAGCTTGACGTAGCTGATCGGCAGCCGCCGCAAGAGAAAGGACTCGGGGCCACCCTCGACGAAGCCGTCCAGCGCGATCCGGCAGCCGAGCTCGGCGGCGGCGTTGACGAACGCCCCCGCCGCGTCGAGGCCGTCCATCATCTGCGCCTCACTGAGCTCGAGCACGACGTCTTCCGGAGCGGCCCCCGTGTCCTCGAGGCGGTCGCGAATCAGCTCGACCATGGACCCATCCGTAGACCTCACGCTGAGGTTGAGGTCCACGGCCCGTCCGCCGGCGGCGAACTCGATCGCGCGCGCGACGACCCAGCGATCGATCTCCCGGATCGACCCGAACTCCTCCGCCGCCATCACGAACTCCCCGGCGGGGATCAGCCGGCGCCGGTCCACCATTCGCAGGAAGAGCTCATGGCGCATCGTCTCGCCGCTCACGACGTCGACGATGCGCTGGCCGTGCAGGACGAAGAGGTCCCTCTCCAAAGCCTCTTCGATCCTGCGCGACCAGTCCAGCGGGCGCAGCAACTCCCCCGGCCCGGACTCCTCTCCAATGGTCATGTCCAAGGATCGCTCGGGAGCCTGGTCACCACATCGTGACGAAGTACTGGACGAACGACGGGAAAACTACGGAGGCCGCGGGGGTCAGCCGAGGCGACGCAGGGCGGATCGGGCCGCGTTGTATCCGTTCATCCCATGGGCGCCGGCGCCGGGCGGCGTCGCGGCCGAGCAGATGTAGACGCCGTCGATCCCCGTGCTGTACGGATCGAGGGCGAGGCGGGGCCGGATCAGCACCTGAACCGGGCCGTTGGCGCCGGTGATGATGTCGCCGCCAACGTAGTTGGCGTTGTAGGACTCGAGGTCGGCCGGCGTCCGGGTCGCGGTTTCGACGATTCGCTCCCGGAGGCCCGGGGCGAAGCGCTCGATCTGCCCCAGCACCGAGTCGGTGGCGTCTCCGGGGTAGCCGCTCGGAACGTGTGCGTAGACCCAGACCGGGTGGAGGTCGCCCACTGACCGGGTCGGGTCGGCCAGGTACTGCTGGCCGACCAGGGCGAATGGCCGCTCCGGCATCGCGCCCCGGTTGATGCGGCGCTCCGCCTCGACGAGCTCCTCGAAGGAGCCGATCACGTGAACCGTCCCGGCCCGGCGGCAGTCCTCGTTGGCCCAGGGCACGCCGCCCTCCACGGCGAGGTCGAGCTTGAACGCCCCGGGCCCGTGCCGGTAGCGCCGGTAGGCCCGAGCGACCCGCGGCGGCAGGCGATCACCGGCGATCTTGGCGACGGCGCCCGGTGCGAGGTCGAAGACGACGATCTCCGGCGTGCCGAGCTCGCCGAGCGAGGTGACCCGCCTGCCGGTCTCGATCGTCCCGCCGCGCTCGCGCAGCTCGGCCGCGAGCGCATCTGTGATCGTCCGCGACCCGCCCTTCGCCACCGGCCAGCCGAAGGCGTGGCAGGCGTCGATCAGCGCGCAGCCGACCGAGGAGCTCATCAGCCGGCTCAGCGGCGCGAACGAGTGCGCGGCCACCCCCCCGAACAGCGCCCTCGCCTGCGGCGTGCTCCAGCTGCGGGCGAGCACGGTGGCGGGGGCCGCCGCCGGGATGCCGAATCGGGCGAGGCGAAGCGGATGCCGGGGGAAGTGGATGATCGGAGCCATCATGTCCTCGAGCAGCGCGTCGTAGTTCGCCGAGGCGGAGCCGAAGACCCGCTTCCAGGCGTGTCCGTCCTCGCCCAGGCCGCGAGCGGTCTCCTCGATCGACCGGACCATCACACCGGCGCTGCCGTCGTCGAGCGGATGGGCCAGATCGATCTCCGGGAGCAGCCACTCGAGCCCGTGCCTCGCGAGGTCCAGCGACCGCAGGAAGGGCGAGCCAGCCGCCATCGGGTGGGTCGCCGAGCAGTCGTCGTGGAGCAGCCCTGGAACGGTGAGCTCGCTCGTCCTGGTGCCTCCGCCGATCCTCTCCTCGGCCTCGAGCACGGTCACCCCCACCCCGTTCCGAGCGAGCTCCACGGCGCAGGCCATCCCATTCGGGCCCGAGCCGACGACGATCGCGTCGCTCAACGACTCGGCGAGAGGCCGGGCGACTCCGCGCCGCCGACGGGAAGAGGCTCGCCGCGAGCGACGGCGCCGCCCTCGACCACCACGGGGAAGTCGAAGGACTCGTCGAGCCAGGGCTGGCTCGTGACCATGTCCTTCACCGCGACCGTCCCCTCCTCGAGCAGGCCGTCGACCGGGTCCCAGATCTCGTAGTGCTGGTAGCCGCGGCCGCGCATCGTCGGCTCCGACTCGAGGTAGACGAGCCGCACGTCCCCGCGGCCGAACTCGCAGCGCTCCTGGACGGCCTGCAGCAGCTGGGCGCTGTGGAAGTGCGCGTCGCCGAAGTTCCAGCCGTTGACGACGTTCGAGATCAGCTCCCCCTCGCGGACGTCATAGGCCTCGACGTCGTCGACCGCATGTGGCAGCAGCGCGTTCAGCGCCCGCCCGTGCGAATGCATGGCCCGGAACGAGAGGCCCTTGTTGAGCAGGAACTCCGCCGTCTCGGGATCGTAGATCTCCCCCACCTGCTTGACGATGATCCTCGCCGGCTTCTTGACCGAGGTGTCGAGCTTCTCCTCGGCGCCGCTTCCCCTCCGGAAGAGCCAGGCGCTCGTCGCCCAGTTGCCGGCGTAGTAGCGCATCGACGGCAGGAAGGAGACCTTGTCCGGCCGGTTTCCGCCGAGCAGCGGCAAGACCACCAGTGGGATCGCGAGCGTGGCGATCAGCAGCGGGTCGCCGATCGTCGAGAGCGGCGTGTCGCCGTAGTGCCCGAAGAGGAAGAGGATCCCGAAGATCATGAACAGGTTCCACTCGAGCGGCACGGCCAGCGGGAACATCGAGGTGATGTTCAGGTGGAAGAGGATCATCCCGACGATGGCGATCGTCCTGATGGCCGGGTTGTCCTGGAAGACGAGCAGCGCGGGCCAGAGGAACTCCTGAACCGTGCCGAAGTGGGCGATCCCCGCCGACAGGCGCGACGGCATCATGTCCTCCGGGTAGTCGCGCCAGAGGTGGCGGCGGAAGCCCGAGGGGATCAGGGGCGCGTTGCTCATCATCGTCGAGACGACGAACGGGAAGTGGCTGTTCAGCTTGGAGGACGCCGCGCCCCACCAGATGAAGAGGAAGACGAACTGCCAGGCCACCACCCAGTGCTCGAGCGGGAAGAGGCCGACCACCAGGACCGTTGCGTAGATCTCCGGGCGCGCGCCGAGGAACGAGACCTTGTCGCGGAGGCCGAGGAGACCGAGAAGGCCGAGGAGCGCCGCGATCCCCGCCGGGGGCAGCTTGCCGGCGAAGCCGTCTCCGGAATCGACGCCCGACGCGGCCAGCAGGAAGATTGCGGCGGCCAGGACGGCGGCGTAGAGCCCCACGTCGAGGAGCGTCCGGGTCGTGCCCCTCGTGAAGGGCAGCTTCTCCGGCCAGGGCGGCAGCCGCACCGTGCCCGGGCGCAGCCAGTAGAGAGCGCCTCCGATCGGCGGCACGAAGCGGAAGCTGAGCGGCATCGAGCCCGCGCCGAGCCCGAGGATCTCCCAGAGCAGCAGCCAAACGGCGAGCTTCTCGAAGACGATCGGCTCGGTCCACCAGTCGGAGAGGTCGCCCAGGGAGCCGAGCCCGGGCGTCAGCGAGATCACGAACAGGGCGCCGACGGTGAAGACGATCAGCTTGATGACGTAGATGAAGTAGACGAACGTCGGCGAGCCGAAGCCGTTCGCGCCCCAGTCCTGCACGAGCGGCTTGAGCCGCGTCAGGTGCGGCTTGGTCTTCCACTCCTCCAGCTCGAACGGCGGGGGTGAGGGTGTGAAGAATCCCATGACCCTCCCGCAACCCTATAACCGCCGCCCGTCAGCCGCCGCCCTGCTTGATCCCGGCGGGCGGGTCCTTGCCATACGTCCTGATCAGACCGTTGACGAGCACGCGCTTCTCGGTGCCCGAGAGCCGCCCCCCGCCGTGGATCAGCTTGTACTGGAGCGGCGGCATCTCCCCGCTCTGAATCTGGTCGACCACCTCGGAGATGTCCGGCTGAGGCTTGTCCCACTCGGAGAAGTTCAGGATGCCGCGGCCGTCGTCGACGTCGTGCTGGACGAGCCAGGAGGCGGGGGCGACGTTCGTGTACCAGGGCCACTTGGTCAGGTTGCTGTGGCAGTCGCCGCAGGCCTGGGTCGCGAGCTGCTCGGTCCGGGGGCTGTCCCAGCGGATCGCCTGGGCCACGGCCGGGTTCGAGTGGCTTCGGCCGTAGGGGATCAGCTGGATCAGGAGGAACAGCACGGGGATCCCGATTGCGAGGTAGCGGAGGGCCTTTTTCCAATCCATGGTCCGACGCTATCCGGCGGCGGATAGGAGCGGGGTTAGAACCTTGCAGCGACCTGGCCGGATCGGTGGGCCCGCAACTTCCCGCGGCCGCCGTCGTTATGGTCGGTTGATGCCAAGCCGGGTGGCCAGGGCCGGATTGCTGATCGCCGCACTCGCCTGCCTCTGCACGCTCGTCCTGCTCGCGCGGGGCGAGAAGTCGAGCGCGGCGAGCGGCAGGCCGAACGTGATCATGTTCACCACGGACGACCAGACCGTCCGGGACATGGCGGTGATGCCGAAGACCCAGGCGCTGATCGGCAACGCGGGCGCCAGCTTCCTGCACGCCTACGCCTCGGACCCGCTCTGCTGCCCCTCGCGCGTCACGGTGCAGACCGGCGAGTACGCGCACAACACCGGCGTCCTCGGCAACACTCCGCCTCAGGGCGGGTACCAGTCCTTCAACGACAAGAACGACCTGCCGATCTGGCTGCAGTCCGACGGCTACCGCACGATCCACATCGGCAAGATGCCGAACGGGTTCGCGGAGCCGAGCGTCGGCGGCCCCACCTACGTGCCTCCTGGCTGGGGCCCGTTCGCCGGCGGCAGCGGAGCTGGGTCCAGGGGCGAGTTCTACGGCTTCATCGGGCCGCCCTCCTCCTACACCGGCTTCACCCTCGATGAGAACGGCGTCGACAAGACCTACACCCCGGACGACTACTCGACCGACGTCTATTCCGATCTCGCGGTCGAGCGGATCAACAACCACCTCTCGAACTTCCCCGACAGCCCGCTCTACATGCAGGTCCAGTTCTTCGCGCCCCACGATCCCGCGACACCCGCTCCGAAGTACGCCAACGCCTTCGCCACCTCTCTCCTCCCGATCGATCCGAGCTTCAACGAGAAGAACGTCAAGGACAAGCCGGCGTGGATCAAGAGGATCAGGCGCTTCGGCCCTGGCCTGATCGCAAAGATCCAGACCCGCTACCAGCACCGCCTCGAGACGCTGCTATCGGTGGATGACGCCGTCGAGCGGGTCGTCAACGACCTGCAGGCCCACGGGGCGCTCGGCAACACCTATCTGATCTTCACCTCGGACCAGGGCTTCATGCAGGGCCAGCATCGCCTGCACCAGGGCAAGTTCGTCCCCTACGACGAATCGACCCAGGTGCCGCTGCTGATCCGCGGGCCCGGCATCCCGGCCGGCTCCCAACCCAAGGCCCTCGTCTGGAACGGGGACATCACGTCGACGATCCTGCAGATGACGGGCGCCAGGCCCGGCCTGCCTCAGGACGGGCGGTCGATGCTCCCCCTCGCGCAGGACCCCACCCTGAAGTCCACCCGTCCGCTTCTCTTCGAGACCGGGCCGCCGGGAACCACCTTCGAGCCGGGGGTCGGCACGACTGCCGCGGCCAGCGGCCGCCGCCGCTCGGCCAAGAGCGGCAAGTACGTCAAGAACACCGACCTCGACCACACGGCCCAGATCGCGCGCCCGATCCTCGCGCCCCGCTATCGGGCGATCCGCACCGGGCGCTACCTGCTGACCAAGTACTCGGACGGCGGCCGCGAGATGTACGACATCCCGCGCGACCGCTTCATGCTCAAGTCAGTCTGGAAGAACAGGCGCTACGCGCCCGTCAAGAAGTTCCTCCTCAAGGCGCTCGCCAAGCTGGTCCACTGCAGCGGTCCGGCCTGCAACAAGAAGATCGGCAAGCCACCCAAGCCGCTGGCGAAGCCCAAGAAGCGCAAGCGGAAGCCCGCCACGCCATAGAGTCCGCGCCATGGCGCGGAGGATGAGCGCGGAGGAGGCCGCCGCCCTGTTCGAACCGAGGGACACGTTCGCCATGCCCCTCGGGCCGGGCCAGCCCGCCGCGCTGCTCGAGGCGCTGGGGGAGCGGGACGACTGGGAGGAGCTCCGCATCGGGACCGCGCTGCTCTTCGTCTTCACGCCGCTCTTCACGCACCCCAACGTCCACTACCTGTCGGGCTTCTTCGGCCCGATCGAGCGGGTCCTGCGCGATCAGGGAGCCAACATCAGCTTCGCCCCGGCGGACTTCCGGCGCTTCGAGCCGATCCTGGAGGACCAGGCCCCTCGCGTGTTTGCGACCGCTGCCGCCCCACCCGACGCCGACGGCTGGTGCAGCCTCTCCCTGCATGCCGGCAGCACCTACGAGGAGATGCTGCGGATCGCCGGCGACCCCGATCGGCTGCTGATCGCCGAGGTCTCGGAGCTCTTCCCACGGACGCCGGGCTATGAACCCGACTACAGGCACGCCCTCCACGTCGACCAGATCGACGTCCTGGTCGAGAGCGACAAGGGGCCGCTCCCCCTCGAGGACCCGCCGCCCGGGGACGCGGAGCGCGCGATCGCCGAGCATGCCCGCCGCTACATCCCGGACGGAGCGACCCTCCAGACGGGCATCGGCGCGATCCCCTCGACGATCGCCGGGCTGCTCGCCGAGGGGGACGGCGGCGACTACGGCGCCCACTCCGAGATGTTCACCACCGGGCTCATGCAGCTCCACGAGGCCGGGAAGATCACCAACCGGAAGGGCCAGTACGACGGCGTCTCGGTCGCGACCTTCGCCGGCGGCACCCAGGAGCTCTATGAGTGGCTCGACGAGAACCCCGACATCGCCTTCCTCCCCGTCTCGATCGTGAACTCTCCCGATGTGATCGCTCGCAACCGGAGGATGGTGACGATCAACGGCGCGCTCTCGGTGGACATCCACGGCCAGGTGATCGCCGACACGATCAACGCCAACCAGTTCTCGGGGATCGGCGGGCACGAGGACTTCGTCTCGGGTCCCGCCCTCTCCCTCGAGGCCACCTCCCTGCTCTGCCTCTCCTCCACCTATTCGTATGAGGAGAAGCGCTACTCGCGAATCGTTCCCTGGTTCGACGTCGGCGCCGTGATCACGACCCCGCGCCATCAGGTGGACGTGATCATCACCGAGTACGGTGCCGCCGAGCTCCAGGGCAAGACCATCCATCAGCGGGGCGAGGCCCTCGCCGCGATCGCCCATCCCGACTATCGCGACGAGCTGCTCGCCGCCGCCGAGCGCGCCTCCCACGGACACGCCCCCTTCCAGTGAGCTCCGAACCCCCCGCCCCGCCCTTCGGCGACTACTACCGCGAGATCTACGCGAAGGGGATGCTCGCGGGCGAACAGCCGACCCTGCCGATGGCCTGGGCCGAGCTCGAGGCGAAGGCGCGGGAGTCGCTCGACGACCGCGCGATCGCCTACATCTTCGGCGGCGCCGGATCCGAGGACACGATGCGCGCCAACCTGGAGGCGTTCAGGCGCTGGCGGATCGTCCCGCGGGTGCTGCGCCAGGACCTCTCCGCCCGGGACCTCTCCCTGGAGCTGCTCGGCACGAAGATGCCCGCGCCGGCGATGCTGGCGCCGATCGGCGTGCAGACGCTGCTCCACGAGGAAGGGGAGCTGGCGTCGGCGAGGGCGGCGGCCGCGCTGGGACTGCCGCTGATCACCAGCACGGCCTCCGCCACCGCGATGGAGGAGATCGCCGAGGCGAACGGGGACGGCCCCCGCTGGTTCCAGCTCTACTGGCCCAACGACGATGAGATCGCCGCGAGCCTGGTTCGGCGAGCGGAGGCGACCGGGTACTCCGCCCTCGTCCTCACGGTCGACAACTACGTCCCCGGCTGGAAGCCGCGCGACCTGCAGCAGGCCTACCTGCCCTTCCTCGAGGGGATCGGGATCGCCCAATATCTCTCCGACCCCGTGTTCCGGGAGGGATTGGAGAAATCGCCCGACGAGGACATGGGCGCCGCGGTCGGGCACTTCCTCGGCGTCTTCGCGAATCCGAAC
Source organism: uncultured Solirubrobacterales bacterium (assembly GCA_963800285.1). Taxonomy (GTDB): domain Bacteria; phylum Actinomycetota; class Thermoleophilia; order Solirubrobacterales; family 70-9; genus DASUPK01. The sequence continues at coordinate 8,592 of CAWDAL010000022.1, forward strand.
CTGACCTGGGAGCGGCTCGAGTGGCTGCGGGGCGAGACGACGCTGCCGATCGTGCTCAAGGGCATCCTCCATCCCGACGACGCGCGCGAGGCGCGCGAGCGGGGCATCGACGGGATCGTCGTCTCCAACCACGGTGGGCGCCAGATCGACGGGGCAATCGCCTCACTCGACGCGCTGCCGCCGATCGTGGACGCCGTCGGTGAGGGCATGGCGGTGCTGCTCGACAGCGGGATTCGCTCGGGGGCGGATGCCTTCAAGGCCCTCGCCCTGGGCGCCGACGCCGTGCTCGTCGGCCGGCCCTACCTCTGGGGTCTGGCGCTCGACGGCCGGAACGGCGTCGAGACCGTGCTCCGCTCCCTGCTCGCCGAGCTGGATCTGACCATGGCTCTGAGCGGCGCCACCACGCTGGGCGAGATCGACTCCACGCTGCTCCGCGCGATCTAGCCCGTCAAGAAGAAGTTCGGCGCGTTCGCGTGGATCGAGACCGTGCAGCCGGTCCCGTTTCGGATCTCGACCGCATCACACAGCATCCGCGCCATCCAGATGCCGCGGCCCCCGATTCCCTCGGAGGGCGGAGTGAGCTGGCCCGCGAGCACGTCCTTGATCCCGTCCCCGGCGTCGCTCACCTCGCAGATCAACTCCCCTTCGGCCTGCCAGATCCGCAGAGTCGCCGGAAGGGTTCCGTGCACAACCGCGTTGCTGGCGATCTCATTGACGGCGAGCGCCAGTTCGTCGGCTCGTGCCCCGGGTAGTCCGCACGCCACGGCCATCGAGGTGACCAGGCGCCGGACCCGGTGCAGGTCGGCGAGGTTGAAGCCGAGCTCGGTCGCCGGCTCTCCCTCGGGCCGCTCGACCCGGGAGTTGAGGCGACGGCAGAACTCGTGCGGATCCTCGTATCCCTGACTGGGTTCGTGGCCACCCTGGCCGGCGATGGTCGGATGCGTGCGGCGCGCGTGCTCCACGATCTCCGCGGGCAGTTCGCGCTCGTCATAGGCGCAGACGTAATCGACCGCCATGGCCTCGAAGGCGACGTTGGTCACGGACTCGTGCCTCGCCCAATCGCGCACCTGCGCCTCGTTTCCGATCGCCCAGGGCGGCTCCCCGAGCAGCCGGGGGCGGCCCGCACCCGGCCTCTCCTCGATCCAGCGGGCGACCTTGTCGCGCGTGCGTGCGGAGGTCTCGTACCACTCATCCACCGAGAGCAGCGTGACCCCCTCAGGCTCGCCACCCAGCTCCGCGCGGAGCTGCTCGAGGTTCGTGCCCTGCACGGCCACGAGAACCGGCTCACCGCCCGCGATCCCTCGCTCCACGAACGGCAGGGCGACCTCCAGGAACGCGTCATCGGACCTGTAGATCAGGGCCGAGTGAACGAACCCAGCATGGGGGACGGACGCATCCCCTTCGTACTGCATCACCGTTGCTCTACCCGGTCGACCGAGATTTGATGCGACCGATACGCCTCAGAGCGCCGATTGGATCAGTTTTGGCTGAGATCGCTCCGCGTTCCTGGGTAACTCCGCGCTCCGATCGCCTCCGAGGCGGGTTGCACAATCCAGAAATGCGGACGACCACGAGAAGGCGGGCGGCGGTCTTCCTCGCCGCGCTCTGCGCGGCGGCGGTGGCCATCGCACCGGCCTCGGCTGGCGCCGGGACCAGGGCCATGGGCATCGACGTGTCCCGCTTCCAGGGACTGATCGACTGGCCCACGGTCGCGACGGCCGGTGGCATCAGGTTCGCCTTCGTCCAGGCGAGTCGCGGCAGCGGCGCCGACTGCACCGTGAAGCCCGGGCAATGCGGCGCCGATCCGCTCTTCGCCACGAACCGCGTGGCCGCGGAGGCGAACGGGATCCGCGTGGGCGCCTATCACCGCGCCTTCGCCGCCGGCGGCACCGTCGCGGATGCTCGCGCCGATGCGATCGCCGAGGCCAGGATCTTCCTCGCGGCGGTCGGATCCCTCCAGAGGGGCGAGCTGGTGCCGGTGCTGGACGTCGAGACTCCCTTCAGCGGCATGACCGCGGTGACGCTTCGCACCTGGATCCGCGTCTGGGTGAAGAAGGTGAAGAAGCGGCTCGGCCGCAAGCCGATGATCTACACCAACGCTTCGAGCTGGAGCGCGACCGGCAACACGCGCGAGTTCGCGAAGGCGAAGTACCCGCTCTGGGTCGCAGAGTGGGGCGTGTCGCGACCGTCGGTGCCGGCCTCGAACTGGGCCGGTCACGGCTACTCCGTCTGGCAGTACTCCAGCTCGGGGACCGTGCCGGGAATTTCAGGAAAGGTCGATCAGGACCGGCTGGGCAAGGGGCTCGCGAAGATCACGGTGCACTGACGCCGCTCGGCGCGCCGCCCGCGTGCTGGATTCGCACGCGGTTCCGGCCCGCGTCCTTCGCGTCGTAGAGCGCCCGGTCGGCCGCGTGGACCAGGGCATCGGGCGTGCGATTGCCGTCCTCGGCCAGGGCCGCTCCCACCGAGAGCGTGAGCTCGATCGAGACGTCGCCGACCCGGATCGGCTCCTCGGCCAGTGCCTCGCGGGCCCGCTCGGCCAGCGCGAGCACGCCGTCGCGGTCCACGTCGGGCGCCAGGACCGCGAACTCCTCGCCGCCCCAGCGGGCCAGGCAGTCCTCGGCGCGGAGCACCGACGCGATCCGGTCCGTCACCGTCTGCAGCACGGCGTCCCCCATCAGGTGGCCGTGCTCGTCGTTGACCCGCTTGAAGTGATCGAGGTCGAGCAGGAGAACGGCCGGGGTCCCCTCGCTCTCGGGATCGCTGAGCTCCCGCGCCAGGACCTCGCCGAAGTGGCGGCGGTTGAAGATCCCAGTCACCGGGTCCTCCCGGGAGAGCCGATGGGCGTCCGCTCGCGCGCGCTCGAGGTCGCGGTTCGCCTTCTCGACCCGGCGCAGGGACGCGGCGAGCTCGCTGGACCGCTGGTCGGCGAGGGCCACGGCCTGGTCGCGCCGCCGGGCCAGGGCGCGAAGCACGAAGGCGACCATCAGGGTGAGCGTCCCTCCGATCAGGAGGATCAGCCAGGGCAGAGCCTTCTCGGCGGGCGTCAGGGAACCGCCGTCGACGGTCAGCGTCCAATCGCGAGAGGGTGCGGCGATCGCCGTCCGCAGCGCGTTGTGGAGCCCGGAACCGATCGTGGCCAGGGGGGTCACCTGGTCCCGGAGCTGGAGGGCGGTCGGCGGGCCGCCCGGAAGCGCCTCGGCGACCAGCCGCTGCGCGTCGACCAGGCCCACGACGGTGCTCCGAGACTCGACGCTCGAGACGTCGCCGCTGAAGCGATGCGAGACGACCGGCACCGCGAGGTAGAAGCCGGCGTCGCCGTTGGCGAGCCTGACCGGGGCTGAGATCCCGTTTCGCTTGTGCAGCGAGGCGGCCGCGACCACGGGAGCGGCGGTGGAATTCGACTCGGCGTCCGCGAGCTGGGCGTTTCGCGGGTCAGACGCCTTGACGAGCTCCGGGTCGGGGCCGATGTCGCCGGGCGGGACCAGCTTGCCCGTGGGGGATCGCCGGATCCACTCGACGGCCACGATCGCCCCCTCGTTGCGGCCGCGGACGTGTGCGTAGCGAGAGAATTCCGCCTCGTCGGCGTCGTCGTGAACGCCCACCATGTCGGCCACGTCCTGCAGGTAGTAGGCGCGCCGCCGCACCGCATCTGAGATCGCAGTGCTTGTGTTCGACACCTGATCCATGCGCCGCGAATGAAGCTGGCTGTGCGAGACGAGGTAAGCGCCGATCGCACCCCCGAGGGTCGCGAGGATCATCGCGAGCACGACCCCCCGCTGCAGCGCTCTTGAGCTCATCTCGGTCTCTTCGGCCGGTGGTCCGCGGAAGTTGAGACATGAACGCGGCCCGAGGCGCGGATACCCGACTGCCGACTAGCGCCGGCTGCCCGTCCTGTCTCGACGGAGGGCGCGGAATCGCCCCTGCGGCGCCGGCGTTCTGGCCACGAAATGCCGGTCCTCGAGCCCCGCGAACCCGATTCCGGGACCGGGTCCCTCGGCGACGTCGATCACGAACTCCGGGCGGCCCCAGAGGCCATAGCGCGCGCTGTCGACGTAGACCGGTGCGCCTCCGACCTCCCCCACCCGGGTGTCGTCCGGATCGGGAAGAAGCTCGGCTCGCGTCAGGCAGAGGAGCTCGCTCCCGTCGCAGGTTGGGCCGGTCCCCGCGAAAGCGACGGGACCGTGAGTGCTCTTCAGGGTCTCGATCAGCTCGATCGCCTCGGCCGTCCCGGTGACGCGGCTGGCGGCGAACTGCGGGTTCACCGGCTCACCACCCCGTTCCCACCACGATCAGGCCCATCGTCCAGAGCTCTTCCGGCGAGTGGGCGCTTTCCTCGAGGGTCCGGCAGTCCTCCAGGACCGCCTTGCTCTCGTGCGCCGGCCAGGCAAAACCCTGGACGACCCGGAACAGGCGGAGGCCGTCGGTCAGGTAGACATCCGGCTCCAGGGCGGTGGTCGAGAGTCTGCCCCTCCTGGTCTCGGCAACTATCGCCATGCCACCAAGCTAGCCCGCGATACGGCCCGGTCCATCAGCGCCTACGACTGGACTCCTGTCAGTACTCTCCACGTAGTCTGTCTACAGGGCTTGGCGGAGAAAGCTTGGCGTCTGAAGATCACAAGCTCACGGATGAGCGTCTGGAGCAGTTGCTCGAGGTCGGCCGGACGATCGTGTCCGAGCTCGATTTGGAGACCGTGCTTCGCCGGGTGACTGAGTCTGCGCGCGATCTGACCGGCGCCGCCTACGCCGCCCTCGGGATCCTGAATGCGGACAAGTCGGGCCTGGAGCGCTTCCTGCACTCGGGCATCGGCGAGCAGCAGCGGCGCGAGATCGGGCCATTGCCCCGCGGCCGCGGCGTACTCGGCGAGCTGATCCGCAACCCGCGGCCGTTGCGGCTCGCCGACGTGAATGCCCATGTGCGCTCATACGGCTTCCCCCCGAACCATCCCGAGATGAAGACCTTCCTGGGCACGCCCGTCCTGGTCCGCGGCGAGGCCTGGGGCAACCTCTACCTGACCGAGAAGGAGGGCGGCGCCGAATTCGACGAGACCGACGAGCAGGTGGTGATCGTCCTCGCCGCCTGGGCCGGGGTCGCAATCGAGAATGCTCGTCTCTACGAGAGAATCGACAGGCGCCGCGAGGAGCTCGAGAAGGCTATCCGCGGCCTGGAGGCGAGCTCCGACATCGCACGGACCGTCTCCAGCGGGATCGAGCTCGACGAGCTGCTGGAGCTGATCGCGAAGCGGGGGCGCGGCGTGGTCAGCGCGAAGCAGGCGGTGCTGCTGCTCTCCGACGGGGGCTCCCTAGAGGTCGTGGCCGCCGCCGGCGAGCAGCTGGGGACCCTCGAGGGGCGACGGCTCGCGGACAGCGAGACATGGCTCAACGACCTGCAGGCCGAGGCCCACGAGCTGCGGGGACTGCCCACGCTCGTCGCGGAGCTCGAGTTCCGAGACCGCTCGAGAGGCCTGCTGATGGCCGCCGGCGAGCTGGGAGAGGGCCAGTTCGACGCGAGCGACAAGCAGGTCTTCGAGTCATTCGCCGCGAGCGCCGCCACCACGATCGCGACCGTGCAGGCGGTGGAGGCGGAGAAGCTGCAGATGTCGATCGACGCGTCGGAGCGCGAGCGGCACCGCTGGGCGCGAGAGCTGCACGACGAGACGCTTCAGGAGCTCGGCGCGCTCCGGGTCCTGCTGGACGCCGCCGGCGACCGTGACCTGCCCTCGGATTCGCGCCAGATCGCCGTCGAGCACGTCGACCGCGGGATCCGGAACCTCCAGGGCCTGATCACCGAGCTGCGGCCCTCGGTTCTCGACGAGCTGGGAGTCGGGCCCGCGATCGAGTCGCTCGCGCACCGCTCGAGCGAGCGCTTCGCCGTCGACATCAACGTGGACGTGGACATCGCCAGCGAGCGGGCCGACGGCCCGAACCGCCTGCCGCCGGACATGGAGGCGACGATCTACCGGCTCGTCCAGGAGGCCTCGAACAACGCGATCAAGCACGCGAATCCCGACCGGATCTCGGTCACGGTCAGTCGGGACGATGAGCGAATCGAGGTCACCGTCACCGACGACGGCAGCGGCTTCGATCCGGACACCGCCGAGCGGAGCTTCGGGCTCGTCGGGATGCAGGAGCGGGTCTCGCTCGCCGGCGGCAGCCTTTACCTCGACTCGATGCCCGGCAGGGGCACCGAGGTGCGGGCCGAGCTGCCGCTGAAGAGGCCGGAGCACAGCCGGCGCCGTCAGACCAGGACGCCTCCGAGCTCCCGCTCGGAGCGGCCTGAGCCGCATCACGCCGGTTAGGAGTCTTCGATCAGCCCGTGCTCGCGGGCGAAGGCGACGACCTCCGCCCGGCTGTTGGTTCCGAGCTTGCGGTGAATCGCCGCGCGGTGGGTTTCGACCGTGCGGATCGAGATGACGAGCTTCTCGGCGATTTCCGGGTTCGTGTACCCCGCCGCCACCAGCCGGAGCACGTCGATCTCGCGCGGCGTCAGGCCGCCGGGAGGGCCCTCGGGCGTGGCTGCCAGCCGCGCGCCCAGCTGGGGGTTGATGTAGGTCTCCCCTCTCGCTGCAGAGCGAATCGCGTCGACGAGCTCCGAGCCCGCGGCGTGCTTGACCACGAAGGCCTTGGCGCCGAGGCGGAAAGCCTCCTTCGCGAAGGCCGGGTCGTCCTGCATGGTGAGCACGACCACTGCGGTGTCAGGTGAGCTCTCGTGCACCTTGGGGATCGAGGCCAGACTCGGTTCCCCGGGCATGTTCAAGTCGAGCACCAGGACGGCCGGCTTGAGACCGGAGGCGCGGCGGCGCGCGGTTTCGGCGTCGCCCGCCTCGGCCACGACCTCCATGTCACCCTCGGACTCGACGATCCGGCGCAAGCCGTCGCGGACGATCTCGTGATCGTCCGCGAGGATGATGCTGATTCCGTCGGTGCTACTCGCGCCGTCAGTCGTCTCGGTGGCCATTGCGGTTGGGGGCACGCTACCGCTCCCCATTCAGTCGAGGTGCTTCTTCTGCTGCTTGATCTCCTCGGCCATGGCGTCGAGAGCGTCCTCGGTGCGCTGGGCGTGAACCGCCCGGACGCCGAGCTCGCGCCGCATGTCCTCGGTCGCGTCCTCGAGGGTGTGCTGCCATTCGGTGGCACGCCCCTCAGCGCGATTCCGCAGGCTCACGGTTCGCTCCTTCGCGTCCGACCTCAGGTCCTCCAGGGCCTCGCGAGAGCGGCTCAGCGCTGAGTCGATCGCGCTGCGCATCTCCTCGCTCGCCTGCTGGCGCGCCTGATTGAGGTCATCGACCGCATGCTCCAGATAGGTGACGACCGTCTGCTCTTCGGTCTGCGTGGTCATCTTTTCCTCCAATCCTCGAGTCGTGGCTTCCCGTGCATATCCAGTCTTGACCCGGAGGAGCCGCCTTCCATCCGTGCAAAACACCGGGATATCAGCGCGGCCGGTGAGGGCGATGGGGCAAGGCCGTCAGCGGGCTGACACCGGTGAGGGCGCACCGAAGCGCGGGTCGAACGCGAGGGTTGACAGCCCTCGATGTCCGACGAACGAGCGGAGACCCCACGGGACGCGCCGCCACGGCGCAGAAGCGTGCTGCTCATGGTCGTCATGGCGCTGTTGCTGATCGCCGCCGCCCGGGGCGGCCCGGACGCCGCCCAGGCGGCGTCCTGCCCGCGCCAGCCACACACCCTCAGCGTGCCGGGCACCGCGACCACGCGCTTCACCATGTTGATCCGGGTGAACAAGCCGGTGAACGCACTCACCTACGCGAGCCACGACGCGGCGGCGGGCGGGCTCGCGGACCGCATCCATCCTCAGGACGTCTTCGTGGTCAATACGCGCTTCCGGGGCTCCACCCCCGCGGATTGGTCGCAGATCTCCGCCATCCTGCGTTCCGCCTTCCCGTGCAATCGGATCGTGGCTCTCAACGGCCTCGGGCAGGACCCTGCGCGGCCGGGATATGCCGCAGCGCTTCTCCACTCACCCGGGATCTGGGCCGTGCTCACGGACTGAGAGCGGACCGACTGGAAGGCGGCGAAACCAGCCAACCCGTTCCTCGGGCGCTGGACTGGCCACTTCAAGAAGACGCAGAAGCGCGTACGCCGCTGGATCGGTGGACTGACCAGCCGGCTCGGCACCCGTCGACCGCACCCGGGGCTGGTCCCGCAGCGGCTACACAAATGGGACTACGGTCTCCTCGCTCGCGAGGTGGGTGGTCCCCAGCGCCGGCTCGCGTCGAGGCGCCGGGGCATCGTGAGCGTTCAGACGCAGGATTCCTGCGCGTTTGCGGGGCCCAGAGGCATGGCCTCGGTCACGCGGGGACTGGCCCGTCAATACAAGCGCGCCAACTTCAAGCGGGTGAAGCGCGGATCCACCCACCGGGGTGCCAGGCGGGTTCGTCACGTGCGGAGAAAGTGGCGCATCGGGCGGGCCAATTTGGGCATGCAGATCTCCTTCAGCGGCTCCCCGGATCCGGCCGCGTCGATGGCGCTCCTCCGGACGGCGCCAATGCAGGCTGCCTGGTGCACGCGGGCCGCCCTCCGGCGAGGGGCGGGCGCGTTCCTGTACTGGGCCTCGCCGGAAGCCATGAGGGCGCTGCTCGCGACCCCGCCGGTCTGCGCGTTGCGCCCGGCGCGCGACGGCGTCTGCTGACCCTCCCCGCGGCCCGGGCCTGCGCGATCGATGTCAGCCGCCTGACATGGCGATGTCTGGGCCCGCATCGGCTCGGACGCCCAGGTGTTTGGTGATTGGTAGCCAGGAGAGAGCTACATGCCTCTTGAAACCGAAAAGGAGTGGTATGCGTAAGCGCAAGTTTCTGATCGGCGCGCTGCTGAGCGTGGTCGGGGCGCTGGTCGTCTCGGGCACCGCCTCCGCAGCGGTCACCGGTCAGGGTTACACGGTGACCACGTTGCCGGGAAAGCAGCAGAAGAAGGTGTTCGGTCCCGTCAAGTCGTTCAAGAACGTGGTCGACACCAACTACAGCGGCGGGTTCACCCCGTTCGGGACCCAGACCGTCCTCAGCTTCTCCAAGGACGTCAAGTTCACGCCGGGCAACATCCCGCAGTGCAACCTGAGCGCGATCAGCACCGTGCCGCAGTCGAGCTCGGACGCGCAGTGCGCCGCCAGCAAGGTCGGCACCGGTTCCGCGATCATCAACGGTGGCGCGCTCACCGGCGTCGTCGCCGCCTACAACGGGATTCCCAGCGGCGGCAGCCCCACCATCGGCCTGCACACGGACATTTTCGTGGGCGGCACGTACTCGTTCAGCACCACGCTGACCGGCATTCTCAACACCCACGCGAACACGCTGACGGTCTCGATTCCGCCCACGGGCACGGCGATCACGCATTTCGAGACGACGATCACCAAGAAGAAGTCGGGTAAGAAGAAGATCAAGGTCCACGGGAAGCGGAAGAAGGTGCCCGTGTACTACGTGATGGCCCGCTGCAAGAAGAAGAAGTGGGTCAACTCGGAGACCACGACGTTCAACAACGGCGCCAGCACGGGCGCGAAGACCGTCCAGAAGTGCAAGCAGAAGAAGTCCAAGAAGAAGAAGTAGGACACTCCTGCCATCTGTCATGGAGAGGGCGGCCGATCGGCCGCCCTCTCCTATTCTCGGCCCTGACCTGTCGGCCCCGAGCCGACCTCAACGCGTGTGCTGTGCGTCCGCGAGCGTCCTCGACGGTCTGACCGGCGGAGATACTGGACTCATCCGAAAGGACAGCCGGTACCACTCCGGCTACGACGGTGGCGAGTAGCTCGTGCTGAGGGGTCAGCCGTACCGGTCCGGTCCCGCGCGCTCCAGTTCGATTCGAATCAAGACGCGCCGTTCGCGCTCCATGCGGGCGCGATAGTCACCCCAGTCAGGGTTCTCATCGGGGAAGCGTTTGTAGTAGTCGATCAGAGGGTCCATGGCCTCCGGCAGAGAGAGCACCTCCGCGGGCCCCTCGACGAAGAGCCATTGCCCAAAGAACGCTTCCGTGAAGACGCAGACCTGGGCCCGAGGGTCGCGACGAAGGTTCCCGACCTTGTATGCAGTCTCCCGGCTGGAGATGATCGCGTTACCCGCGCCATCAACATTGACGAGAACAGGGCTCTGCTGGATGCGATCTCCCCTCCCCCGCGTTGCCAGCACACCTCGATGATGCTCCTTGAGAAAGGCCCGAGCATGGTCAAGCTCCACGATCGAGGACTCTAGCTCCGCCAATAGCCGGAAGCCGGACTGGGCGCCACGCACCCGCGGCGGTTCAGTCGGGGCGACTGGATTTGGACAGCGCCTTTCGCCCCCGCCCGAATGCGCTATCCGGTTCCGGGTTTCAGCAATTCAGATCGGGTAGCTACTCCAAGTACCCTCTATTGCTCCACCGACGCTGACGATTATTGGTACGGCGTCTAGAGTACGCGGACCGAAGACCAGAATTCCACTGCCGGGTATCACGGACGATACGGCTTCTCGAAAAGGATTCTCGACCAACCGGGGAATGTGACGGGTTCAGGGCGCTTCGACACCGTCGATACGAGTACCAGGGCCCCTGAAAGGGAGCTCCACGGCGCCGAGGAGGAGCGGCCGAGCAGCCAAGAAGCCCCTTCGACGCGGCGCTTCCAGCCTCGCACCGATCGTTCCCGATCGGCGACCTTCCCCATCGAGTTGGACGGCAAGTTCTTCGCGAGCGGCGGGGAGCGATTCGAATTCCGCGGAGTCACCTACGGCACGTTCGCTCCGCGCGCCGACGGGGCGCTATTCCCCGAACACGAGCAGCTCGAGCGGGACCTGAGCTCCATGCGGGCGGCGGGGTTCAGCGTCGTCCGCACATACACGCTGCCG
>CAWDAL010000023.1:0-32865 GCA_963800285.1 uncultured Solirubrobacterales bacterium
CGCCGAGAAACCCCGGTTCTCGCCCAGCTCGACCACCTTGGCATCGGGCCAGTCCTCACGCAGGAACGCCACCGAGCCATCGGCGTACGACCCGTTGTCGACCACGATCACTTCGAAGTCGCGAAGGCTCTGCGCCGCGAGCGTGTCCCTCACCAGCTCCAGGAACACGAGGCCGTCGCGCGGCGTCGCGCCGTCGCGGTTCGGAATGACGATCGAGACCCGGGGCTCGGAGGCGGCCATGTGGTCGGCGTGTATAGCGGGGCGCGGATGAGCGCGCTGCGCGTCTGCATCGACGCCCGGTTCGGCAGCGGCCGCTTCGGCGGCGTCGAGCAGGTCGTGATCGGCGTCGCGTCCGGGCTCTCGAGGCTCGGCGATGGCGACGAGGAGTACCTCTTCCTCACCCATCCCGAGCACGAGGACTGGCTGCTGCCCTACCTCGACGGCCCCTGCCGGCCGCTCCACCCCCGGATCGGCTACGCGCGGCGGAGGGCCCGCGCAGTCGGCCGCGGGGTGGCCGAGCGCATACCGGCCGTCGGCCATCGGTTCTCGGTCCGGCCCTCGGACGGCACGATCGAGGCGGCGGGCGCGAACGTCGTCCACTTCCCCTTCCAGGACGCCTTCACCACGGACGTGCCGAGCATCTACCAGCCGCACGACCTCCAGCACCTTCACCTGCCCGAGCTCTTCTCGCCCTGGATCGCGAAGCGGCGGGAGATGATCTACCGCACGCATTGCGAGCGGGCCGAGGCCGTGGTGGCGATGACCTCCTGGGGCCGTCGCGACTTCATCCGGAGCTACGGGCTCCCCGAGGAGCGGGTCTGGGTCGTCCCGGGAGCCTCGGTCCTGCCCGAGTACCCCGCCCCGAGCCGCGCGGACCTGGAGGAGATCCGGGAGCGGCTCTCGCTGCCGGCCTCATTCCTCTTCTATCCGGCGCAGCCCTGGCCCCACAAGAACCACGAGCTGCTGCTCGAGGCCCTGGCGCTGGTCCGCGAACGGACCGGGACCGCCATCCCGCTGGTCTGCACCGGCGTCCCTGCAGCGCACTTTCATCAGGTCCGCGACCGCGCCATCGAGCTCGGCTTCGAGGAAACGACCACCTTCCCGGGATTCGTCAGCCCGAAGGAGCTCCGCGGCCTCTACGAGCTGGCGACCGCGCTCGTCTTCCCGAGCCGCTTCGAGGGATGGGGGCTCCCGGTCTGCGAGGCCTTCTCCGCGGGCCTGCCGGTGGTCTCATCCTCCGCCACCGGCCTGCCCGACCTGGTCGGCGACGCCGGTCTGATCTTCGACCCGGAGAGCACCGAGCAGATCGCCGAGGCCGTGCAGCGGATCTGGGCCGACGCGGGACTGCGGCGGACCCTGGCCGAGCGCGGACGCGAGCGCGACGGGCTCTTCAGCTGGGAGAGGACCGCCCGCCTCTTCCGCGCCCACTACCGCCGGATCGGCGGGCAGAGCCTTGCAGAGGAAGACCGTATCCTTCTGGCGGCTCCGCCTCCCGCCTGAGCGCAGGCACTTCTTCGGCCGACGTGGACACAGGATCTGACGACAAGGGCGCAGTCTCCGTGCTCCAGCGCGCGCTGGTGGGCCTCCTCTCTGCGCTCAGGCGCCTGCTCGGCACCCTCAACCAGGTCGTCTTCCGCGACCGGCTGCAGCACATCGACAAGCAGACCGAGCGTCTCGGCTCGGCCTCGGTCGAGGCGGTGACCCACCTTGGCGGCGAGGTCCGCGCGCTCGACGCGCGGCTCGCGGCGATCGAGCGCGAGCTGGCCGCGCTGCGGGAGCTGCTCGAGCGCGGCGACCGCGCGCCGGTCGAGGGCGACGAGCAGGTCCCGGCGCGCCCGCACTGATGGGACTCGACCCGGGGTCCGTCTGGCTCGACGCGCGAGGGGTCCAGACCATTGGTCACGCCGAGCGCGGCATTGCCCGCTACGTCACCGAGCACGCTCGGGCCCTACTCGACCTCGCGCCGGAGACCTTCGAGGCGGTCGGGCTGAGCCCCGACATTCCGGTTCCACCCAACGCACAGGACCTCCTGGACTCGGGAAGGTCGGCCTGGCAGACGCGGGATCGCGGGCCGGAGGGCGAGGTGCCGCCGATCTACCACGTCATGTCTCCCTTCGAGGCCGAGCTCGACCTCGAGGAGATCTGGCCGCGATGGAGCCGCGGCTCGCGCCTGGTGATCACCCTCTACGACCTGATCCCGCTGATCATGCGGGACCGATACAACTCCGACTGGGGGTACATGGCGACGGCCTGGATTGCCCGCCTCGGGCTGCTCGGCTCCGCCCAGCAGATCCTGACCATCTCCCAGCGGACCGCCGATGACGCGATGGAGCATCTCAACGTCCCCGAGGAGCGGATCACCGTGATCGACTCCGGCGTCTCGGACCGCTTCTCCTCGCTCGTCAAGACGCGAGAGGCGGCGGACTCGATCCTGCGCTCGGAGCTTCCCAAGGTCCGGCCCGGCTACCTCCTCTACGTCGGAGGCGTCGACTACCGCAAGAACCTCGAGGGCGCGATCCGCGGCTACGCGGAGCTGCCCGCCCCGATGCGCGACGCGCACCAGCTCGTCATCGCCTGCAACCTCGCCGCCCACCTGCGCTTCAGCCTGCGGATCTTCGCCCGCCGCCTCGGGATCGAATCCCGCAACCTGCTGCTGACCGGGTTCGTCTCCGACCGCCAGCTCGCGGCGCTCTACCGGAGCTGCGAGCTCTTCGTCTTCCCCTCCCTATACGAGGGGGCGGGCCTCCCGATCCTGGAGGCGATGACCTGCGAAGCCCCGGTCGCGTCCAGCAACACCTCGGCGATGCCGGAGCTGCTCGGCGACCTCGACGCGACCTTCGATCCGGTCGATTCCGCGGACATCGCCCGCTGCATACGCGACGCCTTCGAGACTCCCGGGAAGCTCGACGCGCTGCGCGAGCGCTCGCGCCGGCGGGTCGCGCTCTACACCTGGGAGCGCGTCGCGCGGCGGACCCTCGAGGGCTACGAGCGAGCGCTCGAGATGCCGTTCGACCGGGTGGAGCTCACGGTCCCGTGAAGCGCGCCCTGATCACCGGCATCAGCGGGCAGGACGGCAGCTATCTCGCCGAGCTCCTGCTCGAGAAGGGCTACGAGGTCCACGGACTCGTGCACGGCGGGACCGACCGCCGCTTCGATCGCCTCGAGCCGGTCATCGACCGGCTCAACCTCTATCCCGGCGACCTCCTCGACGAGTCCTCGCTGGTCGACGTCCTGCGGCAGGCGAAGCCGGACGAGGTCTACAACCTCGCCGCCATGTCCTCGGTGGCGCAGTCGTGGCGGCTCGCGGTCGCGACGGCCGAGTACACGGCGGTCGGCGTGACCCGGCTGCTCGAGGGGATCCGCGAGGTCTGCCCGGAGGCGCGCTTCTACCAGGCCTCCTCGTCGGAGATGTTCGGGCGGGCGCAGGAGACTCCGCAGAGCGAGAGCACCCCGTTCTACCCGCGCAGCCCCTACGGCGTCGCCAAGGTCTACGGCCACTTCATCACCGTGAACTACCGGGAGAGCTTCGGGCTCTACACCAGCTCCGGGATCCTCTTCAACCACGAGTCGCCGCGGCGGGGAGAGTCCTTCGTCACCCGACGGATCAGCCAGGGCGTCGCTCAGATCAAGCTCGGCCTCGCCGACGAGCTCGTCCTCGGCAACCTCGAGGCCCGCCGCGACTGGGGCTACGCCAAGGAATACGTCGAGGCGATGTGGCTGATGCTCCAGCAGGAGCAGCCGACTGACTTCGTGATCGGTACGGGAGTCGCGCATTCGGTCGAGGACTTCGTGGACGCCGCCTTCGCCTCGGTCGGCCTGAAGCGGGAGGACCACGTGCGCATCGACCAGGACCTCGTCCGGCCGGCGGACATCGAGGAGGTCGTCGCGGATCCGCGCAAGGCGAAGGCCGAGCTGGGCTGGGAGGCCAGGGTCTCCTTCGACGAGCTCGTCGAGCTCATGGTCCGGGCCGACCTCGATCTGCTCTCGGGCTCAGCCTGAATCGCGGCCCAGCTTGCGCCGTCCCCAGGCCACGGCCGGGTAGGCCCGCCGGGCGAGCTTCTCGGTGACCGGGACCGTCGGCGGCATCTCGGGCGCCCGCCGCCTCCACTCGGCGGAGCTCGCCCCCGACTTGACCAGGGCGACGTGGACGCTGGTCCAGAGGAACTGCTCGTGCCGCAGGACCAGGTGCGGATAGCGGCTCCAGCCGCGGATCCCCGCCTCCTGGTCGGCGATCGCCTCGCTCATCTCGACGGCACCGGCCAGCGTCTCCTCGGAGGCCCGCAGCTGCATCGGCGTCGCCGGGTCCCACCAGAGCCCGTCGAGCAGCAGGGCCCGCAGCTCCGCCTCGTCGAAGCGGAGCAGTCCCGGGTAGCCGATCTGGTCGCCCTCGAGCCGGAACTCGGTGGCCAGCGCGAGGATGCCGCCCGGGCGCAGCACGCGGAACATCTCCTCGACCGCGCGCCGGACCTCGGGGAAGTCGCCGAAGTGCTCGATCGAGCTCGAGGAGAAGATCGCGTCGAAGGAGTCGTCCTCGAAGGAGAGCTCCAGCGCGTCCATGTGCCGGACGGTGAGGCGCTCCGGGTTCCACTCCCCATCCCAGTAGCGGCCGGGGTCGGTGAGCATGTCGGCGCTCGAGTCGCTGTCGGACCAGTCATCCTCGGTCTCGTAGAGGTCGGTCGCCACGACCTCGCCGACGTGCCGGGTCAGCCAGTAGATCGTCGCCTCGCGTCCCGCGCCGACGCCGAGGACCCGGGCGTCGTCGCGGAGGACGCCGAGCGACCGGAAGGCCCGGAGGGTCATCGCGACCTCCCAATACTTGCGGTACTCGCGACCGGCCGGGAAGTCGGGATCGCCGAAGTGCTCGCAATCGGAGGCGTAGGCGTCGCGGATCAGCTCGCGCAGCTCCGGGATCGGCGAAATCGGCCAGATCGCAGAGCTTGCAATGGCCGAATCGGCGGTCGGGCATGGCGGCCTAGACTATTGCCCCGCAATGAGCCCGAACCCGACACCGACCGCGGCCGCCGCGCCCTCAGGCGTCTCGGCGGTCCCCGTGACCCCCATCGAGGACACCCTGCACGTCACCGTCCCGGTGCCCCGCAGGGTGCGCCTCCGCGACATCTGGGCGACCCTCCCGGTCGGCTGGATGCTGGGCCGGCGCGACGTGAAGATCAAGTACAAGCAGTCGGCGCTCGGCCCGCTGTGGCTGGTGCTCCAGCCGGTCGCCATGCTCGCCGCGATCACGATCGCCTTCTCGAAGGCGACGGCGGCCCCCGACACCGGCGACGTGCCCTACGTCGTCTTCGCGCTGGTGGGCCTGGCGGTCTGGACCTACGTGCAGATGACGATCACGGTCGCCCCTCAGACGTTGGTGGCCAACCAGCAGGTCGTCCGCCGCAGCCCCTGCCCGCGCCTCGCCTTCGTCACCGGGACGCTGATCTCCGTGCTGCCACCGCTGGGTGTCGTGCTCGTCGCCAGTGTGCTCGCCGCAGCGATCAGCGGCAGCCTCGGGATCGAGGCGCTGGCGATGCCGGTCCTGATCGTCTGGCTGATCGTGATGATGTGGGGGTTCACCCTGCTGGTGACCGCGCTCGGCGGGCGCTTCCGCGACGCGGTCGCGCTGGCCCCCGTCATCGTCCAGGCGGGGATCTTCTTCACGCCGGTCGGCTATCCGCTCAGTGCCGCCGGCTCCTTCGCAAAGGTGCTCGCCTTCAACCCCGCGTCGGGCGTGATCGAGGCCTGGCGCTGGTCGCTGCTCGGCATGGCTCCGGACGGCTTCGCCGTCGGCGTGGGGCTCGCCGAGACTGTCGCCGCCGTACTGCTGGGCTGGTACGTGTTCGGGCGCATGGAGACCCGCTTCTCGGACTATGTCTGAGTCGAACGGCGGCAATCCACGAACGGACCTGGCGGTCCGTTGCGACGGTGTGGGCAAGAGCTACGGCCTCGGCGAGGAGCTCAGCCTCCAGCACACGCTCAACACGCTCATACGCCGCGGGGATGAGCAGGATCGGTTCTGGGCCCTCTCCGACGTCAGCTTCGAGGTGCATCGCGGCGAAGCCTTCGGCATCGTCGGTACCAATGGGTCGGGCAAGTCGACGCTGACCCAGGTGATGTCCGGGATCGCAATGCAGGACTCCGGGAAGATCGAGGTCTGGGGTCGGCTGATCCCGCTGCTCGAGGTCGGCGCTGGTTTCCACCCAGAGCTGACCGGCCGAGAGAACGTCGCGCTGCTGGGTACCATCCTGGGCCTGAACGCCGCGGCGGTCCGGGGGGAGATGGGAAGGATCTCCGAATTCGCCGGGATCGAGCGGCACCTCGACACCCCGATCAAGCGCTACTCGTTCGGCATGCAGGCTCGGCTCTCCTTCGCCACGGCCGTCTGCTTCCAGGCGGACACCTACGTCTTCGACGAGGTCCTCTCGGTGGTCGACGACTCCTTCCGCGACCAGTGCGCCGAGGAGATCGCCCGGCTCAACCGCGAGGGGCGCACGATCATCTTCATGAGTCATGACCTCGAGCTCGTCAAGAGCGTCTGCTCGACCGGGATGTGGCTCGACAAGGGCCGGGTCCAGCTGCGCGGCGACATCGACGAGGTCGCGGCCGCGTACGCGGGTGTCGCGGCGGCCGAGCGCGCGTAGACTTCGCCCTGCTGACGGATGGGCGGCCTAGACTGACGGGCCGAGGGCAGCGTATGAGCACGAAGACGGCACCACAGATCGCCTCGCGGGAGGACGCAGCGACGCTCGATGTGTCGGTCGTCATCCCCTGCCTGAATGAGGCCGAGTCCATCGAGGCCTGCGTCACCTCGGCTCACGATGCGCTGACCGACGGCCACTACGACGGTGAGGTCCTCGTCGTCGACAACGGGTCCACGGACGGAAGCGGGAACCTTGCGGCGTCCGCGGGTGCCCGCGTCGTCAAGGAGCCCAGGCGCGGCTACGGGCGGGCATACCTCACGGGCCTGGACGCGGCGCGGGGCCGCTACATCGTGATGCTCGACGCCGACATGACCTATGACGCGGGTGAGCTTCCCCGCTTCGTCGAGGCGCTCGAGGCCGGGGGGGACATGGCGATCGGCAATCGCATGAAGGACATCCAGCCCGGCGCGATGCCGTGGATGCACCAGTACATCGGCAATCCGGTGCTGACCGGGCTGCTCAACCGGCTCTTCGGCACCGAGGTGAAGGACGCCCACTGCGGGATGCGCGCGGTCCGTAGCGATGCGCTGCCCCGGCTCGACCTGCGCACCACCGGCATGGAGCTCGCGTCCGAGATGGTGATCCGAGCCGCGAAGGCGGGCCTCGACATCCGCCAGTTCCCGATCGAGTACCACCCGCGGCGCGGCGAGTCGAAGCTTTCGACCTGGGCGGACGGATGGCGGCATCTGCGCTTCCTGCTGGTGCACAGCCCAACGCATCTCTTCCTGATCCCCGGCGCCGCGATGTCCGTCTTCGGCACCCTGATCATCGCCGGGGTCCTCGCCCATGTCTCCTTCCTGGGGCACCAGTGGGACATCCACGCCCTGATCGGCGGGTCATTGATGCTGATCCTCGGTACCCAGGTGATCGCGCTGGGTCTCTGTGCGCTGGCGTACGGCGTGTACTTCATGGACGAACGCGACGCCTGGTTCAACCGGATGCGCGCGAAGTTCAGGCTCGAGCACGGCCTGCTGCTGGGCGGCGCCGTGATCGTGGGCGGTCTGATCCTCGGCGGGGTGATGATCGGAATCTGGATCAACCGGGGCCTTGGCAGCCTGGCCGAGCAGAAGCTGGCGGTCGTCGCAGCGACGCTGACCACCGTGGGCACCGAGGTCTTCTTCACCTCGTTCCTGCTCAGCATCCTCGGCCTGCGCCGCCCCAAGTAGCGGATGAGGGCCCGCCTTGCGGCCGCGGCCGCGGGATCCCTCCTGATCGCGGCCGTGCTCGTGGGCTTCGCGCTGAGCCACAACCCGCCGGTCGCCGGCGGCACCGGGGTCGAGCCCGGCCTGCCGTCGGTACCGGTCAACGCCGGAACGCCGCAATGCCAGCACCTCTCTCGCGGGTTCCCGGCGGCGCGGATCGGCTCAGGCTGGTGGTCGCCTACAGGACCGGCGGCGCGCAGGATCTCCGGGTCCGGATCTCCGACCACCGCGGGCTGATCGCGAAGGGCGCCCTGGCCCCCGCGAGGTTCGGCGAGCAGCTGGTCTCGCTGCATCCGCGTACCCGCGCCGCCCATCGCGCCCGCCTCTGCTTCTCCGTCCCGGGTCAGGGGCAGATCATCCTCGGCGGGGACCTGAAGAGACAGAGGGGCTCGGCCAAGGGCCCGGACGCCCAGAAGCATGTGATCGCGGGCGCGGTCTTCCTCCGCCCGGGCTCTGAGAGCTGGCTCGCGCAGACGGGCACGATCAGCGACCGCTACGGGAACTCCCAGACCGGCATCACCGGCGGCTGGTCGCTGTGGCTGGCCGTCCTCTGCGCGATCGCGGCGGTGCTGTTCGGGCTCTGGGCGGTCGTCTGGCAGCCGGAGAGGGCGGAGAGGGCGACCTGATGGAGCCGCGAGGCGCGCCACCCAAGGAAGTGGCGGCCGGGCGAACCGCGCCTGCGCTGCGGGAGCCCGCGACGGACGGGGATACGAGGGAGATCGTCCGCACCGAGGAGATGGCGGCGAAGCGGCGCGGAGAGGTGAGCAGGCGCCTCGGGCGGCTGCCCACCGCGGCCTGGGTCTGCTTCGCGGTGGCCCTGCTCAACGGGATCGCCTGGGGCTTGATCACCCCGCTGTTCGAGACGCCCGACGAGGCGGGCCACGTCGCATACGTGCAGTACGTGGCCGAGACCGGCAAGCCGCCCACCGGGCGGAGCGGCCTCGCGCACTTCTCGGCCGAGCAGCGCAAGCTGCTCGACGCCCTCCGCTGGAAGGCCGTGCAGCGCCACAAGGACGTTCACGTCCCCGGGACCGCGACCTACAGCAAGCGGCTCCAGCGCGCGGTCGACACGCCGGCGGACCGGCAGAGCGCCGGCGGCTACACCACGGACACCAACAACCCGCCGCTCTACTACTACGGGGCGGCGGCCGTCTACCACCTCTCGCCGTGGACCTCGCTTCCCGACCGGGTGCACCTGCTGCGGCTGCTCTCGGCGCTGCTCGCCGCCACGACCGTGCTCTTCGTCTTCCTCTTCCTCCGGGAGCTGCTGCCGAGCACGCCGTGGGCGTGGACGGTCGGGGCGCTTGCGGTCGCCTTCCAGCCGATGTTCGGCTTCACCTCGAGCCGGGGTGACCAGCGACACCGTGCTCTACGCGGCCTCGGCGGGGACCTTCTTCCTGTTCGCGCGCGCCTTCCGCCGAGGGCTCACTCCCCGCCTCGGGGCCGCGCTCGGGGCGATCGCCGTCGTCGGGCTGCTCTCCAAGCTCAACATGATCGGCCTGGCGCCGGGGATCCTCTTCGGGCTGATCGCGCTCGTGCTCAAGGCCGACGGCGGTCGGCGCCCCCAGGCAATCCGGGGAGCGCTGGCCGCGCTTGGCGTGATCGCGCTGCCGGTGGTCACCTACATGGTGCTCAACTCGACCGTCTGGGACCGGAACCTGTGGTTCGGCACCTCGGGCGTTCCGCCGATCACCATCAAGGTGCCCGGGGTGCACTACCCGAAGTCGCAGAGCATCTTCGAGTTCGCCAGCTACATGTGGCAGTTCTATCTGCCGCGGCTTCCCTTCATGCACAAGGTCTACTTCGAGACCTACCAGCTTCGCGAGATCTGGTTCAACGGCTTCATCGGGCAGTTCGGCTGGCTCGACTTCAGGTTCCCGCATTGGGTCTACGGCTGGGCGCTGGCGGTGGCCCTCGGGCTGCTCGCGCTGGCGACGCGCGAGCTGGTCAGGCTGCGGGAGGTGCTGCGCTCCAGGCTGTGGGAGCTGTCCACCTACGTGGTGCTGGCCTTCGGGCTGCTGCTGCTGATCGCGGGAACCGCGTTCTCCGCGCGGCTCGGTGGAGCCAGCGGCTACGAGCAGCCCCGCTACCTCTTCCCGCTGCTCGCCCTCTACGGGGCGCTGATCGCGCTCGCCGCACGCGGGGCGGGGAAGCGCTACGGGCCCGCCGGTGGGCGTGTTGCTCGTCTGCCTCGCGATCGCCCACACGGCGGGCGCGATGCTGCTCACCCTGACTCGCTACTACGGCTGAGCCGGCTGCCATGTGCGGAATAGCTGGGGCGATCTCCCCGCAGCCGGCATCGACCCAACCGCGCTGATTCGATGAGCGATCGGATCGAGCACCGGGGTCCCGACGGCGAGGGGTATCTCTCGGTCCCGGCACCGTCGGATGCCCGGCTGCGTCGCAGCTCGCGTCGCGAGGTCGCCGACGCGGACGGACGCGCGCCGCGTGTCGGCTTCGCCCATCGCCGGCTGACGATCATCGACCTCAGCGAGCGCAGCGACCAGCCCCTCGTCGATGCATCGGGGGACTACGCGATCGCCTACAACGGCGAGCTCTACAACTATCTCGAGCTGCGGGAGGAGCTGCAGGGGCTCGGGCACTCGTTCCGATCCCAGGGGGACACCGAGGTCGTGATCGAGGCCTACAAGGAGTGGGGCGCCGAATGCGTCCAGCGGTTCGTCGGGATGTGGGCGTTCGCGATCCTCGACCGTCCCGCGGCGGACGGTCCTGCTCTCCCGGGACCGCTTCGGGATCAAGCCGCTCTACTACGCGCGGGTCGGCGAGGCCTTCTACTTCGCCTCCGAGATCAAGGCCCTGCTCGCCGTGCCCGGGCTCGAGGTCGAGCCGAACGAGGAGGTCGTCCGCCGCTTCCTGCTCGACGGCGGCGTCGACGTCGGCCGAGCAGACCTTCTTCCGGCAGATCAGCCGGCTGCCGCCGGCCCACGACCTGACCGTTCGACTCGACGCGACTCTCGCGCTCAGCCCTCGCCGATACTGGCGCTACCCGCCGGAGGAAGGGCGGCTCTCGGAGCCGGAGGCGGCGGCGAAGTTTCGCGAGCTGCTCGAGGACTCGGTGCGGATCCACGCCCGCAGCGACGTGCCGGTGGGGACCTGCCTGAGCGGCGGACTGGACTCCTCGTCGATCGTCTGCCTGGCGGAGCAGCTGCGCGCGGATGGCCAGATCCCGCGCTATACGCACAGCGCCTTCGGCTACCTGCCGCAGGACGAGGCCTTCTCCGAGCGCCGGCACATGCAGTCGGTCGTCGATTCGGACCGGCGCCCGGATGTTCTTCGTCGACCCGCCGGTGGACAGGTTCGACGGAGGAGCTGCTCGGCATCGTCCGCCAGCAGGACGAGCCCTTCGGCTCGACCAGCATCGCCGCGCAGTGGTTCGTCTTCGAGGCCGCGCGCCGAGAGGGGATGAAGGTGATGCTGGACGGCCAGGGCGCGGACGAGGTGCTGGGCGGCTACGAGGGCTACTTCACCGTCATCGCCTCGAATCTGCTGCAGAACCACAAGCTGCTGCAGCTACGCGCGCTTCAGCCGTGAGCACAAGGCGCTGCTCGGGCGGCCCCCGCTCCCGATCCTGCACGCGGGGTGGAGCGTCCTCCCGGCGCGAGCGAGGCAGGGGGTCAGCCGTCGGCTTCCGATCCCCCTTCCGGCGGGAGCCGGGATCATGTCCCCCGAGATGCGGAAGCGGGTGCGACGCGACTTCCAGCCCTCTCCGCCCGGCAGCCTCTACGAGCTGTTGCGAACACAGACGGAGTCGGTCAGCCTGCCTTCCTTGCTGCGCTTCGAGGATCGCAACTCGATGGCCCACTCGATCGAGGCGCGCGTTCCCTTCCTCGATCACCGGGTCGTCGAGTTCGCCTTCCGGCTGGATCCTGAGATGAAGATCAAGGGCGTGGAGACGAAGCACGTCCTCAGGGAGGCGATGCGGGGCGTGTTGCCCGAGGGCATCCGTGCTCGCAAGGACAAGCTCGGATTTCGCGCGGAGCCTCAGGCCGCCTGGACCATCGCCGAGCGCTATCGCGACTCACTGGTCGCGAACCGCACCGAGCTAGGAGCAGCGCTGGTTCGATCCAGACGCGATCGCGGCGATGCTCGACGCGCCGATCGCTCGACCGAGAACGAGCTGCTCGCCTGGCGGGCGATCAACGTGAAGCTCTGGCTTCGCCAGCACTGGGGAGATTCGAGCGACCCACTGAGCTAGCGGTGCCGCTGAGCGCACTGGCGACCACGTCGAGGACGGTTCCCCGATTGCGCTCGGCGCACAGCTCGCCCGCCGCGCGAGCCACGTTCCGCTTCAGCTCCGCCAGCCGCGCGCGGCTGATCCCTGCGATCGCGGCTGCGAACGACTCGGGCGTGTAGTCCTGGGCCACGATCCCGCAGTCCCACTCCCGGACGATCCGGGCCATCTCGGGGGAAGGGCCGATCGCCGGGACTATCCGGCCCTGGATGTACTCGAAGAACTTGTTCGGCAGCGTGTACTCCTGGTTCACGTGCTGTGGAGGCAACAGGAAGACGCCGATGTCGTAGGCGTTGGCGAACCGGGGCAGCTCCCTCATCGGAACTGGGTCGAGAAAGCGGATCCGCGGGTCGCCGGCGGCGCGCCGGCGGAGCTCGTCGAGATACCCGGAGGGCCCCTGGCCCGCCAGCAGGAGGTCCAGGGAGTAATGCTCGTCCAGCAGCTCCATCGCCGCAAGCGTGTCCTCCAGCCTGCGCTGGGGGTCGGGCCAGCCGTAGTGAACGAGCCGGATCGGATCCCCGACCTCGCTCGGAGCCATGTCCTCGAAGCGCGAGGCGTTGGTCACCACCACCGACGGCACGCCGAAGTCGCGCTCGTAGCGGTCTGCGATCCCGCGGCTGACGGACATCATCCCCGCGACCCGCGGGAGGTATCGCCTGCAGATCCAGCGCACTCGCGGTCGCTCGAGGAGTCGCCACGCCCGGACGGTCTCGAACTCCGAAGGCGCGTACTCGTGCGCGTCGAAGACGACCGGCGCACCACCGGCCACGGAGAAGGCGAGCGGGAGGACGCCCGGGTCATTGACGACGATCACGTCGGCGCCGAGGAGCTCGAGCGCCGGCCGCCAGCGGCGGTGATCCGGATCGCTCCGCTGAACGAGCCCGTGGAGACGCAGCACCCCGCCCATCAGCCTGAGCGCGCGCGTCCACAGCCGGGCCGGGCGGGACAGCTCCACCCGCTCCAGCTCCAGGTACTCGACGTCCTCGAACGCCGGAGGCCCGAAGCCGGCCGCGATCACCCGGTGCTCCCCTCGAAGGAAGTCGATCTGCCGGTCGACTCGCGGATCCGACCCGAGATCGCTCGCGGAGATGACGAGAACGGTGGTCATCGGGCCTCGGTCACTCCGCCGTCCGCGCATCCTCACGGCGCGGCGGCGCCTGATCAGCTCGACCATGGCGTCCGGCAGCAGGCGCTTGGCCCAGCGCGCCAGCCGGTTGTGAAGCCCGACGCGCAACCAGAGCTCCACCCAGCTGAGCCGATCGCCACCCCGCGCCGCAGCCCACGCCAGCTGTCCCGATACCGGCGCCCCGGACGGCCGCCGGGACGGAAGAACGGATTCGACGCTCTCCACGAGCCTGGAGTACTCGTATCGACCCGACGCGATCACGTCGCGGTGGGCGGTCTCCACGATTCGCTCGCGCGGTTCATCACGCGCGACCGCCTCCAACACCTCGTCGAGGTTGCTGAGATCGCGTCGCACCGGCAGGTAGTGCTCCCCGGCGCGAAGCACTCCGTTGTAGTCCCCCTCCACCAGCACCTGGCAGGTCCGCGTCGCGCAGGCCTCCAGGTGCCGGGGCGAGATCGCGAACAGGGACAGCTTCCCGTCCTCGTCAGGGAAGCAGGCGGCCTCGACCTCGTCGAAGCCGGCGCCGGGATGCTCGCCGAGGTAGCGCTCGGTCGCCTCCTTGATCGATCCGTCCCGATCCAGCACGCTCGCCCCTCCCTCGACCCCGATCGTGTACCTGCAGGAGCCGAGGAAGCGGTACCAGTCGTCGCCGAAGAGGGTGTCCTCGTCACGGGTCGAGATGTCGACCTTCAGCCCATGGTCGGCAGCCCGCTCGCGGACTGCATCCGCCAGCTCGTGCTTGAGCTGCCCGTGCCGGCCGAGCCACGGGGACGCGTGCCAGGCCCGGTAGCCGATGTCGATCTCGCGCTCATGCACCGGTGCGGCGATCCGCTCCGCCCTCCGGACCGTGCGCGGCTCCAGGTAGCCGGTGAGCACCGTCGAGAAGCCGACGCGCCTGCGATCCACCCCCTCGTAGACCTTCGGCCACTCCGAGGCGGGGGCGGCGCTGAACACGTGGCCGATCCCGAAGTCCTCGATGAACTCGCAGAGCAGCTCCGAGCGCAGGAACTCATCCTGGGGCATGGCCACCCGAGTCTCGCCAACCTCCTTCAGCGGCGCGGCGCGCCGGATCAGCTCCCGCCACGACGCGGGCCCCCACCGGTAGGAGAGAAACGAGGTATGGAAGATGACCCCCTCGAAGCGCACACGGCGGGTGAGCCGCGGAAGACGCCGCAGGGCGAGGTTCAGATAGAAGCAGCGGCGCCGCGAGTAGCGACCGAACGAGTAAAGGTGGTCGCGAAGCGTGTCGCGGACGGGATACTGCTCGAGCGCGTAGACGACGAGGAGGTTGCCGCGCGGCCCCTCAACCGCCGACGCTGAGGCATCCGACCTCGAGGTCTGGCGGACGCTGGTCACCCGGATCCTACGGTGAGGCCAGATCGACCAACTCACCGGGAAGCGCCCTGGCCTCGCTCCATGTCGACTCGGGTCGCACGTATCCTCGGACGTTGGGCCAGGGCCAGCGTTCCTGCCCGGGCCCCGGTTGGTTGAGCGCTGTGAAGCGGAACGCGGCGGAAACGAAGTCCGCCGTGACGCCGCCCGGATTGTGCACCCCGACGTCGATCGCGTATTCGCCGGGCAGCAGCGTCATCGCGACCTCGACCTCGACCTCGTTCAGGCCTTCGGTCAGCGCCAGCGGCGACCCCGGTCGGTCGATGTTCTGCACGGTTGCGATCCGCTCCCCGTCGGCGCTCGAAATGCCGATCTCGACCACGGCCTCCTCCATCGCAGTCGCTGCCTCGAAGAGCAGCGAGACCCGGAACGGCTCCCCGAGATGGACGCCGTCGATTCGCCTCCCCTCGTTGTCGCTCAGCGTCACTCGCCGCAGGCTCGCCGCCTCGGTCCCCCGGAAGCGCTCCGCGTCGGGCGGGATCACCGCCATACCGCCCCGCTGAACCGGGCCGGGCCCGCTCAGGTACTGGGAGATCGCCTCGGAAGGCTTTCCCTCCGCGACGATACGGCCCTTGTCGATCACGTAGGCCCGCGAGCAGAGCCGCTTCACTGCCTGCAGATCGTGGCTGACGAAGATGACGGTGCGGCCCAGCTCCGAGGCCTCCTGCATCTTGCGGAGGCACTTGCGCTGGAACTCGGCGTCTCCCACCGAGAGAACCTCGTCGACGAGGAGGATCTCGGGCTGCAACTGCGCCGCGACGGCGAAGGCGAGCCTCACGTACATACCGCTCGAGTACCGCTTGACGGGTGTGTCGATGAACCGCTCCACCCCGGAGAACTCGACGATCTCGTCGAAGCGGGCCTCGATCTCCCGGCGGCGCATGCCGAGGATCGCGCCGTTCACGAACACGTTCTCACGTCCGGTCAGCTCGGGATGGAAGCCGGTGCCGACCTCGAGGAGGGTCGCGGAACGCCCCCAGATCGTGATCCGTCCCTCCGACGGCGGGGTGATCGCCGAGACCAGCTTGAGCAGGGTGCTCTTCCCCGCTCCGTTCGGCCCTATGAACCCGACGATCTCACCCCGCTCGACCTCGAGCGAGACCTCGCGCAAGGCCCAGAGCTCCTCTCCATGGGCCTGAGTCGCCTTCAGATGCGTGGGCGCGGACCCCGGTCGGATCAGGCGGAGCGGCGCGGTGACGACGTGCTGCAGTCGCTCGGACAGCAGCACCCCACTCCCGTGCGTCGCGCCCAACACGTAGCGCTTACCTACATTCTCGACCCGGATCGCCGGAGTTCCCATGCGAGGCCCTAGATCACGTCGGCGAAGGTACGCTCCGCCCGCTGAAAGTAGGCGGCTCCCGTGACCAGCAGGAGCACGCTCGCAACGGCAGGGATGATCACCACCACCGCAGGCCAGTCCGACGTCCCGAAGAGGGCCCAGCGGTATCCCTCGAGCAGTCCGGTCACCGGGTTGAGCCCGTAGACCGGCTGCAGCCCCTGCGGGACGATGTCGAGCGGATAGATGATCGGGCTGATGAAAAGGCCCACCAGGATCAGGAACGGGACGAACTGATGGACGTCGCGGTACTTGACGTTCAGCGCCGAGAGCCAAAGCGCCGCCCCGAAGACCACTCCGACCGTGATCAGGAGGATCACCGGCATCAGCAGGATCTGGATGTGGAAGCCGACGCCGTAGATCAACATCGCGCCGATCACCACCAGGAAGGCGACGGCGAAGTCGACCAGGGCGGGGAACAGGTAGGTGAGCGGGATGATGATCCGAGGGAAGTAGACCTTCGAGATCAGCGCCTCGTTCGCAACGGTGCTTCCCGAGGAGAGCTGCAGGGCGCCGGCGAAAAACAGCCAGAACACCATCCCGGAGACCGCGAACACCGGATAGGGAACGCCGGGCACCGAGGGAACGTTCGCCCTCGCTCCCAGGAAGACGCTGAACACGACCGCGAGCAGCACCGGCTGGAGGACTGCCCAGAACACCCCGATCGCCGACTGCTTGTAGCGGCCCGAGACCTCGCGTCGGGCGAGGTAGTAGACGAGGTCGCGCTGCCTCCAGATCTCCCGCAGACTCGGGAACCGATCGCCGCCGCCGGGCTCGATCACTCGGGGCGAGGCTGCGGAGGACTCCATCTTCCTGCGTCTAGGTCGTCGGAACCGCGGCGAGCTGATCCATTCGAGCTCTGTGCTTCTCGATGGTCCGCTCGATCCACGAGAGATTGTCGCGCGTCCAGGCGATCGTCCGTTTGAGTCCCTCGCGGAGCGCGACCTGACACTCGAAGCCCAGCTCGGCGCGGGCCTTCTCGATGCTGCCGAAGCGCTGCCCCGAGTGGTCCCACTCCCGAGCTGGTCCCAGTGCGATCGGCGTCGGGTTCTCGGTGAGCTCGTTGACGAGCTCCGCCAGCTCCAGGATCGAGGTCTCCTCGCCGCTCGCCAGGTTGTAGACCTCGCCCGGCTCGCCGCGGGTGGCGCACGCGAGCAGGCCGCTGACGATGTCGTCGACGTAGATGAAGTCGCGGGTGGCGACGCCTCCGTTCTCGACCGGCAGGGCCTCGTGCATGAGCGCCTTGTAGATGAACGTCGGTGTGACGTTTCGCCAGACGGTGTTCACGGTCCCGCGCCAGCCACCGGCGCCCAACACCTCGCCGGGACCGTAGACGTTCTGGAAGCGGGCCTTGACCACCGGCAGATTGTGACGGCTGAAGTAGTAGTTCGAGTAGAGCTCGCCGATGATCTTGGAGACCTGGTACGGGCTGTCGAGCCAGAGGGAGACGGGCGCATCCTCCTGGGTCGCCTCCGCACCCTCGAAGGTCTTCTCGGCCACGGTGCAGCCCGCGGACGCGTAGACGACCCGGCGAATCCGGTCGAAGCCCTTGATCGTCTCGAAGAGCTTCAGGGTGGTCAGGGTGTTGTTCTCGTGGTCCGCAAGCGGATCCGCCATCGA
Organism: uncultured Solirubrobacterales bacterium; assembly: GCA_963800285.1. Lineage (GTDB taxonomy): Bacteria > Actinomycetota > Thermoleophilia > Solirubrobacterales > 70-9 > DASUPK01. The sequence goes on from CAWDAL010000023.1 coordinate 17,624, forward strand.
CGACTGGTTGCCGTGGTAGGTCGCCAGGTGAAACACATATTCGAGATCGCGCGAAAGCTGGGAGAGGACGCGGTCGTCGGTGATCGACCCCTCGATCAACTCGACGCGTGGGTCACTCGACAGGTTCTCGCGCTCAGCCGAGAGCAGGTTGTCGACAACCAGGACCCGGCCGGAGTCGAGCTCGAGCAGCCGCCGGACCAGGTTCGAACCGACGAAACCCGCACCACCAACCGCCAGGACATTACTGCCGGCGATCTCACTCACTCGGGAACCTTCAGGTCCTCGGCGCGAAGGTGCGTGTACGTGGCGCCGACACCGTTCTCGCGGTACCACTCGATTGCCTCGGCGACGCCCCGCGAAAGCGGGACGTTCGCGTTCCAACCGAAGTCCTGCTCGGTGCGCGACGGGTCCAGCAGGATCGAGGGGGCGTCCTCCTTCGACCTCGGGCGGACCTCGACCTCCTCCTCAAGCTCGATTCCCATCGCCTCCACCACGGCATCGAAGAGGTCCTTGATCGCGTAATCGGAGCCGGAGGAGACGTGATAGATGCCCTCCCCAGTCCCGTTCAGGGCGGCGATCACGACCTCGAGCAGATCGTCGACGTAGACGAAGTCCCGGCGGGTGTCGACTACGAAGCACGGCTTGCTCTCGCTGAGCCGCTGGAAGAAGGTGGGCAGCGGGCCGCTCAGGTTGCGGGGGCCGTAGACATTCGCCAGGCGGAGCGAGACGTACGGGATCCCGGAGAGCTGGATGTACTGCTCGCCGCCGGTCTTGGAGATCGCGTAGCTCGAGTCGGGGCGAATCGGATGGTCGAGCGTGATCGGCGTCTCGAGTGGATTGGTTCCATAACAGAGCGCTGTCTGGAAGTACACGAGCTTGTTGACCTCGGCGGCGCGGCTCGCCTCGACCACGTTCACGGTGCCCAGCGTGTTCGTGCGAGCGTCCTCGACCCACGCATCGGGGTCCTTGTAAGAAGCGGCGGCGTGCGCGACGGCGTCCGGGCCGAAGCCCTCGAAGACGCGGTCGAGGGTCTCGCGGTCGGCGATCGAGCCGTCGACGAGCGTCAGGCCGTCCTGCTCGCGAAGGTTGTCGCGGCGACCCGTAGCGAAGTTGTCGATGGCGAGTATCTCGTGACCGTCAGCCAGCAGCCGGTCGGCCAAGTTGGAGCCGATGAACCCGCCCCCGCCTGTGATCAGAACCCTCATCGAAGCCGAGCAGTTTAGGGCAAGCCGCTAGCTCCTCTCGTCCAGGCCCGCTGCCCCCGCCATAATGCCTCGCCATGCAGGGCGACAGCGGCGACAGGCCCACGATCGTGCGCGGAGACTCCAGGCCGACCCGGGCGCGCGATCCCTGGCCGGTGATCTACCGGCCCGAGGGCGTCAAGATCCCCGAGGAGCGCGCCTCGGTACCGGGCGGGCTCCTTCTCTACTACTACCCGAGCGCCTTCCGCTACCGCAACGCGGCGACGATCATGGACCACGTCAACGCGTTCGAGCGCTACTCGCGGTTCCACGTCCGCGCGCTCAATACCGATGGGCCGCTTCCCCAGCGGATCGCTGAGCTCGACTTCCAGCTGGTGATCGTCCACTACTCGATCTTCGGAACCGGCTTCTACCCGCTCAGCGAGGACCACCTCCGGTGGCTCAAGACCTCCAAAGCGCACAAGGTGCTGTTCGCTCAGGACGAGAACCGCTACTGCGGCCACCGGTTCTGGTTCTGCGACGAGGTCGGCATCGACACCCTCTACACGCTCCTCGAGCCCTCGGAGTTCGACAAGGTCTACGGCAGCCACACCCGGGTGCCGAGGATCCGAACCAACCTGCCGGGCTACGTCAGCGAGCAGATAGTCGCCGACGCCGAGCGCTTCAGGATGCCCGACGAGCGGCGCCCGATCGACATCGGATATCGAGGCCGGCCGTTGCCGGCCTACTCGGGCCGCGGCGGCCTCGAGAAGTACGAGATCGGGCGGCGGTTCGCCGAGCTTGCCGCTGACTCCGAGCTCGTCCTCGACATCGGGCTCGAGGAGGAGGACCGTCTGTACGGCGACAAATGGCCGCGCTTCCTCTCGCGCTGCAGGGGGGTGCTCGGTGTCGAGTCCGGCGTCTCGGTGTTCGACGTGGACGATCGGGTGGCGGACCAGTATGAGCGCCTCGCACGCCGGTGGTCGCAGGTGACCGTCGAGGATCTCACCGAGGCGACCGAGCTCGAGGACCGGATCTTCTACCGGACTATCAGCCCGAGGCACTTCGAGGCGGCGGCGATGGGCTGCTTTCAGATCCTCTTCGAGGGCCGCTACTCGGGCGTGCTCGAGCCAATGGAGCACTACATCCCGCTGCGCAAGGACTTCTCGAACTTCGACGAGGTGCTGGGGCTCTTCCGCGACCCTGAGGTGAGGCGGCGAATCACGCAGAACGCCTACTGCGACCTGATCGAATCGGGGCGTTATACGTACGGGAGCTTCATCGAGCGCTTCGACGCCGATCTGATCGAGGCCGGCGTGGAACCGGACCGCACGGACACGAGCGCCGCCGTAGTTGAGAAGGCCCTCGGGCGCGGGCGGCGCTGGCGGGCGTTCAAGGTCCAGCTCCGCTGGCTCGCGCACACCACGCTGTTGGGGACGATCGTGATCGGGAGGCTTTTCAGGCTGAGCAAGTGGGTGCGAGGCCTGTTCAGCCGGCGTCACGAGTCCACCACCCCCAGCCCTTGACCACGCGGAGCTAGGCTTCGACCATGGTCGAGGCCCAAGCCAAGGTCGGCCGACGCAACGCGGCCTTCTGGAACGAGATCTGCGGGACGTGGCTTGCACAGCGGCTCGGGATCACCGAGCCCTCCCAGGAGAACCTCGATCGCTACGACGAGGCTTACCTGAACATCTACCCCTACCTCACCGACTACCTGCCAGAGGTGAGGGGCGAAGGCGAGCGGCTGCTCGAGATCGGGCTCGGTTACGGCACAGTCGCCCAACTGCTCGCGGCCCGCGGCTTCGATTACCACGGCTTGGACATCGCGCCCGGACCGGTCGAGATGGTCCGCTACCGGTTGCAGGAACTCGGCGTCGACGAGCCCGATCAGCATGTGAAGGTCGGCTCGGTCCTCGAGATGGACCACCCGGATGAAAGCTTCGATCACGTGATCACCATCGGCTGCCTACATCACACCGGCAACCTCCAGCGAGCAGTGAGCGAGGTGAAGCGCGTCCTACGGCCGGGCGGCCGCGCGGTGGTGATGCTCTACAACCGAAATTCACTCCGGCGGCTCAGAATGCGCCTTGGCAGCCGGATCAGGGGCCAGAGGCCCGACGACGAGGAGATGCGCAGGGTCTACGACAGCAACCTCGAGGGCGAGGCTGCCCCGACGACCGAGTACACATCGAGGCGCGAGGCGAAGCGGCTGTTCGGAGATTGCTCGCAGGTCCGGGTGCGATCCGAGAACTTCGACACCGAGATCCTCTTTCGCTGGGCCATCGACCGTGCCCGGCTGCTCGGCTGGCCGGCCCGGCTGGCGGGCCTGGACCTCTACATAGTCGCCATCAAGTAGCGCAGCACAGAGCGCTCAGCCCGTCGCCTCGCGCGCGGGGATCTTGTGGAGCTGGCTCGTAGCACGTTCTGCGGTCGTCAGTAGCTTCTTGAACTCAGCCTCTCGGTCGTGGAAGCCGCGCTGCCAGAGCTCGAGCGAGAGCAAGCCCCAGAGCTTGCGCCCAAAGCGCTGCTCTCCGGCGAGCCCCTCGAGCACCTTTCGGTTATCGATCAAGCCGCGGGAGCGGGCCTCGGAGGTCGAGAGGATGTCGGTGACGAACTCGCGCGCCCCGTCGGAGAGCCATTCCGAGAGCGGCACCGGGAAGCCCATCTTGTCCGTGCGATCGAGGATCCGTTCGGGGACGACGGGCCGGAGGGAGCGCTTGAAGACGTGCTTCATCTCCCCGTCCTTGAACTTCACGTCCGCCGGGATGGTTGCCGCCAGCTCGATCAGCCGGTGGTCGAGCAGCGGGACCCTCGATTCGAGGCCATGGGCCATCGAGACGCGGTCCTCGACCTGAAGGAGCGCCGGCAGCAGGGTCTTGAAGTCGAAGTGGGTCATCTTGTCGAAGTAGGCCTCGTGCCCGACGTTCTCACCGTTGAAGATCTCCTGGAAGGTCTCGAACGGCGAGTAATCGCCGAGCGCGGCGACGTCGACCTCCTCCTCGATGTGGTGGGAGCGGTTGATCAGCCGGAAGTAGCGGGCGTCCAGGTCCTCGAACAGGCCCTCGCGCCAGAAGTCCTGGAGCATCGGCTTGTAGTTCCGGAGCGCGACCAGGTTCGGGATGATCGACTCGTAGGTGACGACGAAGTTGCCGTCGTGGAGTGTCCCGTCGATCGCGCCCCTGATGCACTGCTCGAAGTAGGCGATCAGATACCGCGTGTAGCCGCCGAAGATCTCGTCGCCACCCTGTCCACCGAGGATCACCTTCACCTTCTGCGCGGCGGCCTGGGAGACCATGTACTGGGGGAAGGAGCCCGGCCCGGCCGCCGGATAGTCCATGTGGTAGGCGACGTTCTCGATGTTCTCGATGAAGTCTTCGACTCCGATGTCGACCTCATGGAGATTCAGCCCCCGCTGGGTGGCGAGCAGGCGGGCATAGCCGGACTCGTCGTATCTCGCGTCTTCGGAGAACTTCCCCGTGAAAGCGTCGAGGCCGCCCTGCTCGCCGCCCGCCAGCGACGCGACGGCGCTCGAGTCGACACCTCCCGAGAGATAGGCCGAGACCGGCACGTCGCTTCGCATGTGGAGCCGGACCGACTCGGCCAGGAGATGCTCGATCTGCTCCTCGAAGTGCCTCGCGGTGTGCTCGAAGTCGACCTCGTAGTAGACCTCCCAGTAGCGCTGGGGGGTCGCGGCGCCGCGGCGAATCCGCAGCATGTGGCCGGGCTGAAGCTCGCGGACCCCCTTGAACAAGGTCTTGCCCGCAAGGCAGAACTGGAAGGCGAGGTAGTCCTTCAGCCCCTCGAGATCGGTCTCGATCGCGGGCAGCATGGGCAGCAGCGCCTTCGCCTCCGAGGCGAAGTAGAAGACGTCATCTACGACGGCGTAGTAGAAGGGCTTGATCCCGAAGCGGTCGCGGGCGCAGACCAGCTCCTGGGCGGGTTCGTCCCAGATCGCCTGAGCGAACATGCCGCGGAGCCGCTGCAGCGAGGACGTCCCCCAGCGCTCGTGAGCGCGAAGGACGACCTCGGTGTCGCAAGTGGTCTCGAAGTCCCCGCCGATTTCCCTGCGCAGCTCGGGGTAGTTGTAGACCTCCCCGTTGTAGGTGATCCAGCGGCCGGCCCGATCCGACATCGGCTGGTGGCCGTGCTCGAGATCGATGATGCTCAGCCGCCGGTGGCCGAGGCCCACGTGCCCGCGCTCGTGGACCCAGGTCCCAGAGTCGTCCGGTCCGCGATGGGCGATTAGGTCGTTCATCACCTCGAGCCTGCGCTCGAGGTCCGGGATGGGCTCGCCCCGCAGGTCTATCGCGCCGCAGATGCCGCACATGGCCTCACCTATGTTCGCCGATCGGATTCATGAGCGGGGTCGAAGCATCCCATCCCGATCGCTACCTGATCTGGCCCGGCTTTCGGAACGGTGCGTACCACTCGCGTTTGGTTAGGGCCGGCAGCTTGCGGACTTGCGCGGGAATGGTGGATGACGTCGTGGCCACCGGGCCCCAGAGCAGCTTTCGCTCGGGCCAGCTGACAAAGCCGATCGGGTTCGGACCGCCCTGCACGACGGCCTGCATCCACCACTCGTCGGACTCGTTCAGCCGCTCGCGCTTCGGCTGTCCCGAGCGGACCTGCGCGAAGGAGAGGATATCCGTCGGGTGAGCGGGCCGGGTGTAGATCACCCCGTAGGTCGGGTCGAGCCAGTGCCAGCGACCGCCCCACCGTGTCTCGGCCGTGGCATGGCTGTTCTCCTGACCGTCCGGCGCGTTCCAGTAGATGTTTAGCCGGCGTGTGGGGATGCCAAGCTCCCTCATCACCTGCTGGTAGGCCTCCGACGATCCCTGGCAGAGCCCGGCCTGCGCCGCCCAGCTCTTGGCCGGATCCGACACGGTCTTTCCCTGGTCTTGCAGAACCGCGAAACGGGGGGCCGAGACGTTGGTCTCAACCAGGTTCATCGCCGAGATGGCGGCCGCGCGGGCGAAGCCGGGGGTTCCCTTCGCGTAGTTGTGGCTCGCCTCGGAGGCCGCGAAGTCGGCAGCCTGCTTGGCCCCCGCGATCTTGGGAATCGCGGGACCCGAGTCTTCATTGCTCCCGGATGCGAGCAAATAGCCTCCGAGTCCGGCGACTGGGATCGCGAGGACGAGCAGCAGCATCAGGACGCGTCTGGGCATGCCGCGAGGTTAGAGCGGATCTTCTTTCGGGCCTGCCGCTCTATGCTCGCCCGCAATGCGCCGCATGGCCACATGAGTGAGCCGGGACGTCGGCTGCTGATAATCACCTACTACTTCCCGCCAGAGACCTCCGTGGGGGCGCATCGCTGGCGCGCGATGAGCCGCTGGCTGCGGCGGCTTGGGCACGAGGTCACCGTGCTCACGACGCGCGCATTTGGCTCGTTGCCGGACGACGCCGAGGGGACCGAGCGTGCATTCGATCTCGCCGCCTCCCCGGCGCTGCGGCGGCTGCTGCGCCGCCCCCCGGTCTCTGCCCCGGCGGACGGAGCGCCGCAGATGGGCGAGGCGGAGCCGCCGGCGATCGTCGCCGATCTGCTCGTGCCCGATGCGCACCTGGTCGGCTGGAACCCCGCCGCCGCCTGGGCGGCGCGGCGGCTGGTGCGCCAACGGCGCATCGATTGCATGATCACCAGCAGCCCGCCCCATTCGACTCACCTGATCCCGCTCGCGCTGGGGCGGCGCCGCCCGGCCTGGATCGCGGACTTCCGCGACGGCTGGCGGTTCGAGCCGCTGCGGGGCCGCCCATGGCCGCTCCCCGGTCAGAGCGCCCTCGACGGCTTCCTCGAGCGGAAGGTGGCCGCCAAGGCCGACCTCGCCATCGGCGTTACCCGGCCGATCGCGGATGATCTCGCCGGCCGCCTCGGGGCGAGGTCGGCTTGCGTGACCAACGGCTGGGACCCCGATCTCGACCCCTCCGTCGCAGCCGCTGCCCTCCCGCCGCTGGATCGCGAGGCGGTCAACGTCGTGCATGCGGGCAAGCTCTACGTCGAGGGCTCGAACCGGCGCGATCCGAGTGCGCTCGGCCCGGCTCTCAGGTTGCTGCTCGAGCGCCGCCCGGACGCCGCCCGGCGGTTGCGCATCCTGGTCGCGGGCCGCCTCGACTCGCAGGAGGAGCGCTACCTCGAAGACCTCGATCCGGCGGGCATGATCCGCCACCTCGGCCACCTCCCCCATGATGCCATGCTGGCGCTCGAGCGGGAGGCGGATGCGCTGCTCCTGATCACCGCCCCGAAGCTGGTGTCGCTGGCCACCGGCAAGGTGTTCGAGTACCTCGCCGCGGAGAAGCCGATCATCGCCCTCGCCCACGGAAACGAGGCCGCCCGGATCGTCGAGGAGACCGGGACCGGGGTCACGCTGCCGGTCGACGACGCCGAGGGCCTGGCCGGCGCGTTCGATGCGGTGCTCGACGGCAGGCTCGCGGACCGGTTCGAGCCCCATGGCCTCGATCCCTACGTCTATCCGGCTCCCGCCCGACGGGTGGCGGAGCTGGTCGAGGAGGCGATCGCCGCGAGGGCGGCAGGTTGAGCGCCCCGGTCCGAGGCTCGGGACCACGCATGCTGCTGGTCTACGACGACCTCGTCGGTGCGGGCATGGGGGGCGTCGGCATCCGCGCGACCGAGCTCGCCAGGGTACTTCGCGCCCACGGCGAGGTCACCATCGCGGCGGCCGCGGGCGGTGGCGAGCTCGACGGGGTCCCCGTGGTCGAGTTCAACCCGCACGATCCCCGCGCGCTCGCTCCCCATCTCGAGCAGACCGACGTGGTGGTGGCGAGACCGCAGTGGCCGCTCGCCATGCGGATGCTGCGCCGCTCCGGCGCCCGCCTGATCTTCGATCTCTACGACCCGGACACCTTCGCCACGATCGAGCATTACGCGGAGCGCTCGCCGCGGCGGCGGCGGTTGATGGCGGGATTCTCGGTCGACAGGCTGACCGAGGCGCTTCGTATCGGCCATCACTTCCTCTGCGCGAGCGAGCGCCAGCTCGACTTCTACCTCGGGGCGATGCTCGCCGAGGGCTTGATCTCGCCGCAGGCCTACGAGCGCGACCGGAGCTTCCGGTCGGTGATCGAGGTGGTGCCGTTCGGGGTGCCGGCGAAGCCGCCCGAGCGCTCGGGCGAGCCGCCGATCCACGAGCGCTTCGAGGGCATCGGGCCGCATGACGAGATCGTGCTCTGGAACGGCGGGATCTGGGACTGGTTCGACGCGCCGACGGCGATCCGGGGGGTGGCGAAGCTGGCGGATCGCCGCCCGCAGGTGAAGCTGGTCTTCATGGGAGGATCCTCCGGGCGCCTGCACCGGGCCGAGTCGGAGGCGCGCGATCTCGCCAGCCGGCTCGGCGTGCTCGATCGCGCCGTCTTCTTCAATGCGGGGTGGGTGCGGTACGAGCGGCGTGCCGACTGGCTGCTGGACGCCAGCTGCGCCCTCTCCACCCACCGCCGGCAAATCGAGACCCGGCTGGCCTTCCGCACCAGGCTGCTCGACTGCCTCTGGGCGGGGCTTCCGGTGGTCTGCACGAGCGGAGACGCGCTCGGGGAACGGGTCGAGCGGGACGCTCTCGGGATCACGGTGCCCGACGGGGATGCCGATGCCGTCGCCTCCGGGCTCGAGACGCCGTGCTCCAGCGGGGAAGGGACGCATACTCGGAGGAGCTCAGGCTCGCTGCCGAGGACTATGCGTGGCCGGCGGTTGCCGAGCCGCTGGTCCGCTTCGCCACCGCGAGCCCCGGGCCGCCGCGACTCGGAAGCGGGCGCTACGGTCGCGGCGTTCTGCGCTCGAAGCTCTACTCCGTCGCACGCCGCGGCCTGAACGCGATCGGCTTGAGGAACTGGCCGAGGGCTTGAGCCGCGCAGGAGTTCGCAACCGGCCGCTGCGTCGTACCTAGTATTCATTTCATCCGTCCCCTACTCGAGCTACCGATCGTCAGATCGCGCGCCGCCGGTATCGACTTGCTCCGCGGCGGGCTGGCCGTTGCGGTGCTGGGCACGCACCTGATCGAGTGGGGACCGGTGACAGGGAGCTCCAGCGGCTTTGCCGTCGCCGGACACGAGCGCTTCGTGGACGTCTTCCAGAGTCATGGCGAGACCCACCCGGCCGTGGTCGCGTTCATCGTGCTCAGCGGCTACTGCATTCACCGGAACGGTCTACGCCACACCGATAGCGATCTTTCCGCCTACGGGATCCGTCGCTTCTTCAGAATCGTCCCGGTCTACCTCCTGGCGGTCGCCGTCGGCGTCGCCTCCTTCGCGTACGTGCACCAGGTGAACCCCGGTGCCGCAGCGTCGCTGATTTCGACCTCTTCCATCTCTGGGCACTGCCTCGCGGCCAAGGTCACCGGTGTGGCGGCGTTCGATCCCTCGGAGTACGGCTGCAGTCTCCAGGGCAACGCTCCCCTGGCCACGGTGATGGTGGAGATGTGGCTCTACATCGTGTATGCGCTCGCCTGCGTGCTCCTGTTAAAGGGCGCGCTCTCCGACCGTGGGCTCGCGATCGTCGTCGCCGTGGCCTGGATCGCCGGCATGCTCTGGGTCAACGCCCATCCCGCCGACACAGCGTGGTGGCACAACGGCAGCCTGCTCGGTTTCCTCGCCTACTGGTGGATCGGTGCCAAGTTCACCGATCCGGCGTTCGCGGGCGGCATGCGGCGGCTGCTCCCGCTCGTCCTTCTCGGCTGGCTGGCGCTGACGATCGTGCTGACTCAGACCGGGAGCAGCTCGATCTTCCTGGTAGAGGCCCGGAAGATGCTCTTCGGGCTGACGATCGGGGTTCTGATCGTCGGCCTCGACGGGCTCAAGACCCCCCACATCGAGACGCCCGGGCGCCTGGGTCAGGCGGGCTACAGCATCTACGCCTTCCACGCTCCGGTTCTGATCGCCTTGCTGATCGCCGGAGTGCCGTGGCCCGTGGTCGGGATCGTCGGCCTCCTCGTTGGCCTGTTCAGCTTCCGGGTGTACGAGCGGCCGCTCACCCGGCTTGGAAGGCGCCTGGGGCGCTACCGGCGGGAGCGCCCCAGTCGCGGACTGCAGGAGCCGGTGCTCGGCCGGGACGCTATCTGACCGCCCAGCTCGAACCCCGCTGCGCCCGGATACTGTTCCGGCCCTGCGTCGCCTACCCACCTCCGTTCTCCTGACTGCCGCCGCCCTGCTCGTCGTGGCCGGTACCGCGTTCGCCTTGGTGATCGCATCCGGAGGGTCGGATGGCGCGACCGGGAAGAAGGAGCACGCCGCCCGGGGCGCCGCTTTCTACGTGAACATGATCGGGTCCAGCAACCGCTATTCGCTTGGGAGGTACGTCGGCGGCGCGCCGAACCCCGTTGGACCGGTCGCGGATTCCGGGTGCGACCTCTGGAGCCCGTCGGTGACGAAGGCGCGCGGTTACTTCTGGCTGTATGCGGACGAGAACGATTGCTCCGAGTGGCAGCGAATCGTCCTCTTCAAATCACGTGATGGCATTCATTTCAAGCGCCAGGGCGCGGTCATACGCAGGCGCCCCGGCGAGGGACAGCTGCGGATGCCGTACGTCGTCTTCGACCACGGCGTCTTCCGCGCCTGGTACACCGCCGACCTCGGCGAAAGGCAGGGCCAGCTGCTCCTCTATGCCGAGAGCATGGACGGGATCCATTTCCACCGCTTCCCGGGTGCGCGCGCCCGCGCGGGCGGGCTGGACCAGGGCGCGATCACGGTCGAGACCGTGGTGCGGACCTCCAGGCAGGGGCAGTGGGCCCTGCTCTACACGGCCTTCGACGCAAGCCAGGAGAAAGCCACTCCCGCGCTGATGACCTTCACGGACCCGCGCCAGCGCCGCTACGAGAAGCGCGGACCAATCGCCGGGCTGCGCGACCGACGGACCAACCTGCGGAGCGCTGCGTCTGCCGGCGATCGGGAGCTGCAGGTCGCATCCGATCCGTTCGCGATCAGGGCCCCGGTTGTCGTGGCAGGTCCAGGGTCGTCTCGGCCCGACGCCTCGACCGTGGCCGCGGCGCACGGGAACCGACTCGTCCTCGCCTCGCCCCTGCGGTTCGACCACCAGGCCGGCGAGGAAGTGGCGGCAGCGGACGCCAGAAAGATGAGCCCGAGCTACGTCTGCCGTCGGGGCGGGGGCTGGCTGGGGCTGTTCACCGTGTTCGGATCCATCCCGCGGGCGGGCAGCGAGTACGTCGCCGCCTATCGGGCCGACCGCCTCTCGGGCCCGTTCACGCTCGATCGGAATGCCCGGTTCCCTCTCCTCTCTGCCGTGAACGACGAGTTCAAGCGATCCGTGGAGAACCCGACGCCGGTCACGAGTGGTCCCGGGGCACAGAGATGTCCACGCGATCTGCTCCCCGTGATGCGAACTGGCCGTCCTTCCCGATGAGAGTCCTGACCGTGGTCGGCAACCGGCCCCAGTTCGTCAAGGCGGCGGCGGTGTCGAGGCACCTGCGCGAGCGAGCCGAGGAGGTCCTGGTCCACACCGGCCAGCATTACGACCGCGAGCTCTCGGAGATCTTCTTCGAGGAGCTGGGGCTGCCGCCGCCGGACCATCAGCTCGGGGTCGGCTCCGGAAGCCACGCCGAGCAGACCGCGGCGATCATCACCGCTCTCGAGCCGCTCCTCGAGGAGATCCGCCCGGACGCGCTGCTCGTCTACGGAGACACCAACTCGACCCTGGGCGGGGCGCTGGTCGCCGCCAAGGCGCAGGTCCCGCTCGCCCACGTCGAGGCGGGGATGCGCTCCTTCAACCGTGCCATGCCTGAGGAGATCAACCGGGTGGTGGCCGATTCCCTCTCCGGGCTGCTGCTCTGCTCGACGGAGGTCGCCATGCGAAACCTCCAGGAAGAGGGGCGCGGCGAGGGCGCAGTGCTGGTCGGGGACGTGATGGCGGACGTGGCGCTCACCTTCGGCCCGATCGCGGACCGCCGCTCGGATGCGCTCAATCGCCTTGGGCTCGAATCGGGTGGCTTCTGCGTCGCCACGGCGCATCGCGCGGGCAACGTCGACGATCCCGAGCGGCTCGGCCGCCTGGTCGAGGTGCTTGCGCGCGGCGCCCGGACGGCCCCGGTGATCTTCGCCGTCCACCCGCGCACCCGGGCGCGGCTCGAGGCGGCGGGAGCCCTGGACAGCCTGGAGGAACGGGGCATCCGGGCGATTGATCCGCTCGGCTACCTGGACATGACCGCGCTGGTGCGGGCCTCGCGCGCCGTGCTGACGGATTCGGGAGGACTCCAGAAGGAGGCGTTTCTCGCCTCGGTCCCCTGCGTGACGATGCGGGAGGAGACGGAGTGGGTGGAGACGGTCGAGGCGGGCTGGAACCGTCTGGTCGGGCTCGACCCCGAGGCTGCGGCGGCCGCTCTCGAGGAGCTGCCGCGCCCGGGAGAGCGGAGCTCGCCGGCGGCGGAGATGTACGGGGGAGGCAAGGCGGGGGAGCGTGTGGCCGCCGCGATCGCCGAACGGCTCTGAGCAGCGCCACCGGCCGCCCGGCGATGGCCCCCCTACACTTCGGCGCCGAATGGCGGCCCGCGTCGGCATAGTCGGTCTCGGCTACTGGGGACCCAACCTCGCCCGCAACCTGAGCTCCCTCGAGAACTGCGAGCTCGCCTGGTGCTGCGATGCGAGCGAGGCAAGCCGCGAGAAATGGCGGAGCTCGTACCCGGATGCGCAGTTCACGGCCGAGCTGGACGACCTTCTCTCCGACCCGGATCTCGACGCGGTCGCGATCACCACCCCGGTGCCGACCCACGCGGATCTCGCCGCGCGGGCGCTCGAGGCCGGCAAGCACTGCTTCGTCGAGAAGCCGCTCGCCCAGGACGGCGCTTCGGCCGAGCGGGTCGCCGGCCTGGCCGACGACCGCGGCCTGGTCCTGATGGCCGGGCATCTGCTCTGCTACCACCCCGGCGTCCGCCAGCTCGCCGATCTGATCGCCGGCGGAGAGCTGGGGGACGTCTTCTACCTGTATTCGCAGCGCGTCAACCTCGGCAAGCTGCGCGCCGACGAGAACGCCCTCTGGAGCCTCGGCGCCCATGACGTCTCCGTGCTCCTCGAGCTGGCCAACGGCAACCCCAGTGAGGTCTCGGCGCGCGGTGAGGCATACGTGCGCGAAGGGGTCGAGGACGTGGTCTTCGCCTACATCCGCTTCGACACCGGGCTGGCCGCGCACCTGCACCTCTCCTGGCTCGACCCCCACAAGATGCGCAAGATCACCGTGGTCGGCTCCGATCGGATGGCGACGCTGGACGACATGGCGCTCGAGCGGAAGCTGACCATCTGGGACAAGGGCTTCGATCCATCGGCCGACAGCTACGGGGAGTACATCACCCGCTCCGGGGCGGTCTGGTGCCCAGCGGTGCCGAACGACGAGCCACTCCGGCTCGAGTGCGAGCACTTCGTCGACTGCGTGCTCACGGGCGGTCGACCGCGTACCGACGGCCCCGCCGGCGTCCGTGTGGTCCGGGTCCTCGAGGCGCTGCAGGCATCGCTCGACGCTGGAGGAGCCCCGCAACCGGTCGGCGCCGCCGTCGGTACGTGAGCGCCCTCGAGCCCTCGGACCTGGCCCCGGGCCTGCTGCTGGGAAGCGGCGTCGAGCTCGGATCGGGGGTGGAGCTCGGGGGGAACGTCGTGATCCACGCGGGCACCAGGATCGGCGATGGCTGCGTGGTCCAGGACTCCGTGGTGATCGGCAAGCCACCGAAGCTGGGCAGCCGCTCCACTGCTTCGACCGAGGCCCCGCCCCCCGCATCGATCGCGGACGGCGCGGCAGTCTGCGCAGGGGCGGTGATCCTCGCGGGCGCGGAGATCGGTGCAGGGGCCGTGGTCGGAGACCAGGCGCAGGTCCGCGAGCGCGCCCGGATCGGCACCGAGTCCGTGGTCGGTCGCGGAACGGCGGTCGACAACGACGTGACGATCGGAGCGCGCGTGAAGGTTCAGAGCAACTGCTACATCACCGCGGGCACCGTGATCGAGGACGACGCCTTCATCGGCCCGGGCGCGGTTCTGACCAACGACAACACCATGGGCCGCCACCCGAAGGGCGAGCCGCCGGACGCTCCCGGCCTGCGTCGCGCGTGCCGCGTTGGAGGAGGCTCGGTGATCTGCCCCGGCGTTGTGATCGGCGAAGAAGCCTTCGTTGGCGCCGGCGCCGTGGTCACGGAGAACGTCCCGGGCCGGGCCGTGGTGGTCGGCGTGCCGGCGAGGCGGATCCGCGAGGTGGGAGACGAGGACCTGTTCGAGCACTGGCGTTGACCGAGGACGGCTAACTACACTCGTCCCATGAAGCGTCCCAGACCGGTGGGTCTCGTCGTGGTACTGCTGCTGACTCTCGCGGTCAGTGCATCGGCCTCCTCCACGGTGCTCAACAGGCATTCGGCGGCTTGGAGTCGGGCTCGCTGTCTGTCGCAGACACAGGTCGATCAGCTCCGCAACGACCTTGACCTCGCACCGCGCCTTTATGGATCCTGCAAGCGATGGGTGAGCAAGGCGATGGAGCAGACCGGTATTCGCCCGAACCGCGATACGACGAGAGGCGTCCTGGCGATGGCACTGGCGCATCGCTTCGCCCCCTACGGGCCCGCGAGCGGCTCGACCTACGAGGTTCTCGCCCATCAGCCCACCCTCGAGTGCTCGGGCTACATGATGGTGACTGACTACATCTACCTCGCAATGGGCGGGGGCGTCAAGCGCGACGTCCTACAAGGCTGGGACGGCGGAGCGGTCGGCAATCACGCTCAGCTCTGGGTCGACGGCGTCTTGCTTGATCCCACCGTTGGGATTGCGGCAAAGATCAAGCTCAACAGCCTCAGGCAGGGGCATCCGACCGATCGCCTGCTGGATCTTCACCACTTCCGGGTGCCCACCGGGCAGGAGCCGCCCCCGCCCACTGACTTCACCGACATCGTCTGGGGAGCGATTCGAGACGGCCTCTATCGGCCCGAGGACGAGCTGTACACGGTGAAGAGCATCGAGGAGCTGCGGCACTGGTCGCCGCCACCCGCCGGCCACGCGTAGCGACCCGGGACGGTTACACCGCAGCCAGCGAGGCCGCCACGGCCTCGACCACCCGCGCGGGCGCATCCGGATCCAGCGCGGTCC
>CAWDAL010000024.1:0-32039 GCA_963800285.1 uncultured Solirubrobacterales bacterium
TTCACCACGGACGTGCCGAGCATCTACCAGCCGCACGACCTCCAGCACCTTCACCTGCCCGAGCTCTTCTCGCCCTGGATCGCGAAGCGGCGGGAGATGATCTACCGCACGCATTGCGAGCGGGCCGAGGCCGTGGTGGCGATGACCTCCTGGGGCCGTCGCGACTTCATCCGGAGCTACGGGCTCCCCGAGGAGCGGGTCTGGGTCGTCCCGGGAGCCTCGGTCCTGCCCGAGTACCCCGCCCCGAGCCGCGCGGACCTGGAGGAGATCCGGGAGCGGCTCTCGCTGCCGGCCTCATTCCTCTTCTATCCGGCGCAGCCCTGGCCCCACAAGGTCCACGAGCTGCTGCTCGAGGCCCTGGCGCTGGTCCGCGAACGGACCGGGACCGCCATCCCCCTGGTCTGCACCGGCGCCCCTGCAGCGCACTTTCATCAGGTCCGCGACCGCGCCGTCGAGCTCGGCTTGGGGGAAACGACCACCTTCCCGGGATTCGTCAGCCCGAAGGAGCTCCGCGGCCTCTACGAGCTGGCGACCGCGCTCGCCTTCCCGAGCCGCTTCGAGGGGTGGGGGCTCCCGGTCTGCGAGGCGTTCTCCGCGGGCCTGCCGGTGGTCTCATCCTCCGCCACCGGCCTGCCCGACCTGATCGGCGACGCGGGCCTGATCTTCGACCCCGAGAGCACCGAGCAGATCGCCGAGGCCGTGCAGCGGATCTGGAGCGACGCGGGACTCCGGCGGACCCTGGCCGAGCGCGGGACGCCAGCGCGACGGCTCTTCAGCTCGGAGAGGACCGCCCGCCTCTTCCGCGCCCACTACCGGCGGATCGGCGGGCGAGCCTTGCAGAGGAAGACCGTATCCTTCTGGCGGCTCCGCCTCCCGCCTGAACGCAGGCACTTCTTCGGCCGACGCGGACACAGGATCTGACGACAAGGGCGCAGTCTCCGTGCTCCAGCGCGCGCTGGTGGGCCTCTCTCTGCGCTCAGGCGCCTGCTCGGCACCCTCAACCAGGTCGTCTTCCGCGACCGGCTGCAGCACATCGACAAGCAGACCGAGCGGCTCGGCTCGGCCTCGGTCGAGGCGGTGACCCACCTGGGCAGCGAGGTCCGCGCGCTCGACGCGCGGCTCGCGGCGATCGAGCGCGAGCTGGCCGCGCTGCGGGAGCTGCTCGAGCGCGGCGACGGCGCGCCGGTCGAGGGCGACGAGCAGGTCCCGGCGCGCCCGCACTGATGGGACTCGACCCGGGGTCCGTCTGGCTCGACGCGCGAGGGGTCCAGACCATTGGTCACGCCGAGCGCGGCATTGCCCGCTACGTCACCGAGCACGCTCAAGCCCTGCTCGACCTCGCGCCGGAGACCTTCGAAGCGGTCGGGCTGAGCCCCGACATTCCGGTTCCACCCAACGCACAGGACCTCCTGGACTCGGGAAGGTCGGCCTGGCAGACCCGGGATCGCGGGCCGGAGGGCGAGGTGCCGCCGATCTACCACGTCATGTCTCCCTTCGAGGCCGAGCTCGACCTCGAGGAGATCTGGCCGCGATGGAGCCGCGGCTCGCGCCTGGTGATCACCCTCTACGACCTGATCCCGCTGATCATGCGGGACCGATACAACTCCGACTGGGGGTACATGGCGACGGCCTGGATTGCCCGCCTCGGGCTGCTCGGCTCCGCCCAGCAGATCCTGACCATCTCCCAGCGGACCGCCGATGACGCGATGGAGCATCTCAACGTCCCCGAGGAGCGGATCACCGTGATCGACTCCGGCGTCTCGGACCGCTTCTCCTCGCTCGTCAAGACGCGAGAGGCGGCGGACTCGATCCTGCGCTCGGAGCTTCCCAAGGTCCGGCCCGGCTACCTCCTCTACGTCGGAGGCGTCGACTACCGCAAGAACCTCGAGGGCGCGATCCGCGGCTACGCGGAGCTGCCCGCCCCGATGCGCGACGCGCACCAGCTCGTGATCGCCTGCAACCTCGCCGCCCACCTGCGCTTCAGCCTGCGGATCTTCGCCCGCCGCCTCGGGATCGAGTCGCGCAACCTGCTGCTCACCGGGTTCGTCTCCGATCGCGACCTCGCGGCGCTCTACCGGAGCTGCGAGCTCTTCGTCTTCCCCTCCCTGTACGAGGGCGCGGGCCTCCCGATCCTGGAGGCGATGACCTGCGACGCGCCCGTCGCATCGAGCAACACGTCAGCGATGCCGGAGCTCCTCGGCGACCTCGACGCGACCTTCGACCCGGTCGACCCCGCGGGACATCGCCCGCTGCATACGCGACGTCTTCGAGACGCCCGGGAAGCTCGACGTGCTGCGCGAGCGCTCGCGCCGGCGCGTCGCGCTCTACACCTGGGAGCGCGTCGCGCGGCGGACCCTCGAGGGCTACGAGCGAGCGCTCGAGATGCCGTTCGACCGGGTGGAGCTCACGGTCCCGTGAAGCGCGCCCTGATCACCGGCATCAGCGGGCAGGACGGCAGCTATCTCGCCGAGCTGCTGCTCGAGAAGGGCTACGAGGTCCACGGCCTCGTGCACGGCGGGACTGACCGCCGCTTCGATCGCCTCGAGCCGGTGATCGACCGCCTCAACCTCTATCCCGGCGACCTGCTCGACGAGTCCTCGCTGGTCGACGTCCTGCGACAGGCGAAGCCGGACGAGGTCTACAACCTGGCAGCCATGTCGTCGGTGGCGCAGTCGTGGCGGCTCGCCGTCGCGACGGCCGAGTACACCGCGGTCGGCGTGACCCGGCTGCTCGAGGGGATCCGCGAGGTCTGCCCGGAGGCGCGCTTCTACCAGGCATCCTCATCGGAGATGTTCGGGCGGGCGCAGCAGACACCGCAGAGCGAGAGCACCCCCTTCTACCCGCGCAGCCCCTACGGCGTCGCCAAGGTCTACGGCCACTTCATCACCGTGAACTACCGGGAGAGCTTCGGGCTCTACACGAGCTCCGGGATCCTCTTCAACCACGAGTCGCCGCGGCGGGGAGAGTCCTTCGTCACCCGCCGGATCAGCCAGGGCGTCGCTCAGATCAAGCTCGGCCTCGCCGACGAGCTCGTCCTCGGCAACCTCGAGGCCCGCCGCGACTGGGGCTACGCCAAGGAATACGTCGAGGCGATGTGGCTGATGCTCCAGCAGGAGCAGCCGACTGACTTCGTGATCGGTACGGGAGTCGCGCATTCGGTCGAGGACTTCGTGGACGCCGCCTTCGCCTCGGTCGGCCTGAAGCGGGAGGACCACGTGCGCATCGACCAGGACCTCGTCCGGCCGGCGGACATCGAGGAGGTCGTCGCCGATCCGCGCAAGGCGAAGGCGGAGCTCGGCTGGGAGGCCAGGGTCTCCTTCGACGAGCTCGTCGAGCTCATGGTCCGGGCCGACCTCGATCTGCTCTCGGCCTCAGCCTGAATCGCGGCCCAGCTTGCGCCGTCCCCAGGCCACGGCCGGGTAGGCCCGCCGGGCGAACTTCTCGGTGACCGGGACCGTCGGCGGCATCTCGGGCGCCCGCCGCCTCCACTCGGCGGAGCTCGCCCCCGACTTGACCAGGGCGACGTGCACGCTGGTCCAGAGAAACTGCTCGTGCCGGAGGACCAGGTGCGGATAGCGGCTCCAGCCGCGGATTCCCGCCTCCTGGTCCGCGATCGCCTCGCTCATCTCGACGGCACCGGCCAGGGTCTCCTGGGAGGCCCGCAGCTTCATCGGCGTCGCCGGGTCCCACCAGAGCCCGTCGAGCAGCAGGGCCCGCAGCTCCGCCTCGTCGAAGCGGAGCAGGCCGGGGTAGCCGATCTCCTCGCCCTCCAGCCGGAACTCCGTTGCCAGGGCCAGGATCCCGCCCGGGCGCAGCACGCGGAACGTCTCCTCGACCGCGCGCCGGACGTCGGGGAAGTCGCCGAAGTGCTCGATCGAGCTCGACGAGAAGATCGCGTCGAAGGAGTCGTCGGGGAACTCGAGCTGGAGCGCGTTCATGTGCCGGACCGTGAGGCGCTCCGGGTTCCATTCCGCTTCCCAGTAGCGGCCGGGATCGGTGAGCATGTCGGCGCTCGAGTCGCTCTCGGACCAGTTGTCCTCGGTCTCGTAGAGGTCGGTCGCCACGACCTCCCCCACATGTCGCGTGAGCCAGTAGACCGTCGCCTCCCGGCCGGCACCGACGCCGAGGACCCGGGCGTCGTCGCGCAGGACGCCCAGCGACCGGAAGGCGCGCAGCGTCATCGCGACCTCCCAGTACTTGCGGTACTCGCGGCCAGCTGGGAAGTCCGCGTCGCCGAAGTGCTCGCGATCCGACGCGAAGACGTCCCTGATCAGCTCGCGGAGCTCCGGATCGGCGAAATCGGCGAGGTCGCAGAGCTTGCAATGGCCGAATCGGCGCTCGGGCATGGCGGCCTAGACTATTGCCCCCCGATGAGCCCGAACCCGACACGGACCCCGGCCGCCGCCCCCTCGGGCGCTCCCGGTGCCGCCGTAACCCCGATCGAGGACACCCTGCGCGTCGCCGTTCCGGTGCCCCGCAGGGTCCGCCTCCGCGACATCTGGGCAACCCTTCCGGTTGGCTGGATGCTCGGTCGGCGGGACGTGAAGATCAAGTACAAGCAATCGGCGCTCGGCCCGCTGTGGCTGGTGCTCCAGCCGGTCGCGATGCTGGCGGCGATCACGATCGCCTTCTCGAAGGCGACGGCGGCCCCCGATACCGGCGACGTGCCCTACGTCGTCTTCGCACTGGTCGGGCTGGCGGTCTGGACCTACGTGCAGATGACGATCACGGTGGCCCCTCAGACCCTCGTCTCCAACCAGACGGTCGTCCGCCGCAGCCCCTGCCCGCGGATCGCCTTCGTCACCGGGACGCTGATCTCCGTGCTGCCCCCCCTGGGCGTCGTGCTCGCCGCGAGCGTGCTCGCCGCCGTGATCAGCGGCAGCCTCGGGATCGAGGCGCTCGCCATGCCCGTCCTGATCGTCTGGCTGATCGTGATGATGTGGGGGTTCACGCTGCTGGTGACTGCGCTGGGTGGGCGCTTCCGCGACGCCGTCGCGCTCGCCCCCGTGATCGTCCAGGCCGGGATCTTCTTCACCCCCGTCGGGTACCCGCTCGCCGCCGCCGGCTCCTTCTCGAAGGTGCTCGCCTTCAACCCCGCCTCCGGCGTGATCGAGGCCTGGCGCTGGTCGCTGCTCGGCATGGCCCCGGATGGCTTCGCCGTCGCTGTGGGGCTCGCGGAGACCGTGGTCGCGGTGCTGCTGGGCTGGTACGTGTTCGGGCGGATGGAGACCCGCTTCTCCGACTATGTCTGAGTCGAACGGCGGCAATCCGCGGACGGACCTGGCGGTCCGCTGCGAGGGCGTGGGCAAGAGCTACGGCCTCGGCGAGGAGCTGAGCCTTCAGCACACGCTGAACACGCTCGTGCGCCGCCGGGAGGAACGCGACCGGTTCTGGGCTCTCGCGGACGTGACCTTCGAGGTGCATCGTGGCGAGGCCTTCGGCATCGTCGGCACCAATGGCTCCGGGAAGTCGACGTTGACCCAGGTGATGTCCGGAATCGCGATGCAGGACACCGGGAAGATCGAGGTCTGGGGGCGGCTGATCCCGCTGCTGGAGGTGGGCGCAGGGTTCCACCCCGAGTTGACCGGGCGGGAGAACGTGGCGCTGCTCGGCACCATCCTCGGGCTCAGCGCCGGGGCGATCCGGTCGGAGATGGGCCGGATCGCGGAGTTCGCGGGGATCGAGCGCCACCTCGATACGCCGGTCAAGCGCTACTCGTTCGGGATGCAGGCGCGGCTCTCCTTCGCCACCGCCGTCTGCTTCCAGGCCGACACCTACGTCTTCGACGAGGTCCTCTCGGTGGTCGACGACTCCTTCCGCGACCAGTGTGCTGAGGCGCTGGCCCAGCTCAACCGCGAGGGCCGCACGATCATCTTCATGAGCCACGACCTCGAGCTGGTCAAGAGCGTCTGCTCGACCGGGATGTGGCTGGACAAGGGCCACGTCCAGCTGCGCGGCGACATCGACGAGGTCGCGGCCGTGTATGCGGATGTCGCAGCGGCCGAGCGCGCGTAGAATTCGCAACGCTGACGGGTGGGCAGCCTAGACTGACGGCCGAGGCAGCGTATGAGCACGACGACGGCACCAGAGATCGCCGCGCGGCGGGATCCGACGACCCTCGATGTCTCGGTCGTCATCCCCTGCCTGAACGAGGCCGAGTCCATCGAGGCCTGCGTCACCGCGGCTCACGATGCGCTCTCCGACGGCCACTACGACGGTGAGGTCGTCGTAGTCGACAACGGGTCGACGGACGGCAGCGGGAGGCTGGCGGCGTCCGCGGGCGCGCGCGTCGTGGAGGAGTCCAGGCGGGGCTATGGACGCGCCTACCTCGCGGGCCTGGACGCCGCCCGCGGCCGCTACATCGTGATGCTCGACGCCGACATGACCTACGACGCCGCGGAGCTCCCCCGCTTCGTCGAGGCGCTCGACGATGGGGGGGACATGGCGATCGGCAATCGCATGAAGGGCATCCAGCCCGGCGCGATGCCCTGGATGCACCAGTACATCGGCAACCCGGTCCTGACAGGCTTGCTCAACCGCCTCTTCGGCACCGAGGTGAAGGACGCCCACTGCGGGATGCGCGCGATCCGGCGCGAGGCGTTGCCCCGGCTCGACCTGCGCACCACCGGCATGGAGCTGGCCTCCGAGATGGTGATCAGGGCCGCGAAGGCGGGCCTCGACATCCGCCAGTTCCCGATCGAGTACCACGCGCGGCGCGGCGAGTCCAAGCTCTCGACCTGGGCCGACGGGTGGAGGCATCTGCGGTTCCTGCTGGTGCACAGCCCGACTCATCTCTTCCTGATCCCCGGCGTCGCGATGGCGACCCTCGGCACCCTGATCATCGCCGGGGTCCTCGCCCACGTCTCCTTCCTCGGGCACCAGTGGGACATCCACGCCCTGATCGGCGGGTCATTGCTGCTGATCCTCGGCACCCAGGTGATCGCCCTGGGTCTCTGCGCGCTGGCGTACGGCGTGTACTTCATGGACGAACGCGATGCGTGGTTCAGCCGGATGCGCGCGAAGTTCAAGCTCGAACACGGCCTGCTGCTGGGCGGCGCAGTGATCGTGACGGGGGTGCTCCTCGGCGGCGTGATGATCGGAATCTGGATCGACCGAGGTCTGGGCAGCCTGGGCGAGCAGAAGCTGGCGGTCGTCGCAGCGACGCTGACCACCGTGGGCACCGAGGTCTTCTTCACCTCGTTCCTGCTCAGCATCCTCGGCCTGCGCCGCCCGAAGTAGCGGATGAGGGCCCGCCTTGCGGCCGCGGCCGCGGGATCCGTCCTGATCGCGGCCGTGCTCGTGGGCTTCGGGCTGAGCCACAACCCCCCTGTCGCCGGCGGCACCGGCGTCGAACCCGGCCTGCCGTCGGTGGTGGTCAACGCCGGGAAGTGGCAATGCCAGCACCTCTCGCGGGTTCCGCGCGGGGCGGATCGGCTCAGGCTGGTGGTCGCCTACCGGACCGGTGGCGCGAGGAACCTCCGCGTCCGGATCACCGACCATCGCGGGCTGGTCGCGAGGGGCGTCCTCGCCCCCGCGAAGTTCGGCGAGCAAGTGGTCTCCCTGCACCCACATACCCGCGCCGCACGCCGGGCCCGCCTCTGTTTCTCGGCCTCGGATCAGGGACGCATCGTCCTCGGCGGGGACCAGAAGAGGCAGAGAGGCTCGGCCAAGGGCCCGGACGCGGAGAAGCACGTGATCGCGGGCGCGCTCTTCCTCCGCCCGGGCTCCGAGAGCTGGCTCGCGCAGACGGGCACGATCAGCGACCGCTACGGCAACTCCCAGACCGGCATCACCGGCGGCTGGTCGCTGTGGCTGGCCGTCCTCTGCGCGGTGGCGGCGGTGCTCTTCGGGCTCTGGGCGGTCGTCTGGCAGCCGCAGAGGGCAAATTGACCGAGCGCGCGGGACGTCCGTCCAGAGGAGGCGCGGCCGGGCAGACAGTGCCGGAGCTGCGAGAGCCCGCGAGCGACGGGGACACGAGGGAGATCCTCCGCACCGAGGAGATGCCCGGGACGCGCCGGAGCCCGGTGGGCAAACCCCGCGGGCGGCTGCCCACCGCGGCGTGGGTCTGCTTCGCGGTGGCCCTTCTCAACGGGATCGCCTGGGGCTTGATCACTCCGCTGTTCGAGACTCCCGACGAGGCCGGACATGTCGCGTACGTGCAGTACGTGGCGGAGACCGGCAAGCCCCCCACCGGTCGGAGCGGCCTCTCCCACTTCTCGGCTCAGCAGCGCAGGCTGCTCGACGCGCTCCGCTGGAAGGCGGTGCAGCGCCACAAGGACGTTCACGTTCCCGGGACCGCCGCCTACAGCAAGCGCCTCCAGCGCACGGTCGACGCTCCGGCGAACAGGCAGAGCGCCGGCGGCTACACGACCGACACGAACAACCCCCCGCTCTACTACTTCGGGGCGGCGGCGGTCTATCACCTCTCGCCCTGGACCTCGCTGCCCGACCGGGTGCACCTGTTGCGCCTGCTCTCGGCCCTGCTCGCCGCCACGACGGTGCTGTTCGTCTTCCTCTTTCTCAGGGAGCTCCTGCCGAGCGAGCCCTGGGCGTGGACGGTCGGGGCGCTGGCGGTCGCCTTCCAGCCGATGTTCGGCTTCACCTCCGCCGGCGTCACCGGCGACACGGTCCTGTACGCGTCCTCGGCGGGGACCTTCTTCCTGTTCGCGCGCGCCTTCCGCCGAGGGCTCACTCCGCGCCTCGGGGCCGCGCTCGGGGCGGTCGCCGTCGTCGGGCTGCTCTCCAAGCTGAACATGGTCGGCCTCGCGCCGGGGATCCTCTTCGGCCTGATCGCCCTGGTGCTGAAGGTCGACAGCGACCGGCGCCCGGAGGCGATCCGAGGCGCCCTGGCAGCACTCGGGGTGATCGCGCTCCCGGTCGCCACTTACATGTTCCTCAACTCGACCGTCTGGGACCGGAACCTGTGGTTCGGCACCTCGGGTGTCCCCCCGATCAGCATCAAGGTGCCGTGGGTCCACTATCCGAAGTCGAAGAGCATCTTCGAGTTCGCCAGCTACCTGTGGCAGTTCTATCTGCCGCGGCTCCCCGTCATGCACACGGTCTACTTCGACTCCTACCAGCTTCGTGACATCTGGTTCAACGGCTTCATCGGGCAGTTCGGCTGGCTCGACTACAAGTTCCCGCATTGGGTCTATGACGGGGCGCTGGCGGTGGCCCTTGGGCTGCTCGCGCTGGCGACCCGCGAGCTGGTCAGGCTGCGGGAGGTGCTGCGCTCGAGGCTGTGGGAGCTGTCCACCTATGTGGTGCTGACCTTCGGACTCCTGCTGCTGATCGCCGGGACGGCCTTCTCGGCGCGGCTGGACGGAGCCGTCGGGTACGAGCAGCCGCGCTACCTCTTTCCGCTGCTCGCCCTGTACGGAGCGCTGATTGCGCTGGCCGCGCGCGGGGCCGGCAAGCGCTACGGACAGCCGGTGGGCGTCCTGCTCGTCTGCCTGGCGATCGCTCACACGGCGGGTGCGATGCTGCTCACCCTGACCCGCTACTACGGCTGAGCGGACAGGAACGCGCTCCCCCGTTGGGACCCTGTTCGTCTGCATCGCATCGCCCACAGCGCGGTGGCGATGCTTTTCACCTGGCCTGACATCTCGCGGCCGCCTCTCTCGATCTCCGTCCCGGGTGAGCTCGGAGAAAATCGGCAGCGGGAACGCTGATTTGCTCGGGGGATAAGGTCTCCGGGCAGGCGGGTGCGCCCGTGAGTCCGGGCGCCACGATTTCCCCCTCATCGCGCGCGGGTGAACGGCGAGGCAAAAGCAACCATCAATCGCCGGGACTGGCCCGGGCCCGCCGTGACGGTCGCGTTCCTGCTGCTCGCCACCTGGCTGTACTTCGGCTACCAGGATTACGCGGGTTCGCAGTTCACGCTGCTTGGACGAGTCCTGGCTCTTTCGGGAGAGCTCCGGGGCGACTGGTACATGAGCTTCCCACCGGCTCACTGGGCTGTCGAGCACACCCTGGCCGCGATTCCGAGCTCGATCCGCCCTGATGCCCTGCTCGTTATGTGGATTGTTTCCTACGCGATCCTCTGGGCGAGCTTCATCGCGATCTGCGATTCGCTCGGGGCTCCCTGGTATGTCGCGGCGGCCGCCGGCCTCGTGCTGATCCCGACCGATGGGAATGGTTTCGGCTCATCGGATCTCTTTCTGACCTACTTCTACCCCGACGCTCCCTCCATTGCCCTCTCGCTCGGCTCACTAGCCCTGCTCCTCCGGGGGAGATACGCGACCGCCGGGGCCTCCCTCGGGCTGGCGATCCTCGTCCATCCGGGGGCCGGCAGTCTGGCCGCCCTCGCGCTCGCACCGGTGGTCCTCCGTGGGCTCGGTCGTATAGATCGCACCTCCATCCTCCGATTCGTCGTCCCCTGCGCGGTCCTGGCGGTTCCTGCGCTGATTCAGGTCCTGCACGCGACGGGTGGTGGCTCGCTGACCCCGCGTCAGACGTACGACTTCATAGCCCTCGTCCGGGCTCCACATCACTTCCTGTATCGAGCGTTCCCGCCGAATGAGTATCTGCAGACAGGCCTCTGGCTGGTCGGATTGATCGCCTCCTGCGCCTTACTCTGGCGAGTCCGGACGGCGCGCGCGATCGGGCTCCTGGTCGCCGCGATCGCGGCGATCTGCACGATCGGGGGGGTCGCGAGCCAGCTCGGTTCGCCGCTCTTCCTGGTCACCGCGCAGACGGCCCGCCTCAGCACGTTCGTGGAAGTGCTGGGGGTGGTGGCCATGGCCGCCGCGCTCCACCGTCTCGTCGGCCCGGCGCTGGCTGTCGTGGCCCTCGCTGGAACCTTCCTTCTCTCGCCGGCCATGACCGACCGGTTGGAGGTGAAGGCACCTGACTGGGTCACCGTAGGCGCAGTCGAGGCGTCGCTGCTGCTGGTCATTCTCGCCGGTTCGTACTGGTGGACCAGGCGTGTTCGTACCGCCGGGACTCAACCGAGCCGGCGCGCCGCCACCGGCCCGGTCGCGGCCGGGTTGATCGCGTTGGCGTTCGCCGGGTCGGCGCTCTCGTTGGTCCTGGAGCACGACTCGAGGGCGATTCTCTCCTCCGACTCCGAGGAGCAGCGTGCCCTGAGGGATGTGGCCGATGCCGCCAAGCGCAACACGACATCGACCCAGCTTGTACTCGCCTCCCCCGCGATCGACGGGATCCGGGTTCTCGCGGAGCGCCCGATCGTCGTCGATTTCGACAGCGCGCTGATCGGGGAGGGGGATGCGGAGTGGCAGCGTCGGTTGCTCGCGCTGACTCAGGATCCGGCCGTCCTCGATCCCGACTCGGTGGGCACGAACGTTGGGGCGAGGATCGACCTGATCGATCAGGACTACCAGCGGGTTATCAGCCGATCGCGGGAGCCGATTTGCCGGTACGGCGCCAAGGTGGTGATCGCGCGCCCCCTGAAGCAGCCGCCGCCCTGGCTGCATCCGATTTACCACAACAGCGAATTCGAGCTGTATGACGTACGAGATGGAGCCTGCCGGGCGTCCGATTCCCCCCGCCGGGCTTGAACGAAAGCGCGATCCGCCCGAGCGGCAGAACCGCAATCCTACGGCCGACGATGAAGCGCGTCGCGATCATCCAGTCGAACTACATCCCGTGGAAGGGGTACTTCGATCTGATCGCCTCGGTGGACGAGTTCATCCTCTTCGACGACGTCCAGTACACGCGCCGGGACTGGCGGAACCGGAACAGGATCAAGACCGCCCAGGGCCTCAAGTGGCTGACCATCCCGGTGCAGGTCAAGGGGCGTTACCACCAGCGGATCGACGAGACCATGATCAGCGATCTGGATTGGGCGGAGAGCCACTGGCGGACGCTGAGACACGCGTACCGCGCCGCGGAGTGCTTCGACGCGTTCGCTCCCAGGATCCAGAGTCTGTACGAGACCGCGAGCAGCGACCGGCTCAGCGACGTCAACCGCCACTTTCTGGAGGAGGTCTGCGGGATGCTCGGGATCGAAACGAAGCTGAGCTGGTCGACGGATTACGGCGCCGGCGGGGTGAAGGGGGAGCGGCTGCTGGAGCTCTGCCTCAAGGCCGGGGCCGACGAGTACGTCTCCGGTCCCTCCGCCCGCGCCTACCTCGACGAGGCCCGGTTCGCGGAGGCGGGGGTCGCGGTGCGCTGGTTCGACTACCCGGCATACCCCGAGTACCGCCAGCTCCATCCGCCCTTCGAGCACGGGGTGACGGTTCTCGACCTGATCCTCAACATGGGAGAGACGGCGCGGGACTACATGCGTCCCTGGGCGCGAACGGGAGCCGGCAATGGGACGTGAGCGCCTGGTGGGCCCGGTCGAGCGCTATTACAGCGACAAGGTGGAGGAGCATGGCCCCTCGCCAAGCGGAGTCGACTGGAACTCGGCCGAGTCGCAGGAGGTCCGCTTCGAGCAGCTGCTGAAGCTGCATCCCTGCGACGGCCCCTTCTCCCTGAACGACTACGGCTGCGGCTACGGCGCCCTCGCCGGGTGGCTCGCCGAGCGCTACGACGAGTTCACCTACCGGGGCTTCGACGTCTCTGAATCGATGCTGGCGTAGCGCGGAGGCGCGGCTTGGCGACGATCGAGCGCTGCACGCTGGCGGCTCGTGATGCACGATCTCGAGCCGGCCGACTACACCGTGGCCAGCGGGGTCTTCAACGTCAGGCTGGAGGCTGAGCGAAGACGCAGTGGCTGCGAGTACGTCCTCGACACGATCGACCGGCTGGCGCGACTGAGCACAGCCGGGTTCGCCTTCAACATGCTCACCTCGTACTCGGATCCCGAGTACATGCGCGACGACCTCTACTACGGTGATCCGCTCTTCTTCTTCGATCACTGCAAGCGCCATCACTCGCGCCAGGTCGCGCTGCTGCACGATTACGGCCTGTACGAGTTCACGCTGATCGTGCGAATGGAGGGCGAGAGATGATCCACGTCTCGCAGGAGAACTGGCTGTCCCGTTGCCTCGGGGATCTCCGTTACCGGGGATTCTCGGTGGTGACCGGCGCGCTCGACTCGGAGACGATCGAGCGGACGCGCGAGGCGCTCTACTCTGTCAAGGACGCGATCGAGGCCGGGATCGGGACCGAGCGGCTCCAGCGCGCCGGCGAGCTCGGCGTCCTCCGGATCCCCCAGCGGCACGATGCCCACTTCCTCCGACTCCTTGAGATCCCCGAGATGCTTGCGATCGTCGACGCCACCGTCTCCGAGACGGCGATCCTCCACCTGCAGAACGGCTTCATCCTGCCGCCGGCGGGCCCGAACGCGCCGCGGGTCTTTCAGACCAGCTTCCACCGTGACTTCCCCAGGTGCCTGAACGGCTACCTGGCTTCCCTCAACGTGCTGATCGCCGTTGACGAGTTCACGGCGGAGAACGGCGGGACACTGGTCGTTCCCGGGACTCACCAGCACGCCGACGCGCCCGACCAGGACTACATGGAGGAGACCGCGATCGCCGTCGAGTGCCCAGCGGGCTCACTGGTCGCGTTCGATTCCACCCTATGGCATGCGGCGGGGATCAACCGATCCGGCAGGGACCGCCTGGCGATCAACCACCAGTTCACCCGCTCCTTCCTCAAGCAGCAGGTCGACTACGTCCGCGCGCTCGGCGACGAGCTGGTTCAGGCGCAACCGGACCGGACCCAGCAGCTCCTGGGCTGGTACACACGGGTCGTCACCAGCCTCGACGAGTACTACCGGCCCCCGGAGGAGCGCCTCTACCGCTCAGGCCAGGGATGACCGGGCCCCTACCGCCCGGGACGATCCTGCAGCGGATGTACCTGAAGCGCAGGCTCCGCCGCCAGCGGTCGGGGAGCTTCATCGAGATCGGGACTGGCGAGGGCCTGCTCTCGGCGCTGCTGCTCTCCCGCGGCTGGCGGGGAGAGGGCTTCGAACTCGGCGACGCCGCGGCGGGCGCCGCCGAGAAGCTCAACCGCGAGGCGATCGAGTCCGGGGCCTACCGGTTGCGCCGCGAGAGCTGGCTCGACCAGGATCCCACGCCGAGCGCGGATCTGGTCATCTCGGCGATGGTGCTTGAGCACTTGGAGGAGCCGGACGAAGCGGCCTTTCTCGACCGGGCCGCGGCGGCGCTCCGCGCGGGGGGATGCCTGATTCTGTTGGTTCCTGCCTCACCGGCCCACTGGGGCGTCGAGGACGAGGTCGCGGGCCACCAGCGGCGCTACACGCGGGAGGGCCTCGGTGGGACGCTGCGGGAGCGCGGCTGGCAGGTCGAGTGCCTGAGGGGACTCACCTTCCCGCTCTCCAACCTCCTGCTACAGCTGTCGAATCGTCAGGTTGCGCGCTTCGAGGCAGAGCGGATCCGGCTGTTGACGCCGGGAGAGCGGACCGTCGCCGCGGGGAGCCGCACGGTGCCCTGGAAGACGGCGTTTCCGTCCCCGGCCCGCCTGCTGCTGAACGAGGTGACGATGATGCCCTTCCATCTGATGCAGCTGGCCACGCCCCGCAGCCGGTGGGCGCTGGTTCTCTACGCCGAGGCGACTCGAGACTAGACTCGCCCGCAAGTGACGGAGCTGAGCGTCGTTATCCCGGTCTATTGCTGCGAGGGAGCCCTTCGCGAACTGCACGCGCGCATGTGTCGAGCTTGCGAGGAGGTGACCGACGATTTCGAGATCGTCTTCGTCGAGGACCGCAGCACCGACGCCTCCTGGGAGCTGCTCGTCGAGCTCGTCGCGCGCCGACAGCCGCGTTCGCGCCTTCCGGCTGAGCAGGAACTTCGGCCAGCATCCGGCGATCACCGCGGGCCTTTCCGCCTGCCGGCGGCGGCAGGGCGGTGGTGATGGATTGCGACCTGCAGGACCCGCCGGAGGAGATCCCCCGCCTCCATGCGCAAGGCCAGCGAAGGGTGGGACGTCGTCTTCGGGCGGCGGAAGCTGAAGCGCACCTCCTGGCGCCGGCGCCTCGTCGGCAACATCTACTACTCGCTTGCTGAACGATTCACCGGCGCCCACATCGACGGGCAGCAGGGGACCCTGTCCCTGATCTCGCGGAAGGTGATCGACGCCTTCCTGCGCTTCGAGGACCGCGACCGCCATTACCTGCTTATCCTGCGCTGGCTGGGCTTCGAGAGCACAGCGATCGACTACGAGCAGTCGGAGCGGGCCGATGGCCGCAGCTCGTACACGACGCGCGCCCTGATCAGCCACGCGCTCGACGGGATCTTCTTCCAGACCACGATGCTGCTGCGCTGGATCGTCGCGGTTGGGTTCGCCGTCTCGCTGGCGGGTGGGGTATGCGCCGCGTATCTGATCTATGCCAAGTTCGCCCACACGGCCGCGCCCGGCTGGACGAGCCTCGCCGTCTTTACGCTGACGATCGGGGGCTTCATCATCGTCAGCACCGGGGTGACGGGCCTCTACATTGGCAAGGTCTTCGAGCAGGTCAAGGGCCGTCCGCTGTTCGTGATCGACCGAGCGATCGAGAACGGCGTGGAGGTTCCAGCCGACCGGATGCTCTCCGGCGCCGCGCCTGGACGGCGGCTCGACAAGGTGCGATGAGCAAGGTCGTCATCTTTGGGATCGGCGACTACGCCCGCATCGCATCCGTCTATCTCGACGAGGACAGTCCTCACGACGTGGTCGCGTTCACCGTCGACGCCGAGCACATGGACTCGGAGGAGCTGATGGGCCGCCGGTCGTGTCGTTCGACCAGCTCATCAACCGCTACCCGCCCAGCGAGCACGAGATGCTGGTCGCGGTCGCCTACAGCGGGGTCAACAGGCGCGCGCGACCGAGATCTTCGAGCGCTGCAAGGACCTCGGATACGGCTGCATCACCTACGTGAGCTCGCGGGCAACCTGCGTCGGAGACGTAAAGGTAGGCGAGAACAGCTTCGTCTTCGACGAGAACACCCTGCAGCCGTTCGTAGAGATCGGCGATAACTGCGTGCTCTGGAGCGGCAATCACATCGGGCACGACTCCAAGATCGGATCGCACTGCTTCATCACCTCCCACGTGGTCATCTCCGGCAACTGCAGGGTGGGCGAGTATTGCTTCATCGGAGTGAACGCGACCCTTCGAGATGGCCTCGACGATCGGGCCCGAGTGCGTGATCGGCGCCGGGGCGACCATGCTCCGGGACACGAAGCGGGGGGAGGTCTACCCCGGCTCCGGCGCCGAGGCCATCGCGAAGAAGAGCTGGGAGTTGAAGCGGATCTGAGGGCCCGCCGGTGAGCGGGGCGAATTAGACTCGCCGTCGCCGTGGCGCGGACCAAGACGTCGGCAACCTCGGGGCGGATAACCCTGGTCGCCCGACTCGACTCACTGCTAGACCGAACCGCGTTCCCAGCGGTACGCGACCTTGCTGGTGAGCGCCGGAAGCTCGACCTGATTCGCATCATCGTCGGCATAATCGTGCTGGTCAGGACGGGACTGATCCTCGACGCCAGCCGCTTCTATTTCGATGCTCCCGCGTGTGGCTCGGGTTTCTGCAGTCCCGAGTCGCTCTACGCGCTTCGCAGAGATGCTGCTGGTGGTCGCCTTCACCGTCGGCCTGCTTACGCCCCTGGTCACCCTGGTGATAGGCGCGACGTACGTTCAGTTCGACCTGGCGCTTGGCACGAGCACCCTGGGGACCGACGTCCTCATGATCTTGCTGATCCTGTTCCTCCTCGGCGGCGCCGGCGCGACGCTCTCCGTGGATGCCTGGATAGTCCGCCGCTGGCCGCGAAGCGCGATTGGACGGATGCTCGCCTCGGTCTACCGGATCATCGGGCTTCCCGGCGCGGCTCAGCTTCGCGTGTACCTGTTCCTGGCGTTCGCCGCGTACGGGGTGGTCAGCCTCTCGGCGCTCCTGTTCCACGTGGACGACGCGCGTTGGCAATCCGGAGACACGGTCGAGATGATGCTGACGAATCCATATCTGTCGCGACTGCACGGTGTGTTTCACAGCCTCGAGGTGGCCACTCCGGGTGGATTCCACGCCGCCTCGACCGTCGCGGTGGTTCTGCAGACCGTGTTTCAGGCGGGGATGATCCTCTTGATCCGATGGGTCTGGGGCTACAGATTCGTGGTTGCTTACGGGCTGTTGTTCATTCTGCTCTCGCTGGTAGCCCTGGAGCTTTCCTACCTTCCGTTTCTCGAGCTCTGTCTGTGGGCGCTGTTGTTCACACGTACACAAACCGAGCCGGTTCTTCTCCTGCGGCGTGCGTTTCGCCGCATTGGCGTCCTACCCGTCAGTACCGCGAGCCGGCACGTGGCCGGACTCCCCGCCGCGGGTGTAAGAAAACCCCTCTTGATCGCCGAAGTCGCACGAGTGCAGCCGACGAGGCTCACAGGCACGATCGCAGTCGCGGCGCTGCTCACGTACGGTCTCTTCGTCGTCACCCGCCCACAGGTGATGACGCTGATGAATGAGGTCTCCGGATTCAAGGTGCAAGGATTCTTGGGTCCTCCAAGTTCAATGAAGACACTGAAGCGGATCGGGCTTGAGCAGCCAAATGTCTTCAACATCAGCGACCTGTCCATGGGCAATCACTGGGCGGTCATCTGGGAGCGCGAGGCAGGCGGTCGCCGGCGGCTCGTCCCGTATTCCGCCGAGGGCGGCGAGAGGCTTGGATACCTTCGCTCCGACATCGTGTACTTCGGCAACAGCCTTCGCTGGCATCGCATGATGATCGGCGTTGATCCGGTCAGCAGTAGCCGTCCCGGCGGAAGACCGTACGAGCTGATAAGGAAGATTCTGGACTACGACTACCGTCGACAGGGCTACAACGGGCCACACACCTATACAGTCGAGCTGTTCGAGGCTCCCCTCACCGACCTTTCGCTTACGCCATCCGAACGCAACCGGTCGCGGAAGGTCTTTCAGTACTCCACGGTCGTTACCGGGTAGAGGGCGACCTCGGCCTCTTGGCGACGCCACCGTCGCACGCAGCGATCCGGGGAAGACGCGGGAGCTGAAGGAAGCTTGAGCGCAACCTGGGAGAAGCTCGGCCGGATCGCCGCCCCACCCTTCGGTCCGCCCTGGGCGCTGACTCACGCCGCCCTGCCGGTGGTCGACCTCGCCGAGCCCGATTCGCCGCTGCTCTACTTCTCGACCCGGGACGAGCAGAGCCGAGCCCGGGTGGCGCGAGCCCGGCTGGAGCTCGACAGCGCCAAGGTCGGGGTGTCCGAGATCGATCCCGAGCCGGTGCTCGAGCTAGGCGAGCTCGGCGCGTTCGACGACCGCGGGACCACTACCTCCTGCCTGGTCACCGAGAGCGGACGGAAGTACCTGTACTACAGCGGTTGGGCCCTGGGACGAACGGTCCCGTTCTACCTCTGCATCGGCCTGGCGATCAGCGAGGACGGCGGACGCACCTTCGTGCGCGGGTCGCGGGCGCCGGTGCTCGGGCGCAGCGACGTCGACCCCTTCCTGACCGCCTCCCCCTGGGTTCTGGTCGAGGACGGCACGTGGAGGATGTGGTACGTGTCCGGCACGGGTTGGACCGAGACCGAGGGCGAGCCGCGCCACAGCTATCTGATCAAGTACTGCGAGTCGCGGGACGGGATCGAATGGTCTCCGTCGGGGCGCGTGTGCATCGACTTCGGGCCGGGCGAGTACGCACTGGCGCGGCCGTGCGTGATCAAGGACGACGGCGTCTACCGCATGTGGTTTGCCGCGCGCGGGGAGAGCTACCGGCTCGCGTACGCGGAGTCCGGGGACGGGATCGAGTGGAGCAGGAAGGACGCTGACGCCGGGTTGGCGCCGTCGAGCTCAGGCTGGGACGCGGAGATGGTCGAGTACCCCCTCGTCTTCGACTACGGGGGGTCCCGGCACATGCTCTACAACGGAAACGGATACGGGGCCACCGGGGTCGGCCACGCGGTTCGGAGGGAGCGGTGATGCCGCACGAGGGTTTCGACCGGGACCAGTTCGAGGCGCTGGCCCGGGTTGAGGATCGAAGCTTTTGGTTCAGGGGGCGGAACCATCTGATCATTTGGGCGCTCGAGAGGTACTTCCCCGAGGCTCGCAGGATGCTCGAAATCGGGGTCGGGACCGGATACGTGCTGGGCGCGATCGCGGAGCGCTTCCCCGCGATGAGCCTCGTCGCCGCCGACGCCTCGGCCGACGGGCTTGACTTCGTCCTCCGCCGGGTCCCGCGCGCGGAGGTACGGCAGCTCGATGCGCGCGCGCTCCCGTATGAGGCGGAGTTCGACCTGGTGGGCGCGTTCGACGTGCTCGAGCACATCGATGAGGACGAGGCGGTGCTGACGGGGGTCCAGCGAGCCTTGGTCCCGGGCGGCCGCCTACTGGCCACCGTTCCGCAGCACCCTCGCCTGTGGAGCGCGAACGACGAGTACGGCGGCCACAAGCGCCGCTACCGGCGGCGGGAGCTGGTGCGGAAGGTCGAGAGGGCGGGTTTGTCCGTCGAGCGAACCACCTCGTTCGTCTCTACGCTTCTTCCCGCCATGATCCTCTCCCGCGTCCGGCAGAGGGGCGAGCTCGAGCGGTTTGATCCGATGCGTGAGTTCGAGATCCGCCCTCGCCTCGACTCCGCACTCGAGCGTGCACTCGGGCTGGAGCTGGCGCTGATCTCCAGGGGGGTCTCGCTGCCAGCCGGCGGCTCCCTGCTCCTGGTGGCCCGGAAGCCGTGAACGCGGAGCCGGGTCACATCCCGTTCAACCGCCCCTTCTGCGTGGGCGAGGAAGCGGCGGCGGTCCAAGAGGCGATCGACGGCAGTCACCTTTCCGCCGACGGGCCCTTCACCGCCTCCTGCGTCGAGTGGCTCGAGAGCTGGTCCGGTTCGGCCCAGGTCCTGCTGATGTCCTCCTGCACCGCCGCCCTGGAGGCCGCGGCGCTGCTCGCCGACCTGGGCCCCGGCGACGAGGTGATCATGCCGTCGTACACCTTCCCCTCGACGGCCAACGCCGTCGTCCTCCGGGGGGCTCGGCCAGTGTTCGTCGACATCCGGCCGGACACCCTCAATCTCGACGAGTCGCTCGTCGCAGACGCGATCACCGCGGAGACGAAGGCGATCGTGCCCGTTCACTACGCCGGGGTCGGCTGCGAGATGGAGCCCATCATGGAGCTCGCGGCCGAGCACGGGCTGCGGGTGATCGAGGACGCCGCGCAGGGGATCCTCGCGCGCCGCGGGGGCCGGTCCCTCGGGTCAACCGGAGCCCTGGGCGCGATCTCCTTCCACGAGACCAAGGGCGTCACCTCCGGCGAGGGCGGGGCTCTCCTGATCAACGACGAGCGCCTGGCCGAGCGAGCCGAGATCGTGCGGGACAAGGGGACCAACCGCCGGCAGTTCTTCCGGGGCGCGGTGGACAAGTACACCTGGGTGGACCTGGGGTCCTCCTACGGGATGAGCGATCTGGCCGCCGCGTTCCTCTGGGTGCAGCTGAAGGCGGCCGAGCGGATCACGAGGATGCGCCGGAGCATCTGGGACACCTACAACGCTGCCTTCCGAGAGCTGGAGGAGATGCAGCTGCTGCGCCGGCCCGTGATCCCCGAGGACTGTGAGCACAACGCCCACATGTACTACCTGCTCCTGCCGAGCGGAGAGTCACGGGACGCCTTCTTGAAGGAGATGCGCCGCAGCGGGATCGACGCGGTCTTCCACTACATGCCCCTGCATACGGCGCCCGCGGGGCTCAGGTACGGCCGCGTCCATGGCGAGCTCCCTAAGACGCAGCACGCCGCGCGCACGGTCGTCCGTCTGCCGCTCTGGCTCGGGATCGAGGGCGCACAGCAGGAGCGGGTGATCAGCGTGGCGACGGGGGCGCTGGTCAAAGCCACCGCCGGCGCGCGGGCCTGACGTGGGCTACGTCTATGTCGCCCTGACGCTCGGGCTGACGGTGTACGGACAGTTGATCGTCAAGTGGCGGGTGGACCGGGCCGGCCACTTCCCCGCGGACCTGGGTGGAAAGGCCAGCTACCTGTCTGGCCTGCTGTTCGATCCCTGGGTTCTCACGGCGTTGCTCGGCGCCCTGGTCGCGGCCCTCTCGTGGATGGCGGCCCTCACCTATCTGAACCTCAGCCGCGCCTACCCCTTCATGGGCCTCTCGTTCGGACTCGTCGCGATCTTCAGCGCAATTTTCTTCGCCGAGCCCCTCGGTGCTCTCAAGGTGGCGGGAGTCTTGCTGATCATTTTCGGCATAGCGGTGGTCAGCCAGTCATAGCTCGGGGCCCCACTGCACCGTCGCGGCCTTCAACGCTCCCTGCCACCCATCGACAAGACCCGCTCCTGCCAGGTGCGATGCGGGAGGTGTCTCGTGCCGGGATCGGCTAGGTCGCCGATTCGACCGCGACGCCGGCGGGAGCCTGATCCAGTGGATCGACGCGGCGCGGTTCGTGAAAGCGCGACTGCGGCCGCACGTAGCCGCGCACCTGCTCCCAGGGGTAGCTAGGTGTGCCGAGCTCGCCGCTGCGCATGACCGTGAAGCCATGGGCGCGTTCCACGAGGTCGATCGCCGTGCCGTTGGGTCGGGCCATCGCAAAATCGAGGTCGAACTCGTGCGGCAGGAACGTCGCGGTGATCTCCGCGCTGGTCTCGTACCAGCCCGGCTCCAGCTCGATGGGCGGGCCCTGGTCGAGACTGAGTGCGGTGCTGATCCGCTCTCCGTCCGGGGTCGAGACGCCGACCTCGAAACACGCATCGGGGATGGGCTTCAACACCTCCCAGGTTCCCTTCACGCGCAGGGGCTGACCGAGGTGGAGGTGCTCCACCGGAATGCCGTCCGCGTCCTCCAGGACCACCTTCCGGAGCCGCGCCTCGCCGGTTCCGGCGCGGTTCACCGTGTCCGGAATGATCGAGACCCCGCCGCTGCGGCGAGCGCCCGTCCGCGCCTGATAGTGCGCGATCACGGCCTCCGGGGAGCCGTCCATCACGACTCGACCCTGATCAAACTCCATTGCCCGTGTGCAGAGCCGCTGGACGGCCGACAGGTTGTGGCTCACGAACACGACGGCGCGGCCCTCGCTGGCGGTCTCCCGCATCTTCCCGAGGCACTTCTGCTGGAACTCGCCGTCTCCGACGGCGAGGACCTCGTCCACGATCAGGATGTCGGGGTCGAGATGCGCCGCCACCGCGAAGCCCAGGCGGACGTACATGCCGCTGGAATAACGCTTGACCGGTGTGTCGAGGAACCGCTCCACTCCGGAGAACTCGACTATCTCGTCGAATCTCCGTGCGATCTCGGCGCGTCGCATGCCCAGCACCCCGCCGTTCAGGTAGATGTTCTCCCGGCCGGTCAGCTCGGGGTGGAACCCTGTGCCGACCTCCAGCAGTGTCGCCACCCGCCCGCGCAGCTCGAGGCGCCCGTGGGTCGGGAAGGTGATCCTGGAGAGCAGCTTCAGGAGCGTGCTCTTGCCGGCCCCATTGCGCCCAATTAAGCCGAGGGCCTCGCCCCTGTGCACCTCGAAGGAAATATCGCGGACTGCCCAGATCCCCTCGTCCTTGGCGGATCGAGCCTCGCCCCGTTCTCCGCGCTTCAGCAGGGTGCCCGGGGCGCGCATGATCCGGCCGAGCTCCTCGGCGAGCGTGGCGCCAGGGCCGCTGGTGGTGCCCAGCCGATACCACTTCCCTACTGACTCAACCTTGATGGCCGGGGCTGCCATCTAGATCACGTCCGCGAAGGTGGTCTCCATCTTCTCGAAGACGAGAGCCCCGCTGACCAGCAGCGCGACGCTCGCCACAAGAGGGATCAGGAGAACGGCTCCGGGGAAGTCGTATCCCGCGAACAGGGTCCAGCGATATCCCTCGAGCACGCCGACCAGGGGGTTGATCGCGTAGATGGGTTGCAGGTTCGAGGGGATCAGCGAGAAGGGGTAGGCGATGGGCGTCACGAACAGCCCGACGAGGATCATGAAGGGGACGGCCTGCTTGACGTCGCGATAGCGCACGTGCAGCGCCGAGAGCCAGAGGCCAAGGCCCGTGGCGGTCGTCAGCGCCAGCGCGACGACCGCCGGCAGCAGCAGCAGCCGGAGGCTCGGATCGACTCCATAGATCAGCATCGTCACGATCACCACCGGGAATGCAACGGCGAAGTCGACCAGCGGCGGTAGGACGGCTGCCAGCGGGATGGTCACGCGAGGGAAGTAGACGCGCGAGATCAGGGCCGCGCTCTGCACGGTGCTGTCGGACGACTTCGTGATACAGCCGGCAAAGAAGAGCCAGAGCACCATCCCGGAGATCGCGAAGACGGGATACGGGATGCCCTGCTCCGAGGGAACGCCCGCTCGGAGGCTGAGGAAGACAGTGAAGATCACGGCCAGCAGGGCCGGCTGGAGGATGGCCCAGAAGACACCAACGGCGGACTGCCGGTAGCGCACCGCAATGTCCCGCCGCACCATCAGGTAGACCAGATCGCGATGGTCCCAGAGCTCACGCAGATCGGGAAACCGCCAGCCGCTGACGGGCTCAATCACCCTGGTTGGCCCGTCAGCCTCTCCGGCGTCGGTCCGGTGCACGATGGTGTCCGCGGCTGCGTCCAAGCGAGCTAAGGGTAACCGTGGAACTAGGACACCGAAAGCGGAGTCGGTGCCATCGCGTTCGCGCCGGCCATCGGCACCAGGCGGTCGTATAGCCCCAGCATGATCTCCTTCTCGCGGTTCCAGTCGAGGATCTGCGCTGCTTCGGCGGAGCGACGCTTGAAGCGATCGATCGACTCTCGATCGAGGCTGTTCAGTGCTGTCGCGATGGACTCGGGGCTCGGGTCGGAGACGAGCACGCCGAGCTCATGCTCCCTGACGAGGCGGGCCATCTCGGGCAGATCGGAGACGCAGAGCGCCAGGCGGGCCGTCACGTACTCGAAGAACTTGTTGGGCAGGGCGAACCGCTTCTGTGGGGAGTGGTCGGGCTGCACGAAGAAGCCAATGTCGGCGTCCGCGTTGGCGCGCTCGATCATCTCCACGGCGGGAACCGGATCCTCAACCGTCAAGCGGTCGTTGGCGCCAGCCCGCTCGATCAGCTTTCGTAGCTTGGCGACGTAGCTCTTCGGTCCCGGGCCGCGGATGACGAGCCGAACGCCTGGATTCCACTGGGGAGCACTGGCAATCGCCTCCTCGAGGCCCCGTGCGGGGGCGAGGATGCCGTGATAGAGGGCGGTGATCCGCTCTCCCGTCGGGCGCACAGGAAGGTCACGATTCTCGGCTGCGCTGCGCACGACTGTCGGTCGCTCCGGCAGGTCGTACTCGCGGTGGAGGAGATCGGCGATGCCGTCGCAGACAGTGGTCAGGGCGGCCGCTCGTGGCAGAAAACGCTTCTGCGTCGCATGCACGGCGGGCCGGTCCACGAGTCTCCACAGCCTCCTGGACATGTACTGACCTCGGGCGTACTCGTGGAGGTCGACAGAGAAAGGTACGTTCAGGTTGGTCGCCAGACGATCGGCGATCGGCGCCGTGAACCAATCGTGGGCGAGGATCAGGTCGTAGTCCGCGGGATCGACGTGCGCGATGTGCTGATAGATCGCGTCCGAGCCGGGACGGCCCCAGAAGGAGCGCTCCGCGGCGGACTCCCAGAACCGGCTGAGGAGCTTCTGTGTCCGGCTGCGAAACAGGTCGAGATTGCTCTGGAGAAGTGCGGTCGCCCATGGCAGCCGATCTGAGAGCACGTGATCGAGTTCGATATACCGCCAGTGGTCCGGCGGGGATCCTCGTCCGCGAAGGCCGGCGACCGACACCTCCCAGCCTGCTTCGTGAAGAGCCCGCGCCTGCCGCAGGACGCGCGGCTCGCCGCTGACCGGAGTCAGCGAGATGATCAGAGCGTGCCGGCGCGAGCCGTCCTTGCGCGCTCGGCCTTCTGCGCTGGCTCCAGTACTAGTCACTGGCGGGAGGCTCAAGCGCCTCGTCGTCGTCCGCGACGCAGCAGCCAACGGCCTGCGCGCCTGATGGTCGCGCCGGCGAACTGCAGCGCCCAGAGAAGACGAAGCCTGAGCTTCGCGTCCCGCTGGTAAGAGGGGTAGTCCCAGAACGTTTTCCGGGGTAATGACATGATCTCGTCGAACTCGGCATCGGTAAGGCCCAGCTTCTTGGTGACGAAGGTCCGGTCGCGACGCAGTTCCTCGGGCTCGATCGCCGGCGCCTCCACCTTGGCGAGCGCCTCCTCCCGGGAGATCTTGCCGTCCAGGATCAGGCAGGAGAGGTGGGGGCGGCGTTTGTCGAAGCCGAACTTCTGGGGCAGGATGTACCCCTGGTAGAACTTCGTGTAGACGGACTCGTAGTGCTTTGCCCCGTACGGCTCCCAGTCCAGCTCCCGCTTCAGGGTTTCGATCGCCCGGGGCTTGTCGTAGTCCACGTAGTTGAGGACGGGGAGACGGCGGATCCGGCGGAATGCCTGATACCACAGGTGGACCTGCAGCAGGCCGTAGTGGGGGTAGCTCTTCAGGGGCCGCGTCCCGAAAGCCTTGTTGAGCCCATTGATGTAACGCCAGTCGCCGTGTCCATGCGACCAGGTCGGGGGGACCATGATCTCGGTGACGACGTTGGAGCCGTCCATGATCCAGCGGACCTTGTGCTTCGCCGCAGCCTGATAGAGCGACGAGACGATCGCGTGGTCGGAGGGGATCTCCGAATCCGGGGTCGAGGCGCGCAGGAAGGCGAGCTGGAGGCTTCGGAACTCCTCCCAGTCGAGGACGTGCGTCTCCAGATCGATGTCCAGCTTGCGGACGATGTTGTGGATGTTCCGGACCGCCACGTCCGAGTCCCAGCCGTTGTCCAGGTGGAGTGCCAGCGGCCTCAGTCCAAGCTGCTTGGTCAGATAGGCGACGTAGGTGCTGTCGACGCCCCCGCTCAGGCCGAGGATGCAGTCGTAGGGCTTCCGCCGCCCCTCGCGCTTGATCTGCGTGACGGTGGCGGCGAGAACCTGGTGACCGACCGGCGGCGGCGTGACCTCCGCCGCGACCCTTCGCTCGTAGTCGTGACAGTGGTTGCAGACACCGTCCTCGTCGAACCTGATCTCCGGATCGCTGGTGTCCATGATGCAGCGCGTGCACATCCGGTACGGCCTGTCGTCCGTCGCGTAGACGTACTCCGAGCGCCGCCGCTCGGTCTGACTGAGGGCCTCGGAGAGCTCTGTTTCCGTCGTCGTGGGGCTGTTCATATCGCTTGCACCTCGGTCTCTGGGAAGAGCTCGCCGCGCTCCGCCTCCGTGGGGAAGGTGATCAGGACGGCGCGATGCGGCCGCTGGAAGACGAAGAGGCTTCCGGCCGCTGCCGCGGAGGCTCCCGCCTCGTGAACAACCCGGACGAGGTCTCCGTATGAGCCGGCCCCACCGCACGCGATGACGGGCACGCTCACGCTCCCGGCGATCTCCTTGAGCAGGCCGAGATCATAGCCCTCAAATGTCCCGTCTTGGTCGATCGAATTGACCAAGATCTCGCCGGCGCCGGAGTCGACGAACTCGGCGGCCAGCTCCACGGGCGCCTTCGCCACCCGTTTGCCGCCGGAGCGAGTGAAGCACTGGTGGCCGCGAAACCGCTGCTTCCGCGTGTCAATGCATCCGACCACGCTCTGGGCGCCGAACGCCCGCGAGGTCTCCCGGATCAGGTCAGGGTTCTCAGCCGCCGCAGTGCAGAGGACGATCTTCTCAACGCCGATTCGGAGGATGCGCCGGGCGGTCTCGAAGTCCGCGATCCCGCCCCCGTAGCCGACCGGCATGAACGCCTCCGAGACGATCTCCTCGATCAGCTCGAAGTCCGGTGGCTGGCGCTTCGGCGACGCGTCGATGTCCAGGAGGACGAGCTCGTCTGCGCCGAGGTCGTTGAAGATCCGCACCGCGTTCCGCGGGTCCCCGACGTACTTCGGATCGCGGAACCTGACCGTCTTGTACAGCTGGCTCCGGCTGAGCAGGAGCACCGGGATGATCCGCGGCCGGTGCGGCCTGTCGGGTATCTCGATCGGAAAGGGCCTGCGCGCCGGGCCGTCCTCGCTCATGGGCTCCATTCGACGAACCGCCTCAGAAACTCGAGCCCGTAGTGGTGACTCTTCTCCGGGTGGAACTGGACCGCGCAGATGTTTGCCGTGACGAAGCCGGAGCAGAAGTTCACCCCGGCGTAGCGAGTGCCGAAGAGGATGTCCTCGTCGGAGCGGCAGATCACCAGATAGGTGTGCACGAAGTAGAAGCTCGACGGGTCCGGCAGGCCGGCGCTCAGCGGGTGCTCGCCGACCGGATACGCGTAGTTCCAGCCGATGTGGGGCAACCGGATGGCGTTCGATCCGCTCGGAAGCCCGGTGCTGAAGTGCACGGTCTCGGCATCGACCCAGTCGAGGCCCGGCTTCTCCCCCTCGTCGCTCCGCCGGGTCATCAGCTGCATCCCCAGGCAGACCCCGGCAATCGGGATCCCTCGCCGGAGGACCGCCTCCTCGAGACCGGATCGGAGCCCGAGCGCGTCGAGCTGCGACATCCCGTGGTCGAAGGCGCCCACGCCCGGGAGGATCAGCCGCTCGGCCGACGCGATCTCCTCGGGATCAGAGGAGAGCGTCGCCTCCGCACCGAGGCGACGGAGCATGTTCGGGATCGCCCCAAGATTCCCCGCTTCGTAGTCGACGACGACCAGTCCGCTCATCCGGACAAAGTAGTGGGTTCGGCGAAGACCTAGATTTCGCGGACCTCAATGGCGACTACCGAACGAGAGCCGGCCGGGCGCCGGCTGCTGATCATCACGTACTACTTCCCCCCGGAGAGCTCCGTCGGGGCTCACCGCTGGCGCGCGATGAGCCGCTGGCTGCGGCGGATGGGCCACGAGGTCACGGTCCTCACCACACCGGCGTTCGGGACCCTGCCGGACGACGGCGAGGGCACCGAGAGGGCGTTCGACCTGGTTGCGTCCGCGACACTGCGGCGGCTCCTCCGGCGTCCCGCCGCCCCGCCCATGGCCGGCGGCGAGCCGCAGATGGGCGAGGCTGCACCACCCGCGTTCGTCGCCGATCTGCTCGTGCCCGACTCGCACGTGGTCACCTGGAACCCGGTCGCCGCCTGGGCGGCGTGGCGCCTGATCCGTGAGCGTCGGATCGACTGCGTGATCACCAGCAGCCCGCCGCACTCGACCCATGTGATCCCCTTGGCGCTCGGGCGCCGGCGCCCCGCCTGGATCGCGGACTTCCGCGACGGCTGGACGTTCGAGCCCCTGCGCGGCCGCTGGCCGCTGCCGGGCCAGGCCGCGCTCGACCGCTTCCTCGAGCGGCAGGTCGCCACCCGGGCCGACCTCGTGGTCGGGGTGACCCATCCGATCGCGGATGACCTGGCTGCCCG
The DNA here is from genome assembly GCA_963800285.1 of uncultured Solirubrobacterales bacterium. Taxonomy (GTDB): domain Bacteria; phylum Actinomycetota; class Thermoleophilia; order Solirubrobacterales; family 70-9; genus DASUPK01. Next base: position 28,182 of record CAWDAL010000024.1, read on the forward strand.
CTTCGGCGCGCGATCGGCGTGCGTCACCAACGCCTTCGACCCGGATCTCGACGCCTCGGCGCAGTCCGCGAGCGTCCCGCAGCTCGATGAGGGCAAGGTCAACGTCGTGCACGCCGGGAAGCTCTACGTTGAAGGCTCGGGCCGCCGGGACCCTGCCCCTCTTGGGCCCGCCCTGCGGCTCCTGCTCGAGCGCCGCCCCGAGGCCTCCGACCGGCTCCGGATCCTGGTCGCTGGGCGGGTCGATGCCGAGGAGGAGCGGTATCTGTCCGAACTCGACCCGGCGAACATGATCCGCCATCTCGGCCACCTCCCCCACGACAGCATGCTCGCGCTCCAGCGCCGAGCCGACGCGCTGCTCCTGGTCACGGCCTCGGGGCTCGTCTCGCTCGCGACCGGAAAGCTGTTCGAGTATCTGGCCGCGGACAGACCCATCATCGCCCTCGGGACCGGTAACGAGGCCGCCCGGATCGTCGGAGAGACCGGCACCGGCGTGACCGTGGCGATGGATGACACGGAGGGCCTCGCACGGGCCTTCGAGGCCACGCTCGACGCAAAGCTCACCGAGAGCTTCTCCCCGCGCGACCTCGAGCGCTACCGCTATCCGGCCACGGCGGAGCAGATGGCCGAGCTGGTCGAGCGCGCGATCGCCGCGCGGACGGGAGCGGCCCGGTGAGCGCGGACACCAAGCGGGCCGGTCCCAACATCCTGCTCGTTTACGACGACCTAGTCGGGCCGGGCATGGGTGGCGTCGGCATCCGCGCAAGCGAGCTCGCCGGGGTGCTGCGCGCGCACGGCGAGGTGACGCTCGCGGTCGCCGAGGCCGGCGGTGACCTCGAGGGAATCGAGCTGGTCGAGTTCAACCCCCACGATCCCCGCGCGCTGGCTCCCCATCTCGACCGCGCGGACGTGGTGGTCGCGAGGCCGCAGTGGCCGCTCGCGATGCGGATGATGCGACGCTCGGGCGCCCGGCTGATCTTCGACATCTACGACCCGGACACGTTCGCCACCATCGAGCACTACGCCGAGCGCTCGCCACGGAGGCAACGGCTGATGGCTGCCTTCTCGGTCGACCGGCTCACCGAGGCGCTCCGGATCGGCCACCACTTCATCTGCGCATCGGAGCGCCAGCTCTACTTCTACCTCGGCGCGATGCTGGCCGAAGGCCTGATCTCGCCTGCCGCCTACGAGCGCGACGACACCTTCCGGTCGGTGATCGATGTGGTGCCGTTCGGCGTGCAGGCCGATCCACCGCGACGAAGCGGCGGGCCCACCGTGAGAGACCACTTCCCCGCGATCTGCCCCGACGACGAGGTCGTTCTCTGGAACGGCGGCATCTGGGACTGGCTCGACGCTCCGACCGCGATCCGCGGCGTCGCGGCCCTCGCCGAGCGGCGGCCGGGGGTTCGGCTCGTCTTCATGGGGGGATCCTCGGGCCGCCTGCACAGGGCCGAACGGGAGGCACGCGATCTCGCCTCCGAGCTCGGCATCATCGATCGGAGCGTGTTCTTCAACGACGGCTGGGTCCCGTACGAGCGGCGAGCGGACTGGCTGCTCGACGCGAGCTGCGCGATCTCCACCCACCGCAGCCACCTCGAGACCCGGCTCGCCTTCCGGACCAGGCTGGTCGACTGCTTCTGGGCGGAGCTGCCGGCCGTCTGCACCGCGGGCGACGAGCTCGGCGAGCGCGTCGAGCGAGACGGCCTCGGGGTGACCGTCCCGGAGGGCGATGCCGAGGCCGTCGCCTCCGCGCTCGACGCCGTGCTCGAGCGCGGCAGGGACGCCTACTCGGAGCGGCTGCGCCTCGCCGCGGAGGAGTTCGCTTGGGCCGTCGTGTCCGAGCCGCTGTTCCGCTTCGCGACCTCGCCCTCGCAGCCGCCCCCGCTGGGGAGCGAACGGCGGGGCGTCGCCGGGCCGGGCCTGCGGTCGGCGCTGTATTCAGTTGCCCGGCTGATGCTGAACGCGCTCGGCCTCGGGCACTGGCCGCGAGCCTGAGCGCACCCCCGCCTCTACACTGCGCCCGTGGCGGCCCGCATCGGCATAGTCGGCCTGGGTTACTGGGGGCCGAATCTCGCGCGCAACCTGAGCGCGCTCGACGGCTGCGATCTCGCCTGGTGCTGCGACGCCGACGCTGCGAGCAGGGCGAAGTGGTCCCAGACCTACCCCGACGCGACCTTTACGCCGCACTTCGACGAGCTGCTCGAGGATCCGGAGCTCGACGCGATCGCGATCACCACCCCGGTCCCCACGCACGCGGAGCTCGCCCAGCGGGCCCTTGGGGCCGGCAAGCACGTCTTCGTCGAGAAGCCGCTGGCCCAGGACACCGCCTCCGCCGAGCGTGTTGCGAGCCTGGCCGAGGAGCGCGGACTGGTTCTGATGGCAGGCCATCTGCTCTGCTACCACCCCGCCGTCCGCCAGCTCGCTGAGTTGATCGAGAAGGGGGACCTCGGCGAGGTCTACTACCTCTACTCGCAGCGAGTGAACCTGGGCAAGCTACGGGCGGACGAGAACGCGCTCTGGAGCCTGGGAGCCCACGACGTCTCGGTGCTTCTCGAGCTGGCGGATGGGAACCCGATCGAGGTCTCCGCGCGCGGCGAGGCCTACGTGCGCGAGGGGGTCGAGGACGTCGTCTTCGCGTACATCCGTTTCGACACCGGCCTGGCCGCCCACCTGCACCTCTCCTGGCTGGACCCCCACAAGATGCGCAAGATCACCGTGGTCGGGTCCGACCGGATGGCGACCTTCGACGACATGAAGCTGGAGGGCAAGCTGACGATCTGGGACAAGGGCTTCGACCCCAGAACCGACGCGATCGGCGAGTTCAGCGTCCGCTCCGGTGACGTCTGGAATCCGGCCGTTCTGCCCCGTGAACCCCTCCGCCTGGAGTGCGAGCACTTCGTCGACTGCGTCGCAACCGGCAAGCGTCCGCGCACCGACGGACCCGCGGGCGTCCGGGTCGTTCGCGTGCTCGAGGCGCTTCAGGCCTCGCTCGAAGCCGGCGGTGCCCCGCAGACGATCGGCGCCCCGGTCGGCAGCGGCGCCGGGTCCTGAGCGGCCCGCGCCCCGAACGGTGAGCGCACTCCAGCCTTCCGACCTCGCCCCCGGGCTGCTGCTCGGCGAGGAAGTCCAGTTCGGGGACGGAATAGAAATCGGAGGGAACATCGTGATCCACGCCGGCACGGTCATCGGGCCGAGCTGCGTGATCCAGGACGGAGCCGTGATCGGTAAGCCGCCCAAGCTCTCCGCACGCTCGACCGCCTCGACGAAGGCGCCGCCGCCAGCGAGGCTCGGCGAGGGATCCGCCGTATGCGCCGGCGCCGTGGTGCTGGCCGGCGCGGCGATCGGCGCCGGAGCGGTGATCGGCGACCAGGCCCAGGTGCGGGAGCGCGCCCGGATCGGCGACGAGACGGTGGTCGGGCGCGGCACGGCGGTCGACAACGACGTCGCAATCGGGGCTCGGGTGAAGATCCAGACGAACTGCTACGTGACCGCGGGGACGGTGGTCGAAGACGATGTCTTCATCGGACCCGGCGCGACCCTGACCAACGACAACACGATGGGCCGGCACCCCGCCGAGGAGGGTCCCGACGCGCCCACGCTGCGGCGCGCCTGCAGGATCGGCGGCGGCTCGGTGATCTGCCCGGGCATAGAGGTCGGCGAGGAGGCCTTTGTGGGCGCTGGGGCGGTCGTCACCGAGGACGTCCCCGCCCGGGCCGTTGTGGTGGGAGTCCCGGCGAGGAAGATCCGCGAGGTCGGCGACGAGGACCTGCTCGAGCGCTGGAGCTGAGGCTCAGACGGCCGCGAGGCAGCCGCGGACAGCCTCGACCACCTGCGCCGGCGCTTCCGGGTCGAGCGCGGTGC
>CAWDAL010000025.1:0-31907 GCA_963800285.1 uncultured Solirubrobacterales bacterium
GCGAGAACTTCCGGCGCGCCTTCGACGGCTTCGACATCGAGAGGGTCGCCTCCTACGAGGCGGGCGACATCGCCCGCCTGCTCTCCGACGAGGGCATCGTCCGCAATCGCAAGAAGATCGACGCCGCGATCGCCAACGCGAAGGCCGCGCGGGAGCTCCACGCCGCCGGTGGGACTCTCGACGAGCTCGTCTGGAGCTTCGCGCCGGATCCCGACGAGCGGCCGATTCCGAACGGGCTTTCCGATGTCCCGGCCACCACTCGCGAGTCGACGGCTCTCGCCAAGGAGCTCAAGCGCCGCGGCTTCGTCTTCGTCGGCCCGACGACCGCGTACGCCACCATGCAGGCGGTCGGCCTGGTCAACGACCACCTCGCGGGCTGCGCCTTTCGGTAGCACACGTCGACGCCGAGGCTGGGTTCCCTTTTGCTGCAACCGGTCGTTCAGGACCCCCGAAACGCTGGCGGCGAGCACCCTCATCCGCAAAGATGCAGGAACCGCATGGACGAGACCGCACGCAGAGGCAATTACGAATCCGGGGCCGATTACGTCTTGGAGTACGGAGAGCTCCGCTTCGCCTTCAACGAGCGTGACTTCGCCCAGCGCGTCGAGCAGGCGGCGGTGAAGCTCGACTTCGTGCGGCAGGGCCTCGACGAGCACGAGCTCGAGGACCTGCTGGAGCTAGCCGTCAACGGAGAGATCCGGGAGCCCTGCTCCCCCCTCGGCGGGCACGTCAACGAGAACTGGGACGAGCTCGTCGGGCCCTCGAACAAGAGCCTCGTTCACTGGCTTCGCCGCCTCGTCTTCCGCGGCGCCTGGCTCGACCAGCGCGTCAAGGAGGGTGAGCTCGACATCGTCTTCGACGAGTCGACGCAGACCTTCGGTTACGTCCAGCCGGACCGCGATTCAGAGCTCATCGAGCTCTCCGCGGAGCCGTCTTGGGGAGCGGTCGCCTACGGCGGCCGCGACCGCGCCTAGCGGCCGCTTGTGGCCGCGACCTGATGGCGAAGCCGTCAGCCGGTCAGCCAGCTCGGCTCCTCGACCTTCGTAACCTCGCCCGCAATCCGTGACATGACGCCGTAGAAGCGCGGTAGCTCCGGGTAGACGATCGCCTTGCCGGTGGTGATCAGGCCGACGGAGATCGCGCGCTCCGGGTCGGCCCAGCCCATGATGTTGATCAGCCCGAGGTGGCCGAAGGCGAGGTCGGTGTCGCGGCCGTAGAGGCTGACGTAGTCGGCGCCGAGCATCAGGCCGTAGGAGAAGCGCGTCGGGAAGACAAGCGAGAAGTCGATCTCGAGGTGAGACTGCTCGGTGAGTGCTCGCCGAATCGTCCTCGGCTCCATCACCCGCACGCCGTCGAGCTCCCCTCCCTGCCTGAAGATCTCGAAGAAGCGCGAGAGCTCGTTGGCCGTCGTGACCACGTTCGCGGACGGCACCAGCGCGGTCAGGAAGCGGGGGTCGTTCGAGAGCTCGACCACCTCGTCAAGCGGCGACCCCAGCACGCGCTTGACGAGCGTGGACAGCGGCGGAAGGATCGGCGGCCCGGTCACGTAGGACGGAGCGACCCGCTCGACGTCCTCCGGCGCGACGCCGTAGTTGCCCCACCTGAAGCCCAGCGGGTCAAGGATCTCCTCGGTGAGGACCTCGCGGACGGTCTTGCCGGTCACCCGCCGGACGATCTCGCCGAGAATGTATCCGCCCGAGACCGCGTGGTAGGCGAGCATCCGGCCGGGGCGGATGCTCGGCTTGGATTCGCAGATCAGCCTGACGATCCGGTCCCAGTCGTCGATCGTCTCGAGGTCGAGCGCCTCCTCCGGCATGGACGCGACGCCGGCGCGATGCGCCAGGACGTGCGCGATGGTGGTCCCCTCCTTCCCCTTCTGCGCGTACTCGGGTATGTACTCGCTGACCCGGTCGCCGATGTGGAGCAGGCGCCGCTCGTCGAGCAGGTGGACGACCATCGCGGTGACCGCCTTCGAGGCGGAGAAGATGCACGCTGGGGTATCCGTCGTCATCGGGACCTTCGGCGCATCGGCCGGGTCGCCGGGGCCGTTGCCACGCGCATGCCCGATCGCGCGGTCGAGGACCACCTTGCCCTCGCGGCGCAGGCAGAGCTGCAGGCCCGGATGGACCCCGCTGCGGTAGAGGTCGACCGCGCCCTCCCAGATGTGCTCGACCGTCTCCCGCTCGAGCCCCGCGTCCGTCGCCTCGACCTCGTCCCCCCTCGTCGTCGCCGCCTCCAGATCGTCGGGCAGGCGGACACGGTGGAAGACATCGGGAACACCGGGCAGGCGAGGAAGGTGCAGGACGTCCGAGAGATGTGGACGCCGAGGTGCCAACTAGATGATCGATTCGGTCATCTACAACCGGCTGAGCAGCTCCGCGTTGCTCCCCGTGGCGACGATCTGGTCCGAGAGCGCCTGGGCGGCCTCCTCGGGGCCCATCTCCCCGAGCTCGGCGCGCAGGCGGCGAACCTTCTCCATCTCCTCGGCGTCTCGGAGCTGGTCCTCCCCGGAGGCGCGGCTGTCGGCCACCACCAGCGCGGGGACGATTCCCTTCGCGGCCAGGTCCGCGTCGAGGCGGAGCAGCAGATTCTCGGTCGTCTCCAGGGACTCGCGGACCTCGGCGCCCCGGTCGTCGGAGTCGAGGACCGTCGCGATCACCGTCAGCGAGCCGCTGCCCTCCTCGTCGAGCTCCCGGCCCGCCCCGAAGATCCGCTTGACGCGGGCAGGGTCGCGGTAGCCGAGGGCGAGTCGGCTGAGCGAGTCGATCAGGACGACGACGTCCTCCCCGGCCTCGGCGAGCCGCTTGGCGTGGCCCATGGCGAGCTCGGCGGCCCGGATCTGATCGCGGGGCTCCTGATCGGCGGTCGCGGCGAAGATCTCGGCCTGAGGCAGGGCCCGCGCCCACTGCGGCACCTCCTCGGGGCGCTCGTCGGCCAGCAGGACGCAGAGGTGCGCTCCGGTCTCAGCGATCGCCGTGCCCAGCGCGCGAAGCAGGGTCGTCCGGCCCGAACGCGGCTGGGCGACCACCAGGACGCGCTGGCCGAAGGCCAGGGGGCCGAGCAGGTCCACAGCTCGAACCAGGGGATCGCCGGGCGCGTCGGCCGGCAGCAGCCGCCGGTGAGGGGGCGCGGCGGTCAGATCCTCGAAGTGCCGGCGCTCGCCCTCAGGGCTCTGCCCGTTGACGGTCTCCACCCGCACCAGAGCGCGGTGGCGCTCGCCGCGGCGCGGCTCTCTGGCGGGTCCGCTCACCTGGTCGCCCGGGCGGAGCTCGCAGCGGCGGATCTGGGAGGCCGACACGTAGACGTCGCCCTCCGCCTCGCCCATGCCGCTCAGGCGCAGGAACCCGTACCCCTGGGGCATCCGGTCGAGCACGCCGGTCACCTCCTCAGACGCCTCGTCCTCATCAGAAGCCGCCTCCTCGCCGCCGGCCTCTTCCGGGAGAGCCTCTGTCTCGGCGGCGGCTGCGGGCGAGGCAACCTCCTTGGGCGGCGCCTGTGCGGGCGCCTCTGCTTCGCCACGCTTCCCCTCGATCGCCTCGATCAGCTCTTCGCGGGGCAGCATCCGGTAGCGCGGCACGCCCAGCTCGCGCGCCCGCTGGTGCAGGTCGGCCAGATGTAGATCCTTGAGGGCCATCGACGCGAGCATGCTAATCCCCCGGATCGGGGGACCGCGCACTAGCCGGCGAGCACCCGCCCCGGGTCGAGTCCTTCGGCTTCCGCGACGGGCCCCCAAGCCTCCGACTCAACGGAGACGCGGGACGGGCTCCAGCCGAGCTCATCGCCGAGACAGGCGGCGACGGCCCCGACGCGCGCGCCGTCCCGAAGCTCCGATGCGGCGACAAGCCCGAGCCGTGTCCGGCGCAGCAGCACGTCCGCAACCGAGCGCGCCTGCTCGTGCCGGGCGGCGATCACCACCTCCGCCATCAGGTCCGGATGACCGCGGACGATCGGCTGGGCGAGCTCGGGGCGTTCCTCGCAGAGATCGAGCACCGCGCGGGCCGCGTGCCCGTAGCGGAACGCGAGCTGGTCGTTCGCCCCCTCGGGAAGCTCGGCGCCCGTCTCCAGATCCTCGGGGCGCGCGGACATCCCGAGCGGGATGTCGTCGGTTCGGCACTCCGCCTCGCGACCGTCCCGCTCGACGATCCGGTCGACTACCTGGGCCGCCATCCGGCGGAAGGTGGTGAGCTTGCCGCCGGTGATGGTGAGCATCCCCGACGAGGTCTCATACAGCTCGGCCTTGCGCGAGATGTCGACCGACTTCTTCGGGTCGCCGGACGAGATCAGCGGCCGTACGCCCGCGTAGGCGCCGGTCAGGTCGCCTGGGCCGATGCTGGTCCCGAAGTACGCATTGAGCGCATCGAGCAGATATTCGACGTCGCCGCCGCTCGGCGGTACCTGGTCGATCTCGCCCTCGTAGTCGTTGTCGGTCGTCCCGACCAGGACGCGTCCGTACCAGGGCAGGGCGAAGATCGTGCGGTCGGAGCCGGCGGGGACGATGCAGGCGGCGGTGCCGATGTCGAGGTCGTCGGTCGAGAGAGTCAAGTGGGAGCCGCGGCTCGGGCGGATGTTCGGGATCTCCTCCTCGGCGAGCAGCTCGTCCGGCCGGATCCGGTCGGCCCAGACGCCCGTCGCGTTGACCACGTTGTCGGCGTGGACCTCGACCCTCTCCCCCGACTCGGCCTCCGTGAAGGCGACCCCCATGGCGTGTCCGTCCTCCTCCAGCACCTCGGTCACCTCGGCGCCGTTCACAACCACGGCGCCGAAGCGCTCGGCCTCCCCCAGCACGGTGAGAACGAGCCGTGTGTCGTCGGTCTGGCAGTCGTAGAACAGGTAGGCCGAGTTCGGCTCCATCGGCTCGAGCGCCGGAATCAGCTCGACGGCCTCCTCGCCGGAGATCGTCCGGTGGCGATCGGGCGACCAGTACGCGGCCTCCTCGCGATGCTCGTTGCGCTGGCTCCGGCCGCGCCCGATGCGCGAGGTCGCCATCACGTCGTACATGTTCAGCCCGATCCCGATCGCCCGGTTCTTGGGACCTCCGGCGAGCGCCGGAACGAGAAACGGGGTGGGATAGACGAGGTGAGGAGCCAGCCGGACGAGCAGCTGGCGCTCCAGCAGCGCCTCGCGAACCAGGCCGAGGTCGAAGTTCTGCAGATAGCGAAGGCCGCCGTGGACCATCTTGGAGGAGCGGCTCGAAGTGCCCTGGCCGAAGTCGTCGCGCTCGACCAGCGCGACCGAGTAGCCGCGCGAGGCGGCATCGAGCGCCACGCCGGCGCCGGTGATCCCTCCGCCCACCACGACGACGTCGAACGTGTCCTTCATCGCGGCGATCGCCTGGTCGCGCCCGATCATTCGAGAAACTCGATCACCTGGTCGGCGGGAAGGCGCTTTGGTGGCCGCTGCTCCTGGACGGGGACGCCGAGGTGGATCAGCCCGACGAAGCGCTCGCCCTCGGGCATCCCGACGGCGGCCTGGCCCTCGGGCGTGCGCAGGACCTCGGGCGTCCGCCAGTAGGTCGCGAGCCCGCGGTCGTGACCGCCCAGCAGGACGATGTAGGCCGCGCAGGCCGCGGCGTGCAGGTCCTCCTCGTCCTGGATCGGGTCGCCCGTGAGCGCGCACGAACAGACGACGAGGGTCGGGGCCCGGTCGAGCTTGGAGGCGGATTCCGGGCCGGCGGCCTTCTTGAGGCGCTCGAGCGCCGCGGGCCCGATCACCCTGAAACGCCAGGGATTGGTCAGGTTGTGGTTGGGGGCCCAGCGGGCCAGGTCGAAAATCTCCTCGAGCACGGCCCGGTCGACCGGCTCAGGCCGATAGGCCTTGTGGGTGCGGCGAGTGCGGATCGCCTCTTCGACTTCCATACGAGAAACCTAGCTGTGATGCGAGCCCGCGCCGCGGGCGCACCCCTCAGACGTGGGGCAGCCGGCGCCGGTAGCGCACCCAGCCGCCCCAGACGATCGCCGCGCCCAGCGCGGCGACCCCGAGGGCGATCAGCCAGCCTGGAACGCCGCCACCCCCTCCCCCGCCGGGGTCCTCGGATGAGGCCGGGGCGATCGGAACGGGTTGCTCCTGTTCGGGGGGCCCGCCCGCACCGGGCGCGCGCTTCGCCGGCTTGCCCTCCGCCTTCGGCTTGCCGCCGACACCGGTCCCGGCCGAGCCGCCCGCACCGGCGCCGACGGCGGTGGCCCCGGTGGCGTTGGAGCCCGCCCGCGCCACCGGGCTGAGCGGGAACGCCGCGCCGCTCACCGCCATCAGCGCCTGGCCGGTCACCCAGACCGGGGTCTGGTCGCTCGTCGCCGAGTAGCGGTAGTGGCCGTCCGGGGACTGCGTCGCGGCCAGGTAGCTGAGGGGCGTGCCACCGCTCCGCACCGACGCCGGCGAGACACCCGCGGCGAGGAGACCCTGCGCCGCCCAGGATGTCGACTGGGAATTGACCGGCCCGCTCGACAGCGCGAAGCCACCGCCGCGGCGCTGCACGCCGCGGAGGTAGGACACTCCGCGCTGAACGCCGGAGCCGTTGCCAGCGGCCCCGAGCGCCTGGAGGACGGCGCCGGTGCTGTCGGGGTCGCTGACGGAATCGGCTGCGAATCCCCAGCCGCCGTCGTCGTTCTGGATGCCGCGCAGCCAGGCCCCGGACCTGGAGTTCCCGGCGGGGACGCCGGCGGCCTTCAGGGCGAGGATCCCGAAGGCGGTCGGATTGACCTGCTCGCCCCAGGAGCCATCGCCGCCCCGGCGCGCGAGCAGCCGGCTGACCAGGTCGTGGCCCTGGAAATGACGGGGGTCGAGGCCTGCGCCGCGCAACAGCAGGATCGTGCGCTCGAGGTCGCCGGTGGTGCTGATCTGCCCGACCGTCCCCGCCAGATAGCCGATCGGGGTTGCATCGCCGTGATCGACGTCGAGCGGATTGACTCCGGCGGCCTCCAGCCCGAGCACCGCCCAGCCGGTCATCGCGGGGCTCGAGTCCTCGCCGCGCCCGAAACCGAAGCCGCCATCGCCATTCTGGGCGCTGCGCAGCCAGGAGACCGCCGCCGCGGAGCCGCCCCCGGCGGCGTCGGCACGCGAGCCGCCCACCACGGCCGGCGCGGCGACCAGCAGAGCGGTGAGCACGCAGGCGGCGCCCGGCGCCACGCCCCTTGCCGGCCGGGCCGCGCCCGCTGGCTTCCAGGCGAACTCGAAGCGCCGCCGGTAGCGGCTGAGCATGCGCACCATGGCGGGACCGGCCACCAGCGCCAGTGCCGCGTTGCCCGCCGCATGCGCGAGGTTGAAGGGCAGGCCGCGAGCGGAGATCGCCAGATAGCGGTCCAGGGACTGCTCGCCGCCGAAGCCGAACATCACCGAGAAGTCGAGCAGCGCGCCGTAGGCGAACCCGGCGAGAGCGCAGACCGCCGCCAGGCCGACCCGGCCCATCCGGCGCCCCGTCATCACGGCGAGGCCCGCCCCGAAGATCCCGGTGAGCCCCCAGCCGGCCATCATCCACGGCGTCCAGGGGCCCTGGCCGAGCCAGAAGTTCGAGACCAGGCCCGTGAGCGCGCCGACCGCGAAGCCCGGCGCGCCGCCCAGCGCGTAGCCGGCGATCAGGGTGATGTCCGTGCTCGGGACGACGTTCGGGATCGGCGAGAGGGCGACGCGCCCGGCGACCGAGATCGCCGCGAGGGCGGCGACCAGGGCCACGATCTGCGACGGCGGGCGGGAGCGCTCGTACCAGGCGAACCCGCCGAGCAGGGTGAGCGCGAGCATCGCGATCACGGCCGCCTGCCAGCTCATTGCGCCGCCCCCTCTGCCGGGGCCAGGGCGGCGCGCAGGGCCGCCACGCCCTCCTCCACCGTGATCGCGGAGCCGTCGAGGATGCGCGCGACCTCGCTCGAGAAGTACCAGCCGCCGGAGAGGAGCTCCTCGGCCGAGCCATCGGCGGCCACCTCCCCGCGGGCGAGCAGGACGACCCGGTCGGCGAAGGTCGCGGCGAACTCGACGTCGTGCGTCGCGATCATCACCGCCGTCCCGCGTTCGGAGAGCCCCCGCGCGAGCTCCGCCAGGTCCGCCTTGCGGGCTCGATCCATGCCGCGGGTCGGTTCGTCGAGCAGCAGCGCTCCGGGCAGCTCCGCATCTGCGCCCTCGCGTCCGGCCACGACGATCGCCAGAGCCAGGCGCTGGCGCTCCCCGCCGGAGAGATCCCTGGGATCGGCGTCCGTCATCTCCTCCAGGCCGAAGCGCCGCAGCGCCTCCTCCCCCTCGGCGCCGCGCAGCTCATCGCCGACGCGCTCGTGCACGAAGAGGTCGCCAGGACGCTGAGGAAGGAGCGCCACGCCCGCCGGGACCTCGATCCTGCCGCGCTGGGGATCGAGCAGCCCGGCCGCGGCCCGAAGCAGGGTGCTCTTGCCGGCTCCGTTGCTTCCCATCAGGGCCACCCGCTCGCCGCGTTCGATCTGGAGGTCAACGCCGCGCAGCGCCTCGGTTCGCTCCTCCCCCCGCCCGAGCTCCACGCGGACATTGCGGCAGCCGATCGCGACCGCTGCGCGGCGAGAACGCCGTGGCGACTGCGCCGGCGAGTGCTCGGGTAACCCCTCGACGCCGCGCTCCGCCAGCGTCCTGCGGGCCTGGCGCACGCTGGGGGGCGGAGGCAGCCCGACGCCGTCGAGCAGGCGGGCGCCCGGCGTCGCCAGCGCCGCGTCGTGCCCGAGGGCCCAGCCGAGGAAGTCCTGAGGAGGGCCGTCGAAGGCGATCGCGCCGCCCTCCAGGGCGACCACGCGGTCGGCTGCCGCCAGGCAGCGCTCCAGGCGGTGCTCGCCGAGCAGCACGGCTAGCCCCCACTCCTCATTCAGGCGCCGCAGCAGGGAGATGAGCTCGTCGCCCGCGACCGGATCCAGTTGCGAGGTGGGCTCGTCGAGGAGCACCAGCCGGGGCCGCGTCGCGAGTGCGGCGGCCAGCGCCACCCGCTGGAGCTCGCCGCCCGAGAGCGTGTCGGTGGTGCGGTCCAGAAGCGGGTCGATGGCGAGCGCGAGCGCCACCTCCTCGACCGCCCGGGAGCGCACCCCCGGCGCCATCCCGCGCAACTCGAGCGGCAGCTCGATCTCGGCGCGAACGGTCGTGCTGACGACCTGTGTCTCCGGCTCCTGGGCGACCAGCCCGACCGCCTCCGCCAGCTCCGCGGGACCGTGGGCGCGAACGTCCATTCCGGCGACGTCCAGCTCGCCCTCGATCCGGCCGCCATGGAAGTGGGGCACCAGGCCGCAGCCGGCCCGCAGCAGCGTGGACTTTCCCGAGCCCGACCGGCCGGCGAGCACCACGAACTCGCCCGGGTCGATGCTCAGGTCGATGGCTCGCAGGGCCTCGCGGTCCCCCTCCGGGTACCGGTAGGAGAGGCCGCCCGCCCGCAGCACCGGCTCAGCCACGCGATCGCCACCTTCTCACCGCGAAGGGGGCGGCCGCGAGCGCAATCAGGGCGACGCAGAGAGCCATGGTGAGTGGGCCGCTGCCCATCGAGATCCGCGGATAGGCATCGAAGCCGCCGGCGCCGGCGAGCCGGGCAGCGATCCCCGCCCCGAGAATCGCCACCGCCGACAGATAGAGGGGTAGATCGTCGCGAGAGCGAACCCGGCGGCGCTGTGGGCGGATCCCGAGGGAATGGCCGCGGAGCTCGAGCGTGGCGGCCACGTCAACCGCCCGGTCGAGCGATCCCTCGACCAGCCGGCGCGCCATTGCCGGGCGCCCGACCGGTTCGGCACCCGGGCCGCGGAGCGCGACCGCCTCCCGTATGCGCGCCCCGTCCGCCACCGCCAGCGGGACCATCCGCGTGACCAGACCGGCCGTCATCGTGGAGCGCCGGGCGAGAGGCCTCAGGGCGCGGAGCACGCGATCGGGATCCACGCAGGCCGAGTAGACCGCGAAGGCGAGCACGACGGCGACGACCCGCAGCCCGATCGCGCCGCCCGCGGCGAGCGACTCGAGTGTCACGTCGGTGTTCCCGAGCACCGGCAGGTCCCATCCCCTGACGAGGATCGTGTCGCCCCGGTGGGTGACGAGCGCGTTGACGACGACCATGAAGACGAGCAGCGTCAACCCCAGCCTGAGCGCGGCTCGCACCGCCCGGCCCGCCCCGGCCGCGATCCCGGCCAGCGCGGTCGCCAGGATCGCCGCGCCCAGCACCAGGGGGCTGGAGTAGACGAAGCCGACCACCGCCAGGGCCCCGAGATACGCGACCGCTGCGCCCGGGTTGGCCCGGTGCAGGGGGCTCCGGCCGGCTGTATAGGCAAATGGCGATCTCACTGTACGGGCACCCCGATCGCCCCCGCTCCCGGCTGCGTGGCCACCGCGTAGTGGTTTCGCAGGGCGGGACCGACCAGGGCGGCGGCCGCCATCACGCCCTTGCCGTCGGTGCCGGTGACGACCCAGACCGGCGGCCCGTCTCCGACGCGAAGCGCTGCAATCAGCCCGCCGCCCTTGCCAATGCTTCCGGCGGGCTGACCCTGCTGGTTTAGCAGTTCCAGCAGGGGCTTCCTCGCGCCGACGAAGCGGGCAAAGACCCCGCTCCGATCCGGCTCGTCCGCGAGCAGCAGCGGGACGCGATCGCGCCGGATCTCGCTCCACTGACCGACCACGATGTCAGCGGTGCCGTGGGACTCGCCGAGGTCGGATGCCCGGGCCCCGCCCGCCCGCAGGGCGCGCTCCACGACGTTGCACGGCGCCGCCGCGCCCTCACAGGAGATCGCCGGGGTCCAGCGTTCTCCCTGGAAGCCGTGAACGAACGGCTCCGGCCAGGAGCCGACCACGGCGGGGACGCGCATCGCCGCCGTCCAGTCGCGGTAGTCCCACCAGATCCGGTCTCCGCCGTCGAGGTCGTACCCGGTCGACCCGACCGGGGACTCGATGCCGTTCACGTAGAAGAACCAGTCGCTGGTCCGCCCGCCGCTCTGCGCGCCCGCGAGCCCGTCGATCGACTGGACGAAGCCCCCGCCGTAGCGCGTCGAGACGTCGGCGTTGCGGTCGAGGACCCGGAGGACGGTGTCCGATTCGTGGATCGGGTCCCGCTTCTGCACGAGGACCTTGGTGCCGTAGTCGTGCGTGACCGTCAGCTCCACGTCGCCGGCGGACATGCCCGGGCCGAGCCCGCAACCGGCGGCCACCGCGGCGCCGAGCGCCAGGGCGGCCGCCAGGATGCGGGCTCCGATCACTTCCTGCCCTTCCCCTTGTGCTTGCCGCGCTTCACCTTCTCGCCGTTGCGGATGCGCCGCTCGCAGTTCTTGGCGAACTTGTCGCGCTTGTCGCCCTTGACCAGGTCGATGCCGCCACCACAGTTGACACGGTCCACCTTGCCACCGCGGACGTTGATGATGTCGTCGCCGCCCAGCGCCCTGATCCCGTCCTTGCCGGCGCGTGGCCTGATCACGTCATCTCCAGCCGTGCCGACGATCCTGTCCCGCTCGTGGCTGCCGAGGATCAGCTGACCGCGCGACGCCGTGCAACCGTCCAGGGCTCGCGCGACGCACACGGAGAGCGCCTGGCTCGGGATGTCGTTGTAGTCCTCGCTTGCGATCAGGAAGTGCTGCCCCTCGGAATTGAAGGCCACCGTGGCGTTCCCGGCGGAATCGGTCGTCGCGGGCGCATCGCCGCCGGTGACCGTCGCACCCGCATCCGGGACCACGGAGCCGTCGCCCTGGTACGAAGCGACATGAACGGTGATCGGTGTGCCCGCTGTCGTGCGAGCCGGTGCATCGATTGACAGCTCTTCATCCGCGGAGAAATCCGACGGCGAGCGATAGAAGAGCAACTGGTCGCCGGCCCTGATGAACGTCTGGTCGGCGCCGGTCGAGTTGCCGACATGGTTGTCCTTCAGGAACCAGAAGCCGGGCGGCGTGCCGGCGCCGATGTTGCAGATGGAGAGAGATCCAAACGACGCGTAGTCCGCGTCCGACACCTTGAACGGCTGCAGTGACGGAGTCGCGTCGGCGGCCTCCTCAACCGCGCTCAACATGTTGGGCGCCGCCTGTGTGTAGGTCTGGCCGCTGCTCTGCTTGACCGGCGGCGTCGGGTCGAAGCAGTCGTCGCCGGCGTAGGTCTTGACGGTCGCCGTGGACGGCGCGTACTGACGTAGGTTCGCCAGCTGCGCCCCGTCGTTGGTGACGACGTGGATGTCGACGGGCACGCTGCCGTCGGCGCTGGCCGGGCCGAGCGCGGCGAGCGCAATCAGCGCCGCCAGCGCCGTGATCGGAGATGTGATTCTCATCAGGAGCCACCCCTTCCTCGAGGGTCGTGTTGGCTGGCCGGGGACAGGTCTCCTGGCTTCCGGGTTCACGACCGCCGCGCCTTCCCAGGGAATCGGCGACTCCCCAGTGGCTCTTGCTTCGGTCACATCACCCGGTCACAGTGGCGGGACCGCGCCGGCTTCTCACCGGACTTCCCTTGACCACCGGCCGTTGTCGAGGCGCATCCTACCCCGGCTCAGGGTTGCCCGGGTGAGGACAAATGAAAGGGGCGGCCCGAAGGCCGCCCCTTTCAGAACTTCAGCTGAGAGCAGTCCTTACTTCTTCTTCTTGGACTTCTTCTGCTTGCACTTCTGGACGGTCGACGCGCTCGTGCTGGCGCCGTTGTTGAACGTCGTGGTCTCCGAGTTGACCCACTTCTTCTTCTTGCAGCGGGCCATCACGTAGAACGTCTTCTTACCCGACTTCTTCTTGGTGATCGTCGTCTCGAAATGCGTGATCGCCGTGCCCGTGGGCGGAATCGAGACCGTCAGCGTGTTCGCGTGGGTGTTGAGAATGCCGGTCAGCGTGGTGCTGAACGAGTACGTGCCGCCCACGAAAATGTCCGTGTGCAGGCCGATGGTGGGGCTGCCGCCGCTGGGAATCCCGTTGTAGGCGGCGACGACGCCGGTGAGCGCGCCACCGTTGATGATCGCGGAACCGGTGCCGACCTTGCTGGCGGCGCACTGCGCGTCCGAGCTCGACTGCGGCACGGTGCTGATCGCGCTCAGGTTGCACTGCGGGATGTTGCCCGGCGTGAACTTGACGTCCTTGGAGAAGCTGAGGACGGTCTGGGTCCCGAACGGGGTGAACCCGCCGCTGTAGTTGGTGTCGACCACGTTCTTGAACGACTTGACGGGACCGAACACCTTCTTCTGCTGCTTTCCCGGCAACGTGGTCACCGTGTAACCCTGACCGGTGACCGCTGCGGAGGCGGTGCCCGAGACGACCAGCGCCCCGACCACGCTCAGCAGCGCGCCGATCAGAAACTTGCGCTTACGCATACCACTCCTTTTCCGTTGGGCATTTCCCTGGCGGGCACCGAAGCCTGCAGCGCCGCCAGCCCTTGGATCTGCCATCTGTCGCTGAACCTAACACAGCAAAATGGGCCCAGTTGTGCGGATTTCCCGCATGAAATCTTCGCTGCCTGAATAGTCGGTAGCGACCCATGTGGCCGACTGGCGGCCTAGGGATTGGCGTAGACGTGCGTGTAGTCGGTCTGCTCGGAGACCTGGCCGATCGACTGCTGCGGCGGGGACTTCGTGCACGCCGGCGAGGGGAATGAGCCCGCCGTCGTGCTCGGGTCCCGCCCGGCGAACGCGAAGCTCTTGATCGCGTCCAGGACCTCCTGGGGCGTGTCGAAGGTGGCACGGTTGCTGAAGAGCGGATCGGACGTGTAGAAGCTGTCCAGCGGATTGAGCTGCGCCACCAGCCCGACCGCGCCTGAGCACGCGGTGGTGTTGAAGGTGTCGAGCCCGCTGGCCACCTTGAGGGCGCTGTTGGGCGCCGGATAGGGGTTCGCCCGGGAGAAGGCGAGCCGGTGCGAGGTGAACTCGCCGAGGGCGTCCGGCGACAGCGGCGCGGAGCTGCGGATGTAGTGGATGTTCGCGCCGGTCTCGATCGTGCCCGTCGCGTTCAGCGACGAGGCGACGTTCCCCAGGAAGCCTGTGACGTCGCTCTGATAGCGGCCGATGCCCTGGACGATCGGAGTGATCTGCCTGGAGAACGGCGTGACCTCGTCGAGCAGGGGCGGCAGGTCGGTGTCGAGCAGGGTTCGCAGCGACGGCAGGCCCGTGTTCGAGCGCTTCTCGACCTTCCTGAGGCCGATGAAGAAGCTGTTGAAGCTGGGCGCCACCTTCGCCACCTGCTTCAGGTTCGCGCTCAACAGCCTGGCGGACGGATGCAGCTGGGTGATCAGCGGGTTGGCGTTGCGAGAGAAGCTGTCCAGGCGATTCAGCGTGAGCCTCGACTCGTCGAGGAAGGTGGGCAGCGCCCGGAAGGTGGCCTCGAGGTCCTGATTTCGCACGGCGGTCGTGTGGAAGACGATCCCGGAGTTGCGGATCAGGCTCTGGAGCTGACCCTGGCGCTCGCTGAGGGCGCCGAAGACCTCGCCGGCGTTGCGGACGAACTGCTGGACAGCGCCCTGCTGGGTATCCAGCACGCGCAGCAGCTTGTTGGCGTCCTCCGCGAACGGCGCCAGGTTCGCGATCGCGGCGCTCAGGTCGGCGCCGCGCCCGGCGCTGGCGATCGCGAGTTGCTGCATCCAGGTCTGGAACGCCGCCCGGGTCTTCGCGTCGAAGGTCCTGAAGATCTCGTCGAGCTGCACCGAGGGCTGAACCTGCGCCCTGGGCAGGGTCCCGCCCTCGGGGAGCTTCGGCCCGTTCCGGTCTCCCTGGGTCAGCTCGACGTAGGTCTCGCCGAGGAGCGTCTTCTCCCGCAGCATCGCGCGGGTGTCCGCGGGAATCGGCGCGTAGCTCGAGTTGATCTCGATCGTCGCCACGGCCAGGTCCTTGTTCGGCCCGGAGTTGGCGAGATCGATGGACTTCACCTTGCCGACGGAGACGTTGTGGATCCGGACGTCGGATTCCTGGGCGAGCTGCGTCGCCTCGCTGAACGGCACCTTGACCCGGTAGCCCTCGGGCTTCAGGGGCACGGGACCGCCGAAGGTGGCCCAGAGGAAGAGCAGCAGCCCGAAGCACGAGAAGGCGAACGCCACCGCCACGGCGATCTGACCGACTGTCGGCGCGCGCTGGCCCATCAGCCGCAACCCGGGATCTTGGCCGAGCGAGGCTGCCCGGTCAGCTGGTAGAGGAGGCGCAGGTACGGCTCTGCGAGCAGGGTCTGCTCGGCAGTCTGCGCGGTGCCGCAGCTCTCCTGCACGAGACCGCGGCGAATCGGCCCGTAGGCGTCCTGCAGCATGTAGTTGGCGGTCAGGTCGTGGTTGAGCCAGGGGACGAAGAAGAGGTAGCCCTCGGCATCGCCGGGCGGGTTGTAGGCCAGCGCGTTGAGGCCGTCGTTGAGCCGCGTGAAGCCCGTCTTCAGCCCCGGCGTGGCGACACCGAGCCCCTGGCCGATCTGGGCGATGTGCTGGACCGGGCTCGCCACCTGCTGGGTGAAGGGCCGGATCTGGTTCTGGATGGGACCGGCCGTCTGCCGGAAGAACGGCCGCAGCGCCCGCAGGGCGGGAGCGGTGGCCTTTGCCCCGGGAATCAGCTTCTTCAGCGCCGGGCCCGACTGCAGGGCGAGGTCGTTCGCGCTCTTCAAAGCGCCCTTCGTCTCCTTGAGCGTGCCGGGGAGCTCCTGTACGGCGCTTCGGATCGAGGCCTGCTCCTTGGCGAACGAGGACAGGACCGCGTTCGAGGAGTCCACGAAGTTGACGAGGTCCTGGTCCCGGTTGCCCAGCTCGGTCGAGAGCAGCTGGAAGTTGTGGATCGAGCTCGCGATGTTCTTCCGCCGGGATACGAGCGCCCCGGAGATCCGCGAGATGTCGCGGGCGAACGGATCGAGCCGGCGGAGGGCGTTCGACAGCTTCACGTCGCGTCCCTTGGCGGGATCGAGGGCCTCCGCCCCGTTGGCGAGCAGCAGCTTGAGGAACTGCTGCGTGTCCGCGTCGAGCGCGGAAAGGATCTCGTCCGGGTTCACCTGCGGCTGGGTCGACGCCAGCGGAACCGTGGAGTCCTCCTTGATCTCCGGCGTGGACTGGGTACCCGGGTCGACCTCGACGACCATGTCGTTCAGGCCGGTCTTCGGCCGCAGCAGCAGCGAGGCGTTGTCGTGGATCAGTGACGCGTACTTGTTGTCGATCGACAGGCTCACCACGGCGTGCCCGTCCTCGAGCTTCACGGCGGAGACCTCCCCAACCTTGATGCCGGCGATGTCCACCGACTGTCCCTGCCCCGGCGTGACGGCCTGCGCGCTGCTGAAGTCGGCCTCGAGATGGAAGAAGTCGCTGCCGATCAGCGGTACCCAGTCGGGCAGGCTCGCCCGCTGGTTGATCAGGATGACCGTGACCGCGAACAGCCCGGCGAGGACCAGTCCGATGATGGCCAGGACGTCGCGGAAATGTGCTCTCAGGGCGCGCCTCATGGGTACGGGGCGGGATCCGGCGGGCCCTGTGCGGCCGCCGGCCCGTTCAGATCGGGGACGGGGTTGTTCTGGCACGCGACATCGGTGCGGAAGGGCGGCGCCGAGCCGGTGACCGGGCGGGTTCCGATCGGTCCGCCGGGCACCGCGCTCCCGGACCAGAACGCGTCTCGCCCGGGGCTTCCGCCCGGGATCGAGGCGCGCATGTTCGGGACCGGGCCGCCGGCGGGCACCGGGCCCCCTGCGGAGAAGAAACGGAGATACGGGCCGTTGCCGTCGAACGACGCGCTCTCGCCGGCGAGATCGGCCGCCGCGTAGCCGAACTCCTTGTAGTTGGGGACGCCTGTGTTGAAGTTGTAGCCCGTGCCCGAGTCGCTCAGGACGACGTCGCCGGCAGGCAGCAGCACCCTGTCGACGCAGCCGCTCGTCAGACCGATCTGGGAGAAGAGGCCGCGGCCGTCGGCGGCGGCCTTGGCCGAGCCCGGCGCCGCCAGGCGGAGCTGGTGCGCCACGAAGCCGAGCTCGCTCGGCTGCAGCAGCGCGGCGGTCTGGTCCAGCCACGGCTGCGACGCCGCGATGGTGGCCGGGAGCTCCCGGATGCCCGGGGTGAGGTCGAGGGCGAAGGTGCGCAGGTACGGCAGGGTCGAGTTGGTGTGCCGCAGCGACGGCTCCGCGATCCGCAGGGTCGGGCCGAGCAGCTTGATCGTCCGCTCCAGGTTCGCGGACTCGGAGGCGAGGGCCCCGGTGACGGTGTTGAAGTTGGTGACCAGTCCCTGGAGCTGGGACTCGTGGCCGCTGAGTGCGCCGAAGACCTTCGACTGGGCGGCGATCAGGTCGGCGAGGTCGTGCGGGGATGTACCGAGCAGAGCCTCGTTGACGATCGCCGTGTCCCTGGCGGCGGTCTGCCCGTAGTCGAAGGACTTGTTGATCGCCTGGGCCGCCGTCAGCCCCTGGACCTCCGGATCCTGCGTGGCGTCATCGGCGGCGCTGGGCTTGTGGATCAGGGACTGGCCGTAGCCCTCGAGCAGCTTCTGCAGGTTGGCCCGGTCGGGCGCCTGCAGCGACGTGAGGATCTGGTCCAGCTGGACCGCGGTCGAGGTCTGGGTGACGGGGATCGTGTCGCCGTCCGACAGGCTGTGGGCGCTCGGGCTGCCGGGGCGGACATCGAGGAAGAAGTTGCCCTCCAGGAAGATGCGCGGCCGGATCTCCACCTGCGCGTCGCTGTGCACCGGCTGCCCGTTGTCGTCGACGGTGAAGGTCACCTCCGAGTAGTTGCTGGAGCAGTTGCCGGTGAGCCCGCTCTCGCAGACGCTCTTCACGCTCTCGACCTTGCCCACGTTCACGCCGGCGATCCGGACCGGCGAGTCCTTGCGGATGTTGGCCGCGTTCTTGAAGACGGCGTGCAGCTCGAAGTGGCTCTGGAAGGGGATCGACTTGGTCCAGGCCAGGTACGTGCCGATGATGACCAGCACGATCAGGATCAGCGCGTTGCGGACCCGGTGCGGCGGGTTGCCCTTCCGGTAGACCCGCTCGTCGTAGTCCTTGCCCTCCACCTTGACGGGCGGCTTGTTCGCGCGCTCGTCGGTCACTTCTTCTTCTTCTTCTTGGACTTCTTCTGGACCTGCTGGAGGATCTGGCCGGAGGTGTGGATGCCCTGGTTGCCCGGGATGTTGCCGATCGTGGTCCCGCCCGGAAAGCCCTCATTGCCCGCCTCGCACTCACGCGTCTGACCCGGGGACGCGGTGTTCGGATACGGGTTGTAGTGAAGGAAGTTGGTCGCGAGGCCGCCCTGGCCATTGGATGGCGCGGCGGTCGGGCCGACCGCGCTGTTCGGCGCGAGCGCCGGCTGTAGCACGATGAACCGCTGCCCGGTGGCGACGCCGTCGTTGTAGCTCGCCAGGCTGGCGGCGTTGCTGAACAGGATCGAGGCGTAATTGCAGACCGACTGCGCCGGGGTGATGAAGCTGAGCGGCGGCCCGAGGGCGCTGTTGAACTGGGTCAGGTACTGGATGCCCTGCCTCGCCGACGCGTTGTTGGAGAGGTTGAGGAGCGACTGCGCCGTCGGGTCGAGCTGGGCGTTGAACGCGGGCGCCAGGGCGAGCGCCTTGACGCCGTTCGTGATCGAGTTCCCGAGGTCCTTCTGCACCGGCGCGAGCGCGTGGAAGCCCGGCCTCAGCTCGCTGAAGAGCTTGGTCGTGTTGGCCAGGAAGGGCCGGATCGTCGGCAGCGTGGCGATCGCCGTGTCCTCCGCGGCCGGCGAGCGCGAGATCGACTCCTGGATGAACGGCCGGGAGACCCGCGCGAAGGCGGCGAAGGTGGTGTCGAGGTCGACGAAGAGCTGGCCCTGGATCTGGGCGACGGGAGCGACCTCGGCGGCCGTCGCCGACAGCGAGGAGACGAAGTTGCCGAGGCCGGTGTTCGGATCGGCCAGGTTCCGCATGACCGGCGTCAGCCTCTCGACGAGGGGCTTGAGCTGGCCGATCGCCTCGTTCAGGTCCACGCCGCGCCCGGCCAGCGCGTTGCCGAACTCGAGCAGGTTCTGCTGGATCGCAACCTGGGTCGGGTCATCGAACATGTTGAAGACCTGATCGATCTCGACCGGCTCGGGCCGGGCTGCCGTCAGCGGAATCGTCGAGCCGGGCTCGAACCCCTTGCTGGCGTTGCCGCGGCTGATCTCCAGGTACTTGAGCCCGAGTGCCGAGCGGGACCGGACGATCACCGTGGAGTTCTCGGGCAGCGGCTGGATGTCCTGGTTGAGCTCCATGTTGACCTTGGCCACGTCGCTCGTGCACTGCCGGGTCGGGTCGTTCGGGCAGGGGGCGTCGTTGACGGTCACGGGCTCGACCGACTTGATCTGCCCCACCCGGATCCCGCCGATCCGGACCTCGTTGCCCGGCACCAGGGTGCCGGCGTTGGGGAGCTCGGCCGAGAGCTTGTACGTCGGCACGAAGGGCAGGCCCTGATTGGCCTGGTAGGAGAGGAAGACGGCCACCACGACGACGAGGACCGTCACGGCCCCGACCAGGGTGGGGCTCGCGGCCAGGCTGCCCATGCGCCCGCCCCTCATGCCCCGCCCCCGAGCAGGAACTGGAGGAACATCGATGCCTGCCGCATCGAGACCGCCTGGTTGCCGGACTGCGGGTCGCCCTGCGGGCTGTCCGGCGTCGTCGTGGTCGTGCCGGTGCCCGAATCCGTGCCCGAATCCGTGCCCGAATCCTGCGGACTGGTCGTATCCGGGGCGGGCTGGAGCTGCGGGATCAGGTCCTGCAGGTCCGGGACATTCACCTGCGGCAGTGGCGAGGCGGAGCGCACCTTGGCGCTGGCCTTCTTGCTTTCTTCTTCTTCTTGGTGGTGGTCGTGACCCCGCCGCCGTTGGCGCCGAAGAACGCCTCACAGCCGCCGGCGGGGATGGCGACGACCTCGACGCAGGTGCTGAGCTGCAGATTCGAGCGCTGGAAGTGCCCGTGGGAGTCGAAGCCGTTGACGGAGCCGGTCGTGTTGTAGATGAAGCTCATCAGGCTCTGGAAGCCCTGGGTCTTCTCGAACGTGTCGAGGAGCGCCGAGAAGTTGTTGCCGACGGGGACCGCGCTGCTGGCGGTTGCGGCCAGGTCGGTGAGCAGGCCATCGGACGCGGCGAGCTTCGGGCCCGCCGTCTGGGCGGCGTCGCCGAGCGAGGTGAGGGCCGGGGTCCCCTTGCGCGCGAACGCGGGCAGGTTCACCGTCGCCTTGCTGAGGCCCGGGGCGGCCCGGTTCAGATCGGCGAAGAGCGGCGTGCCCTGATCGGCGAACTGCTTCAGCTTCGTCATCGTCAGGCGCACCTGGTGCAGGGTGGCGGGGAACTTCCGCAGGCCCTCCTCGAGCGCCGGGCTGCGCTCGGCGGTGGCCTGACCCGCGATCGCCGCGTTCCTGAGGAACCCGGTGACGTGGGTGCGGTTCTCGGCGAGCGGCTGCAACACGGCGGCGCCGTTGTCCGCCAGGCTCGCGAGCTGCTTGTTCTGCTGGGCCAGGATCGCCAGGACGCGGTCGGTCTGGCGGAGTGCCGGATTGGCCCGGTCGATCACCTCACCCAGGTCCTGACCGCGACCCGCGAGCCCGGCGCCAAGGTCGTTCAGGATCAGCCTGAAGCGGTCGCGGAAGGACATGCGCTGGATGTTCTGAATCAGGTCGAGGTCGATCGTCTTGCCGTTGTTCTCGAGCGGCAGGAGGAACTGGCCGGCCCCGGGCTCCCCGTCCGGGATCTTCTGGAGCTCCGGCGGCGGAGGCGTTTCCGGAGCGCGCGGCTGGGTCGGCGTGCAGTCGATGTACTTCTCGCCGATCAGCGACTGCGGGCGAATCAGGCAGCTGGCGTCCTGGCGGAAGTCCTTGAATCCCGAGTTGTCGATCTCCAGGACGGCGACGGCCTTGCCGGGCACGGCGTGCGGGCCGCCCTCCTCGCTCGCGATCTCGTCCTCGTTCGAGACGTCGACCGACTTCACCGTCCCGACGGTCGCGCCGGCCACCCGTACCTCCTCCCCGGGCACCACGAAGGAGCCGTTGTCGAAGTAGGCGCGGACGAGGTAGCTGCCGCTCGTGCCGTTGGAGCCGATGGCCGGAAATGCGATCAGCATCGCGGCGAGGAGCAGACCGGCGACTATGAGTCCGATCCGCCTCATGGACCCGGCACCACCGCTGTCGCGTCACAGGAGACCGGGCTCACGGGCGCGCCGGTGGGCGGTCCCGGGAAGGCCGGCGAGTAGAACGGGTTGCTGCCGGCGATCGGCGAGGCCGAGCCGCCCGGGCAGCGCTTGAAGAGATCGAAGTTCGGTCCGCCGAGAGCGCCGTAATCGCTGAAGACCGTGGAGGCATCCTGGGGGGCGAAGGTGCAGGTGCTGCCCGGGGTCGTCTTGCAGGTCGCGGGTGTCGGAGAGAAGACGCCGAGCCCGACCGGCGCGACCCGCAGGTAGTGGGCGTCCGCGTCGTAGTAGCCCGCCACCTGATTGAGGTGAGCGATCGCCGCGGTCAGATCCGGCGTGTACGGGCGCAGGAACTGCAGGTTCGGCTGGGAGTCCTGCAGCGCCTGGACCGTGATCGGGATCGCTTCCGCGGCGCGGTTCTCGAGCGCACTGAGGTAACCGGCGGCGTCCGCGAGGTCGTTCGACTTGCCCTTCAGATTGACCGCGCGACCGAGGTCCTTGAACACGGGCACCGACCTGGTCGTGACGGGCTTCAGGTTGCGGAGGAAGGTGGGCAGGTTCTTGGTCGCCGGCTTCGACGCGTTGACGAGGACGTTCAGGTCGTCCAGCGCGGGCCGCAGGTTGTGGAAGGTGGTGTTGGCCTGGCGGAGCGCGCCCGGCAGGGCGACCAGGGCCTGGTCGAAGGAGCGGTTCTGGCTCGCGATCGCGCCGAGAGCCTCGTTGGCGTTCTGGGTCAGGGCGGAGAGATCGCTGCGGCGCTCAGCTACCGCGGAGACGACGCTCGCGCCGTTCACGATGAAGTTGGTGAGGGTCCCCTGGTCGCGATCGAGCTCCTGGAGCAGGCGATCCGTGGCGACGAGCGACGGGCTCAGGTACTTGTAGGTCTGGTTGGCCTGCGGGCCCTTGCCGGCGTAGACCGTCGCGGACCCCTGGATGATGTTCCGCAGCGCCTGCCGCTCGGGACCGCGCAACGTGTTGAAGAGCTGATCGAGGTCGACCGGGCTGGTGGTGTCGGTCTCCGAGATGATCGCGTCGCTCCCGAGCTCCGGGCTGTTGTCCGGGCCGGGCTGGATCGAGACGTAGCGGTTGGCGATCCCGGAGAGGGAGGTCGCGCGGATGATCGCCGTGGTCCCCTGGTGCAGCGGCCGGTCAACGGAGATGTCGACCTGCGCCTGTCCGTTGTCGGTCAGCTTGACGTCGTCGACGCCCCCGACGGGGACGCCCCCGATCAGGACCTGGTTGCCCTTGACCAGCTGGCCGCCGGTCTCGAAGAGCAGGCGGTAGTGGTTGGAGTTGCCGCCGCTCGAAAGCAGCAGGACGAGGATCGCGATCGCGACCAGCACCAGGGCGCCGATCGCGGCCAGACGGGCGAATCCGCCGCCCCCCCGTACGCGCGCGCTCTGCGGTGAAACGGCCTCTTCGCCCGGGCTCACGGCCCTCCCACCCAGGGGCGGGCCGGTCGCACAGCATGAGCATCCGTTCGGGTCCCTATGACGGTCCCATCCTCCAGCAGCTCCTCACCAGCTTCCCAGCAGTGGTTCTCTCCTGCCGCAATGCAGCAGCTCCACAGGCGATCCTATCTAGGACCCCAGGCGCCGAATCGGTATTTGGCCGTACTTTCCGGGCTGTTAACGGCTGCTTAATCGCCTCGATTTCGACCCGTTTGGTGGCTTCCCTGCCTAGCCGATCTTCTCCGCGAGCTCGACGATGATCCCGTCCGGGCCGCGGACGTAGCAGAGCCAGTAGCTGTCCTCGTAGTTCTCCAGCTCGCCGACGAGTTCGGCGCCGTGGGCCCGCAGGCGGGCCACGACTGCGTCGATGTCCTCGACGGCGAACGTGACGTGGCGGATACCCGGCGCGTTCGGGGGCTCGTGCCGGCCCTCGCCCTGGTTTGACGGCGAGTGGAACTTGATCAGCTCGAGTCGTCCCTGGCCGTCCGGAGTCTGCATGAACGCAAAGTCGGTCCGGACGCCATCCAGCCCCACGATGCGGTCCACGGAGCGGCCCTCCATTCCTGACATCTCGCCCAGCACCTCGAGTCCGAGCTCGACGAAGAACTCGGTCGCGGCAGCGAGGTCGTCAACCACGATGCCGACGTGGTCCATCCGTTGGACAGCCATGTGCTCGACCGTACAGAAATCGGACGATCCGCCCCTATGGGGCCGTGCGGTACTTCCCCTGATCGCCATCCGCCAGTTGCGGTGGAGCGGCGGGGAGCTGCACCGTGACGCGGAGCCCGCCGGCGGCCCGGGGGGTCAGGGCGAGGGTCCCGTCGTGCGCTTGGGTGATGCTCTTGACGATCGCCACGCCGAGGCCGACACCTGCGTGGTCGGTGCGTATCCGTTCGGTGCCGCGAAGGAACGGCTCGCCAAGCGAGGACACCAACTGTGGGGTGAGCTTCTCGCCGGTGTTCTCGACAGTGAGCACCACACTCTCGGGGTGAACGCCGGTCGTGAGCCACACGGTGCCCCCTTCAGGCAGATTGTGGACGATCGCGTTGTGGACGAGGTCATCTCGGTTCTGGAGCGTCGCTCCGAGATCGGGCTTCGTCGGGCTCTCGGGGCGACCAGGACCCAGATCCGGACCCAGTTCCTCTCCGAGGCGATCATCCTGGCGCTGCTCGGCGGAGCGGCCGGAGTGCTGACTGGCGCGCTGGCAACGCTGATCTATGCCTCGGGCAGAGGCTGGTCGACGGTCATCCCCGCAGAGGCATGGGCGGGCGGGATCGCCGCCGCGATCGCGATCGGGGGCATCGCCGGGCTGTTGCCCGCGATGCGTGCCGCGAACGTCTCACCGACCGAGGCCTTGCGGACCGTCTGAGAATGCCAACGCACGAGGGTCGACCACCAGACAACACAACTGATCAGCAACCAGCTGACTTTGCAGCGCCGCTTCCCATGCTGACCGCCGCTTCTCGTCCGAAGCGGCTAGTCCGACAGCCCGGCAGCTTCGAGGGCTTGCTCGGGAGTTGCGTAGAAATCTGCCCTCGCGATCAATCGCTCCTCGACCGTATAGACGAGGCCGTAATCCATCTCGACCCACGCGTCGCCGTCGTGGGGTTTACCGCGTTGGTGAAGGATGACCACTACCCAGTTCCCTCCCGCGTCGATGATCTTCACCGGCTCGTAGCTGAAGTCGTCATATGGCTCCATCCAGGCGGAGCGGAACTTGAGGAACTCATCTACGCCGTGGAGCGTGGTGTGCTCCTCCAAGAACCCCGAGAGGGTCGTAATCGGGTCCTGCGAGAAGTACTGGCTCACTTCCTCGGGAGCGACGAGGCCCTCATCCAACTGTGCAAACCAGTTGAGCGCCGCCCGCGCCAGCTCCACGTTCTCCTTCGACATCGTCCACGCAGTGTCTCGCTGGACCACGGTGACTAGACCTCAGGTCTAGAAAATGAAGGTTGGCCCCGACGCTGGTGCCGAGGCCAACCGGGGCTGTCTCAGTTGCTGCCGCCCCTACAGCCGTTCTCGAACCCGGGAATACCGCCATGACCAGGCGCCCCCGGCGGCCCGTCGGCGGGAGTCTGGACGATGCTGTCGGTTGGCCCCTCGTCCGGGTTCAGGTCATTCAGCCCGGAGAAGGCGCACGCCGAGTTCGCATGGTCGGGCGCCTGAGTCTCGCCCGACGCAGGCGGGGTCGGGACCGGGTTCGTGGGAGAACTTGGTGTCCCCGGAGGGCCCTTGACCTCGCCCGCGAGAGCGGCACCTGCGCTTGCACCCACAAGGGCGGCGGTACAGACTGCAACGGTGAGCAATGGCTTCCAGTGCATTGCGTACCTCCCCTATCTAGACCCTGGGGCGCGGCAAGCGTCCCGGGGCCGATTTGTTGTAGTGCCGACACTAAGAGCACCGAGGGGCTGTCAACCGTGACATCGCCCACGCACTATCTCGCGGCGGGGTACTGCTTCCCATGCAAAGCGTCGCTTTCGGCCGGATGCAGTTTTCGCGACAAAGTTTCGGACGGCGCAGCCCTTCCGAAATAGAAAAGCCCCGCATCCGCAGGGCTTCTCCGAGGCACCGCTACCGGGATTCGAACCCGGGTTTCCGGACTGAGAAGCACACGCGAGAGCGGCGATCGAGGTCTCCTAGGCACGAATCAGGTGCTCTGAGCTGCCCTCAGGTGCCCTCAGAAATGCACATTTCGGGACACGCTCGGGACACGCCCTTTCGCCCGCTCGGCCGCGGAGCGCAGTACCGTAAGCGGGAATGACCGAGCCGCTCTTGAACCTGACGATCGTCTTCGAACCCGAGGAGGACGGCTGGATCGTTGCCAGCATCCCCGAGGTACCGGGGGCGCACAGCCAGGGGAAGACCCGCGAAGAGGCGCGTGAGAACGTAATCGACGCGCTTCACGAAATCCTCGCGCTGCGCTTCGGTGAGAACGCATCTGTCGGCAACGCCGCCGACAGCGAGTCATTGCAGCTCGTCATCGCTGCGTGAAGCGCCGCGACCTCGAGCGACATCTACGACAGCACGGCGTCAGGAAGCTGCGCGAGGGCGGCAAGCACAGCGTCTGGGGCTTTGACATCGAGCGGTCGACTGCCGTACCGCGACACCGAGAACTCGGCTACGGCCTGGCTCGCAAGATCTGTAAAGACCTAGGGATCCCTCCGCCCACCGGCTCGCGCTGAGGATCAGCGCTCGGGTCGCTCAGGCGGCAAACGGCAGGGCATCGTCCGCGCCGGCCGCGAACGCCCCCGAGAGCAGCTCCGCCTCGTTCTCGCGGCTCTTTTAGTGCAGGTAGCGCTGGGTCGTCTTGATGTCGGCATGGCCCATCCAGGCCTGGACCTGAGCGACCGGGCTGCGACGTCGCGGGTTCCTGGGCGATCATGGGGACATGAAGAGCGCGATCGCGGTCGACGTGAGCGCGGAGATCGCGCGACCACGGTCGGAGGTATGGTCATTTCTGCTCCTCGAGCCCAAGCGGATGCCCGACTACTTGGGGGAATTCGAATCGGCCCGGCTCGAGTCAGGGAGCCCCGGGGAGGTGGGGTCGGTGATTCGCTTCACTGTCAGCCCGGGCCACCGGTCGGGAACCCTGGAACTCGTCAAGGTCGAGCCCGAGCGCAGCTTTGCGTGGGACGGTCCGCCGATGCGATGGATGGGTGGCGCGGCGCGGCCCCGCGGTTCCTTCGAGCTCGCCGACGTTCGTGAGGGCTCAACCCTGCTGACCTGGAGGTTCAGGCCCGAGCTCAGCGGGACGCAGGTGCTGCTCGTGGCCCCTACCTGAAGCGCTGGCTGCGCCGGCAGCGTCTCGCGGATGTACAGAAGCTCAAACAGCTGCTCGAGGCCGAGGCGCCTGGATGAGCAAGGATGACCTCGCCACCGTCGAGGCGCTCTGGAAAGCGTCCGCCGAGCGCGATCTCGAAACCGCCGCGCGACTGCTCGATCCGGCAATCGTGCTCTACGGCACCCGCGGCGGGCTGGACGAGAAGCGGGGTCCTCACCGGCCCCGACGCGTACCTGGGATATATGACCGACGTCGAGGTGCAGTGGGAGAACTTCGATTTCGAGGTGGAGCGGTTGATCGACGCCGGCGAGGCGATAGTGGTCTTCCTCCTGGAGAAGGGCCGGTCGGGACGGGGCGAAGCCGAGCTTGTGAACGAGACCGCGATGGCATTCAAGGTGAACGAAGGGAAGGTGGTCGAGGCACGGGGATTCCACGACCGCGAAGAGGCCATCGAAGCGGCACGGCAGGGCAAACTCTCCGGCTGATGCGGCGCGCGAGACGCCGACGCCTCCTCGCGCAAGGCAGGAGCGTGCCCTATTCCCGAAGCCCGGCGGCTTCGAGGGCGTCATGCTCTTCGTAGAACTCCTCGTAGCGGCAGATCTTTCCGTCCCGAAAGCTGTACACGGAGTAGATCCGCTGAGCGATGGTCGCTCCGCTCGCTCTTCCTCGGCCCTCTTCACGAGCAACCACGAAGACCTTCTCGCCGCAGTCGACCATCCGCTCGATCTCAACGCCGTAGTCGTCGAAGTTCTCGAGCCACCGCTCCCAAGACTCGCGGACGCCTTGATGTCCACGGTAAACCTGCCTGTCCGCTCGCCGCGGGTCCTCTACCCACTCGATGTCCGGGTCGCACGTCTCCGCGATCAAATCGGGCAGGGCGTCGAGTAGCGCGTGCTTGTCCATGGCGGTGGCGCCCGCGAACAGGCCTTCAAGGAACTCCACATTCTCCCGCGACATCGCCTACTCCGACAATCCGGCTGCTTCGAGGGCTTCGTCCCGAGTCCAAAAGACCTGACGCCTCGTCACCAGGCCCTCTGCGAACCAGACCACCTCCCAGGCGGACATCTCAAACGGGGCGCCGCTGCCCCTACCGCGTGCAGTGAGAACGATCCCAAGGAAAACCCGGTCATCGCCCAAATCCGTCAGCTGCTCGATCTCGGCGTGGATGCCGCCCTCGGCGAGTTCGAACAGCTGCTCGATCCACTCCCGCACCTCCGCCCGCCCGCGGTAAAGCTCTCCAAGCCCAGGGACGCCGGGCAGGGCCTCCCAGACGACGTCAGGGCTGAGGAAAGCCAGCCAGGCGTCCAGGTCGCCTCGGTTAAGAGCAGTGATCGCTTCCCGTACGAGCTCGACCTTCTCCTCCGACATCGCCCACGCAGTATCTCGCGGCTAGTAGGCGACGCGGCCATTCTCGATTGCAGGGAGCGCTGAGTTCCTGCTTGTCCGTGCCGGACTCCTTCCGCGTGCCGCCAGCACTTACCGACGGTGCCGAGCGACCGAAGCTCACGCCCCTTCCTCGCGCATTGGAGGAGTGGCTCGGCCGGCGCCGCGCGGCTACTCCTCCTCGTCCGAAGCGGCTACCCCCCGCAGCCCAGCGGCATCGAGGGCTTCCTCGACTGTCCGGTAGACCTCGGCCCGGATTACCTTGCCGTCGCGGAGCGCCCACAGGTGGACGAGGTGCGCCTCTTGTGTCGCTCCGCTTGTCCTTCCTCGGCCGGAGATCCGAGCAGGCACGACCACGACATCGCCGGCGTCGATGAAGTCCTCGGGCTCGGTGCGGAAGTCCTCGAATGCTTCCCGCGCCTCCTCGATGACCCGAACAAACCCCTCGGGCCCCCGGCGGGTGCCTGGAGCGAGCTCGGAGGTTCCGAGGCCAGCGGTATCCGCCACTTCGGCGTCGGCGGAGAACAGCGCAGCCACGCCCTCGAGGTCGCCCGCCGCATAGAGCTCATAGCCGCGGCGGATGATCTCCACGTTCTCCTGCGACATCGCCTACTCCGACAGCCCGGCGGCTTCGAGGGCCTCCGCGGGATCGAGGTAGGTCCGAACCTGAGTTGCCTTGCCGTTCCTGACTTGGATCAGGTAGGCCCACGACGACTCGATCTCGACACCACTTTCCGTGCCCCGCCCACGCATCTCGCCCACGGCGAGGATCCGATCGCCGAAATCCCGAATCTCCGAAATCTCGAAGCGGAGGTCAGCAAAGGCCTCGAAGTAGTCCTGAAGCATCTCGCGGACCTCCTCCCTTCCCCGATAGACCGTCGCCTCCCCTTCGAGCAGTGCCGCGAGCCCCGGATGCCACTCCACCTCCGGATCGAGCGTCTCCAGGAACGACTCGATGTCTCGCCTATTACTGGCGTCGAGCCCTCGCTTCAACGCCTCCACGTTCTCCTGCGACATCGCCCACGCAGTATCTCGTTTGCTGGAGCACGGCGTCTTCGCGGCGCAGTGGCACGGTGAGCCGGAGTGGGCGCTCCAAGAACCGGAGCCGCTACTCCGACAGCCCGGCGGCTTCGAGAGCCTTTTCTCGGTCGAGATAGTTGTCAATCCGCACGCACTGTCCGTCGCGCCAGGTGCCGACCTGTGCGACGAAAAGCTCTGTGTCCGCTCCGCTAGTCGCGCCGCGTCCACGCTGGCGGCACATGCTGATCACTTGGTCCCCGTGGTCGATCACCTCATCGACCTCGACCTCCCATTCGTCGAAGGGGAACGCTTTGAACCAATCGTCCTCGAAAAACGACTTGACCTCTTCGTGGCCGCGATAGATACCAAGCCCGGGGATGCCAGTCGGCGTGGCATCCCAGACGATCTCTGGCGACCAGATGCCTTCGCTGATGACGGCGTCGACTCCGCCTCGGTTAAAGGCTTCGTACCCGCGCCGGACCGCCTCCACGTTCTCCTGTGACATCGCCTACTCCGACAGCCCGGCGGCTTCGAGGGCTTCCGCGCGATCGCGGAACCACTCGAAGCGGAGCACGCGCCCGTTTCGAAATGTGAATACGACCCAGTAGCTCCAGACCATGTCGGCCCCGCTCGCCTTGCCCCGCATCTGCCGCCGCTGGTTCGCCACGACCTTATCGGGGCTGGCATCGATCAGCTCGCCCCATTCAAGAGTTCCTTCGTCCCAGGCTTTGCCCGCCTCGACGAAGAATTCCCAGATGCCGTCGGGACCGCGAGTCGGTGCGCTTTCGGGCCATTCCCGCGGTGGAATGTTCTCAACCTCCGGATCGCACACCCCGATCCATGTGGTCAGATCGCGGGGGTTGAATGCGTGCAAGCCGCGCTGAATCGCCTCGATGTTCGCCTCCGACATCGCCTAGTCCCGCAGCCCGGCGGCCTCGAAAGCCTCCGCGTGGGTCAGGAAGTCCTGCGAGCGGACAATCTTCCCGCCTCGGAAGCTGACGAGCTGACCGAATTCCTGGCTGGACTCGATGCCAGTCGTCCGGCCAGTCACATCGAGATGACCGAGGACCAGAACCGACTCGCCGAGGTCTCGAATCTCCTCAATCTGATTCATCAGACCGCCCCATGCCTCGCTGCGATATTCGTCCCAGGCCTGTCGCAGACCCTCGTGGCCCCGGTAGGTCCTCGCTCTGCCCTCCAGGGCTTGCTCAAGGGCGGTATGCCACTCGGCCTTCGGATCAAGCTCGGCCAACCAGGCGTCCAGATCCTCGGCGTTCCAGGCCGCTTGGGCTCGCTGGAGGGTCTCCAAGTTCTCCTGCGACATCGCCTATTCCTCAAGGCCGGCGGCTTCGAGGGCCTCGCTCCTGGAGAAGAACGCACGACTCCGGACGATCCTGCCGTCCGCACGGAACTCGTAGGCGAAGGCAATCAGAGCGTCAACGGGGGTACCGCTGCCCTTGCCCCGCCCGCGCATGGAAGTCACCACGACGACGCCCTCCCCTGCGTCGATGAACTCCACCGGCTCCAGGGCAACGTCCCCCCAACTCTCGGCGAAGCGTTCCCACATAGCCCTCACTCCCCTCCCCCCTCATAGATTGCGCGATCGGGCGTTTGCGGAGTGTCCTCGCTGACGCAGTCCTCGGCGAAGTAGTCGAGGACGCCATCGATTCCTCGCTCGCCGAAGTCCCTCCAAGTTTCGCGCAAAAGCTCCACGTTCCCCTCCGACATCGCCCACTCCTCAAGCCCGGCGGCTTCGAGGGCATCGGTGCGGTCCGGGAACCATTCGGCCCGAAGGATCTTCCCTTCCCGGATGGTGAAAACGCCCCAGGTATCGAACTCGACCTTTGCGCCGCTCCCCGCTCCGCTCAATTCAAGTCGGTAATGCAACAGGACCTTGTCGCCCCCCGCGTCCAGGACCTCGGCGTCGTCTATCGGGAACGACTCGAAGGCGTCGAAGATCTCGAGGTAGTAGTCCCAGGCGGCCTCGGCACCGCGCGCGCCGGATTCCGGCCAATCGGGGAGAGGCACGACTTCGAAGTCCGCATCGTTGACCGCGAGCCAGGCGGTTCGGTCCCGCGACCGAAGGGCTTCCGCCCCTCGCCGCACGAGCTCGACGTTCTCATCCGACATCGCCTACTCCGAAAGCCCGGCGGCTTCGAGGGCCTCCTGGGAATCGAGGTAGTCCCGCATCCCGAACACCTTGCCGTCCCTGAAGTCGATCACGAAGCCGATGGGCGAATCGATTTCGGCGCCGCTCACCCTTCCACGGCCTCGAACGTGGCCGGTTGCGACGATTCGCTCGCCGAGGTCGCGAACTTCCGAGATCTCCACTCGCCGGACGGAGAAACCCTCGTCCAGGTCCTGGAGGTACTCACGGACGCCCTCATGCCCTCTGCAAGTGATCGCCTGTCCGCCGAACTTCACCTGGAACACAGCCCGCCACTCGATGCCGGGGTGGACCTCTTCCAGGACCGCGTCGTAGTCGCCGCGGTTGTTCGCCTCCACGGCGCGTAGGAAGGCTTCCACGTTCTCCTGGGACATCGCCTGCGCAGTATCCCGCCGATGGGGCTGCGCGCTACCGCATTGCATGCGGAGGACGCACGAGCCGGCCCGCATGGCCAATACGCGCCGAGGGGCACTGCGATCTCTTCGTACCGGGTTTCGCGCGAAGCGGGAGCAGCCTGACAATCGCCATCTAAGCTGGGCGGAATGTCAGTCGACCGCGTCGACGTGATCGAACCCTCCTATCGTGCGTTTCGCGATGACGAAGTGGAGGCTCTGCTCGCTCTCTACCACCCGGAGGCGGTGTGGGACATGACGCACTGGGAGGGGTTTCCCGACGCGCAGGCCTACCGCGGTCTGCCGGGCATCGAGGAGGTCATTCGGATGCTGCGCGACGGACGTCGACGCGGCGCGTCAGGCCGCAGGCCTCACCGAACCGTAGCCCGCGGGCAAGCAGACGATGGGGCGCCGCTCACGCCTCCGACCAACACGTTCGCAAGCCCTGTTGAGAGCTACCGCGGTACGACCTGACTCACGCTTTCTGCTTCCGCGTGCTGGGAGCACTGCCGCGAGCACCGGTGGGGCGCAGCGTCGCGCCTCCTTCCGGCGAGGAGGAGCTGCGCGCCGGCCCTCCCTCAGCCAGTTGAGATGCATTTTTCGGGACACGCTCGGGACACGCTTTTGGTCCACAGGGGTTCCCGAGCAAAGAAAAACCCCGCCTTTACGGGGCTTCTCCGAGGCACCGCTACCGGGATTCGAACCCGGGTTTCCGGACTGAGAATCC
>CAWDAL010000026.1:0-39425 GCA_963800285.1 uncultured Solirubrobacterales bacterium
ATAGTCGGGGCGACTGGATTTGAACCAGCGACCTTTCGGCCCCCAGCCGTAGTCCAGGGAGGTTGAGCAAGAGCGGCCAGTCGCTCAGTGCGCACTCCGCTTGCCCGCAAGCAGCTCGAGTGCATGCGGAAGTGCTGCCCCGATCGCTTCCCCAGCCTCACCGATGCTCGTCGGGCTGCCGGGGAAGTTCACGATGAGAGTGGCGCCTCGGATGCCGGCGACCCCCCGAGAGAGCATCCAATGACGGGTATGTGGCCGCGATGCAGCCCGCATTGCCTCGGGGATACCCGGCGCCTCCCGTTCGATCACGGACCGCGTCGCCTCGGGGGTCAGGTCGTTGGGGCTGAAACCCGTCCCTCCCGTGGTGAGCACCAGATCGCATGGGTCATCATCGGCCCAGTGGACCAGGCGCTCGGCGATCAGCTCTCGATCATCCCGGAGCACCTCGCGGCCGACGACCTCGATCCCAAGCGTGGACGCGTAGTCCGCCAGCGCATCGCCGCTGTCGTCGGCTCCGTCCCCCGCCGCCCGCGACGTCGAGATCGTGAGGATTGCGGCCCGCACCGCTCAGGACCGCCCGAGGCCCTCGTCGCTGAGCCCCGATTGCCGGTGCCATTCTCCGCTTCGCCCTCCGGATTTCTCGAGAAGCGAGATCCTCTCGATCGCGACCCCGCGCTCGATGCCCTTGACCATGTCATAGACCGTCAGCGCAGCCGCGGCGCAGGCCGTCATTGCCTCCATTTCCACCCCGGTCTGACCGACGGTCCTCGCCTCGGACATGAGCACCACGAGACCCGCGGTCGCGTCGATGCGGACCTCGACGCCGACGAAGGTCAGCGCTAGAGAATGAGCGAGGGGGATCAGCTCTGGTGTCCGTTTGGCGGCCTGGATTCCCGCCAGGCGAGCCGTCCCGATCACGTCACCCTTTCGCGAGTCGCCCCTCGCAACCGCCGCAGCCGTTTCAGGTGACATCCGCACGAGGGCCTCTGCCCTGGCAGATCGCTCGGTTACCTCCTTGGCGCCTATATCGACCATCCGAGCCGCGCCATCATCGTCGAGATGCGGCAGGTCGTTCAAGGCGCCGGACCGTTGCCGCTCGTCCGCCCGGTTGGGGCGACTCCCCGTACCCAGCGGGCCCTCTCTCCATTCCCGGTTTCCTCGACCTCCCGTTTCCAGATCGGCGCTTCGGCCTTGATCTGATCGATTGCATCGCGAGCACCGGCGAATGCCTCGGCGCGGTGGGCGGCTGAGACCGCGACGATCACGCTCGATTCACCGAGGAGAACCGGACCCACTCGGTGCTCGGCCGCCGCAGCCGCAAGTCCATGACGCTCAATGCACTCCATCAGGATCCCCTCGATCCTGTGCTCCGCCATCTCCCGATACGACTCGTAGTCCAGCCTGTCGACATCCCGGGTCTGGCCCTGAAAGGTGACGATGGCGCCCGCGCTGGGCCGCGAGACCAACCTGGAGAGCTTGTCCACTGAAAGCGGATCCTCGGTGATCCTGACGTGGACCCCGCCGCTCGACCCCCCGCTCACCGGCGGAACCAGAGCCAACTCATCACCAGGTGCCAGCGCCGTGCCGGGTTCCGCGTAGTCGCGATTCACCGCCATCCTGACGGGCATCCTCGTCAGCAGATCCCCGAGCTCCGGGCGGGCTGCCAGCTCCTCAAGCAGATCGGCCACCGTCGCCCCCTCGTCGAGCTCAACCTCGAGCAAGTTCATCCCGGCGCGCTCCCGCAGGATTGCGAACAGCCGCACTGTGACCTTCATCGAGGCGATCCTAGACCCCATCCCGCGGGCAACAGTTCCACCTCTACCGAATCGCCCGCCACGGGAGGGTCGGCGTGGCTGCGCACGATTGCCAGCGCGTCAGCGCCCAGCATCGACGTCAGGATGTGTGAGTCCTGGTCCCCGGTCGGAGAGGCGTGCCAGCCATCGTCCCGGAGCTCCAAGCGGCAGCGGACGGCGTGCGCCCGGCCGGGCGGCTTCGGAAGCTCTTCATCCAGTGTCGCTCGCACGCGGTCTGATCCATCGGGCGCCCCGAGCATCGCCCTGATCGCGGGGCGTACGAAAAGCAGGAACGTGACCATCGCCGAGACCGGATTGCCCGGCAGACCGAAGACGAGCGTTCCTGTGGGCGCGACGCCGAACCAGGTCGGCTTGCCCGGCTTCAGCGCGACCCTCCAGAAGACCTCGTCAACACCGAGTGAGGCAAGCGCGCTCTTGACGTGATCGTGTTCGCCGACGGAGACTCCCCCGCAGATGACGGCGAATTCGCCTTCGAGTATGCGCTCGATGGCCATGCGGGTCAGACCGGGATCGTCGGGGACCGTCTCGATCGCCGTCAGGTCCGCGCCGGCTGCGAGGGTGAGCGAAGGGATCGTGTACCCGTTTGCGTTCCTGACCCCGCCCGGCCGCTGCGCCTCCCGCGGTTCGAGCAGCTCGTCACCGGTGGTCAACACCGCGAGCCGCGGGCGTCGGGCACAGCTCACCTCCCCCACGCCGACCGAGGCGATCACCCCGAGCTCCGCCGCGCCCAGCGTGACGCCGCGCTGCAGCACTGTGACTCCGGACCGGATGTCGTCGCCGGCATGCCGCACGTTGTTCCCCTCGGGAACCTCCGCGCGAATCTCCACTCTCCCGTCAAGCGTGCCGGTGTCCTCCACCCGCACGACCGCGTCGGCTCCATCGGGCATCACGGCGCCCGTGGAGATCGCAATTGCCTCACCATCTCCGACCCCCCTGGCGGCGGGCCGCCCGGCGCGCGATTCGTCGACGACGAGCAGACTCGCCGGCCGTTCTGCGGTGGCTCCCCCTATGTCCCGGGCCCTGACCGCGAATCCGTCCATGGAGGAATTGTCGAAGCCGGGCACCTCGTCGGCGCTTTCGACGTCAGCGGCGAGGACGCGACCAAGTGCCTCGCGGAGTGGCACGGGCTCCGGTAACGGGGAATCGACGCGCTCGAGCACGAGACGCCGTGCATCGTCGATCTCGATCGGTCTGTCCGCGGTCGTAGGCGTCAGCGCGGCTTCACTCCACCGCGAGCATCACGTCGCTCGCCTTCACCAGCGCGGTCACCTCGGTCCCGGGGGCAATCCCGAGCTCTCGCACGGCCTCCACCGTGATCGAAGCGACCAGCCTCATTCCACCGACCTCGAGCTCCACGTTCGCGATGGCCTCCCCTTCCGTGACGCTCTTGACCTCGCCCGGGAGCTTGTTTCGTGCACTTATCTGCAAGGGCTCCTCCTCCGTCTGGGGCCACTCGGGCCCTCTTTCGAGCCTAGATCATCCCGGTCGCGCGCAATGTGCGCGGCTCCGACAAACAAGCTTTCTGCATAGGCAGAACCAGGCGAGGAAGTTTGGCTCGACTCCGGCCGCGGGATCGATCTCCGGCCCGAGGAGCGCGCCTGCGGATTCATGTTCCAGGACTACGCCCTGTTCCCGCATCTGAGCTCGTGGCGGAACGTCGCCTTCGGAATGCCCGGCCCGCGACAGGATCGCCGGAATCGCGCACTCGAGCAGCTCCGGCGCTTCGGCGTCGAGCGGCTCGCCGATGTCCGCCCCGCCTCCCTCTCGGGAGGGGAGCTCCAGCGCGTGGCGCTGGCGCGATCTCTGGCGCGACGCGAGCGTCCTGTTACTCGACGAACCACTGGCCGCTCTCGACACCCGCACCCGTGCGCACGCCGGCCGGGAGCTCGTCCAGGCGCTGAGAGGGGCTCGTGCGCTCGCGATCGTCGTCACTCACGACCTCTCCGAGGCGGCCATGCTGACCGACGAGATCTTCGTCATGGACGAGAGGCGCATCGTGCAACGCGGGACGGAGCTGTCGGCCCGGCCCGCGAGCGCATTCGTCGCCGACTTCGCGGGCTCCGTGGTTCTCAACGGCACGGCGAGGCCGGGCGCGGACGGGCTCACAACGGTCGAGCTGGATGGTGGAGGCGTGCTGCAGAGCACCGACCTGATCCGTGGGCCAGTCGCCGCACTCGTCTTTCCATGGGAAATCAGCCTCGAGCCAGAGGGGGGCCGCGCACGAAAGCTCTTCCCTCAACCGAATCGTGGTCGAGGTCATATCGGTGACCGAGATCGGTAACCGGGCGCGGGTCGGGCTGTCCTCGCCGCAACCGCTGGTGGCGGAGGTGACCCTCGAATCGATCCGTTCGCTGGCCTTGCGTCCGGGCGTCCGAGTCACCGCGAACTGGAAGGCGACCGCCACCCGGCTCGTCTCGCGCTAGCTAGCCGCCGATCTGGCTCATTGATCGCGGTGGGCGGCGGAAGCCGGGCTCATTGATGCGGTGCTTGAGCTCCTTCCGCCAGACCGCGTCGCGGATCAGCTGATCGAGCTCGTCGTCGCCCGCGCCCGAGCGCAGCGGATCGCGCAGATCGGTCTCGTCGACGGAGAACAGACACGTGCGAAGCTTGCCGTCGGAGGTGAGGCGGATCCGGTTGCAGTCCGCGCAGAAGGGCTCCGAGACCGGGTTGATGAAGCCGATCTCACCCGCGCCGTCGGCGAAGCGATAGACGCGCGCGGTCGCGTGCGGCTCGCGGGGCACCTCCTCGAGCTCGTAGACCGACTCGGCGATCTCCCTGATCTCCGCCCCGGTCAGCACCGCGTCCGGCGTCCAGGCCCGATCCGCGTCGAGCGGCATGAACTCGATGAAGCGGACCTGGTAGTCCGTCGAACGCGCCAGCGCGCAGAAGCGCATCACCTCCTGCTCGGTGAAGTCGCGCATCGCGATCGCGTTCACCTTGATAGGCCGCACCTCGGGGAAGGCGGCAATTGCCTCGAGTCCGCGCAACACCTGCGCGAGCGCATCGCGGCGGGTGATCTTGAAGAAGGCGTCCCGCGCAAGCGAGTCCACCGAGACGTTGAACCTGTCCACGCCCGCTCGCACCAGGGCCTCGGCATCGCGCTCGAGCAGATAGCCGTTGGTGGTGACCGAGATCTCGCCCAGGGCTCGGATGGGGCGCAGCATCGAGACCAGCTTCGGAAACTCCCTCCGGACCAACGGCTCGCCGCCCGTTAATCTCAGCTCACTGACGCCCATCGAGGCGAAAAGCCCCACCAGCCTCTGGGTCTCCTCGAACGTCAGGATCTCGGATCGATCGAGCCAGGGAAGTCCGTCGGCGGGCATGCAGTACTGGCAGCGGAAGTTGCAGCGGTCGACCACCGAAAGGCGTAGATCGCCGATCAGCCGGCCGTGTCCGTCGACGAGTGGGTCGCGCGAAGTCATCGGGCGCTCCCGTTCGACGCCCGGCCGGCCTTGGACCTGCGCGCGGCCGACCGGCTCAAGCGATTCCGGAGGGACACGCTTGCCACTCTCGCACCGAGGAAACCGCAGGCGAGCACGCCCGGCAGGACCTCCTCGACGGGGATGCCTGCCACGTGCGCGACGAGAGGGATCGTGTCGACCGGCACGCCGCTCACCCCGCCGGCGCGGCTTCGCGATCCGGGGCCGCATCGTGAATCCGGCCCTTGACGGTCTTCAGCCGGCCGCCCTCGCGGCCCCGGCGCAC
Organism: uncultured Solirubrobacterales bacterium; assembly: GCA_963800285.1. Lineage (GTDB taxonomy): Bacteria > Actinomycetota > Thermoleophilia > Solirubrobacterales > 70-9 > DASUPK01. The sequence goes on from CAWDAL010000026.1 coordinate 5,520, forward strand.
CGCCGTGATCTCGCCGAGGATCGAGATGGCGGTCTCGGCAGCGGAAAGGGCACCGATGTCGAGCCCGATGGGGGCGGCGAGGCGCTCGAGCTCCTCGTCTGTCAATCCCACGGCGAGCAGGCGCTCGCGGCGCTTCGCCTGGGCGCGCCTACTGCCCATGGCGCCGATGTACTGGGCCTCTGACCGCAGCGCGATCTTGAGCACCGCGTCGTCGAGCTTGGGGTCGTGGGTGAGGACTGCGATCGAGGTCGCTCGATCGATCCCCCCGAGCTCCTCGAGCGCCTTGTCGGGCCATGCGGCGATCACTCGCTCGGCCTCGGGAAAACGGTCCGGCATCGCGAAGCGCTTCCGCGGGTCGACGACGAAGGCACGCCAACCGGCGAGCTTCGCGGCGGCGGCCAGTTGAGCGGCGAAGTCCACTGCACCGAAGACGATCAATCGTGGCGGGGGCGCCACGACATCGACGAACAACGTGCTGCCCTCGTGCTCGTAGAGCTCGCTGCGCTCCGACCACATCGCGGCTCCGGCCGTTTCGGCCGCAACGGCATCGAGTGCCGGATCCCCGAGAGAACCCTCCCGGGTTCCGTCCTCCAAGAGAAGGAGCTTGGCCCCGACGTTGTCCGGGCCCTCCAGCAGTGTGGTCAGACTCCCCCGCCCGCCCTGAAGGCCGAGCTCCCTGAAGCGGCCCTGCAGGCCGTCGTTGTCATAGGTCTCCACCCAGATCGAGATCTCACCTCCACACGGCAGCCCGACGTCCCAGGCGTCCTCGTCGGCGATCCCGTAGTTGAGGAGCTGCGGAGCGTCGCCCTTGAGGATCCCCTCGGCCACCTGGACGACCTGCCCTTCGACGCAGCCGCCGGAGACCGCCCCGGCCATCCAGCCCGCATCGTTGATCGCCATCTTGGTTCCGGGCGGCTGTGGAGCCGACTTCTTCGTGTCGACGACCGTGGCCAGCGCCACCGGATCGCCCTCGCTGACCCAGTCCTCGACGACCTCCATGACGTCCTTCATCTCAAACCCTCTTCCTCAGGCATCGGAGCCGACCAACCAATCGAGACCCCGCTCGGCTATCTGCCCCTGATCATCGCGGTATTTCAGCACCGACCCGAGCGTACGCTCGGCTGCCGAGGAATCGAGACGCTCCACGCCGAGCAGCTCCAGCGCCGCGACCCAGTCGATCGTCTCGGCGATGCCGGGCGGCTTCTGCACGTCGCTGCCTCGCAGCCTCCGTACAGCCTCGGCGGCCTCGGTCGCCAGGTGCACGGCGGTCCCGGGCACGCGACGGCGGACGATCTCGACCTCGCGCTCAGGGCTCGGGTAGTCGATCCAGTGGTACAAGCAGCGGCGCTTGAGCGCGTCGTGCAGGTCGCGGGTCCGATTGGAGGTCAGGATCACGGCGGGGGGCTGCGCGGCGGTGATCGTGCCGATCTCGGGGATCGTGACGCTGGACTCGGCGAGCAGCTCGAACAGGAACGCCTCGAAGTCGTCGTCGGCGCGGTCGAGCTCGTCCACCAGCAGCACGGCGGGCAGCGGGCCTGGGTGCTCGATCGCCCTCAGCAGCGGCCGGGCGGTCAGAAACTCCCGGCTGAACAGCTCCTCCTCGTGCAGCTCGGTCCCGGCGGACTCGGTGGAGCGGATGCGCAGGAGCTGCCTCGGGTAGTTCCACTCGTACAGCGCCTCGGAGGCGTCGATCCCCTCGTAGCACTGGAGCCTGATCAGGGGGGTGTCCAGCGCCACCGCGAGCGACTTGGCGGCTTCGGTCTTGCCGACCCCGGCCTCGCCCTCGAGCAGCAACGGCTGGGGCAGTCGCAGCGAGAGGAACAGAGCGGTGGCAAGCCCGCCGTCTGCCAGGTAGTCCGCCCCGTCGAGGCGACGCTCGAGCGTCTCGATATCTGGGACGGCCTGACCGATTGCGGAATCGGCCGTGGACTGAACCGGAACCGTCACGTCGGGGCCATCCCGGCAGCGGCGAGGACGGCCTCGTAATCCTCGCGGGTGTCGATGTCGGGCGGGATCGGCCCGGCGACCGGGACCTCGACGACCTCGTCCTGGTAGCGGTCCATCAGCTTCCAGACCGCCTTGTCGCCGTGCAGCTCGCCCAGCTCGGAAAACAGCTCGCGGCCGAACGCGAGCGGGTGCCCGCGTCCGTCCTCGTAGCGGCAGACGGTGAACTTTGCGCCGTCCGGGCGCTCCAGCAGCAGGCTCTCGACGGTCGCGGCGGTGACGCTCGGCTGGTCACCGAGCATCAGTACGAGCACCTGCGTGCGCTCGTCGACGGCGCCGAGCGCGGCCGCGATCGACGACGAGCAGCCATCTCCGAAGTCGCGGTTTTCGACCGTCTCGGCTCCCGACAGGTCCACCCGGCGGCGCACCTCGTCGGAGCTGCCGCCCAGCGCGACGATCAGCTGGTCGAAGCCGCAGTCGCGGGCGGTCGAGAGCGTGTGGTCGAGCAGGGTTCCGTCCCCGTAGGGCAGCAGCTGCTTCGGCTCGCCCAGGCGGCGGGAACCGCCGGCGGCGAGGACGAGGCCGGCGACGAAGGGCTCCCACTGGCCCTCAGCCGACTGCGGCACCGTGCGCTCCCTCGGCGGCGAAGCTGTCGCGGCAGCCCTCGGAGCAGAAGTAGAATCGCTCCCCGTCGCGCTCGAGCTGGATGCTCGCCGGGCTCAGGGCGACCTCCATGCCGCAGACCGGGTCCAGCGCGACCTCGACCGGAGCCACGGGCTCGCGCTCGGGCTCCGTGCGGGAGTCGGCCGCAGCGACGGGCTGAGCGGCCTCCGCGCGCTCGGTCTCCCCTGGCAGCAGGCGACGCGCGGCCGCGTCGGGGGGCCGCAGCGCCACGACCTCGGCGAGGATCGAAAGCGCGATCTCCTCCGGCGTCTCAGCCCCGATCTCGAGTCCAGCCGGAGTGTGCAGCCGGTCGAGCTGCTCCTCCGAGAGCTCGAGCGACTGCTTGACGGCGTCGCCGCGCTTCTCGCTGGCGACGAGACCGACGTACGGGACGTCGTCTCGAAGGGCCGCGGTGAGGATCCGCTCCTCGTCGTGCCCGTGTGAGGCGACGAGGACTGCCGCGTCGTCGGCGCGCGGGTCGGTCTCCTCGGCGGGGCCCTGCTCGACCGCGTAGCCGAGCCTGCGGCCGAGCTCCGCCAGAGCTTGGGCGATCGGCGTGGTGCCGGCCACGCGGAGAGTCGCGGCGGGTAGGCGCGGCTTCAGGAATATCTCCAGGGCCCCGCCGCTCAGGCAGGGGTTCTTGACGGTCACTGCTCCGTCCTCGACCGCGGGCTCGCCTTCGGCGCCGCTTGGGAGGATCCGCAGGAGCACCGGGTCACCGGACTGAAGCGAGCGCAGTGCGTACAGACGCACCGAGGCCTCGGCGCAGGCCCCCCCGACGAACCCGTCGATGGTGCCGTCGGCACCCACCCTGGCCGAGTCGCCCGCCCGCACGCTCGTGGGGCTCTGAGCTCGTACGACCGTGGCCTCTACATGAGGACTCAGACGCTCCATCAGCGTTGCTCGGTCGGCTCAGACACTCAAGTCCCTCGGTTTCAAGGGTACTCCCGCGCCTTTCCGACCCACGGGCGCGCGCGACCGGCGCTCAGCCCGCGGGCTGCGGGGCACTGAGCTTGTAGGTCGTCTGGGCGTCCAGCGAGCCGTCGAGGCCGTCCGGCATCTCAAAGGCACCGAAGGCTCGCGCCACTACCGCCTGGATCCTGACCCCCTCCGGATCGGCCCCCTCGGCCGTCCAGTGGCCGTTGTCGTAGTTGAGGGAGTCGGGGGGAACCTCGAGCATCGCCCCGGCCACGATCTGGGCTTTGTCACGCAGCTTGCGGGCCGTCGCGGCGACGTTCGCACCGACCTCGTCGCTGGGCGCCGAGCTGAAGCTGTTCCCCTCGCCGAAGCGGTCGTCGTCCTCGTGGACGACCTTGACGTCCTCGGGCGGGATGCCCAGCTCATCCCCGACGATTCCGGCGAGCTCCGCCTCGGTCCCCTGGGAGGCCTCGGTCAGGCTCAGCACGGCCTTGCCTGTCGGGTGCATGCGGATGAATACCGCGCGGTACACGGCGTCGTCAGCCATTTTTCGACCCCTTCTGGAAGGCCGGCAGATCGAGCCTGTCGGCGGTGTCGGGCGACGCGTCGCCCTCGCCACGCCTCAGTGCCCGGTAGACGCTGTGGGCGTTGTGGTCCGGATCATCGCAATACCCGGTCACGTGGCTCCCGGCCTCCGAGACGGGTCCGAGCACGACCTCGCAACCCGGGAATGCGCACGTCCTCTGCTTCGGTTCGGTCATCGAGCCCTCCTCGGTGGCGATGTTCTCACGAGGTCGTCCTCCCTCGCTTGGGGCTGTACCCGCTGGGCATCGGCACCGGCAGCTGCGCCTCGGTCGGCTCGGCGCTGGGCCACGACGGCCCCTCGACCTCTGCCGGCGGCTGCCAGTTCGCCCACTCGGTGCTGGATTCGACTCCGGCCATCGCCTCGACGACCTCGTCGAGGGCGTCGAGGCAGTCACCGCTGACCAGCGCGTCGCAGTGCGGCAGGGCCGCCGCCATGCCGCCGGCGGAGGGGGTGAAGCCGGGAGCGCTGGCACGGGGGTTGACCCAGACGATGCGGTGGGCGAGCCTCGCAAGCCGCTCCATCTCGCGCCCGACCAGGGTGGGGTCGGCTCGCTCCCAGCCGTCGGAGAGGATCACGACGACGGCTCCGCGGGCCATGCCGCGGCGCCCGTAGGTGTCGTTGAAGGTCCGCAGCGCCTCCCCGATCCGCGTCCCGCTGGACCAGTCGGAAGCGGCCTCGGCGGCGCGTTGGATCGCGAGGTCGGGGTTGCGCCCTCCGAGCGCCCTGGTCAGCCGGGTCAGGCGCGTCGCGAACACGAAAGCCTCGGCGGGGGCGCCGCTGGCGACCGCCGAGGTCATCAGATGCAGATAGGCGCGGGCGTAGGGCTCCATCGAGCCGGAGATGTCGCAGATCAGCACCAGTCGCCGTGGCCGCGTGCGCCGGCGGCGCCTTGCCAGCGTCATCGGGTCGCCGCCGGTCCGGAGGCTGCTGCGCAGAGTTCGCCGCAGGTCGAGCTGCTCGCCCCTGCGTGCGCGCCGCCTGCGCCGCGAGAGGCGCCGCGGCGCAGCCAGCTCCAGCTCGGACATCATCCGCCGGATCCGATCCAGCTCTTCGGGCTCGAGCTCCTCGAAGCGCTTCTCGCCCAGGCGCTCCTCTTCGCTGGCCATCGAAAGCGGCACCTCGATCTCGCGCTCCTGCTCGTCGTCGGAGCTCGGCTCCGAGGAGGTGCCGCGCATGCCGCCCGAGCGCTCGATCTCCTGCTCTCCGGGAACTGAGCGCGCCCGCGGGTCGGGCGGGCGCTCGCTGGGCCGCGAGCCGCGCAGCGTCGGCGTGTATGGGTCGCCGCGCTCCTCGTCGGGCTCGAGGGCCGGGTCGAAGACCGCCGCGAAGACCCGGTCGAATATCGGCAGCTGTGCCTGTGAGGAGACGAAGACCGGCAGCGCTGTCCAATAGAGGTCGCTGCGCCGTTGCGGCGCCACGAGAGCCAGCGCGCGGGCGAAGCGCGCTGAGCGCTCGGGCGTGACCGGGACTCCCGCGGCCCGCAGCCGCTGGCCCAGCGCGGTGGCCAGGCCCGGAAGGTCGATCCGGTCGAGGTCCATCGCGCCTCCTACTGGGGCGGCTCGGCCCTGCCCTGCATCGCGGCCCAGACCCGCGCCGGGCTCAGCGGCATGTCGACGTGGGCGACGCCGTGCGACTGGTAAAGCGCATCGCAAACCGCGTTCACGATCGCCGGCGGCGACCCGTTGGTGGCGGACTCGCCGACGCCCTTGGCGCCGATCGGGTGGTGCGGGCACGGGGTGACGGTGGCGCCGAGCTCCCAGTCCGGGCACTCCAGCGCCGTCGGGATCAGGTAGTCCATCATCGAGCCGTTCAGGCAGTTGCCCTGGTCGTCGAAGGTGATGACCTCCATCAGCGCGATGCCGACTCCCTCGGCGAGGCCACCCATGATCTGGCCGTCGACGATCATCGGGTTGATGCGCACTCCGCAGTCGTCGACCGCGATGAAGCGCCGGACCTTGACCTCGGCCGTGTCGGGATCGATGTCCACGACGCAGATGTAGGCGCCGCACGGGTAGGTCAGGTTGGGCGGGTCATAGACGGACTGTCCGTCGAGGCCGCCCTCCAGGCCATCGGGCAACGGCGCCTCCCCGTACGCGGCCTCCGCGACCTGGTTGATCGTCACGCCCTTCTCGGGATCGCCCTTGACGTACCAGCGGCCCTTCTCCCAGACGAGGTCGTCGGGTGAGGTCTCGAGCATGCCGGCCGCGATCAGCCGCGCCTTGTCCCGCACCCGGCGCGCGGCGACGGCGGCGGCCGCGCCGGAGACCGGCGTCGAGCGGCTGCCGTAGGTACCGAGCCCGTAGGGCGTGCGATCGGTGTCACCGTGGCGCACCTGGATCTTGTCGGGAGAGATGCCGAGCTCCTCCGCGACGATCTGGGCGAAGGTCGTCTCGTGGGCTTGGCCCTGGGTCTGGGCGCTGATGCTGAGCACGGCGCGACCGTCCGCGTGCACGCGCAGGTCGGCGCCGTCGCCCATGCCCTGGCCGAGGATGTCCATGTGCTTCTTGGGCCCGGCTCCGACGACCTCGGTGAAGAAGGAGACCCCGATGCCCATCAGCTCGCCGCTCTCGCGCTTCTCGGCCTGCTCCCTGCGCAGATCGTCGTAGCCGGCGATCCTCATCGCCTCACGCATCGTCTTCTCGTACTCGCCTGAGTCGTAGATCCAGCCCGTCTTGTTCTCGTACGGGAACTGCTCGGGCTTGATGAAGCTCTTGATCCGCAGCTCGGTCGGATCCACGTCCATCTTCAGCGCCAGCTCGCCGACCAGCCGCTCGATCAGGAAGATCCCCTCCGTGACGCGGAACGAGCAGCGATAGGCCACGCCGCCCGGCGCCTTGTTCGTGTAGACGGCCTTGACCGAGCAGTGCGCGGCCTCGAGGTCATACGACCCGGCGAAGACGTGGAAGAAGCCGGCCGGGAACTTCGAGGGCTGCGCGGTGCTGTCGAAGGCGCCGTGATCCGCGATCACGTCGACCTGGGCCCCCGTGATCTTCCCGTTCTTGGCGCAGATCCGGCCGCTCATCACGTAGTCACGGGCGAACCCCGTCGACATCAGGTTCTCGGAGCGGTCCTCGACCCACTTCACGGGCTTGCCCGAGACGATCGAGCCGACGATCGCGCAGACGTAGCCCGGGTAGATGGGGACCTTGTTGCCGAAGCCGCCCCCGATGTCGTTGGTCATGATCCGGATCATGTGCTCGGGCAGGCCGGCGACCTGCGCGTAGACCGTCCGGTGGAGGTTGGGGGCCTGGTTGCCGTTGTAGAGATCGAGCTGGCCCGTCTCCGGGTTCATGTCGGCGATCATCCCGCAGGTCTCCAGCGGAGCCGGGTGGCAGCGGGGGTAGATCATGTCGCGCTCGACGACGACGTCCGCCTCGGCGAAGACGCGGTCGCACTCCTCCGCGTCCCCGGCTTCCCAGAGCGGACTCGCGAGGTTGTCCTTCTGGTCAGGCTTGTCGTCGCGGATCAGCGGCGCGTCGGCATCCAGCGCCTTGCGGGCGTTGACGAGGGCGGGCAGCGGCTCGTACTCCACGTCGATCAGCGGCAACGCGTCGCGCGCGGAGTAGCGATCCTCGGCGACGACGAAGGCGACCTCCTGGCCCTGGAAGCGGACCTTGTCGCCGGCGAGCACGGCCTGGGAGTCGTAGGAGAGCGTCGGCATCCAGGCGAGCCCGAGCGTCTCGAGGTCCTTGGCCGTGATCACGCGCAACACCTTGGGATGCTCGAGCGCCTTCGACGTGTCGATCGAGAGGATCTTGGCGTGTGCGTAGGGGCTTCGGAGGATCGCGCCGTGGAGCATCCCCGGCAGCACGATGTCGTCGAGATAGGTCCCCTGGCCGCGGATGAAGCGCGCGTCCTCCTTGCGCTTCATGTTGCCGTAGCCGAGCGGTGTCTCCTTCGCAGCGGTGGTCGCCATCGTCATCCCCTCGCTTCGGCGCCGTCGTGCTCGGCCGCCCAGCGGACGGCCCTCACGATGTTGGAATAGCCGGTGCACCGGCAGATCGCTCCCGAGATCGCGGTGCGGATCTCCTCCTCGGAGGGATCCGGGTTCTCGTCGAGCAGGGCCCGGGTGGTCATGATCATGCCCGGCGTGCAGAAGCCGCACTGGAGGCCGTGCTCCTCGTGAAAGCCCTGCTGGACCGGGTCGAGCTGGCCGTCGACCTCCATCGACTCGATCGTGCGGATCTCGTGGCCCTCGCAGCTCGCGGCGAGGGTCGTGCACGACTTGACGGGGCGACCGTCCATCTGGACGACGCAGGCGCCGCAGTTGGACGTGTCGCATCCCCAGTGCGTGCCGGTGAGGCCGAGGGTGTCGCGCAGGAAGTGGACCAGCAGCAGGGCGGGCTCGATGTCCTCCGTGTAGTCCTTGCCGTTGACATTGACGGTGACTTGCATCAGGCCTCCTGGTTCAGTGCGCGTTCGGCGGCGCGCCGTAGCGCCCGCTTCGTAAGCTCGCCCGCGAGGTGGCGCTTGTAGTCGACCGGACCGCGGCCGTCGGCGCTCGGGTTGCAGTCCTCCGAGGCGAGCTTGCCGGCCTCGGCGAAGACCTCCTCCGAGGGCTGCTTGCCCTTCAGCGCCTCCTCGGAGCGCGTCGCGTGGACGGTGGTCGGGCCGACCGCGCTGAGCGCCACCCCGGCGTCGGAGATCGTTCCCCCGTCGACCCAGATCGCTGCTGAGACCGCGACGATCGCCCAGTCGCCCGCGCGGCGCTCCACCTTCTCATGGGCGCTGCCGGCCCCGGGCTTCACCGGGATCCTCACCTCGGTCAGGATCTCTGCGTCCTGGATGGCCGTCATGTACGGGCCGATGTGGAACTCGTCCATGCCGACCGTCCGCTCGCCATCCTTGCCGGCGATCACGACCGTCGCCTTCAGCGCCGAGCAGACTGCCGAGAGGTCCTCGGCGGCGTCGGCCTGGGCGAGGGAGCCGCCGATCGTGCCGCGGTTGCGGACCACGGGGTCGGCGATCACGTTCTCGGCGTCGGCGAAGAGCGGGTAGCGCTGGGCCAGCAGCTCGGACTCGAGGAGCTCGCGGTGGCGCGTCATCGCCCCGATGCGGATCTCGCCGTCCTCCTCGTTGATGTAGGAGAGGTCCTCGATCTCGTTGATGTCGATCAGGCGCTCGGGGTTGGCGAGGCGCAGCTTCATCATCGGCAGCAGGCTGTGGCCGCCCGCGAGGATGCGGGTCTCGGGGCCGTACTTCTCCAGCAGGTCGATCGCGTTCTTCACGCTCGTGGCCCGCTCGTACTCAATCGGTCCTGGGGTCTGCAACCTGCCTCACCTCCTCCGTTCCTCGACTCCGGTCAAATCCCGCCTCGGAACCTTCAGCCCGGCTCTCCCGAGCCGCCCTCGTCGTCCTCGGCCGAGAACACCTCCGGCGCGTCCGTGCCGATCGTCGGCGAGCGCGGCCGGTACCGCGGCCCCTGGGGCTCGTCGCTGGTCGGCCCGGAGGGGTTGTGGTACAGGTTGCGCGCCGCAGCGCTCGAGTACTCCGCGTCCCGCATCGCCGGCCCCGACATGGCTCCCGCACCGATCGGGCTGGCCCCGCCCAGCCGCACGAGCTGGACCGCCCCGCGCGTGTAGACCTCGTCGATGTTCTTGACCTCGCCGCTCCGCCCCTGGCGCTCCAGCACCGAGGCGCCCGATCCCGGGTAGACCGACTCGATCAGCCCGGCGGCGTCGTCCTGGCCCGCCTTCTTGTCGAGCAGGCCCTCGAGCAGGTCGGTCCCCGTCGAGAGGTCCTTGTTGATCGCGACCACCACGCCGTTGACGGGCTCGCTCTTGCTGACGATCCCGCCGACCGCGCCGATCACGGCGTCGAGGCCCGCTGTGATCTTCCGCAGCTCCAGGATCACCGAGACGAGGTAGAAGACCAGCGCCAGGATCACGAGGACGACGCCGACGAGCAGGACCGCGACGGCCGGCTCCATCAGGCGTCCTCGAGGATCTTGTCGAGGGATCCGCCGTAGTCGGCGACGACGCCGACCACCGCGCTGACCTGCTTCTGGGTGGTGTCGAGCAGTTCCACCGCGTCCAGGTCGGCCGAGGCCGCCTCGGCCACCGGAACCAGGGCGTCCACCGTCGGCGTCACAGCCTTGGCGGCGTTCAGCACGCCGCGCAGAAGGAAGACCACGACGGGAACGAGGACGACGATCAGGACTATGTCTCCGATCCAGACGAGCGTCACTTGCCGTTCTCCGTGTGCTTGGCGACGATCGCGGCTTTCTTGGCGACCCCCGGCATCAGGGCGATGATCCCATCGAACTGGGCGTTGATCGCCTCCACGGCCGGGCGCAGCGGCTTCAGGTGCTCCTCCTCGACCTCGGTGAGTGCCCCGCCGAGTGTCCCGAGGCCCTCGGCGATTTCGAGCAGGCGGCGGCGGATCTCGATGAGCGCCAGCGCCAGCACGACGACGAGCACGACCGCCTCCGCGACGCTGAGTATGTAGAGCGTCGTGGTGCTCATTCGGGCTCCTCGTCGTATCCCTGCGAGAGCGCGTTCATGTAGCCGTCCTGGACGACGCCCTCGCTCGCGATCTGGGCCAGGACCGGGGCGGTCGCCTCGAGCTGCGGGATGTTCGCCGTGTTCTCCGCGACCTTCCCGGCCGAGTCAAGCAGGCCGCCGACGGCGTTCTGGATCCGGCGCAGCAGGTTGAGCAGCATGAGCAGCATCCCGGCCACCACCAGGGCGACCACCAGTCCCACCGCCAGAGTCACGTACCAGAGCGTCCGCTCCGAGTCAGCGAGAGCGAGCATCACCCTCATCAGTGCCCCACCGCCGTCTTCCGGAGGGCGCGGGCCGCGTGCAGGATCCGCACTCCCGAGTCGTTGATCTTGGCTACGCCCGAGAGCTCGTCGGTCTGGGCCTCGATCGTGTCGACGGCGCCGACCGCGGTCTCCGCCTGCCCCGCGATGCGGTTCGCCAGCACGAGGATGGTCACGACGATGATCACCGCCACCACGACCACCACGGCACCGAGCCCGAGCCCGATGTACCACGAGGTCGTATCAGCCGCGATCAGCAATCCGTTACCTCTCCGCTCCGTGAGGCTCCCTCGAATCAGAAGCCGAAGGGGATCTTACATCTGACCTGAAGCCGGCTCACCAGCGTTGGGCGTCAGAGCTCGGCGAGGTTCCCCGAGAACTCCTTGATCATGCCTTCGGTCACCGCCGAGATCACGCCCTCGCCCATCTGAGCCGCCTTGCCGGTCACGTTGATGACGGAGTGCAGCGATACTTCGGTTCCCTCGCCCTGCTCGCTCAGCTCCATCGTCACCTTGGCATCCGCGTTGCCCTGGCCGCCGGCCTCCTTGGCCTGCGCCGTCATCACGGCCCTGCGGGCCGCGTCGTCCTTCTCGGCGATCTCGGCGGGGCCCGAATAGTTCATCGACATCGACCCGAGCTTGATCTTGACCCCGGCCTTGACCGCGTCGTCTCCGGTCTTCTCCAGGATCTCCGCACCGGGCACTGCCGGGATCACTCGCTCGAGGTCGGTCATCGTGCTCCACACCTCTTCGATCGGCTTGTCCACGGTGAACGAATTGTTGAACTCCATTGGTCCTCTCTCCTCTGTAGCGGGGTCGAGCCCGGGCCCGGGGTAGGTTATGGACATGCCGATCGTGCCGGGCACGCACAGGCTGGGCCCGAAGAACGGCAAGCTCCGCATCGAGACCAAGCGAAGCGGTGCGGCCGCCAAAGCCGGCCACGACCTGGAGATCGAGGTTGCCTCCTGGGAGGGATCCCTGTCGGTCGACCAGGCTCGCAGGGAGATCAGCCTCGAGCTCAACGCCGACACCGGCTCCATGCACGTGACGAAGGGGACCGGTGGAGTCATGGCCCTGGCCGAAGACGACAAGGTCGAGATCAAGAAGACGCTCGAGTCCGAGGTGCTCAAAGCCGGAGAGGTGGAGTTCAAATCGACCCAGGTCAAGGCATTGGACGACGGACGGCGCCTCGAGGTCATTGGCGAGCTCGCCATGAACGGTGATCGTCATCCGCTCCAGTTGGAGCTCAACGTCGCCCCGGACGGCCAGGTATCGGGGCAAGCCACCCTTAAGCAGTCCGACTGGGGCATCAAGCCCTATTCGGGACTGTTCGGAACTCTCAAGGTCAGGGACGAGGTGCTGGTGACCGGCGAGACGAAGCTCCCCGTCGAATGAGCGAGTTCGTCTCAAGGGGATTCACGCATCGACGCCGGGATCCCGAGGAGCTGGCCGATCGGCTTCCTCCCGGCCAATACTCCGAGTCTGGCTTTCCGGTGCTCACCGCCGGGCCGACTCCCGATATCCCGACCGACGAGTGGAGCTTCCGGATCGACGGAATGGTCGGCCAGGAGCACGAGTGGACCTGGGACGAGTTCGGTGGGCTCCCCTTCGAGCAGATCCCCTGCGATATCCACTGCGTCACCAAGTGGTCGAAGCTGGGCACCAGCTTCGGAGGGGTCTCCCTCGACACTCTCCTCGACGAGGCCGAGCCACTCGACGCATTCGCGATGGCTTACTCCTATGGCGGCTACACCACGAACCTCGGGATCGAGGACCTCACCGACGGAAAGGCGTGGGTCGTCAGCGAGCACGAGGGCGAGCCTCTCCCTCGGGAACACGGCGGTCCAGCGCGACTGCTGGTCCCACATCTCTACTTCTGGAAGAGCGCCAAGTGGGTGAACGGCCTACGGGTCATGGACCATGACGAGCCAGGCTTCTGGGAGAGCAACGGCTACCACAACCGCGGCGACCCCTGGAAGGAGCAGCGCTATTGGACCGACTGACGGCGGAGCCGCTCGGCCCCGTTGAACAGCGGGCGCCAGGGCGTTGGCAGATCGGGACGGTGACCGCGATCAAACAGGAGACGCCAAGCGTCAAGTCCTTCGTCATCGAGCTTCCGATGTGGATGCCGCAGCTTCCGGGTCAGCACTACGACGTCCGGCTGACGGCGCCCGACGGGTACAAAGCGCAGCGCTCCTATTCGGTCGCCTCCTCTCCACTCGACGAGGGTCGGGTCGAGCTGACCATCGATCGACTGGACGGCGGGGAGGTATCGCCCTACTTCCATGACGTGGTGGTCGAGGGCGACAAGGTCGAGACCCGGGGGCCATTCGCCTCTTACTTCGTCTGGCGCGGGGAGAAGCCAGTGCTCCTGCTCGGCGGCGGGTCCGGGGTCGTCCCTCTGATGGCGATCCTGCGCCACCGCCGCCGAACGATGCCCGACCTGCCCATGCGACTCGTCTACTCGGTTCGAAATGCGGATGACGTGATCTACGAAGACGAGCTGGGAGAGGACGCGGTGCTGACCTTCACCCGCGAGCCACCCGACGGCTGGAGTGGGCATACGGGACGCATCGATCGCGAGCTGATGGCAGAGGTCGGCATCGATTCCGGCACCGCGTTCGTCTGCGGCTCAAATGGGTTCGTCGAAGCCGGCGTCGAGCTCTTGCTGAAGGCCGGCTTCGAACCGCATCAGGTTCGCACTGAGCGCTTCGGTCCGACAGGTTGACCGCCTTACAGTGGAACCTGTTGCCGGATCGGCTCTGTCAAGCAGCGTACCTACGCGAAGCCGATGCCCTCGAAGCCGCCGGGCTGTCGGAGTAGGTGATATCGCAGGAGGTATCTGTCGAGTGCAGCGAGCGGCCTGTTCGTGGATACTGCGCTCAGATGATCTCCACCGTGGCCGTCGCGACAGACGGGTCTGCGACCGCAGAGGAGGCTGTCAAACAGGCGGCTGACATCGCTCGGCGCTTCGGGGCCAAGCTTGTATTGCTGAGTGCCTTCCCCGGGTCGCGAGGGTCGCCCGCAGGCAGGGGCCAGGACATCGAGCTTCAGTGGACCTCCAGCTCGCCGGCTCGGGTGAGGACGATCCTCGAGCGGAGCGAGGCCACTCTCCGGCAAGAGGGGATCCAATGCGAGACGCGCTCAGACGAGGGCGATCCCGCAGACGTGTTGGTGCGGCTCGCGGCAGAGTGTGGCGCCGACCTGCTGGTAGTCGGCAACAAGGGGATGGGGCGTCGGGTGCTCGGCAGCGTCCCGAACACAGTCACGCACAAGGCCGACTGCACGGTGATGGTCGTCAAGACGACGTGAACGAGCTGCCGCCCGCAGGGTCACACCTAGTTCAGATCGTCTTCCGAACCGCTGTGTAGCCGCGCCGCCTTCGTACCGCCAGACAGCTCCTTTGGACGAAAAGCAGTAGCTCCCGCGCTCTCGGAGAATCACCTCTAAGCGAGGCAGGGAAAAGCCCCACGCGGGCGCTGGGCAGCCAACCTAAATACGCCATGGTGACGCCTCTTACCGTCGGCTTGGCGCGGGGTAATCCCGTCTGTGTCTCATAAACGCTCAACCCCTGGGCGAATTTGCAGGTCCCGATGGAATTCTGGGGGTTTTCTTTGTACGCAGGCATTCGGCGGTTCTCTCGGCGGGGAGTTCTGAGTCTGCACCCTCCCCTAGTGCGGGGGATACTGCGTGGGCGATGTCGAAGGAGAACGTGGAGCTGGCACGGAAGGCCATCGACGCTCTCAACCGCGGCGACCTCGACGCCTTGTTGGCCTTCCTCAGCCCTGATGTCGTGTGGGAGGCCCTGGAAGGTGTCGCCGGGATTGGTGAGCTCTACCGCGGGCGGGAAGGGGTGCGAGAGTGGATCGAGCTGATGTGGGAAAACGCGGAGGAGGGCGTCCACATCGAGATCGAGCAGATAACGGACTTGGGTGATGACCGGGTCTTCATCGCCGTGGCTCTCACAGCACGCCGTAGGGGCAGCGGCGTGCCGTTTGAATACCGCACCTGGCAGATCGTCTGGTTCGCGGACGGCCTGATTACGAGACGTCAAGTCTTCTGGGCCCGTGCCGAAGCCCTCAAAACCGCCGGGCTGCGGGAGTAGACGATGTCGGAGGAGAGGCTCGAGTTGCTGCGGCCGCTCCTCGCCGAGTGGGCGAAGGGGAACTTCTGGACAGCGCATGAGTTGCTGGCACCGGACGTCACATTCCGGGCTGCGATGCCGGCCAACTTCGTTTCCCACGGCCCTGAGGAGACTGCTCGACGCATGCTCGAGGTCCTCGAACAGTGGAGCGACTATCGGATCGAGGCGGGGGAGCTGGAGGACCTCGGCGAAGACAGCGTCCTCGCGGCGGGTCGTCAGCGCGGCACGGGAAAGCTCAGCGGCGCCGAGGCGGACTACCCGATCTTCATCCTCTCTTCGAGTTCCGGGGGACGAAGTAATCGGCGTATATCTCGAAGGAACGAGGGACGCTGCCCTCGAAGCCGCCGGGCTGTCGCAATATGCCGCTTCGGACTGCCATGAAGAAGGGCCTCCTTCGGTGACACGCTCCGGCTGTCACCAAAGGAGCGAGTTCAAAGGAGGCCCCCTTCAATGTTGCACGCCGGATTGGATCTCAGCCGAAAGCGCCTCGACGTCTGCCTGCTGGGCGATGACGGAGAGCACCTCGACCAGCTCGCCGTCGCCCCAGACGTCGACTCTCTGAGGAGACTCGCCCGCCGGATCTCAGAGGTCCACCGCGAGCCGGTCGGCGCGGTGATCGAGTCGATGACCGGCGCCCGGATCGTCCACCACACCCTCGAGCAGGAGGGCTGGTCGGTCGAGATCGCGGACGCCCAGAAGGTGAAGGGACTGGCGCCGCTGGCGGTGAAGACCGACCGGATCGACTCCAAGGTCCTCGCCACGCTCTCACAGCGCGACCTGGTGCCGGCGATCTGGCTGCCCGACCCAAACGTTCGGGAGGAGCGCGAGCTCGCCCGCTTTCGCCTCCACCTGGTCAAGCACCGCTCGATGCTGAAGAACCGGATCCACTCCACCCTGATCAACTTCGGGCGGCCCTGCCCGGTCACCGATCTCTTCGGGCTCGAGGGCCGCGAATTGCTGGCGGAGCTGAACGTCCCCGAGCCCTGGCGGGGCAACGTCGCCGCCGCGCTCACCCTGATCGATGACCTCGAGGCCCAGATCGCGGAGGCAAACCGGCGGCTCAGGGAGGGCCACGCCGACCACCCCTACATCCCGCTGCTGATGAGCGCCCCGGGGATCGGCTGGGTGCTCGCCTTCACGATCGCCGCGGAGATCGGCGAGATCGAGCGCTTTCCCTCGCCCGAGAAGCTCACCGGCTACAGCGGGCTTTGCCCGAGGGTGAGCCAGTCGGGCGAGTCGGACCGGCAGCGGGCCGCTCTCAAAGCACGGGCCCACCTACCTGCGCTGGGCGCTCGTCGAGGCGACCATGCACGCGCTCCGCCACCCGGCCTACGCGGAGCGCTACCAGCGCACCAAGCGCAGGCTCGGCAAGCAGCGGGGCGCCAAGGTCGCCCAGATCGAGATCGCCCGCCGGCTCGCCCACGCGATCTGGCAGATGCTCACTCGCAACCAGGAGTTCGCTCCCAAAGGCGCCGCTTTTCGTCTGGCGGCCTGACCGCCCTTTTGGACTTGCGCCCGAGAGCGAAGCATCCGATTCCGCCTGATCCTCCCGCCGAGGAGGCCATAGAGAGATGAGCACCGCTCCCAACCCGCGAACGACGAGAGGACCCTGACCGATCACCGACCGCTACTTGACAACCGGCCCTTCTTCATAGAGACGAGAAGCGGCGGTTTGGAGTTGGCGTTCTTGCGAGCCGCGCTACCCGGCCGTCGTTTACGCACGCTGAGTCAAAAAAACGAACGGCCCCCGGAGGGACCGCTCGCGTGCGAGAGGGAGTGCACGCCTCCTCGCCCTGACAAGGTCGTCGGCCAAGCCTTGCCGCGTCTTTAGCCTCGGGAAGCCAATTGCTAGCTGAAGGCGTCTTTTGCCCTCGCTCAGTCAAAGACCAAAGACGCCCCAGCGGTCAGCGTCTTCATTTGGTCTCCTGCTTCGACTCGATGATGGCGCGTAGCGCAAACCATCTCGAGCCGTCGTCTTGCTCCTCAAGCCACTTCCGTATCTGAGCCGACTTGGCCCTCTCCTTCTTCACCATCTCCACGAGAACCAGGCCGCTCTCGTGCTCTGCGGTTTGGAGCTTGCGTGAATCGTCCCGCTCCCGCCGAAGAAGAACCGTTTCCTTCATCTGGTCTTCGAGCGCGGCCTCGGCCGCTTCCAAGTCTTTCTCCGCTTGCCTCAAATCCCGCTCGGCAGCTTTAGCGCGGGCGCGAAGCGTCTTCAGTCTCTTGCTCATCAGTTCAGGTGGCGGTCTTTCGTCTGATCGCACTGCGCCCCGAGGACCACCGGGAACACCGGATCCTAATCGCCACGCCTCGCTCCAGCGTCGGGGCATCTCGGCGGCGGAGGCGTTCACGCGCTGGAGCAAGTCCCCCGAAATTCCAGTCTTCTTTGCGGCGACTCACCGCGCACCCTAGTTTGGGAAGAGAACCCGCTCGTCGGTGGTCTCCTCGCCGTCTGGGTCCATGAGGACGGCCTCGATGTAGCCGGTGCCAAGGTTCGGCACTTCGCGGAGCCCGACGGGCCTGTCGATCCCCTTCCTCTCGGTGCGGAAGTCGTCTAGCTGCTTCAGCTGAGAGGGGGTGAGGGTGTAGCCGGCTTCTCGGGCATCCTCGCCCACTCTAATCCGGCTCCGATCGGACTCTCTCGAGCGCCGCCACCACCGCATTGCATGGAAAGCGGCACTCCCGTAGCGGGATACTGTGGGCGATGTCGGAGGAGAGCGTCGAGATCGTGCGCCGGCTCTACGCGCACTGGGAACGCGGTGCCTTCCCGGAGGACTTCTATGACGCCGAGGTCGAGCATTTGCGGATCGCCATGGAGGCCCCGGACGTAGAAGGACAGTGGCGGGGCCTGGACGGGCTCAGGGCGTCGATGATTGAGTACTTCGATGCGTTCACGGACTTGCGCATCGAGGCCGAGCAGATCGTCGATCTTGGTGGCGACCGGGTGCTGGTGCTCTCCCGGCAGACTGCCCGAGGAAGGACCAGCGGGGTGCCCACCGACCACGAAGTCGGCGACCTGTTCACCCTGCAGGACGGCAAGATCGTGCGCGTTGTCACCTACTGGGACCGCGACGCTGCCCTCGAAGCCGCCGGGCTGTCGGAGTAGTTGATGTCGCGGGAGAACGTGGAGGTCGTGAGGCAGCACGTTCAAGCCTCCAACCAA
Organism: uncultured Solirubrobacterales bacterium; assembly: GCA_963800285.1. Classification (GTDB taxonomy): domain Bacteria; phylum Actinomycetota; class Thermoleophilia; order Solirubrobacterales; family 70-9; genus DASUPK01. Next base: position 23,700 of record CAWDAL010000026.1, read on the forward strand.
CGGGACCTGGAGGCCTTGATCCGGAGCTTCGATCCCGAGGTGGAATGGATACCCGGCGGTCCCGCCGCCGTGGAGCGCGGCGTCTATCAGGGTCGGGACGAGGTCTCGGACGGGTTCGCTGCGATCTGGGAGACCTGGGAGGTGTTTCACCTGGAGGAGAGCGAGATTCGCGACCTGGGGGACTCGGTCGTGTGGCAGGGGCGGGCCCGATTGAGGGGAGGCGATGCAAGCCACGTTGAGGTCGACCAGGAGTTCGCCATTCATTTCCTGTTGCACGGCGGCAAGATCGTCCGGTTACGGGGTTTCCGGGAGTGGCAGGCAGCCCTCGAAGCTGCCGGGCTGTCGGAGTAGCCGCTTTGGACGAGAAGCGGCTATCCGCTTTGCATGGAAAGCAGTACTCCGCCGAGAGATACTGGGTGGGCGATGTCGCAGGAGAACGTGAAGCTTGTCCGTGGTGCCTTCGCGCTGATGACCATTCCCGGAGATTCCGAGACGATGATTGCCGCCAGCGCTCCGGGCTTCGAGATGCACCTCGTGCAGGTGGGCGGAGGAGCGGCCTACTAGGCGGGCGCGAGCGGCATCCGTGAGTTCTTCCGCGACGTGGCCGAGAGTTGGGAATCGTTCCGGTTTGAGGCCACAGACCTCCGCGACCCGGGCGACCGCGTTCTGGTCCTCGGTGATGTGCGCGGTCGCGGGCTGGTGAGCGGGATCGAAGTCGATGACCATTGGGCGTGGATCGTCGAGCTGAGAGAAGGCAGGGCTGTCAGCCTGCGCGGGTTCCTTGACCAGCGCGACGCCCTCGAAGCCGCCGGGCTTACGGAGTGAGGGATGTCCGAGGAGAACGTGGAGAACGTGCGCCGGACTTGGGAAGAGTTCCAGGCGGGAATGGAGCGTGGGGATCCAGGCGCCGCCTTCGATTCGGAACTCGTGGCTGAGGATTTCGAGTGGATAACGGTTGACGAGTTTGAAGGGCAGCGGGTCTGGCGCGGCCGCGAGGGGTTAGTCCAGTTCATCCGCACCTGGACCGCGGAATTCGACGACTGGTCGGTTCGGCTTGAGCGACTGATCGACGCAGGCGAAGACCGGGTGGTTGCGCTCACGGTCCAGACGGCGACGGGCAAAGGCAGTGGCGTGCCGGTCGACCTGAATGTCGGCCAGGTTGTCGAGCTGGAAGATGGCCGTCAGGTTCGGGTGACGAACTATCCCAGTCATCCCGAAGCCCTCGAAGCCGCCGGGCTGCGGGAGTAGGCGATGTCGCAGGAGAACGTCGAGACGATCCGGAGGGCTTACGCGGCCTACAACGCAGCCTTCGGCGCGCCGAATCCCCAGGAGGCGATCCGCGCCTCCTTGGAGCGCTTCTTCGATCCCGAGATCGAGTTTGAGTTGGACCCGATCGTTTCGATTGACCGGCAGATCTACTACGGAATCGACGGCGTGATGGAGTTCATCGAGGGGCTTCTTCAGTCCTTTGAGGAGTTCCGGCAGATGCCGGAGCGCTTCATCGACTGCGGGGACCGGGTAATGGTCTTCACCCGCATCGAAGCGCGAGGGCGCTCCTCCGGTCTCGATATCAATGAGCAATGGGCGCACCTGCTCACCCTGCGAGACGGCAAGATCGTTCGGTTGCAGCAGTTCCGAGACCGCGACGAGGGCCTCGAAGCCGCCGGGCTGTCGGAGTAGGTGATGTCGGAGGAGAACGACAAGGTGGGAGCGTTCTACGAGGCGGTCGCCAGGGGCGACTTCGACGATGCCATGGACTACCTGCATCCGGAAGTTGAAGTCCAACCGGCTCTCGGCGGGGTGATGGACATCGGGCGCCGCTACCGGGACCGCGATGAGACGAGGCAGCTGTTGCAGACCCTCACCGAAGGGATCGAAAGAATCGAGGCGAGGGTCGAGCCCAAGGAGGTGATTGAGGTCGGGGGTGACCGACTCGTCAGGGTCGAGCGCTGGCACCCACGCGGGCGACAGGGCATGGAGACGGAATTCGTGATCACCCAGGTCTACACATTTCGGGACGGACTCATCCTCCGCATCGATGGCTTTCGTGACAAGGCGGAAGCCCTCGAAGCCGCTGGGCTGTCGGAGTGGCCGGGTTAGGACCGGCGCGCCGACGACTACCCGCTGCGTTCCTCGGCCAGCTTCTCGATCCGTGCGTAGATCCCGGGTGCCGTCTCCTTCAGCCGTTGCACCTCTAACTGATCGATGATGATCAGCTTGAGGCGCGAGGTCGCCGTCACCGTGGCGTTCCGCAGCGCATCGTTGAGCACGCCGACCTCGCCGAAGACATCGCCAGGGCCGAGCTTGGCGATGTGCTCGCCGCCACGGGCGACCTCCACCGTGCCCTCCTCGATCGCGAGCAGCGCCCTCGAGAAATCGCCCTCTCGGATGATTTCGGCCCTCTCGCTGAATTCGACCGACTCCGCGAACGCGCCCAGCCTCTTCAGCTCGTCTTCGGCGGCGTCGGAGAAGAGCGGAATTTGCCTCAGCTGATGCGCGTCCATCTCGTTTCCCTTGCGTTTGGGCGCAGGCCAACGTACATGTATCGCACAGACGCCCCGCTGGGCTGCGGGAGTAGTCGGGAGTACTGCTTTGGACTGACATGAAGAAGGACCTCCCCGGTTGCCACGCTTGACGTGCAACCGAAAAACGAGCACCAAGGAGGCCCCAACACATGTTGCACGCTGGGCTGGATCTATCTCGCAAGAGGATCGACGTCTGCCTGCTCTCCGACCAGGGCGAGCTCATCGAGGAGCTCGCCTGCCCGCCTGACCATGATGGTCTGAGAGGGCTGGCACGCCGGGCCGGCGCCCACGGCGAGCCGGTGGTGGGGGTGATCGAGTCGATGACCGGCGCCCGCTTCGTCCACGACACCCTCGAGCAGGAGGGCTGGTCGGTCGAGATCGCCGACGCCGCCAAGGTCAAGGGCCTGGCGCCGCTGGCCGCCAAGACCGACCGGATCGACGCCCGGGTGCTGGCGCTGCTCAGCCAGCGCGACCTGGTGCCGGCGATCTGGCTGCCCGACCCGAGGGTCAGGGAGGAGCGAGAGCTCGCCCGCTTCAGGTTGCACCTGGTCAAGCACCGCAGCCAGCTGAAGCACCGGATCCACTCGACCCTGATGAGCTTCGGGCGCCCCTGCCCGGTGAGCGATCTCTTCGGGGTGGCCGGCCGCGAGCTGCTCGCAAGGTTGGAGGTGCCGGAGCCCTGGCTCGGCAACGTGCTGGCGAGCCTCGAGCTGATCGACTGCCTCGAGGCCCAGATCTCGGAGATCAACTCCCGCCTTGCGGCGGGCGGCGCCGAGCACCCCTACGTTCCGAGGCTCTTGACGGTGCCGGGGATCGGCTCGGTCCTGGCCTTCACGATCGCCGCCGAGATCGGCGAGATCTCCCGCTTTGCCACCCCGAGCTTCACACGAAAGCGGCAAGCGCGCGCCGAAGCTCTTTACCGAGTCTTGCCCAGCGTCACGGCGGTCATCCGCCCGCAACGAACTCGCGCAGCGCCACCCTGCCGCCACCAATCAGCGGCTCGCCGTGGGCGAACAAGAGGTTGTCGAAATCGAGGTCGAGCAGCCGCCGAAGCGACTCGCGGAGCCCAGCCCGCACCGGCGTGGGGTCATCGCCCATCAGGAATCCGGGCACGAAGGTAAGCCGACCGCCGCGCGGGCGCGTAAGGCCGTCGGCGAAGGCGAGCGCGTCGCCGTCGGCGATCCGGATGTGTAGCGCGGTGTCGTCCGGGCAGATGGCTCCCAGCTGGTGTGCGGTGATTCCCGGCGCCAGCTCCTCCCCGAACGCGAAGCCCTCGACCTTCGGACCGCGCTCGAACTCGTGCAAGCCGGCGTCGCTGCAACGAATCGGGCAGCCGAACGCCTCCGCGTAGCGCTCGCTATGGCGGAGATGGTGACGGTTGGTGAGGACGATTTGGTTCGGGGCCTCTCGCTGCTCGAACCACTCGAGGCCCTCGCGCGGCACCATCGGGTCGAGGACCATCCGGGTGGGCTCGATGTAGTACGAGTCCACGGGCAGCCTGATTCTCGGGTGGATTGCTGTCCAGTGATGGACGCCGGGGAGCACCTCGCGGATCGGCCGGTGCGATGCGAGCTCGAGCACGAGCGGACGGAGGAACTGTGGCCACGCTGCGCCGGCGAGCTGTACGCCGTAGCGGGCCTGGCGGGACAGACGATCGAGTAGCGCCATCGTCAGGACGTTATACGCGTGCCCAATGCACGACGACAGGTGTTCAAAGCCTTCGGGCTGCGCCCATTTCACGGGGAGCGAGCAAGAACTCCTGCTTCTCGTCCAAAGCAGCTATCTGACGCCTACGCCTCCGAGCGCTCCTTCCGCACGCGGGCGCGGAACGGGCTCATACCGCACTACCCGAACACGAGGGTGAGGACAACGATGAGGGCGAAGACGCTCGCAGTGGAGTGGACGATGATCCCCATCCACGCGCTTTGGAACCGCCGCGAGGGATAGGCCTCAAGGAAGATTCCGTCGACGAAGGTGCCGGGAATGTCCCAGGGCTGATGCAGGTGGTAGAGCGCGAAGAGCGCCCCGTTGGCGACCCAGTCGTACTTTCCAAAGACGCCCCGCATGCGCGGCAGCAGTAACCCCCGGAAGAGAAGCTCCTCGCCGAGCACGGTGTTGAAGACGACGAGCACGACGAGCACCGCGTACCAGCCCCACGCGCCGCGGAAGAAGTCCTTGCCGCGGTCGGTGCCAATGAAATCGGCGAAATCCCTCACCGAAGGACCTGGGATTGCAGGCACGAGCGTCCAAATGCCGAAGAGCAAGACGAAGAGAAGCGCCCACCACCAGACCCTTCCGCCCACGCGTCCGGTCTTCGGGTCGCGGGGCGACCGCAGCCACAGGGCGTCGCGCACGCGCGACCACTGAAGTCCCCCCAACTCCCACCTGACCAGGATCAGGACCAATACGAATTGCCAGATGAGCCCTAGGGTGAGCAAGATGAGCAGGGCCTGACCCAATGGCTCGTCGCCGCCGAGTCGGTCCCTGAGCCAGGGAGCGACGATCCAGGCGAGGACGCCCATCGGGACGGCCGCCGCCGCCCATACCCCAAGGATCTGAGCGAGTGTGTACTGCTTGACGGCCGCATACCGGTCGCCGTCTCGGTTGGCCGAGCCTTCCATCACCGCACGACCTTTCGACGATGGGCTGATTCTGTTCGCGCCGACGGCGTCCCCACATCCGTAGTTGACCCCGATATTTGGATTGCCTCGAAGCTGCCGGGCTGTCGGAGTAACGGCTAGCTGCCGCCCTAGACGAGGAGCGGCAACGCTGCGCTGACACCCGGGCGCTCCCGCAATGCGCGACAAGCGAGCGTCAGCTCAAGACCGCCGCTTTCCATGCAAAGCAGCAATCCGCCGCGCGATGGATGAGCGGATCGGGCGGGGACCACGGTGCGCCCCGTCATCCCTCCGCGACGACGTGCTTCACAGCCTGGTCGACGGTGGGATACGCGGCATCAAGAACCGAATCGCCCGGGGCGGCGTAGATGACATCGCGAACCTGACCGACGTTTCGGGCGATCACCACGCGGACGCCATCAGCCCCCAGTTCTCGCGCCACCTGGTCGAGGACCTGCGCAGCCGTCACATCGATGAACGGGACCGTCTCCGCGTCGATGACGATGGTGTGAACGTCGGCGCGCCTCGCCGTGCCGCGGATCTCACGCGCAACCGGCTCGGCATTGGCGAAGAACAGCCCGCCCTCGATCCTCAGCACCGCGATTCCTTCGACACGCCGGTTCTCCGGATGCCGATCGAGATCCGAGAAGTGACCACTCGGGCCGGGGACTCTCCCCAGCTCTGTCACCGGCGGCCGCGAGGCACGGTAGAGGAGCAGGAGGAGCGAGATCAGCACTCCGATGAACAGCCCCGCCAGGATTCCGAAGATCATCACCCCGAGCATCGCGGCGACCGCTGCAACGAAGTCCGCCCGAGCCGCAAATCCGTAGGCTCGGCCGAGCCGGACGCTGTAGACCCGATAGAAGTCGCGTAGCGTCGAGAAGTCGATCAAGTCGATCAGGGCGACGATCACAACGGCCGCCAGGGTCGCCTCGGGCAGGCTTTCGAAGAAGCCCGTGAGAAAGAGCAGTGTGAGCATCGTCAGACCGGCGGCGATGAGCCCGACGAGTTGCGTCTGCCCGCCGGCGGTGCGGTTCACCGCCGTCTTGGACAGGCTTCCGTTGACCGCGAACCCCCCGGATATCCCAGCGCCGAGGTTCGCCACGCCGAGACCAATCAGCTCATGGTTGGGGTCGATCTGCCGGTTGTCCCGCTGGGCATAGGTCTTGGCGGTCCCCAGGCTCTCCGCAAATCCGATCAGCATCACCCCCAGAGCTGCAGCTGTTAGACCCCCGAAGCGGTCGAGACTGACGTCCGGGACTGACAGCGAAGGCAGGCCCGGGTGGATGGAGCCCACGATCGCCACCCCGTGGGCGTCGAGGTCGAAGAGTTCAACGGCGCCGACTCCCAGGACCACGGCCGCCAGCGGCCCCGGGATCACCGGTGCCACTCTAGGAACCCCGACCAGCACGGCTAGCGATCCGATTCCGACGAGTAGCGTGGTGCCATCGGTCTCATCGATGTTGCTCAGAAAGTCCCAGGCCCTCTCGAAGAAGTGACCGGTGCCGGTTTCGACTCCGAACAGCTTCGGGATCTGGCCGACCATGACTGTCAGCGCCAAGCCGACGATGAACCCCTTGAGCACGGGTTCGGAAACGAAGCTCGCCAGAAACCCGAGCCGCAAGACGCCGGCGATCAACGCTGCGAGTCCGACGCAGATTGCGAGCGCGGCTGTCGTCGCAACGAACTGCCCCCCGTTGCCTGCTACGGCGTTCCCAACAACCGCAGCCGAAAGCGCCGCCGCGGCAGCGGATGGCCCGGTGATCAGTTGCCGCGAGCTGCCGAGAGCCGCGTAGAGAATCAACGCCGCCGGCGCCGCATAGAGGCCGACGACGGGCGGGACCCCAGCGATCGTCGCGTAAGCCAGCGCCGAGGGCACGAGCACCGCCCAGACCGTCAGCCCGGCAACCACGTCGCTGCGAACCCAGTCGCGCTGGTAGTTCCTCAGCGATGGAAACAAGTGGCTCACAGAGCCTTACCGGCGATAGCCAACCTACCCTCCAGCCGCGCTGCGGACAAGTACGTGAAATGGGACGCCGAGCTCGAAGGCGCTGCTTTCCATGCAAAGGAGCACCTACTCGGGTGACGCTCCGCCGAGAACTTGTCCCGCCGCGTAGACTCGCCTCGTTCCCGAGGTAAGGAGTGTCCATGCCAGCAGCAAAGAAGACGCCTGAGCGCATGCGTGCGTCGGCAGATGCGACTAAGCGGCGGGCGGAGGCCGCGCTGAAACGTGCAGGCGGTTCGCTCGACGAGGCCCAGAAGGCGCTGGCCGACCTACAGAAGGACCTGGGACGGGGTAGGCACGACATGGTCCGCAACGTGCAGCAGCTCCTGAAGAATCAACGCCGGGATGTGGGCAAGCTGAATCGTGCGCTCTCGGCCGATATGCGAAGGCTGCAGAAGGCGCTGACCGAGGAGGCGCCCGCCCGGACGAAGGGCACTACCCCCGGCACAAGGGGCAAGACCGCTCGCGCAAAGGCTCGGCCGACCCGCGCAAAGACCACCAGGACCCGAGCAAAGAGCGGCTCGTCCCGCGCGAAGGGCACGACCAAACGGCGCTAGCAATCGACGAGGGGCACGTACGCCCTCGTCTTCCGCGCATCTCCCTTGCTAGACCGCGGCAGCGGTGCAGCCCTCGGCTGGTGTCATGCCGGACCGCTGCTTTGCATGGAGAGCAGCGGTTCTCAATCGGCGCTGAAGCTGACGCAATCCAATCGCCGACAGCCCTGGGGGGCCCCCTCGGCCCCAGATTGCAACGCTATGGCCGGAATGGATTTCGGCGTCCACCTGCCTTTGATGGACTTCGGGGACCAAGGTCTCTCATGGGAACGCCTGGAGCGAACCGTGGGCACCGCTCGGGAGTGCGGGTTTGCGGCGGTCTCGGCGAATGACCATTTCGTCTTTTCGACGCCTTGGCTTGACGGCCCCACCGCCCTCGCCGCGATGGTGGAGCGTTCGGGTGACATGGTCCTGGCGACGACACTCTCGTTGGCTGCCCTGCGCGGACCGGTGCCGCTCGCCAAAGCGCTTTCCGCCCTCGATGTCCTCTCCGATGGGCGGGTCGTCGCCGGCGTCGGACCGGGCTCTTCAAGGCGTGACTATGACGCGCTGGGTGTGCCCTTCGAGGATCGGTGGAAACGCCTCGACGAGGCGATCGCAATGCTCAGGTCGCTACTGCGGGGCGACGCATGGACCGACCCTGGAAGGTATTTCGCCCCACCTCAATCTCGGCTCTCGCCGCCACCGCGGCAAGCCGATGGTATTCCCCTATGGATAGGGAGCTGGGGCTCGGAAGGAGGTCTGCGCCGAGTTGCGCGCGCCGGCGACGGCTGGCTTGCCTCCGCGTACAACACTACTCCCGAGCGGTTTGACGCCGCCAAGCAGTTCCTCCGGCGTGAGCTGGGGGCGCAAGGAAGGCCCATGGATGACTTCCCGAATGCCCTGGTCACGATGTGGACCTGGGTGACCGAGAGCCGGTCGGAGGAGGAAAGAATGCTGGACGAGGTGCTCGCCCCGGTTCTGAAGCGCGACGCGGCGGAACTCCGCGGGCAGGTCTGTGTCGGTCCGCCCGAGAAGTGTGCAGAGCTCCTTTCCCGCTACGCGAAGGCGGGCTGCCAACGGGTGCATTTCTGGCCACTTGGCGACGAGCGCCGCCAGATCGAGTTGCTGTCGGCTGATGTCAATCCGCAGGTCACTCTCTGAGGCTGGCAACCTGCGGCGGAGTGCTGCTTTGGACGAAAAGCGGCGGTTCTGACGGTATGCCGAGAGGCTCAGCGAGAGGGACCGGCAGGGCCGGGGATTGAAAACCCCCGGACCCGCATACCGCTAGGCGAGCGCGGCGGGTCCCTCTCGCTCAACCCCGTTAGTACTGGACCTGCCTGTCCTTCCCGGGACCGCCCTTGAGCTTGTCCTTGCCGGGACCGCCCTTCAGGACGTCCTTGCCCTTCTCCCCGAAGAGTTTGTCCCTGCCCTTGCCCCCCGCCAGCGTGTCGTTTCCGGGACCGCCCTTCAGAGTGTCCTTGCCGGCCTGGCCGTAGAGCCTGTCATTGCCCTTCCGGCCCTTGACGATGTCGTTGCCCTTACCCCCCTTGACGGTGTCGGTGCCCGCGCCGGAGCAGATCAGGTCGTTGCCGCCGAGGCCCGAAATCTGGTCGTTGCCGCCGAGCGCTGCGATCACGTCCGGACCGGGCGTCCCGGTGAGCTGATCATCGCCGCTGAGCTCGTCGTTGAGGGCAGGCGGAGTGTGGGCGTGGCTGTCCGTCCCGATGATCGTCGCTGGCCTGCCCTTGCAGTCTGGTCTGATGATCGACTGCAGGCCGTCGAAGATCTGCGTGGATCCGCCGATTTGCACCACCCCCAGGTCGTACGAGAAATGACCATCGGCGCTGTGATCGCTGATCATGCTGAGAGGCGCGGAGAAGGTGAGCACGTTTCCGTCGAGCCGGTACGGCACCGTTCCTCTGAGCGCGCCCCATCCATGTGCGTCCGGATCGCTCGGATCCGAGGGGTACGCGTTCCTGATCCGCAGCATGCTCGGGTCGTGATGGAGCTCGTCGCCCCGGATGATCGCGTCGTAGTTGCGCGGATACAGCAGGCGTGGATCTCCCACGATGTAGTACTGGAACGAGTCAGCCGGGCGGTCGATTGAGTCGGCCGTCTGGAAGTCCGGCGGCCTGTTGAAGATCAGCTTGAGCGAGACCTGTCCCGTGGCGGGGTCGAAGATCGCTGATTGGCCCGTCACCAGGAACTCACCGGGGGTCGCCGCGTCAGCGCGCGCGGTGGCCGCGCTCCGGGTGGCGACATGGGTCACGCAGAACAGCACCGCGGCAAGCAGCGGGCCAATAACGGAAATCGGCAGGCGTCCCACCCTCTCTCAAACACTGGAAATCGCCAGATGGAGCGTGTGCAGGCGAATCGCGGAACAGCCGCAATGGCCCGGAGGCTGCGAGCCAGCATCATAATCCGCGTGTCGGGGGTCCGAATCCCTCCTCCAGCATTAATCCCTGCAAATCACACCCTTCGCAAACTGCGAACACGCGGACTTTCGATCCGCGTCAAAAATCCGCGTGTCGGGGGCAAGTTCGCTCCGCTCGCATTGGGGGCTGTGAGATCGGCTGAGGTCCGCTCAACCGCGGTTTTCAAACCGTGCGTCTAACCGTGCGTCGAATTGAGGAGTTTCCCAAGTCGTCCGAAAGGACGACCCAACTGCGCGTCGAGAGTAAGCCGGGATGAAATGGATTTGAACCAGCGACCTTTCGGCCCCCGGCCGAATGCGCTGGACGGGCACTGGTGGTCGCAGCCCGCGCGCTTCGAGGAGCTCATCGCCCGCTGTCATGAGGCGATGACTCTTAGGCGGTCATGCGGCGACGGGAGCGCCGGCCGCCTTCAGGATCTGGTCGGTAACCGCCTGGGGCTGGGAGATCATGATCACGTGCGATCCCTCGACCTCGACGATGTCGGCGCCCGCCCGCTCCGCCATCGAGCGGGTGAGGTCCGCGCCGGCTGCCTTATCCCCGGTGGCGACCACGGCCCAGGACGGGAGCTTCTTCCAGGCCGGCGGTCCGTTCACCTCGCTGAACGCCAGCTCGGCGATCGGTCGCTGGGTGGCGGCCATCACAGCAGCCTGCTCTTGGGGCAAATCGGCCGCAAAGGCCTCATGGATGAGCTCGGGGTTGATGGCGAACTCCACCGCCGTCTCTTCGCCGTTCCCGGTCGGGTACTGGAGCGGGACAAGGGCGGAGCTGAGGACGCTGTCCTTTGATCGCTCCGCCACCTGACCCAGATGCTCGCCCTCGTCGGGAGCGAAGGCTGAGACGTAGACCAAGCCAATCACGTTCGAAGCCTCGGTGGCCGCGTTGGAATTCACCGCACCGCCGTAGGAGTGGCCGACCAGAACCACGGGTGCGTCGATCTGATCGAGAACGCTCGCGATGTAGGCGGAGTCGGCGCTGATACCGCGGAGCGGATTGGCGGGCGCAGTCACCGTGTAGCCCTCCTGCTGCAGCAGTTCCGCGACGCCGTTCCAGCTCGAGGAGTCGGCGAATGCGCCGTGTACGAGGACGATCGTTGGCTTGTCTGCAGATGTGGAATCAGCGGGCATGTGCAGCTCCTTGGGTTGATGAAGCTTGAGTGGGCAGCGAACGTGTCAGAGGCTTTCGGCTTCCATGACGGCTTTGGCGAAAGCCTCCGGAGCCTCCTGGGGGAGGTTGTGTCCGACACCGCCCTCGATCGTCCGGTGGGAGTAGCCGCCGGAGAATTTCTCGGCATACGCACTCGGGTCCGGATGGGGCGCGCCGTTCGCATCGCCCTCGAGGGTGATCGTGGGCACCACGATGACCGGCCCTGCGGCGAGCTGTTTCTCCAGCTCGTCGTACTGAGACTCCCCTTCAGCCAGCCCGAGCCGCCAGCGATAGTTGTGAATCGCGATGGCGACGTGATCCGGGTTGTCGAAGGACGCGGCGCTGCGATCGAAGGTCGCGTCGTCAAAGTCCCACTTCGGGGAGGCGGTCCGCCAGATGAGCTTCGCGAACTCCCGTCGGTACTTCTCGTAGCCGGCCTGGCCGCGCTCGGTGGCGAAGTAGTACTGGTACCACCACTGGAGCTCGGCCGCGGGCGGCAATGGCACCTTGCCCGCGGCTTGATTACCGATCAGATAGCCACTCACCGAGACCAGCGCCCTGCATCGCTCGGGCCAGAGCGCCGCGACGATGCCCGCTGTGCGGGCGCCCCAGTCGAAGCCCGCGACAACAGCCTGGTCGACATCGAGCGCCTCCATCAATGCGCTCGCGTCGACCGCGAGTGCCGCCTGCTCGCCGTTTCGAACTGCCTCGTCGGAGAGGAAGCGCGTCGTCCCGTAGCCGCGTAGGTGCGGGACGATCACTCGGTAGCCCTGCGCGGTCAGCAACGGTGTGACCTCCGCGAAGCTGTGGATGTCGTAGGGCCAGCCGTGTAGGAGGACGGCGACGGGCCCGTCCGCGGGACCGGCCTCGACGTAGCCCACGTCAAGAACCCCGGCGTCGATCTGCTTGACGGGGCCGAACGGGGTACCTGAATGGTGCTCTGCGGTAGCGCGCTCCACGGCTAGCGCACCGACCTGAAGGCCGCCCGCATCTCCTCAGAGAAGACCTCGGGCTGCTCCCAGGCGGCGAAGTGACCGCCCTCCTCGATCCGGTTGTAGTGGACGAGGTTGGGATATGGCTTGGTGAGCGGGTCGATGATCTTGAGCTGCTCTACGGTCGATCCCGGCCACCCGTGGGTGACGATCATCGGCAGGGCGTCCTCATGCTCCGAGCGCGCGTGGATGAAGTGGATGTCCACGCCGTCGATCTCGGTGACGAAGCGGGGCAGGGCCGCATAGCGCTCCTCGAGGGCGCGCCAGTCGTAGTCAGTGGCCCAGTAGTCGGCGAGCGCTTGGATCGTCTCCAGCTGCACCCCCTGCGAAGGATCGACTTCGCGATCGGGCCATCTCGTCGCCTGGATGCGCCCTCGCAGATCCTCGAGCTCGGCGGCGGGGACCTCGATCCTGAACTCGCGAATCTCCTCCGCGGCCGCGGACTCGGTCAATGCCGTGCCTTCCATAGGCGCCCCTCAGGTTCTGGTTGGTCCTACCGGACAGGAAACTGAGCGGGATGGCGTGTCGAGGCTTCGGCTCGTCAGCGAGTCCAGTAACCGTTGCGTCCACCCTACTGCACTGAGCCAATGGGAATTCGAGTGTCCCGCAGCTCGCGGTGCGGACGCTACGAGCCGAGCACAGAACAGACGGCACGCTCCCACGATAACCGGAGGGTCTCTGATGGATGGCTCGCGGGACGCGTGCATCAGGTGTTGCCACCGCGGGCCTCCGCAAGCCCGGGCGTTCGGCTCAGGACGCGCTGCGCAGCTGCTCGGCGACCACGAGCGCGGCCAAGAGCGCGGTGAGCACGCCCGACGCGACAAGCGCGTCGGCGCCGGCGGCGAGCGGCACGGCGGCGAGGAGCGCGATGACCACCACGGCCCGCGGCAAGCTCTGGGCCTGGCCGATCCTGGCGGCGCAAGCCATCAGACCGGCGAGAAAGAGGGCTGGGGCTCCGAGCGTGACCAGCGCTCCCGAGTCATGAAGGGCGTCCGTCGGGTGCGCGATCACGAGCTCGTCGCCGACCGCGACGAGGACGATTCCCGCCACGATTGGGAGGTGTAGGTAGGTGTAGATGTCGCGGCCGATCTGGCCCCGCTCCTCGGCGGTGGCCGCGCGCATCCGCTCCAACACCCTGCCAGCGATCTGGCCGAAGTAGAGCCACCACAGCGCCGTCGAGGAGAGGAAGGCGAGCAGGAGCGCGGCGACGACCTCGAGGCTCAACCCCGTATCCGAGGCAGTGGCCCCTGCGAGAACGATGCTCTCTCCGAGCACGATGATCACGAACAGCTGGAAGCGCTCGCCGAAATGGGCGCTCTCGATCTGCCACTGGCTCATGGAGGTAGCGCCCACGCCGGGCAGCCAATACGTCAGCAGCGGCGCCGCGAGGTCAAGTCCAAGGGCACCCAGCCACAGAACCCAGCGCAACGCCTCGGTGTCGACGAGGCCGCCGGCGACCCACAGCGGCGCCGAGAGCATGCTCCAGGCCAAGATCTGGCGGAAGTTCTGATTGAACAAGCCGCGTGGCGTAACCGCGACAACGAACGCGTTGCGCCCGATCTGCAGACCTGAGTATGCGCACGCGAACAGCAGCGCGTGTTCACCGAACCCCTCCGGGATCGCGACCGCCATCAGCAAGCTTGCGGCCATCACGAACACCAGCACGAGCCGGACGGGCGCCGTGTCCGGGTCGAACCAGTTCGTCATCCACGTCGTGTAGTTCCACGCCCAGTACAGGGCGACGAGCATGAACGCCGTCTCGGCCGCGCCCGACCAGCTGATATCCGCGAGCAGATGGTGCGACAGCTGGGTGACAGCGAAGACGTAGACGAGGTCGAAGAAAAGCTCGAAGAACGTCGCTCGCTGTTCGCCCTCCCCATGAGCGCGGATGATCGGCAGCTCCGGGATGATCGGGCTCGGGGTGGCCGCCACGCCGCGAGCATAGGCGAGCGGTCTCGGGTGACACGCGGTTCGCGTTCCGCCTGCCGGTCGTCGTCGATTCGCTGTCCGGTAGGGTTGACTGACTTGCCACCGCGACCGAGGGGAGTTCCTATGGCGTCGATCTCCGAGCGGGAGCAGGGACAGATCGAGGCGGCCAACGCCTCCGGCAACACCCCCGTCGCCTTCATCCACGGGCTCTGGCTCTTGCCGAGCAGCTGGGACCGGTGGGCGGACTTCTTCAGGGAGGGCGGCTACGCGCCGTTGACGCCCGACTGGCCCAACGATCCCGAGACCGTCGAGGAGGCGAGGGCGAACCCCGACGTCTTTGCCGGAAAGTCACTCGGGCGGGTCGCCGATCACACGACCGAGGTGATCGATGCGCTGGAGAAGAAGCCCGCCGTGATAGGCCATTCCACCGGCGGGCTGCTGGCCGAGATTGTCGCCGGCCGCGGACACTCCGCCGCGACCGTGGCGATCGACCCGGGGCCGTTCCGGGGCGTGCTGCCGCTCCCGTACTCCACGCTGAAGGTCTCCGCCCCGATTCTCAGGAACCCCTTCAACCGACGACGCGCGATCACCCTCACCTTCGAACAGTTCAAATACGGCTGGGCGAACGCGCTGGACGAGGAGGAGGCGCGGCGGCTCTACGACACCTATCACGTGGCGGCGCCCGGGGTGGCCCTGATCCAGATGGCGAACGCGAACCTGAACCCGTTCACGGAGGCCAAGGTCGATACGAAGAACCCGGAGCGGGGCCCGCTGCTGATCGTCGAAGGCGACGACGACCACACCGTCCACCCAGCGATCGCCAAGGCCGCCTACAAGCGGCAGAAGCGCAACGAGGGCGTGACCGAGCTGAAGACGATCCCGAACCGCGGCCACGCGCTGACGATCGACAGCGGCTGGCACGAGGTCGCCCAGACTGCACTCGACTTCGTCAAGCGGTTCGCCTGATTCCCCACAACCACTGCTTTGGACGTGAGCAGTAGTTCTTTAGGCTCGCGGGCTCGAGTCACTTGCGACCGCGCCTGCCAAAGACGTTGAGTACATTGCGTTCCGTTGATGGCGACGGCGGCAACACTGGTCATGTGGTTCTCTCTGCGCTCGCCCGAGCTGGCCGAGGACTTTGAGCGTCTGATGGCCAGCGATCGGGACATCGTCAGTAGCTCGCTGGACACGATGTCGGATTATCGATTGACGCGGCCGATGAATGTGCCCGGACAGGCGGGTGGGGGTGAAGCGGCCGATTACGTGCTGATGGCGGAGATCGTCAACGTCGAAAACTGGGAGCAACAGGCCGAGGAACGGACTCAGGAGTTGGCTGATGACTTGGCGCATCTGGTCTCCAGTCGGAAGTACCTCGTCCTCGAACGCGTCCTTTGAAACAAGTCTCAGTTCTGACGCCGCAATCCAGCGCAACGCCCAAGGCGACTGCGATCGCACCGGTCACGCTTTGGCGTTTACGGCCCCGCGGTTCTGGCGAAGGTCTCGATTAGCGGGACTTCTGAGAGGCGCCTACCGGAATCGAACC
>CAWDAL010000027.1:0-40305 GCA_963800285.1 uncultured Solirubrobacterales bacterium
AGCCCGCCATTGGCTACCGGAAACGATCACGGCACAGTCCAGCGTCGGAATCCGTCGCGTGGTCTTCGCGCTGATCTCCATTCGACGTCAGGGCTCGGAAACGCGCCGCGGCCCTCGCCCGGGTGAAGGTTCCAGCAAGCGCGTCTCCGCTCATCCCGACCAGCAGCCCTTAGGCCTGGGCCGGGGCCGGCGGGGCCGGTGTCAGGCCATGCCGGCGCATCACCTCCTTCAACGCAGTGAGGTCCGGCGGACCACCGGCGGAGGCGGCGAGGACCTCGCCGACCTCGCGGAAGTAGTCCGGCCCGAAGACGCCCGGGCTGGCGATCGCGAGGAATGTCGCGTCCGCGCTGCCGCGGTTCTCGAACCCATGGATCGCACCGCGCGGCACGCATACCGCTTCGCCCACTCCGATGTCGATCGACTCGCCGTCGATCGTCCAAGTGGTGACGCCCTCGAGCCCGTAGATCGTCTCCTCGAAAGCGTCGTGGCTATGCGGCGCGGGCATCTTGGAGTTCGCCGGGACATAGCACTCGAAGACGCTCACGCTGCCGTTGGACTCGGAGCTCTCGACGAGGAAGCGGACGCTGAGCTCGCCCACGGTGATCGTCTCTGCAGTGGCTTGATTCATTGCAAGCTCCTCTTTCTTCAGGCAATTGAGTAAAGTAGCTTGACGACTATATCCAGATGCGCCCAGACTTGTCAAGTCACTTGACTCCTCCGCCGACAGCCCAGCCATCCCGCGTCCGCCGCTCATCGGTGCGCTGCTCCGCATGCCCTGGGAAGTCGTGCACGAGAGGATGCTCGCCGGCCTGCACCAGCGCGGCTACAGCGACCTGATCGCCCCGCACCTGAACGTGTTGCAGTACCCGGGTCCCGAGAACATGCGCCCCTCGGATCTCGCGACGCGAACACGGATGACCAAACAGGCCCTCAACTACCTGCTCGGACAGATGGAGGGGCTCGGATACCTGAGGCGCGTCGATGATGAGGCCGACCAACGTTTCAAGCGCATCCACCTCACGCCGCGCGGGCGCGCGGCGAGCGCTGCGATGCGCGAGATCGTCCTCGAGATCGAGACCGACTGGAAGCGGAAGCTCGGTCGACGGCGATTCGCCGAGCTGCGTCACCTGCTCGAGCAGCTCACCGCGGTCACCACCGACGACCGACCACGGCTCACCGCCGACTAGCCCTACGCCTCCCCGAACACCTGCGTGAAAGCGCGCCCGCCGCCTCTGGTGATATCTCGGCGGCGACCCGATCAAACCGCCTGCTTTTCGCCCATCGCCTCGGAGCTCGCGGATCGTCACGAGCTCGCCGCCGTGGCGCGCCGCGGCATCAGGCGCACGGCGAGCATGACAGCGCGATCACTTCGCCGCTGGGCCCGGCGCGAAGCTCCTCGACGAAAAGTTCATGCTCGGAGGATCCGCGGGCGTCCGGACACTCATCGCGCCTCCGCTGTCACGAGCACGAGCTTCCCGCTCACCCGCCCGGTCTGCAAGCGCTCGTGAGCCTGCGCCAGGTGCTCGAGCGGTAACGCCTCCTCGATCAAGACCTCGAGCTTGCCCTCCTCGGTCAGCGCGGCCAGGGATTCGAGGCCGGCGCGGTCGG
This sequence comes from uncultured Solirubrobacterales bacterium, assembly GCA_963800285.1. Lineage (GTDB taxonomy): Bacteria > Actinomycetota > Thermoleophilia > Solirubrobacterales > 70-9 > DASUPK01. Next base: position 1,609 of record CAWDAL010000027.1, read on the forward strand.
GCTCAATGTCGATCGTGGTCGCGCGGGTTGCCTGTGCCCGGACCACCCCGATCAGCTTCCTGCCGAGCTCGCCAGCGACCGCAACCAGCAGACCGCCCTTGCGGAGCGTCGCCACGGACCTGACCAGGCCATCGTCGTCCTCGCTGACCAGATCCAGGACGACGTCGACATCCGAGACAGTCTCCTCGAGGGGCCCGGCGGCGTAGTCGATCGGCTCGTCGACGCCGAGCTCACGAAGGAAGGGGTGCTTCTCGGAGCGCGCGGTGCCGATCACGTACGCGCCGCGGGCCTTGGCAATCTGGACGGCAAGGTGACCGACGCCGCCGGCGGCCGCGTGGACGAGCACGCGGTCACCCTCCCCCACCCCGGCGGTGTCGAGCGCCTGCCAGGCGGTGAGTCCGGCGAGTGGCAGTGCCCCAGCCTGCTCGTCGCTGATGGAATCGGGAATGAGGGCGAGAAAGCGCTCGGGGGCGGCGACATACTCGCGCAAGCCCGACGGAGGAAGGCTCGACTTCTTCCGCGTCCAGGGCATGATTCACATGGACACCAATGACGTCGAGATCGTTGACTTCAACGCTCTCGCCGGAACCGACACGGTCCAGGTCGATGACCTGACGGGAACCGACGTGACCCAGACCAACGTGGATCTCGCCTCAGAGCTGGGCGGCACCGCCCCCGACGGCGCGCTCGACGTCGTCGACGTCAACGGCACCGACGGAGTCGACAACATCAACATCCAGGGCAACGGCTCTGGTGCCGATGTGACCGGACTGGCTACGGCCGTCTCGGTCAAGCACGCCGATACGACCGACAACCTCAACGTCCACACCCTGGCGGGTGCGGACAACGTGGTCAGTAATGTCGGCGGGCTGATTCAGCTGCTGGTCGACTGAGCAGCGTCCAGACCAACTCGGAGCTCAAGGGCCCCGGCCTCCGGGCCGGGGCCCGCCACTCCGGGACGCCACCGTGGATCCGCTGCAGCTCGGCATCGGCACTCGGCGGGACCAGCGATGCGATTCGCGGAGCTTTCCATGCAAAGCGACGCTCGTCGCCGGGCCCGTTGCACGAAACGGGAACGAGAAAGGGCCGCGTTTGCGGCCCTTTCTCTAGTAGCGGGGCGGGATTCGAACCCGCGACCTTCGGGTTATGAGATCCCTCGAGGCCGTTCGGTGGGCTCATGTCGAGCGACGCCAGGCACGCTGAGATGAGCTGAGATCAGCTGAGTTTCTCTCAGTTTGGTACCCCGGCTGGTACCCCGGAGGGCCGCTCAGCTGACCCCCGGCCGCAGACCGCGACGAGGAGTGCTCGGCGCGGAGAGCGCGCCCGCGACGCTAGCAAGTGGCGAGGGCGACGTGGTAGAAGCGGGTCGCAGTGGGTCGGCGCCCGACGGGATGCAGGTAGCGGACGGCGAGCTCAGCCGCCGAGAAATCCTCGAGCAGCTCGAATCCGCGCCGGTCGAGGAAGGCGGGCAGCTCGGTCGGATCGAAACCGAACCGAAAGGGCTCGCCGGCGTAGCGCACGGCGGCCATGGTCGCCCTCGCGCCGGGCACGTCGCTGCGGCCCTCCAGGGTGGAGTGGTCCAGATAAGTGAACACGACGCGACTGCGCGGTGCGGCCAGCGTCGCAAGGTGGCGAACCGTCGCGTCAACGGCCGCGGCGCTCAGGTAGCTAGTCACGCCCTCCCAGACGAATAGGGTTGGCGCTCGCGCGCGAAACCCCGTGCGCGAGAGCGCGGCCCCTAGGTCATCGCGCTCGAAGTCCATGGCGCCCATCGACACGTGAGGCGGAAGCCGCCCCAGCAGGGCTTCCATCCGCGTGCGCTTGATCTGGAGCGTGGCCGGCGCGTCGATCTCGCAGACCCGGGCACGCTCAAGCCCGGGAAGGCGATAGGCGCGGGTATCGAACCCGGAGCCCAGGATCACGATTTGGTCGATCCCGTCGGCCAGCGCAGCGACGAATGCGTCATCGATGAAGCGGGTCCGGACGACGATCCCGACGCGGGCTCCCGGCCAACCACGATCGATGACCCTGACCACCAGGCCGCCGGTCACCGGAGCCCGGGCCAGGGCGAGGACCGCGCCGAGGCGCGGCCCAAGGAATGCGTGCGCGTAGGGATCCTCGAACAGGCGCCGATCGGTGGGCATACGGGACTCGAGCGCGCGAAACAGCGCGACGAACTCCGCGGTCCGACTTGGGTCCCGTTGACGTTCCGGCACCTGCGTAGCATCACGCATGTGGCCGACTACCTCGGCATCGCCGACCGCAGCTGGCCGATACTCGGGCGAGTGATGCGAGGTCACGCGGCTGTCTACCGGGCGACCGGCGGACGCATCGGACAGCGTATGCCGGGCCTGCCACCGCTGCTGCTGCTCGACCATGTAGGGGCAAAGACCGGCAAGCGGCGCACGACGCCGCTCGTCTACATGCCCGACGGGGACGACTTCGTCGTCGTCGCTTCAAAGGGCGGCTTTCCCAACAACCCCGGCTGGCTGCATAACCTGCGCGCCCACCCCCGCACGGAGGTGCAGATCGGGCGCCAGCGAACCCGCGTGCTCGCGACGGAGGCCCCCGCCCAGGAGCGCCGGAGAATCTGGCCGCGCGCCGTCGAGTACAACCCGCACTGGGGTCGCTATCAGCAGCGAACAGACCGCAAGATCCCAATCGTGATCCTGCGGCCTTCGCAATAGGGCCAAGCGGCGGAATCGCCACCTCGTCCCGACCCCGACGCTCGTCGCCTACCGGTCGTCAAGACTCCGGCGCAGGACCTTCCCGGTGGAATTGCGCGGGATCCCGTCGGTGAAGACGACCTCCCGTGGGACCTTGAACCGCGCGAGTCTTCTCCTCACGTATTCCTTGAGGTCTTTCTCAGTGGGGTGGGCGTCTTTCTTGGCGACCACGTAGGCCTTCAGGCGCTGGCCGAACTGTTCGTCCGCAACCCCGAGCACGGCTACGTCGGCTATCTCCGGGTGGCGCAGGAGCGCCTCCTCTACCTCTCCGGGGAAGACGTTCTCGCCGCCGCTGACGATCATGTCGTCCTCGCGGCCGTCGATGAACAGCCGGCCCTGGGAATCGAAGTGGCCCAGGTCGCCCGTGCTCATCAGGCCGGCGACCATGTCCCTGCTGCCGCCGCCGGAGTAACCCTCGAAGACCATCCCCCCACCGACGAATATGCGGCCGGCCCTGCCGGCAGGGAGAGAGGCGCCCTTCCCGTCGAGAATACGAACCGTGGCCCCGTAAGGTGGGCGGCCAACCGTGCCCGGTGCGGCGCGTAGATCCTCCGGGGTTGCGATGGCGGCGAAGCCCGTCTCGGTAGTGCCGTAGATGTCGTAGACGAGGTCGCCGAAGGCCTCGGTGACTTTGGCGGCAACCTCGATGCTCAGCGGCGCAGCGGCCGAGATCACGACACGCAGCGAGGAGGAGTCGTAGCGATGGCGGACGTCATCGGGAAGCTCGAGGATCCGCTGGAGCATCACGGGGACGGCGATCAGCGTCGTAACCCTGTGCTCATCGATCGCGCGGAGTGTCGCTTCGGCATCGAACCGGCGCCGGACCACCATGGTGGCGCCGAGGAACATCCCCAGGCCGAGATACGAAAGCCCGAAGCCGTGAAAGAACGGGGGCCCGATCAGGATCCGCTCGCGGGCACGGAGTGGCACCCGGGTGAGGAGGGTCGCCATCGGCCCGAGCAGCGAGCGAAGCGGTAGCGAGCGTGGAGCGCCCTTCGGCCTGCCCGTCGTACCGGAGGTGAGGATGACCAGGCGCCCCTGGGTTCGGGTCGATGGCCCGCGGGTCGATGGAGCCTGGTGGGCGGCCACCATCGCGTCCACCGTGGTCTCGGACTGGCCATCTTCTTCCCAGGCAATGATGCGGTTGCCTTCGAAGCCGGCCTCGTCGAAGGCAGGCGCGAATTCCTCGTCGAGGATCGCGCTGCCTGGCATCTCTCGTTCCAGCACTTGGGCGAGCTGGGGGCCAGCGAAGTCAGTGTTGAGAAGCAGCAGGTCGGCGCCGAGCCGTGAGCTCGCGAGGAGCGCCTCCAGGAAGCCGCGGTGGTTGCGGCACATCAGTGCCAACCTGCCGCCGGTCGTGATGCCGCACTCGTCACGCAGTGCATCGGCGAGGCGACTGCCGCGGCGATCCAATTCGAGATAGGTGAGCTCCCCGCGCTCGTCGACGATCGCCAGCTGGTCGGGCCAGCGCGCGGCGGTGGCTGCCCCGAGCGCCGCCGCACCGGCGCCGTGCCGAAGCGGCGCTCCGAGCATGCGCGCGAAACGGTCCGGACGAACCGGCCAGAGCACGCGGCTGCGTGCCATCGCCCCTAGCGCACGCGGCGCAAGAGATGCAAGCGAAGTGGCCTCGCGAACCGCGGAGCGGGCGCGGCCGGGCCACTCCGCACTCACGGCGCCGGTTCGCTCGCGCCCGGGGAGCCGGGGCGGTCGGCAAGCCGGGAGGTCACAGCGTGCTCGAACGCCTCCTCGTCATCTCTGGGCTCGGCGACGGCAGGATCGTGCGCCGGTCGGGCGCTGTGCCCTGCAGCCGCCGTCAAGCGGTAGAAGAACGAGCTCGCCCGCTCCCACGGTCCAGGCGTGACCTGCAGCGCTGGCGCGGTGAGGCTCACCCACCAGGGCTCGATCTCGCGGGGCCGTTCGACGATCGCCCGGCAGACGAGGCCGGCCGCCTGACCAGGGCTCAAGCCGGGCATGTGGCGAAAGATCGGCGTCGGGTCGCTCATCCGGGTGTGGACGAGCGACATGTAGATCGAGGTATAGGTGACGCCGTCACGGCGCATTTCCGGAGCGAGGCTTCGCAGCCAAACGTCGAAGGCGGCCTTGGAGGAAAGGTATGCGGCCCAGCGCGGGGCTGGTGGGAGGCGAACACCCAGGGTGGAAACGTTGACGATGTGGCCCTCGCCGCGCTCGCGCATCGAGGGCAAGAGCGCCAGCACCAGTCGTACAGGTCCGAGGTAGTTGATGTCGATCGTCCGCCGGAAGTCGTGGAAGCGCTCATACGAACGGTCGATCGAGCGGCGAATCGACTTGCCGGCGTTGCTGACGAGGACGTCCACCCGGCCGTTCTCGTCGAGCACCTCGGCGCCCAGAGCCTCTACGGCGTCGGGATCGGCGAGGTCGCAGGCGTGGACATGGGCGGCGCCTCCCCGCTCCGCGATGCGCTCCGCGAGATCCTCGAGCCGCTGTCGGGACCGGGCGACCAGCAGGACCCTCGCTCCCGCCTCCCCAAGCCGCAGTGCGGCCGCCTCGCCGATCCCGTAGGAGGCGCCGGTGATCAACACGACCTTCCCCTCCACCGTCTCGCGGAGACGCCCCTCGCTGGGGACTCCCCCTGGGTTCATGAACACCCGAGTAAGCGCACGCGAAGCCAGCCGGATCGGAAGCAGACCGCGGCCGTCGTCTTGCTCGTCAGGGCGCTCCATCGCAGCTTCTCTCTTGGGGACAACCCCCTTGTACCACGGCCACTCGGCGAGTCTAGGCCGCATCAGCTCGAACCTCAGGTCGGTGAGGATCGCGCCGAGGCCGAGCCATTCGGTGAAGCCCAGGAGCTGCATCTTCACCTCGTATAGATCCAGGCGGTGGTCGCGGGCTATGCCGAGCTCAGCGTACCCGCGGCCCGCCCGGGCGCGGATCAGCAGTCGGGTATCCCGGTCGGGTCCGTCAGCTCCCGCAGCTCGGCCAGCGAATCGGCGATCCCGCCTGCGAGAACCTCCAGGTCGGGCACGGTGTCGCGGTCGGCATTCAACCCGAACACCACCTCCCCGTCATAGCTGGCGACCGCGATGCCGACGGCGTGATACGCGAAGATCGGCACGAGCGGAAAGATGTGACGGAGGGGGGCGCCCAGCGCGTACAGCGTCGTTTGCATGCCGGGCACGTTGGTGATCGTGACGTTGAACAGGCGCGGCGTGTACGAAAGACGCGCCACGGCCGCATGCAGCATGGGCGGCGCGAGCCCAGCGATGTCCACCAGCGTCTCCGCGCCGGCGGCTTGCTTGCCACGCTTCAGCGCCTCGGCCGCCTCGACGGTCTGCCGGTAGCGCTCGTGCGCGTCGGGCTCGGAGGCGGGCAGCTCCACGAACAGCGAGCTGACGCGGTTGCCGAGTGTCAGCGCCTCGCTCGCCTCTCTCACGCTGACCGGCACCATCGCCCGCAGACCGCGCGGATCCAGCGTCTCCGCGCGGGATTCGAGCAGAGCCCGGAGACCGCCCACCGAGGCGGCGAGGACAACGTCGTTGACGGTGCCCCCCAGGTTGCGTTTGACCGCTTTCAGCTCCTCGAGCGTGACCGACACCTCAGCCAGTCGGCGGTTACGTCCGATCGGGACGTTGAGGCTGGTGCGCGGGGCGCCCCGCAGCTCGTCGCGCACGAGCAGCTCCGCCACCCCACGTGAGCGGGAGAGCAGGTCGCGCAGCTTGCCCGGGTGCAGCGCGAGGTCGACGCCGGAACGCACCCCGTGGGTGACCAGCGACAGGGGACCGTAGATGCCGTCCTCCCTGTCGGGAGGCGGCTGGAACGAGTCCAGCATCCCCTGCGACTCGGGCCCCGGCTCAGGTACGGGATCGAGCATCAGCCCAACCACAGACGAGCCGCTCATCCCGTCGACCAGGCAGTGATGAACCTTGACCGCGATCGCCCATCTGTCGTCGGTGAGCCCGTCGAGCAGCACCATCTCCCAGAGCGGCAGGGTGCGGTCGAGGCGCCGCGAGTAGAAGGCGGCGAGCCACTCGAGCAGGTCGTCTCGTCCGCCCGGGTCCGGCAGCGTGGCGTGTGGCACCTGAGCGGCGACCTCGAACTCCTCATCCGCAACCCAGGTTGGCCAGCTGAACGAGCCGATGTTGGGCGACGAGAGCCGCCGCCTAAAACGCGGCAGAAGCGAGAGCCGCTCGTCGAGGAGTCGGCGGACGTCCTCGATTGCGGGTGTGCCGCCGCCGGGGAGCGGATCGAAGACCATCGTCCAGCCGATGTGCATGTGAGCGGACGCATCGCCCTCCTCCAACTCGAGGAAGGCAGCGTCGAGAGCGGTCAGGTGATCGGTCACGCAGGATCCCGAACCAATCTCATCGCACCTCCGGAGTCGATGGATCAGATGGTCCCACCTCAGCGACCCACCCTCCGTCACGGCCGGATGATCGGAGGCATTCAATCGGGAGGCCGAGCTTCGCCGGCGGGCCAGCCCAACCGATCGACTGCAGCCTCGACCTCGCCGAGGAGGTCTTCAATGAGCGCCTCGGTGCGGACCTGGATGCGCTGTCGTGCGGGGATCTCCTCGAGTGGGTCGGACTCCGCGAGCTGTCTTTCGAGGACGGCCAAGTCCGCATCCGAGATGTGGTGCGGATCGGACTCCCGGTTGCGGACGCGGGCGGCGAGTAGCTCGGCCGGCGCTCGACACTCGACGAACAGCATTTCGACGGAGTCATCGAGGCCCGCACGAAAGGCTTCCCGCTGCTCGCGGCGATGGAAGGTTGCATCCACGATCACGCCGTTCCCTCGCTCCAGCAACCGCCGCGCTGCGGTCCCCATCTCCCGATAGGTGCGTTTGGTGAATTCGCTCGAGTAGTGGCGAGCGCCCCCGCGCTCTGTTGGGGCGATGCCCGCCAGCTGCTTGCGGGTGAGATCGGACGAGAGCTGAGCCCAGCCGCTGGCGGCGCCGAGCTCGACGGCGAGCGTGGTCTTCCCAGATCCGGCAGCCCCGCAGATGGCGATCAAGAGCGGGGCGCGGGCGGCCCAGGCGAAGCGATGCCCCAGCCGGAGCAGTTCCCGCGCCTCGCTCGCCGAGCGCGCACGGTCGGAACGGCCGCGAGATATGTCTCCCGCACTGAGACAGGCGACCTTCGCCCGGACCCAGGCGCGAAAGGAGGCGAAGAAGGAGACCAGTGAATCGTCGCCGGGCTCGCCGCCGGCCCGGCGGTACTCGGCGAGCAGCCGTGACGCCGCGTCGACCGCCCCCAGTCGGGTGAGGTCCATGATCAGAAAGGCGAGATCGGAAGCGACATCGATGAACCGCAGCTCGGGGTTGAACTCGACGCAGTCGTAGACGTAAAGATCGTCGTCGGCTGGCACGATCACGTGCTCAGCCCGAAGATCGCCGTGACACTCCCGCACCAGCCCGCCTCCGGCACGCGACTCGATCGGCTCCCCCTTTGTGCTCATGTACGCCTGCGTAAAGCGTCGCGCGGCATCGAGCCGGGCCGCGGCGAGGACGCCCTTGCCGGCCTCTCCCAGTGTCCGCATGTTCTCGTCGAGGCTCTGCGTCAGGACGCGGATCTGACGGAACCGGGGCGGTGCGAGGGCGGCATCCGAATGAAATCTCGCGAGCCGCCGGGCGACTGCGTCCACATCGCTCGGCTGAAGGAGATCGCCACAGATCAGCGACTCGAGGCTGCGCTCCTCTCGAACACGCCTCATCTCAATCGCGTACTCGACCGCATCGCGGTCGTCCTGCGCCGTGAGGAGATACCGGCCGCGTCGTCGCGCGATCCCGACGACCCGCAGGTAGATATCGGGTGCGAGGCGCCGGTTGAGGCGAATCTCCTCGCGGCACATCTCGTGCCGGCGCTCGACGGTGCCGTAGTCGAGGAAGGCGAAGCGCACGGGCTTCTTCACCTTGTAGGCCAGCACGCCGGCGAGGAAGACCCATGAGGTGTTGGTCTCTCGGAGCTCGACATCCGCCGGCGAATGGGGATATGAACTCGGGTCGAGCATCGCCGAAACCAAGGCCGGCTGTCGTTCTGCGCCGTCGGTCATCAGGGATTGGTCTCAGCGGGAGTCGCGGTGGGTGAAGATGTACTAGGTGCGGTCGGCGATGCGCCCCGGCCCTGGCGCGCACGCCTGACTGCAACCGAAGTCAAGCGCATAGACGGCCGGGCTGGTTCGATATAGCGGAAAGGGCCGCGTTAGCGGCCCTTTCTCGAGTAGCGGGGGCGGGATTCGAACCCGCGACCTTCGGGTTATGAGATCGCCTTAAGCCGTTCGGTGGGCTCATGCTGAGTGACGCCAGGCACGCTGAGATGAGCTGAGATCAGCTCAGTTTCGCTCAGTTCGGTACCACGGCTGGTATCACGAGAGCTAAGAATCCCAGGACCCTGAACGGCCGCAGTGCTGGAAGTCGGCTAGTGACCCGCCTGCACCAGATGTCGTCATCGCCGTTGCCGCCTCCGAGTTCTCTTCCACGAACAATTGACGACTCCAAGACGCCATCGGATGAGCGACGTCGCCCAACGAGAAACTGCCACGGTCAGTACCCCTTCGTGTACCAGACGTCGCCGCAGCAGTAGAGCGACGAGCCGTCGGCCTCGCCCCAGATCACGTGAGCGATGCCCGTCGAGCCCACGGCGATCCCGAAGTAGTCACCGTCGGTGAAGGTGTAGCCGGCCGCGCCCTTGTACGGAGCACCCGAGCCGAGGTTCGAGAGCCGAACCTGCGGCCCCCAGCTGACCCCGCCATCCGTAGTCCGCGCGTACCAGGTGTTGAACTTGCCGGTCCGGTCGTCCTGCCAAGCGAGGCGGAAGTCCCCCGGGCTGGGGCCGCTTTCAATCTGCGGCACGCTGCTGTCACCGAGGGCATTCGCGAGGACGTTGGGGCTCCAGTTCACCGCGTCGTCCGAGGTGCGAACGTATAGGGACTTCGGCCCGTTCGGCACCTCGGAGAACGTGTACGCGAAGACCAGGTGGCCGCTTGCATCGACCGCGATCGAGCCGGTCGCGGCGAAGTAGTCCGGGTAGCACCCCGGTACCGGACAGGGGGACGGGTCGGCGGCCGCTCCAAAGGGGATAAGCGTCGGGTTGGCGCACGGCGTTGTCGTCGACGGCGAGCACCGCAGCAGGGCCAGCTCCACCGGTCCGTCGAAGTTGTGCCCGTGTCCCGAGATGCTCGTCTCGCCGTTGAGGGCGAAGTAGACGTCGCCGTTTGGCGCGTACGCCCCACTGTTCGCGTACCACCAGACGTGGTCGTCATTCACCTTTTGAGGCGGGAGGAATGACTGCCCGTAGTCGTGCGAGGCCACGACCATGTTGTCGAACTTACGGTTGAACGCCACGTAGACGTCCCGGCCCGATGGGGAGATCACGAGGATGGGCTTGTCCATGTAGCTGAGTCCGCCGTTCATCGTGATCGGAGCACTCCACGTGCTGCCACCGTCGTGGGACGTGAACAGCTGCACGCCCGGGTCGTACTGGTCCAGGAACGCCGCGTAGATCGTTCCGCAGCTGCACCCGGGGTTGGTGTCGTTCGCCACCCGGATCTGGGGGTCGTACTGCCACCCGATCGTCTTGCAGGCGGCCGCGCAGACGAAGGTCTCGGGACCGAAGCTCGCCCCGCCGTCGGTGGAGCGGCGGAACAGGACGCTGGTGCCAGGGCAGTTGCCCTTGCAGGCGGGCGCGTTGATGCCGGTGATCAGTTGGTAGACGCGGTTCGCGTGGTTGGGGTCGACCGCAACCACGGGCTCCCAGTTGCTCTGGTGCTTCGGGTTGATGTCGTACCCGGCGGCGCGCTCGTCGTCGAAGGCCGCCCGCGCCTGTGCGGCGCCCACAGCGACGATCGCCAGGGATCCCGCGAGCGCTGCCAGAGCCAGAGCTCGGGTTCGCAGCCGTGGCCTCTCAGTTCCTCCGGGCATTTCGGTCGCCGTAAATCTATACGCGAGCGCCTTCGACAAGCAGAGAGCCCGAAGGAGGGCTCTCTGGTGGTACTGACAGAGGTAGCGGGGGCGGGATTCGAACCCGCGACCTTCGGGTTTATGAGATCCTCGATCCTGCTCTGTTGTGTCCTTTAGGGCTCTGTCAGGCGACCTTACGTGCGCTGAGTTCGGCTGAGATTCGCTCAGTTCGGTACCAGGGCTGGTACCCCGGACAGTCGCTCAGCTGACCCCTGGCCGCAACGGATCACTATCGGCATATATGAGCCGTGGCGCGGCCGGACAGGCACCGGCACAGAGCGAGAACGACGCTGACCTTTAGCGGAGCCGTGCAGGCTTCACGAGACGAACCGAACCGGTTGGTGGAGACCCGATGACATCGAAGCGCGACTACCGTGGCGGGGCGGGCTCCCGGTCCCCCCGGGTCTCCCCGGAACGCCACGTTCCAGAGCGGTTGCGTCAGCGGCGGCGGCTCGAGCGCCGGCGCCGTTATCGGCGGCGCCGATTGGCGGCAGGTCTCATCGTGCTGGTCCCGATTGGCCTGCTGCTGATCTTGCTCTCGAGCGGAAGCCACAAGGGACAAGGCCCCGCTTCCGACAACCGCTCCCTCACGCGCCCGGGGTCGGACCCGTCGGTTCTGCCCGGTGACATCCTGATCGCTGATCGTGGCAACAACCGTCTACTTGAGGTGGATTCCGCCGGCCACCTCGTCTGGCAATTCCCTCGTCCCGGTGATCTGGCTCCCGGGCAGACGTTCAAGAGCCCCGACGACGCCTTCTTCGATCCCAGCGGACGGCACGTGGTCGCCACCCAGGAGGACGACTTCGTGATCAGCGTCATCGATGTTCACAGCCACAAGATCGTCTACCGCTACGGACGCCCGGGAGTTCCAGGTGCGACGCGGAACCGGCTCAACAATCCCGATGACGCCATTCCAATGATGGGCGGCACAATCCTGAGCGCCGACATCAAGAACTGCCGCTTGGTCGTTCTCCGCCCGCCCTCCCATGCCCTCGTGCGCCAGCTCGGCTCAACCGGGCTGTGCCTCCACAACCCACCGATCTCCTTTGCCAGCCCCAACGGGGCCTTCCCGACCTCCAGCGGAGCGACTGCCATCACCGAAATCAGCGGAGATTGGCTCGACCTGCTCGCCCCCTCAGGGAAGCTCATCCGCGTCACTCACCCGCCGGGGTTCAGCTACCCCTCGGATACGAACGAGGTCAGACCGGGTCTCTTTCTGAGTGCCGATTACGTCCATCGGGGCGCCATCGAGACATTCGATCTGCAGGGCCGCCTGAAGTGGCGATATTCGCCCAAGGGCAGACGGGCACTCGATAAACCGTCACTCGCCCTGCCGCTCCCCAATGGAGACATCCTGGCGAACGACGATGACAACAACCGTGTCATCGTGGTCGACCCGCGCACCAACCAGATCGTCTGGCAGTACGGCCACACAGGTCGAGCCGGCCGGCGCCCTGGCTACCTGAACGACCCCGATGGCCTCGATCTCGCTCCCCCGCACTCGCTGCTGCGGCGTTTTCCCAGCGCCCGACCGCCACGTTGACCGCCGGTCTGCGAGTTTGGCGTCCCGCGGGTTCCCCGGCTGGCAGGTCGCTGAAGGGAGACGGCGGTTCAGGAGACCGCCCGGGTGTGGGCGTTCCGAGTGGTGCTGTGCCGGTGGCGGCGCGGAAGATGAGGGCTGACGAACGTGCTGCCGCTCGGGCCGGCCCGGACCGCCTCATGCAGCGCGCTGCCGCGCACCCACCGATTCCAGGGCAGGAACCACATCGTCCAGCCGTTGTCCCAGGTCCCTGCCCGCGGGCTTCCGGTGATCCTCACCGGGTCGCCCGGAACCGCCATCCTGTAGTAGATCGCGGCGTCGGCGGGCGACATGTTGACGCAGCCGTGGCTGACGTTCGTGAATCCCTGCCCGCCCACCGACCAGAAGGCGTCGTGCAGGTAGTCGCCGCTCCAGGTGATCCGGACCGACAGGGGCACCTCGATGTTGTAGCCGGGGCCGACCATGTCGACCGGGTCCGCCTTCTCGATCGTCAGATAGATGCCATCAGGGGTGTCGTCACCGGGGCGTCCGGTGCTGATCGGCCAGTGCGCGAACCTCTTCCCGGGAGGGCTCCTTATCTGAAGTGGAGGGTGGTGGCGACAGCTGTGGTTCTCGCGCTGGCCGTCGGCGCCTTCGCGATCGCGACGCTCGGCACGGGGAGCGCGGGGCGCCATCCGGCGCGGGCTCAGGATGGCGCTCTTTCGCAGGCCGGGGTTGCAGCCGCCCCTGCAGGGCCCCCGCGCCCCCCGTTCGCGGTTGGCCTGCGCATCCTTCGCCTCGTTGACCACTCGCGCCCATCAGGCTGCCGAGCGGCGCCAGCGTCCCGCGGGGACTCGTCACCTACGTCCGGTATCCGGCGCTCGGTCCGCGACCTCGTCGCCGAGCGCCTCCGAGAGCGTGGCGCTGAGCTCGAGACCTCCGAACCCCGCCCCCCAGTACCAGCACCCTCGTCGCCATGACGCGACACTGTCTGCCGCGGCGGGGGCGGACGGGAGCCGTACCGCGGCTGGTACCTCGGCAAGGACGGTTCCGCGGTTCGCGGTCAACTCGCGGTTTCATACGGACTCCGATGAAGCACACCGCGCACGGCTACTGGCTCGAAGAGGCGGGCGAGCGCCCATCGCTGCCCTCCGCCGAGGGAGAGCTGAGCTGCGACGTGCTCGTGGTCGGGGGCGGCTACACGGGCATGTGGACGGCCTGGCAGCTCTCGCAACTGGAGCCGGGGGCAAGCGTGGTCCTGCTGGAGGCCGACCGCTGCGGGCATGGGCCCAGCGGCCGGAACGGCGGCTTTGTCAACGCCATGTGGTTCAGCATGCACACCCTGCGCGAGCGCCTGGGAGGGCCGGCGGCGGCCCGCGTCGCGCGGGCCGCTCAGGACGCGGTGGACGAGATCGGCCGCTTCTGTTCCGAGTACGGGATCGAGGCCTGGTACCGGCGGAGCGGGTACCTGCAGGTCTCGGCGGCTCCTGCCCAGGACGGGACCTGGGACCAGGCAGTCGCGGCCTGCCGGGAGCTCGGCGAGGCCGGCGCGGTCGAGCAGTTGAGCACGGAGCAGGTGCGCAAGCGCTGCCGGTCGCCCCGCTTTCGTGCCGGCGCGCTCTACGGCGGCGCGGCGACCGTGCAGCCGGCACGGCTGGCGCTCGGCCTGCGTGAGCGGCTCAGTGACCGCCCCGGGGTCCGGGTGTTCGAGCGCTCGCCACTTCGCCGGCTCCGCGCCGGAGGCTGGGGCTGCCTGGCCGAAACGCCGGCGGCCCGAATCCGATCCGGCTCCTGCATCCTCGCCCTCGGCTCCGCGTGCGGGGCCGCAGGGTCGCCGCTGGGTGGGCGCCTCACAGTGACCTCCAGCCACATCGCGCTGACCGAGCCGGTCCCGGAGCTGCTCGAGGAGATCGGTTGGACCGGCGACGAATGCATAACCGACGGCCGGGCGATGGTCCACTACATGCGGACGACGCCCGACGGCCGGATCGCCTTCGGCTGGGGCGGCGGCCGGATCGCCTGCGGCGCGCGGCTGGGAGGGCACACGCAGCTGGACCCCGGCATAGTCGACCGGGTGGCGTCCGACCTGCGCTCGTTTTTCCCCGGGCTCGAACGTCGTCGGATAACCCACGCCTGGGGTGGACCGATCGACGTCTCGCCGAGCCATCTGCCCGTGATCGTCCCCGTCCGCTCCGACCGGGTCCACGGCGTCTTCGGTTACACCGGGAACGGAGTCGGCCCGTCCCGGATGATGGGGCAGACCCTGGCATCGCTGGCGCTTGACCGGCGCGACGAGCACTCCCGGCTGGCCCTGGTGGACCCCGAGCCCCGTCGAGTCCCGACAGGCTTGGCGTCGTGGCTCGGCGGCAACGCGATCCGGGCCGGCCTGGTGGCCAAGGAGGCCGCCGAGGAGCGGGGAACCGCCGCCGGCCCGCTCAGTAGAGGCCTGGCCGCGATCCCCGAGCGGATCGGCTTCCACATCGGGCGCTGACGACTCCCGGCCTGCAACCTCCTCCAGTCATCTCGCCCCACTAGTAAACGACCGACCAGTCGTTTACGCGGCCCGAGCTCTTTGGTGCGCGCTTGAGATCATCAGCTAGTCAAGCGACCCGCTGGTAGGCTCGCGGCGTCGACGCTGCCTGGTGAGCAGGTGGATCTCACAACCTATACAGAGAGAGCGAATAACCGGCTGGAGGGAGCCGGCTTCGGAGTTGAGCGGGGCGACGGAGAGTTCGCGCTGATCGCCCACCGGCGCGAAGTGAAGCCCTCGCGCTTCGGCTTCGTCGATACGCTAGTCGCAATCAACGGCCCCGCTGCTCTCGCGACCCCGGAAGGGCTGAGGAACCTAGCGGCGCAAGTGTTCCGGGAGGCCCAGGCGCGTAAAGTTCGCTTGCCGCGCGGCCTTGGCAGCAGCGTCGTTTGCTACCCGGTCCTCGCCGTGGAGATAGTGCCTGCCGAGCTGCGCGACTTCGTTGCCGACTTTGTCCCCAAACACTGGGGCGCGCTGGATTTCCCAGTCGTCGTGGACTTGGCTAGTGAGACCCTCGTCTGCTGCGAGAAAACCCCGCCTGGGGTGCTGCTTACTACAAGCGCACGCGCGCTGATGCTCGCGACTTGTTGGCGACGAGCGCGGACTCCTAGCGCCCGGACGATCACCGCGAGCAAGGCGGCAGGTGAAGCTTGCAAATTCTCGCTTCCGCTTGGCGCGAAGACGACCGCGCCGGCCACGGGGTTTGTGCCGGCACCATGAAACCGGTGGCACCGGTGACCAGGGCTGTGCGAGCGCCGGTGGTCATCCCGCTCCGGGCATACCCGCACTTGCACTGACCGGATCGGGCGGGAGGGCCCGGGCGCCAAGGCGCTCCGCTTCTCGCTCGCCCCCTCGCCACCGATCAGCACCGTCGTCGCGGCCGTGAGTGCCCTGATCTGACCGACGACGCGCTCGAACGGCTCCCGGGTCACCGCGGCGAGCACCACTGCATTCGGGGCGAGCTTCGCCACGGCGTCGGCGATCGTCTCGATCGGGGTGTCGCTGCCCAAGAGGGCGATGCGCCAGCCACCCTCCCGCAGCACGAGGCCGAACGCGATCAGGCCGAGGTCGTGCTGCTCGCCTGGCGGACAAGCGAGCATCGCAAGCTGAGATGCGCTGAGGTCACCTCAGGTTCTCTCAGTTCGGTACCACGGCTGGTGCCACGGCACGACGGCCGGCTCGGCGTGGCAGCTGGCCCCGCAGCCGACCGACGCGCCGGTCGCGAAGGATGCGGCGGGCGGCATTGTGACCGGCGGCGGCCATCACCCCACCGCCCGGGTGAGTGCCGGCGCCGCAGAGGTAGAGCCCGTGCACGGGCGTCGCGTAGTGGGAGAGGTCGGGCGTCGGGCGCATGAAAGCCATCTGGTCCAGCCCCTGCTCTCCCTGGAAGATGTTTCCACCCTGCAGGCCGAAGATCCGCTGAATGTCCGGCGGGGCCAGCACTTCGCGCTCCTCGATCGCGTCGGGCACGTTGGGCGCGTAGCGGGCGAGGTGCTCGATGCAGGCGTCCGCGTAGCGGTCGCGCGCGTTGCCCTCCCAGGCCTCCTCGTCGGGCGGGCCGTACTGAGTGAACATCGTCATCACCCAGCGGCCGTCGTCGGTGAGGCCGGAGTCGATGGCGGAGGGGAGCTCGGCCTCGACGTAGGGCGCCTCGGCGGGGCGGCCCATGATGCAGTCCTGCCAGGCCCGCTCCAGGTAGTCGACCGAGGGGCAGAGGTTGACCCCTGTGGTGTGGAGCATCCGGTGCTGCTCCTCGGTGACGCCCTCATAGCGAGGCGGCTCCGAGAGAACCATGTTGATCTTCACCGAGGCGCCGCGCGTCCGGTAGCGACGCATGTCCTCCGCGATCTCGGTGGGGAAGTTCTCGCCGCCGGCGAGGTCGAGGATCGTCGTCTTCGGGTGCGCGCCGGACGCCACGAGCGGCGCGCGGATTTCCTCGCCGCTGGCCAGCGTCACTCCCGTGACCCGGCCGTCGCGGATGTCGATCGACGCGACCTCGGCGTCGGTGCGGATGGTGGCGCCGGCGGCCTCCGCCGAGCCGGCGATGGCCTGGCTGATCGCCCCCATCCCGCCCATCACCTGGCCCCAGACGCCCGGCATGCCGTCGAGCTCGCCGAGCGCGTGGTGGAGGAGGTTGTACGCGGTCCCCGGGGTGCGTGGCCCGGCCCAGACCCCGACGACCCCGGTCGAGGCGATCGAGCCCTTCAGCCCGTCGTGCTCGAACCAGTCGTCGAGCAGGTCGCCGACCGACATCGTGAAGATCCGGACCAGGTCGTGGACGTCCCGCTTCGAGAGCCCCGCGGCGCGGGCGCCCTCCCGCAGGAGGGCTGCCACGTCGAGCGGGTTGCGCGAGCCCGGAGCCGGCGGCTCCCGGAGGAGCATCGGCCGCAGGAACTCGGCGGCGCGCTCGAGCAGATCCTCGAACTCGGCGTAGACCTCGCCGTCCTTGCGCGAGTGGGCGCTCACCGAAGCGGCGGTCTGCTCCGGTTCGTTGAAGAAGAAGATCGGCCCCTCCGGAGTCATGGCGGCGTAGGCCGGGTCGAGCGGGAACGCGCGATAGCCGAACTCGTGGAGGCGGAGATCCTTGACCACCTTTGGTTGGAGCATCGAGACGACGTAGGAGGCCCGCGAGACCCGGGCTCCCGGCCAGACCTCCTCGGTCACGCACGCACCGCCGAGTAACGGGCGCCGCTCCAGGACGACTACGTCGAGCCCGGCGTGGGCCAGATAGGCGGCGGTGGTGAGACCGTTGTGCCCCCCACCCACGACGATCGCGTCGTAGCTCGCTGGCGGTGGCCCCGGGGTCGCCGGTGCGCTGGGAGCGGGGGTGCTGGTCGCCGCCTCGATGGCGGCACCCTAACATACTGTTGATCTTGTAGTCAATTTCACAAGCAGGCGAGGGCGTCAACGGCTTCACAGCCGCTGCGGTGCACGACGACCGGGTTGAGCTCGACGAGGCGCAACCCGCGCTCGAGCAGCAGATCCCCCAGCCGAGCGGCGAGCGCCGCGGCCGCCGCGAGGTCGAGCGGCTCGCGGCCTCTCCCGCCGCTCAGCACGGAGGCCCCCCGAAGCGACCCGATCGCGAGCGCGATCCGAGCGGCGTCCGCCGGCAGGGGGACGACGGCCGCGTCGCCAAGCGCCTCGGTCCAGACGCCGCCCAGCGCCACCGTGACCACGGGCACCAAGGCATCGGCGCGGGCGGAGATCAGCAGCTCGACACCCGGCTCGGCCATCCGCTCGACGAGCAGGGCCGCGCCGTCCGCCTCGGGCAGTCCGAGGAGGCGATCGCGGGCCCGGCGCAGGTCCTCCTCGCCGGCGATGTCGAGCGTGAGAGCACCGGAGTCGCTCTTGTGCCTCACCATGGGACCGGAGAGCTTCAGCGCCACCGGCCACCCCAGTTCGTTCGCACTTGCGACGCAGCCCTCCTCGTCCGCCGGGTCCAGCTCAACCCCCTCAGGAACCGGAAGTCCGTGATCCCGAAGCAGGCGCTTCGACTCCCCCTCTCCCAACCACTCGCCGGGCACTCCGTTCGTCCCGAGACGAGCCGCGGAGGCTGCCTCGGCGATCGCCCGCAGGCGGGCCGGATCGCCCGGCTCGCTCGCCAGCGCCTTGGCACAGGTGAGAGCGGTCGCGAGGCCCGCCACGACCGGGATCCCACGGGCTGAGAGCTCGCGCGCGGCGGCCTCGTCGAGGAGGTCAGGCAAGGTCGATGCGATCAGCGCTGCCGCGTCGCAGCGCTCGGCGCCATCGGCCAGCCCGGCCCGAACTGCCCGCCACTCCGCCTCGTGTTCGGGGCGGAGGCCGGCGGGGTGGTCGTAGAGCAGCAACAGCTGATCGACGGCGGGGTCCTCGCCGACCGCCTCGACGATCGAGGCGAGCAGGTCGCTCTCCCCCCAGATCAAGGAGGTGTAGTCGAGCGGGTTCCCGGGCGTCGCGGCGGCAGGAATGAGATCCCCGAGCCTCCGCTTCGTCCGGTCGGCCAGGGGCGGAAGCTCGATTCCCGCCTCCTCAGCGAGGTCGGCGGCGATGCCCGAGTCCCCGCCCGAGCACGTGAGGACCGCGAGACCGCCGCGTCTGGCTCGATCCGGCCGCGCACGCGGCTCGGCAAACACGCGCGCCGCCTCGAGGAGCTCGTGGGGGTCGCGAACCCAGGCCGCTCCCGCGTCCTCCACCAGAGCCCGGAAGACCCGCTGGTCGCCCGCCACCGCGCCGGTATGCGCGGCGGCGGCCGCGGCGCCGGCGCGGGACTCGCCCACCTTCAGCACGGCCACCCCGATGCCACGCTCGGCGCAGACCGCAAGGGACTCCGCCAGTCTGGCGCCGTCGCCGTCCTCCTCCAGGAAGAGAGCGATCGATCGGATCCCCTCCCTGCGAGCCAGCGCCGCCAGCCAGTCGCCGGCGTCCAACACCGTCTGGTTGCCCGCGGAGACCAGCGTGTGAAAGTCGACCCCGCGCCGCGAGCCGATCGCATTGACGGCGAGGTTCCCGCTCTGGGTGATCATCCCCACCGGACCGGGGCGGAGCTCCGGCACCGAGTCTCCCCAGAGCGGCGCCCGGGTCGTTACGGAGATCACCCCGTTGCCGTTCGGGCCGCAGAGCGGGATCCGTGCCCGGGCGGCGACCTCCTCCAGCTTGCGCTCGAGTTCGGCTCCGCCCGGTGCCTCGCCGAACCCGGCGGCGATGACGATCGCTCCGCGGCAACCGCGCTCGGCCGCCTCGGCGAGCGAGGCCGGGACCTTGGCAGCTGGAATTGCGAAGACGACCGCGTCCACCGGCTCCGGCAAATCCGACGGTGATGGCACGCAATCGCGGCCATGCACAGTGCGCCGGGTCGGATGGACGCCCCACACCGGACCCGCGAACCCCGCCCGTTCCAGGTTGCGCAAGACCGTGTCGCCGTAGGAACCGGACCGGTCCGTCGCCCCGACGACCGCCACCGAGCGCGGCTCCAGCAGCGGAGCCGGATCGGGCCGGTGGGGGGATCCCTCGGGCACTAGCTCATCTAGTGAAGGATGCGCTCGACCCCTCGCCGCTCGAGCCCTCGGGCGATGATCAGCCGCTGGATCTCGCTGGTCCCCTCCCAGATCCGGTCGACTCTGAGCTCACGCAGGAATCGCTCGGCGACGTTCGAGCGGACGTATCCGCGCCCGCCGAACGCCTGGACGCAGCGGTCGGCACACCGCCAGGCCGCCTCGCTGACGAACAGCTTCGCCATCGAGGCCTTGTGGTGGGCGAGCTTGGGGTCGCCGCCGGCATCGATCATCGCCGCGACCTGGAGGGCGAGCAACCGGCCCGCCGCTGCGTCCGCCGCCGAGTCAGCGAGGGGGAACGAGACGCCCTGATAGTCGTAGATCCGCTCGCCGCCCTGCTCGCGGGAGGTGGCCCAGTCGACGGTCTCCTCCAGCAGCCTCCACATGGCGCCGACTCCGCGCGCGGCGATGCCCAGCCGCTCTTCGCTGAACCAGGAGCGCTGAAGGTCATCGCCGCCGCCGATCTCCCCAATGAAGCCGTCGGGTCCGACCTCCACGTTCGTGAAGCGGATCGTCGGGTGGCGGTCGGGATAGCTGTGCGTGAAGTCGGGGTCGTCGACGATCTCGACACCGGGCACCTCGCTGTCGACTACGAACAGCGTCGGCAGCCGATCCGCGCCGTCGATCAGGTTCGCCATCACGACGATAACCGTCGCGATGTCCCCGGAGGTGACGAACCACTTCTCGGCGTTGATCACGAAGCCGCCGTCCGTCCGCTCGGCGGTCGCCTCGATTCGCGAGGGATCCGAGCCCGCACCGCGCTCGGTCACGGCGTAGGCGTCCTTCGCCTCGCCTCGGAGCGCCGGCCGCAGGTAGCGCTCGACCTGCGCCTCGCTCGCGTGCTCCCAGACGTTGTAGGCGTTGGGGACGTGCCAGTTGATCGCGTTGGTGCTGCGTCCGTACTGCTCCTCGACGAGCACCCACTCGGTCCGGGTCCAGCCCTGGCCGCCGGCCTCGGGGGAGTGCACGCCGCCGGCGAGGCCGGCCTCGATCGCCTCGGCCTTCACCCTGGCGATCGTCTCCTCTCCCAGCCGGCCGCCGCGCGCCTCGGCCTCCCCCTCGAGCGGCATCAGGACGTTCTCGACGAACTCCCGGGCCCGGGCCTGGATCTCCCTGGCCCGGTCGTCCAGGACGGGGATCGGGTTGGTGAGATCCCCGACGGGCGCCCTAGCCGGCATGGTGGGCACGCTAATAGCACTTGACTACAAAGTCAAGAGTACCTACGATGCCCGGCGATGACCGCCGCCCTGCCGCTCGACTCCGCTCAGGTCTCGGAGACGCTGCGGCCGCTGGAGCAGGCGACGATGCTGCCGCCCGCGGCCTTCACAGACCCGGCGGTCCTGAGCTGGGAGCTGGAAGAGATCTTCTCCGGCTGGATCTGCGTCGGCCACGTCTCACAGGTGAGCGAGCCCGGCCGATTCCTGATGCGCGAGATCGGCCGCGACAGCGTCGTCGTGATCGGCGGGGACGATGACCGCCCCCGCGCCTTCCACAACGTCTGCCGTCATCGAGGGGCTCGCCTGGTCACCGACGTCGAGGGGAGCGTCAAGCGCCGCCTGCGCTGTCCCTACCACGCCTGGTCCTACGACCTGGACGGCGCCCTCCGTGCCTCCCCGCACATGGACGGCGTGGAGAACTTCGACCCTTCCTGCAACGGGCTGGTCCCGGTGCGCCTCTCGACCCTCGGCGGCCTGCTGCTGGTCGATCTGGGCGGTGAAGCCCCTGAGCCCGCCGAGCACCTCGGCGACCTCCTCCAGCACCTAGAGCACTATCGGACCGCCGAGCTGCGCAGCGCCGGCAGGGTCGACTACGTCGTCGCCGCGAACTGGAAGGGGATCGTCGAGAACTACAACGAGTGCCTGCACTGCCCGGGTGTCCATCCCGAGCTCAACGCCCTCAGCAACTACATGAGCGGTGAGGAGATCGAGGGGGACGGGGCCTGGTGCGGCGGCTCGATGACGCTGACTGGCGAGGGCGCCGCCACGATGGGGATCGACAGCGGCCACGCGACTGACAGGCCGCCGATCAAGGGGCTCTCGGATGAGGACCTGCGCTCGATCCTCTATGTGGCGCTCTTCCCGAACGCCCTGGTCTCGTTCCATCCCGACTACTTCATGCTGCACACGCTCTATCCGCGGGCGGCGGACCGCACCGATGTCGTCTGCGAGTTCTTCTTCGAGCCGGCCACCATGGAGGCTCAGGACTTCGATCCCTCGGACGCGATCGGCTTTTGGGACATGACGAATCGCCAGGACTGGTACGTCTGCGAGCTCGCCCAGAAGGGTGCGGGCTCGAGGGGCTACACGGCGGGCCGCTACTCGCTCGAGGAGACCGACACCCACGCCTTCGACCGGATGGTCGCCGAGCGCTACATGGAGGCGCTTCGGGACCGCGAGGCTCTGTCGGCGTGAACGGGGTCGCCGCGAGCCTCGGCGAGGTCGGCCTGCCGATGCCCGTCGACTCCATGGCCTCTCGGGACTGGGACGCGATCGTGGTGGGCGGCGGGCACAACGGCCTGACCGCCGCGACGTATCTGGCTCGGGCGGGGAAGAGCGTGCTCGTGCTGGAGCGGCGCGAGCGCCTCGGTGGCGCCTGCACTCTCGAGCGTCCCTTCGACGATGACCGGTTCGTGATCAGCCCGTGCGCGTATGTGGTCGGCCTGCTGGACGAGGTCGTGATCCGGGAGCTGGGCCTGCGCGAGCGCGGGCTGCGTATCTTCGTCGCCGATCCGAACCTCTGGGTGCCCTTCGAGGACGGCAGCTCGTTCGGCCAGTGGCTCGACGACGAGAAGACGAAGCGCGGCCTGGACCAGCTGGGCATCTCGGACGCCGACAAGAAGGGCTACTGGGACTACGAGGAGCTCTTCGACCAGGTGCGGATCAAGCTCCGCAAGGGCGAGCGCGACACCTGGGTCGGAGACACCCCGACCCGCGCCGAGATCGAGGAGCTCCTGGGTGGGAACCAGACGATGATCGATCTCGTCTTCGACGCGTCGATCGCCGAGGTCCTCGACGACCACATCTCCGACGAGCGCCTGAAGACCGCCCTCTACGGCCAGGGGATCATCGGCACGTGGGGCGGGCCCTGGGAGCCGGGGACCGCCTCGATCAAGTTGATGCACTACCAGGGGGACCTCGAGGGACAGGGGCCGGTCTGGGGCTACGTCGAGGGCGGCATGGGGATGGTGAGCTTCGCGATCGCCGATGCCGCACGCGAGGCGGGGGCCGTCCTGGCCTGTGGCGTGCCGGTCTCCGCGATCCACCCCGGCGAGGGAGTCGAGCTCGAGGACGGCACCCGGTTGCGCTCAGGCACCGTGCTTTGCAACGCAGATCCGAAGCGGCTGTTGGGGATGCTCGAGGACGCCGATGTGGACTTCGCATACAGGCAGCGGCTGGAGGACTGGAAGGTCCGCAGCCCGGTGGTCAAGTTCAACGCGGCGCTTGACCGGCTGCCCGAATGGACCGCTGCACCCGGCGAGACGTGGCCCGCGCAGGCGACGATCGACGTCTGCGGATCGATGGAGGAGGCGCAGAAGGCGTTCGAGACCTGTGCCGCCGGCGAACCGGCGGTCGGCTTCGGCGAAATCTATATCCAGACCGGCTACGACCCGACGCCGGCCCCGGAGGGCAAGCACCTGCTCAGCGTCTTCGGCCAGTACGCGCCCTACGAGATCAGCGACGGCGACTGGGACACCCGCCGTGACGACGTCGCAAAGCAGTTCATCGACCTGATCTCGCGCTTCGCGCCCGACCTGCCGAACTGCCTGGTCGACCACGAGGTGCTCGGCCCGCGCGACATCGAGGAGCGGATCGGCCTCACCGGCGGCAACATCTTCCAGGGCGAGGTGACGCCCGACCAGATGTGGGAGGGCCGCCTCTCGGCGCGCACCCCGGTGCCGGGCCTCTATCTGTGCGGCGCGGCGACCCATCCAGCGGGCAGCGTCATCGGCCTCAACGGGCGCAACGCCGCGGAGGCCGTCCTGGCGGACGCGGGTGTCGCGATCGGCGCCGCCGCCTAGGCGTCCGGCGTCGGCACCGCTCCCTAGGCTGGTCGACATGGAGGAGGCGAGCGCTCACCGGGCCGATGAGCCTGATGCCAGGGACCGAATCCTTCGCGCCGCGACCGAGCTGATCGCCTCGGACGGCATCGACGAGGTGCGGATCGCCAGGGTGGCGAACCGGGCGGGGGCGTCGACGGCCCTCGTCCACCATTACTTCTCCACCCGCGAGGAGCTGCTCGCGCAGGCGCTGCTCCAGTCCTTCGAGCTGGCGGCGGACGAGCGCTTCGGTGCGGGTCCCGCGGCGGCTGCCTCGGCGACGGAGGGACTTGCGATCGCGATCGACGAGTGCCTGCCGACCCCCGGGGAGGGGGAGCGCGAGTGGGTCCTTTGGGTCGAGCTCTGGCTGCGCGCGGCCCGCGAGCCGGAGCTGCGCCCAGTCGCGGGCCGGATGTACGAGGGCTACCGGGAGTGGGTGGGGCGGGTGATTCGCCGCGGGGTGGAGAGCGGCGAATTCCGTCGGGTGGACCCAGACGAGGTCGCCGACCTGGCGATGGCGCTGTTCGACGGGCTGGGAGTCCGGTCCCTGATCCACGATCCGGCGATGGACCTTGAGAGCGCACGCCGGCTGGCGGCTGAGCGTCTTGGCGCCGAATTGGGGGTTGACCCGGCCTCGCTCTCGGCGTAATCTGAACGAGGGTTCAGCTTTCAAGGAGGAGAGCGCTGGCCAGGTGAGCCCTCGGCCCCAGATCGATCACGTCAGGCGTCCACAGATCCTCGCCGCCGCGGCCGAGGTGATCGCGGAGCGCGGCCTCGCCAAGACCCGGATCGCGGATGTGGCCGAGCGCGCGGAGACCAGTTCCCCCGCCGTCCTCTACTGGTTCGGCACCAAGAACAAACTGCTGACGGCCGCGCTCCTCGAGGACGAGCGACTCTTCGACGAGCTGGTCGCCGAGCGGCTCGAGAGCCTCGACAGCCCCTCGGCGAAGCTCCGAGAGCTCTTCGAGATCTGCGCCGCGGACGCCAACTGGACCCTCTGGCTCGAGCTCTGGACGAGGTCGCTGCACGACGACCCCATGCGAGACGCCGAGCGGCGGGTGGAGGGGCGCTGGCGCGCCCTGCTGACAGAGGTGATCGAGGAGGGCCGGAGCACCGGGGAGTTCACCACCGCCTCCGCCGAGAACGCGGCCCTCGCCCTCGGCGCGATGGTCGACGGCCTCGCGGTCCAGGTCACGCTCGAGGACCCGGCCGTGAGCCGCGAGCGCATGCTCAAGGTGTGCGTGTCGAGCGCGGAGACGCTGCTGCACGCGGACCTCGCGGTGCGCCCCGCACTGAAGGCCGCGTCATGAGCGACATATTTCCGGAATTTGGGGAGGCACCAAAATATGCTGTCCGCAAGACCGGGCCCCATCTCGCGAACGCCGAACTCAGGAGGGAACTCGAATGACGAACCACCCGAAGGAACGGCTGGACTCCCTGAGCAGGCGCAATTTCCTGCTGCGAAGCGCAGGTATAGCCGTGTCTTTCTCCGCAGCCGGCCCCCTGCTCGCGGCCTGCGGCAATTCGACGAGCGTTCAGCAGAGCACCGGGGCGAGCGGCGAGCTCGTGGGGCCGGGAGGCCTGCCGCTCGCGAGGCCGGACAAGCGCGTGGTGCTGCCGCGCTGGGAGGATCCCATCGAGTCGGGGCTCCAGCCGGAGAAGGGCGGGACGTTCACGGTCTACGCCTATCCCGACTACATCTACAAGAAGGTCCTCACGGAGTTCGGGGCCAAGTACGGCGTCGACGTCCAGTACACGCCATTCGACAACGTCAACTCCGGGCTCCAGCGGCTCGCCTCGGGAGCGGTCACGCCCGACGTCACGAACATCACGCCGGACGTGCTCGATATCGGCGTGGCCGGCAAGCTGATCAAGCCGCTCAACCTCGACTACATCCCGAACCTCCAGAAGAACATCTGGCCGGAGCTCGCCGACCCGTTCTACGACGGCGAGTCGCGTTACACGGTCCCCTACACCGTCTACGCCACCGGCATCGCCTGGCGGACGGACAAGGTCAAAGAGGACATCGCCGGCATGGACCAGCCATGGGACATCTTCTGGGAGTCTCAGGCGTACAAGGGCAAGGTGGGACTCCTCTCCGAGAACCGGGAGACGATCGGGATGGCCCTCCTGCGCAAGGGGAACACGGACATCAACACCGAGGACCCCACGCTCGTGAACGGGGCGGTGTCCGACCTGAAGCAGCTCTACGGCGTCTGCAACGTCAAGGTGGACGACCTCCAGTACCAGACGATTCCGGAGGGGTCGAGTTGGCTCCACCAGGCGTGGTCGGGGGACATGATCGCGGGCTACATCTACTACCTGCCGAAGGGCACGCCGGCGAGCGCCCTCGCCTTCTGGAGGGCGCCGAAGGGCAAGGTGCCGATGCAGAACGACTGCTTCTCGGTCTGCTCTGCCACGAAGAAACCGGTGCTCTCGCACCTCTTCCTCAACTACCTCCTCGACAACGGCGTCGCCTATGAGAACTTCGTCGATTTCAACGGGTATCAGCCCCCGCTGAACGAGATCGACCCGGGCACGCTGGTGCAGAAGGGTGTCGTGCCCGAGAACCTGGCGGACAGCGTTCTGACGAACGACGATCTCGGGCCCGATTCGCTGCAGTACTGCACGCTCACCTCTCAGGGACAGCAGCTCTGGGAGGACGGCTACTCGAACTTCCTCGCCGGAGGGGGGAGTTGACGGGTCCGGAGCGGGAGCGTTAGGGCGCCGTGTACCGGCGTTCGTTGTGGCCCGCTCTGGCGCTCCCGGGCGTTGTCTGGCTGATTCTCCTCTTCATCGTGCCGTTCTATGCGGTCCTCGGGGTCGCGCTGGGAACCGTCGACCCGGTCCTCTTTCAGCCGGTTCCCATCTGGAACCCGCTCCATTGGAACGTGGGTTGGATCGGCGAGGTCCTCAGTCGGCTCGCCCCGGGGGGAGTCTGGTGGGACGTCGAAATCAGGACGCTCGTCTACGTCCTCGTCTCCCTGGTCCTCTGCCTGCTGATCGGCTATCCGGTCGCCTACTACACGGCCCGGCACGCTGGGAGGTGGAAGGGCGTCGTCCTCATCCTGATCATCCTTCCCCTCTGGATCAGCTACATGATGCGGATGCTCGCCTGGGTGAACCTCCTGCAGGAGAACGGCTGGGTGAACGACTTCCTGACGGCCACCCACGTGCTCAGCCAGCCGCGTGACTGGCTCGGCGGAAGCGCCTCGACCGTCATCCTCGCCCTCGTCTACGGCTACATCCCGTACCTGATCCTGCCGCTCTTCGCCGCGCTCGATCGGATCGACCGCAGCCACCTGGAGGCGGCACGCGACCTCGGTGCGAGCCCCTGGTATGCATTTCGCAAGGTCACCCTCCCACTCTCGAAAACAGGGATCCTGGGGGGCGCTGTCCTCATCACCCTGCCGATGTTCGGCGACTACTACACGCCGAACATCGTCTCGGGCTCGCCGAAGACGTCCCTGATCGGCAACCAGATCGACCTCTACTTCCACGGCGGCCCGCAGCCGACGATCGGCGCCGCGCTCACGATCGTCCTCGCGGGTTTCCTGACGATCCTGATGCTCTACTACATGCGGAGCATCCATCGCGCCCAGCGCGAGGAAGGGATGGTCGGGGCGCTGTGACGGCCGTCGCCGAGCCGCGAGCGAGGCCGCAGCGCTCGACTTCGACCCGCTTCCGCGGCTGGCTCCGCAACCCATGGGGAAAGCCGCGCTTCCTGGCCGTCTTCACCTGGATCTACATCACCTGGTCGATCGTGCCGGTGCTGATCGCGGTGCTGTTCTCCTTCAACGCCACCCGCTCGCGCACGGTCTGGGACTCCTTCTCGATCCGCTGGTACTGGGGGGACCCAGTGGACTCGGTCTGGCACGACCCGACCCTTCGGCATTCCCTCGTTCAGAGCTTCAAGCTGGCGGGAGCGGACGTTCTCATCGCCGTCCCGATCGGGGTTCTGCTCGCCATCGGTCTCGCCCGCTGGCGTGGTCGCGGCTCCGGCACCTCCAACTTCATCATGCTCTTTCCGCTGGTCACCCCCGAGATCGTCATGGGCGTGTCGCTCCTTCTCGTCTTCAGCCACATCTTCACGTTCGTTCACACCGGAACGCTCGCCCAGATCCTCGGCCACGTGACTTTCTCGATCTCCTTCGTGGTCGTGATCGTGCGCGGTCGGCTGTTCTCGATCGGCAGGCAGTACGAGGAGGCCGCCGCCGACCTCGGGGCCTCGCCGTTCGTCGCGTTGACGCGCGTCCTACTGCCGTTGCTCACACCGGCGATCGTCGCTTCGGCAGCCGTGGTGTTCGCCATCTCGGCCGACGACTTCGTCATCAGCCAGTGGCTGTCAAGCGGCGCGCCCACGGACACCGTTCCGATCCAGATCTACGCAGCGACGCGCGCCGCGCCCTTACCGTCAGTGAACGCGATCGCAACGATCATGATGGTGTCAACCCTCCTCATCGTCACGGCCGGCTTCCTCATCTGGCGGCTGTTCACGCGCGGAGAGAGTAGGGCGGGCAAACCGGCGGAGGACTTCGGCGGCGCCTTCAACATCACCTAGCTTCGGGAGGCCAATGGCACGCGGCGAAATCGAATTGAGCAAGCTGACCAAGCAGTTCGAGGCGGTGACCGCGGTGGACGGCATCGATCTCCACATCCCGGCCGGGGAGTTCTTCTCACTCCTCGGGCCCTCCGGCTGCGGGAAGACGACGACCCTGCGAATGGTCGCCGGCTTCGAGCAGCCGACTTCCGGGGAGATCCTCCTGGACGGCACAGATGTCGCCTACACACCGGCTCACGAGCGCAACGTCAACACCGTGTTCCAGAACTACGCGCTCTTCCCGCACCTGAACGTCTACGACAACATCGCCTTCGGGCTGAAGCGGGCGAAGCGGCCGAAAGCCGAGATCCGCGAGCGCGTCGGCAAGGCGCTCGAGCTGGTCCAGCTTCCGGGCTATGAGGGGCGCAAGTCGTCCCAGCTCTCGGGCGGGCAGCAGCAGCGGGTTGCCCTGGCGCGCGCTCTCATCCTCAACCCGGCCGTCCTCCTTCTCGACGAGCCGCTCGGCGCCCTCGATGCGAAGCTCCGCAAGGCCCTCCAGATCGAGCTCAAGTCGCTCCAGCAGGAGGTCGGCATCACGTTCCTGTACGTCACCCACGACCAGGAGGAGGCGCTCACGATGAGCGACCGCCTTGCGGTCATGACGAGCGGGCGCATCGAGCAGGTCGGGGCGCCTCAGGACGTCTACGAGGATCCCGAGACGCTCTACGTCGCCGACTTCCTCGGCGTTTCGAACCTGATGCAGGCCACCGTCGTCAGTGCCGGCACGGGCACCTGCCGCGTCGCGGTGGAGGGCTACGAGCTCAAGACTCGCGGAACGAACCGGGACGTCACCGGGGATGTCAAGATCGTCATCCGACCGGAGCGCATCGAGCTCGAAGAGCACGGATCTACATCGGGGCAGAACCGCATCCCGGCCATGGTGGAGCGCGTCGTCTACGCGGGCTCGGAGATCCAGGTGATCGTCCGCGCCGCCACCGGAGAGGCGCTCCAGGCGCTCGTTCAGAACACCGGCGGCGGAATCCCCTATGAGCAGGGCACTCCGGTGCAGCTCCACCTACCCGTGGACGCGCTCCGCGTCCTCCCTTCGGGCATCGGCGATGCCCCTTCCCTCAAGGGTGAGGAGCCGGATCCGGAGACTGTCGCTGCCGGCTGAGCTCGGATGAGAACGCTCTCTACCGCCGCGATGCAGACGGCGCCGATCGCGCGGGATCCCGACGGCACCCTCGTGGACACCGAGGGACTGGTGCGAGTCCAGGTCGGTGAGGGGGTGGAACTGCTCACCGACGTTCTCGACCTCGAGGCGGTGGAGCGGGTGCGCCGCTTCGGCATCGCCGGCGTCTCGCGGATCTGGGGGCAGCTCGACTTGCTCGCCGACGCCGGACCGGAGCTGCCGATGTACGGCGGCCGGATCCGTCGACGCCCGAGCATCCAATCCTGAGCTCACCAAAACCAGCCCGGCGGAGCCGCGTGGTCGTAGTCATCGCCGTGGCAGCGGTGACGATCGACACCGCCCTGCTGGGGCTGATCGCCCCCCTCCTTCCCGAGATCGAGCGGCGAACCGGTGCGAGCGAAGGTGCTCTCGGGGCCTCCTTCGCAGCGTACGCAGTGCCGATCGTGCTTCTCTCGCTCCCGCTGGGGCGCCTGGCGGACTCGGTGGGGCGCAGGGGCCTGCTGATCGCGGGGCTCGCGCTGGCCGCGGCGGGCTCTGGGGTGATCGCGACATCGGAGTCCATCTGGCCCCTGATGCTCGGCCGGGTCATCCAGGGGGTCGGGTCGGCGGCGAGCTGGATCGCGGCACTCGCCCTGGTCTCCGATCTCGCGCGACCGGGCCGCAGGGGGGAGGCGATCGGTGTCGCCCTTGGTGCGACCAGTGCCGGCTCGATCGCGGGGCCAGCACTCGGGGGAGTCACTGCCGACCTGCTCTCCTTCGCCGCCCCCTTTCTGATCGTCGGCGGGATCTCCGTCGCCATCGCCGTCGCCGCCGCGTTCTTGCTGCCTCCCGAACGACGCACGGCGCCGCGGACACCGGCCTGGGCGACGATCAGGCACTCGCTCGGATCAGGGACCGGCGCGCTGGCGGTGGGCATGACCATCGCCGGGGCCTGCGCCCTGGGCCTGGTCGAGGTCGTCGCACCGCTCGACCTCGACTCCCGCCTCGGCTTGTCCAGCGCGGCGATCGGGTTGCTCTTCGCCTGGTCCATCGCGGTCGACGCGGCGGTTGCACCGTTCGGCGGCCGCTGGGGGGATAGGCACGGACGGCGGGGGCCGGCCGTGTTCGGGCTCACGGCCACGGCCTGCTCGGCTCTCCTGCTGGCGGGACTGGGCGGAACCGTGGGAGCTGCACTGGCGCTCGGAGTGTTCGGGGCCGGATTCAGCCTGACGTTCTCCGCCGCGGTCCCGTGGCTCGACGAGGCTTTCGGCGATGTCGAGCGCGGGCTTGGGTACGGGGTTCTCAATCTGCTCTACGCGACCGGATACACGATCGGCCCTCTGATCGGCGGCGCCCTGCTCGAGGTTGCGAGTGCCACTGCGGCCTACGCGCTGACGGCGGTCGCGCTCGCGGGGTGCGCCCTCGTCGTGCTCCGCCGGGTGCGGGCGCCCACCGCCGGGCCGGCCTGAATCAACTCTCAGGTACCACCGCTGGACCCCCGCGCCTTGGCTTGGAAGGATCCTTGGGTCGTGAGGCGTCAGCAAGTGGGAGATGAATGAACCGGATCGGCGTCATCGGAGCCGGCTTTGCGGGCCTCGCAGCAGCCGACACCCTGCGCGCGGGCGGAGCTGAGGTGACCGTGCTCGAGGCGCGAGACCGGGTCGGGGGCAGGGTCTGGTCCGTGCCGTTTGGGGAGGGGGCCATCGTGGAGCGTGGGGCCGAGTTCATCCTCCCCGGTTACAGCTCGATGACTGCCCTGGCGGCGCGCTTCCGGATCCCATTGGTCCTCAAGGGGACGCCCTATGGGCGCCGCGTGCCGATCGGCGAGGAGGCTGTGTCCCCGTCCGCCCTCGAGACCGCATTCGACCGCATCGCCGGGGAGCCAACCGTGGACGCCGCAAGCGCAGGCGACTTGATCTCCGGTCTGGACCTGGACCCGCCCCTCTCGAACCTGATTCGGACACGTGTCGCGATCTCGAATGGCCATCCGGTCGACGATCTCGCGGCGTCGGTGCTCGACGAGGGAGCGTCGACCTTCGGCGATTTCGAAAACCAGAGCCTGGAGGGCGGAAACATGCGGCTCGCCGAGGCCCTCGCGGCCGAGCTCGGTGAAGTTGTGCACCTCTCCTCCCCCGCGCGGAGAGTGCAGTGGTCACAGGATGCGGTGAACATCGCCACGGATGACGCGGAGGTCGAGACTGACGCGGTCGTGGTCGCGATTCCCACAGCGCCGCTGGCCGAGATCGAGTTCGATCCTCCGCTCGAGGGTGCGACCGCGGACGCGCTGCGTGCTGTCACCTACGGTCAGAACTCGAAGCTCTTCCTGCGCATGCGATCCGCCGCGCAACCCAGCGCGATCATGTCCGTCGCCGGACACTTCTGGACCTACACGCAGCTGGGCGCCGACGGCGAGCCGGTTCCATTCGTGACCGCCTACACGGGCACGATGTCCGCGATCGACGCCCTCGGTGGCGCAGACGGGGTCGAGCGCTGGGTCGCGGCCCTGGTCGCGCTTCGCGAGGACCTCGATCTGGAGCCCGAGAGCGCGATGCTGTCGAGCTGGTACGACGATCCTTGGGTGCGGGGCTCCTACTCGGCCCGCAGCCTCTCATCGCCCCTTCGAGACGACGACCTGCTGAAGCCGATCGGCCCCCTCTACTTCGCCGGTGAGCACACTGCCGGCGATTGGCACGGCTTGATGGAGGGGGCCCTTAGGAGCGGACGGCGCGCGGCTGAACAAATCCTCGGAACCGCCAAGCGCCCTCGTGATTGAGGGCCGTTGGCTGCTGGGACCTCACAAATCTTCGCGGAAGAACCCGTTGCCGTCCCGTCATGCTCTTAGCCACGGTCTCTTCCTTTGCACCCCGACTCCGTTCGGGGACACTTGTGTACTGACCGTATCGCGGAGTTCAGCCCTGGACAAGCTTCGGGCTTGCTCAGCGGGTGAAGCGGGCCGCCTCCTCTGAGCCTTCCGTGGCGGACCCTTCGCTGTAGGAGTGCGCTCCGGCTCCCGCCAGCCTGCCGCCCTCGGCGATCAGGTACTCCTCGCGGATCGGCTTGCCCTGGAACCAGCACTCGAGGATCTCCCGTGTCCCCGCTAGCTGGCTTATGTGCGCTCAGGAGGCTCCCCGCCCCCGTGCCCGCGCCCACTATCCAGTGGCATTTGGGTCTCGGCTTCGCTCACCGGCCGCAGAAGTGTCAGGCGCGCGAGATTGATGCCCGAATCTCGCCATCCACGGGTTCCCAGACACCAAGGGCCCTCTTTCGAGGGCCCTTGGCTAGTAGCGGGGGCGGGATTCGAACCCGCGACCTTCGGGTTATGAGAAGCCGTTAGGCAGTTCGGTGGCCTCATCTTGGGCGACCTCAGGCACGCTGAGGTGAGTTGAGATCAGCTCAGCTTCTCTCAGTTCGGTACCACGGCTGGTACCACCGGATGCCGATGTCGCGGGACCGGGTCAGTCCGATTCAACAGCCGCCCGGAGTCGCGCAGGGTGATTGGTCGCCACACCGGCGACACCGAGATCGGCGACCCTCGCGAACAGCGCTGGCTCATCGACGGTCCAGGCGAACAGCTGGCGACCGAGCCGCCGGATGGCGTCCGCAATCTCGGCGTCGACAAGCTTGTGCTGCAGCATCACGTCGCCGAACCTGCCGGCGGCGAGGCATTCCAGCAGCCGCTCACGCCAGGCACGCGAGTGCCAGCGGTTGGCCCAGCGGGAGACGTAGCCGCCGATCGAGATGGCTGTCCGAGCATCGGTGGCGATTGTCCGCACTCTCTCGACGATGTCCGCCGATTGGGACGAGATCAGGGAGCGCCCCAACAGCCCGTGTTCGCGCAGCTTCTCCACGAGTATTGACTCGGAGCCCCCGCCCTTCACGTCCACGTTCAGCTTGATGTCCGAGAAGTGCGGCTGCGCAAGGTGGTACAAGGCCTCGTCGAGAGTCAGGCAGTCTCGCCGTAGAGCCTGGGGGGCGAGATGAGCCACCAGCAGCCTCGATCCCCGGGGCCGGACGTCGAACTCGATCATGTCGACCTCGGCGCCCCGGGCAGCCTCGAACGACGCGATGGTGTTCGCTGGAGCGATCGCGCTCGCACCACCGTGGCCGATCAGGATGGGCATCAGGCGAAGAACTCGCAGATGGCGTCGTGCGTCTGCTTCGGTGCCTCGAGCTGCGGCACGTGGCCGCAGTCGAGCTCCAAATGACGCGCAGCGGGAAGTGCCCGCTCGACGTGCTTCCTGAAGCTCACCGGCACGAGCTGATCATGGCGCCCCCAGATAAACAGTGTCTGGGACGACATCTGGGCGAGTCGAGTCCAGAAGCCGCGTTCACCGTGCGGCTCGTCGAGGTAGATGTTGCGGGCTGCCTCGTAGAAGGCAACCCGACCGCGCGGGGTGAGATAGGAGCGCAGGAACTCATCCACGCCCGCGGCCGACCAGCCGTCCTTGCCACCTGGGACCAGGTTGCGGACGATCGGCTCGGTGATCACGCGCGGCGCCGGTTGGATCAGGCCGAGCATTGGGAGAGGCGCTTGCAGCAGCCAGCGCCAGCGGCGACTGCGCAACCAGGCGAGCGCCGGGCTGAGCAGCGCAATCCTCCCGGTGCGCTCGGGCCGCAGCAGCCCCATCTCGATCGCCACGCGCCCGCCCATGCTGTTGCCGATCAGGTGGGCGCGCTCGATCTCCAGTCCATCGAGCAGGGCCTCGATCGCCCGCGCGAAGTACGGAGCGTCATAGGCGGCTCCGATCGGCTTGTCGGAATCGCCGAACCCGGGAAGGTCCATCGCGACCACTCGATGGTCTTCGGCGAGCGCAGCGACCGTGGGCAGGAATGAGGCCTTGGTCGCGCCCAGCCCGTGCACACAGATCACGGGGTCGCCCGCGCCCGCTGAGACCGTCGAGATCTTGCCGAGCCCCGTGCGGACGGATTCGAAGCGGAGCCGGCGCTGGTCCGCTATGGCGCTGGTGGCGGCAAGGAAGCCGACGCCGAGGTGCAGGTTCTGCCGGACGCTTAGGCGGCCCTCGCGGAAAGCGACCATTCCACCCCGCACGTCACGCGCGATCTCCTCCCAGGTTGCCCGGTCGGCGCTCAACAGGGCGTCGGGCTGGCGGTCGCTCGCCGGCTGCAACTCGATGGCGCCGTGATCGATCACCGCCTCCCACTCGCCCTCGCCATCGACAGCCAGACGGATGCGCGCGGAGCCGCTGGGGACGTCAATCACGTCGGGGTCGAAGTGCTCGATCAGGGCGGAGAGCCCGGCGGGAGGGCCGCTCTCCGGTGTCGAGCGCTCTGCGGCGTCGACAACTGTCATGCGCAAAGTATGCAGCTCTGGCGCAACCCCGCCAAGGGCTCAGCGGAAGCCCTGCAGCACCCGGGTCGCCGACTCGTAGCCCTGCCGGATCAGCCGCGGCCACTGGGTCCGGTCCAGGAACAGGTCGTAGAACGAGACGCCTCGGATCTCCGCCTCGTCGATCGGCTCGATCAGCTTCAGCTTCTCCCCCAGCTCGTCCTTCGCCCGCCGCGCCAATTCGAGGTGGTAGCCCTGCTGCAGCTGTCGGCTCGCCTGCAGCAGCCCGCCGGTCCGATCCGGCCAGCCGCTTATGTCCCGGGGCTCGAAGCCCTTGGGCAGCATCAGGTTGACGCCGATCACGTGATCGAAGCGGTCACCGGCTTCGATCGCCGGCTGTGCCGGCCAGTTCTCGATGATCCCCCCGTCCACGTAGAGATGGCCGCGTACGGGAACCGACTCGATGAACAGGGGCAGCGCGATCGCCACTCGGACGAGGTGGCCGATGGTGACCTCGGGCGTGCGCCTCGACCCGAAGTACTCGACCCTGCCGAGGTCCATGTTGTAGACGATCGTCGTGATCGGAATCGGCGCCTCCCCGCACGGCATCCTGGTCAGCCGGGTGTCGAAGAGGCGTTCAATCGCCTCCCCCTTCGCCAGCCCCGAGAATCCTCTGAGCGCCGAGAGGGCGAACCGCGGCAGCTTCAGCCACTGGATGTCCAGGTAGTCCTCCGGCCGCCAGGAGAGCGAGAAGTCCGCCATCTCGTCAGAGCTCATCCCCGCCGCCCACATCGAGCCCCAGATCGCGCCGCCGGAGCACCCGATGATCTCGGCCGGCTCGACTCCCGCCTCCTCAAAGGCCCGCTTGACCCCCACGAGGGCCACGGCGGCCCCGCCGCCCCCGGACGCCACCAAAGCGATCCGCCTTTCCTGCAGCTCCGGGACCGGTCGCGGGCGGAACGGCTGCAGGTGCGCCGAGGGGTCAATCGGGGCGGGTCGGTCGATCAGTGGCAGGGGCAGCAGCGTTCGTCGCGCCCGCCGCAGGAACCCCAGGTCGGCGACGATCTCGCCCAGGTCGAGCCACTCGGTGAAGCGCTCGAACTGCGCCTTCACCTCATAGAGGTCCAGCCGGTCGTCGAGGGCCATTGCGAGGTCAGCCTAGTCGTGGGCCGTCCACCGGTGAAGGTGGAAAACCCCGGACTGCGGACAAGGCCCGGGGACCGCCACCCGACGGGCGGCCCCCGGCGATCGAGCCGCTACTCCTTGTCGTACTTGAACGAGACCCCGAGCCGGATGCGGAACTCGGAGACCTTTCCGCCGTCAATAGTCACATCCTGGCGAACGACCTCGGCGATTCGCAGTTCCCGCACGGTCTCGCTCACTTTCTCTACTGCGTTCTTGGTCGCCTGCTCCCACGAATCAGAGCTGACGCCGACCACTTCGGTGACTCGATAGACGCTGTCTGCCATTCATCTCTCCTCGGGGTAGGGACCGGTGGCGCCGTAGCTTCACACCTTGGCACCCCACAGTGTCGTAGGTGAAGGCCGGACTCGAGCCCACCTCGTAGGGCGAGTAGCCGGCGGAGATCCAGTGGCCGGAGAGCGTGCTGCCCGTGGCGGCGCGCCAGTCGGAGCCCGCCCCGACGACGACGCCTCCTCCGTCCTGGAAGTCGGTGAGGTTATCCCCCATCGCAACAGGATCGAGCCAGCTGCAGTCTCCGATCGCCACAACGACGTCGTAGGAGCTGAGCTGCGCAACGCTCACGGTCGCAGCGGCACCATCGAACAGCTGGACCGAGCCGCCTGACTCGCCGCGGATCTGACGCGCAAGGTGACCGCCGGTGCGCTCGGGTTGCACATCGCCTCGACGATCAGGGCCCTCAGTGCGCCGGGGCTGGCTGGCGCCGGAGCGGCAGAGCCGGCGAGCAACGCGATGCTCGCCGCCACGAAGACGAGCCCAGCCCGGGCCAGTCGGGTTGAGGCTCGCTCCCGCCGGTGGCTCATGTCATGGATTGTCACAAAGGAATGCCAACCAGCGAGAGCACCACCGTCGTGCCGCGAGCTCTCAGGTCCTGCCTGCCGCGGCCTCCCATTCGCGCCGTTTCTCCGCGTATACGTCCGGAAGTGCGAGGTTGAGGTCCTGGGCGACGTCCAGCCAGCGAAGGGCGGCCCGATAGTCGCCTCCGCCGGCGTCCGCATCAGCAGCGGCGAGAGCCAGATCGAGCGCCTCGCGCTGATCCTGCTGGGCCTCATCGCGGGTCTCTCCCTCGAGGGGCTCGAGATCCTCCAACGACACCCCGAGGCCGTGTTTGGCCAGGTAGGGAGCGAGATGCTTCCCGGCGACCTTGACGGGCGGCCACCAGAGTGGTGTAACGCTGTCGGTCGAGGCGGCGTCCCGGCGGCCGATCTCGGTGCGCAGGTAGCGCGGTGCGCCGCCGGTGAAGAAAACGCCACGCAGCGTGGGCTTGAAACCCTCCACATCGATGTCCGGGTCGAACAGAGAGGCGATGGCCGTGGCGGCCGTGTCGGCCTGCTGGGCGGCCACGCCTCCCTGCTTGATCGGGAACCAGGTCGAGTCCCCCGCGGCGTAGACTCGCGGCGTTCCCTCGACCCGCATTGCAGAATCGGTGCCGATGAAGCCGTCGGGCCCCTGCGGGACCCCTTCGATCGGCACAACCTTCAGGCGTGGTGAGGCGATCACGCGGTCGGCGGAGAGGACGCGTCCGTCGTGCAGGACGAGGCCACCGGCCTGAACGCCTGCGGCGCGGGCCCCGGTGACCAGCTCCACTGCCGCCTGATCGAGCAGGTCGCGCACCGCTTCGCTCGCACGCCTGCCAAACAGGGAAAGCGGCGAACTCTCATGAGTGGCCAGGGTCAGCTTGGTGTCGGTTCCCCGCTCCTGGAGCTCGGTGGCGGTGAGCAACGCCAGCTCGTAGATCGGCAGCGGCCACTGAATGGACGTGGGGACCGCGAATACGATTCGGCTGACCTCGCCATGTTCGGCCGCCTGAAGCAGCTCACGGACCTGCGCGTTGTCGCGCATGCCGCGGTAAGTGAGCGCTCCGGGGAGCGCCGGCTCAGTGGACGTGCCGATCGCAAGCAGGAGCGCGTCGAAGGGGACCTCGGCTCCTGACTCGGTGTGGGCGATCCGCGCCCCAGCGTCGACGCCGCGGAGCGCATCCCGGCGATGCGACGCGCCGACGTCCCGACAGACGTCTGCAAGCGGGATCGCTGGAGGCGGTGTGATTCCGAAGGGCTCTGCGACCGCCAGAGCGGGCAGGATGAGCTCGTCATTAGGCGCGATCAACTCGAGATCCAACGGCCGGTGCGCCGCCTCGTAGAGCGCCAACGCCGCCTCCACCGCCGCGACGCCCCCACCGGCGATGACGATTTTGAACCGGTCTTCCGCCTTCATCTTATTTCCGTGTGGGCAGCTAACTGGAGCGACTTGAGGCTAGAGCTGCCTTCTCCAAGTACATCGGGGGTAACCACGTAGATCGGACGCAAACCAGTGGTCGACGTGGCTATGCGAGTTGATGACCGCCACGATCGGCTTGTGGGGGCGGTGCTCGCAGTAGAGATCGAGCGCGTCCCTCGCCGTCTCGGTCGAGATCAGGGGGATCGAATAGGACGACGCCATCCTCACCCTCGGCGAAGGTGATGTTCGAGAGATCGAGCGTGCGAACCTGGTAGAGGCCGGGCACGACCTCGTAGAGCCCACCCTGGACCGTGAGCGGGCAACGCAGGCTTCCATCACGCTTCCATAGGGCCTGTTTGAGCCGGGCGGGAGCCTGGCGGGGTGTTGCCCTCTTGGTTGCCCACTGGCCCATTTGAGCGCCCTGGCTGCCAACCCAAGAAACAGAAAACCCCGCCTGAGCGGGGCTTCTGTGAGTAGCGGGGGCGGGATTCGAACCCGCGACCTTCGG
>CAWDAL010000028.1:0-38678 GCA_963800285.1 uncultured Solirubrobacterales bacterium
CGGTTGCAAGCACAAGTGGGCTCGGAACAAGGCACTCGGCATAGGTGTCGGGAAGAAGGCCAGCGCCTGCATCTTCCGCTCCTCGGTGGTCGCGGACTCGAGCGACCAGTACGCCGACCTGGGGATGACCGGCACCGTGACCTCGGGCGGAGGGACGCCCAAACTGCAGAAGAAGACCTTCGTGGGCGTCGGCGTCCGCTACAGCAGCACCGCCGGTTACGTGCTGAGGGTCCTGCCGAACTCACACAAGTGGCAGTACCTGCGCGACGCGAAGGGCGCGGCCGGCCCGAAGGTCGAGGCACACGGAAGCGGCAAGTTCATCAAGGTGGGTTCCAAGCCCAACTTGATCACCTTCCGGGCCTTCTCCTACGGCGGAACGAGCACCAATCTGGTGGGCGCGGTCAACGGGCACAGCGTCGTCGCCACCACCGATTCGGGCGCCGATCAGCCCGAGGGGCGCCAGACGGTGGTCACGGCGGGAGTCAAGGGATCCAGCCCGGGCACCGGCGTGGTCGGCGTCTTCGACAACGTCAGCGTCCTCGTTCCGAATCCCTTCTAGCCCTTCCGGGGGCACGGAATTTCCCCGGCGCCCGGGGTCGATCCTCTACCTTGCGGCCGTGGCAACGACCACGGTTGAGCGCCCGAAATCGGCCGGCCCGGACGAGGGAGTGGGCGGGAACTGGATGGTGATCGTCCTCAACGACGACCACAACACCTTCGACCACGTCGCCAAGACCCTTGCGCGGGTGATCCCCGGAATCACGCTCGACGGCGGCTACCGGTTCGCCGACACGATCCACAACCGCGGCCAGGCCGCCGTCTGGACCGGGCCGCGCGAGCCCGCCGAGCTCTATTGGGAGCAGCTGCAGCAGGCGGGTCTCACGATGGCCCCGCTCGAGCAGCACTAGC
The DNA here is from genome assembly GCA_963800285.1 of uncultured Solirubrobacterales bacterium. Classification (GTDB taxonomy): domain Bacteria; phylum Actinomycetota; class Thermoleophilia; order Solirubrobacterales; family 70-9; genus DASUPK01. The sequence continues at coordinate 910 of CAWDAL010000028.1, forward strand.
CGCCGCCGGCACTACTTCTTGGCGGGGGAGTCCTGGACGAGCGTGTTGTTGCCGGGCCCGCCGTTGAGGCGATCCTTGCCCGGGCCGCCGATCAGCCGATCCGGGCCGGGACCGCCGAACAGCCGGTCCTTCCCGGCCCCGCCGCCGAGCAGATCGGCGCCCGCGGCGCCGATCAGGAGGTCGTTGCCCGAGTTGCCGCTGAGCAGGTCGTCGTCCGCGCCGGCGCTGAGCTTGTCATTGCCCGAGTTGCCGAGCAGGATGTCCCGCCCCGCTCCCGCCGCCATGGAGTCGTTGCCGCTGCCGCCCTGCAGGCTGTCCCGGACGCGCCCACCGGTCATCCGGTCGTCGCCCGGGCCGCCGAGCACGAGGTTGAAGGCGGAGGTGCCCCCCCGGTAGCGATCGTTTCCGCGTCCGAGGTCGGCCGCCGCTCCCGTGCCGTGTCCGAAGCCGCCGGGCAGGTTGCGCTGGCCGAAGCCCTTGTCCGGCCCTACGCCCGACAGGTCGACGCGATCGTTCCCGGCGCCCGTCACCGTGTCGACCTCGGAGACCTGCTGGCACGCAATGGCGCCGGTCCGCGGGTTCTTGCCGTCCACCTTGACCAGGCCGTTCTTGCAGACGACCTTGACGTGGTCGGAGCCCTTGCCACCCGAGACGGTGAGGAGGCTCCCGCTGACCGATGCCCTCACCTTCGCCTGCGCCGCGCCTGGAACGGCGAGGGCCATCGCGATGACGGCGACGGGCATGGCGTAACGCAGCGATGGGCGACGAGCGCGCGTCATTGACATAGAGGGAACACGAGGCCCGGCGCTAAGTAGCTGCGTGGCGCTTCTTGCAGTGACGCTTCGCGTGGTGCTTCTTCTTTTTCTTGCACTTCTTCACAGGGCTCACCGGGCTCACCGGGCTCGCCGCCGGCGCGGCAGCATCGACCACCTCGCAGTTCGCGAGGACATCCGTTCCGGGCGCATCGGTCTGCACCGCGTCGATGTCCGGGCCGCAGTCGGCCTGGTCGGAGACCCCGTTCCGGAGCATGAGGATGTCGCTGCCAGCGTCGCCCAGGTCGGAGCTCGCCAGCGGTCCCGGAACCAGCACATCGCCGTCTGCTCCCCCGTTGAGGACGTTCGGCCGGTTGATGCCGGTGAAGCCGTTGGCGGCGCTGACGCGGCTCAGGTCGATCAGATCGGCGCCATAGTTGCCATCGACCTCGATTCGCGAGGGCGCCCCACAGCCCACCGCGGTGTCGATCGTCCCGACGAACGCCGTGTTGACGGAGTAGTCGAAGCGCGCGGTTCCGCCCGAGCAGAGGACGGAGAAGGTCTCAGGGTCGTCGTTGCAGGGTGAGGTCCCGGCGATGGAGAGCGTTCCCGAGGAGTTGGTCACCGTGGGCGCCGGGCACGGGGCTGCCTGGGCCCGCTGCGGAGAATCCGTCGAGAGCAACAGCACGGCGCCACAGATCAGCGCGGCGGCTGCGAGGAGTGGGCGGATCACTCGCCGGCGATCAGTGTGTGCCAGACCGGCAGGAGCGGCTTGTTGTAGTAGTTGAGCGCCTCCTCGCGCAATGCCGCGATCTCGTCGGAGTACCAGTAGCGCTCGAAGTCCTCGTGGCTGTCCCAGATCGACGCCTGGCGGAAGTGCAGGGGATCCTCGACGTTGCGGGTCAGCGACCAGCCCTTCGCCCCGAAGGCCATCGCCCGGGCGGCGCCGGGTTCCCAGATCTCGTACCAGCGCTCGGCCCGGAACGGGTGGGTGTGCCAGTCGATGTAGACGACCTCCAGCGTGTCGGTGTCGATGGAAGGCTGCTCCCAGGTGCCCTGTGCCGGCTCCGGCGTGCTCACGCGCCCACCTCCGCCCGGATCGCCCCTGGGCCGTCCTCTTCCTTGCCCTCGTCCTCACTGGTGGCGCCGACGAGGATCGAGATCTTGCCGAGGTGCTTGTTCTCGTGGAGGAGCTGGTGCGCCTCGGCGACGCCGTCGAACCCCATCACCCGCCACAGCACCGGCTGGACCTTGCCCTCCGCCATCAGCTGGTTGGCGCGCATGCACTCGTAGGCGTTGGCGAAGTGCGAGCCGATGATCTGCTTCTGGCGCATCCACAGGTAGCGGACGTCGAAGTCGAGCGTGTAGCCCGAGGTCGCCCCGCAGATCACCACCTTGCCGAACGGCTTCACCACGAAGACCGAGGTCGGGAAGGTCGCCTTGCCGACGTGCTCGAAGACGATGTCGGGCGAGTCCCCGAGGATCTCCTTGAGCTTCTTGGCGAACCCGCGCGACTCCTTGAAGCGGGCCTTCTCCTGATCCGGCGTCTCGTCGCCGGTGCGCATCATCCCGGAGAACTCGTTGCGGTTGATGTAGTCGACCGCGCCGAGGCGCTTGACGAGCTCGCCCTTCTCGTCGGAGGAGACGACGCCGACCGCATTCGCGCCCGCGGCCGCACAGAGCTGGGTGGCGAAGACGCCGAGGCCGCCGGCCGCGCCCCAGATCAGGACGTTGTGCCCGGCCTGGAGCTTGCACTGGTCGATCAGCATCCGGTAGGCGGTGAAGTAGGTGAGCCCGTAGGCCGAGGACTCCGCCCAGGAGAGGTTCTTCGGCTTCGGCAGGAGCTGCTGGGCCTGCACCTTGGTGAACTGGGCGAAGGAGCCCCAGGTCGTCTCATAGCCCCAGATCTGCTGGCTGGGCGCGGCGAGCGGATCGAGACCGTGGACCTCGACGTCCTCGTAGGAGGCCTGGTTGCAGTGGATGACGACCTCGTCGCCGGGCTGCCACTTGGTGACGCCCTCGCCGACCTTCCAGACGACCCCGGAGGCGTCGGAGCCGCCGATGTGGTGGTTGTACTCGGGGTGGTCGCCGTAGCCGAAGACGGAGACCGGCTTGCCGAGGGCGGCCCAGACGTTGTTGAAGTTCACGCCCGCCGCCATCACGCGGACGATCACCTCGAAGGCGCCGGGCTCCGGCACCTCGATCTCCTCGACCTGGAAGGCGTCCTTGGGCTCTCCCTCCCGCTCCTGGCGGATGACCCAGGCGGCCATCTTCTCGGGCAGCTCGCCCGGCTGGACATCGAGCTTGGATACGTCGGCGATCTCTACGGCCAATGTGACTCCCGCGTCGTGGTTTGGACGGGAGGGATCGTAGTCAACGGACCGCCGTCAGGTTCCCGTCCGGGGGTGCGACTACGTTCGAGAGTCCATGGAAGCGTCAGAGAAGCCACAGCTCCCTCTTCGGGCCGATCGCTCCGACGGCGCCGTGCGCGCGATCGGGGACCGGCTGGTGATCGAGCGGCTCGAGGTCAACGACTCCGCCGCGGCCCGCGTGGTGCAGGAGCAGGTCGGCGAGGGGCACCAGCCGTCCGAGACGGTGACGCGCGCGATCGAGATCGGCACGCGCGTGATCGAGAGCGAGGGGACCGCGGCGAACGTCGACTACGTCAAGGCGGAGCTCGAGCGCCAGATCCGGCCGCTCGCCGACCGGCTCGGCGGCGTGATCGAGGACGGCCACGAGGAGTTCGCCGATCGTCTCGCCGCAAGCTTCGACAGCGAGCGCAGCGGGTCGGTCCAGCAGCAGATCCGGGAGATGCTGATCACCGCGATGGAGCATCAGCGCAACCAGCTGGCGAAGCAGTTCTCCGCGCAGGACGGCGCGAATCCCCTCTCGGACTTCAAGGAGGCCGTGGTGCGCGCCGTGAAGGGCTCGCAGGAGTCCCAGCAGCACGAGCACGCCCAGGACCGGGACCGGATCGATGCCCTCACGGCCGAGGTGACCGCACTGCGCGAGCGCCTCGGCGCGAAGGAGGAGCTCGAGGCCGAGCAGTCCCGCGGCACCGCCAAGGGCCGCGACTTCGAGGAGCGCGTGCACGCGCTGATCGACGAGATCGCGTCCGTGCGCGAGGACGTCGCGCATCACGTCGGGGACCTGCCCGGCGAGACCCGCGGCAAGAAGGGCGACACGGTCGTCGAGATCGGTGCCGCGGCCGGGCCCTGCCTGGCGAAGATCGCCTTCGACCCGAAGGACTCGAGCAGCATCACGCGCCCGAAGGCGTGGGACGTGCTGAACGGGTCGCTCGAGGACCGCGGCGCCGACTACGCCGTCCTGGTGGTCGCGATGGAGGAGAACCTGCCGTCCGGCACCCAGAACCTGGTCGAGTACGAGGGCAACAAGCTGATCGTCGCGGTCGACCGGGAGGAGCCCGAGCGCATCGTCATGGAGACGGCGTACGGGCTGGCCCGCGCCCGGGCGCTCGCCGCCCGCAGGGAGGACCTGGCCCTGGACGCCCCGGCGATGAAGGAGGCGCTCGACGAGGCCCGGCGCGCCCTCGAGTCGCTGAAGGCGGCCCGCCAGGCGCTCACGGGTGTGCGGAAGAACGCCGACAGCATCGAGTCCACGCTCGGGACCATGGAGGAGGGGACGAAGGCGGCGCTGGCGCGCGCGGACAGCCTGATCGCCGACGCGCTGGACGGGGCGGCGTAGTTTGACGGCGCGGAAATTCCGTCCAGCCACCGCTTACGGGATCATGGCCCCCGCGCCTGGGGACGAAATGGACAGCAGAGCAAGAATGGAAGCGTCCGAGAACACAGGGCCACCCACCGAGAGGGGCGGTGGCGGCCTACAGCGAATCGACTCCGCCCGCGTCACCCAGACGCTGGGATCGCCGCAGCTTGCCGGCGGCTATGCCCGGCTGGAGGTGATGCTGAACTCCGTCCTTCCTCGCCTGGTGGGCGAGGCTCAGAACCCGGCGCCGCGCGGGTTCTAGCCGGCGGCTAGGGCAACAGCAGGTCGTTCTGGCCCGAGGGTCGCTCGGGACCGACGGTGAAGCTGAACGGGCGGACCGCGATGCCGTCGACGCTCGCCTCGTAGGTCCCGCTCTTCATCTCGACCTTGATGGTGTCGGCGTCCCCTGGCGCGATCTGGGGGGTGTCCGCGCTGACCGGGCCGTGGATCGCCAGGCTGCCGGTCCGGTCCGTGAGGTTGGCGACCGTGAAGTTGACCAGGCCGGCGCCGAACTCCTTCGGTGAGACCACGACCCCGTCGGTCGCGATCTTCACGCTGACCTCCGCCGGAACCGGCGGCCGCGGGTCGTTGTTGAAGTCGTTGCGGCCACAGCCCGCGACGACGAGCACGGCCAGCAAGGTGGCCGGCAAGAGCAGCGCTCTGCCCCTCCTCCGCAGCATCCGCCGAGGAATCTAGCCGAACAGCGGGACGCCGCGCTTCAGTCCGTCAGGCGTCGAAGGGGAGCTCGACCACCTCGGCGGTGGCGGTTCCGTCGCCGACCGTGAGCTGCTCGCCCTCGCTGGCCTCGCGACGGACGATGGCGAGGGCGATCGGGCCATGGGCGGGGGAGAGGCAGGCGGTGCCGACTGCGCCGACGTCCTTCTCGCCCAGAAGGAGCGGGTCGCCGTGCGCGGCGGGCGCGCTCAGGCGGAGACCGCGCAGGGTCCGGTTGGGCTTGCCCCGGTAGTGGAGCCGCGCCACGGGCTCCTGGCCGATGTAGCAGCCCTTCTCGAAGTCGACGGCGCGGTCCACGATCCCGGCCTCCGCCGGCATGTGCTCGGAGCCCATGTCGAGCCCGAACCTGGGCCGGCCGCTCTCCACGCGGACGATCTCTGCGGCCTCATCGCTCACCTGCACAGCGCCGGCTGCAGCCAGCGCGCTCTCCAGGGTGGCCGCGTCCTCGGCCTTGACGATCAGGTCCACGCCGAGGTCGGTGGCGGCGCCGAGCACGTCGGTGCCGTCCCACTGGCGGAAGCGCTGAGCGTGCTCCGGTCCGAGGCCCTCGAACCCCGAGAGCTCGGCCGAGCGGGGGCCGATCACGGAGACGATCGCCCACCTCTCCGTCACGTTTTCGATCTCGACCTCCCTGCCGACGCTGTAGGTGCGGAGATGCCTGAGGACCACCTCGGCGGCCACGGGCTCGAGGTCGACCCGGACCTCGCCACTTTGAAGACGAAGCACGCGCAGGTCGGAGGTGAGGTGCCCCTTGCGGTCGAGCAGCGCCGCGTAGCAGCCCTGCTCGGGCTCGAGCGCCTCGATGTCGTTGGTGAGCTGACCCTGCAGGTATTCGGCGGCGTCCGGCCCGCCGACCAGCAGGGCCGCCCGCTGCCTGGTCAGGAACCCCGCCTCCTCGCGCAGGGCGCGGTATTGCCCGTCGAGCTCAACCTGGGTAGCGGTCTCGGCCACGAGGCGATTGTAGGTCGCGGCCTGCGCGGGCTTCCGGGGGAGGCGCCGGGGGCGAAGTTAGCCATGCCTAACTTCCGAGTTTGGATGTGCTTGAATACCGCGGATGCCGGTCCAGGCCCACAACGCCCACCCGAAGCGCCGCACCAACGAGGGAGCCGAGAACTACGCCAAGGCGCTCTACGAGCTGCAGGGGCGCGAGCCGGAGGGCGTCGGGACGACCGCCGTCGCGCAGCGGCTCGGCGTGACTCCCGCGTCGGCGTCGGGCATGCTGCGGCGGCTGGCCGACGAGGGGGTGGTCGAGTACGCGCCGTATCGCGGCGCGCGCCTCACGCCCGAGGGCGAGCGCATCGCCCTCGAGGTGATCCGGCACCACCGGCTGATCGAGCTCTTCCTCGCGGAGGTCCTGGGCATGCCCTGGGACCGGGTCCACGAGGAGGCCGAAGTGCTCGAGCACCACATCTCCGAAGAGCTCGAGGAGCTGATCGCGGCCAAGCTCGGCGAGCCGGCCCTCGATCCGCACGGCGACCCGATCCCCGACCGCGACCTGGCGGTCATCGCCGACGACTCGGTTCCGCTGACCGAGCTCGAGCAGGGCGAGGAGGGAACCTTCACCCGCGTCTCGGACAGCGACGCCTCCATGCTGCGATACCTGGCGGAGCGTTCCATCCAGCCCGGCGCGCGGCTCACGGTCAAGGGCAGGGAGCCCTTCGGGGGCCCGGTGATGGTCGAGATCGATGGCCGTACGCATCCTCTGGGACCGGAGCTCGCGGCGAGCATCAGAATCACCCGGACGAGGACGCAAGGGTGAGCGAGCAGGAGCTCAGCGAGAGCCAGGAGGACGTCGGCTTCGTGGACCCCCTGCCGGGCGAGCTTTCCGCTCCACCGGCTTCGGGGAGCGAGCTCGGCGGGACAGAACACGTCCTGCCCGAGGACGTCCTCCCCGGCGAGGCTGCGGTCAACCGGGCGGCGCGACGCTCGTTGGACGGCCACGCGCGCGGCCTCAAGCGCATCTGGCCCTTCCTGGGGCCCGCCTTCATCGCCGCGGTCGCCTACATCGACCCCGGAAACTTCGCCACCAACATCGCCGGTGGCGCCAAGTTCGGCTACCTGCTGCTCTGGGTCGTGCTCGCGGCCAACCTGATCGCGATGGTCGTCCAGACCCAGTCGGCGAAGCTCGGCATCGCGACCGGGAAGAACCTGCCGGAGGTCTGCCGGCGGATCTTCAAGCGGAGGACCTCCTTCGGCCTTTGGATTCAGGCGGAGATCGTTGCCATGTCGACGGACGTCGCCGAGGTGGTCGGCGCGGCCCTCGGGCTCAATCTCCTCTTCGGCATCCCGCTGTTTCCGGCAGCGCTGATCGCCGGAGCCGTCGCATTCGGAATCCTCGCGCTCCAGCAGATCGGCTTCAGGCGCCTCGAGGCCGTGATCTCGGGCCTGGTGGGCATCGTGGTGCTGGGCTTTGCATTCGAGATCCTCGAGTCCCACCCTGACGGGGGACAGGTGGCGAAGCACCTGGTCGTACCGGGCTTCGGCGGAACCGAGAGCGTGCTGCTGGCCACCGGCATCATCGGCGCCACGGTGATGCCGCACGTCATCTACCTGCACTCGGCCCTCACCCAGCGCCGCGTCGTCGGGCGAAACGACCACGAGAAACGGAAGATCCTGAGGTTCGAGCGGGTCGACGTCGTGATCGCCATGGCCTTGGCCGGGATCGTCAACGTCTCGATGATGGTCATGGCAGCCGCCCTCTTCCACGAAGGCGGCTTGACCGGCATCGACAGCATCGAGGGGGCCTACGACGGCCTCAAGCAGGTGGTCTCCGGCAATGCCGCGACGGTCTTCGGCATCGCCCTGCTTGCGTCGGGCCTCGCCTCCTCGTCGGTCGGCACGATGGCGGGGCAGGTGGTCATGCAGGGGTTCATCCAGCGCCGCATCCCGATCTTCCTGCGCCGGGCGATCACGCTGGTGCCAGCGCTGATCGTGCTCGGCCTCGGGCTCAACCCGACCGACGCCCTCGTGATCAGCCAGGTGGTGCTCAGCTTCGGAATCCCGTTCGCGCTCGTGCCGCTGCTGATCGCCGCGAGCCGGCGCGACGTGATGGGATCGCTCGCCAACCCCCGCTGGCTCACGGCGGTCGCCGCCACTCTCGCCGCGATGATCATCGCGCTCAACGTCTTCCTGATCGAGCAAGTCTTCGTCGGCTAGATGGAGAGGCGTGCGGGGATAGAGGTCTCCTCGCGCCTGGACGCCGCCCCGGAGGAGGTCTGGAGCTGGGTCTTCACACCCGAGGGCGTCAACGACGAGCTGCGGCCCTGGTTGCGGATGACCGTTCCCGGCGGCGACTTCAACCTCGACTCGGTCGAGCCAGGGACCCCGATCGGGCGCAGCTGGGTGCTGCTCTTCGGCTTGATCCCGGTCGACTATGACGAGATCAACCTCGAGGAGATCGATCGGGGGCGCGGCTTCGTCGAGCGCTCGCGGATGCTCTCGCAGCGCGCCTGGGAGCACGTCCGGACGATCAGGCCGGCCGACGGGGGCGCGCTGATCACCGACGCGGTGACATGGGAGCCGCGGCTGCCGCTCCCGGGCGCGACGATGCGGCCGATGTTTCGCGCGATCTTCGGGCATCGCCACCGCCGGCTCCGGCGCCGGTTCGGCGGGTCCCCGGCGGGCCGGGACGGCAGCTAGGCTTCGGCCGTGGCCCTCGCACAGGAATTCGAGGCGGTGGTCGAGAACCTTCCGGACGACTGGACGGACCTCGAGCTCGACCTGCGGATCGCCGACGAGTCGCGCTACGTCGACGCCGCCGTGATCCTCTCCCTCGTGAACGCGCAGCCCTATTCCCGGGCGGACTGGCACTGGCGGATCATCGTCGCCCACCGCTTCGGGCATGCCGCGGCGGCGGAGACCGTCCGCGGTGCGCTGCACAAGCTCGACAGGGAGGGGATCGGGGGCGAGCTGCGGGTGCGCGATGCCCAGGAGGGACGGGCCGAGGTCATGCAGTGGTGGGGCAGGCCGGACAGCATCCGGCGCGACTTCCAGCGCCGCCGCAGCCTCTAGCTACACGAACCGCTCGGGGTCCGGGACTCGGAAGAAGGTCTGGATGACCGAGGCGAGCTGGTTGGCGATGATGCGCGCCCGGTTCATCTCGGTTCGCGTCCAGGGGCGCTCCTCGTGGCACATCGCCTCCACGATGCCGAGGCTCTCACCGCGTTGGACGACCGGGACCATCAGCAGGGTCTGGTAGCCGAGCGAGAGAATCAGGTCCACCTCGTTGCCGTCCGCGCGGGGGTCGCCCGCCATCACCTGGGCGGACTCCTGACGCTCGAGCGCCCGTCCGGTGGTCGGGTAGTCGTCCACGGAGAAGAGCTCCCCCTCCGGCTGCTCGCCGCTCTCGGCCAGGGTCTCGACGACGTCCATGTCCGGATGCCACTGCGAGAGCGCGACCTTGTCGGCGTGCAGCTCTCCGGCGATCAGGTCGAGGGCGCTGTTCAGGTCCTCGCGGGACCTCGCGTTGGCGAGGCGGGCGCTGAGGTGCTCCAGGCGGCGATCGCCGGCCGAGATCGTCGGCGTGTCGCCGCCGGGCGTGGAGATCAGGGCCTTGGCGAGCGCGTCGCGGCAGGTCTCCGCCGCGGGAGGTGAGACCTGGCTCCACGGAGGAGCGGGCCGGCCGATCGCGTAGCCCTGCCCCCAGGGAACGTCGAGGTTGGAGAGCACCTCGATGTCGTCGTGACTCTCGATTCCCTCCGCGCACACCGTGGCGCCGACGCGCCGGGCGAAGCGCACCAGCGATTCGACCAGGGCCATCCTCACGGGATCGGAGTGAATCGCGCGGGTGAGCTCGAGGTCGAGCTTGACGATGTCCGGGCGCACCCACATCATCTGCTTGAGCCCCGCGTAGCCGGCGCCGGCGTCGTCGATGGCGATTCGGGCCCCGCGCTCGCGGAGTTGCGCCAGTGAGTTCGCGAGCAGGCTGTCGCCGACGTAGACCTCGTGCTCGGTGAGCTCGATGATCACGTCGGAGAGGTCGTCGGGAAGGACAAGCTTGACCGCTTCGGTGGAGAGGGCGGATGGGCTGACGTTGACCGCGAGGTGCGTCCCGGGCGGGCGATCCGAGGTCCGCAGCGCGGCCTGGATCGCGGCCGCCTCCAGCTCGGGGCCGAGCCCGCACGCGTTCGCCTGGGCGAACCAGGTCGAGGGCGGCCGGTCGGGCGCGTCGGGAAACCGGGCGAGGGCCTCGTAGCCGATCAGGCGGCCCGTCGTGAGGGAGGCGACGGGCTGGTAGAGCGGCTCGATCGCGTGCTCCCGCAGGATCCGCTCGATCTCGGAGCGCTGCGGGGCGTCGCCACTGAGGCGGACGTGGTCGGGGTCGAAGCGGCGCGTCCTCGACTTGCCGGAGCGCTTCGCCCAGTAGAGCGCTCCCTCGGCGAGCTGGAGGAGCGTCCCGGCGTTGTCGGCGTCGACCGGGTAGACGGCCACACCGGCGGAGCAGCCGAGCTCGCACCCCGCGGGCGAGAGTCGTGCGACCGCGGTCCGAACGCGCTCGGCGATCTCCTGCGCGGCTTCGGCCGCGGTGCCGGGCAGCATCAGCGCGAACTCCTCGCCGCCAGTCCGGGCGGCGATGTCACCGCGCCTGACCGTCTTGCGGAGCTGCGCTGCCACCCCCTGCAGGACGCCGTCGCCGAAGGGATGGCCGTGTCGCTCGTTGATCGCCTTGAAGTCGTCGAGGTCGAGCGCCACCAGGGCGACGGGCTCCCGCCGCGTGGCGGCCCTGTGAAGCTGTTTGCGAAGCGCCTGCTGGAAGCCGCGGTGGTTGATCAGGCCGGTCAGCGTGTCGGTCTCGGCGAGCTCTCGCAGCTCGATGCGCTGGCGGTAGAGAAGGACCGTGAGCGCCAAAGTGAACAGCATCCCCACCCCCGCGAAGGCGGCCAGCTCGGGGTCGCCCCGCGTGAACGCCAGCCCGATCACCGTGCCCCAGACGATCGAGAACGCCACAGCAGCCCAGGGCAGCACCCTGCGGCGGGAACTCCGGGGATGCGCGAATCGCCCCACGGCGGCAAGTATCGGAACGCCCGTCCAGGGCTACATCCCTTTTTTTGGTCAAATGGCCGCTTGGACGCATGGTTTCGCGCCGCCTGCAAACCTGAGCTCGATGGCCCGCATAACAGCCCTCGTGCAAGATCTGATGCTGACGAGCCGCGTGCGCACCTCGCTCGAGGCGAGTGGGCACGAGGTGGAGCAGGAGTCGGACATCCCCGACGAGCTCGACGGGATCGACCTCGTCGTCGCAGACCTGGATGCGGTGCCACCCGAGAAGCTGGGCGACCTCGGGGTCCCGGTGATCGGCTTCTACTCGCACACGGATGTCGAGATGAAGAAGCGGGCCGAGGAAGCCGGGCTGACGATGGCGATTCCGCGGAGCCGGATGGTCAGGGAGCTGCCGCAGCTGGTTGAACGAGCACTGGCCTGAACCTGCCAATTCATCGCAGCCGGGCACCGGGGTAGGCAAACCCGGCCGCGATCTGTCCCGAGGCCGACCTGCTCACCAGCCCGTGCTCCGTCGCCCACTCGAGCCACGCTCTCGTAGCGGTCGCCAGAGCCCACTGCCGTCGGGGGCCCGCCTTCATTGCCGAATGAGAAGGCATTGGCCGAGGTCAGCGCCTTGAGCTGGCGTTCCTGGGACCCGCGATCGAGATCCGGGACGGCTCTCAGCAGATCGTCGAGAGCCGACTCGGGGTTCTCGCCAAGTGCGCGATAGCCCTGGTCCAGCGCGTCCAGGAATCTCGACGCACGCTCTTCCGAGTCGGCGCGGGTTGCCACGACCAGCTCCGGATACCGCGGGGCGCCGAACCGGTCCACTCGGAACTCCCGGACCGGGATGCCCCGCTGCTGCAGCTCCACGCCCTCCGCGTTCCAGAACGCGGTCGCCGCGTCAACCTTCCCCGCCGCCAGATCGGCGACGGCGTTGAAGCCGATCGTCACCCGGTGCACGTCGGAGGGGTCCACTCCTCCGGAGCGCAGGACCGTGTCGAGGACGGCGTCGTCGGAGGGGACGCCGGTGACCCCGATGGTCTTGCCCGCCAGGTCGGCCGGCGCCAGGATCCCGTTCGGGTCGCGCGCGATCACCGAGGCGAGCGGCCGTTGGACTATCGCGGCGATCGCGACGAGATCGAAGCCGCGCTCCCGGGCGATCCCGAAGTCGTTGATGTCCATCACCGCGAAGTCGGCGCGGCCGGTCTCGAGCAGCTTGGCGCTGTCCGCGGTGCTCGACGGCTCCTGGATGTGGAGGTCGATCCCCTGGGTCCTGAAGTCGCCGTTCGCCTGCGCGGCGTAGATGCCGGAGTGGACGGCGTTCGGCTGGAAGTCGAGGACCAGGGTCGCGCCCTTCGGCGCGCCCGGTTCAGCGCCGCCCCCTCCGCAGCCCGTCAGGGCCCCGATGAGGAGAGCGGCCGCCAGCAGCGCGGCGACCCGTCTCATTCGCGGCTGACCCTATATGCGAGGGCGCTCCGAACGCGAGAAGCGACCCGTTTCATAAGGCGTCGATAAAGGTTTGCCCGGGGGTCTCGGCCGCGCCGGAAATGCGGTTAGACTGCGCGCCGCCTCGCACCGGTGGGGCGTTTTCTTCCACAGCCACGAGGAGGTCACTTCAAGTGCAAGATCGAGGTCTGGCGGCGTACATCGCTGAGTTGGTGGGCACGCTGTTGCTCGTCTTCTTCATCACGATGGTGATCTCCCTCTACGTGGCCCCCGGCCAGAACAGCCAGTTCGGATCCGACTGGGCCGTGGTCGGCCTCTCGCAATTCCTGGTCCTCTTCGTGCTGATCGTCGGCATCGGGGTTGCAAGCGGCGGGCACTTCAACCCGGCTGTGACCACCGCGTTCATCGCGATCCGGCGGATCGATCCGATCGACGGGCTTGTCTACATCCTCGCCCAGCTCTCCGGTGGCGTGCTCGGCGCGCTGCTCACCAAGGCCTTCATCCTCGACGAGGGCCGGGCTTCCGACTACGGAACACCCAAGGTCTCCGCGCTGCTCGGCAGCGGCTTCCAGGGCGGGCTGGTCGAGGGGATCGGCGCTTTCGTCCTTGTGCTCACCGTGCTCGCGGTCGCCCTCAATCCCGAGACCCGGCGCTGGGCCGCCCTCGCGGTTGGTGGAGCGCTCGGCTTCCTGGTGATGGTGCTGGGGCCACTGACCGTCGGCTCATTCAACCCGGCGCGCTGGTTCGGCCCGGCGCTGGTGAGCAACCACTTCACCGACGCGCTGGCCTTCATCATCGGCCCGCTGGTCGGAGCGCTGCTGGCCGCCGCGGTCTACAAGTTCCTGATCGAGCCGTTCAGCGGCCCGGTCCAGGAGGTCGCCGATACCGTGGCGCCTCGCGGTCCGGCTCCGCCGGCCGGCGAGGCCCCGCAGCTGCGCCAGTCGGGACCCGGTGGGCCGCCTCCGGCATCGCCTCCCGGCGGTATCGCGGGTTCGTAGCGGCCTCGGGCCCCACAGATCCACTTCGCTAGGTTCTCCCTGCCATGCGCAGGGTGACCTTTTCGCGCAACTACACGCTCTCGCTGTCGAGAACGTGCCAGTGCTACTGCAAGTACTGCGCCTTCGCGACGCACCGCGCGCACATCCACGACCCGGATGAGGTCGAGCGCCGTCTGGAGGAGGCGGTGCGGCGCAACGCGAAGGAGCTGCTGGTACTCACCGGGGAGCGTCCCGAGGTCAATCCCGAGGTCGCCGCGCGGCTGCGGGAGTGGGGCCACGAGGACTTCACCTCGTACGTCGTCTGGGCCTGCCAGAAGGGCCTGGAGCGTGGCCTGCTGCCGCACACGAACCTCGGCGTCCTCTCGCGCGAGGACCTCGGCCGGCTGCGGGAGGTGACCGCCTCCCAGGGGCTGATGCTGGAGTCGATCAACCCCGACCTCGTGGTCCACCAAGGCTCGCCGACCAAGCATCCGGCGAAGCGGCTGGAGACGATGCGGCTCGCCGGGGAGCTGCGAATCCCGTTCACCACCGGGATCCTGGTCGGCATCGGCGAGACGCCGGGGGAGCGGATCGGAGCCCTCGAGGCGATCGCCGCCGTGCATGCCGAGTACGGCCACATCCAGGAGGTGATCCTCCAGAACTTCGTGCCGCACCCGCGTTACCACGGGGCCGAGGTTGCGGAGATCGCAGATGAGGCATCGCGTCGCCGGTGGACCGGGGCGGCGGACGACGTCCCCGGGACCCGGCCCGCCCCGGTCATGCCCGAGTGGGCATCGCCCGTCTCCATCGACGAGATGAAGAGCCTGATTCGCGAAAGCAAGCGGTTGATGCCCGATGTCGGCGTTCAGATTCCGCCAAATCTCGCCGACTGGTGGCCCGAGCTGGTCGAGGCGGGGGCGACCGATCTCGGCGGGCTGTCGAGCAACGGCGATCACATCTCGCCCGAGGAGCCGTTCCCGAGCCCCCATCAGGTCCGCAAGGAGCTCGCGCCGCGCGGCTACGCGCTCACCGAGCGGCTCTGCGCCTATCCGCAGTACCTCGATCCCGATTGGATGGAGCAGGGGGTCCTCGACGTCGTGAAGCTCAAGTACTGGAGCTTCATCCCGCGGCGCGGCTCCGGCCGCCGCCAGGAGACGCCGCCCGCGCCCGAGGTGGCCCCCCGGGCGATCGAGAAGGGCCGGCGCGGCGATCGGCTCAGCGAGGAGGAGCTGACGGCGCTCTTCTCCGAGACGCGGCCGGAGGTGATCGAGGAGATGCGGGTCGCGGCCGACGAGCTGCGTGTCGAGCTGGCGGGCGACACCGCGACCTTCGTCGTCAACCGGAACATCAACTTCACCAACGTGTGCGTGGTCGGTTGCGCGTTCTGCGGCTTCGGCCAGGGCAAGCGCTCACCCGACGCCTACCTCGTGAACGAGGACGACTTCGCCGCCCGGATTCAGGAGGCGCTCGACTTCGGCGCGACCGAGATCTGCATGCAGGGCGGGATCCACCCGGACTACACGCTCGAGGACTACGGCCGCTGGCTGCGGTTCGCGAAGGAGTGCGCTCCCGAGATCCACCTGCACGCGTACTCGCCGATGGAGGTCCACTACATGTGCGAGCGCTCCGGCCGTTCGCCGGAGGCGGTCTTCGAGTACCTGATCGAATGCGGGCTCGGCTCGACTCCCGGGACGGCGGCCGAGGTCCTCGACGACGGGGTCCGCCAGCGGATCTCGCCCAACAAGCTGCCGGTCGCCCGCTGGGTCGAGATCATCGAGGCCTCGCACCGCGCCGGCCTGCGCTCGACCTCGACCGTGATGTTCGGACACATCGAGGAGCCGCGCGAGCTCGCGCGGCACATGCGGATCGTGCGGGAGCTTCAGGAGCGCACCGGCGGGATCACCGAGTTCGTGCCGCTCAGCTTCATCCCGTTCAACACGCTGCTCGGCCGCACGCATGGGGTGGAGGAGATCTCCCGTCGGGACAACCTCAAGCACACGGCCGCGTTCCGGCTGGCGCTCGGGAAGACGATCCCCAACCTCCAGGCGAGCTGGGTGAAGATGGGCCTCGACGCCGCGACGGAGAGTCTGCGCTGGGGCGTCAACGACCTCGGCGGCACGCTGATGGAGGAGAACATCTCGCGGATGGCCGGCTCGCATCACGGCGTGAAGCTCGAGCCGGAGCAGCTCATAGAAGCCGCCCGCCGGGCCGGCCGGACTCCGGCCCAGCGGACGACTCTCTACGACATCGTCGAGACCTACTAGCCGGGCCGCCCCTCGCGGGCGCCCGCCGCGGCTCCGGTGGCGGCACCGGTGACGGCGCCCCGGATTCGATCGGTCAGGCTTGGATTGCCCGCCTGCGTCGCGTTGCGAGCCCAGGCGGTGATCAGCGCGCTGAGGGCAAAGAACGTCACGAAGGTGACGATCAGCGGCACGAACAGCCCCAGCGCACCATCCCCCGCGAACGCCCCGCTCTTCGTGAAGAGGGCCCCGAAGGTGAGCGGCTGCGCCACTGCGGCCGCAGCGGTCAGCCAGCCGAGCCAGGCCGGGAACGCTCCGCTCCGCAGGAGGACGATCGCGGTCGCCGCAAAGAACGCGGTGAACGCGGGTATCGCGGCCACACCGACGAGCACGAAGATGTCATTCAGGGACCGTGTGATCAGTGGGTCCACACCCTGCGGGCGGTAAGCCGCGACCGCCTCAGCAGCGAGACCGACCAGCAGGCACGAGCCTCCGATGACGCCGCCGATCAGCGTGATCGACGGCAGCCTCGGCGTGCCGGCGGCGATCCGCAGCACGCTCGTCAGCGTTCCGAGGAACCAGATGTAGAAGAAGAACGCAACCGCGAGGATCACGACCCCGGCGCGAATCGCGCTGTGATGGCTGAGGAAGTAACTCGCCCACTCCTGCGAGGGAGCGTTGAGATCCGGTGGCGTCGGGATGACCGCGACGAAGCCGATCAAGGTCAGGATGACGAACACGATGCCGGTCGCCGCGCCGTACTCCACGTAGCGATCGTCATTCATAGAGCCTCCTCTCTGAATCCCCGGCCGCGGCGATCCTATTCGAGACAATCAGAGCATGCGCGCGATGGTCCTGGAGAGGCCCGGAGAGCCCCTTGTGGAGCGTGAGCTGGCCGATCCCGAGCCCGCTGACGGGCAGGTCTTGATCGAGGTCAGCGCCTGCGGTGTCTGCCGCACCGACCTCCACATCGTCGACGGCGAGCTGACCGAGCCGAAGCTGCCCCTGATCCTCGGACACCAGATCGTCGGCACGGTCATCGGCGCCGGCGACGGCACCAGCCGCTTCGCCGAGGGGGATCGGATCGGCGTCCCCTGGCTGGGTTGGGTCGACGGGACCTGCCGGTACTGCCGCTCCGGCCGGGAGAACCTCTGCGAGCACGCCAGGTTCACCGGCTACGACCTCGATGGCGGCTACGCGGAGCGCGCCGTGGCCGACGAGCGCTTCTGCTTTCCGGTCCCGGGCGGGCAGTCCGACGAGCACCTTGCGCCGCTGCTCTGCGCCGGGCTGATCGGATACCGGTCGCTCCGGCTGGCGGGCCACGGGGAGCGCCTCGGCCTCTACGGCTTCGGCTCCTCGGCCCACATCATCTGCCAGGTGGCCGTCGCCCAGGGCTGGCGCGTCTACGCGCTGACGAGGGAGGGCGACGCCGAGACGCAGGCGCTGGCGCGCTCGCTGGGAGCCGAGTGGGCGGGCGCCGTGGGCGATCCGGCCGCGATGGACCTGGACGCGGCGATCGTCTTCGCGCCGGTCGGCGACCTCATGGTGGAGGCGCTGCGCGCGATGGCACCCGGCGGCACGGTGGTGTCCGCGGGGATTCACATGAGCGATATCCCCTCCTTCCCGTATGAGCTGCTCTGGCACGAGCGGACGATGCGGTCCGTGGCCAACCTGACACGTCGCGACGGGGAGGAGTTCCTGCCGCTGGCCGCGAGCGTGCCGGTCGAGACGCGCATCCAGGTCTATCCGCTCGCCGAAGCCAACCGTGCGCTGGATGACATTCGTCACGGTAGGGTGGAAGGGTCCGCCGTCCTTCAGATCGGCGGGTAGCCTGACTGATGAGCGGGTTGCGCCTCCGGCGCACCGAATCATCTCGGGGAGAGGAAAGAGCGAAATGCCAGATGTGACCGTCAAGCGCGTCGAGGACTTCGAGGCGATCTTCGGTGGGGGCTTCCGGCGTGTGCGTGCCGGGCTGGGCGTCAGCTCGTTCGGCCTGGCCGTGATCGACCTGCCCGCGAACTTCTCGCACTTCCCGGAGCACGACCAGACCCACGACGACCAGGAGGAGGTCTACACGGTGGTGTCCGGCCGGGCGACCCTCAAGGTCGGAGGCGAGGACTACGAGCTCGAACCGGGCGTGTTTGCGCGGGTCGGCGCGACCGAGAAGCGCAAGCTCGTCACGGGCGCTGAGCCCGCGAGGGTCCTCGCGATGGGCGGCACGCCTGGCAAGGTCTACGAGCCTCCGGAGTTCACGAACGAAGGCACGAAGCCGCCCTCGATGAAGGAGATCGAGCACAAGGACGCCACTCCGGCGCTGTAGCGGCCACCAGGCCGCTGCACTTTGGAGCGGAGGGCGAAGCCGTCTACCTGAAGAGGTCTTCCGAGGCGGCTCTCCTGAGCGGCCCTGCGCCAACCCCGTCTTCCGAGGTCACCAAATCGCCGGCGCCGGAGATCACCGCTCCGGGCACGCCGGAGTCCTTGTCGCGCACGAGGTCCGCGGCCGAGGCGAGCTCGTCCACGACTGCGATCAGCGTTGCCGAGAGCTCGCCCCCCTGCCGATCTTGCCTGCCGCGCCAGTCAGCAAGTGCGGTGACGCCTGCGCAGCCGATCGCGATGTCGGCCTGTCCGACCCTCCATGGCCGGCCGAAGCTGTCGGCGATCACCACCGCGGGGGAGGCGCCCGAGACCTCTTCGATCTCGGCGCGGATCCGCCGCGCCGACGCATCCCCGTCCACGGGCAGCAGCGAGACCCGACCCTCGGCGAGGTTGGAGGAGTCGATTCCGGCGTTGGCGCACACCCAGCCCTCGTTGGTCTCCGTGATCAGCACGCCGCGCTCGGCGCGCACGACCCGGGCGCTCTCCTCCAGCACGAGCTCGACGAGGGCCGGGTCTCTATCGAGCTGATCCGCCAGCTGCCGAGCGCGATCGCCGGGCTGCACCTCGGTCAAGGCCCGGACCCGGCCCTCGACCTTGGAGACGGCCTTCTGCGAGATCACCACCACGTCGTCAGCCGCCGGAGCGGCGAGCTCCGCGATCAATCCTCCCAGCGCCTGGCCCTCATCCAGCTCCGGCAATCCGAGCATGGGCCTGATTCGCAGCTCGCGAGCGGTCCCCGTCATGGCGGCACAAGCTACGCCGCCGGTGGAAACTAGGCGGCTGCGGGTTGCGTGCGCTCGCCGAGCTCCCAGAGGACCTTGGCGGTCCGCGGAGCCGGCTGGGGGTCGAGCAGCAGGCGGTCGCGCAGCAGGGAGTAGTCCTCGGCTGTGTCGAGGTCGATCCCCATGGAATGGACCTTCTCGAGCGCGAAGCTGATTCCCGAGCCGCGTGCCCTGCTGACGTGCCGGGCGCAGCTGTCCGGGCCGAAGGCGGGAAGGAAGACGTCGGGAGGGGCGAGCACGAGCCCATTGGTGCCGGTTCCGTGCCTGTCGGGAATGATCAGGGCGGTTCTGGGCGAACGTCCGACGTGGGCGTCGAGCTCCTCGATGTCGAGCATCGGGCAGTCCACCGGCAGCATCGCCACGCGCTTGGACCCTTCCGCCATGGCGGCCCGGGCGCCGGCCGCGGCGGCCTCGGAGTGGCCCTCGTCCGCCTCCTGGATCAGGACCTTGTGCCCGAACCAGCGCGCCTGGCGCGCGATCGACTGGTCGGCCGTGACGACGAGGATGTCGTCGATGCAGCGGCTGCGGGGCAGCTTCACGATCAGGTCGAGGAAGAGGGCCTCGGCGAGCTGGTTGCGCTCCTCCCCGGACAGGGTGCCGTCGAGTCGCCCGTTGGCGACGGAGAGCCCTTTCACCGGAACGATCGCGGTCGTGTGCAAGTTGTTGGAATCCGCTCCCACGGATGGTCAGGCTACCGGGTGAGGCGCGGTTCATACCCCGGTTCCGGGGGATTTATGCCTTCGGCCTGAGGGTCGAGGCGAACTCGAGGGTCCGCTCGGCCAGCTCGCGACGCCCGGCGCGTCCCTCCATCAGCGTGGGAGAGCTCATGATGCGGATGCCCTCCGGGGGCGGGTCCGGGTCCTCGGGGTCGCAGATCATCCCGTCGAGTAGTCCCTCGTAGAGAGAGGCTGCACCGGCCGCGGTCGAGGGCCGGCCGACGGCTCGCATGAAGAGGTCGGTCGGACCCTTGACTACCTGGCCGGCCACGTAGGGGCTCACGGCGATCACCGGCGCCGTCGACGTCGCGATCGCCTCGCGCACGGCGGGCATCGAGACGATCGGCCCGATCGAGATCACCGGGTTCGAGGGCCCGATCACGATCGCGCCGGCGCCGGCGATCGCGTCGAGGACCTCCGGCGTCGGATTTGCCCTGTCGAGGCCATCGACCTCGACTCCCTCGACCGGCGCCTGGGCGTGCTCCGCCACCAGGTACTGCTGGAGCTCCCGCCACCCCTCAGCCGTCCTGACGCGCGTCCGCACCCGTTCCTCGGTCATCGGAAGCACCGCGGCCCGAACGCCCAGGGCGCGGGCGATCTGCGCCTGCGCGTCGGTTCGCCGCCCGCCCTCGGCGATGAACTCCTTCCGGTAGAGGCAGGTGGCCAGATCGCGGTCGGACAGCCGAAACCAGTCGGGGGTCCCGAGCCGGACGAGACGGTCGAAGGCGGTGAAGGTGTCGTCCTTGATGCCCCAGCCACGCTCCTCGTCGATCTCGCCGCTCAGCCAGTAGGTGACGAGGTCGGGATCGGGGGAGACGTCCACTCCGGCGATCTCGATGTCGTCGCCGGTGTTGGCGATCACCGAGAGGCCCTCGCCCAGCAGCTCCTGCATCCCGGCGGCGAGCTTCGCCCCGCCGGTGCCCCCGGCGAGAACCACTGCCCGGGTCACTTCCAGGGGTTTTCCTCCGGCAGACCGGTGATCTTGATCCCGGCGTGGGTCTTGTATCGGCTGTTGATGCCGATCAACAGAGCGGTGAGCGGCTCCACGATCCTGGCCTGGTCGAGGGGGCCCGCGTTGACCGCCCGGAGCCCGTCGATCAGCTCGATGATCTCGGCGACCCGGGCCTTGTCCGCCTTGCGGTTGCCGCAGACCAGCACGTCCTCGTCGAGTTCCCCGTCGCCGGCCAGCGACGGGGCGCTGACCGTGTGCAGGGCCGAGATCACCGTGACTCCGTCCGGCGCCATCTCCTGGGCCTGCTGGGCCGCCGAGCCCTGCCAGACGCCGAGGGTCCGGGTCGCCTTCCCCGAGATCGCGGCCGCGAGCGGAACCGTGCAGTCGACCAGGAGCTGACCCTCGGTCAGGGCCTCCTTGAGGTTGGTGAGGGTCTCTGACTGAGCGCGGAAGGGGACCGTCAGGAACACGATCGAGCCCCGCTTGGCGGCCTCGCCGTTCTCCAGGCCCTCGATCTCGGCGCCCGGAACCGCCTCGCGCAGCCTGGTCGCGGCCTCCTCGGCTCGCTCGGGCTTGCGGGAGCCGATCACGATCTCGCGCCCGGCGCGCGCGAGGCGCACCGCCAGGCCGTAGCCCAGGGCTCCGGTGCCGCCGATGATCGGGATTGGCTCAGCCACCGGCGAGCAAGCTACAGGGCAGCCGGAATAGGCTGCCTGGTCGCATGAGGCTCGAAGGGAAGAAGGCGCTCGTCACCGGCGGGGCCAGCGGCATCGGCGCGGCGATCGCGCGGCGACTCGCCGCCGAGGGCGCCGATGTCACGATCGGCGACCTCAACCTCGACGACGCGACGAAGGTGGCGGGCGAGATCTCCGGCCTGGCGATCGAGCTCGATGTCACGGACCTCGGTTCCGCCCAGGCCGCCGTCGACAGCGCCGGCGCCCCGATCGACATCCTGGTCAACAACGCCGGGACCGACGAGTTCGGCTTCTTCACCCAGACAACTCCGGAGCAGTGGGAGAAGGTGATCGCGGTCAAC
Organism: uncultured Solirubrobacterales bacterium; assembly: GCA_963800285.1. Taxonomy (GTDB): domain Bacteria; phylum Actinomycetota; class Thermoleophilia; order Solirubrobacterales; family 70-9; genus DASUPK01. The sequence continues at coordinate 22,630 of CAWDAL010000028.1, forward strand.
CTGCGGGGCGTCCTCAACTGCACCTACGCGGCCCTGCCGGGCATGCAGGAGGCGGGGTACGGGCGCATCGTCAGCATCGCCTCCGAGGCGGGCCGTGTGGGCTCGAAGGGCTCCGCCGTCTACTCCGCTGCCAAGGCCGGCGTGATCGGCTTCACCAAGGTCATGGCGCGCGAGGGCGCGCGCTTCGGGATCACGGCCAACGCGATCGCGCCGGGCCCGATCGAGACGCCGCTGCTGATGCAGGCCAAGGAATTCGGCGAGATCGGGGAGAAGATCATCGAGACGATGAAGAGCGGCACCCAGCTCAAGCGGCTCGGCCAGCCCGAGGAGGTCGCGGCCGTCGCCGCCTTCCTGGCCTCCGACGACTCCTCCTACGTCACGGGAGAGTGCATCGGCGCCTCCGGCGGGATGGGAATGGTGGGGTGATTCGCGTAGCCCCCGGACGCGAAGCGGAGGAGGCGGAGCGTTGCTGAAGCCCGGAATGGAGAGGTCGATGGACTTCACGGTCGAGGGCAGGCTGCTCACCGACGTCGGCGGCACGATCGGCGCCAGCGTCCTCTCGACGCCGGGCATGATCGGGATGATGGAGGCCTGCTGCGCCGGTCTCGCCTACGAGAGCCTCGAGGACGGCAGCGCGACGGTGGGCTTCGAAGTCTGCATCAAGCACGTCGCCGCGGCGGCCGAGGGCTCTACCTGCGTCGTCCACGCGAAGCTCAACGAGATCGTCGACGGCCGCAAGCTCCGCTTCGACGTCGAGGTCACCGAAGGTGACCGAACGATCGGCGTCGGCACCCACGAGCGGCGCGTGATCCAGGTGGGCTCGGTCACCGGCGAGTAGACGGGCGCGCCTCGGCGCCTGGCTAGGCTGAGGGAGATGGCCGCAGAGCTTCCGAAGAGCGTCCGGATCCGCGAGGTGGGGCCTCGCGACGGGTTCCAGAACGAGCCCGAGGTGATCCCGACCGAGGAGAAGGTGCGGCTGATCGGGCTGCTCGGCGAGTCAGGCCTGGGGCGAATGGAGGTCACCTCGTTCGTCCGGGCCGACGTGATCCCACAGCTGGCGGACGGCGCGGAGGTGCTCACCCGGTTCGAGCCGCGCGAGGACGTCGCCTACTCCGTCCTGATCCCGAACAGCAGGGGCCTAGAGAACGCGCTGAAGCTCCGCGACCGCTTCCAGGAGGCGAACCTCTTCCTCTCGGCGTCCGAGACCCACAACCAGAAGAACGTGAACCGCACGATCGCGGAGTCGCTGGCCGACCTCGAGGGGACGATCGGCTCGGCCCGCGACGCCGGGCTGCGCTGCGAGGGCGTGATCTCGACGAGCTTCGGCTGTCCGTACGAGGGCGAGGTGCCGGCCGACCGGGTATTCGAGATCGCCGAGCGGCTGCGGAGCTTCGGCTGCGAGGAGATCGCCTTCGGCGACACCACCGGGATGGCGAACCCCCGCCAGGTCGGTGCGTTCTTCACGCAGGCGCGCAATCGGTTCGAGGACGTAGAGCTGACCGCCCATTTCCACAACACGCGCGGCCAGGGACTGGCGAACGTTCTCGCCGCCCTCGAGCAGGGCATCGACTCCTTCGAGAGCTCCTTCGGCGAGCTGGGCGGCTGCCCCGTGCCGCCGGGTTCGACCGGGAACATCTCCACCGAGGACCTGGTCTCGATGCTGGAGGAGATGGGCGTCGAGACCGGCGTGGACCTGGCGAAGCTGATCGCGGCCTCGGCAGAGGCTCAGAAGGTCCTCGGGCGGCCGCTAGGCGCCCACCTGCTCACGGCGGGCCCGGTGGACTGGCAGCGATAAGGTCCAGGCATGCAGAGCGACCGCTTCCGCGCCGCGGCCGAGGCAAAGGACTTCTCGGCGATTGACGATCTCTTCGCCGAGCAGGTCGTCTTCCGAAGCCCGGTGGTGTTCAAGCCCTATGAGGGACGCGACGCCGTGGCGATGCTGCTCGGCGCGGTGGTCCAGGTGTTCGAGGACTTCCGCTACACCGACCAGGTCGAGACCGGCGATGCCGCCGCCCTCGCCTTCACCGCCACGGTCGGCGACCGCGAGCTCGACGGAATCGACTTCCTGCACTTCGACGACGAGGGCCGGGTCAACCGGATGGAGGTCTTCGTTCGCCCCATGAGCGGCGTGCACGCGCTCGCGGAGGCGATGAAGCAGAAGCTCGAAGAGGCCACGGCGGCCGGCTAGTCACTGGCAGATCGCGCCGTTGCAGGTGCGCAGCTGCTCCAGTCTCGCTCGGAGCCGATTCGCGAGCGCCCTGTAGCTCGTGGCGCCCGGCCCGAAGAGCAGATTCCTGAGCTCGTAGGGGTCCTCGTCCAGGTTGTAGAGCTCCTCGTCACCGTTGCTCCAGAGGTCGTACTTCCAGGGCCCTCGGCGGATCCCGTAGGCGCCGATGTCCGGACTTTCGAAGAGGATGTCGCGGTTCGCGCCGCTGACCGGGTTCTCGGCGAGCGGGAGGAGCGAGATGCCGTCCATGACGCGGGCCGGCCGGGCGCGGGTCAGCGCGGTGATCGTGGGTGCCAGGTCGATGTTTGCGGCGAGCTGGTCGCGCACCGCACCCTGCGGGAATCCCGGCCCGCGGATGATCAGCGGGACGCGCTCGCCCTCCTCGTAGAGGAAGTTCTTGAACTCGATCCGGTGGGAGCCCATCTCCAGGCCGTTGTCGGAGGTGAAGACGAAGAAGGTCTTCCGCTTGTCGCCGAACTTGCGGACCAGGCCGAAGATCCGCTTGACCTCGTCATCCACCGAGAGCAGGCTCTCGACCCGCCCCCGGTAGCGCCGGTCGATGTCCGCGAGCTCGGCGTCCGAGAGATGCGGGATGTCCCTGATCGCCTGCGGCTTGTCCGAGACGTTGGCCTCGTCGAAGTTGGGCGATCGCGGCGCGGTGGCGTCCCCGAACGCGCCGAGGTACTGGGGTGCGGGCTCGGGGTCGCGGGTCGACCAGTACGGAGTGCCCGACTCGCCGTGAGGGTTGTTCGGGTTGTAGTAGATGAAGAAAGGCTTGGGGCTGATCGCCCACTGCTTGAGAACCGCGTTCAGCTTCGAGTTGAGGACGTAGTCGACGTAGTTGGCCGGCTTGCGGCCGTAGTGGCGGACCTTGCCGTTCTCGTTGAGCTTGAAGCCGTAGCGGTGCTGCTCGGTGCCGCCCGTGAGCGCGTACCACTGGGTCCAGCCCTTCGGGACCTCGCGGGGACTGAACGGGGGCGCGCCGTAGCCGTTCAGGTACTTGCCGACCATAGCCGTCCGGTACTTGGCGCGCCGGAGCCACACGGCCAGGGTGTTCGAGCTGTCGAGGTCGCCGTAGCGCTGGTCGGTCAGCACTCCGTGGTTGTGCGCGTACTGTCCGGTCAGGAAACTCGCCCGGGAGGGACAGCAGAGGGGGTAGGAGACGTAGCTGTTGCGGAAGGTCGTGCCGTGCGCAGCCAGCAGGCTGAGCGTGCTGCGCATGACGAACATGTCGCTCTGGTTCATGTCGTCGGTGTCGATCACGACGACGTTGGGCCGCTTCTGATGTTTGTTCTTGCGGCGAAGCTGGGCGAGCTTCTCCCGGTGCGCCTGGCACGCCTTGTGGCACCTGGCGGAGGCCGGGGCAGGAGCGGCGGTCGCCGACCAGGCGAGAGCGCCCGCGACGAGCGCAGCGAGAGTGAAGCCGGCCCCGTGTCGTCTGCCCCAGCTCATTCGGAAGTGAAACCCGCGACACCTTAGGTGGTTGCGCTGCGTATGCTCCCCGCCGCCAATCAGAGACTCGAAAGAGGGAGCGAAAACACAATGGCGATCAGCAAGGTCGGCGTCCTGGGCTGTGGCCTGATGGGCCACGGGATCTCACAGATCTGCGCGCAGCAGGGCTGGGACGTGGTGGTGCGAGAGATCGATCAGGCGCCTCTCGACAAGGGGCTGGGCAAGATCGAGAAGCAGCTCGCCCGCGCGGTCGAGAAGGGAAAGATGGAGCAATCCGATGCCGACGCGGTGCGTGGCCGGATCACTCCCACGCTCGACTACTCCGACCTTGCCGACTGCGATCTCGTGATCGAGGCGATCACCGAGGACCTCGACCTCAAGCTCGAGATGTGGCGCGAGGTCGACGAGCTGGTCAAGGACGACGCCTATCTCGCCACCAACACCTCGTCTCTCTCCGTCGCCACGCAGGCCGACGCCACCAAGCGGCCGGAGCGGATGATCGGACTTCACTTCTTCAACCCGCCCCAGGTGATGCCGCTGCTCGAGGTCGTGCGGGCCGAGAAGTCCTCCGATGAGGCCATCGCTCTCGGGTTCGAGCTCGGAGAGGCGCTGGGGAAGACCACCGTCGCCGCCGGCGACAACCGCGGCTTCATCGTCAACCGGCTCCTGGTGCCGTACATGCTCGACGCGATCCGCGCTCACGAGCAGGGCGTCGGCTCGATCCAGGACATCGACACGGGAATGATGGCCGGGGCCAGCCACCCGATGGGCCCGCTCACCCTGGCCGACTTCGTCGGCCTCGACACGCTCGTCGCGATCGCGGACGTGATGGTCGACGCCTACGGCGAGGAGCGCTTCGCCGCGCCCGACACGCTCAAGAAGATGGTCGACGGAGGCGACTTTGGCCGCAAGTCCGGCAAGGGGTTCTACGATTACTCGGGCGACAAGCCCGTCCCGGTCGACGCCGGGGACTAGGCCAGCCCAAGGAGGATCAGGACGCATGCCAGTCGACCAGACCAGCCTGGATCGGATCCGCAACGCAACCTTCCCGTCCTCGAAGCGCGGATACGACAAGCACGAGGTCGAGAAGTTCCTGGCCCGTCTCGCCGACTGGCTCGAGACCGGGGCGGGGGACGAGTCCCGCTCCGACACCGTCAAGCGCGAGCTCGAGCGGGTCGGCCAGCGGACCGGCGCCATCCTGGCCCAGGCGGAGGAGAGCGCGCAGCAGATCCGCGCCGAGGCCGAGGAGGAGGCCCGCGGGACGGTCAACACCGCGAATATGGAGGCCACCGAGACGCGCTCCGAGACCGAGAGGTACGCGAGCGAGACGCGCGCATCCGCCGACGCCTACGCGCAGCAGACGCGCCAGGAGGCGGAAGAGGTGCTGTCCAACGCCAAGGCTGAGGCAGAGAGGCTGGCGCGCGAAGCCATCGAGAGCGCACAGGCACAGGCGCGCCGGATCGTCGAGGAGGGCACGCAGCGGCGCGAGGACATCGAGGCAGTGATCGCGGATCTCGTCAGGCGCCGGAACGACGTTCTGGCCGACACCGAGGAGCTCACCGCCAAGCTGACCGGGGCCGTCTCCGAGCACCGCCCGGAGGCCGGCTCGGATCCGTTCGATGTGCCAGAGGAGGTCGATCCGCTGTCCCGCGAGGACGCCGACGAGCCCGTGAGCGAATTCGCGGATGAGGAGGCGGATGAGGAGATCGCCGAGGACGTTCCCGCGGGGCAGGAGCATGGCTCCACCGAGGAGACCCAGGTCGTCGACGCCGAGTCCGAGCAGGAGGCTCGGACCTGATCGACCCGGGGCGTTCGTGAGCGATGTCAGAGCGGCACTCGACGCCGCACTGGAAGGGGGACCCGAGCGGCACCGCAAGAAGGTCGCCGAGCAGGAGAAGCTGCCCGTGCGGGAGCGGGTCGCGAGGCTGCTGGACGCGGACTCCCTGGTGGAGGACGGGCTGCTAGCCAACTGGGAGCAGGAGGGGCTCGGCGCCGACGGCGTCATCACCGGGATGGGAACGGTGGGCGGGCGCCCCGTCGCCTTGATGGCCAACGACCCCGCGGTCAAGGCCGGCTCCTGGGGGCCGAAGACGGTCGAGAAGATCCTCCGGATCCAGGAGAGGGCTCTCGCCGACCAGGTGCCGATCGTCTATCTCGTCGACTCCGCCGGGGCGCGGATCACCGAGCAGGTGCGGATGTTCCCGGGTCGCCGAGGCGCGGGCCACATCTTCCACAACCAGGTGCGCCTCTCCGGGCAGGTGCCCCAGGTCTGCCTGCTCTTCGGCCCGAGCGCCGCCGGCGGCGCCTACATCCCGGCCTTCTGCGACGTGGTGATCATGCGGGACGGCAACGCGTCGATGTACCTCGGTTCACCGCGAATGGCCGAGATGGTGATCGGCGAGACGGTCACGCTCGAGGAGATGGGCGGCGCCCGGATGCACACCTCCGTCTCCGGATGCGGGCACTTCCTCAGCAAGTCCGACGAGGAGGCGATCGATCTCGCCCGCGGCTACCTGTCCTACATGCCCTCGAATTGGCGCGAGGAGCCGCCGGCGGCTCCACCGGCCGAGCCGGCGGAGAGCCGGGCCGTGTCCGAGATCGTGCCCGACAACGAGAAGGACCCATTCGACATCAGGGACCTGATCAACGCCGCGGTCGACGCCGACTCGTTCCTCGAGGTGCACGCCCGCTGGGCCAAGGAGGTCGTGGTGGGCTACGCGCGGCTCGACGGGCGGGTGATCGGGATCGTGGCGAACCAGCCGAAGGTGAAGGGGGGCGTGCTCTTCGTCGACTCCGCCGACAAGGCGGCGCGGTTCATCATGACCTGCAACGCGTTCAACGTCCCGTTGCTCTTCCTCGCGGACGTGCCCGGATTCATGATCGGGAAGGACGTGGAGCGGCAGGGAATCATCCGGCACGGGGCCAAGATGATCAGCGCGGTCTCCGAGGCCACTGTCCCCAAGCTCTCGGTGGTCGTGCGCAAGGCCTACGGCGCCGGGCTCTACGCGATGGCCGGCCCGGCCTTCGAGCCGGACGCCTGCCTGGCGTTCCCGCAGGCGCAGATCGCGGTCATGGGCCCCGAGGCCGCGATCAACGCCGTCTTCTACAACCAGATCCAGGAGATCGAGGACCCGGAGGAGCGCGAGCGCTTCGTCAAGCAGAAGCGGGAGGAGTACTCGGAGGACATCGACATCCTCCATCTGGCCTCGGAGCTCGTCGTGGACTCCGTGATCGAGCCCGACAGCCTGCGCCGGGAGCTGATCCGGCGCTACGCCCTGGCCGAGCGCAGGAACAGGTTCTTCGCCGAGCGCAGGAACCCGGTCACGCCGGCCTGAGGCGAACGTCGCCGATGAGGCCGTTCGCTCGCTGCCGCTGATGATCTGCGACCTCGACCGCTACAGCGAGCTGGCCAGGTCCGTGAAGTAGTCGAGCGCCGCCGGGTTCGCGAGGGAGTCGCGGCTCGCCGCCTTCTCGGCCGCCTCTCCCATCAGGATCCGCTTGACGGGGACCTCGAGGACCTTGCCGCTTAGCGTCCGGGGGATCTCCTTGATCTGGAAGATCTCGTTGGGCACGTGGCGCGGCGAGCACTGCTCGCGGATGCGCCGCTTGATCTCGGCGGCCAGCTCGTCACTGAGCGTCTCGTCATCCCGCAGGACGACGAACAGTGGCATCCATCCCTCCGTGCCCGGCTTGGGGACGTCCACGACGAGCGAGTCGAGGACCTCGGGGACGTCGGCTACGGCCCTGTAGATCTCGGCCGTCCCCATGCGGATGCCGCCGCGGTTGATGGTGGAGTCGGAGCGGCCGTAGATGATCGCCGTGCCGCGAGAGGTGATCTCGATCCAGTCGCCGTGGCGCCAGATCCCCGGGTACATCTCGAAGTAGCTCGACCGGTAGCGGGAGCCGTCCTCGTCACCCCAGAAGAAGACGGGCATGGATGGCATCGGCTCGGTGATCACCAGCTCGCCGACCTCGTCGACGACCGAGTTGCCGGCCTCGTCGAAGGCCTCGACCTTGGCGCCGAGAGCGCGTCCCTGGAGCTCTCCCTTGTAGACCGGCAGGATCGGGACTCCGCCGACGAAGGCGGTGCAGAGGTCGGTGCCGCCGCTGGTCGAGAACAGCCAGGTGTCGGCGCCGAGATGCTCGTAGACCCAGTCGAATCCCTCGGGTGAGAGGGGGGAGCCGGTGGAGCCGACGGAGCGGAGGCGGGTGAGGTCCCGTCCCTCCTCGGGCCGGACGCCGTCCTTCATGCAGGCGGCGATGTAGGCGGCGCTCGTGCCGAAGGTGGTCTCGCCGGTGCGCTCGGCGAGGTCCCAGAGGACGCCCATGTCGGGATGGGCGGGGTTGCCGTCGTAGAGGACGATCGAGGCGGGCGTGAGCAGGCCGCCGATCAGGAAGTTCCACATCATCCAGCCGGTGGTGGTGAACCAGAAGAGGCGATCGCCGGTCTGGGCGTCCAGATGGAGGTGGCCCTTCTTGAGTTGCTCGAGCAGGATCCCGCCGTGGCCCTGCACGATCGCCTTGGGCAGCCCGGTGGTCCCCGACGAGTAGAGGACCCAGAGCGGATGGTCGAAGGGGACGCGCTCGAAGTGAAGCTCGGCGCCCGAGCCGAGGTCGCGGAGCTGCCCCCAGGTCATCGGCGGGGCGGCCGTCTCCTGCTGCTCAATGACCGAGAGCTCCGGGGCGGCGCTCAGGTAAGGGACGACGACGATCCGCTCCAGGCTGGGGATCTGCGACGCCACGTCGGCAACGACCTCCATGCGGTCGAAGTCCTTGCCGCCGTAGCGGTAGCCGTCGACCGCGAACATCGCCTTCGGCTCGATCTGGGCGAAGCGGTCGATGATGCTGCCGGGGCCGAAGTCAGGGGAGCAGCTCGACCAGATCGCGCCGAGGCTGGCCGTGGCGAGGAAGGCGATCAGGGCCTCGGGGCCGTTGGGAAGGTAGGCGACCACGCGGTCGCCCCTGGAGACCCCGAGGGCCTGCAGTCCCTCGCGGATCGCGGCGACCTGCTCGCGAAGCTCGCCCCAGCGCAGCTCCGAGAGCTCGCGGAGCTCCGAGGCGTAGAGGACGGCAACCTCGTGCTCGTCCTTGCCCCGGAAGATGTGCTCGACGTAGTTCAGGTTGGCGCCATCGAACCAGCGGGCGCCCGGCATCACGCGCTCGGCGAGGACCTCCTCGTAGCTGCCGTCCGAGATCACCTCGAAGTACTCCCAGAGCGTGCCCCAGAACTCCTCGATCTCGGTGACCGACCAGCGCCAGAGCGCGTGATAGTCGTCGAAGTGGAGGTCGCGGTTCTCCGCCAGCCAGCGGATGTAGCGGGTGAGCTGGGAGCGCTCGACCATCTCGGCGGTGGGCGCCCAGAGGATCTCGGCGGCGGTCTCCTCCACGGCCCGATCTTTACACGCGCTCGGGGCGCGCGGCCGGCAGCTGGGATGCGGAGGTGCCGGGGCCGCGGCCCGCGTCGCGGTCGATCAGGCGCGCGAGGGAGACCACGAAGTCGGTGGCGCGCGTCAGTGCGTCGGCGTCGACTCGCTCGGGGACGTCGTCGTGGGTGTGGTACCAGGGCGCCAGGTTGCCCTTCTCGTCGGTGGTCCTGAGCGTGATCGCGCGCAGGCGCCGGACGCGCGCCGGCATCGCATCGTCGAGCAGGGGGTGGCGGATCGGCCGGGCGCCGGTGCCGCCCGCGGCGCCCGCGTCCGAGAGCGCCTGGCAGAGCTCGATCAGCTGGGGGTCGTGGGGCAGGCTGATCACGGGGCCCTGGCTGATCTCGTAGGCGACCTGGCCGGATGAGACCGAGTCGACGTTGACGAAGACGGTGGTGGCGCGGTCAAGCTCCTTGCGCCGGGAGCGGACGAAGGCGCGACTGCCCTCGCAGAAGGACTCCTCGGCGCCGGCGAGCACGATCCAGACGTCGAGGTTCTCGGGGGGATTCGCGGCCAGCTCCTCCGCTGCCGAGAGGACGGCCGCGACGCCGGAGGCGTTGTCGTAGGCACCGGGCACGATGTCTGAGAGGGCGATGTCGATCAGGAGGAAGCCGGCGACGATCAGGAGGATCGTGGGAATTGCCTGGAGAGCGTTGAGCCAGGTCGCGTCGATCCCCGCCATGCGCGCACCCAGGATCGGGAGGAGGGGGGCGAGACCGAGCCAGAAGAAGAGCCGGAAGGGGCCGAGGCCGAGGCGGGTGCGCTCCGGCAGCCGCCGGATGCGTTTGGACGCCTTGGAGAAGATGTATCCGGTGCGGGCGGCGTCGTAGTGCGCCATCAGGATCAGGCGGGCCGGGGCGTCCGGGCGAGTTCCGGGGGAGACGACGTTCTGCGATACGCGGCGGAAGAGGAGAGAGCGGACCAGGTAGAGGCGCGTGTTCAGGTCGAGGTAGGTCGAAACGGCGGCGAACAGAACCAGAGCGAATCCAACGGCGGGCTGAACGGTGGCGATGATGCTCCCCGCGACTCCGATCGCGGCGTGGAGCAGGTGGACGACGGCGTACTCCGGATGCGCGAAGAACGGCTCGATCTCGGCTCGACGACCGATCTCCCGGAGACGGCCGGCGAGCATGTTCGCGGCGCGCCGCTCGGAGTCGGTGCCGGGACCGCGCTCCTTGCAGGAGCAGAGCTCGCGAATCACCTCAATACGTCCCGCGGAATCCACCGGCGGGGGATTATCACCGTATGCCGCGGTTATCGTTCCGATAGGCCGGAGTGCATGGAACTGGTAGACAGCATCGGCTCAAAACCGATGGTCCTTCGGGGCGTGTGGGTTCGAGTCCCACCTCCGGCATGAGTCAGTGCTTCGCACCAACGAAGCTATCCAACACCTCGACTGAGGCAGCTCGCGCGATCGAGATGCTTTTGGCATTCATCACCCGCCACTGCACCCCGAGCGCGTCGCACGCATCACAGAAGATCCGTTTGATGTCTGTCGACAGATTCGTGAACTCGTACCTTGGATACTGGTAGGTGCGCTTCGGATGCTTGATCGTGTTGATATGTCGAGAGCCGTCCGAGTGGATTAAGCCTCGAAGCAACGGCCTGGGGTCCGCCCGGACGATCTCCTGTTGCCAATCGATCAGCTTGATCTCTCGCAGGTGCTTCTTGCCTGGCCCATGCTGTGGAAAGAGGCAGGGCCAAGCCCTCGAGTACGAGAGAACTTCGTCGGTCTCATCCGTCGGGCGCTGAAAGACGCTCGCCTTGCTCGGCGGCATAACGACCGCCATGGCCGCCTGGCACTCGCGAACAATGCCGGGATAGGCGCGATCGAGATAGATCGTGAGCCGATAGGTTCGCGGGTACCGGGCGATGGATCCATCGCCCAAGTAGAGGCCAAGAAGGTACGGATACGCGGGTGTTGGAAGGTCCAGGTATTCGTGGCTCGGATGACCACATTCCCGACACGAGTCCACCGCCCCAGTCCTTGCCCGGCGCGGGACTCGGCCATGTCTCCACCCGAGAATGGTTCGCCGCGGTATTCCGGTGCGTCGCGCGATTTCACAGTCGTTGAGTCCCCATTCGACGAGGCTCAGGACTTCTCTGACCTCTTCGACCGATCGCATAGGGCCAGGGTGCCTTCGAGGTCGGTCGGGACTGGTGGCCGTCAGGCACGACAATCGCTTTTCGAGCGGACTTGTTACGCATTTGACACACCATGCCTCCGATCGGTCGGTCCCGCCCGCGTGCGACGCTCCCGGTCATGTGCGGGCGCTACACGCTCACTGACCCCGATCCGCGGCTGCTGCGGTTCCGCTTCGGGTTGACCGAGGAGGCGGAGATCCAGCAGGAGCCTCGCTACAACGTCGCGCCGACCGATCCGGTGCTCGCAATCAGGATCAACGGCGACGGCGAGCGCGAGCCCGGCGTCCTGCGCTGGGGGCTGATCCCGCACTTCGCCGATCCGGATTCGTTCGACAAGCTGCTGATCAACGCTCGCGCCGAGACGGTCGCGGAGTATCCGGCGTTCCGCGATGCGTTCAAGACGCACCGCTGCCTGATCGTGGCCGACGGCTTCTACGAGTGGCGGGCGGAGGGGACCGGGAAGAAGCCCGTCTGGATCACGCGGCCGTCGAGGGAGCCGTTCGCCTTTGCCGGGCTCTGGGCCGAGGCGCACCGCGCCGACGGCTCATCGGTGCACTCGTGCGCGATCGTCACCTGCGAGCCGGGAGAGCTGGTCGCTCCGATCCACGACCGGATGCCGGTGATCCTCGCGCAGCAGGACGAGGCCGACTGGCTCGATCCCGACGCGGGTGAGGAACGGCTTCGGGCCCTGCTCAGGCCGACGGACCACCTCGGGGTGACGGAGGTCTCGGACGCCGTCAACGACGTCCGCCAGGACGGTCCGGCCCTGATCGAGCCGCCGCTCAGGCTTTTTTAGGACGCCGCGCCGCTGGGGTTCGACGGGTACTCGCCCGGCTCTTACGCGTGCCCGTCGTGCGGCGCCCTCCGCCGCGGCGGGTGGTCGGTCCCTGGTCGGAGGGCGGCTCCACCGGCGGCAGCTCATCGCCGATAGGTCGTTCCTCCTCGACGTGCCATTCCTGGTTGAAGGCGACCATCGCGACCGCGATCAGGATCACCTGCACGGGTACGAGCAGCAGCGTGAGCAGGCCGAGCAGCTCCTCCGGCAACGCCGGGCTGGAGAGCCCATCCTTGGCGCGGTCGAACCAGGCGGGCGCTGCGATCCCCGCGAAGATCGCAAGGATGATCGCCAGCGCCGAGGCGACTGGCAGCACGCCGCGGTTCCAGCGCGCCACGAGGAATGCGAAGAGGACATAGATCGCGATGTAGAGGAGGGCGAAGATCTTGCCGCCCTCCAGGCGGGTCCAGCCGCCGAGCGTGATGACCAGCGCGAGCCCGGCCGAAACCAGGAGAAGGAACACCACGAGGGCCCGCGCGCTCTTCGCCTCGGGCTTCTCCCTGTTCGGTCGCCAGAGCTCGTATCCGGGACGGATCGACCCCGCTTCCATGACGAGCAAGTCTATGGACTCGGCTGGATGTGCGCTACACCCAACCGGCGGGGAGCGTCCATGCGGGCGGAGGGACTCGAACCCCCACGCTCTCTCGAGCACTGGCACCTAAAGCCAGCGTGTCTTCCAATTCCACCACGCCCGCGCGTCACGGATTCTAGTTTTGAGGGCCGTGGCTATTACGGATGCGCTCGGTGATCGGCCTCTGGAAGAATGGCCCCGCATCCGGGTACCGGCCAGCAGGGTTGCGTCGACTCGAAGGAGGTCTGGATGACCTGGGAAATCTCAGCTGCCGCGAACGCGGTGATCGGCATCGCCTACCTGGCGATCGCCTACATCATCATTGGCGGCCTGGTCCGCACCAACCAGCTGACCACCAACAAGCTGGGGCTCGCGACCGGGTTGATCTTCCTGACCTGCGGCGTCCATCACGGCACCCATTCCTTCCACATGCTGATCCCGACCTTCGGCATCCACGACCAGCAGGCGCTCGACCTGCGCGCGTCCTGGCACTGGCCGTCGGTCGGCTGGGACGTCATCGGGGCGGCCGTCGCCCTCTACTACCTCTCCCTGCGTGGCAGCTACGCGAGCGTCCTGCGCGGAGCCCAGCTGTTCGAGGACATGAAGGTGCGGGAGCGACAGGCGCTCGAGATCAATGACAACATCGTGCAGGGGCTCTCGGTGGCCAAGTACGCGCTCGAACAGGGTCAGGACCAGAAGAGCCAGAAGGCGGTCGAGGAGACTCTCAAGAAGGCCCGCATGATCATCACCGAGCTGCTCGGCGAGGAGGACAGCGAGCTGGCTCTGGGGCCTGGAGAGCGGCGGCGGCCGGCGACGGTGGCGGGAAGCGATGCTCCTAGCTGAGGCAGACGGCCTTGGGGGGTCTATGACCGAAAGCCGGCCGATATCCGTGTACCTGGTCGACGACGTTCCCGAGCTCCGGGAGCTGATTCGCTTCGGCATGGAGGAGGACCCGGGCTTCGAGGTGGTGGGGGAGGCCGGCGATGGCCGGAGCGCTCTGGAGGGCATCGCGGCGACGCATCCGGCCGCGGTCCTGCTGGACCTCTCGATGCCCGACATGGACGGCCTGGAGGCGATCCCCGAGATCCGCAAGGGCGACCCGGACGTGGCGATCATCGTTCTCTCCGGCTTCTCGGCCGACCGGATGGGCGGCCCGGCGCTGGAGCGGGGTGCCGACGGCTACGTGGAGAAGGGGACGCCGATCCAGGAGCTCCGGGACGCCACCCGGACCGCGGTGGCGAAGCGCCGCAAGGACTAGACCGCAGGCAAAGAGCGGGGCACCCAGGACTCGAACCTGGAATCGCCGACTTTGGAGGCCGGTGCCTTAGCCAATTTGGCCAGTGCCCCTAGGCGAGGAATCGTAACCCGCGGGCCTCGGGGAGCTACGCCTTGGTGGACGGCTTCTTCCCCGCCGCCGGCAGTTTCGTGCCCTGCCCTTTCTTCTTCTTCGGCCGCAGAGCCCGCTTCGGCAGCGGCCCCGGGTCCGGGCCCAGCTCCACTCGGCATGACTGGCCGGCGCAGCCCGAGAGCGGCACCAGCGCGGTGTAGAGCCACTTCCTGACCAGGCGGTAGCGCGGGTCGGCCGCCAGGGAGTGGAGCTGGGCGGGGTCGCGCTTCATGTCGTAGAGCTCGGTCTGGCCGTTGGCGTAGATCGTGTACTCGTAGCGGTCGGTTCGAATGGAGCGGTAGGCCGGGGCGGAGTCGGTATTGGTGGCCGATTTGATCGCATCGGGCTCCTGCTCCAGGTTGTTGACGCCGCGCTTGCCGGCCACGCCCACCCGCGCCTCGCGGGCCCGCGCCGCCGCCGACTGCGCCGACTCGGCCCCGGTCCCGCCGGGCCCGGTGTCGCCCTCGAGCAGCACCGGGCGGGTGGAGCGCAGCTGCGGCTGCTGCGCGAAGGGCAGCAGCGATCGCCCGTCGAGCGAGTTGTCCTGGGTCCCATTCGCTATCTGCAGGATCGTCTGTGGGATGTCGCCGTTCCAGACCAGCTCGTTGCTGACACCCCCGGCCGGGATCCCCGGGCCGCGAACGATCAGCGGCACGCGCGACGCGGGGTCATAGGGGAGGTACTTGCCGGTCGCGATCCGGTGCTCACCACGGAAGAACCCGTTGTCCGAGGAGAAGATGATGTAGGTGTCGTCGAGGATCCCCCTGTCCTTCAGTGACTGGACGAGCCTGCCCACCGCCTGATCGACCGAGATCAGCTGCTCCTCCTGCCGCCGGCGCTCGTTGCCGATCAGCGCCGCCTGCTTCTTGCTGAGGCGCTTCTTCGCCTGCTTGCGCAACCACTTCGGCTTGTCCTTGATGTCCTTCTCGTTGAAGCCGGGCAGCTTCGGCAGGCGCGTCCCGGAGAGCCTGAACAGGTCCCTGGGGGCCGGATCGAACGGCCCGTGCGGTGAGTTGAACCAGAGGTTCAGCCAGAACGGCTGCTTCCCGGCCGCGCTGTCGTTGACGAAGTTGACCGCCCGATCGGTGAAGACGTCCGTCTGGTAGTCGCTCGGCTGATCGCCATAGAAGGTGATGTGCGGGACCGCGCCCGGCCCGGTCTTCTCGATCAACTGGTAGTTGAAGTAGAGGGCGTCCTCGGAGACCTTCCCGTACCACTCGTCCCAGCCCTTCGGCACCGGCAGGGTGTCGCCCGGTGGCGCGGGGATGGCCGGAGTTCCCCCCGGATAGCCGTTCATGTACTTGCCGATGTGGATCGTGTGGTAGCCGTCGTCGTTCACCCGGACCGGCACGTCGTTCGACTCGTGAGGGATGTAGCGCAGCCAGCTCCCGTTCGGCGGGAAGTTGCCGCGCACACCGTGGTTGTGCATGTAGAGACCGCTCATCATCGTGGCGCGCGAGGGGCAGCAGAGCGGGAAGGAGATGTACGCCTCGTTGAAGGAGGTCCCCTGCGCGGCGATCAGTGACTGCACGTTCGGCATGGCGGAGAGTTCGCTGGTCGTCATGTCGTCGGTGAGGATGAAGACGACGTTCTTCTGCGAGGAGGCGCCCTGAGCGTCTCGCACGGTCAGCGCCGCACCGGCGATCGCGAGCAGCGCAAGCGACGCGGCGAGGATGGCCCGCGCGAGAGCATGCGTCGATCTTGGCCTGGGGAGCGGCATACGTCGGAGGTGCGGCGGGCGACCCTGCCCCTAGAACCGTCCCGCGGCCGCTGAGTTTCGCAAACCGTGCGGCGGTCGCCCTCACCGAAAGTCGCGATTGCGAACCTATAATCCGCCCGGCGCGGGCGAGGTGTAATTGGTTGCATTGGAGCCTTCCAAGCTCCCGGAGCCGGTTCGAGTCCGGTCGCCCGCTTGGGTCTAGGATTGACCCGTCACCGGGGCGTGGCGCAGTCTGGTAGCGCATTCGGCTGGGGGCCGAAAGGTCGCTGGTTCAAATCCAGTCGCCCCG
>CAWDAL010000029.1:0-198076 GCA_963800285.1 uncultured Solirubrobacterales bacterium
CGACCGACCTCCTCGACATGGACCTCGATCTGGAGGCCGACCTGGGGATCGACACGGTCAAGCAGGCCGAGGTGTTCGCCTCGATCCGCGAGTCCTACGAGATCCCCTTCGACGACACGCTGAAGCTGCGCGACTACCCGACGCTCAACCACGTCGTCGCGTTCGTCAGGGAGCGATCCGGCGTCGCGCCGGCCCCCGAGGAGCCGGCCGTGACGCCGACCCCCACTGCCGCGGCCCCCTCCTCCGAGCCGGCCCGCGCGCCCGAGCCGGCTGCCGCAGGGCCGGCGCCCTCGGCCGCGCCCGCGCAGGACGACGTCACCGAGCGCGTCCTCGCCGTCGTCTCCGAGGAGACGGGCTACCCGACCGACCTCCTCGACATGGACCTCGACCTGGAGGCCGACCTGGGGATCGACACGGTCAAGCAGGCCGAGGTGTTCGCCTCGATCCGCGAGTCCTACGAGATCCCCTTCGACGACACGCTGAAGCTGCGCGACTACCCGACGCTCAACCACGTCGTCGCGTTCGTCAGGGAGCGATCCGGCGTCGCGCCGGCCCCCGAGGAGCCGGCCGTGACGCCGACCCCCACTGCCGCGGCCCCCTCCTCCGAGCCGGCCCGCGCGCCCGAGCCGGCTGCCGCAGGGCCGGCGCCCTCGGCCGCGCCCGCGCAGGACGACGTCACCGAGCGCGTCCTCGCCGTCGTCTCCGAGGAGACGGGCTACCCGACCGACCTCCTCGACATGGACCTCGACCTGGAGGCCGACCTGGGGATCGACACGGTCAAGCAGGCCGAGGTGTTCGCCTCGATCCGCGAGTCCTACGAGATCCCCTTCGACGACACGCTGAAGCTGCGCGACTACCCGACGCTCAACCACGTCGTCGCGTTCGTCAGGGAGCGATCCGGCGTCGCGCCGGCCCCCGAGGAGCCGGCCGTGACGCCGACCCCCACTGCCGCGGCCCCCTCCTCCGAGCCGGCCCGCGCGCCCGAGCCGGCTGCCGCAGGGCCGGCGCCCTCGGCCGCGCCCGCGCAGGACGACGTCACCGAGCGCGTCCTCGCCGTCGTCTCCGAGGAGACGGGCTACCCGACCGACCTCCTCGACATGGACCTCGACCTGGAGGCCGACCTGGGGATCGACACGGTCAAGCAGGCCGAGGTGTTCGCCTCGATCCGCGAGTCCTACGAGATCCCCTTCGACGACACGCTGAAGCTGCGCGACTACCCGACGCTCAACCACGTCGTCGCGTTCGTCAGGGAGCGATCCGGCGTCGCGCCGGCCCCCGAGGAGCCGGCCGTGACGCCGACCCCCACTGCCGCGGCCCCCTCCTCCGAGCCGGCCCGCGCGCCCGAGCCGGCTGCCGCAGGGCCGGCGCCCTCGGCCGCGCCCGCGCAGGACGACGTCACCGAGCGCGTCCTCGCCGTCGTCTCCGAGGAGACGGGCTACCCGACCGACCTCCTCGACATGGACCTCGACCTGGAGGCCGACCTGGGGATCGACACGGTCAAGCAGGCCGAGGTGTTCGCCTCGATCCGCGAGTCCTACGAGATCCCCTTCGACGACACGCTGAAGCTGCGCGACTACCCGACGCTCAACCACGTCGTCGCGTTCGTCAGGGAGCGATCCGGTCTCCCCGAGGAGGAGCCCGCGCCGGTCGCGCGGGACGAAGGCGCCCCCGGAGCCGCGGCGCCGGAGGTCGGCGAGCCTAAGCGCTTCCCGCGCCGCGTTCCGGTGCCGGTCGTGCGTCCGGCGCTCGAGCACTGCGTCCCGACGGGAGTCTCCCTCGATTCCGGCAAGCGCGTGATCGTCATGCCCGATACCGGCGGAGTGGCGACCGCGCTCGAGAAGAAGCTGCGGAAGCTCGGCGTCGAGGTCCTGATAGCGGACCCGCACGGCGACGACGTCGAAAGTCAGATCCAGGCCTGGACGGCCGAGGCAGCCGTCAACGGCATCTACTGGCTGCCCGCCATGGATGCCGAGCCGCCGCCGGCCGAGCTCGATCCGGAGGCCTGGGCCGAGGGCCTGCGCGTTCGGGTGAAGCTGCTCGCGCGGGCGATGCGTGAGCTCGCCGATCAGATCGAGGGCGATGCGACCTTCCTCGTCGCGGGCACCCGCCTC
Source organism: uncultured Solirubrobacterales bacterium (assembly GCA_963800285.1). Lineage (GTDB taxonomy): Bacteria > Actinomycetota > Thermoleophilia > Solirubrobacterales > 70-9 > DASUPK01. The sequence goes on from CAWDAL010000029.1 coordinate 2,112, forward strand.
GGTGGCCGCCACGGCTACGACGACGCGGGCGCGACCTCGGCGATGGGCGGCGCGGTGACCGGCTTCGTGAAGTCACTCGCGCGCGAGCGCCCCGAGGCCCTGGTCAAGGCCGTCGACTTCCCGCCCAGCCGCAAGACCGCCGCGCTCGCGCACATCCTGATCGAGGAGACCCTGCGGGACCCCGGCGTGGTCGAGGTCGGCCACGCCGACGGGCTGCGATGGGCGGTGGGCCTCGTGGAGCGGCCCGCCGAGCCCGACCTGGCGCGGGCGCTGGAAATGGAGACCGTCTTCTGCGTCACCGGAGCCGCCGGCAGCATCGTCTCGGCGATCACGGCCGACCTGGCCGCGGCATCCGGCGGTACCTTCCATCTGCTCGATCTGGTCGAGGAGCCGGATCCGGGCGATCCGGACCTCGCCAAGTTCGTCTCCGACCGAGAGGGGCTCAAGCGCGAGCTGGCCGGGCGCATCAAGGCCCGAGGCGAGCGCCCGACGCCCAAGTCAGTCGAGCGGGAGCTGTCCAAGGTCGAACGGGCCCGCGCGGCGCTGGATGCGCTCGAAGCGATCCGTGCGGCGGGCGGCAAGTCCTACTGGCACCAGGCCGACCTGACCGATCCTGAGCAGGTCTCAGCCGCGATCAAGGACGTGCTCAGGGACAGCGGCCGGGTCGACGCGCTGATCCACTGCGCCGGGCTCGAGGTGAGCCACTTCCTGCCCGACAAGCCGCAGTCGGAGTTCGACCTGGTCTTCGACGTCAAGGTCAACGGCTGGTTCAACCTGCTGAACGCGCTCGGGGATGCCGCCTTCGGCAGCGCCGTCGTCTTCAGCTCGATCGCGGCGCGCTTCGGAAACGGCGGGCAGACCGACTACGCCGCCGCCAACGACCTGCTCTGCAAGAGCATCTCGCGCCTCCGCGGCGAGGGCGTCAGGGGCGTGGCGATCGACTGGACCGCCTGGGCCGAGATTGGGATGGCGAGCCGCGGCTCGATTCCGAAGGTGATGGAGATGGCCGGCATCGACATGCTTCCCCCGAAGGTCGGCGTGCCGGTGGTGCGCCGCGAGCTGACGGCTGCTGGACCCGGGACCGAGGTCCTGGTCGCCGGGGCGCTCGGGATGATGCTCGAGGAGCGCCATCCCACCGGCGGGCTCGACCCCAGGGCCGCGACGGAGGCGATCAAGGCTCATCACGGCCCGATGACCGGCAGGCTCGCTGGGTTCAGCTCAAGCGATGGGTTCAAGGTCCTGATCGAGCTCGACCCCACCCATCAGGCCTTCCTCGACCACCACCGGATCGAGGGCACGCCGGTGCTGCCTGGGGTGATGGGCATCGAGGCGTTCGCCGAGGCGGCGGCCGGGTTGCTGCCGGACTGGCAGGTGATCGCGCTCGAGGACATCGAGCTCAGCGCTCCGTTCAAGTTCTTCCGCGACGAGCCCCGGGCTCTGGAGCTCCAGGTCCTGCACCGCAACGGAAGCGACGGCACCCTGATCGCGGAATGCCGCCTGGTCGGTACCCGCTCGCTGCCGACCGGCGAGGAGCGGACCGTCCACTTCAGCGGCCGGGCGGTGCTCGCTCGAGAGCCGGTCCAGCCGCCGGATCAGGCGGATGCGCCCGATGATGGCGAGTCGGATGGCGGCATCGGCCCGGAGGCGATCTACGAGATCTACTTCCACGGCCCCGCCTTCCGGGTCCTCGACCGGGCCTGGCGCCACAACGGCGACGTGGTCGGACGGCTCGCGGCGGACCTGCCGCCTGATCACGAGCCGGCGGAGGAGCCCACCATCGCCGCGCCACGGCTGATCGAGCTCTGCTTCCAGACGGCCGGGGTGTGGGAGCTCGGCACCACTGGGCGAATGGCCCTGCCCACCCACATCGACCGGGTAATCCGCTACGCCGGCGCGGACGCACCGGGCCAGCTGCTCGCCGTCGTCCATCCGCGCGAGGACGGATCGGCGGTGGACGCCCGCGTGGTCGACGAGGCGGGCAACGTCAGGGTGATGCTCCAGGGCTATCGCACCATCGAGCTTCCCGGCGCTCTGGACGCTGAAGCGCTCGAGCCGATCCGCTCGGCGATGAGCTAGGAGGCCCGAGTTGAACCGCTCGTTTCACCGGCTCGCGATCGTCAATCGCGGCGAGGCGGCAATGCGCGCGATCCGCGCTGTACGCGAGCTCAATCAGGGATCGGAGGACCCGATCACGCTGATCGCGCTCTACACCGAGGTCGAGCGCCAGGCGATGTTCGTCCGCGAGGCGGACGAGGCGTACTGCCTCGACGACGGCACGGAGGGTGACGGAGCCGGGCACGCGACCCGCTACCTCGATCTCGCCGCCCTCGAGCGAGCGCTCGTCTCGACTGAGGCCGACGCGGCCTGGGTGGGCTGGGGATTCGTGGCCGAGCACCCGGAGTTTGCGGAGCTCTGTGAGCGGCTGGGGATCGTCTTCATCGGCCCGGAGCCAAGCGCGATGCGGCTGCTTGGCGACAAGGTCGCCGCCAAGCGGCTGGCGGAGGAGGTCGGGCTGCCCGTGGCTTCCTGGAGCGGCGGCCCCGTGGAGACGGTCGCCGAAGCACGCGAGCACGCGGAACGGATCGGCTATCCGCTGTTGATCAAGGCGGCCGCCGGAGGCGGCGGACGGGGCATCCGCCGCGTGGATGGGCCGGATCAGGTCGAGGCCGCGCTGTCGAGCGCCCGCAGCGAGGCTCTCGACGCCTTCGGGGACGACTCGGTGCTGCTCGAGAAGCTGATCGAGCCGGCGCGGCACGTCGAGGTGCAGGTGATCGCCGACGGGCAGGGCAGCGCCTGGGCCCTCGGAGTCCGAGACTGCAGCCTGCAGCGCCGCAACCAGAAGGTGATCGAGGAGTCGAGGAGCCCGGCGCTGTCGGCCGAGCGCGAGCGGGAGCTGTGTAAGGCGGCGGTCCGGCTCACCCTCAAGGCGGACTACCGGGGCGCGGCGACGGTTGAGTTCCTCTACCAGGCCGACCAGGACCTGCTGTCCTTCATGGAGGTCAACACCCGGCTGCAGGTCGAGCATCCGGTCACCGAGGCGACGACTGGAGTGGATCTGCTCAAGCTCCAGCTCGAGGTGGCCGCGGGAGGTCGGCTGGAGGGCGCGCCGCCGGCTCCCTTCGGTCATGCGATCGAGGCGCGCATCAACGCCGAGGATCCTGCGCTCGGCTTCATCCCGGCCCCGGGGCGGATCGCGCTTCTCCGCTTCCCGGGCGGGCCGGGGATCAGGATCGACGCCGGCTTCGCCGAGGGCGATTCGATCCCGCCACAGTTCGACTCGATGATCGCCAAGCTAATCGCCTGGGGGAGGGACCGCGACGAGGCCCTCGCCCGACTGCGGCGCGCGCTCGCCGAGACCACGATCGTGGTCGAGGGCGGCACCACCAACGTGGGCTTCCTCCACGACCTGCTCGGCCTGCCGGAGCTTCGCACCGGGGAGATCGACACCGGCTGGCTCGACCGCCGACAGCTTCGCGGCGACACGATCCCGGTGCGCCATTCCGAGGTCGCCCTGGTCGGCACCGCGGTGCACTTCGCCGACGAGGGGACCGCGGTTGACCGCGCCACCTTCTACGCTCTCGCCCGCCGCGGTCGGCCCGACAGCCGGGCGGCGGGCCACCGTGAGATCGAGCTGCGCTATTCGGGCCAGCGCTACCGGATGACCGTCGGCGAGATCGGGCCCCACCGGTATCGGGTGACCCTCGACGGGATCTCGGTCGAGGTGGACGCCGAGCGCCTCAACCCGCACGAGCGGCGGCTGTGGCTGGGCGGACACGGGTTCCGGGTCGTCACCTCGAGTCAGGGCGCGGACCTTCTGATCGAGGTCGAGGGAATCGCGCACCGGATCTCACGGGACGACGGCGGCCTGGTGCGGAATCAGGCGCCGGCGGTGGTGGTCTCGATCCCGGTGGAGCAGGGGGACGAGGTCACCGCCGGGGATGTGGTCGCCGTGATCGAGATCATGAAGATGGAGTCGTCGCTAACGGCGCCCGTCGCCGGCCGTGTCCGCGAGGTGTTCGTCGGCCCCAACGTCCAGGTGGGGGCGCAGGAGCCGTTGCTCCGGATCGAGCCCCTCGAGGCCGGAGAAGCGCGGTCGGGCAGCCCGCGGGTCAGGCTTCCGGTCGGCGAGCAGGTCAGCGCCGATCGGGAGACCTTCTGTCGCGACAAGCTGCGGCGCCTCGAATGGCTGGTGATGGGCTACGACGGCGAGCTCGGCGAGGTCGAGCGGATCCTCGAGGACCTGCAGGACGCCTCCGGCGAGCCGCCGGCCTACGACCTCGACCTGGTGCCCGCGGAGCACCGAGTGCTCTCCGTGTACGCGGACGTCCAGGCCCTGAGCAGGCCGGAACACGACGAGACCGATTCCGGAGCCGAGCCCGCGCTCAGCCCCCGCGAGTACCTGAACGCGTACCTCCGCTCACTCGACATTGAGGGCGAGGGGCTGCCCGACGGGTTCGCCCGCCTGCTCGAGAGAGCCGTGTCCCACTACGGCGTCGACGGTCTGGATCGAACGCCGGAACTGGAGGAGGCCTGCTACCGGCTGTTCCTGGCGGAGCGGCGCGCCGAGCAGGTGCGAGTCGCCATCGTCGCCCTCCTGGATCGCCGGCTCGAGCAGGTCGATGCCTTGTCCGGGGAGGTGGGCGAGGACTTCCGCGAGCTGCTCGATCGCCTCACGGCGGCCGCCGAAGGCCGGGATCCGATCGTCGCCGACCTCTCCAGGGAGATTCGCTTCCACTACTTCGATCGGCCGGTGATCGAGGCCGCCACCGAGGCGGCCTACCGGAAGGCCGAGGAGCAGCTCGCGGAGCTTGCGGCGGACCCGGAGGCCGGCGGAAGGGTCGAGCTGATCAGAGAACTGGTCGGTTGCCCGCGGCCGCTGGCCCCGATGCTCAGTGCGCGCCTGCGAACCGCCGAGCCCTCGCTCCGCCGCGTGCTGCTCGAGGTGATGACCCGGCGCTACTACCGCAGGCACGACCTGGCGGGCTTCGAGTACCACCACCTCGACGGGGTCTCCCTGCTCACGGCGACCCACCCGGGAGACGGCGGCCGTCGCCGGGTGGTGAGCGCCTACGTGACGCTGGAGGATCTGCCGGTGGCGATCGCCTCGCTCGCCCGCTACGCGGACTCCGTGGCCGAGGACGAGCAGCTCGTGGCGGACTTCTATGCCGACTATGAGGGCGAGCCGCCCGAGCAGGCGGCGCTGGCGGAGCGGCTCGGGGCGTTGCTCGCCGAGAACGAGCCGCCGGCACACCTCGACCGGGTGGTCTTCGCGGTCGCGGAGCCGGACCGCGGGCGCGGGATGTCCGCCGTCGACATCTTCACCTTCCGGCGAGCCGCGTCCGGCATGGCGGAGGATGAGCTGCTCCGCGGCGTGCATCCCGAGATGGCCCACCGCCTGCAGCTCAAGCGGCTCGCCAACTTCACGCTCGAGCGACTTCCGTCACCCGCCGAGGACGTTTACCTGGTGCTCGGCAAGGCGCGATCGAACCCCAAGGAGGAGCGGCTCTTTGCCCTCGCCGAGGTTCGCGACCTGACACCAGTCCGCGACGGCAGCGGGCAGGTCGCCTCGCTGCCCGAGTTCGAGCGCATGCTGATTCAGGCCCTCGACGGGATACGCCACTTCCAGGCCCACCGCAAGCCGAGCAGCCGACCGCAGTGGAACCGGGTGCTGCTCTTCGCGTGGCCCGTGATCGAGCTGTCCCCGGCCGAAGTGGAGCCGCTCGTGACCCGGCTCGGCCCCTCGACTCGAGGGCTGGGGATCGAGATGCTGCTGGTCCGAGGCCGGCTGCGGGAGCCGGACGGCTCGGTCCGGGACAGGGTGATCCGATTCTTCCCGTCGGGCTCAGGCCTGGTGATCGAGGTCGACGACCCACCGGATCGCCCGCTGATGCCATACGACGAGGCCGGTGAGCGGATCGTCTCGGCGCGGCGCCGCGGGACGCTGCATCCGGCCGAGATCGTCAAGGTTCTCGCGCCGGCCCATTCGTCAGACGGCGCGCCCGAGGGCGCGCCGGCAAAGCAATCCATCGGCGACTTCACCGAACTCGACCTCGAGGCCGACGGTCGTGTCGTCCCGGTCGATCGCCCGCTGGCGACCAACCCCGCGGGGATCGTGGTGGGCGTCGTCCGCAACTACACCGAGCGCTACCCGGAGGGAATGGAGCGGGTGATGCTGCTGGGAGATCCCACGAAGTCCCTGGGCTCGCTCGCGGAGCCTGAGTGCCGCCGCATCATCGCCGCCCTCGATCTCGCGGAGGAGCGCGGTGTGCCCCTCGAGTGGTTCGCGCTCTCCGCCGGCGCGAAGATCGCGATGGACAGCGGCACCGAGAACATGGACTGGATCGCCGCGGTCCTGCGTCGGATCGTCGAGTACACGCAGCGAGGCGGCGAGCTGAACGTCGTGGTCGCGGGGATCAACGTGGGCGCTCAGCCGTACTGGAACGCCGAGGCGACGATGCTGATGCACACGCGGGGCATCCTCGTGATGACGCCGGAGAGCGCGATGGTGCTGACCGGGAAGCAGGCCCTCGACTACTCGGGCGGCGTCTCGGCGGAGGACAACTTCGGGATCGGAGGCTACGAGCGGATCATGGGGCCGAATGGCCAGGCCCAGTACTGGGCCCCGGATCTGGCCGGTGCCTGCCGCGTGCTGCTGGGCTACTACGAGCACGCCTACGTGGCGCCCCGCGAGCGGTTCCCGCGCCGCGCAACGACGTCGGATCCGCCCGATCGCGATGTCGGCGAGATGCCGCACCATTACGGCTCGCAGCTCGCTCGAGTCGGTGACATCTTCTCCCAGGAGACGAATCCCGGTCGCAGGGCCGCCTTCGACATCCGCTCGGTGATGCGAGCGACGATCGACCAGGATCACCCGCCCCTGGAGCGATGGGCGGCCATGCGGGACGCCGAGGGAGCCGTCGTCTGGGACGCCCATCTCGGCGGCTGGCCGGTGGCGCTGCTCGGGATCGAGTCGCGTCCGATCCTTCGCCGGGGCCAGGTGCCCGCGGACGGCCCGACGAAGTGGACGTCAGGCACGCTGTTCCCACGCTCCTCGAAGAAGATCGCCAGGGCGATCAACGCCGTCGCCGGCCGGCGACCCGTCGTGGTGCTCGCCAACCTGGCCGGCTTCGACGGCTCGCCGGAGTCGATGCGAGAGTGGCAGCTGGAGTTCGGAGCCGAGATCGGGCGCGCAGTGGTCAACTTCGACGGGCCGCTGGTCTTCTGTGTGATCTCGCGGTACCACGGGGGCGCCTTCGTGGTCTTCTCGCAACGGCTCAACGAGAACCTGGAGACGGTTGCGCTCGAGGGGGCTCATGCATCGGTGATCGGTGGTGCTCCGGCAGCCGCCGTGGTCTTCGCGCACGAGGTCAAGCAATCCGCGGATCGCGATCCGCGGATCACTGCGCTCGACGAGCGGATCGCCGCAGCTGAGGGTCCGGAGCGAACCCGACTTCGCGTCGAGCGGTCCGAGCTCTGGGATCAGGTGCATGCGGAAAAGCAGGGGGAGCTGGCCGCGGAGTTCGACTCGGTCCATAGCGTCGAGCGAGCGGTCGAGGTTGGCTCGGTCAGCTCGATCATTCCGGCGGCCGAACTGCGCCCCTACCTGATCGAGGCGATCGAGCGGGGGATGCAGCGGATCAGCGGCGAAGGGACGAGCGGTGACAGAACTCGGGTGGCTGACGCGCGAGCTCGGTGACGTGCCTCGGCACGATCGCTGGCTCAGCGAGCAGGAGGGCGAGGTTCTCTCGGAGCTTCGAGTCCCCAAGCGTCGCGACGACTGGCGGCTCGGGCGCTGGACCGGAAAGGCTGCAGTGGCGGCATGGCGCGGGGTGGCCCTAGAGTCGGTGATGATCGCCGCCGCTGAGGATGGCGCACCCGAGGCGCTGATCGATGATTCGCCGGCGGACCTGGCTCTCTCGCTCAGCCACCGCGCAGGGCGGGCGCTGGCGACCGTGGCGGATGGGACCACGGCACTCGGATGTGATCTCGAGGCGATCGAGCCTCGTAGCGAGGCGTTCCTCCGAGAGTGGCTTCGCCCCGCCGAGCGCGAGCTGGTCAGCGCCCAGAACGGTGAAGCCCGGGACCTGGCGGCGAACCTGATCTGGACCGCGAAGGAGGCCGCCTCGAAGGCGAGGCGCGAGGGCCTGCGGCTGAACCTCCGCCGCGCCACCGTCGAGGCCGAGGGTCTCGCTCAGCGTGCCGGGTCGTGGGCCCGGCTTCAGATCAGCTGGGAGGACGGTCCGGTCGAACTTGGTTGGTGGCGCCACGATGCGGGATGGGTGATGACCGTGACGAGCGACCAGGCTTCCGAGGCGGCGCCCATCGAGCTCTCCTAGGTTGGCTGCGAGCGCGGCTTCGAGCGCTAGATCAGAACAGGATGTGCCGGTGCCCCTCGTCGTCGGTGTACTCGAAGACGGGGGGCTCCGCCCGCGTGGAGCTGCTGACCGCGGCGATCGCGCGAATGGCGCCGGAGCGCACGTGGCTCGACTCCGAGTCAAGGAACGGCACGAGCCGGTCCGGCAGGTCGGGGTCGGCGGCAGCCGCCAGCGCGGCCGATGCCTCGCGCCAGAGCTCAGGCCGTTCGCCAAGGGCGGTGACGAGCGCCTCCACGGCACGGGGATCCGGAATGCGCCCAAGGGCGAGGGTCGCCGCCCGTCGCACCTCGGCGCTCGAGTCATCGAGCGCCGCGACAAGCGGCTCAACCGACTCATTGGATTCCCCGGTGACTCCGAGCGCTCGCGCCGCCTCCGTCCGGACCTCCGGCACAGGGTCCTCCCCGAGCAGAGTGCAAAGGCGCTGGTGGACAGAGTCGCTCACGCGGCCATGGTAATTCCAAGCCAAGGAACGTGGACACGCCCTCCACTTAGCTACTTGGGTTTTGACCGCCTTCGGGGCGTCACCCGGCAACGGCAGCGATGCGCCGGTTCCGCCGATGGGCCTCGATGAACCGATCATTGGCCAGTGCCGCGCAGATTGCGAGCTCGCCGGCGACGAGGGTCGCCCCCACGATCTCGGCGAACTTCCGCGCCGTGCCTTCACCGTCGCAGCCAAGCAGGGCCAGGCACTCGCGCTGCGTCGGGAGGCTGCTCCCACCGCCGACAGTGCCGACCACCAGGTTCGGCAGCCGGGCGGCTACGTAGAGGTCGGCCGCGCCAACCAGCTCGACGTCCAGGAAGCCGATGCTCGCGTTGACGATCTGCGCGACGTCCTGGCCGCACGCGATGTAGATGGCGGCCAGGCCGTTCGCGAAGTGGGCGTTCGCCCCGAGCGCGCCCGCCTGCATGGTGCCTAGCCGACCGGAGGCCGCGAACTCGACCAGATCCGGGGGCGACACGCCGAGGTGCGCTTCGACGACGCTGGCGGGCAGGGTCACGTCGATCGCCACCTCCTTGCCATAGGGCCGGAACAGGTTGATGGCGGCGGGCTTCTTGTCGCTCGAGTAATTGCAGCGCAGGTACCACCGCTCAGACGGCACCGCCTCAGCGACATGCCGGCAGATCTGGTCGACCGCGAGATTGACCATGTTGAGGCCCATTGCATCGCCCGTGCTGAACACGAACTGGGCAAACACACGCCGGCCGAACACGTGCGGGCGGATCTCGACCAGACGGCCGTGGGCCGTGCTCTCGGCGGCCAGAGCCTGGAGCTCGGTCAAGTGATCGTCAAGCCAGCTCGCCAGGGCGAGCGCATCTCGCGTCGTCCTCACCACGAAGCAGGGGGTGATGTCGAGCGCGTCCGCCAACACATACGCGTTGGCGCCACCCGCCTCGGTGATCGCCCGCATGCCGTACTGGTAGGTCGTGACGAGAGTCCCCTCCGTGGTTGCGAAGGGCACGTAGAACTCCCCGTCGGCGTGCTGTCCCTTGACACGGATGGGTCCGCCTATGCCGAGGGGGATATGGGTCGCCCCCACCAGGTTCTCGATCTTCCCGCGGGCGTCTTCGGGCGCGAACGCCATCTCCGCCGCGGATTCCAGGGCGTGCCCGGTGTTGTGCGCGAGCCAGGCCCGTCGCATCGCCGGGTTGGCTCCGAGGATCTGGCGCATAGAGCGTCGCCTCCGACTGAACGCTTGATAGCCAATTACATCATCAAGGGCCCGAGTGCGCCAGGGGGGCATCGGGGCGTGGGCTTGCCACCACAGGTGGATCAGCCGCTCGGATGTGCGCAGCCGTCAGATGGCCGCTTTGGCCGAGAAGCGGCTACCTCGTGCCGGGCCTTCTGGCTCTAAGGCACTGTCAGTCACGTGTAGGAACATGGGATGATCACGCCACACCGCAACTCGTGAGAATGCGCACCGTGACGGTCGACGTGTGGATGCAACATCCAACGCTGCGGTTCGCGAGGCACGAGATGCTCGAGACATTTCTGCGCTGGACCGGGCAGGGCCGCCCGAAGTTGATCAGGGTGGAGTGGATCCGGTTCTTCAGCATCGAGCGGTGCTTGACCAGGTGGAGGCGAAAGCGGGCGAGCTCGCGCTCCTCCCGAACGTTTGGGTCGGGCAGCCAGATCGCCGGCACCAGGTCGCGCTGTGAGAGCGTGGCGAGGACCTTGGAGTCGATCCGGTCGGTCTTCACCGCCAGCGGCGCCAGTCCCTTCACCTTCTGGGCGTCCGCGATCTCGACCGACCAGCCCTCCTGCTCGAGGGTGTGGTGGACGATCCGGGCGCCGGTCATCGACTCGATCACCGCGCCGACCGGCTCGCGGTGGACCTCTGAGATCCGGCGGGCGAGTCTCCTCAGAGAGTCGACGTCTGGGGCGACGGCGAGCTGGTCGAGGTGCTCTCCGTCATCGCCCAGCAGGCAGACGTCGAGGCGCTTTCGGCTGAGATCCAATCCGGCGTGCAACATTGAAGGGGGCCTCCTTTGAACTCGCTCCTTTGGTGACAGCCGGAGCGTGTCACCGAAGGAGGCCCTTCTTCATGGCAGTCCGAAGCAGCAGTCGCCTACTCCGACAGCCCGGCGGCTTCGAGGGCTTCCTTGGGAGTTCGGTACATCTGCACTCGCCGGATCAACCCCCCCTCGAGCGTATAGACGAGACCGTAATGCTCATCCACCCACGCGTGGGTGTCCCGCAGGCGCCCTCGCTGATGGGTCACAACCACGATCCGGTCCCCCGGAGCGGCGAGAAGATCCTCGATCTCCTGGTCCCACTCGTCATAGGGACTCACCCATTCCTCGCAGAACTCGACGAAGCCGCTCCACCCTTGGTACTCCCTCACCGACCACGGGTAGTCCCGAAAGGTCCGCACGTCCCAGATGAAATCTCGCGCGAAGGTCTCGTGGCCGAGCTCCGCAAGGGCCCGCCGCACCATCTCGACGTTCTCCTTCGACATCGCCCACAGTATCCCGCTACGGGACTACCGCTTTCTCTTTGAAGAACACCTCCCTGTCAAGGGGGTGAGCGTCCCGAGGTGATCGGTGTGCTCGTGCCGCTCCCAGCTGGTGGATGAGGTGTGCTCATTTCTCTTTCGGCGCTCTCGGCGCAGATCGTTCCTGGGAGCTGCCCCGGCCGCTCAATTCCATGCAGGACCGTCAGGCGGTCAGAAAGCAGCGGGAGCTCGCCGGGGCAGGCTTGAATGGCTCGCGGCGCGAGAGCATGTGCCGGGCCGCGATCAGGAGCTTTCGGGCGACCGTCCGACTTCGCCGGGTTTTTGCCGTGGCGGGCGGCGATCCGCAGGTAGTGCTCGTGCCAGGGATTGGAGGGGCGCCAGGCTTGGTTTGCGGCCTCGACCGCCGCCCAGCGAAGCGTCCTGGAGCCCGCCTTTGAGAGGGCGCCGGTCTGAGATCGCTCGCCCGACTGGCTGATTCGAGGAGCGAGGCCGGCGTAGCCGATCAGCTTCCGCGGCGAGGAGAAGCGCGAGACCTCGCCGATCTCGGCCGCGAAGGTGAGGCCGAGCAGCGGGCCGATGCCCGGCATCGTCGGGAGCAGCCTGGCGCGTTCGTCCTCTCGAGCCAGCGGGCGAAGCTCTCGGTCGAGCGGATCGATGCGGCGGTCCATCCTCGTCGGCCGAGATCAGCCCTTCGGAGTTGATCTCACCGCCCTCGCCCATCGCGCAGTAGGCCGACCGCCCGTAGGCCCAACCGATTCCGACATAGTTCATGCCGGGTCTCCTCTCCTCGCTGAACTGCAGTGCCAACCGCGGTTCTAGTGAGCGCGGCGGAGGCCCCTTTTTCAGTTCAGAGGAGCGGGTCCTTCATGACATTCCATGCAAAGCGGCTACCTCGGCCTCTGAGCGGCGAAGGCTCCACGGCCAGCCTCATTTTCCGGGCGGAGGCCGTATGACCTGGCGACCTATCCTGGGCGGCCGCTCAGTAGCGCGGCAATATGGCAAAGCCATCCATCCGAAACCTCGTGACCGACCTCGCGTCAACCCTGCGCGAGGAGGTGCGTCCGCGCCTCGGCGGGCATGCCGGCCGGGCCCACTCCGGATCCGCGGAGGGCGGTGACGTCACCTTCGAGATCGACGAGCACGCCGAGCGGCGGATGGAGGCCTTCCTCGGGGAACGGGCGCCCGAGGTCGCCTTCTACTCCGAGGACCGGGGCATGGTTTCGCCGGCGGGCGACCGGGCCGAGTGGGTGCTGATCGTCGATCCGATCGACGGGACGCGGCCGGCGCTGGCGGGACTCGAGTCGAGCTGCGTCTCGGTCGCAGCCGCGCGGCTCGACGGCGAGCCGACGATGGCCGACGTGCAGGTGGGATGCGTCCTCGAGCTGAAGGGCGGGGCGGCGTTCGTCGCCGAGCGCGGCTCGGGCCTCGAGCCGGCGGCCCGGCTCTCGGAGAACGGCTCGCTGGAGCGGATGTTCTGGACCTACGGCTTCCGTGGGCGTCCCGCGCGGGCACTGGTGGAGGTGCTGGCCGAGCTGATCGACCGCTCGTCGGTCGGGGGCGGCACCTTCGACCTCGGCTCAGCCACCTTCGACATGACGCGCGTCGTCACCGGGCAGCTCGATGCGTACATCGAACCGGGGCCGCGGATGATCGACGACGTGCCCGCGGTCCGCGCCGAGTTCGAGCGGGTCGGCGGCGGGGCCGTCCTCAACAACTCGCCGTATGACCTCGCGGCCGCGACGATCTGCCTGCAGGAGGGAGGCGCGATCGTCACCGACGCCTACGGGCAATCGCTCGCGGAGCGGCCTCTGCTCGGCTCGAGCCACGAGTTCCAGATGTCCTGCGTGGCCGCGGCCAACGCCGAGCTGCACTCCGCGATCTGCGCGGAGCTCGACAGCGGCATCGAGCGGCTCCGCGACCAGCACTGATCGGGTTGCTCCTCGGCTCCGCCTGCGGGGCACCCTCTCTCAAACCCGAGTACTTTTCCGCCCTTGCGCAATCAAGGACTGGCAGGACAATGCTCCAAGAAGTAGCGCTGGGGTCGAAGTCCCTGGCCGACTACACGCACCTCGCCGGCCGCGGCCTGGTCGACGAGATCCGCGAGCTCGCGGAGAACCTGCAGGGCAAGCGGGTCCTGCACGTCAGCGCGACCGCCTTCGGCGGCGGCGTCTCGGAGATCCTCTACACGCTGGTCCCGCTGATGCGCGACGTGGGCCTGGACACCCACTGGCAGATCATCATGGGACGCGAGGAGTTCTTCAACGCGACGAAGCTCCTCCACAACTCGCTCCAGGGGGACCCGAACACGCTCAGCCCCAACCAGTGGGAGCTGTTCGACCACTACAACAAGATGAACGCGGACTCGCTCGAGGGGGAGTGGGACGTGGTCATCGTCCACGACCCGCAGCCGGTCGGCATGCGCCACGACGCGACCGACCACGCGAAGAACTGGGTCTGGCGCTGCCACATCGACCTCTCCGAGCCGAACCCCGAGCCGATCTCCCGCCTGCTGCCGCTGATCTCGGAGTACGACATCACCGTCTGGCACATGGAGCAGTACGTGCCGAACGGGCTCGACGGGCACGGAGGCGTCCGAATCGTCCCGCCGGCGATCGATCCCCTCTCCCCCAAGAACATGGCGCTCTCCCCCGACGACGCGGCCTTCGTCTGCAACCAGTTCGGCATCGACGTCGACCGGCCGCTGATGACGCAGGTCTCCCGCTTCGACCCCTGGAAGGACCCGATCGGCGTGATCGACGCCTACCGGCGGGTCACCAAGGAGATCCCGGAGGTGCAGCTCGCCCTGGTCGGCTCGATGGCCACCGACGACCCCGAGGGCTGGGAGTTCTTCCATCGCACCTTCGAGTACGCGGGCTCTGATCCCGACATCAAGATCCTCAACAACCTGAACAACGTCGGCGCGATCGAGGTGAACGCCTTCCAGTCGCAGTCCGATCTGGTCATGCAGAAATCGATCCGCGAGGGATTCGGCCTGACGGTCGCCGAGTCGCTCTGGAAGGGCAGGCCGACGATCGGCGGCGACGTGGGCGGCATCCCGCTGCAGATCGTCGACGGCGAGGACGGCTACCTGGTCTCCTCGCCCGATGAGGCCGCCAAGCGCTCGATCGAGATCCTCCAGGACCACGAGCTGGGCCGGCGCCTTGGCCGCGCGGGCAAGGAGCGAACCCGCGAGCGCTTCCTGACCCCGCGCCTGCTGCTCGACTGGCTGCGGATCTTCACCGACCTGGACACCTAGGAGGCGCAGGTGGCGGGCCGAGGTTTTCAGGCCTGCCTGGTACAAACGGGGGCGTGCCCGAGCATCCCCTAACGATCGTCTCGAATCGCGGCCCGGCCGAGTTCGGCGTCGACGAGCGGGGGAATCGCATCGTGCACCGGGGGGGCGGCGGGCTGGTCACGGCGCTCTCGGGGCTCGTCTCTCACCGCGAAGCGCTCTGGGTCGCCTCCGCGATGACCGAGGAGGACGTCGTCGTCGCCAGCGAGAGCGACGGGCCGGTGACCATCGAGCTCGACGGGATCTCCTACGACGTGCAGATGGTCGCCTCGAACCCGACCGCGTACGACCGGTTTTACAACGTGATCGCGAACCCGATCCTCTGGTTCATCCAGCACTACCTCTGGGACCTCTCGAACGCGCCGGACATCCGCCAGGCGGAGGTCGATGCCTGGGAGCAGGGCTACAAGGTCGTCAACGACGACATGGCGGCGGTGGTGATCGCCGCCATCGAAGGCCAGGAGAGCCCGGTCGTGATGCTCCACGACTACCACCTCTACACCTGCCCGGGCCTGATCCGGAAGGCGCGGCCCGACGCGTTCCTCCACTACTTCGTCCACATCCCGTGGTCGCAGCCCGACTCGTGGCGGATCCTCCCCAACCGCTGGCGCGAGGAGATCTACCTGAGCATGCTCTCGAACGACATCATCGGCTTTCACACGACCGCCTACTGCCGGAACTTCCTGCAGTGCTGCCGGGAGCTGATGGAGCTCGAGACCGACTACGACCGGATGGCGGTCTCCTACGAAGGGCGTGAGATCTGGGTGCGCGCCTATCCGCTCTCGATCGACACGCAGAGGCTCTACCGGGCGGCCGAGTCGGCCGACGTCGCCTTCTACGAGAAGGAGCTCCTGCGCCGCCGCCGCGACCACCTGATCATCAGGGTGGACCGCGCCGATCTCTCCAAGAACGTGCTCCGCGGCTTCACCGCCTTCGACGTCTTCCTGGAGCAGCACCCGGAGTTCCGCGAGAAGGTCACCTTCATCGCGCACCTGCAGCCGTCACGGCAGGACGTGCCCGAGTACGCCGAGTACCTGGAGCGGATCGAGGCGCTGGTCGCGGTCGTCAACCACCGCCACGGCACCACCGACTGGATGCCGATCGACCTGCGGATCTACGAGAACTTCCACGAGGCCGTCGCGCGGTACAAGCACTTCGACCTGCTCATGGTCAACTCGCTGTTCGACGGGATGAACCTGGTCGCCAAGGAGGCCCCGGCGGTCAACACCCGCGACGGAGTCGTGATTCTCTCCGAGAACACGGGCGCCCATGAGGAGCTGGGCGACTGCACCCTCTCGGTCAACCCGTTCGACATCCAGGAGCAGGCCGACCAGATCCACCGTGCCCTCACCATGAACCCCGAGGAGCGGGCCCTGCGCGCCCGCCGCCTGAAGGAGATCATCACCGAGCGGGATCCGGGGGACTGGGTGGACGAGCAGCTGTCCGACATCAGGGCCAAGCGGGCGCCGGCCGAGGTCGGCTAACGCTCGAACTGAAATTCGCCGGGCTCCGAGGGTGCCGGGTAGCTCGGGACGTACGGCGGAGCCGGTGGCGGGGTCGCGGCTGCCGGCGGCCCAGGCTCGTGGTGGTGACGGTGGTGACGGTGGTGACGGTGAGGCTTCCGCTGAGCGAGTCGCCGCTCGGGTGCGCTGTGATCGCGCCTTCGCTTCCTCGGCTGGGCCGGTTGAGGGGCCGGCTGCGCGGGTGGCGGAGGCGCAGCCGCCGGGGGAGCGGGCCTGAGCCCGACGTCCGGTGGGACCGGCGGGGGCGCGTCTCCGCCCAGCAGGGCCGGCAGCGAAGCGACTCCGGCGATCGCCGCCAGCACGATCGCCGCGACTCGCCCGACGCCCGCCCATCTGATCTGCCTGCCGGCCACCATGTCGGTGAGCGGCCGCCGCCTGCGTCTCTCCCCGGCCCAGCATCACCCGGCCGGCCGCTTCGCTTCGGTCCGCCCGCCGCCCCGCCCAGATGGCCTATAGTCGCCCGTCGCCGTGAACCGCAACTACGAACTCGTACTGATGCTCGACCCAGAGGCCGCCGACGAGGCCCGCGAGAAGGTCGCGGGGGACGTCAAGCAGGCGATCGAGGGCGCGGGCACGCTCGACCAGACCGACGTCTGGGGCCTGCGCAAGCTCGCCTATGAGATCAAGCGGCGCAACGAGGCCGACTACCGCTTCTTCCGCTTCCAGGGCGAGCCGGAGCTGCTCGAGCGGCTGGATCACAACCTGAAGATCACCGACGGCGTCCTGCGCTTCCGGATCTTCAAGGTCGATCCCAAGGCCCCGGCGAACCCGCCGCCCGCGATCGAGCGGCCGATGTCGGTCGGCGACGGCCGCCCGGATCGGGACGACCGGCCTCGCCGCGGGCGCCGCGACGAGTAGGCCTCATCACACGGGTTGCTCCTTTCGGAGCACCCTCGCATCTGTTCCGCAGTTTCCGGCCTTTCTTCCCGACCGGGGGGAGAACCGACCGTGCGGCGACCTAAGATCGATGTTCAGGAATCGATAGAGAAGAGGAGTTGATCCAGTGGCGGCTTCGAACATCAATACGGTCGTAATCACGGGAAATCTGACCAAGGACCCCGAGCTGCGCTCGACGCCCGGCGGGACCTCCGTCTGCAAGCTTCGCGTGGCCGTCAACAGCCGCCGCAAGGACGGGCAGAGCGGCGAATGGGTCGACAAGCCGAACTACTTCGACGTCACCGTCTGGGGCGCGCAGGGCGAGAACTGCGCCAACTACCTCTCCAAGGGCCGCCCGGTCGCCGTCGAGGGACGGCTCGACTGGCGCGAGTGGGAGGCGCAGGACGGCTCCAAGCGCCAGGCGGTCGAGATCATCGCCAACAGCGTCCAGTTCCTGGGGTCGCGCTCGGACAACGCGGGTGGCGGAGGCAACGGCACCTTTCAGCCGAGCTCGGACGTGCCGGCCGACACCTCGGACTTCGAGGGCGCCGCGGTCAGCTCCGGCGGCGGCTCGGACGACGACATCCCGTTCTAGCGTCGCGCGCTCCACAGATCGCTGCTCGGTAGCGGCCGCTACCATTCGCGGCCGCTCATGGCACGACAGCAACGACAGCAGACTCCGACCGGCAACCGCAGGCGCCGCGGCCCGGCCGATCGCGGCCGCCCGAGGAAGTACACGCGGATCAGCGTCGAGGCGATCGACTACAAGGACCTGACCCTGCTGCGGCGGTTCATCTCCGATCGCGGCAAGACCCGCTCCCGTCGCGTCACCGGTCTCTCCCGGAAGCACCAGCAGCAGCTCGCCCTGGCGGTGAAGCGCGCCCGAGAGCTCGCCCTGCTGCCCTACGTCGGCGAGAAGTAGACCGATGGCCCAGGCGGTTCTGCTCAAGGACGTGGAGGGCCTCGGCGAGGCCGGGACGGCGATCGACGTATCTCCCGGCTATCTGCGCAACTACCTGGTGCCGCGCAGGCTGGCACAGCCCGCGACCAAGGGCGCCCTCGAGGAGGCCCAGCGCAAGCGGGAGCGCGCGGAGGAGGCCGAGAAGCAGGCCGCGGAGCGCGCCGGCGAGACCTCGGCTCTGCTCGGCAAGACCGTGCTGACGATCAACCATCGCGCCGGGGAGGACGGCAAGCTCTTCGGCTCCGTCACCTCCGCCGAGATCGCCGAGGCGATCCAGGCCGCGCGCAGCATCAAGGTCGACCGCAAGAAGATCCGCCTCGAGGAGCCGATCCGCGAGACCGGCACCTACATGGTCGAGATCGAGGTCGGCGGCGGCGTCACGGCTACGGTCAAGACGATCGTCGCCGAGGCGAAGGAGTAGCCGCCGCAAAGACGGCGGTTCCGCGCCAGGCACGAATCGTGCCTGGAATCCGGCGCCCGCAAATAGCCAGAACTTCTCTGCGGCCGCTCGCCGCCTGTGATTTTCTAGCCAGGCTCGCGCGGATTTAGTTCCACTCGGGGCCACAAGGGAATCCGCCGGGCCCGTATCCAGACTCAAGAGACTCGGCCGTCAGGTCGGGCGATCCCCTGCGCAAACCGAGGAGCACTTGGCCACCAACGGAACACCGACCATCGTCCCGCCCCAGAACCTGGAGGCCGAGGAGTCCGTGCTGGGGGCGATGCTGGTCTCCGAGTCGACGATCGAGCCCGTCATGCTCGACGTCCGGCTGCAGGCCGACGACTTCTACCGGGACCGCCACCGCACCATCTACGAGGCGATCATCCGCCTCAACGAGGACGCCAACCCCGTCGACGTCCTGACCGTCTCCGAGCAGCTCGCCCAGCACGGCCAGCTGGACGCGATCGGCGGCCGCGACGTGATCGCGAGCCTGGCGGCCAGGGTCCCCGCCCCGGGCAGCGCCAAGCACTACGCGCAGATCGTCAAGCAGAACTCGCTGATGCGCCGGCTCGACATGGCGGCGAAACGGATCCAGCAGTCGGTCGCGGAGCGCGACGGCGAGCCGTCCGAGCTGGTCGAGCAGGCTGAACGGCTCCTCTTCCAGGTCGCCCACGAGGAGCGCGCGGTCGACTTCCGCGAGATCGGCGAGATCCTCCATGACGAGATCGACAAGCTCGAGGCGCTCGCCAGCGGGACCTCGGACATCACCGGCACGCCCTCGGGGTTCCGCGACCTCGACGACAAGACCGGCGGCTTCCAGCCCGGGAACCTGATCGTGATCGCGGCCAGGCCGGCCATGGGCAAGAGCACACTGGTCTGCGACTTCGCCCAGAACGTCGCGATGAAGCACCAGAAGCCGGTCGCCCTCTTCTCCCTGGAGATGTCGGAAATGGAGCTGGCCCACCGCTTCATCGGCTCACAGTCTCGGATCTCCTCGGACCGGCTGCGCAAGGGCAAGGTCGCGCAGAAGGACTGGCCGAAGGTGGTCAAGGCCTGCAACCAGCTCGAATCGGCGCCGCTCTGGATCGACGACTCCTCGGACCTCGGGCTGCTGGAGCTGCGCGCCAAGGCGCGCCGGCTGCACGCGCAGGAGAAGGGCCGCGGCCACGACGGGCTCGGCATGGTGATCGTCGACTACATGCAGCTGATGCGCAGCGATGACGCACGGGCCAACCGCGTCGAGCAGGTCTCGCAGTTCAGCCGCGGCCTCAAGATCCTCGCCCGGGAGCTCGCCGTGCCGGTGATCGGCATCTCGCAGCTCTCCCGTGCCCCCGAGCAGCGCCCCGACAAGCGGCCGATCCTCTCCGACCTGCGCGAGTCCGGCGCGATCGAGCAGGACGCGGACGTGGTCGGCTTCCTCTACCGCGACGACTACTACAACGCCGACTCCGAGGATCCCGGCGGCGCCGAGCTGATCCTGGCGAAGCACAGGAACGGCCCGGTCGGGACCGTCCGGCTGGTCTTCCTGGAGCACTATCCGAAGTTCGCCGACCGGGCCCGCGAGGAACGGGCGCCCGTCGAGCAGCCCGCCGGTGCGGGGCCCGCGGTCGAGGACGTCGGCAGCGAGAGCGACCAGTTCGCCGACGCCGACCCGTTCGCGGAGGAGGCCTAGGTGGCGATCCACTCGCCCTCCAGCGATCGCCAGCCGTGCCGGCTCGGCATCTGCGACGGCTCCGGCTGGATCCTCGGCCCCGAGGACGTCGCCCGCCCCTGCGACTGCCGCTCGCGGATGGTCGCGAAGGCGCGGCTGCGCGGGATCGACTCGGTGATCCCCGCGAAGTACCGCGGCGTCTCCTTCGATCGCCCGCCGGTGACGCAGATGAACGAGATCGTCGTGCGTCGGGTGCGCGACTACTGCAACTCGGTCGACGAGAACATCGAGGCCGGCCGCGGCCTCTGGCTCTACGGCAGCTCCGGCACCGGCAAGACGACGCTGGCGATGCTCGTCTCCCGGATCGCCCTGGAGTCGGGCCGCTCCGTCGCCATCTACTCCCTCCCCAAGCTGCTCGCCCGCATCCGCCGCACCTTCGACGCGGAGACCGGCGAGCAGTCCTACTCCGACCTCTTCGAGCGGCTGGCCACCGTCGACCTCCTGCACATCGACGACCTCGGCGCCGAGAACCGCACCGAGTGGGTCCTGGAGCAGCTCTACGCGCTCGTCAACGAGCGCTACGAGGCCCAGCGCGCGCTGGTGGTCACCACCAACCTCGAGGAGCACGAGCTCGAGGACCAGATCGGCGCCCGCGTCGTCTCACGCCTCGTGGAGATGTGCGGGGATCCGCTGCCGCTCTTCGACGAGGACCGACGAGTGCACGTCTCGGCGGACGTCGCCACCTCGCTCGGCGAAAGCGGTGGATCAGGCCTCGGGCCGCTCGATCACTAGCTCGATCAGATCTCGACCGGCTCCGCCGTGAGGTCGCCCCCGGCGTCGCCGGTGTTGACCGTCTCCCGTGGCTCGATGACGAGCACGTGTGCCTCCTCGTCGGCCTTGGGGCAGTGCTCGACGCCCCGCGGCACGACGAACAGCTCACCCGGGTCGAGCTCGATGTCCCGATCGCGAAGCTGGATCGTCAGATGCCCCTTGAGCACCATGAAGAAGTCATCTGTCTCGTCGTGCTTGTGCCAGACGAATTCGCCCTTGACCTTGACGACGATCAGCTTGTAGTCGTTCAGGTAGCCGACGATGCCCGGCGCCCAAAGCTCCTGCAGCATCCCTAGCTTTTCCTCGAGGTTGGCCTTGTCGTTCATTCACGCCTCCTTGTCCGTTCAGTCAGCCTACGTCTAGCTCATAATCCCCTGGTCATGCCAGGTCTCGTCATAGTCGGCGCCCAGTGGGGCGACGAAGGAAAGGGAAAGGTCACCGACCTGCTCGCCGAGCAGGCGGACGTCGTGATCCGCTTTCAGGGCGGCAACAACGCCGGCCACACGATCATCCGCGACGGTGAGACCTTCAAGTTCCACCTGATCCCGTCCGGGATCCTCTACCCGGGAAAGATCTGCGCCATCGGCAACGGCGTGGTGATCGACCCGGGCGTCCTCACCGGCGAGATCGAGGGGCTGCGTCACCGCGGCATCGACGTCAGCGGCCTGCGGGTATCGGCCAACGCCCACGTGATCATGCCCTACCACGTGAAGCTAGACACGGCCGGGGAGCTCAAGCTCGGCAAGCTCGAGATCGGGACGACGCGGCGGGGGATCGGACCGGCTTACGCGGACAAGGCCTCCCGCCTCGGCATCCGCGTGCAGGACCTGCTCGACGGCAAGATCCTCCGGAAGAAGATCATGACCGCGATGGATCCGAAGCAGCAGATGCTGCGGCCCTTCGCCAAGGACCCAGAGCTCGACCTTCACACCATGGTCGAGGCCTATCTCACCTACGGCCACCGGCTCGAGCCGCACATCGCCGACACGGCGAAGCTCTGCTGGGAGGCGCTCGACGCCGACCACACGGTGCTGTTCGAGGGCGCCCAGGGCACGATGCTCGACCTCGACCACGGCACCTATCCCTTCGTCACCTCCTCGAATCCGGTCGCGGGAGCAGCCTGCATCGGCGCCGGGGTCGGCCCCCGCGACATCGACGAGGTCTGGGGGATCGCCAAGGCCTATGCGACCCGGGTGGGCGCCGGCCCCTTCCCCTCGGAGCTCGACGACGACCTGGGGGACCTGCTGCGCGAGCGCGGCGGCGAGATGGGCACGACCACCGGCCGGCCGCGCCGCTGCGGCTGGATCGACCTGGTTGCGCTGCGCTACGCCGTTCGCCTGAACAGCATGAGCGCTCTCACCGTCACCAAGCTCGACGTCCTCTCCGGGATCGATCCGCTTCGCGTCTGCGCCCGCTACCGCCATCCCGACGGCGCCGTCTTCGACGAGTTCCCGTACCACCAGTCGATCATCCACAGCGTCGAGCCGGAGTACGAGGAACTGCCCGGATTCGAGGGCGACATCGGCGACTGCCGCCGCGAGGAGGACCTTCCCGCCGAGGCGCGTGAGTACCTGGCGGCGATCTCGGATCACCTCGGGATCCCGGTGCGCCTGGTCGGTGTGGGCCCGGGCCGGGATCAGGTGATCTGGATGGGCAAGGAGGCGGAGCCCCGCCTGCGGGCGGCCGCCTAGCTAGGCGAGAGCTCCCGTGCTGCGCATCCCGTGCTCGCCGAGGTTGGGAATCAACCCCTCCTCGACGCCCTTCTCCTCGCCGCGGCGAAGCATCCGCAGGCCGAGGATCGTCGCCGCCAGGGTCGCGGTGACCCCGAGGCTGGCCTGGACGCTGAGCAGGCCCTGCCGGGTCCAGTAGACGTCGCGCAGGTCGAGGAGCAGCGCGGCCTCGTCCATGGTCAGGCCCATGCCGACCCCGAAGGGGACCGCCAGCGCCGACTCGACTCGCTCGTTCTGGGTGGTCAGAGCGCCGACCCCCGAGCCGAAGGCGAGGACGATGCCCGGCACGAAGTGATGGATGTGGCGGCCGCTGACGTGGATGTCTCCCGAGGGCCACCAGGACTGCCGTATCCCCCAGGTTGCGAGCCGCGCGAAGGCGAACGCTCCCAGGAACCCCTGCAGGATGTTGAAGAGCACGGTCTCGTGATGGGGCGTGGCGATGATCCCGCGGCGGGCGACGGCCAGGGTGTCGAGGGTCGCCTGGCCGGCCGCGTCGACCAGGTTGTCCGGGGTCTCGGCGTCCTTGCTCTCCCGCCGCCTCCTCGCCATGCGCAGGAGCTCGCCCGTGACCAGCGTCCCGAGGGCGCCCGCGGCGAACACCGCCAGGCCGACCGTGACGCGCTCGGCCCTGCGCTCGCTCCTCACCGCCGCAAGCCGGCTTCGCTTTCGGGTCGTCCTTCGCATTGGTGGCGCATGCTAGCCCGGCCGGGTTTGCGGACCCGCAAATAGGGCAGGAATTCGGCGTTGTGCAGCCAAATCCGCAGTTTCCACTGACACGGAGGTCCGCATCGGGCAATAAGGTTGCTGCCATGCGCAGGTTGCTCGCCCCCGTGAACGTCGGCGTCAGCGCCGCCCGGCACGTCCTCTGGTACCTGAGCTACCACGCAGGCCCGCGCCAGCCCTAGATGGGAATCATCGCCTGGATCATCCTGGGCCTCTTCGCCGGCACCATCGCGCGCGCGCTGATCCCGGGCCGCACCGAGCCGGGCGGCTGCATCGGCACCACCGCGGTCGGCATCCTCGGCGCCCTGCTCGGCGGCTTCCTGGCCAGTGCGATCGGGGTGGGCCACATCCACGACTTCTTCAACCTCGGGACCTGGCTGATCGCAATCGGCGGCTCGATCATCCTGCTGCTGATCATCCGCGCGGTCGCGCGCTGATCCGGCGCCTCAGGGCTGGCAGCTGCGGGTCCGGTCTCCGGCGCTCGCGCCCGGGCAGCTGTCACGGCCCCCGCCGCCCCTGATGCGGTCCGCTCCGCGGCCGCCCACCAGGGCGTCGCGGCCGGCGCCACCGCTGATCACGTCCCGTCCGGGGCCCGTGCAGATTCGATCCCTCCCCGGGCCTCCGGCGACGCGGTCGCGCCCGGCGCCGGTGGCGATCACATCGGGGCCGAAGCTGCCGTGCAGGACATCGCGACCGGGCGTCCCGAGCACCGTCGCGGTCCGGCCGGCGCAGCGGATTCGCTTCGGGCGATCCGTTCCGATCCGGTCGATCTCCGAGCGGTAGGTGGCGAAGGCGGGCTTCTCCGAGTAATCGTCGCGCAGCAGTCCGACCGCGTCGAAGAGGTCGGCGCCGTTCGAGACGTTGTCGCGCAGGTTGAACCAGCGGTAGTCGGTCACGCCGAGCGTCCCGGAGTAGCGATGCACGGCATCCAGGGTCGAGCGCAGCGCCAGGTCCTGGTCGGGCTCCGTGCGAGCGAGGTTGGTCGCATAGCCGTTCTCCGTCACCCAGAGGTCCACGTCCGCTCCGAACCCGCCCAGGGGCAGGTAGCAGCCGCGCAGCAGGGTGAGTGCCTCGATCGTGTCGTTGCCGGCCGCCGCCGGCGTCGAGACCGGTGGGAAGACCAGCCCGGGATAGATCTGCAGCCCGACGTAGTCGAGCGCTCTCCGGAACTCGGGCGTGGCCAGCGACCCGAGCTGGCGCCAGAACTCCGCGTCCGCGGTCGGCACCCAGCGCCAGGCGAATGAGAAACCGAGCTCGACGTCGGGCCGGCCGATCCGGTCGAGCTCCTTGCGGGCCGTGCTCACACCGGTGACGATCGCCTGCAGCACGCCGGGGTAGGGCCCGTCGGACGTGTTCGGGGAGACGGGGAAGTTCGCCTCGTTCGTGATGGTCAGCGCCTTCACCGATGGGCGCTTGCCGAGGATCCGCGCGGCGGTCTTCACGTAGTCAGCCCATGCCGCCAGATCGCCCTCCTGGCCGGCGGCGGGGTGATAGCGGACCTGGAGCTCGGAGTCGAACCCCGCCTTTGCGTAGTCGTCGACCAGCGCGGCGTAGCGCCGCACTCCCGCCGCGCCGTCGGACAGCAGCATCCGGTTGAGGCGCAGGACCAGCTGCCGCCGCCCCGGGCGTAGACGGCCCAGGGCGGCCTTTGCGGCTGCCGGATCCTCCGGCATCGGCTGGCCCTGTGCGACGCCGGCGCTCCCAGCGGGGAGCGGGGTGATGCCGAAGCGGAGCCGGTGCGCGGGCGCGCTCACGGGCGGCGCTGCCGCGGAGAGGCAGAGATCGGCCGGCAGCCCCGCCCTGGCTGCGGCCGGGCCGGCGGCTCCACTCCCGGGGCCCGACAGGCCGAGGGCCAGAGCGAGCGCCAAGGCCAGCGGCCCCGCCGCCTTCACCCCGCCGCGCGCTGCTCCCTCCGACATCGAATGGGCCGTGCAGGGATCGAACCTGCGACCTTGAGATTAAGAGTCTCCTGCTCTACCAGCTGAGCTAACGGCCCTGATGGAGCGGGGAATTATAGGAAGCGCCGCGAGGAGCTAGAGCCCGCCCGTGCCGAGGCCGTTGAGCGGGTTGGCGCCGCCCGTGCCGCCGGTCGCTCCCCCGCCGGTCGCTCCCCCGGCGCCCTGGGTCTGCTGCTGCTTGGCGAGCTGCTTGATGGCGGCCTGGAGCTGCTGGCCCAGCTGCTTGAACTGCTTCACCTGGCCCGCGACCTGGGAGGCGTTGCCGCCCTTCGCCGTCTTGGCCTGAGCCGCCGCCTGGTCGCCGCCCTTGGTGTCGCCGGCGAGGTAGAGGTACTGGGCGAGGGTCAGGTAGGAGTTGGCGTTGACGGTCTTCGGCTGCTTCGAGATCCGGACCTGCTGTGCCTGCGCGGCGCTCTTCCAGTCGTCGACGGCCGCGTTCACGTCCGTGAGCGCCTCCGTCTGGCTCGTGTCGCTGCGAGCCTGCGAGAAGTCGATTCGCGCGAGCAGGTCGAAGACGTTGAGCGCGTACACCGCGGTCGCGGGGGCGACGTTCCCCGTGCTGGCCTTCACGTACTTGTTCCAGGCGTCAGCCGCCTCTCGCAGGTGCTGCACGCCGTCGCTGGTGGGCACGCCGTTGCTGTCGGTGTTCGAGTTGGCGGCGGAGTAGTGAAGCCGGACCAGGTCGCCCATCGCGGTCGTGTCGTTCGGGTTGGCGGCGAGCTTCGCCTCCGCCGCGCTGATGTCGCCGTCGAAGGCCGTCGAGCTCGAACCGCCGCCCCCGCCGAAGAGATCGCTGAAGCTGAATCCGCCTCCGCCGGTGCCGACGCCGAGGAAGACGAAGCTGATTGCGAAGATCAGGGCGAGGCCGCCGAAGACCACGCGGACGACGCGCCGGCGACGGGGCGTTTGCAGGTCGAAGAGCACGGCGGAAGCGTAGAGGGTTGCGGTACGGCGCCTAGGCCGCCCCGCTGGGCGGCGGCTCGGAGATGGTGATGTCGCGATCGACCGCTCCTTCAGGCGGCCTGCCGAACCTGCGAGCGACCAAGACGCTGATCTCGTAAAGCGCGATCAGCGGCGCCGCTTCGATCAGCATCGTCACCGGGTCGGTGCCGGGGAGGAGCATGGCGATCACGAGCAGGACCACGTACGCGTAGCGCCGGTTCTGCGAGAGCTGCTCGGGGCTGAGGATCCCGAGGCGGGTGATCGCCAGGATCCCGATCGGCAGCTGGAAGATCAGCCCCATCACCGCCAGCGTGAGGGTGAAGAAGCCGTAGTAGTCCTTCGCCCTGATCTGGATGTTGAACTGCTGGTCGTTGAAGTTGAGGAGGAATTTGGTCGCGGCGGGCAGCACGACGAAATAGCCGAAAACGACACCGGCAACGAACAGGACCGGGACGCCCATCAGGAACGGCACGACCACGCGCTTCTCCCGGGTCGTCAGCGCGGGCAGGATGAAGGCGTAGACCTGGTAGAGGATCACCGGCAGCGAGATCACCAGCGCCGCATACGCGGCGATCGTCACCGTCGTGGTGAAGGGCTCGGCGACGCCGAACGTGATCGGCGTCTTGTCGCCGGGCAGCGGCGCGTTGGCGATGTCGAGCAGCCGGTCGTTCTGCCAGAAGCAGAGCCCGAAGGCGACCGAGTACGCGATTATCGAAACGACGATGCGCGTGCGAAGCTCGTCGAGATGCTCGACGAGCGTGAGCCGGTCCTCGAAGTCGACCGGCCGTAGCCGGGCCACTGCCTAGGCCTTGTTCTCGGTGACGATCTCGCCCTCGACTGGCTCCGCCGGGCTCTCAGCAGCTGCCTGCTGCGGCGCCGGTTGCGGCTGGCTCACCTGTGCCTGCTGGCTCGCCTGCAGCTCGCGCTTCTTCTCCTCGGGGGAATCGTTGTCGCTGTCCCCGGAGAGGGAGTTCTTGAACTCGCGGATGCCATGTCCCATCGACTTGCCGAGCTCCGGAAGACGCTTCGGCCCGAAGATGATCAGGACGATGATGAGAACGACTGCTATCTCGAGAGGTCCCACATTGGGAAGCATTGTGCGGATGTTAGCGGCAGGTGGGCCATCCTCCGCCAGCGTTTACCCAACGGCTATTTGCGGACGCGCTCGCGGAAGTTCAGGTAGAAGCGGCTGGCGGTCGGCTCGGCCTGTCCCTGGTACTTGCTGCCGGCCTCCTGCGCCCCGTAGGCGTGCTCGACGGGGGCGTCCATGCGCATGAACGAGATCTGGCCGATCGGCATGCCGTGGTAGATCGTGATCGGCAGGTTGGCGAGATTCGAGAGCTCCAGCGTGAGGTTGCCCTCAAAGCCGGGGTCGACGAATCCCGCCGTCGAGTGGATCACCAGGCCGAGGCGGCCGAGCGAGCTCTTGCCCTCGAGCCGGGCGACGAGATCGTCGGGGAGGCGCACCCGCTCCAGCGTCTGGCCGAGGACGAACTCGCCGGGGTGCAGTACGAAGGGCTCCTCGTCCTCGACCGTGACCAGCTCGGTCAGGTTCTCCATCGGCTCCCGAACGTCGATGTACGGATAGCGGGAGTTGTTGAAGACGCGGAAGCTGCGGTCGACCCGCATGTCGACGCTGGAGGGCTGCACCAGCGTCTCGTCATACGGGTCGAAGAGGAGGCGGCCGGCGGCGACCTCCTCCTTGATCGTGCGATCGCTGAGGACCATAGATCCAGTCTATTCCGGGCGTGGGCGGCTCACCCGGCGAGATTCCGGTGGATGCGGGGTATTCCGCACCCGGATCGGGGGTTATCCGCAGGCGTGAAATCACTCACTTTTGGCCTAAAGATCCTGGCCGCAACTCCCGATATGTCACCCACGATGGGAGTTCCGAAGCGGACAAACACCGAGACCCGGATCGACACCGGCCGCAAGTCCGCCGAGGGGATGCACGCCTGCCCCAACTGCTCCTCCATCCTGGTCCAGCCGGTCAACTGGCACGAGCAGGGCGACGGCGTCTGGAACGTCGAGCTCCGCTGCCCGGAGTGCGAGTGGTGGGGCCGCGAGACCTACAACCAGTCCGAGGTCGACCGCTATGACGAGGAGCTCGATCGCGGTGGGCAGGAGCTGATCGAGGACCTCCGCTCTCTCACCCGGGCGAACATGGAGGAGGAGGCCGACCGGTTCGCAATGGCGCTGGCGAGCGACTGCATCCTTCCCGAAGACTTCTAGCGCGAGTCACCAGAAGCACCACTCCAACGAGTCACCTCCCTGCAAGCCACCGGCCCCGTAAAGGGGTCGGTGGCTTTTTCAGGCGTAGCGCTCCACCACGCCGTCGGCGACCATGCCGAGCAGCTCGCGCTCGGTGTCCGTGAAGTCCTGCGACTCGAGGATCGCCTTGGCCCGCCTGATGCCCTCCTTGGCCCGCTCGCGGACCTCGTCCAGCGCAGGCGTCGCCGCGATCCGGTCGCAGAGGGCCTCTGCGGTCTCCTGATCGAGTCCCCGCAGCTCGGCGGACCCGAGGACCGGGTCGAGGCGGCTGGCGAGGATCAGCGGCAGGGTCACGGTGCCGTCGAGCAGGTCGGTGCCACGGGCCTTGCCGGTCCGCTCCGGCGGTCCGGTGACGTCGAGGACATCGTCGAGCAGCTGGAAGGCGAGGCCGATCTCGCGGCCGAAGGCGGCAAGAGCCTCGATTCCGGGCCGCCTGGAGGAGATGCGTCCCAGCCGGCAGGCCGACTCGAAGAGACGCGCGGTCTTCAGCGAGCAGCGCTCCAGGTAACGCTCCTCGGTGACCGAGGTGTCGAAGGCATCGTGGCGCTGGGCCAGCTCCCCGAGTGCCAGGGCAACCGACGCCGAGCTCAGCTCCGTCACCTCGGCCTCGCCGCCGTCGACGGCGAGCTCCGCGAAGGCGCGCGAGAAGAGCAGGTCGCCCACGCCCACGGCGCGCTCGCGGCCCGACCTGGCGACGACCGTGGGACGTCCGCGCCGCACCGGCGCGCCGTCGAGCACGTCGTCGTGAACCAGGGTCGCCATGTGGACCATCTCCACGGCGGTGGCCACGCGCACGGCCCGGTCCCCGGCGCCGTCCCCCGCGGCCATCAGGACCAGCAGCGGCCGCATCCGCTTGCCGCCGGCGGTCAGGGTGGCCTCGGCCTCCTCGCCCAGCCTCGGGCCGTAGCCCGCGGAGAGCTCGGCGAGCCGGGCCTCGACCTGCGACATCCGCGCGGGCAGCCAGGCGCTCGCGGCGTCCATCACGGCGGTCACGGGAGGTGGCACGGAGGAGCGGGTCATGGGGCCTTGGTCGCGCTGTGGATCGCGATGATCCCGCCCGCCAGCAGGAGCCAGCGGATCTCGGTGAATCCGGCGGCATCGATCATCGCCGCAAGTTGCTCGGGATCGGGGAAGGTGCGCACCGAGTCGGGGAGGTAGCTGTAGGCGTCGGGGTCGCCGGCCAGGGAGCCGATCATCGGGACCAGGCGATCGAACCAAAGGGAATAGAAGCTGGCGAGCGGCTCGCGCTGCGGCCGCGTGATCTCGAGAATCACCAGCCTTCCTCCGGGGCGCAGGACCCGGGCCATCTCGGAGAGGCCCCGCTCGAGGTCGGCGAGGTTGCGGGCGCCGAAGCCGATGGTCACGGCGTCGAAGCTGGCGTCCCCGTAGGGCAGTTCGAGGGCGTCCGCCCAGCCGAACTCGACCGGGAGGCCCTCCTCCCCGCTCTTCCGCCGGGCGAGATCGAGCATCGGCTCGGAGAAGTCGCTGCCGACCACCCGGCCATCGGGGCCGATCCGTCGCCTCAGGGCGAGGGCGAGGTCGCCGGTGCCGGTGCAGAGGTCGAGCGCGTCGGAGCCCGGGCCGACCTGCGCCCGGTCCACCGCGCGCTCGCGCCACTGGTGGTGGAGCCCTGCGGTCATCGCCGAGTTCATCAGGTCGTAGACCCCGGCGATCCGATCGAACATCCCGCGGACCTCGGTCGCGAACTGCTCGGAATCGCGGCTGGGCACGCCGCTCTCGGCCTCGGTGCCGGACGAGACACTCATCGCGCCGAGGTTAGTCCAGACTCAGTTCAAGGAAGCCAGATACGCCGTCAGCGCCTGGATCTTCGCCGGCGGCAGGCCGCCGTAGGACGGCATGATGCTCGGGCCGACCTCGAGGGAGCGCGCGATCGCGTTCCGCGGGATCCGGGCACCGATGTGCGTCAGCTCAGGACCGGGGCCGTCGTTGCCGTTGTCTCCGAGCTTGTGGCAGGCGAGGCAGCCCGATTGGGCGACGACCTCCTTGCCCGGCTCGAGGGCGGCCGAGGTCTTCAGGTCGATCTGGCTGGGAGGACCGGCGGTGGCGCCCAGGAAGGTCAGATACGCCATCGCGATGATCACCAGGATGCCGGTCGTGGTCGCGATCGGCCTGCGTTCGGGCCGTCTCTCGGCATTGCGGTCGTAGAACGGGAGCAGCAGGAGCAGCACCATCGCGATCGTCGGGATCCCGATCGTCGCGATCGGCACCGCCCACGGCGGCTTGATCACCCGGAGCAACTCGAAGAGGAAGAAGAAGTACCACTCGGGTCGCGGCGTGTAGGTGGTCGTGGTCGGGTCCACCTTCGGGCCCTGCTCGGCGCCGAGCAGGATCGACAACCCGACGATCACCAGGGCGACGATGAGCATCATCACCGTGTCCTTCATGACCGCGTACGGGAAGAACGGCTTCCCCTTCTTCTTCAGGGCCTCGTAGCCGCGGAGGTACTCCTCCTTGTCGCGCCTGTTCAACCCACTTCCTCCTTGGGCACGGCGGGCTTCGGCTTCTCGGTCTTCATCCACGGCGGCGCCGTGGTGCCGAGCTTGACCACGAGATACAGGTGGGCCCCGATCAGGGCGATGATCAACCCGGGCACTAAGAGCATGTGGATCGCGTAGAACCGCGACAGGGTGGTCGCGCCGATCTCAGGGCCGGCGCGCAGGAAGTCGGCGAGGTACGGGCCGAGGACGGGGCCGGTCCCGGTGATGTTGTTGGCGACGATCGTGGCCCAGTAGGAGCGCTGGTCGAAGGGCAGCAGGTACCCGGTCAGCCCCATCACCATGGTCAGGATGATCAGCACCACACCGATCACCCAGTTGAGCTCCCGCGGGTACTTGTAGGCGCCGAAGAAGAAGGTGCGCCCCATGTGCAGGAAGATGCAGATGATCATCACCGAGGACCCCCACTTGTGCATGCCCCGGACGAACTCGCCCATCCAGACGTCGTTGGTCAGGTGGGTGATCGAGCCGTAGGCCTGGGTCGGCGACGGCGTGTAGTACATCGCCAGGAAGACGCCGGTCAGCGCCTGGAAGGTGAAGGCGAAGAGCGTCGCCGAGCCGAGCGTGTAGAACCAGTTGGTGCCCTTCGGGACCTTGCGGTAGAGCATCCCGGTGAGGAAGCTCGAGCCGCCGGTCCGCTCGTCGATCCAGCCGAGAGTGTCGGCGCCCGCCTCCTTGGCGATCTCCGCGGGTCCGGCGCCGTTTCCGTTGGCGCCGTTGACCCGCTCGCCGGGCCTGGCGGGACGGCTCAGTGGTCCTGGTTTCGGAGGCTTCGGCACTCGGCTCTCCTACGGCGGCGGCGGCACGGACGGCCGCGGCGGGTAGAGGTACTCCCAGACGCCGCCGGTGAACTCACCGGGGTCGCGGGCACGAACGGGATCGAGGCTGTTGGTGACGCTGTAGCGCGGGCCGATCTCGACCTGGCCGTTGGTGACGCGCGTCTGGAACCGGTCGAGCGGGCGGACCGGAGGGCCGCCGATGCGCTCGCCCAGGAAGCCGTAGACACCGCCGTGGCAGGGGCAGATGAAGTTGCCCGCCGCCTGCACGTAGCGGACCGGGCAGCCGAGGTGCGCGCAGCGCGTGGAGATCGCGATGTACTCGTCCGAGGTCTCGGCCGGGTACTTGCCGTTCTCGGTGAGCGCGGGATCGGGATTCCCCTGCCGGACGTACGCGGTCGTCTTGCCGGTCTCGCCGATGCCCTCTACGGCCGTGATCACCACCGGCCGGTAGGTGTCGGCGGTGAAGTCCGAGGCCGGCCCAACGGCCTGCCAGGGCTCGTCCTCCTGCTTGAAGAGAGGGGCGGCCGCGAAGCCGATCGCGGGCAGCACGATCGCGGCGCCGGCCAGTCCTCCGACGGCCTGCACGGCGACCGTGAGGGCGGTCCGGCGGTTCATTGACTCACCCTCGAAGTAGCCCGCAGGGTCGGGGTTGGGAAGACCCTTCGGAGCCCCCTGTTTGTCGTTTCCCTGGTCAGCCACGGTGTGAGACGTCCTCGGCGGCGAAGCCTATCGAGTCGGCTGCCACGGCCAGCGCATCGCCCATGCCCGCCTCGCGCGCAGTTTTGGTAGCGCTCCGGAGCAGCTGATCGGCGGCGTCGGGCTCGCCCCCTCGCAGGGCCTCCTTCGCGCGCTCGTGCTCCGGGGTGGAGCCGGCGCCGACCGCGACCGCTGCGGCGAGCCAGAGCGCGCCGGCCAATGCGAGGGCGCTCCGAGCAGGGCGAGGAGCAAGCCGCTCAGTGCCGGCCGAGCCGTCGCCGTTCTCGGCATGGACCTGCGCGGAGAGGCTGATCAGGTCAGCGAGCTCGCGGACGGCGTCGAGGTCGCCGCGCGCCGCCAGCTTCTCGAGGCCGAGGGCATAGAGGTAGTCGCCGGCGAGCAGACGGAGGTCGCCGTCGGCTCCGTCGATCAGCCTCGGCTGCTCGTAATGGAGCAGGTAGCCCTCACGAATCGCCTCGACGAGGACCGTGTACTCATCCGCCGCCCCCTCCGCGCGCGGGCCGGAGGCCGCCAGGGCACCGAGCGCGGGCAGCTCGTCCGCGTCGCGGACATGGGGAGTGATCACGTTCTCCCCGTCGCGAAGGAGCGCCGACAGGGCGGCGAGGGAGGTCGGGGTCGAGGTCATTCGTCCGTCCGAGATTAGAGCGGCGGGTCAGGGGATGGCCTGCTGAAAGGCCTCGGCGGCGGCCGCGATCGTCCGGTCGATCGACTCCTCGTCGTGAGCCAGCGAGGGAAACCAGGCCTCGAACTGGGAGGCGGGCGGGTAGACGCCGCGCTCGAGCATGGCGCGGCAGAAGCGGCCGTAGGCACCGGCGTCGCAGGCCTGAGCGCCCGCGAAGTCGCGCACGGGCTCGTCGCTGAAGAAGACGGTGAGCAGTCCCGGCACGCTCGCGACCTGGACCGGCAGATCGGCGGCCGCCCGCCGCAGACCGGTCGCGAGCCGGTTCGTGGCGGACTCGATCCCGACGTAGGCGGGGCCGTCGAGCTTGCGCAGGGTGGCGAGGCCCGCGGCGACCGCGAGCGGGTTCCCGGAGAGCGTTCCGGCCTGGTAGACGTCCCCGGCGGGGGCGATCCGCTCCATCAGCTGGCGACTGCCGCCGTAGGCGGCAGCGGGCAGCCCGCCGCCGATCACCTTCCCCATCACGGTCAGGTCCGCCTCGACCCCGAGCAGCTCCTGCGCCCCGCCGCGCGCCACGCGGAAGCCGCTGATCACCTCGTCGAGGATGAGCAGCGAGCCCGCCTCCGCGGTGGCGTCCCTGATCGCCTCGAGGAATCCTGTATCCGGCGGGACCACTCCCATGTTCGCCGGAACGGGCTCGGCGATCACCGCAGCCGGGCGTCCCCGGGTGATCGCCTCGACCACGGCGCCGGTGTCGTTCCAGGGAACGATCACCGTGTCCGAGGCCTGCGCCTCGGTGACGCCCGGGCTGGCCGGGACTCCTGCGGTCGCGAGGCCGGAGCCGCCCTCGGCCAGCAGCCCGTCGACATGGCCGTGGTAGGCGCCCGCGAACTTCATCACGCTCGTCCGGCCGGTTGCCGCGCGCGCGAGGCGCAGCGCCGACATCGTCGCCTCGGTCCCCGAGCTCGTCATGCGGATCATCTCGACGCTCGCAAAGCGATCGACCACCTCGCGTGCCAGCTCCACCTCGCCGGCCGTCGGAGCGCCGTAGCTGGTGCCGCGGCCGGCGGCCTCCCGAACGGCCTCGACGACGGACGGATCGGCGTGCCCCAGGATCAGAGGGCCCCAGGAGGAAACCCAGTCGACGTAGCGGTTGCCGTCGACGTCCCAGATGTGGGGCCCCTCTCCGCGCTCGATGAAGATCGGGTCGCGCCCGATCGAGCGCATCGCTCGCACCGGAGAGTTCACCCCTCCGGGCGTCACCTCGAGAGCCTGCCGGTACAGCTCCTCCGACCGGCTCAGGTGTGCTCAGCCTCCCAGCGCGCGTAGTCGTCCGTGAAGTAGTGGAGGCGGATCTTCTTGAATTCGGTCGAGGAGTAGAGGACCGCGCGGTCGTCCCCGTGAAGGTCGTGCGCGTCTGCGATCCCATCGAGGACCGCGTCGCACTCCTCCTTCGAGCGGCCGTGGGCCATGGTGAAGACGCTGTAGGGCCAGTCCGCGTAGGTCGGGCGCTGGTAGCAGTGGGAGATGCCGCGGACGGCGGCCATCCGTGCCCCGACGTCCATGATCTGGTCCTCCGGCACGCGCCAGACTCCCATGCCGTTGGCGGAGAAGCCGGCGCGGCGGTGGAAGAGGATCGCGGCCACGCGACGCAGGATCTTGCGGTCGACCATCCCCCGGAGGTGCTCGAGGAAGGCATCGGTATCCATGCCGACCGCGGCGGCGGCATCGTCGTACGGCCGGTCGGTGACCTCCATCGGCCCCTGCAGCGCACGGATCACGGCTATGTCGCCCTCGTCATAGGGCTGTCGCTCGAGCTCGCGCGGGGGCGCCGCCTCGACGGTCTTGGCGAGCTCCTCGGTCCCGCCCTCCATCTCGAGGTTCATGTTGATCTTGAAGAGCTGCAGCGTCGGCAGCTGGCGGATCGACTCGGCGCCGGTCAGGCGCTGCAGGACGTCGAGCGTGCCCTGCAGTCCGAGCTCGGAGTCCGGGGGCGTCGCGATCGTGAACCAGAGGTTGAACTCGTGGGTCCGCAGGTAATTGTGCGAGACGCCGGGGTGCTCGTTGATGATCTGGGCCGCCCGGTGCGGATTCTCGGAGTCGACCTTGGCCGCGACCAGCATCGAGCTGTAGCCGAGGGCGCGCGTATCGAAGATCGGCGTGATCTCGCGGATGATCCGCCCGTCGAGCAGGCGCTGGGTGCGCTCCTTGACGTCGCTCGGGTCGAGCTCCGCCTCGGCGGCGATCAGCTCGAAGGGCTCCGGCTCGAGCGGGTAGCTCGACTGGAGCAGGTTCATCAGGTGCTTGTCGGTGTCGTCCAGCGGGATTGCGGCGCCGCCCGCGCGCGAGCGGAGCTTCGGCCGGGCGGCTGCCGTGGTGATCCCGTCCGCGGGCTTGTTCACCGGCGCACCGCCTCGCTGGAGAGCCAGGCCGCGGCGTCCTTGGCGAAGTAGGTGATGATCATGTCCGCGCCCGCCCTCCGAATGGCGGTCAGGGACTCCATCGCGGCGGCGCGCTCGTCGATCCAGCCGTTGGCGGCCGCCGCCTTCAGCATCGAGTACTCGCCACCCACGTGGTAGGCGGCCAGCGGGGCGCCGGTCGCGTCCTTGACGCGGCGGATCACATCGAGATAGGGCAGCGCCGGCTTCACCATGACGACGTCCGCGCCCTCCTCGAGGTCGAGCTTGGCCTCTCGGACCGCTTCCTCCGCGTTCGCCGGGTTCATCTGGTACCCCCGGCGATCGCCGAACTCCGGGGTGGACCCGGCGGCCTCGCGGAACGGGCCGTAGAAGGCGGAGGCGTACTTGGCGCTGTAGGCGATGATCGGAACGTCGGAGTGCCCCTCCTCGTCGAGCTGGCCGCGGATCGCCCCCACGCGGCCGTCCATCATGTCGCTCGGCGCCACCGCGTCCGCCCCGGCGTCGGCGTGGGAGATCGCCGTCTTGGCGAGCAGCTCGATCGTCAGATCGTTGTCGACCTCTCCCCCGCGGACGATCCCGCAGTGCCCATGCGAGGTGTACTCGCAGAGGCAGACGTCGGTGATCACGACGATCTCGGGATGCGCTTCCTTCAGCCCGCGAACGGCCATCTGGACGACGCCCTCGTCGTCATAGGCCTCGCTGCCGACCTCGTCCTTGCTGGCCGGAATCCCGAACAGGATGACCGCCCTGATCCCGGCAGCCGCGATCTCGGTGACCTCGGCGACGGCCTCGGAGATCGAGAGCCGCTCCATGCCGGGCATGCTCTCGATGGGCTCCCGGACGCCCTCGCCCGCGGTGATGAAGAGGGGCTGGACCAGGTGGTCCGCCGTCAGGTCAGTCTCGCGAACCAGGTCGCGGAGCGGCTCTGTGCGGCGCAGTCGGCGCAGGCGTGTCACCGGAAAGCTCACGGTGTTGATTCTAGGGCGGTGCACCGGGCGCTCGGCGGGCGGGTCCTGTCGCCACGAGCGGCGCTCAGGCGAACCGCCGTAAGGCCAACCGGGCCAACACCAGGTACCCGACGGTCAAGAGCGCGAGGTGGAGCAGCGGCAGGCCCAGGGCCGGGCCGGAGGCCGAGAGGGCGCCTGAGAGAGCGTCCACCGCCGGGCGGAACGGGAAGACCCCCGCGATCACGTGGATCACGTCGAGCAGGCCCTTGCTGACCGTGCCCGACGGGACCAGCGAGATGAAGGCCACCGGCAGCGCCAGGGCGAAGGCGAGCAGGGCGCTCGCCCGCACCTCTCGGGCGGCCGCCCCGATCGCCAGGCCGAGGCCCGAGGAGGCCGCGCCCGCCAGCAGGATCGCCGGGACGATCAAGTGGATCCGGCCCCAGGAGATGGATTCGAACGGCGTGATCGCCGCCAGCAGGAGCAGGGTCACCACCAGGGCCGCGGCCGTCCCGAGCGTCGCCTTCTCGACCAGCAGGCCGGTGCGGCTGACCAGGCCCCGGGTGAGGCGCGTGAACGTGTTCTCCTCCCGCTCCAGGGCGAGTGAGCCGGAGACGAGCAGCACCGTGACGAAGAGCAGGGTGATCGCGGCCGCGACGGCGACCGCGAAGGTGTCGAGCGGCGGGACGCTCCCCGCGATCACGTCCTTGTTCACGGCGATCGGCTGGCGGATCGAGGAGAGCAGGCTGTCGGCCAGGGCGAGGTTCTGGCGCGCCAGCCGAGCGAAGTCGCTGACCTCGGCGACCTGGGCGCGCTTCGCCGGCGGCAGGGTCGTCTCGACCTGGTTGAGGATCTCCTCGGCCTTCTGCAGCCCGAGGATGTGGACGGTCTGGTTGATGAAGGGAATCTCGAACGAGCCGCCGTTGGCGAGGATCCGCTCGTAGTTGCCGGCGACATCGCTGATCTTCTCGGAGATCAGCAGGTTGGCCTGGGTGAGCAGGGAGCGGATGCGGTCGTCGACCACCTGCGCCTTGAGCGGATCGTCGTTGTTGACGATCACGTCCACGGTCGCCGGCTCGCTGGAGTTGGTGCTGAGCTCGCCCTGCAGCTTGCTGATGAAGTCGGGGGGCAGGATGAGCCCGCCGAGCACGTCGCCGTCCTTGACCTTCTGCTCGACCTCCGCGCGGCTGGAGACGTCGACGCACTCGATCTTCGCGCAGAGCTGACGGCGCGCCTCGTCCTGGCTGAATCCGCTGTCTCCCAGATTGAGCCCGCCGCCCTTCGGGATCTGGTTGAGGAAGGCGACCCGCGGCTTCTCGGGGCTCCGGGAGATCGCCAGGCCGATCAGGACGGCGAGCACGATCGGATAGACGATCAACAGGCCGGTGACGAGCGGGGAGCGCCGCAGCAGCTGGAGGTCCTTGACCAGCAGCCAGCGCATCAGAGGCCCCGCTGCCGCAGGAAGCGGACGAAGTCGTACTCGGCGGTCGGCGGCTGTCCCTTGGGGCGAGCGCCCGCCGCCCGGCGCATCTGGGCGAGGGAGCCGTCGAAGATCGTCTCCCCGTCGGCGAGCACCACCAGCCGGTCGCTGTACTGGCTCGCCTCCTCGATCTGATGGGTCGAGTAGATGACGGTCGTTCCCGCCTTGGCCAGGCCCGCGACGAACTCCCAGAGCCGGACTCGCTGGCTTGGGTCGAGCCCCGAGCTCGGCTCGTCCAGGAGCAGTACGGAGGGATCGCCCAGGAGGCCGATCGCGATGTTGATCCGCTGCTGGTTGCCGCCGGAGAGCGAGGACACCTGGTCGTGCCTGCGTTCCCGGAGCCCGGTCTGGTCCAGCATCCGATCGATCGTCCCCTCCACGTCCTCGGCGCCCTCCATGCGGGCGAAGAGCCGCAGGTTCTCCTCGACCGTCAGGCGTCGATAGAGGGCGGCCTGCTGCGGGACCCAGCCCACCTCGCCGTCTGAGCGGTTGATGACCCCCGAGTCGGCGGCCGTGATCCCGGCGAGGATGGAGAGCAGCGTGGTCTTGCCGGCGCCGTTCGGCCCGAGCACCGCGAGCAGCTCGCCCCTATCGGCCGCCAGGCTGACCTCCGTGAGGGCCCGCCGGTGGCCGAACGACTTCGAGAGGCCCTCCACCTCGAGCACGGGGGCGGCCTGACGCCGGCGCGCCCGGGAAGGCTTCTCACTCATCGCGCGAAAGCTAGCGACATGGCCTGGACCGCACGTGGTCTACGCTCCCCCGCCTGATGCGCCTCCTCTTCATAGGGGACGTCGTCGGCAAGCCCGGTCGCGAGGGCCTGGCGGCGGCGATGCCCGGGCTTCGTGCCGAGCGAATGCCGGACCTCGTCGTGGTCAACGGCGAGAACGCGGCCGGTGGCGTCGGCATCACCGAGGAGACCGCCGCCCAGATCTTCGAGGCCGGCGCCGACGTGATCACCCTCGGCAATCACACCTACCGGCACAAGGACGTCTATCCGTACCTCGACTCGGAGACCCGGATCGTCCGGCCCGCCAACTTCGCTCCCAGGAATCCCGGCCGCGGCCACACGATCGTCGAGGCCGCCGGGATGAGGGTCGCCGTGATCAACCTGAGCGGCCAGATGCATCTGCAGGTCGAGCGCAACCCGTTTCCCGCGATCGACGACCTGCTCGAATCGCTCGCCGGAGCCGCCGACGCGATCATCGTCGACTTTCACGCGGAGCTCACCAGCGAGAAGGTGGCGATGGGCTGGCACCTGGACGGCCGGGTCGCGGCGGTGCTCGGGTCCCATACCCACATCCCGACGGCCGACCTCCGCGTCCTCCCCGGCGGCACCGCTCACATCTGCGATGTCGGCATGACCGGCTCTCGGGCCGGCGTGATCGGCGTCAAGCGGGAGCAGGCGCTACGCGCCTTCAGGACGCAGATGCCTGTCCGCTTCGACGGAGCGGACGAGGACATCTGGGTCATGGGCGTCGCGGTCGAGATCGGGGACGACGGGCTCGCTCGCGGGATCGACCAGATCCTCCTCCCCGTCAAGCGGCCGCCAGCCGCTCCGTCTCGGAGCGGCGGCGATTAGCCGCCGCGACTGAGTCCTGCGGCGCCTGCGGCCGCGACTGGTCCTGGAGGGGCACCGTCCCGCTCGCCAGCAGGGCGATCAGCAGGAACGGCAGGAACCACGGGATGTAGAGGTAGAACCAGTGGTCGACGGTGAGCTGCATTCCGATCATCACGGCGGCGCCGAGCGCGGCGACGGTGATGTGATCCCGGCGCCGCGGCCGGAACGCCACGAGCAGCGCGAGGCCGACGACCGCGGCCTTGACGACGGCCTGCAGCCAGCCGAGGGAGTGGTCCTGGCCCCAGATGCTGAAGGGGGAATCGCGGCCGCCCTGCTCGGCGATCGTGCGATGCCAGAAGGTGGAGAGGCCGGGGTTCTCGATCGCCTGAAAGCAGACCGCGAAGATCGTCAGCGCGAAGCCGATCGTGAACGGGACGATCACCGTGGCGTACCGGCGGAACGTGCCCCTGACGGTGGCGCCGTAGGTCGCGAACAGCGGGCCGAGGGCGAGCGGCGCGAACTTCGTCATCGAGGTGAGGCCCAACGTGATCCCTCGCGGAATCGGCGCCGTCAGACATAGGAGGGTCGCCGCCAGCCCGAGGGAGACCAGCGCGTCGTTGGTGTTCGACTCCAGTACGTAGGCCGTGTACGGGCAGGCGGCCCAGGCGAAGCAGAACAGGATCCCGAGCTCGGTCCCCCGGCGCCCGCGTCGA
Source organism: uncultured Solirubrobacterales bacterium (assembly GCA_963800285.1). Lineage (GTDB taxonomy): Bacteria > Actinomycetota > Thermoleophilia > Solirubrobacterales > 70-9 > DASUPK01. The sequence continues at coordinate 42,384 of CAWDAL010000029.1, forward strand.
AAGCGCCTCCCCAGCAGGAAGAGCACGCCCATCGTCCCGAGATCGAAGAAGATCGCGGCGGCGTGGGCGGCGGGCAGATCGTCCCAGGTCCCGCTCCACGGGAACACCTGCTCGAAGGGCACGTACGCGTAGTAGGCGACCGGGCCGTAGGTGTCGCCCGACTGGTCGTCCGAGGGGAAGTTGTCGTAGATCGGCTCGCCGTCCGCGACCCGATCGGCGCCGATCACACCCGAGTAGCCGACGTCGATCACGTTGGAGTCGACCACGTTCAGCGTGGTCCGCCCGGCGATCAGGACGACGGTCATCACCGCGAGAACGACGATCGGGATCGTCGGGCGCAGGCCCGAACCCTCTCTTCGCCGGAACCCGAGCCAGAGGGCCCGCGCGAGCAGGTAGAGGAGCGGCGGGTAGGCGGTCGGGACCGACAGGCCGATGTTGCCCTTGTTGAAGAAGTACTGGGAGAGGCCGAACCCGGCAACGATCACGAGCAGGTCGAGATGCGCCAGGCGGAACGGCCGACGCCAGTCGAGCAGCCCCAGCACGAAGATCCCGCAGAGCGGCAGCCAGATGTAGGGCGCGTTCACCATCCGGCCGAAGGCGCCGGGATAGCCGCGCGCCATGCGCCAGGCGACCTGGTACCCCGTCCAGGACTCGAGGACCTCGCCGCTCACCGGGTCGATCACCACCTGCACGACCTCCTCCGAGCCCTTGAAGAACCCCACCTCCCAGAGTCCCGTCGACTTGTTGCGGCTCGCCGACGGCGCCAGGTCGGGCTGCTGTTCCGTGGCGGCCACAGCCTTGGGATCCAGCTTGGCGATCTCGATCGCCTTCTCCTTGCTGATCTGCTGGGCCTGGGCGGCGCCGGCGAGGCCGGGCGAGAGCAGCGTGGTGGCGAGAAGTGCGAAGACGAAGAGAAGTACCGGCTTCGCCATCAGGCGGGGGCGCATGCGCCCCCTAGTCGTCGAAGGTCCACAGCTTGTTGCCGATGAAGTTGAACGGCATCGCGATCGCCACCGAGATCGCCTGGGCGGGCAGCTCGCTCATCCCCCCTCCGACGAGGAGCTTGAGCGCGATCAGGTTGACCACCAGCGCGAGTACGCTGACCGTGAAGAAGCGCGCGGCCTGAAAGCCGGCGTGGCCGTGCTTCGCGTCGAAGGTCCAACGGCGGTTCCACCAGAAGTTGCTGGTGACGGCGACGCAGAAGGCGAGGATGGCGGCGGCGATGTAGTGGACGTCCAACCCGCCGTTGGCGACGGCGAAGACGGCCAGGTTGATCAGGTAGCCCGAGGCGCCGACGATCCCGAACTGGAAGAGCTGGAGCCAGTTTCCCGGCTTCAGCGTCCCGCGCCCGATGCGCTTGGCCGTTTCGACCGGCGGGGTCATCCTTGCGGCCTTCCGCCGTTCACTCCGAAGTGCTCGAGGATCACCGGCGCGAGATCCCGCAGAGCCCATTGCGGCCGCTTACCCGGGCGCTTCGGTCCGCAACCCACGAAGACGGCGGGCCCGAGCGAGTCGCCGCGACCGAGCGAGCCGTGGCTGCCGCCGCCCGCGTGGCTGATCCCGCCCCAATCGACGCACTCATGACCCTCTCTGGCCGAGATCAGGATGTCGCCGGCATGCGGCGAGGTCAGAGCCGACCAGAGCCGAGCGAGGGCGTCCGGGTACTCCTCCGACTCGAACCGGCCGCGCGTGATGTCCGCATCGAGCGCCTCGGGCTCGCCGCTGATCCCCCAGGCGTTTCCGCGCAGGTCCCGGAGCTGGCCGCCCGGCCGGAAGCGGAACTCCCGCCCGTCGCGCTCGACGACCACTTCGACGCCCGCGGGGTCCTCCAGCCCAACGCCCTTTCGCAGCACGGGGGCGCCGTCCTCCCGCGCCAGCCAGGTGACCAGGTCGACGCCGGTGAGCCGCCTCAGGCGCTGCCGGGCGCGCTCGTGCGTCGCGGCATGGCGCCGGCCCGTGTCGAGGATGTAGACGGCGCCGGCGCGGGAGGTCGGGCTGACCGCGATCTCCGCCTCCTCCGGCCGGTCCGTATTCGGCTGCAGCACCGCCCAGTCCTCGGCTAGCTCATCCGCGAGGGGAAGCGCGTGCTCGACGGCGGTCTGGGCGTGATCGGCAGTCAGGATCACCGCGTGCTCGTCCAGGAAGGCGTCGAGGCCGCCGCCGGCGTCGACGATGCGCGTGAAGGTCGCGTCGGCCCTCGCGATCGAGTCGACCTGAGCCTCCGGGCCGTGGCGATGGGAGTGGAAGTCGTTGTCGGGCAGGCTGAAGAGGAGGAAGTCGTAGGCGCCTTCGGCGACGAGGTTCTCGGCGACGCATGCGGAGTACTCGTCCCGCGTGCCGGGGCGAGTGAAGCTGGGGCCGCAGCCGGTCGGCCGGCTGGCGTAGAGGTCGCCGTAGAAGAACTCGTCCGGGCCCCAGACGGCGTGGCGGAAGTTTGCGGCCGCGGCCGCGCGCTTCACGAGCCCCTCCAGGCCGAGCTGATGGCGCTGGCGCCCGCGGTAGATCAGGAAGGGAGTGGCGGCGGTGCGGATCCCGGCGTCACCGAGCCGCTCGAAGACGGTCTGTGCCTGCCAGCTCAGGTGGTCGAGGTTCATGTTGTAGACGAGGTCGTACATCGCCCGGAAGAGGCCGAACGTCCGGGTCGCCTCGAAGGAGGAGCCGTACTCGATATAGCGGCGCTCGAGCCGGTGGTACCAGTTCATCCCCATCACCCAATGGCCGGCGGGGCCGAGCCCGGTCATCATCTCGGAGCTCGCCACGGGGGTCACGGACGGGAAAGCTGGACACGACGTCGGTGACGGCCTGCCCGCGCTCGACCAGGGCGCCGAAGGTCGGTGCCAGGTCCTCGTCGATTGCGCGCAGCAGCATCTCGGGGTGCATCGCGTCGACGACCACCAGAACGAGCTTCCGGGGCACGGTTAGCGGAGGACCCGAAGGCCCTCGTGTTTGCGCTCGGCCTGGCGGCGGCGCGCGATCCACAGCCAGATCAGCGCGACCAGGACGAGTAACGAGAACGGCTTCAGGACGAGGCTGACGCCGGCGATCACGACCGCAGCCACAACGACGATCGCCGTCACTCCACCCGGGGCCTGTGCCTGCGGCTGAGCGGCGAGGCCGCCCTGCTGCCGCCGCGCCGCGCCGGAGACGACATCGCGCGTGACGACGGCCGCGAGGCCGGCGCCGATCACCCCGACCGGTAAGGCCGGCCAGAGCGCCTCATCGGCGCCGTTCAGCGCCGCTCCCGCGGCGAGGACGCCGAGCGGCGCCGCTCCAGCGACCGCTCCCCAGGCGGGCATGATCGGCGGGACGACCACCCCGATGATGAGCCCGGCGGCGATGGCCAGGCCCAGTCCCTGGCAGATGGCGAGGAGCATGATCGGGCCGGAGGCTACCGGTGCGAGGGTGCGCGACAGCGCGTCCCGCCTCGTGATGGCTGGATTGCCGCTTCAGGCGCTCAGCTTCCGCCACACTGTTCCGGATGACGGAGCCATCCGAGCAGAAGGGGCGCCCGAGCGAAAGGCCTCGAAGGCGCCGCGCTCACACCACCTCGCGCGATCTCGAGCGCTACGCGGGCCTGTTCGCGCGCCGGACCCAGGTGATGCGCTCCTCGGCGATGCGCGACCTGATGGCGATCACGGCGCGGCCGGAGGTGATCTCGCTGGCCGGCGGGCTGCCGGACACGTCGACCTTCCCCTCCGACAGCTTCGCGGCGCAGATGACCCGAATCGCGCACGAGTCCTCCGCCGAGGCCCTGCAGTACGGCCCGACCGAGGGATTCGAGGAGACCAAGGAATGCATCCTGGAGGTGATGGGCGCCGAGGGGATGGCCCCGGACCCCGACGACCTGATCGTCACGACGGGCGGCCAGCAGGCGATCGACCTGATCACCAAGACGCTCGTCAACCCAGGCGACCCGGTGATCTGCGAGGCCCCCACCTATCCCGGCGCGGTGCCGGCCTTCTGCAGCTACGAGGCCGACGTCCACCAGGTGAGCACCGACGACGAGGGCATGCGCATCGACGAGCTGGAGGAGCTGCTCGGCGCCCTCGCCACGGCCGGCCGGCGCCCGAAGTTCATCTACTCGGTCCCGAGCTTCCAGAACCCGGCTGGGGTCACCCTGTCCGAGGAGCGCCGGCGCCGCCTGGTCGAGCTGGCCCGCGAGCACGAGGTGCTGGTCGTCGAGGACAACCCATATGGCCTGCTCCGCTACGACGGAGTCCCGGAGCCCACCCTCTACAGCCTGGACGGCGGCGACTACGTGCTGTACCTCGGCACGCTGTCGAAGATCCTCTCCCCCGGAATCCGGATCGGCTGGGTCGCCGCTCCGCCGCCGGTGCTGGAGAAGATCGGTCTCGGCAAGCAGGCCGCGGACCTCTGCACCTCGACCCTGAGCCAGTACTTCGTCCGCGAATACTTCGGCGAGGGCCGGTGGCGCGAGTACATCGCGGATCTCGTCGAGATCTACCGTGCGCGCCGAGACGCGATGCTCGACGCGCTCGAACGCCACTTCCCGGCTCAGGCCGAGTGGACGCGCCCCGAGGGCGGCCTGTTCCTCTGGGCGACTCTCCCCGATTACATCGACACGACCGACCTGCTTGCGAAAGCCTTGCGCGAGGACGTCGCCTTCGTCCCGGGCCGGGCCGCATACGTCGACGGACGGGGCGGCTCCTCGATGCGCCTCAACTTCTCGGCCTCGCACGAGGATGAGCTGCGGGAGGGCATTCGCCGGATCGGCGCGGTCGTCTCCGAGCAGGTCGCGCTGTATGAGTCGATCACCGGAGAGCATCGCATCCTCCCTCCGGAGGAAGAGGACGACGGGAGCGGCGGCGAGGTGGTGCCGCTGCCGCGGCGATGAAGGTCTGCGTCCTGAAGGGAGGCAGCTCCCTGGAGCGCGGCGTCTCCCTCCGCTCGGCGGCGCGCGTCGAGGACGCCGTCGGCGCGCTCGGGCACGAGGCGATCGGGATCGACGTCGGCGCCGAGCTGGTCGGCCGGCTGCGGGCGGAGGGCCCGGACGTCGTCTTCATCGCGCTCCACGGCCCGGGCGGCGAGGACGGCACCGTCCAGGAGCTGCTCGAGATCCTGGACCTCCCCTACACCGGGCCGGGCGTGGCAGCCTGCGCGCTGTGCATGGACAAGGTCGCCGCCAAGCACGAGATGCGGGCGGCGGGCCTCCCCACCCCCGACTGGGCCGCCTTCAACGCCACCGCCTTCCGCGAGCTCGGGGCGGCCGACACGCTCGAGGAGATCGAGGAGAGGCTGGGATTCCCGCTGGTCGTCAAGCCGGCGAGCCAGGGGTCCTCGCTGGGGGTCGAGTTCGCCTCATCGCGTGAGGAGGTTCCCGAGGCCCTGGTCGCCGCCTTCAGCTACGACGACCGTGTTCTGCTGGAGCGCTACGTGAAGGGACGGGAGCTGGCGGTCAGCGTGCTCGGCGGCAAGCCGCTGCCGGTGGTCGAGGCGATCCCTCGCGAGGAGGACTTCTTCAACTTCGAGGCCCGCTACGAGATCGGGCGAACCGAGTACGTCTGCCCGGCCGAACTCGGTGACGCGGAGACGCAGCGGGTGCAGGAGCTCGCGGAGCGGACCTACGAGACGCTCGGCTGCACCGGCTTCGCGCGGGTCGATCTGATGCTCGGCGACGATGGTCCGCAGGTGCTCGAGGTGAACGCGATCCCCGGCCTCACCGACACCAGCCTCTTCCCGATGGCCGCCGAGGCCGCCGGGATCGACTTCACGCAGCTGGTCGAGCGAATCCTCGCTTCAGCACGGCTTCGCCATCAGGTCGCGGCCACAAGCGGCCGCGCCACATAAGTCGCTTCGGGCTTCGCCCTTCGCTCCGGAGTGGAGCGGCCTGGTGGCCGCTTACATCTCCTCGCCCGAGGCGAAGTCCTCGGGCGTGACGTTGTCGAGGAAGTCCTTGAACTTCTCGACGACCTGCTCCTGGTCCTCGACCTCCTCGCCCTCGAACTCGATGGCGGACTCCTCGATCACCTCGTCGGCGGCGAAGATCGGCGCCGAGGTGCGCACCGCGAGGGCGAGCGCGTCGGACGGGCGCGAGTCGATCTCCATCTCCGAGCCGTTCATCGAGATCGTGATCGACGCGAAGAAGGTGTTGTCCCGCAGCTCGGTGACCGAGACCTTCTCGCACTTGGCCTCCATCTGGTCGAGGACGTCGGAGAGCAGGTCGTGGGTCATCGGCCGCGGCGTCGAGGCGCCCTGGAGCTTCATCAGGATCGCCGCCGCTTCGGGGTGGCCGATCCAAATCGGCAGGAACTTGTTGCCATCGACCGTCTTCAGCAAGACGATCGGCTGCTTGCCGACCATGTCGAAGCTGACTCCGTAGATGGTCATTCTCTGCACGCAGGTCTCCTCGGGGCGTCCGCACGGATTATAGGAGCGGCCCAAAGTCCTCCTCGACGCGTGGGACAATCGGGGGGATGCCGGAGTGCCGTCAACACGCCTTCATCAACGCGCCGATCGAGGTCGTCTGGGAGCTCGCGTCCGATCCGACCCGCCAGACGGAGTGGTGGCCCGACACGATCACCTTCGAATGCATCGACGGCGACTTCGAGCAGGGCTGCCACGTCCGGAACATCCAGAAGCGACCCTGGCCGATGTCGGACCTCGAGACCGTGCTCGAGGTCGAGCAGATGACACCCGGCAGGGAGCTCTACATGCGGTGCATGGACACGGGCACCTACTGCCGCTCCGTGCTCACCGAAGGGCAGGGAGGCACCTTCATCGAGATGGAGGCCGGCAACGACCCGCGATCGCTGGGCACTCGCATCCAGGTAGCGTTGGCGGGCGAGCGGCTGTTCCGCCGCTGGGTCGAGCACGCGCTCGAGGGGATCCGGACCGCCGCCGAAGGGGCGAAGACGACCGGCTAGTGGGCGATCCTGGACTCGAACCAGGGACCTCGTCCTTATCAGAGACGCGCTCTAACCAACTGAGCTAATCGCCCGACGGGCGCAACATACGAGTCGCCCCTCGGCTTCGCCTGCGGGGCGCTCTCGCATATTAGCTGCGCCTCCGCAGCCGTCTAGCGAGAGATTCCAGCTCCGCGAGATCGTCGAAGTGGAGTTCGGCCTTGACACCGTTTCCGGCCCGCCGCACCTTGACGTCCCGGCCCAGGGCGGAGCCGAGCGTGTCCTCGGCATCCGACATCGCGGCGCGCTCCTCGGTTGAGATCCTCCCGCCGGCGGGCGTCTCCTTTCGGCGCGGGGCCGCGCCGGCATGGCGCTCGGTCTCCCGGACGGACCAGCCCTCCGCGGCGGCCTGCTTGGCGAGGCGCGTCCGCTTGTCCTGGTCGGCGAGCTGCAGGATCGCCCGCCCGTGGCCCTCGGTGAGCTCCTGGCGCTCGAGCAGGGACAGGACCGGATCGGGGAGGTCGAGCAGACGGATCAGGTTGGAGATCGCGGCCCGGCTGCGGCCGACGCGGCGGGCGAGCTCCTCCTTCGAGATGCCGAGGTCATCGACGAGAGCGGCGCAGGCGCGAGCCTCCTCGACCGGGTTGAGGTCCTCGCGGACCATGTTCTCGATCAGCGCCGCCTGCAGGCGCTCGTCCTCGGGAGAGGTCCGGACGACGGCGGGGACGCGGTCGATGCCGGCCTTCTGGGCCGCCCGCCAGCGGCGCTCGCCGGCGACGAGCTCGTAGCGCCCATCGTCCAGCGGACGGACGATCAGCGGCTGGAGCAGGCCGACGGAGCCGATCGACCCCGCCAGGGCGTCGAGCGCACTCGCGTCGAACTTCGCCCGCGGCTGGTCGGGGTTGGGCTCGATCTGAGTGACGTCGAGCTCGCGGAGCTCGGGGCCACCCTCGGAGCTCTCCGGCAGGATCGCCGCCAGACCCCTCCCCATCCCGCGCTTGCGCTCAGCCATCGACCGCCCCGAGAGCGAGGACCTCGTCGGCGAGAGCGCGGTACGCCTTCGAGCCGGAGGACCTCGGATCGTGCGCGGAGACCGGGATGCCGTAGCTCGGGGCCTCCGCCACCCGGACGCTGCGCGGGACGACGGTCTTGAAGACCCTGGCGGGAAGGTGCTCGCGCAGCTCGCGCTCGACGTCCCGGGAGAGGCGGGTGCGGTCGTCGTGCATCGTGATCAGGACCCCGGCCATCTCAAGCGAGGGATTGAGGTCGCGGCGAACCAGCTGCAGCGTGTCGAGGAACTGGACGAGCCCCTCGAGCGCCAGGTACTCGGCCTGGACCGGCACGATCACCTTGTCGGCCGCGACCAGGGCGTTGACGGCGACCGGCCCGAGCGAGGGCGGGCAGTCGAGCAGCGTGTAGGCGAACCGGGAGCGGACTGGCCCGAGCCCGTCGCGGAGCCGGGTCTCGTAGCCGCTGAAGCGCGGGAGCTCGACGGCCGCGCCGGCCAGATCCACATGCGCCGGGACTATCCACAGGTTGTCCGGTCCCGCCGGACGCGCCGCCTCGGCCACCAAGACCTCGCCGGTGAGGCAGTCGTAGGACGAGGGCGTCGAGTCCTTGGGCAGGCCGAGCGCGACCGTCGCGTTGCACTGAGCGTCGAGATCGACGATCAGCGTCTGCCGGCCGTCGCTCGCCACGAAGGCGCCCATGTTGACCGCGGTCGTCGTCTTGCCGACGCCGCCCTTCTGGTTCGCGATCGCGTAAACGGTTCCCATTCGAATGGTTCGGGTCAGTGCTGTTCGGTCCCGAACGGGCGCTTCGCCGCCATTCCGGGCCGGCGGGGCAATCCGTTCGGAGTCGGTCCATTCTTGCGGAGGAGGTGGATGTGTCGGTCGCGGCTGCCCGGATAAGGCCGCACGCTCCGGACCTCGGCGGGCTCCACGGCCAGCCGCTCCGCCGCGCGGGCGAGATCGTCCTCCTCGGCCGCCGAGCGCGCGCCCTTCCAGGCGACCAGCACGCCGCCGTCTCGCAGCAGCGGCGAGGCGAGCTCCGCCAGGGTGGCGAGGGAACCCACCGCGCGTGCGGTCACCGCGTCGTAGAGCTCGCGGCCCCCGCCCGCAGCCCAGTCCTCGGAGCGCTCGCAGACGACGGTCACGCCGTCCAGGCGCATCCGCTCGGCCGCCTCGCGGAGGAACTCGCACTTGCGCCCGACCGACTCGATCAAGTCGACGCGTGCCCCAGGCAGGCAGGCGGCCAGGACCAGACCGGGCAGACCGGCGCCGCTGCCGAGGTCGGCGATCCGGCCGGCGGCGGCGAGCTGCTCGACCTCCAACCCGCTGAGGGAGTCGGCGACGTGGACCTCACGGGCCCGCGGGACGGTCGACGCGGCGATCGGGGCGCGCGGATCCGCCAGCAGCTCGAGCAGGGCCTCGATCGCCGGCTCGGCCGCGGCTGGCGCGGTGCTCAATCGGAGACGAGGGGCGCGATGACCACGTAGCGGTTGGGCTCGTCACCCTCGCTGTAGGTCTCGATCTCGGGCCGGTCGCGAAGGTGCTCGTGCACGACCCGCCGCTCGTTCGATCCCATCGGATCCATCTCGACGGCCTGGCCATGGGCGAGAGCGTCCTCGGCCGCCATGTCGGCGCGGCGCCGCAGCGACTCCCCCTGGCGGCGCCGGTAGCCCGCGGCATCGACGGTGACCCGCTTGCGGTCCTGCCGCCCGCGGAAGGCGGCCTGGTAGGAGAGCAGCTGGATGGCGTCGATGGTCTGCCCGTGCCGGCCGATCAGCAGGCCGACGTCCTCCCCCTCGATATCGGCGTGGATCTCCTCCTCGCCCTCCTCGACGATCACCGATGCCTCGAGCCCAAGCTCCTCGAGAATCCGCTCGAGCATGACGCGCACGCGCTCCGCCGGCTTCTCGGGCAGCACGTCAGCCGCCGCCCCATCTGCTCCTCCATTAGCCACGCCGGGCAGTCTAGTTCCGCCCGTCCCTTATTACTTGCGCCGCTTCCGCTTCCTGGGGGGAGGAGGCGGCGGCTTCGTGGCCCTGACCTCCTCGGGAGTCGGCACCGCCGGCAGCGGCCAGACGAGATGGATGACTCCCTGCTGCATGACCTGCCAGAGCCCGCTGGCGATGAAGTAGACCGCGATCCCGGCGGGCGCATTGGGGATCAGGAAGACCGTGACCAGCGAGAAGACCCCCGCCATCAGGTAGCGCTGGGAGGCGCCGCCGGTGGTCGGCGCGGGGTTGAAGAAGAGGAGTGCGAAGGTACCGGCGACGGCGAGGATGATGAGAACGACCGCCTCGGCCCCCGTCGGGTGGGTCGTCAGGTCCGAGACGAACAGCCAGCCCGCATTGCCGACCTCGTCCTTGAAGGTGCTCGAGCGCAGCAGCGCGTAGAGCGCGATGAAGACCGGGAACTGGAAGACCAGCGGCAGGCAGGCCGAGAGCGGGTTGACGCCATGCTCCTGGAAGAGGGCCATCTGCTCGCGCTGCATCCGCTGGCGGTCGTCCTTGTACTTCTCCTGGATCTCCTTCAGGTAGGGCTGGAGCGCCTGCATCTCGCGCATGCCGTGCATCGACTTGAGCGTGAAGGGGAGCACGACCGCTCGCGAGAGCCAGGTGATCAGGACGATTCCCATCCCCCAGGCGAGACCGACGTCGTTGTGCAGCCACTTGAGGACGTCGTTGAAGAGGTCGATCAGCGGCTGGAGGATGTGGGCTTCGAGGAACACGAGTGCGGAGTTCTACGTCAGATCGGCTCGGTTGGTTGATCCGGCCGCGATTTTCGCGGCGGCCGCCGAAGCCGGCGGTGCCGGTCTCGCGGTGCGCTCGGAGCGCGTCGGGGTGCCGCGGAAGAGGGTGCGATCGGAGAGCTCATCGACGCCGCCGTGGCTCCACGGGTTGCAGCGCAGCACCCGCCAGGCGGCCAGGATCGCGCCGCGGATCGGGCCGAGCTCACGGATCGCCTCGACCGCGTAGCTCGAGCAGGTCGGGTAGTAGCGGCAGCGCGGCGCGATGGCGGGGGAGATCAGGCGCTGGTACAGACGGATGGGGGCGATCAGCAGAGCGGACAGCAACCGTTTCACGACAAACGCTCCTCGCCGGTGTCGCTCACCAGCTCGTCCAGGGACGAGCGGAGCCCTTCCTGCCCATCCCGCTCGAGCAGGCCCTCGACCCCCGGGCGGGCGACGATCACGTAGTCGTGGCCAGGCTCAAGGCCTTCCGAGAGCCCCCAGAAAGCCTCCCTGATCGCCCGCTTCACCTTGTTGCGCGTCACCGCCTTGCCGATCTTGCGGCCGACCGAGAGCCCGAGGCGGGAGCCGTCGGTCGACTCGTCCTCGCGGCGGGCGAACGAATAGAGGACCAGGAAGCGGTTGCCACGGGAATTGCCCTCGCGGTAGACGCGGTCGAAGTCGCCGCTCCGTGAGAGTCGGCGCCGACGGGCATCCGGGCGGCCCTTGGAGGCCAAGTCAGGGAGTGAGGCGCTTGCGGCCCTTCTGACGCCGGCGCCGGAGGATCGCGCGGCCGGAGCGAGTGCCGCTCCTGGCCCGGAAGCCATGGGTCCGGGCTCGCTTCCGCTTCTTCGGCTGGTAGGTCCGCTTCATAGTGAGAGCCCCGGGAGGGAGGGGCGAGGGCACGGCAGTATAGGGCGTGGCCGAGGCGGCCCTCCCCCATCGGCGACCTGCTGAAATCTCCTGCTCGGTTTTACCCGCGTTTTGCACGGAGGCCGCCGGGGGACCCCTTTCCGGCCCTCGGGACCGAGCCTATGATCGCCGCTCGGCTCATCGACATGAGACGGGTTGCTCCTCGGCTTCGCCTGCGGGGCACCTTCGCTCAACGAGAGGAGGACCAGGTTCCGGGGCAGGTTCGCGACGTACGCCAGGATCTCGAGGATCCCTGGCGCGAGATCCAGCGAGAGCTGGCCGCCTCGGTGCACGAGGACACCTACCGCCTCTGGTTCTCACCGCTCACCCCGGTCTCCCGCCGGGGCGCGACCCTCTATCTGACCGGTCCCAGCCGAGTCGTCCGCTGGGTCGGCCGCCGTTACATGGACCTCCTGCGAGCCGCCGCTGATCGCGCTGTGGACGGCCTCCGCGAGATCGAGCTGGTCCCCCCGGAGGACGCCGGCGCCGGCTCCCCAGCCTCGGCCGAGGCCGCCTCCCAGGTCGCCCTCAATCCCGACTACACCTTCGAGCGCTTCGTCATCGGCCCGGGCAACCAGCTCGCCCACGCGGCCGCGCTGGCCATCGCCGAGGCGCCCGGCGAGGCCTACAACCCGCTCTTCCTGCACGGTCCTCCAGGGCTCGGCAAGACCCACCTGCTCGGGGCGATCGCCAACTACCTCCACCGCCACAGCCCTCAGCTCTCGGTCCACTACACGACGGCCGAGTCGTTCACCAACGAGTTCGTCTCCTCGCTGCAGGGTTCCGGCATCGAGGGCTTCAAGGAGCGGTACCGCCGCGCCGATGTCCTGTTGATCGACGACGTCCAGTTCCTCCAGGGCAAGGCCAGGACCGCCGACGAGTTCTTCCACACCTTCAACGCGCTCTATGAGGGCGGAGCGCAGATCGTCCTCACGGCCGACCGCGTTCCCGCTGAGCTCTCCGCGCTCGCCGACCGGCTCCGCGACCGCTTCGAGTGGGGCCTCACCGTCCCCGTGGAGCCACCCGACCTCGCCACCCGCCTCGTCTTCCTCGGGAACCTTGCCCGTGAGCAGACCGAGCAGCTGCCACCCGACGCGCTGCGGGCGCTCGCCTCGAAGGCCTCCGCCAACCTCAGGGTGTTGAAGGGGGCCCTCACCCGCGTGGTCGCCCTCTCCTCCCTGACGGCCTCCGCCGTCACCCCGGACTCGATCGACCGCGCCGTCCCAGCCGCCGCCATCGCCGCCCCCGCGAGCGAGGCCTTGGAGCCCCGCCAGGTCCAGGAGGCCGTCGCGGCCCGCCTCGGCCTCAGTGTCGACGACATCCTCTCTCCCAGCCGCATCGCCCCCATCGCCCGCGCCCGCCAGCTCGCCATGTACCTCACCCGCGAGCTCACCGACCTCTCCCTGCCCGCGATCGCGCAGGCCTTCAACCGCCGCGATCACACCACCGTCATGCACGCGATCCGCAAGGTGGAGAGCGGCGCCCTCGAGGACGCCACGCTCTCCCGCGCCGTCGAGGAGCTCACCACCGAGCTCCAATCCCGAGGCGCAATGGATCGTGACCGAACCGATTGAAAGAATCGCGAGAGGAGGCTGTCCACATATCCACGCCATCCACAACCCTTATTACTCCTAGGGAAGCCGAAGACCAACAGGCCATGAAGATCAACACCACAAGGCAAGCTCTTCTCGACGCCCTGCTCGTCGTCTCCCGGGCCGTCTCCGCCCGCGCGGCGCTGCAGGCCCTCTCGGGGATCCTGATCACCACGGACGGGGGAGCCCGGCTGCGAGCGACCGACATGGAGCTCGGTCTCGAGGTCGGTCTCGACGGCGAGGTCGAGGGAGGCGGCCAGGTGGTCCTCCCCGGGCGATTGCTGGTCGAGGTGGCCCGCTCGCTTCCGGACGGCCCGGTCACCCTGAGCCTGCGCGAGGCCGAGCGCGACATCGAGATCAGCGCCGGCTCTTCCCGCTTCCACCTGCGCACCCTGCCCGCGGATGACTTCCCGCGCTTCCCGGATACCGACGGTGAGCCGGTCGAGCTTCCGGCGGCGCCGCTGCGTGACACGATCAACCGCGTGGCCCGCGCCGCGTCACGGGACGAGGCGCGCCCGGTCCTGACCGGCGTGCTGGTGACGGTGGAGGGCGAGCAGATGACGATGGTCGCCACCGACTCCTACCGGCTCGCCGTGAAGACGACGAAGCTGGAGAAGCCGGTGGCCGAGCGGCTCGAGGCGAACGTGCCGGCCCGAGCTCTGCGGGAGCTGGCGCGGCTGGCCGAGGCCGGCGGGGAGGAGACGCTGAGCGTCTGGCTGACCCGCAACCAGGCGATCTTCCGAGTCGGCGCCACGTCGCTGAGCTCGCGCCTGATCGATGGTCAGTTCCCGAACCATTCCCAGTTGCTGCCGGAGTCCTACGAGCACGAGGTGAAGCTGCCGCGGGCCGAGCTGCTCGAGGTGACGCGTCGTGTCTCTCAGCTCGCGCAGCGGAACGCGGCGCTGCGCCTCTCCTTCTCGGACGGCGAGCTCGTGGTCTCGGCCGAGACGCCCGACCTGGGGGACGCCCGGGAGGCGCTGCCGGCGCCCTACTCGGGTGAGCTGCTGGAGATCGGCTTCAACCCGGAGTTCGTCCGGGACGGCCTGGAGAGCATCGACTCCGACGAGGTCCTGCTGAAGCTGATCTCGCCGCTGCGGCCGGGACTGTTGGAGCCGTCGGGGGACGATGACTTCAGCTACCTGGTGATGCCGATTCGCCTGAACGTGTAGTGAGAGGGGGCCCCGGACGCGAAGCGGAGGAGCCACCCGATTCATGCCGGTTATTCGCGCCGTCGAGTGCCGCGGCTTTCGCAACCTCGTCGAGGCGCGCACCGACGTCGGCGCCGGGGTGGTCGTCGTGCACGGGCCCAACGGCGCCGGCAAGACCAACCTGCTCGAGGCGATCTACTTCGGGCTCACGGGCCGGTCCTTCCGGACGGGGAACGATCGCGACCTGATCCGCTACGGCGCCGACGGGGCCAGGGTGGAGCTCGAGCTCGCCGAGGGAGGCTCGCTGCTCGCCGCACTCGATCGCTCCGGGGAGCGACGGCACCTCCTCTCCGGGCGGCCGCTCGCGGGCGCCTCCGGGGAGCGCCCGCTGGTCAGCGTCTTCCATCCGGACAGATTGGCGCTCGTGAAGGGTGCGCCTGCGCACCGCCGGGCGCACCTCGATCGCCTCTGCGGGGCGCTCTGGCCGGCGCGCGCCGGACTTCGCACCCGCTTCGGCCGGACCCTGGCGCAGCGGAACGCGCTGGTGGCGAGAATCCGCGCAGGGCTCGGCAGCGCCGATTCGCTGCCCTCCTGGGACGAACGCCTGGCGGAGGAGGCGGCCCCCTTGATCGAAGCCCGCCGCAAGGCCGTCACGGCGCTCGCGGCGCCCTTCACCGAGCTCGCCGGCCAGCTCGGCCTGAGCGGGGCCGAGATCTCCTACCGGCCCCGTGCCGGGGAGGGAGGCGAGGAGCTCGCCGCCGAGCTCGCGCGTCGCCGCGGGCAGGACCTCGGCCGCGCCTACACCTCCTATGGGCCTCAGTTGGACGAGATCGAGCTGCGGCTGGAGGCCAAACAGCTCCGCCGCTTCGCCTCGCAGGGACAGCAGCGCCTCGCCCTGCTCGCCCTGCTGTTCGCCGAGCGGGCAGCGCTGCTCGAGTCCGGCCGCATGGCTCCACTGATGCTGCTCGACGACGTGATGAGCGAGCTCGACGCCTCGCACCGTGACCTGCTCGCCTCTCTGCTGGAGGGGGGCGGGCAGGCAGTGATCAGCGCGACCGAGACGGCACATGTCCCGTCGGCGAGCGCCCTGCGGATCGCCGTCAGCGCCGGCGAGCTCGCGGCCGCGCCCGCCCTGAAGGCGGCGTGATGGGCCGCCGGACCCCGCGGCCGATCGGAGCCGCGCTCGAGACGGTGCTGAAGGGCGCCGAGCCCGCGACCCTGCTGGCGGCCGTGCAGAGCGCCTGGCCCGGCGCGGTGGGGGAGGCGGTGGCGCGTGAGGCAACGCCCGTCTCGGAGCGCGAGGGGGTCGTCACGGTGGCGTGCCGCTCGGCCACCTGGGCGCAGGAGCTCGATCTGCTCAGCGGCCAGATCCTCGAGCAGGTGAGGCAGAACCTTCCCGACTGGGCCGCCCTGGAGGCTATTCGCTTCACCGCCTCGGGCGACCCCGGCTAAGTTTCTGTTTTATACGTGCTTTGCAGGCCTTTTCTGCACCTTTGGCGCAATTTCCGCTGCTCTCGACTGGTAAACTATGTGTACTTGTGTGAGGCCCCGACCCTCTTGCCCGCGAGGACCCTCCGAGCCGGGTCACGAAGGTCGAGGCATCCCCTGATGGAACCGAAAGGAAGCTGAGTGGCGAAGACCGCTGCGAAGAAGAAGCCGGCAACGAAGGCCTCCACCTATGGCGCCAAGGACATCACGGTCCTCGAGGGCCTCGAGGCCGTTCGCAAGCGCCCCGGCATGTACATCGGCTCGACCGGCCCGCGTGGCCTGCACCACCTCGTCTACGAGGTCGTGGACAACTCCGTGGACGAGGCGATCGCCGGGCACGCCAAGCGCGTCACCGTGACGCTGCACCCCGACAACAGCTGCACCGTGGTCGACGACGGCCGCGGTATCCCGGTCGAGAAGATGAAGAAGGCCAAGAACAAGCCGGCCGCCGAGGTCGTGCTGACGACGCTGCACGCCGGCGGCAAGTTCGGTGACGGCGGTGGCTACAAGGTCTCGGGCGGCCTGCACGGCGTCGGCATCTCGGTAGTCAACGCCCTCTCCGAGAAGCTCGACCTCGAGATCTGGCGGGATGGCGCGGTCTGGACGCAGACCTACGAGCGCGGCAAGCCGGCCACCAAGTTCAAGAAGGGGCGGGGCGTGAAGAGCACCGGCACCACGATCACCTTCTGGCCCGACCCGGAGATCTTCGAGGAGCTCGAGTTCGACTTCGAGATCCTCTCCGAGCGCCTGCGCGAGACGGCCTTCCTGACGCGCGGCCTGCGGGTGGAGCTGATCGACGAGCGCGCCGAGGGCCGCAAGGTCGAGTTCCTCTACAAGGGCGGCATCGCGGACTTCGTCAAGCACCTGAACGAGTCCAAGGACCCGCTCCACCGCAAGATCATCTTCTTCGAGGGCGAGACCAAGGACGGCCAGGTCGAGGTGGCGATGCAGTGGAACTCCTCCTACCAGGAGTCCACCTTCAGCTTCGCCAACAACATCAACACCCACGAGGGCGGCACCCACCTCTCCGGCTTCCGCTCGGCGCTTACCCGGACCCTGAATGCCATCGCGAAGAACCGCGGCCTGCTCAAGGAGAAGGACGAGAACCTCTCCGGCGAGGACGTCCGCGAGGGTCTGACCGCGGTGGTCTCGGTGAAGCTCGCCGACCCGCAGTTCGAGGGGCAGACCAAGGGCAAGCTCGGCAACCCCCCGATCGAGGGGCTGGTCAAGGAGGTCGTCAACCGCCGGCTCGGCGACTTCCTCGAGGAGCACCCGGCGGACGCCCGCCGCATCCTGACCAAGGCGATCGACGCCGCCAGGGCCCGCGACGCGGCCCGCAAGGCGCGTGACCTGACCCGGCGCAAGTCCGCTCTCGAGAACTCGATGCTGCCCGGCAAGCTCGCCGACTGCTCGGTGAAGGACCCGGCGCTCGCCGAGCTCTTCATCGTCGAGGGCGACTCGGCCGGCGGCTCGGCCAAGCAGGGCCGCGATCGCAACACCCAGGCGGTGCTGCCCCTGCGAGGCAAGATCATCAACGTCGAGAAGAGCCGGATCGACAAGGTTCTCTCGAACAACGAGATCCAGGCGCTGATCACCGCGATCGGCACCGGGGTCTCGGACGAGTTCAAGGTCGATGACCTCCGCTACCACAAGATCGTGCTGATGACCGACGCGGACGTCGATGGAGCCCACATCCGCACCCTGGTGCTCACCTTCCTCTACAGGCAGATGAAGGAGCTGATCGACGGTGGATTCGTCTATATCGCGAAGCCGCCGCTGTACAAGGTGAAGAACGGCTCGAGCGAGATCTACGTCGAGCGTGAGTCCGAGCTGGAGGAGTTGCTGCTCGCGGACAAGCTCGAGGAGTTCGAGATCAAGGATGCCAAGGCCGCCGCGAACGCCAAGCCCAAGAACCTGACCGAGCGCCGCTGGCAGGACTTCAACCGCCACTTCAAGGCGGTCGAGGGCTGGTCCTCGACGCTGCGCGCCGAGTTCGGCCACGAGACGATCGACTTCATCTCCGACGCCCAGCTCGTTGGCTCCGGCATCAAGACGATGGCCGCGGCCGCCAAGCTCTTCAAGGCGAAGGACCTGAAGGACGCCGCCTACGAGACGAAGCTGCTCGACCAGAAGACCACAGGGCTGGTGGTCAAGGGCATTCATCGTCGCAGCGGCCTGGCGATCGAGCACAAGCTGCCGAAGGCCCTGTTCGAGTCTCAGCCCTACAAGGAGCTGGTCGACGCCTACGCCAAGGTGGTCGGGGTGATGGGCACCCCGCCCTTCACCATCACTCTCGGCGAGCGCGAGGGCGAGGCCGAGAGCTTCTCGGAGCTGCGCCGCGAGATCCTCGAGCTGGCCCGCCACGGCGTCACGCTGTCGCGCTTCAAGGGCCTCGGCGAGATGAACGCCGAGCAGCTCCGCGAGACCACGATGGACCCCGAGACCAGGACGCTGCAGCAGGTCTCGATCGACGAGGCGGCCGCCAGCGGCCTGGAGCAGACCTTCTCGGATTTGATGGGTGACAAGGTCGAGGCCCGCAAGGCCTTCATCGAGCGCCACGCTCGCGACGTGAGGTTCCTCGATGTCTAGACACGGCGTTCCGGCCGCGGGTCCTGTCGCCGCAGGAACCTCCCATGGACGCTCAGTAATCGCGTCCATGGGCCCCTCCTACGGCGCCACCCGCGGGCGAAATCGCATCGCCAGACAGTCGATCGCCGTCCGTGGTTGCGCTCGAGGAACGTCCTTCCGGGAGGTGAGCTGCATTGGCTGATGACGTGAGCTTGGATCAGGCTCTGCACGGCAACATCGAGGAGCGCGAGCTCGAGAAGGAGATGCGCTCCTCGTATCTCGATTACGCGATGAGCGTGATCGTGGGCCGCGCGCTGCCCGACGTGCGCGACGGGCTCAAGCCGGTGCACCGCCGCGTGCTCTACGCGATGCACGACCTCGGCCTGCAGCCGAACCGGGCGTACCGGAAGTGCGCGTTCATCGTCGGCGAGGTGATGGGCAAGTACCACCCGCACGGCGACTCGGCGATCTACGAGACGCTGGTGCGGATGGCGCAGGACTTCGCCCTGCGCTACCCCCTCGTCGACGGGCAGGGCAACTTCGGCTCGATCGACGACGACCCGCCGGCGGCGATGCGGTACACGGAGGCGCGCCTCGGGCCGCTCGCCACCGAGATGCTCCGCGACATCGACGCGGACACCGTCGACTTCGGCCCGAACTACGACGAGTCGACCCGCGAACCGGTCCTGCTGCCGGCCCGGTTCCCGAACCTGCTGGTCAACGGCGCCACCGGGATCGCGGTCGGCATGGCGACCAACATCCCGCCGCACAACCTCCGTGAGGTGATCGGCGCGGTCAACGCCTACATCGACGACCCCGAGGTCGACCTCAACGGCCTGATGAAGTCCGTCAAGGGCCCCGACTTCCCCGGCGGCGGCACGATCATGGGCAGGCAGGGGATCAAGGACGCCTACCGCTCCGGCCGCGGCTCGGTCAAGGTCCGCGCCAAGGCGCACGTCGAGCCGCTCAAGGGCGGCAAGGACGCGATCGTCGTCACCGAGCTCCCGTTCATGGTCAAGAAGGGCGGGGAGGGCGGCCTGATCGCCAAGATCGCCGACCTCGTCCGCGACAAGAAGGTCACCGGGATCTCCGACCTGCGCGACGAGTCCGACCGGACCGGGATGCGCCTCGTGATCGAGCTGAAGCGGGGCGGCGACCCCGCTCAGGTGGTGCTCAACCAGCTCTACAAGCGCACGGCGATGCAGCAGGCCTTCGGCATCAACATGGTCGCGCTCGTCGACGGCGTGCCGAAGACGCTCAGCCTCCGCGAGCTGGTCGAGCAGTACGTCGGCCACCAGAAGGAGGTCATCACCAGGCGGACCCAGCACCAGCTGGCCCGCGCCGAGGCGCGCGCGCACATCCTGGAGGGGCTGCTGATCGCGCTCAAGAACCTCGACGCCGTGATCAAGCTGATCCGCGCCTCCAAGGACCCGGACACCGCACGCGACGGCCTGATCAAGAAGTTCAAGCTCACCCGCGCCCAGGCGCAGGCGATCCTGGACATGCGCCTGCAGCGACTGACCGCGCTCGAGGCCGACCGGATCAAGACGGAGCACGCCGAGCTCACCAAGCTGATCAAGGAGCTGCGGGCGATCCTGGCCGACGAGAAGAAGGTCCTCGGCCTGGTCAAGACCGAGCTCAACGAGATCGGGGAGCGCTACGGCGACGACCGGCGCACCGAGATCACCTCGTCCGAGGGCGACCTCGACATCGAGGACGTGATCGCGGACCAGCAGATGGTCGTCTCGATCACCGCCTCCGGCTACGCGAAGCGGACGCCGCTCGCCACCTACCGCCAGCAGCGCCGCGGCGGGCGGGGAGTGATGGGGATGAACATGAAGGAGGGCGACTACATCGAGCACCTGCACGTCTGCTCGACGCACGACTACCTCCTCTTCTTCACCAACCAGGGGAAGGTCTACCGCGTCAAGGTCTACGAGCTGCCGGAGGG
Source organism: uncultured Solirubrobacterales bacterium (assembly GCA_963800285.1). Taxonomy (GTDB): domain Bacteria; phylum Actinomycetota; class Thermoleophilia; order Solirubrobacterales; family 70-9; genus DASUPK01. Next base: position 62,641 of record CAWDAL010000029.1, read on the forward strand.
CAGCCGTGCGTCGCGCGGGCGTGCCCTGGCGAACTTCCTGCCGCTGAAGGAGAAGGAGAAGGTGATGTCGGTGATCCCGACCCGCGACTTCTCCGAGGACAAGTACCTCGTCTTCGCGACTTCCCAGGGCATGGTCAAGAAGACGCTGTTCAAGGACTACGACACCCCGATCCGCGCGGACGGGATCATCGCGATCAACATCAAGAAGGGCGATGAGCTGGTCCGGGTGCGGATGAGCTCCGGCAAGGACGACCTCATGATGGTCTCCAAGTCGGGCCACGCGATCCGCTTCAACGAGAAGCTCGCCCGGCCGATGGGCCGCGGCACCGCCGGCGTCAAGGGGATGAACGTCGCCGACAAGGGCAACGAGGTCCTCTCGCTGGACGTGGTGGATCACGCGGACAAGAAGGGCGAGCTGCTCGTCGTGACCGAGAACGGCTACGGCAAGCGCACCTCGATCTCCGAGTACCCGATCAAGGGTCGCGGCGGCAAGGGAGTGCTGACGGCGAAGCTGACCGCGAAGAAGGGAGGTCTCGCGGGAGCCCGCGTGGTCAAGGAGGGCCAGGAGCTGATCTTCATCTCGCAGACCGGGATGGTCCAGCGGAACGCGGTCGGGGGGATCTCGCGAATGGGCCGCCCGACTCAGGGCGTCCGGCTGATGAACCTGAAGAAGGGCGACCGCGTCAGCGCCGTCGCCCTGGTCGTCGAGTCCGAGGCCAACGGAAACGGAAACGGCGCCGCGCCGACGGCCGCTCCGGTGGAGGGGGAGCTTCCGACCGCCGAGAACGTCGCCGATGAGGCCGCAGCCGCCGAGGCCGCCGGGAACGGTGAGGCGAAGGTGACGAAGAGCTTCGGATCGAGCGCAACCGCTCCCAAGGCCAAGCCGAAGGCGAAGCCGGCCGCGAAGCGGAAGAGCACGACGCCGGCCGCGAAGCCGAAGGCCAAACCGGCGCCGAAGAAGCGGAGCTCCTCGGGTGGTGGCTCCTCCGCGAAGCCGAAGGCGGCGAAGCCCAAGGTGAAGCCGAAGCACACGGCTACGGCGAAGCAGCGGGCCGAGTCGGCGCGCAGGCGAAAGCGGTAGACGGCTTCGCCATCAGATCACGGCCGTAAACGGCCACCCCTGGCAAGTCGCTACGGGCTACGCCCTCCGCTCCGAAGGAGGGTGGCCGTTTAGGCCGTTAGCAGGTACGGCTCCCACGCCTCCGGTGTCCGGGGCGCGGCTATGCGGATGAAGACCGTGGGGCCCGGTGGACGTGGGTTCCGCTTCGGGTGCATCCGGATCTCGTGGGGGAGGCGGTTGCCCTTCTTGCGGTTGCAGGGCGCGCAGGAGGCCACGATGTTCTCCCAGACCGACTCGCCGCCCCGGCTGCGAGGAATGACGTGGTCCACGGTCAGCGTCGGCTTGTTGGCCCCGCAGTACTGGCAGGTCCAACCGTCGCGGGCGAGTACTGCCTTGCGAGTGATGCGCCGGCGGTGGATGTCGCGCGGGACCCGCACGAAGCTGACCAGGCGGATCACCTCGGGACGGTCGAGCCGCATGGTCTCCGAGCGGAGCACGTCGTCGCCGTGCGCGAGGACCTCCGCCTTCTCCTTGAGGAGCAGGACGAGCGCGCGCCGGACCGTGCAGACGTTCAGTGGCTCGTAGCTCGCGTTCAGGACCAGCACCCGCCCGCGGGTCAGGCGGCGGGCTGCGGATACCGCTACCTCGGCGTCGGCATCTCCGTCCTGGGCGGGGTCGTGGCCGTTCTGATGGGCGGCCTCATGGCCGTTGACCGCAACCCGCTCTGCGGTGGCCCCGTTGCCCATATCCCGCGCGATTGTAGTGGAGGGCCTACCCGGCTCCGGGAACCCCGGGCGGGGCCGAGATCGGCCAGCTGCCCAGCACACGCACGTTTTCGGCCTTGGAACGGAGCACCTCGATCGCGCCCGAAAGCGGGTCCTCGGCGGCGGCTCCGTCGACGTCACAGAAGAACTGGTAGCGGCCGAGTCCGCGCCGCAGGGGCCGCGACTCGATCCGGCTCAGGTTGATCTCTCTGTCCGAGAAGACCTGGAGGGCGTCGACCAGCGCCCCCGGGTGGTCCTCGCCGAGCTCGGAGAAGACCAGCGAGGTGCGCCAGGCGCCGGACCCTGCCGGGAGGGTGCCGTTCGGGGCGACCCAGACGAAGCGCGTGATGTTGTCGGGTTCGTCCTCAACGCCCTGGCGCAGAACCGCGGCGCCGTAGAGCTCCGCCGCGGACTCCGCCCCGAGTGCCGCCCAGGGCTGGTCCGATTCGACGACGGTCCGCACCGCCTCCGCCGTGCTGGGCGCCGCGCGAACCTCGGCCTGCGGCAGGTTCTCCCGGATGAATCGGGCGCACTGCGCGCTCGGCTGCGGGTGTGAGATGACGGCCTCGATTCGCTCGAGGGGCATCTCCTCACGGGCGATCAGGCAGTGGCGGATCGGGAGGTCGTACTCGCCGACGAGGGTGACGCCGTCGGCTTCGAAGGCGAGCGTGTCCAGGGTGGCGGTGACCGCTCCCTCGATCGAGTTCTCGAACGGGACCAGCGCTCGATCGGCATCCCCCGCGCGGACCGCGAGGATCGCGTCATAGACCGTGGCCGCCGGCACAGGCTCGACCCCGGCGTCGCCGACCGCCGACCGCAGGGCGTCCTCGCTGAAGGTTCCTCTCGGCCCGAGGTACGCGATTCGCATGGCTAGGGGCGGTCTCTCCGGCCGCCGGTCAGGAGCCGAAGACGACCGTGTAGGTGGCCGTGTTGTTGTCCGTCAGCTGCTCGCCGGGGACGGGTCTCACCGCGACCTCGACGGTCGTATCGGTGCCCGGGGTCGGCTTGCTGGTCAGAGGGATCTTGATCGTGCCGGACTGGCCGGCGCTCAGCGACTGCAGCTGGCCGGTGAGCGAGGTCCCGCCGATCGTGACGTTGACGCTGATTCCGGTCTCGTCGCTGTCCCCCGAGTTGGTCACCCCGATGTCGATCTCCGTGGAGTCGCTCGGGACGGTCGTCGTCTGGTCGGGGGAGAGCTGGGTGCTGCCGATCGTCGTCGAGTCGAGCTGCAGGCCGTGGGTCCCACCGGTGGTCGGCGTCGTTCCGCTGATCGCGTTCAGCTTCGTGACCAGCGTGGTCTGGTCGAGGTAGTCGGTCGCGTTGGCCGGCATGAAGTTGCCGGGCGGCAGGGGCTGCCCGTCGACCCCCTCATCCTTCAGGACCTTCTGGATGTCGGGCTTGCCGATCTGGGTCCAGAGGACGTCGCTGGCGTACAGGGAGCCCATCGCGTTGGAGATCGTGGTGATCGCGTCCGCGGTCTGCGTTCGCGCCGCCGCCTGAGTCACGTTGGAGGCGATCGCGCTGAGGGCGTTGCGACGCAGGGTCAGCGTTTGCTCCACCGCCGCCTGCGCGTCGTGCATCTGACCGGGAACGCTGAGGCTCTGGGCGCGGTCGAGCAGGCTGGTTGAGGCATCCCGCTGGGCGAGAACCTGGTTCTGCACGTCGACGGAGCTCGAACCGCTCGGGCTGCTGAGCAGCTGGAAGAAGTCCTTGCCGCTCTGCTCGGACTGCTGCATGATCGTCGCGACGCTCGAGTCGTAGTTGCGCAGGGCGCGGTCGGAGCGAGCCTCCAGGCAGCCCCTGATCCCGATCACGATCAGGATCAGGAAGGCGAGACCCACCCCGACGCCGATCAGGCGTCGGACTATGAACTGCTGGCGTCGCCGCTGGGGCCCCCCGACCCTGCGCCTAGGGCGCTCCGGTTCGTCGGCGACGACCAGGTCGTCTTGTTCCTCGTCGAGGAATGCCAAACCGGCCAAGAGTATGAACACCTGTGAAGCGGGACCGCGACGCGCCCCGGTCGCACGCAGGAAGGCGCGCACGCTCGCCGAACTTGGAGAAGCCATGGTGGGCGAGCGAATCCTGGGCAGATTCCGGATCGAAGACCGGATCGGAAGCGGCGGCTTCGGCACCGTCTACCGCGCCTGGGACGAGCGGCTGCAGCGTCCGGTCGCGGTCAAGGTGATCGACCGCGACCACGGCGCCCCTCGGGTGACGCGCGAGGCGCAGGCCGTGGCGCGTCTGGCGCACCGGAACATCGCGACGCTCTACGAGCTCGCCAGCGACGGCGAGCGTGCCTTCCTGGTCTCCGAGCTGATCGAGGGGGAGACGCTCCGGGCGCTCGGCAGGCGCGGTGAGCTGACCGACCGGCTCGTGGCGCGAGTCGGCGCGGATTCGGCGGCTGCGCTGATGGCAGCTCACCGGGCGGGAGTTGTCCACCGCGACGTGAAGCCCGAGAACATCCTGGTTGTACGCGAGGGCGCGCGTCAGCGCGACCCGTCTCATGTCGAGGCGAAGCTGGTCGACTTCGGTATCGCCCGGATCGCCGGCGAGCGCAGCCTGACCGCCACCGGAGCGGTGCTGGGGACCCTGGCCTATATGGCCCCCGAGCAGGCAGATGGGCTGCGGCCGGGTCCCTCGGCCGACGTCTACTCCCTCGCGCTGACCCTGTACGAATGCTTCTGCGGGGAGCACCCGCTGGTCCGCGAGAGCCCTGCGGCCACCGCCAGGGCGATCGGCGAGCCGATCGCCCCCCTTTCAGCGGTCCGGCCGGACCTGCCCGAGGGAATGACGGACGCGATCGACGCCGCACTGGACCCCGATGCGGAGATGCGGCCGCTCGCCTCCGAGCTGGAGGCGGCGCTGGCTGCCCACATCAACGAGCTCGATGGCGATCCGCTGCCGGCGGTCGAGGGGCTCCAGGGCTTCGACGAGGACGAGCGGCCGCTCCGTTCGCTCCCCGGCCTGGCGAGGTTTCTCCCCGGGGCGGGGGTGGCCGCACTCGGCGCGGCCGCCCTGATCGTCACCGGCGCTCCCGCTCCGGTCGTTCTGGCGGCTCTCGTCCCCGGGGTGCTCGCCCTGGGCCGGCCACGCCCCGCGTATGCGCTGCAGCTCGCCCTCGTTCTCCTCTGGACCCTGATCGGCGCGGGCGAGCCGGGGGTCGCGGCCGTGGTTCTCGTCCTGGGCGCCCCGCTCCTGGCCCCGGCGATCGACCCGGACGCCATTCCGCTTCCCGGCGCCGCACCGATCCTGGGCCTGCTCGGCCTCGGCCCGGTCTATCCGGCGCTCGCCGGACTGACCCGGGGCGCCGCGGGCCGGGCGCTCCTGGGCGGCATCGGATACCTCTGGATCGCGGCGTGGGAGGAGCTTGCGCACCGCACCCTGCTGCTCGGACCGGTCGCGGACCTCCCAGCGCACTGGAAGGGATCGGCCGGCACGGCGATCTCGGACGTGCTGATGCCGCTGATCGATGGCTCCGTGCTCGCGGCCGCCGGGATCTTCGCCGCCGCGGCTCTCGTGCTCCCGGTCCTCGTGCGTGGGCGCACGCCGCTGCTCGACGCCGTTGGCGCGCTGATCTGGGCGGCCGGCCTGATCACGACCCTGAAGCTGGTGGCCGGGGGCAGCACGCCGCCCGGGCTGCTCTTCGGGACTCTCCTGGCTGCGGTGATTGCCGCCGTGCTCGCCCGGAGAATGGGCCCGCCGGCGCATTACAGGAGTGGCTCCCTCGAGGGACCGCCGCCCGATGCGCTCGCGTAGCTTCACGCACTAGCATTTCGCCCCGGCCTGCGTTGCCGTCGGCCGTCCCACCGATTCCAGGAGCCTGCCATCAGCGTTCTGCGCAACCTTGAAGCTCGCATCGAGGGCCTCGTCGAGGGCGTGTTCAGCCGCGCCTTCAGCTCCGGCGTGCAGCCGGTTGAGATCGCTCGCAAGCTCGCCAAGGAGATGGATGCCCACAAGACGGCGTCGGTCCAGCGGGTCTACGTGCCCAACGAGTACACCGTCTGGCTCTGCCCGGACGACTACGAGCGCTTCAAGGACTACGAAGCCTCGCTGGCGCAGGAGCTGAGCGGGCACCTGCTCGAGCACGCTCGTCACCACGATTACGACCTGCTTACCAGGCCCGTCGTGAACCTCGACCAGGACGAGCGCCTGCGACTCGGAGAGTTCGGGATCCAGACGCGGCTGGTTCGCCCGCCGCAGCGACAGGGCGCCGACCCGACGCAGGGGGAGCACGGCCACACGATGGTCTACTCGGCGACCCAGGCGGAGAAGGCGAAGTCGAAGCGCCGCCCCGACGCCGCCTACTCGGAGACCCGGGCGATCATCACCGTCGACGATCGTCGCTACGTCCTCGACGGGCCGACGGCGACGCTCGGGCGCTCCAAGGAAGCGGACTGCATCATTGACGATCCCAACATCTCTCGCCGCCATGCTGAGCTGCGCCGCTCGAGCGTCGGTGACTGGCAGATCGTCGACCTGAACTCGACCAACGGGGTCAAGATCAACGGCCGCCGCGTCGCCAACGCTCGCCTCTCGCCGGGCGACGAGATCACCCTAGGGACCAAGGTCTTCGGTTTCGACATCGAGCAGTGAACGACCTCGAGCCGCTAGCCGTAGCGCTCAAGTTCGGCTTTCTCGCCGTCCTCTACCTGTTCCTGCTCTGGGTCACCCGGATGGCGCTGCGCGACCTGCGGGGCACGGCGTCGCCGGGCTTCGAGACCGGCTACCACGAGGTCCTCGGGGGCGAGGACGAGGCCACGGACGCCTTCCTCGTGGTCCAGGTGGGCGGTGGGCTCAACAAGGGCGACCACTTCGACCTCTTCGGCGGAATTTCCCTCGGGCGGTCGGCCGACGCCGACGTCAGGCTCGACGACCGCTACGCCTCCGGCTTCCACGCCCGCGTCTTCAGCCGGGGCGGCGGCTACTTCGTGGAGGATCTGAATTCGACCAACGGCACGCTCCTCAACTCCCAGGAGTTGCACGGCGAGGCCGAGCTCCGTCCCGGTGACGTGATCCGGATCGGGGACACTGAGTTCCGCTTCGAGGTCTCCTGATGCTGACCGTCGCCGAAGAAGCCCACAAGACAGACACCGGCCGCCAGCGCCACGCGAACGAGGACTCCTATTTCGCCCGCGCCCCGTTGTTCGCGGTCGCGGACGGGATGGGCGGCGCCCAGGCCGGCGAGGTCGCCTCGCGAATCGCCGCCGGCGCCTTCGAGCGCCGCGGCCGGGTGAGCGAGGAGGAGCCGGCGGAGGGAGCGCTCGAGCAGATCGCCCAGACCGCGAACCACGAGATCCACCGGCTTGCGCAGGAGGACTCCTCGCGCGCCGGGATGGGCACCACGCTGACCGCCGCGATGCTCCGCGGCGACGAGGTGTCGCTCGGCCACGTCGGCGACAGTCGCGCGTACGTGCTGCGCGAAGGGCAGCTCAAGCGCCTCACCAAGGACCACTCCCTGGTCGAGGAGCTCCGCCGCCAGGGACGCCTCACCGAGGAGCAGGCCGAGGAGCACCCGCAGCGCTCGATCATCACCCGCGCCCTCGGGCCGGAGCCGAGCGTGAACGTCGACACCATGACCTTTCCGGCCAGGGACGGCGACGTCTTCCTGCTCTGCAGCGACGGGCTTACGACGATGGTCTCGGACGACGAGATCCGCCGGATCCTGGTCTCGTCCCGCACCCTGCGCACCGCGGTCAAGGAGCTGGTGGACGCCGCCAACCGCGGGGGCGGCCGGGACAACATCACCGCCGTCGCCTTCCGGGTCGCCGACGCGGACGCGAGGGAGGGCGAGGAGAGCGCGACGCTGATCTCGCGTACCGCCGAGCAGGCCGGGTTGACCGGCGAGCGGATGCGCGCCGCGGGAGACCGGCTCCGAGGCCGCGGGCCGATGCCGGCCCCGGCGAGGCGCCGCCGATTCCTCGGCTGGGCCGTCGCAATCCTGGCGGCGATCGTGGTGATCGGCGGCGGCTTTCTCGTGGCGCGCTCGATCTACTTCCTCGGCACCGACGATCAGGGCGACGTGGCGCTCTACCGGGGCCTGCCGTACTCGCTTCCCCTCGGGGTCAGCCTCTATTCGAAGCAGTACTCGGTTCCGGTGCAGGAGGGAACCCTCTCCGAGGACCGCCAGCGAGCCGTCACGGGCCACACCTGGCGCAGCCACGGCGACGCCACCGACCTGATCGACGACATCAAGCTGCGGCCGACGGAGGGGCTGCCGCCGCCGCCCGCACCACCACCGGCAAAGAAGAAGAAGAAGCAGTCTGGGGCCAACTCGAACGGCCGGCAGGCCAAAAAGAGTTGAGCGCCCGCACCCGCGAGCTCTTTGCGCTGATCCCGGTCGCCCTGCTGGTCACGGCCGGGTTCACGGCCGTGCTCGTCACCAACTCGGACCAGCTCAACGCGAGCGTCTTCTACGGCGCCTACTTCCTCGCGGTCTGCGTCGCCACCCACATCGTGATCCGGATCCGCCTGCCCGACGCCGATCCCTTCCTCTTCCCGCTGGTGGCGCTGCTGGCCGCCTTCGGGCTGGTGATGCTCTATCGCCTCGACGAGGGGCTGGCGCGAGATCAGGCCAACTGGTTCGTCCTCGGCCTCGTCCTGTTCTCGGCGACGATCATCTTTCTGCGCGACTACGAGGCGCTCGAGCGCTACCGTTACTCGATCGCGCTCGTCGGGATCGTCCTGCTGATCCTGCCTCGGTTCCTCGGCCACGCGACCAACGACGCCTATCTGGCCGTGAATCTGGGCCCGATCACGTTCCAGCCGACCGAGCTCGCGAAGATCTGCATCGTCGTCTTCCTCGCCAGTTACCTGAACGAGCGCCGCGAGGTGATGGTGATCGGGGCGCGCAAGTTCATGGGCCTGGTGTTGCCCCCGCTCAAGCATCTCGGCCCGCTGCTGGTCGTCTGGGGCGCGGCGATGGTGCTGCTGGTCTTCATCCGCGACCTGGGCAGCTCGGTGATGTTCTTCGGAGCCTTCCTGGCGCTGATCTACGTCGCGACCGCGCGGATCTCCTTCGTGGTCATCGGCCTGCTGATGTTCGTGGTCGGGGCCTGGTTCTTCGCGCACACCGCCCCGCACATCCAGCAGCGCTTCGACATCTGGCTCGACCCCTTCCACGACTCGAGCGGCAGCGGCTATCAGCTCTCGCAGTCGATCTTCGCCCAGGCCGACGGGGGGCTCTTCGGGCGGGGCCTCGGCGACTCGCTCGTGCAGCTGCCCGCCTGTCACGGGGACTTCCCGGACCGGTGCGCGATCCTGCCGGCGCCGCACACCGACTTCATCTACGCCGTGATCGTCGATGAGCTCGGGTTGTTCGGCGGCGCCGCCGTGGTGCTGATCTACGCGCTGATCGCGGAGCGCGGGTTCAAGACTGCGATCCTGGCGGAGGACGGGTTCTCCAAGCTGCTCGCCACCGGCCTGACGACGATCCTCGCCCTGCAGGCCTTCGTGATCATCGGCGGCGTCACCAGGGTGATCCCGCTGACGGGCGTGACCCTGCCGTTCATCAGCTATGGGGGCAGCTCGATCGTCGCCAACTTCATCCTCCTCGCGCTCTTATTGATGGTCTCCGACAAATCTCGCCGGCGGGTGCGGCTGCAGCAGCAGGCGGTGCAGGAGTGAACCGCCAGATCGTCAAGCTTTTCGGCCTGATCCTGGTGCTCTACGCGCTGCTCTTCGGCTTCACGTCGTACTGGTCGGTCTTCGATTCGAGCTCGCTGAAGGCGAACACCGCGAACCGCAGGCCCCTGCTCGAGGAGCAGCAGATCAAGCGGGGCGACATCGTCGCCGATGACGGGACGGTGATCGCGCGCTCCCGGGCGGTCGGCAAGGGCAACAGCAAGATCTACGTCCGCCACTACCCGCAGGGCTCCCTGTTCGGCAACCCGATCGGCTACAGCTTCGTGGACCGCGGCAGGGTCAGCTTCGAGCTCTCCCACAACGACGAGCTGGTCGGCAACAAGACTGAGTTCCTCTCGGTGCTGGACGAGCTCCAGGGACACGCGCAGGAGGGCGACAAGGTCCAGTCCGCGCTCAACGTGAACGCGCAGCGAGCCGCCGTGGACGGCCTCGCCGGCCGCCGTGGTTCCGTCGTCGCGATGGTGCCGTCGACCGGGGAGATCAAGGCGATGGTGAGCATCCCCGAGTACGACCCGAACCAGGTCGAGAACGCCAACACCTTCAAGCGGCTCAACACCGACACGAGCGCCCCGCTCCTCAACCGCGCGACGCAGGGCGGCTACCCGCCCGGCTCGACGATGAAGGTGGTGACCGCGACCGCGGCGCTCGACAGCGGTGACCTGACGCCCAGCTCGACGTTCAGCGGCCGATCCCCGATCCCGATCGAGGGCGTTCCCCTCGCGAACTCCGGCGGCGAGCAGTTCGGCGACATCGACATGACCACCGCCCTGACCAACTCCGTCAACACCTGGTGGGCCCAGGCCGGGGAGAAGATCGGCAAGGACACGATGTTCAAGTACATGGACCGGTTCGGCTTCAACGCCAAGCCGCGCCTCGACTACCCGGGCTTCCAGCTCTTCGCCAGCGGCGTCTACGACCGCAACAAGCTCCTCGGCCCGAACGACGCGATCGACATCGGCCGCGTCGCGATCGGCCAGGAACGGCTCCGGGTGACGCCCCTGCAGATGACGGAGGTCGCGGCCGCCGTCGCGAACAAGGGTGAGCTGATGGAGCCGCGGCTGTGGTCGAAGGTGATCGATCCCGACGGGCGGGAGACCAGGCTCGACCCCGCCCACCAGAGCCGGGTGATGAGCGAGGACACGGCCTCCACCCTCAACGACATGATGCAGAGCGTCGTGAACGAGGGAACGGGAACGGCGGCGGCGGTCTCCGGCATCGACGTGGCGGGCAAGACCGGCACGGCGGAGATCTCGCCCGGCGTGAACGACGCCTGGTTCATCGGCTTCGCGCCCGCCAACGATCCGAAGATCGCGATCGCCTGCATCGTCGAGCACACCAGCGGTTTCGGCGGGCCGACCTGCGGACCGATCTTCAAGGCCGTCGCTGAGAGCCTGCTCGGGAACTCCGCCTGATGGCCGTTCCGCGCAAGGGCGAGATGGTCGACGAGCGCTACCGCCTCGATCACAAGATCGGCACCGGTGGGATGGCCGACGTCTGGCTCGCTGAGGACACTGAGCTCGATCGCAACGTGGCGATCAAGATCCTTCACGACCGCTTCGCTCAGGACACCGAGTTCGTCCAGCGCTTCCAGCGGGAGGCCCAGTCGGCGGCCGGGCTCCAGCACCCCAACGTGGTCGGCGTCTTCGACCGCGGCGAGTTCCGCGACACCTACTTCATCGCCATGGAGTACGTGGACGGGCCCTCGCTCAAGGACCTCGTCAAGGGCGGAATGGGAAACCAGGACGCGATCGACTTCACCCGGCAGATCCTGAACGCCGCGCGGTTCGCCCACCGCAAGGGGATCATTCACCGCGATCTGAAGCCGCAGAACGTCCTGATTGACGACGAGGGCCGGGCCCGGGTCGCCGACTTCGGGATCGCGCGCGGTGGCGAGAACTCCGACATCACCGCCACCGGGTCGGTGATGGGGACCGCCCAGTACCTCTCCCCGGAGCAGGCGCAGGGCAAAGCGACGACGCCCCGATCGGACATCTACTCGATCGGCGTGATCCTCTACGAGGCCCTGACCGGCCGGGTGCCCTTCGAGGGTGACAGCGCCGTCGCCGTCGCCCTCAAGCAGGTGAACGAGGCGCCCAGGCGCCCCAGCGCGATCAACCCGAACATCCCGCCGGCCCTCGACGCCGTGGTCATGCGGGCGCTGGCCAAGGACCCGGAGGCCCGCTTCAAGGACGCCGACGCGTTCCTGAAGGCGCTCGACGCGGCGGAGCGCGCTCCCGACACCCCGAGGCCCGAGGACACGGCGGCCTTCGCCGCGGTCTCGCCTTCGGGCGAGACGGACATCCCCGCCGAGGAGGAGGAGTACGAGGAGTACGACCTGGGGCGGCGGCGCCGCTGGCGCTGGCTGGTGATCGCCCTGCTCGCCTGCGGCGTGGCGGCCCTCGTCGCCTACGCGCTCACCCGGCCGCAGCATGTCGCGATCCCGGACGTGATCGGGAAGACCTCCGATCAGGCGACCCAGTTGCTCGACAGCAAGGGCTTCAACGTCGCGATCAAGGCCGTGCCGAGCGCGGCGCCGAGGGACCAGGTGGTGGAGCAGGACCCGATCCCGACCGACCGCGGAGGCGGCAAGGCCGAGGAGGGCGCCACGGTGACCCTCAGCGTCAGCTCGGGGCCGGCGATCCGCGCCGTTCCCTCGGTGGTGGGACTGAGCGAAGCGGACGCGACCAAACGCCTGGAGCACGCCGGCTTCAAGGTCAACGTCATGCAGCAGTTCTCGAAGTCCGTGCCGAGGGGCTCCGTGATCGGCACCTCGCCTCCGGCGGGCACCCAGCTCTCCACGCTGCAGCCCGTGACGCTGCTCGTCTCGCGCGGCGCGAACACAGTGGTCGTTCCGAGCGTGGTCGGGCTCAACGACCAGCAGGCGCTCGCCACGCTCTCCAACGCCGGACTCTCGGGCACCGAGGTGCAGAAGGACTCCACCGAGCCGCAGGGCAAGGTCCTGAGCCAGAGCCCCGGAGCCGGCAAGCGCGTGGCGCGTGGCTCCCAGGTGACGATCTTCGCCTCGACCGGGGCGATCACCGTCCCCGACGTCATGGGGCAGCTGCGCAAGGAAGCCGTCAACACGCTGAAGAAGGCGGGCTTCACGGTTGCCGTGACCGAGCAGACGACCACCGACCCAACCGAGGTTGGCGTCGTGATCTCGGAGTTCCCACCGGGTGGCTCGCGGGGGCAGCGGGGCGACACCGTGACGATCGCGGTCGGCGTCGCCGCCCCGACCGGGACGACGCCATGAGGGTCGCCGTGCTCGGGGGAGGCACTTCGAGCGAGCATGAGGTGTCGCTGCGCTCGGCCGCCTCGGTCGCTGCCGGGCTGCGCGAGGCCGGGCACGAGACGGTCGAGGTGAACATCGACCGCGACGGTCGCTGGTCGGCGGGCGGCGATCGGATCAGCTTCACGCCCGCCGGAGGGCTGCTGGATTGCGACGTCGCGTTCCCGGTGCTCCATGGCCCCGGTGGGGAGGACGGCAGCATTCAGGGCCTGCTCGAGGTGCTCGGCGTCCCCTATGCGGGCTCCGGCGTCGGGGCGTCGGCGATCTGCATGGACAAGCTCGTCTTCAAGGACCTCCTCGCCCGTCACGGGATCCCGCAGGTCGAGTACTGCCGCGCCGGCGAGCGGGACTGGAAGGCGATCGCCTCCGGGTTCGGCCAGCCGGTCTGGGTGAAGCCCGCCCGGCTCGGCTCGAGCGTGGGCATCGCTCCGGCCTCGGGGGATGAGGAGCTCGATCGCGCCGTCGAGGTGGCCGGTCGCCACGACCCGCGCGTCATCGTCGAGGCGCCGGCGCCCGGTAAGGAAGTGGAGTGCTCTCTGCTCGGCAACGAGGAGCCGGTGGCCTCGCCGCCCGGCGAGATCGACACCAAGGGGCACGATTGGTACGACTACGAGGCCAAGTACGCGGAGGGCGGGATGGAGCTGGTGGTCCCGGCCGGGATCTCAGATCAGGCGACCGAGCGGCTCCGCGACCTCGCCCGCCAGGTGTTCACGCTCTGCGGCTGCAGCGGCCTGGCGCGCTGCGACTTCTTCGTCGACGGGGAGCAGGTGCTCGTCAACGAGCTCAACACCATCCCGGGCTTCACCGAGACCAGCGTCTACGGCAAGCTCTTCGAGGCCGACGGGATCTCGTATCCCGACCTCTGCGACCGGCTGGTGAAGCTGGCGATCGAGCGCCACGAGAAGGCGCGCTCGTACGAGTTCTGAGCTACTTCCGAAGCCGAACGTCCGAGATCTCCATCTGGTACCGCCCCGGGTCGTCCTTGGCCGAGGGCGCCTTCGTGATCCAGATCAGGAAGGACTGCGCCGCCCTGCCGGGCAGGCGCGCGGTCTCGGTCTCCCCACCATCGGTGATGGTCGCCACCGGCTGTCCCCAGCCGGAGAGCTCGCTCGGCGCCGTGCCCGATGTCTCGTAGATCTGGGCGTCGTAGCCGGGCGTCGGTGACTTGATCACCATGGACTTCGCGGTCACGGAGCTCCCGGCGTCGATCGCGAGACCGACACCGTCCTTGAGACCGCCGAAATCCGGCGTGTCGTAGTGCTCGCTCGACCAGGCGGTTCCGGTCGGGTTCGAGTCGACCGCCAGGCCCTCGGTGCCCGTTTCGCGCTGGTCTCCCTCGGGATCGAACTCGCTGGCGGCGCCCGAGGAGAGGCGGATCTCGGAGCTGCCACCACCGGTCGTGTTGCCGCCGCCCAGGTCCAGGCGCTCGCCGCCGAAGATCACCGCCGCCACGATCAGGGCGATTCCGACGACCCCCATCACGATCCCGATCCAGGGCCGCCGCCGGCTCCCGAGGCGGCGCCGGGCCCTGGGCACCGAGTCGAGGACGCTGGTCGCCTCGCCGCTCGTGCCGCCGCGCCGCGCCGCCTCGACCTCGAGCGTCTGCTCCAGATCGCGGACCATCTCGGCGACGGTGTTGTAGCGGTCGCGCGGATCCTTGGTGGTGGCCCTGTCGACCACGGACGCGACGACCGCCGACACCTCCGGCCGCTTCGCCTGCACGTCCGGCATCGGCTCGTTGACGTGCTTCATCGCGACGCCGACCTGTGTCTCGGCCTGGAAGGGGACGTCGCCGGTGAGCATCTCGTAGAGGACGACGCCCAGCGAGTAGACGTCTGAGCGCTCGTCGACGTCCTCTCCCATCGCCTGCTCGGGTGAGACGTAGTCGGTGGTGCCCAGCACTCGGCCGGTCGCCGTGAGCCCCTTGGACTCGAGCGAGCGGGCGATGCCGAAGTCGGTGACCTTGGCTCGGCCGTCGGGGTCGATCAGCACGTTCTGCGGCTTCACGTCGCGGTGGACCAGCTTGCGCGCGTGGGCGGCGGTCAGGCCCCGGCCGATCTCGATCGCGTAGGCGACCGCCTCGTCGATCGGGAGCGGGCCGTCGTCTGAGATCCGGCGCTTCAGGGTGCGGCCGTCGATGTACTCGAAGACGATGTATGGGCGGCCGTCGTCCTCTCCGGCATCGATGACTCCGACGAGGTTGGGATGCGAGAGGCGCGCCGCCGCCCGGGCCTCGCGGCGGAAGCGCTCCAGCTGGTCGGCCTCCTCGGAGATCTCGCGATGCAGCAGCTTGACCGCCACCGGGCGGTCAAGGACCTCGTCGAGCGCCAGGTAGACGGTCGACATGCCGCCTGAGCCCAGCTTCGATTCGAGCCGGTACCGGCCCGAGAGTACGGTGGAGCTCAAGCGTTCCAACTGATTTGCCTTTGCATCGCGCTGTATTTTCGCCTTCCGCCGCCCCTGCCGCTGAGAACCGGCGCCCGAACGAATGATGACTGTCCAGGTCCGCTTCTACACAGACCCCGCTTGTCCCTGGTCCTGGGCGGCCGAACCGGCGCTGCGGCGGCTGATCTGGGAGTTCGACGGAGAGCTCGAATTCGTCTGGGTGATGGGCGGCCTGGCCCGTCGCTACGGCCGGAAGTACCGCGACGAGCAGGGCAGGATCGGGTTCGGGCCCGACTGCAATGCCGACCTGATCTCGCACTGGCTTCAGGTCGCCGCCGACGGGCTGATGCCGATCGACCCGCGGATTTGGACGGAGAGCCCACTGCTCTCGACCTACCCCGCCTGCCAGGCCGTAAAGGCGGCCTCCGAGCAGGGCTGGGAGGCGGGCTATCGGTACCTGCGGGCCGTGCGAGAGGGACTCATGTTCGAACGACGCAAGCTCGATCACCCGGAGTCGCTGCTGGCGGTCGCGCGCGGCACTCACCTCGACCGCAAGCGGTTTGAAATCGATCTCTTCTCGGAGGCGATCACCGAGGCTTTCGCGGCCGACCTCGAAGAGGTCCGAGACCCCCCGCAGGAGGCACGCGACGCGGACGCCGTGGGGCGGACCGAGGGGAAGGAGCGGATCAGCTTCCCCTCGGCCGTGTTCGTCGGCTCGGACGGTTCACGCCACGGCGCCTGGGCGATCGCGCGCTCCCACCCGGCGCTGAGGGATGCGGCGCTGGCAGCGGGTGCGAGACAGCGCAATGAGGGAGCCCTGGAGCCGCTGGACGCAATCCGGCGTTTCGGCCGCTGCGCGACGCGTGAGCTGGAGGTGCTGGCCGAGAAGGCGCTGCCGGTCCTGGAGGCGGAGCTCTGGGAGATGGCGCGCGACTGGAAGGTCAAGCCCGTTCGGGCACTCACGGGCACGCTCTGGGAGCCTGCCTAGGCTAAGACGGCGGCCAGCCCCGGCGCTAAGTCCTCGAAACGGCGGCCGGTCCCTCGACGACACGGCCGATGCGCCGCGCGGCGGAGTAATGGGCCTGCAGCTTCTTCACTGCCGCAGTTTCGTCCCCGGCGGCAACCACCACGCAGAAGCCGCAGCCCATGTTGAAGACCTCGTGCATCTCCTCGTCAGGCACGTCGGCGAGCTCCCGGATCAGCTCGAAGACCGGAGGGACCGGGAGTGGGTCGTCGATCTCGTAGGCGACGTCGGCTTCCAGCCGCAGCAGGTTGTCGAGCCCGCCGGAGGTGATGTGGGCCAGGCCGCGCACGTCGACGTCCGACCGGAGCAGCTCGACGACCGGCTTCACGTAGATCTCGGTCGGCTCCAGCAGGACGTCGCCGAGCGGACGGCCGAGGCGATCGTCGTCGAGCGGGATGTCCGCCAGCGCCGAGCGCGCCAGCGTGTAGCCGTTCGAGTGCAGCCCCGAGGAGGGCAGGCCGATCACTGGGTCGCCGGGCTCGATCGCGGCGCCGGTCACCAGCGAGTCGAGGGCGACCGTTCCGAAGCACGCGCCGGCGAGGTCGAGGCCGTTGATCAGCTCCCCCAGCTGGGCCAGCTCGCCGCCGACGATCTCGATTCCCGCCAGCCCGGCCCCCCGCGCGAGGCCCACGCCGATCGCCCCGGCGATCTCGGAGTCGGCCCGGTCGACGGCGAGGTAGTCGACCATCGCGAGCGGCTCGGCCCCCACGCAGATCACGTCGTTGACGTTCATTGCGATGCAGTCGATCCCGACCGTGTCCCAGCGGCCGAGTTGCTCCGCGAGTACGAGCTTGGTGCCCACCCCGTCGGTGCTCAGGGCGATCCCGGTGCGGTCGTCGAGGCGGACGACGTTGGCGTAGTGACCGCTGGCGAGGACCTGCCGGCTCTCGGCCGGCGCGCCGGCCGCCAGCGACGTGACCAGCGCGGCGACGGCGGCATCCGCGTCCCCCTGGCTGACGCCCGCCTTGGCGTACGCGTCGTCGCTCATGCCGGGATGCCCTCCTTCGTCGCGGACGGCGAGTAACCCTCGGGCCGGCCGTTGCCGGAGACGAATCGGGTCCGCCGAGCGCGCCGCTTGCGCCAGAGATTGGCGAGCACCGTGCCCGCCAGGCCGGCACGGTAGGCGGCGTACGGCCAGAGCGCGCTGTCGCGTTCCACCACGCGGATCAGCTCCTGCGAGGCGAGTGTCGAGGCGAACGAGGTCGCGGTTCCGGCCGCAAATCCGACGCGAGCTTCGCGCGGCAGGCCGCCGCGACGCATGCGGATCCCCTTGAGGACCGCGGCCCCGACGATGACGGGCAGCGCGACGGTGCGCGAGAGCATGTTCGAGTGTTGCCGCGTGAACCCCCGCCAGCGCGCCGCCGTCAGGGTCGCGCCGTTCCGCGAGATGCCCGGGGCGAGCGCGGCGGCCTGGGCGAGCCCGAGGGCGAGGCCGTCCATCGCCGTGGCCCGGCCTCGGTCGCGAACCTGCGGCTTGCGGTCGGCGATCACCATTGCGGCGGCGCCGGCGAGCAGGCCGAGGGCTGTGGGCAGCGGACCGCCCAGGTACCGCTCGATCGGGCGCTCGAGCGCCACCCCGCAGAGGGCTGGGGGAAGGAAGGACAGCCCGAGCACCGTCGCCTTGCGGCGGTCGAAGGAGCGCAGCTCCTCGGCGATCACCCGCCGCTGGCCGACGAGCAGGGCCGCAGCGGCGCCGGCGTGCAGCGCGACCTCGAAGCTCTTCTGCAGCTCGGGATCGCGTCCGTCCGCGTCCCAGCCGGCCAGCCATGGGATCAGGGTGAGATGGGCGGAGCTGGAGACCGGGAGCAGCTCGGTCGGCCCCTGCACGGCGCCGAGGACGATCGCCCTCGACCGCCTCATCATGAAGCGGGCTGCTCCTCGGCCTCCGCCGGGGGCTCGCCGCCGGACCGGCGACGCCGGATCAGGAGGTACGCGATCCCGGCAATGGCGGCCAGGACGACGACGTAGTCGAGGAAGGCCAGCTTCTGGTGCCACTCGTCCCAGCTGTCGCCGACGGCGCGGCCGATCAGCGCGAGGCCAGAGAGCCAGATCACCGAGCCGGCGACCGTGAACGGGATGAAGCGCCGCAGGGGCATCTCCGCGACGCCCGCGGGCAGCGAGATGAAGGCCCGGACGAGCGGCAGCAGCCTGCCGACGAAGACGGTGATGTCGCCGTGCTTCTGGAACCAGCGGTCCACCCAGTCGAGCCGCTTGCGATCGATGTGGATCAGCTTGTTGCGCTCGAGCAGGTCGATTCGGCCGTAGTAGCCGGCCGCGTAGGCGATCAGGCAGCCGATCAGCTCCCCGGTCACGCCCGCGACGATCACGCCGAGCAGGGTCAGGTCGCCGTCGCTCACCTTGAATCCGGCGAACAGCATCGTCGCCTCGCTCGGGATCGGGATGCAGGCGCTGCCGAGCATGGTGAGCACGAAGATGCCGGCATAGCCGACCGCGCCGATGAAATCGGTGCAGAGGTTGACGAGCGGATCGAGGAGGGCAGCGATAGGCATGTGATTGGGCGGCGGCGGTCAGCCTGGCCCGCGCGGCGCCACATGTTAGGCGGTGTCCCGCCAGGGAGTTCGCACCCCTTGGGCGTCCCAGGTATCGGCGCTGGATCGGCACCCACCTCCTCGCCGGTAGGGACCTCTACCGGCTTCGTCGGCGGTCACCGCCCAGCTTGATACTGGACCGCCCAAGGGGCACGCCCCTGACAGGACACCGCCAAAGCGGTGGCAGATCGGCTCGCGCGGATCCTCATTTTTCACCGGTTTGAGCCGAGGCGCACTAGACTCGCTGCTCGCGTGGAGCGGCTCAAGCACCCCGTCTACAGGCATCGCCTGATCCAGCTCGCCGCAGACGCAGTCCTCATCGCGGCCGCCTACTACCTGGCCTTCAGGTTGCGCTTTCTCGATGCTCCGGGCGGGATCCCCGACCGCTACGAACACATGCTGGTGCACTCCATCGGCTTCGTCGTCGCGGGCCAGCTGATCGTCTTCTACGCCTTCGGCCTCTACGAGAAGTGGTGGCGCTACTTCCGCCTGCCGGACATGATCGCCGTGCTGCGCGCCTGCGCGATCTCCACGGCGATCCTGGCGATTGCCTTTCTGCTGCTGAAGCCGTTCGACGACCAGATCCCGCGCTCGGTCGTCGTCAGCTACTTCCTGCTCACGGTCTTCGTGGTCGGCGGCGCGAGGCTGCTCGCCCGCATGCTGCTGGTCGAGCGGATGGCCCGCCGCGAGGTCCGCGGCGCCCGCCGCGTGCTCGTCGTCGGGGCCGGCTCCGGCGGCCAGATGGTGGTCCGCGAGATGCAGCTCAACCCGAACCTCGGCTCCCGCGCGATCGGCTTCCTGGACGATGACCCGCGCAAGCGCGGCATGCGCCTGCACGGCATCAACGTGGTCGGCACGACCGAGGAGGTCGGTGCGGTCCTCGACGAGTTCCACCCCGACGAGGTGATCATCGCCATCCCCTCGGCTCCCGGCGAGCTGCGCGGCCGGGTCGTGACGGCGTGTCGCGAGCGCGACGTCCCCGTGCGGACGCTGCCCACCGTCTTCGAGCTGCTCCGCGGGGGGGTCCAGCTCACCAGGCAGCTGCGCGAGGTCCAGGTCGAGGACGTCCTCGGCCGCGAGCCGGTGAAGATGGAGCTCGATCGAGTCGGGGCCTATATCCAGGACAAGGTCGTCCTGGTCACGGGGGCGGGCGGCTCGATCGGCTCCGAGCTGGTCCGTCAGATCGCCCGGGTGCGGCCGAAGCTGCTGGTCATCCTCGATCACGCCGAGGACAACCTCTTCCGGATCGACCGCGAGATGATCGAGGAGCGGCACTTCACCCGGATCGAGTCCGTGCTCGCCGACTGCAAGGAGGGCGACCGGATGCTCGAGGTGATGCAGCGCTTCAAGCCCGAGGTCGTCTTCCACGCCGCCGCCTACAAGCACGTTCCGCTGATGGAGGCGAATCCGCTCGAGGCGATCCGCAACAACGCGATGGCGACCAAGGTCACCGCCGAGACCGCCGTCGCCTCCGGCTGCGAGCGCTTCGTCCTGATCTCGACCGACAAGGCGGTCAACCCACGGACCGTGATGGGCGCCTCCAAGGCGATGGCGGAATGGATCGTCGAGGCGGCCGGGCGCAAGCACCCGCAGACGAAGTTCGTCTCGGTCCGCTTCGGGAACGTCCTCGCGTCCTCCGGCAGCGTCGTGCCGATCTTCCGCAGCCAGATCGAGCGCGGCGGGCCGGTCACGGTGACCGATCCGGAGATGACGCGGTACTTCATGACCATCCCGGAGGCCGTGCAGCTGGTGATCCGCTCCGGCGACCTGGGCGGCGCGAGCGGCGAGGTCTTCGTCCTCGAGATGGGCGAGCCGGTGAAGATCGTCGACCTCGCCCACAACATGATCCGGCTCGCCGGCTACGAGCCGGAGGTCGACATCGCCGTCGAGTTCGTGGGTCCACGGCCCGGCGAGAAGCTGCACGAGGAGCTCTTCAACTCCGACGAGCGGCCGCAGCCGACGGCTTCGGATCGCATAGTTCGCGCCGTGCGCAACGCGCCGCTCGATCCGGAGTGGGTCAACGGCACGCTCGGCCGGCTCGAGACCCTGATCAGGGAGGGCGACGAGGCCCGCCTGGCCGAGCGGACCGTCGAGCTGGTTTCGAAGCGCCGCGCGACCGAGTTGCCCGTCGACGACCTGACCCACTGATCAACGGGCCGCGCTGGCGCGCGCCCTCGCACCGACAAGCTCCCTAACATCCCGCGCCGCGGCCATGAGCAGTCTCCTCAAGGAAGTCGGAGCAGTCGCGGGCCTCGCCTCGTTCCTGGGGCTGGCCCTGCTCTCCCTGCTCTACTTCGCACAGGCGCGCGATGTACGCCGCCTGCGCGACCAGGCCAGCTTCCTGGTTGAGGGTGGCGCGGAGGACGGCGAAACGATCGCACCCGCCGAGCGGACCGCTACCGCCGTGGCCTCCACCACGAAGGAGCCGGAGAAGGCCGCCGCCGCGGCCGCCGCAACGGCACCGAACGAGGCCGAGGCCTTCAGGCGAGCCGAGCTCGCCAGGCAGGCGGCCGAGCGCCGGCAGCGATTCGAGCACCGCCGGCGCCAGCCGGGGAACGGGCGTGAGCGGCCGGGCTGGATGTCTGAGCCGCTCTCCCTCGCGGTGATCGTGATCGGCGCGATCCTCCTGGTCGCCGGCGCCGTCTTCGGCGTCACACAGCTCACCGGCGGGTCCTCGGACTCGAACACTGCCGGCAGCGCCAAGAAGGGCAAGGGGCCGTGCCCGCCGAGCCAGACCAAGGTCGCCGTCCTAAACGGGACCGCCACACCCGGCCTCGCGGCCGGATCCGCGGCTCCGCTTAAGCAGCACAACTACAGGGTCGGTCCGGTCGGCAATACCACGACCCCGTTCACGACGAGCGTCGTCATGTTCGACCCGACCAACGGCCAGCAGTGCGCCCCGATCATCGGTCAGATCGTCGGCATCGAGAAGACGCAGCCGATGAACAACGAGGTGCGCACGGCCGCGGAGGGAGACCCGGTGGCCGTGGTTCTGGGAGACGACAAGGCCGGTACGTCGAGCACCACTGGGGTCACCGACACGACCGGCTCAGGAATCTGAGCCAACCACCCGGCCCGGTCGCCCTGTGAGCGAGCGCAGCCGATCGGCCGTTGTGATCTCGACCCTGGTGGTGTCGCTCCTGCTCGCCGCCACCGCCGCGGCGATCGTGGTCACGCAGCACGTCCGCGATGAGGGGCCGGTCGTCAGCTCGACCCGCATCAAGACTCGCCATGACGGCGGCTATCGGGTCTGCTTCCAGCTGACCCGCGACGACACGGTCCAGGTGGCGGTGGTCGACGCGTCCGATCAGGTGGTCCGCGTCCTGGCGCAGGCGGCGCACCTGACGGGCAGCGACAGCGCACCCGACACCCCGAAGGCGGGGGCCCATTGCTTCGACTGGAACGGGACCAATGCCGCCGGACAGCCGGTGCCGCCGGGCGTCTACCGGATGCGACTCGACTTCCAGCGGCTCGATCGGGTTCTGATCCCGGGCGAGCACAAGACAATCGCCGCGCAGGGGCCGCCGTCGTGAGCGAGACCCTCGAGGTGATCGGGTGCCTGGCGGCGGCCGGGGCGTTGTCGGTGTCCTTCCTGGCCTCAAACGCCCGCCTCCGGGTTGCCGGCCTGGTCCTGGCGGGAGCGCTGGCGCTCGCCCTGATCGCCGGTCAGGGGTGGGACGACCTCCGCAATCTCCGCGAGCACCATCTGGAGTTCGGGGGCCTGGTCGTCGCCGGGATCGTCGTACTCGCGATCGGGGCCGCGGCGATGCTCCGCTGGCCGATCCTGCTGCCCCTGCTGGTGGTGGCGACCCTGCCGTTCCGCGTGCGGCTGCACGTCGCGGGAGGGCAGGCGGTCAACCTCCTGGTCCCGCTCTACGTCGTGATCGGCTCGGGAGTGCTGTCGACGGCGGTCGCAACCCTGCGCGGCCAGACCCGCCTGCGCAGGCTGCCCCAGCCACTGGTCCTCGCGCTGGTCCTGGTCGTCTGCCTGTACGCGCTGCAGACGATCTATTCGGAGGACGTCGCGTTCGCCGCGCGCAACATCGGGTTCTTCCTGATCCCCTTCGCGATCCTCTTCTCCCTGCTGGCGGAGGCGACCTGGGACCGCCGCCTGTTGCGGCTCGCCCTGGGGGTCCTGCTGGCCGAGGGACTGATCCTCGCGCTGATCGGCATCGGGCAGTTCGCCGACCAGCACATCTTCTGGAACGGCAAGCTGGCTGCCTCCAACGACTTCCACTTCTACTTCCGGGTCAACTCCCTGTTCTGGGATCCGAACATCTACGGCCGGTATCTGGTGACCGCCATCCTGCTCGCGGCCACCGTTCTGGCCTGGGTGGCGAATCGGCGCATGGCGTTCGTGCTCACGGGAGTCGTGGGGATCCTCTTCGCCGGCCTGTTCTTCGCGTTCTCGCAGACGAGCTTCATCGCGCTCTTGATCGGTCTGGCCGTGCTGGCCGGGCTGCGCTGGAGCGCCCGCTGGGCGATCGTGGCCACCCCGGTGGCCCTGGCGGCGATCGTCGCCGCGGTCCTGTTCGCCGTGGGGGGCTCCAACGAGTCCACCCGGACCGTCACCGAGGGACACAGCAGCCTGGTCTCGGGCGGGCTCAAGCTCGCCGAGCACCGGCCCCTCTACGGCTACGGCTCGGCCTCGTTCTCGAAGGCCTTCGCCAGGGAGGAGAACGTCCGGGCCGGGGACACGACCATCTCCCATACGGAGCCGGTCACGGTCGCCGCCGAGCAGGGCGCCATCGGCGTGATCGGCTATCTGGTCCTGCTGGCCGCCGCCCTCTGGACGGCCTTCTCCGGGATGCGCGCCATCGCGCCGGGTCTGGGGGCGCCCTTCAGAGCGCTCGGGGAGGGGGATCGGCTCGAGCTCGCCCCCGCGAGGATCGCCGTCGCCGTCGCCTTCATCGCCCTGCTGGTTCACACGGTCGGCTACGCGGCGTACCTCACCGATCCGCTCACCTGGGCGCTCCTCGCGATCGGCGGCGTACTGGCGGCCGAGGTCGGGGCGGGTGAATGGCCCGGCTCATCCTCCGGCGGGTCGGCGCGTCAGTCTCCGGGATAGCCATGACCGGATACCTCCGCCGCCTGGCGACCACGGGGGCCGCGTACACGGCCTCCAGCGTGATCTCGAAGCTGATCGCGGTCGCGCTGCTGCCGCTCTATACGCGGTACCTGACCCCGGCCGACTACGGGGCCGCCGAGGTGCTGGTCACGGGCGTGATCGCCGCCAGCATCGTGATCCGGCTCGGGATCATCGAGGCGCTCCTGCGCTTCTACTACCAGGCCGACGAGGTCCCGGACCAGGTGGTGAAGACGGCGTTCGCGTCGCTCCTCTGGACGACGACCATCGGGCTGGCGATCGCCCTTCCCCTCGCCGAGCCGCTCTCTCGGCTCCTGCTCGACCACTCGGATCCCGGTCTGATGCGGATCGCGATCTTCGGGCTCTGGGTCTTCACGATGTTCGAGTTCCTGACCGCGCTCTTCAGGATCGACGAGCGGGCCAAGGCGTACTTCTTCTTCACCGTCTCCAACGTCCTGGTCACGATCCCGGTGACCGTCTGGCTGGTGGTGGGGGAGGGCAAGGGCGCCAGCGGCCTGCTCTGGGGCCAGTACGCGACCGGCGCCGTCTTCCTGGCCGGGCTGATCGTCGCTCAGCGGCGCCGCCTGGCCCTGGTCCCCGATTTCCCGCTCTGGCGCCGGATGCTCCGCTGGGGCCTGCCGACGATGCCCGCCGAGCTCTCCCTCTACTCCCTCAACTTCATCGACCGGGTCCTGATCGTCCGCCTCGTCGGCCTCGGCGACGCCGGCCTCTACAGCCTCTCCGTCAAATTCGCGCAGGCAGTCAACGTCCTCGTCAAGGGCTTCCAGCTCGCCTGGCCGCCGCTCGCCTATTCGATCACCGACGACGACGAGGCCCGCCGCGCTTACGCCGTGATCGTCACCTGGTTCGTCTCGGTCACGACCTTCTTCGTGGCGGGGATGTGGCTGTTCTCGCGCTGGATCGTTCGCGTTCTCGCCGCGCCGGAGTTCTTCGACTCCTACAAGACGATCGGGCTGATCTCGACCGGGGTGATGCTCTACGCGCTCTATCTCGTCCTTGTGATCATCCTGGGGCGCACGGGCCGGACCGAGTTCAACTTCCCGGCGACCGGCGCGGGGACCGTGGTCAACATCGGGCTCAACCTGATCCTGCTCCCCTCGATGGGGATCGTCGGCGCGGGCGTCTCGCTGGTGGCCTCGTACGCGGTGGTCCTGGTCCTGATGTACGTCTTCACGCAGCGGCTCTTCAGGGTTCCGTACGAGTGGCTGCGCCTGGCGCAGGCGACCGCGCTCGCCGTGGTCCTGGTGCTCGCCGGCGAGCTGCTGCTGCCGACGAGCGGCTTCTGGGGCCTCGCCGGCCGGACCGTGCTCTGGCTCGCCTATCCGCTGCTGCTCTGGGTCACGGGTTTCCTGAACGAGGAGGAGCGCGAGGCCGCCGGCCGCGTCCTCAGCCCGGTGTACGTCAGAGCGGCGCTGGCGAATCTCAGGGAGGCACCCGAGGAACCGGCTGAGCCGGAAGCCGCCCATGGGCGGGGGCCGCGTATGACCCGCGAGACGCTCGAAGCCGAGCAGCGCGACGAGGACGCGATCCGCTAGTCGGCTCAGCCGGCCGCGGCTCGCTGCAGAACGCCGGCCATCACTGCGGCCTGGTGCTTCACGTCGTGCCGACCGGCGGCATCTCGCGCCGCGGGATTCGGCGACGGCATCTGGCTTGCGCGTCCGAGTGCCGCCGTAAGCGCGCCGGCGTCCTCCGGATCGACCAGGACGCCGGACTCCGGCGTCACGAACTCGGGTGGGCCGCCCACCCTGGTGGCGATGACGCTCCGCTCCATCGCCATCGCCTCGAGCGTCGCCTGGCCGAAGGGCTCCCGCAGCGACGGCTGGCAGAGGACGTCGCACGCGGCTACCCATTGGGGTACCTCGGACTGCGCGACCCGGCCCACCAGGGTGACTCCGGCGCGGCCCTCGAGCCCGGATCGAAGCGGCCCGTCGCCGACGAACGCGAGGCGCCCCTTTCCCAGCGCCGCAAACGCGTCCGCGAGTCGGACGACGTTCTTGCGCTCGATCAGCGAGCCGACGCAGAGGAACCCCGGACCGTCCCCGTCCCAGCCCAGTGACTGACGCGCTTCGGCGGCCGGCCGCGGGGAGAAGGCGTCCAGGTCCACGCCGCAGTCGGCGATCTCGATCTTCGCCTCGGCCGCCGGGATCCGCTCGGTGAGCCGGTCGGCGAGCCAGCGAGAGTTGGCGATCACGGCCGAGGAGCGGCGCAGGACCCAGCGCGTCGCGGCGGTGACTCCGGGGATCCGGCCCAGGTTGGCGACGTCCTGTCCGTGGGCCATGACCACCAGGGGGACGCCGGCGGCCCGCGCCGCGAGAGCGCCCGCGGCGCCCGACGGGAAGAGAAAGTGGGTGAAGACGACATTGGGCCGGAAGCGGCGCGCTGCGGCGCGCGATTCGCGCACCAGCCGCAGATACTTCGAGCGGGACCCGCCTCGCTGGCTGATCGAGGAGACCTCGACCTCGTGCCCGAGGGCCTCGAGCTCGCGCGTCAGCGGGACCAGGAAGCTGCCCAGGTCGGGTTGCTCCTGGCTCGGCCACATCTGGGTCACCTCGAGGATCCGCATGGCTACGACCCTGACCCTAAGGCCCGGTTGTGGGCCTCGGCCGCCTCGCGGATACCGTCGCCGCGCCCCGGCAGCAGAGCCTGGCGGGCGTGGATCCAGTACCGCCTCGGCGAGTGGCCGGGCAGAAAGATCGCGGCGAAGGCGCGCAGCAGGTGGGGCCAGGCGAGCAGGGGGCGCATCAGGAACGCCTCGGCCCGCCCCTCGTGCTTGCGGAGGTAGCGATCGCGGTTGCGGTGGTACTCGACGATCCGCCGCTCGGCACCGGCTGCGTCCTGCGCCATCTGGTCATGGTGGACGGCGCGGGCCGAGGGGACGAAGAGGACCTTCCACCCGGCGTCCCAGAGGCGCTTGCAGAAGTCGGTCTCGTCGGAGTAGACGAAGAACTCCGGGTCGAGCCAGCCGACCTGCTCCGCCGCCGCCCGCCGGACCATCATCGCGCTCGACTGAACCCAGCCGACCGGGCGAGTGCCCGTGCCGCCGCTCTCGACCGTGAAGCGGCGGTGCAGGAAGAGCGCTCCGGCCAGGGCCGTCTCCGCCCCGGGGAGCCGCCAGGCGCAGGGGACCTCCCGCCCCTCGGGCGCCAGCAGCTGCGCCCCCGCTGCGCCGGCGTCGCGGTCGGACTGCAGTGCGCCGAGTAGCGCTGCCACCGCGCCGGGCTGGAGCTCGGAGTCCTCGTTGAGCAGCAGGCAGAACTCGCCGCGCGCCTCCTGCAGCAGCCTGCTGTCGTTCGCGGCCTTGCCCTCCCGGCGGTCGAGCGCGACGAGGCGAATCTCCCGCCCCAGAGCCCGAACCGCCTCGGCCGACCCGTCGTCGGAGGCGTTGTCCAGCACGAGGATCTCGTGCTCGAGGTCGGACGGCGTCGTCCGCTCGATCGCCTCGAGACAGGCGAGCAGGAGATCCCGCCCGTTGGTGTTGACCACGCAATAGGAGACCAGCACGGCGACAATGCTCGCCCATGCGCGTCCAGATCGTCGATCCGGCGGCCTACACGCCACCGTACGACCACGCCCTCTCGGGCGCGCTCGCCCGTGCCGGGGCGGAGGTGGAGCTGATCACGGCCCGTTTTCCGTATGGCCCGGTGCCGGTCGAGCAGGGCTACACGGTCCGAGAGCTCTTCTACCGGCGCGGCTCTCGAGAGGGAATCGGGCCGAAGCGGCGGCGCCTGCTGCGCGCCCTCGAGCACGTGCCCGACATGCGCCGCTACCGCCGCGTCGCCGAGCGGGCGGACCTCGTCCACTACCAGTGGCTGCCGATCCCGGGGCTCGACCGCCGCCTGCTGCCGCGAAAGCGCCCGCGCGTCTACACCATGCACTGGCGCCTGCCGGAGGCGGACTCTCGCATCGGGCGGTCCTTGGTCAAGCTGCTCGGCGAGATGGACGCGGTTATCGTGCACTCGGAGCACGGCGCCGGGCGACTCCGCTCCGACTTCGGTGTGCCTGCCGATCGGCTGCGCGTGATCCCGCACGGCGCCTTCGACTACCTGACCCGGCAGGAGGACGAGGTCCCCCTGCCGGTGGAGCTGAGGGACGTGCAGGGGCCCGTGATTCTCGCCTTCGGGCTGATTCGCCCCTACAAGGGGACGGACGTCCTGCTCGAGGCATTCTCACGGGTGGAGCGCGGCGAGCTCTGGATCGTCGGCATGCCCCGGATGCCGATGGACGAGCTGCATGAGCTGGCGGATCGCGCGCCGGGGACCGTTCGCTTCGTCGACCGGTTCATCACCGACCCTGAGATCCCGGCCTTCATGCACCGTGCCGATCTGGTCGTCCTGCCGTACCGGAACATCGAGCAGTCCGGCGTCCTCTACACGGCGCTGGCGTTCGGCCGGCCCCTCGTACTCAGCTCGGTGGGCGGTTTCACGGAGGTCGGTGCGCGCGGCGCGGCGCGGCTGGTCCCACCCGAGGATCCCGACGCGCTGGCCGAGGCGATCACGGAGCTGATCGCTGACCGCGACACCGCCGCGTCTCTGGCCGCCGGCGCCGAGCGAGAGGCCTGCACCATCTCGAACTGGGACCGCATCGCGGAGTCGACCATGGCCCTCTACCGCGAGTTGACCTAGAACGGGTTGCGCCTGCGGCGCACCCTCGCATATGCCGATAATCCCCGCTCATGGCGCTCGAGATCGTCTTCTGGGCCGCGGTCGGCCTGATCGTCTATGCCCACCTGGGTTATCCGCTGCTCCTCTGGCTCCTCGCCAAGGCCTTCGGCGAGGACGACTCGGCGGCCGAGGCCGATGGCGAGCTCCCCAGCGTGACCCTGGTGATCCCCGCCTACGACGAGGAGGAGGTGATCGAGCGCAAGATCGCCAACGCGCGAGCGTTGGATTACCCCGCGGATCGTCTCGAGATCGTGGTGGCGTCCGACGGTTCCAGCGACGGGACTGCCGACCTTGCTCGCCACGCCGGCGCCGATCGGGTGCTGGAGCTGCCGCGCGGCGGCAAGGTCGCAGCGCTCAACCAGGCCGTCAGAGACGCGAAGGGCCCGATCCTCGCGTTCTCCGACGCCAACAGCTACTGGCGGCCCGACGGACTGCGCCGCCTCGTCGCCCGCTTCGCAGACGAGCGGGTCGGCTACGCCTGCGGCCAGGTCCGGTTCTCCGGCGGCGAGGGCGGTAACCAGGAGGGCGTCTACTGGCGTTACGAGATGGCGGTGCGCTCGATGGAGACGCGGCTCGCCGGCATCACGGCGGGCAACGGAGCGATCTACGCCGTGCGCAGCGAGGCCTACATCGAGCTGGATCCGAGCAGAGGCCAGGACATCGGCTTCCCGTTCGAGCTCACCAAGCGCGGCTGGCGGGCGGTGTACGAGCCGCGGGCGGTCGCCGAGGAGAAGATGGCGCCGACCGTCGAGGGCGAGTTTCGCCGCAAGCGCCGGATGATGTGGGGCCTCTGGGACGTGATGCTCCGGTGGGGGATGCTCGACCCGCGCGGCTACGGCCCCGGCTACGCGCTCGAGATCTACTCGCACCGGCTGCTGCGCTACCTGACGCCCTGGCTCCATCTGATCGCCTTCGGTGCGAACGTCGCCCTGCTCGGAGATGGCTCGCTCTACGTGGTCACTATGGCGCTGCAGCTCGCCCTCTTGCTCGGCGCTCTGCTCGGGCGCTTCGTCCCCGCCCTCCCGTTCCGGATCGCCTACTACTACGTGACCGTGACCGCCTCCATCGCCGTGGGACTCTGGGATCGCCTCCGAGCCGGCTCCGTGCCGATCGGCTGGGAGAAGGTCGAGGGCACCCGGTGAGCGGCGCCAACGGCCCGGTGCCGGACGCCGCCCAGCAGCGCCTCGACGTCCCACCGCCCGCGACCCGCCCGCAACAGGGGCTGCCGCGCTGGGCGGACCTGCTGATCGCGGTCGTCTCCCTGATCCTCGTCTCCCCGATCCTCCTGGCTGCGGCGATCGCCATCAAGCTCACCTCGCGCGGCCCGGTGATCTACAGGCAGCGGCGGGTCGGCCGCGACGGGACGATCTTCGAGATGTTCAAGCTCCGGACGATGCGCCAGGGTGCCGACCCCGTCGGCGTCGGCACGGCGGTCACCGCCGATGATCCGCGGGTGACGGGAGTCGGCCGGCTCCTGCGGCGCTTCTCCCTCGATGAGCTTCCCAACCTCTTCAACGTGCTGCGCGGCGACATGAGGATCGTCGGCCCGCGTGCCACGCTCCCCGCCCAAGTCGAGCTCTACACGCCGCGCCAGCTCCGCCGCCTCGACCTGCGCCCCGGCGTCACCGGATGGGCCCAGATACACGGCCGCGCCGGAATTCCCTGGGAGGAGCGAATCGAGCTGGACGTCTGGTACGTCGAGCATCGCTCTCTCCGCCTCGACCTGAGGATCCTCGCCCGTACACCGGGTGCCCTGCTCGGCGGGGCGGGCAGCGTCGCCGAGGACCAGTATGCGGGCTCGGCGCCCGATTCGCCCCTGAGAAAGGCCGCCGAGCGGGAGCGGGCCGGGGAGCCCTGAATGGCGCGCGGCATCTCGCTCAGAGACTTCCGCCCGGAGGACGCCTCCGCGGTCCAGCGCTGGTTCAACTCCCCCGCGGCGACGGCCAACCTGCTCGAGCACCGCGACGGGGAGTTCACCGAGGAGGACGCGAAGCGCTGGGTCGAGCGTGCGATCGAGCAGTCGAAGGATGCGAAGGCGGAGGACCGCAAGTGGGCGGTCGAGGTCGAGGGCATCGAGGAGGCGGTCGGCTTCACCGCTCTCTACGGGCTCCATCGGCAGACCGCCCCCGAGCTCGGTGCGATCATGGGCGACGAGCGGGTCCGAGGCCGAGGAGTCGGCCGCGAGGCGGAGCGGCTCACCAACCTGAAGGCCTTCGAGGAGTTCGGTGCCCACAAGGTCTACGGCCGAATCCCCGCGACCAACGAGGCCGCCAAGAAGGCCGTCATCTACAACGGCTGGAAGCAGGAGGGCGTGCTTCGTAAGCAGGTTCGTCACGGGGAGGAGCTGATCGACGTGGAGCTCTGGGGCGGCTTCCGCCAGGACCTCCCCGAGCCGCCCGAAGAGTGAAGGCCACGCTGATCGAGGACGGCGGCGCAGCCGCGTCCGAGGACGAGAACTTCTTCCGCTCAACCCCGTTCCTGGAGGCCGAGGCCGCGACGCACACGGTCGAGATCGGTGACGCTGCCCTGCGGCTGCCGGTGATCGTGCGCCCGATTGACGGCTCGGAGCGCGTCGATGCGATCTCCCCCTATGGCTACCCGGGTGCCAGCGGGAGCTACGGGAAGCCAGTCGATCCCGGCGAGATCGACTGGTCGGAGACGGGCCTGGTCAGCATCTTCATCCGCGACCGGATCGGCGCTCAGTGCCTGTCCGGCGGGACGCTGCGCAACCACGTTCGCATCGCCGCGGGGGACTCAGGGATCCGCAAGCGCCTCCGCGAGCAGATCCGCCGCAACGAGCGCCGCGGCTGGCTGGTCGAGCCGATTGCCGGACCCGATGCCGACGACGAGGCCAGAGCGACCTTCGAAAGGGCCTACGCCGAGACGATGGCGCGCACCGGAGCCGCCGGGCGCTACCTCTATTCGAGCGAGTACTTCGAGACGCTGTTGCGCAGCGAGCGGAGCTGGTTGATGATCGCCGCCCGGGAGGGGGAGCGGCTCGCCGGTGCGGTCGCCGTCGCCAGCGACGGATACCTCCACTACTACCTGGGTGGCACCGCGGACGAGGCGCTCGGCGATTCGCCGATGAAGAACGTGTTCGCGGCGATGATCTCGCTCGGTTCCGAGCTCGGCCTGCCCCTCAGCCTCGGTGGCGGCCTGAGCCCCGGCGATTCGCTCGACGAATTCAAGCGCGGCTTCGCCAACGCCGAGGCGCCCTTCCACACCCACGAGCTGATCTGCGACCCCGCCGCCTACGAGCAGCTGGCTGCGGGGTCGGACCCGGCGGGGTCTGACCCCGGGTTCTTCCCCGCCTATCGCCATCATTAGCCGGGTCGCGCTCGCGCGCCCTCGCATCAAACGCCGCCGGAGTGCCGCTTCCGCTTGTGTTTCTTCTTGCGCCGTTTCTTGGCGAAGTGCTTGATCCGTTTCTGCACCGCCGCCTGGATCTGCGGGATCTGCGGGATCAGCGCGCCGCCCGGACAGGCGGTCAGCCCGAGCGCGGTGTGCCCGAGGATTCTGGGCACCGCGATCACCGTGCCCGCCGGGTAGCGGCTCTCCGGGCCGCCCGCGGAGGTCAGCTGCACCGTCGCGGTGGCCGGCGTGGCCCGGTTCACCCCCAGCTTCCAGGCGAGGAACCGGATGATCGATCGCCGAGCCTGAGGAGTGGGCGCCTCGCTGGTGTGGTCGCCGATCGAGGCGATCGAGGTCGTCTGTGAGTTGAAGCCCTGCGCCTGAGCGCCGACGACGGGGCGCTTCAGCCCTCCGGCGCGTCCCTCGTACAGCGTGCCGTAGCGGTCGACGAGCGCGTTGTAGCCGATGTCGTTCCAGCCGTTGCCGAAGACGTGAAAGCGGCAGATGCCGAGAACGATCGACGGCGCCTCCTCCGGCGTGTAGTCGTTGGCGTTGACCGTGTGATGGATGACGGCCGCCTGCACCCCGCCGTACTCGGCCGGCCCGCGCGGAGGACAGCCGCCGTCGGCGAGATTCGCTCCCCAAGCCGCCCGGCTGACGATCCGCGGCTTGGGCGAGAGCTTCAGGGCCTGCGCGACCGGCGTGGACGCCACGGAGATGAAGGCGGTGTTGATCGCGTGCCGGGCGGAGTTGACGAGCCGGTCGGCGAAGCTTCCCGAGGTACCGGAGACGTTGACGAAGTGCAGGCGGCCGCGAGGCCGAAACGGAGCGCGAACCTGGGCGGTGTCGGCGCCCCCGACGTAGATCGGCGTCCCGTCCTCCTGATCCACCCAGTCACTCCACTTCCCGCCGTCGCGGCGAACGCGGATCTGGACCGTCCTCATCTCGCGAGCGACGCCGACCAGGTCGAAGCGGTGCGGTGCACGGACCGGCGGCGAGATCCAGCGTGCGGCCCGCTCGCGGGGGTGTGCGGAGCGCGACGCGGCGATCGCCGCCGGCGCCATCCGCTTGGCCGCCGGAATTCCCCGCTCGAAATCGACGGCGCCCGGCAGGTAGGGGCGCAGCGAGAGAGCGGGCGCCGCGATCCATGCGGACGCCGCGATCAGGGCCAGACCCACCGCCATCATCAATCGGGTTGCGCTCACGCGCACCCTCGGATTACGCTTGCGCACTCAGCCTCCGGAACACATCAGCGCGGCCCGGGTTGTGGGCCGAAGCTACGGAAGGTTGATCGGAATGCCCTGCTCCGGGCCGTTGCCGCGGTAGGTGTCCCGGAAGTTGCGGATCACGTCGAGGACGAGCGGGTTGTAGTTGGGGCAGACGACCTCGTTGGTCCAGGCCGTGACGGCGACGTCATACGGCATGTCGGGATCGGGGAAGAGCAGCATCCCGTCCGGGTCCGCGTCGAAGACGCCCTTCAGCGCGAGCTGCTCGTTCTCGGGCAGGCTCGGCTTGTAGTGGACCTCGATCCGGCCGTGCTCCATCGCATGGACCTCGTTGCGGATGTTGGTCGCCTTGCTCGTGTCGCTCGTGACCGGGGTCCGGTAGGCCCCGTCGTCGATCGGCACCGGATTGTGGTTGCCCGACGTGGGCGGCACGGTCCCGTAGTTGACCGGGGTCGAGTTCGGCACGTGGGTGTTGCCCTCGTTCGGGAGATCGAGCTTGACCTGACAGCCCGCCTTGCCGGCTGAGATCTTCAGGTCCGCGAACTGGATGGCCGGCGGCGCAGTTCCAGTCCGGCAATCGGGCTCGAGATCCCTGAAGGTGCCGCCGGAGTTCTTGATGTGGGCCTCCGAGCAGGCATTCGTCCCGCCACCGCCGCCACCGCCGCTGGCGATCACAGCCACCAGCCCGGCGATCACGGCCACCGTCAGGATGCCGGCGACGACGTAGCCTGCGACGAGGCGCCTGCGGCCGCCGGACTGCGACGCGCGCTCGGCTGCGAGCCGCTGCGCGCGAAGTCGTTCCTTCTCTTCCTTGCGACTGGCCATCGGAGGGCGAAGAGGCTAGCGGAGGCCGTTCAAGCCTCGCTTAGCGCCGCCTCGGGCGTGCGGGTGACACCCCAGACCTCGTCGAGAAACTCGGCGAGCTCCTGGTCGAGCCGCTCCGGGGCGATCCGCCACTCGAGAATCGAGTTGGCTTCGATCAGCCGGGCGTTGGGAAGCTCCTCGGCCAGCATCCCGGAGTCCGAGAACGGGTGCAGCGGGTCGGCGCGGTGGCCGATCACCAGCGTCGGCTGGTTCATCTCGACCCGGAACTGCTTGTGCGGAGCCGAGGAGCCGAGGAAGAGGCCCTCGAGCACGGCCGAGGAAGGCTCTGGATCCTGGCGGACCAGGTCGAGGCCCATGTCGAGCAGCGGATTGGTCCTGGGGATCCTGCGGGCGGCCGCGGCAAGCCGCCTGAGCAGCGGCTCTCCCAGCCGCAGTCCAACCATGATCGGCGTGAAGATCAGCGCCGCCGCGAGCAGGGCGTTGTCGAGCACGGGCATCTCGATCATCATCGCCCGCACCCGCTCCGGCGAGAGGTGGTTGAGCTCGAGCGTCGCATTGGCGCCCAGCGAGGTCCCTCCGACGACGGCCTGGTCGATCCCCAGGTGATCCATCAGGGCCTCCACCTGCCGCGCGAAGAAGGTCATCGAGTAGTTCGACATCTCCGGCGGGCGATCGGACCGTCCGTGGCCCAGCAGGTCGATCGAGATCACCCGGTTACCGAGCGCGGCCATCTCGGGGCCGAGCCGGTCGAACATCCGGCGGCTCATCAGCAGGCCGTGGATCAGGATCAGCGGCCGGTCGCCCTCTCCGTACTCGTCGTAGGAGATCGAGTAGCCGTTGTAGTCGAACTCGGGCATGGCGGCCAGTCAGTCTAGGCGCAGGCTCAGGTGGCTCCGGCTGCGGCGGCCTTGCGGTCCTCCCAGGGCTTGGAGGCGTGCAGCGCCCCCAGAATCGCCCGAGACGCCGGTGAGCGGTTGAGCGCGTAGAGGTGGATGCCCGGAGCGCCGCGCCTGAGCAGGTCGCCGCATTGCTGGGTCGCATACGCCACTCCCAGCTCGAACTCCGCGCGCTCGTCCCCCTCGAGTGACTCCATCGCCGAGGCGAGGGGATCCGGAATCGATGCCTCGCAGAGCTCCGAGATGCGGCCGATCTGCTTGAAGCTGGTCATCGGCATGATCCCGGGGATGATCGGCACGTCTATGCCGGCCGCGCGGGCCGCCGGGGCGAAGTCGAAGTAGAGCTGGTTGTCGAAGAAGAGCTGCGTGATCAGGAAGCTGACGCCGTTGTCGACCTTGGTCTTCAGGTAGGCGAGGTCGGCCTCCAGGCTCGGCGCCTCGGGATGGACCTCCGGGAAGCAGGCGCCTCCGATGGCGATCTCCGGGTGCGCCCGGTGGATCAGCGCCGCCAGCTCGGACGCGCTCCCCAGGCCACCCTCGGGCTGCTCGAAGTCCTTCTGGCCACGAGGCGGGTCGCCGCGCAGAGCGAGGATGTTCTCGATGCCGGCGTCGGCGATGCGCTCGATCAGCTCGCGCAGGCTGTCGGTGGTCTCGCCGACGCAGCTCAGGTGCGCCATCGCCTCCGAGTCATATTGATCACGGATCGCCCTGGTGGTGTCCAGGGTCCCCTCGCGGGTGGCGCCGCCGGCTCCGTAGGTCACGGAGAAGAAGTGCGGGTCGAGCCTGCGGAGGACCTCCACGGTCTCGAACAGGGTCTGTCGCCCCTCCTCCGTCTTGGGGGGGAAGAACTCGACCGAGAAGACCGGCCGACTCGAATTGAGCATCTCGTCGATTCGCATCACCGCCAAGGGTATTGGGAGGGGCTTAGCATCGAGCCAGTGCCGTTTCACGTCGAGATCTCGGAGGGCCTCAGCCAGCACGCCCGTGCCTTCAACCTGGAGGAGTCCCGGATGCGGGCGACCATCATCGAGCCCTGGCTCGCGGAGCGGACGATCGTCTTCGCGGACAAGGAGTGGGAGCCGCGCAAGAGCAGCCTGGTGATCCTCGAAGGGCCGCAGCTGGCCGATACGGAGCTCACGCTCGGCCGGGGCTGGTCGAACGCCGAGAAGCGCTCCGAGAACGTCACTCGCCGCCTGCTGGACGAGGCGGCGAAGGAGTTCTCGATCCCGGTCGTGGCCGTGCTGGCGGAGGGGTCCGGCGGGGCCGCGGTGACGGGAGTCCTCGAGGACCTGGCGCTTCCGACCGTCTCCTGGGCGGAGCTGCGCGCCCTCATCCTCGACCCTGCTCGCGCGAGAAGCGGCCCCGGGTACGCAGCCGTGCTGACCGTCGAGAGCGCATCGCCGCCCGCGAGCTGGGTGTTCGACGCGGGCCTGGCGCGCGGCGCGCTCGGACGCCGGGCGGTTTTCGTGCAGCTGGGCGACGCGGGCATCCCCGCGCAGCTGTCGGGCGTCGAGCTGATGCGGTTCGACGCCGAGGACGAGGCCTCGCGGCTGGCGCTGCGCGACCGGCTCACCAAATGAACGGGGCGCCCCGCAGGGCGCCCCGTGACGCTGGATGCTGGCAGCCGGTTAAACCCTGGCGGCGACCCGCTTGACGATGCCGGGCTTGGAGAACTTCACCGCGGTGCCGCGGGCGACCGCGATCACCGGGACGTTCGACGTCTCGATCGCGTAGCCGGCCCTGGCGCTCAGGTTGACGTGCCCCTTCGGCGAGGCCGGCGAGGAACCGACGACCAGCAGGTCGGCGCCCTCGGAACGGTCCGCGACGGTCCCGCCGATCGCGTCCGCGAGGCTCTTGGCGGTCTCTGAGGCGGCGTCGTCGCCGTCGTCCTCGGGCAGCACGGCGATCGTCCTGACCTCGTGGTCCTGGCTGCGATAGCCGGCGGGGGCGATCCCCACGGCGACGGGTCCGCCGGTCAGAATCCGCTGAGCGGAGGTGCCGGGCATGACGGCGCCCTCGGCGGTCCGGTAGTCGGAGCCGAAGACGATCACGTCCGCCTTCTCGCTCTCCGCCAGCTCCCAGAGGCCGGCGCCGGTCGAGGCGTGAACCACGACGTGGCGCGGGGTCTTCTCGTCGCCCAGCGCGTGCGCGCCGTGCTCGAGCAGGTCCTCGGCCTCCTTCTCCTCCAGGGCCTCACGCGAGCTGTCGGGCTGCTGGGTGTGACGCACGTAGGCGAGCGAGATCTCGCCGCCCAGCTCGCCCAGCGTGCGGCCCAGGGCGAGGGCGTCACGGTCGTTGTCGGTGTCGTCATAGGAAACGATGATCTTGGCCATTGGTCTTCTCCTGGGTTCGAAGGCTGGTGCGACTCCGAAGTTCGGTGTCATGGTGCCCGCATCCTGCCATTAGCACAAGTACTCTTGATGATCTCTAGAATTAGCGGTGCTAATGCTGAACGTGCAGCGGCTCAGGGTGCTCCGGGAGGTCCTCGCGCAGGGCTCGTTCTCGGAGGCGGCGAGCGCGCTCAACTACACGCAGTCGGCCGTCTCCCAGGCGATCGCCACGCTCGAGGCCGAGGCGGGCGTTCCCCTGCTCGAGCGCGATCGGCGCGGGGTGCGCCCGACGAGCGCCGGGGAGCGGCTCAACGAACATGCGGTGCGGATCCTGACCCAGCTCGACGCCGCCGAGGCCGAGCTCGGAGCGATCGCCGGCGTCAAGGGGGGCGAGCTCCGCATGGCGTCCTTCCCGACCGCCGGGGCGACCCTGATGCCCCTGGCGATCGCCGCCTTTCGCAGCGCTCACCCCGACGTCGCGCTGAGCCTCGTCGAGGGGGAGCCCGAGGAGCTCATGCCCCGACTTCGCGACGGCGAGTTCGACCTGGGACTGATCTTCGAGTTCGAGGGAACCGGCGAGCTCGGCCCGGGGCTGCGCGCGCTGCCCCTCTTCGAGGATCCGATGAGGCTCGCCCTCCCGAAGAGCCACCGGCTGGCGGGCAAGGAGCGGATCACGCTCTCCGATCTCTCCGATGACGCCTGGGTGCAGACCTCCGAGGCGAGCGCCTGCGCCCGCCACGTCGTCCGGATCTGCCGGGTGGCCGGGTTCGAGCCTCGCGTGTCGTTCGAAAGCGACGACTACCTGACGGTTCAGGGCCTGGTCGCAGCCGGCGTTGGCGTGGCGCTGATTCCCGATCTGGCGCTCTCCCAGGCCGTCAGCTACGACATCGCCGTCCGGGAGCTTCATCCGAACGGGCCGGTTCGCCACGTCGTGGCCGCCACGCGCGGTGCGGCAGTCTCGCTTCCGGCCGCAGCCGCGATGCTCGACATCCTGCAGGACACGGGCCGGCGATATCAGCTCGCCTGAAAAGACGGCCGCCCCCGCGAAGGGGGCGGCCGCCGGCACATCTGTGGTTTCGCGGGACGCTGCCCTAGCCGGTGCTCTGGGCTCCGGCCGGGAACGCCAGCGAGGGGACATCCGAGGGATAGACCTCGTGGCCGTGGACGGCCAGGTCGCCCTCTTCCATCTCCGCTTCGTCCATCCTGAGTGAGACGAACAGCCCGATCACCTTCAGGATGATGTACGTCCCGACGGCCGTGAAGCCGATCACCCAGAGGGCGGAGAGCGCCTGCCAGCCGAGCAGGTGCCAGCTGCCCGAGATGACCCCGGGAGCCGAACCCATCGCCTCGTTGGCGAACACTCCCGTCAGCAGGCCGCCCGCGAGGCCGGCGAAACCGTGGGTGTAGATCACGCCCAGGGTGTCGTCGACGTTGCGGAACGGAGCCACCCGGCTCAGGTAGTTGAGCGCGAAGTAGCAGATCAGCCCCGCGATCAACCCGATCGCCAGCGCGCCCCAGCCGTTGACGAAGCCGGCGGCGGGGGTGATGGCGACCAGCCCGGTGATCATCCCGTTGACGCTCGAGATCAGGCTGGGCTTGTGGCCTGTCAGGTAGTCGCAGCCGACCCAGACCATGAAGGCAACCGCCGCGCACAGGTTCGTGTTCAGGATCGCCGCGCCGGCGACGTCGTTCGCCAGGTACGGGTCACCGCCGTTGAAACCGTTCCAGCCGAGCCAGAGGAGTCCGGCACCGGTCGCCACCATGAGCAGGTTGTTCGGAGCGTCGATCTCGCGGTCGCGCTGCAGCCGCGGGCCGATCACGGCCGCGAAGACGAATCCGGACACTCCCGCCGGCAGGTGGATGACGTAGCCGCCGGAGAAGTCCAGCGCGCCGTGCTGGGCGAAGTAGCCGCCGCCCCAGATCAGGAACGCGTTGACCGTGTAGACCAGGCTGGTCCAGGCCACGACGTACGGGATCCAGGCGCGGAAGTTGACCCGGCCGAGGACCGAGCCGAGCGCCAGGATCGGCGTGATCGCCGCGAACACGATCTGGAAGTAGGCGAGCGTGGACTGCGGGAACACCTGGTCGCCCACCAGGGGGATGTTCCCCTGCTGCAGCAGTGCGTGACTGCTCAGAATCGAGCCGGGCCTGCCCCACATGTTGCCTAGGAAGCCGCTGTCGGCGCCGAAGATGTGGATCGGCTCGCCGAACCCCATCTTGAAGCCGTACAGCACCCAGACGATCAGCACGAGCGCGAACGCGACGAAGGCCATCATCATCGAGTTCACGGACCAGCGCTTCTGCATCACGCCCCCGTAGAGGACGACGAGGCCGGGCACGCTCATCAAGCCGACGAGCGTCGCCGCCGTCATCTGCCAAGCGTTGTCGCCAGGACTCAACCAGTTCAAATCCATAGCTGGGTGCTTTCCTTTCTCGTTGAGGGCGAAGTCGGACGTTCCAACGTGGAAACGCCCCTCCTAGAGGGACCCGCCCAATGGCATCGCACAGGGTGCAGGCGGAGGTTCCGGCCGACCACCGACGCCGGTACAAAGATCCGCGGCGAACCTTCGACACAATGTCGGGCGCGTGCCTGGAGGCCTGCAAATTGCGGATTTCCGCCCGCATTTGGCGGATTGGCGAGCCGCTAACCTGCCCGGCCCATGCCGATGCAGGGACACTGGAACCGGGTCAACACCCCGCTGCGGCAACTGACCAATCGAGAGCGCCGTGTGGCGATCGGCGCGGTCGCGGTGAGCGTGGTCGCGATCCTGGCCGTCGTGCTCGCGACCGCCGGCAATTCCTCTCCGCAGGCGGGCCCCGGCTGCATCTACGCGACCATCCCTGGCGTGATGGGCGCCGAGCCCGTGGACGCCTGCGGCCGGCAGGCGCAGTTCGTCTGCGCCAAGCACCAGGACGCCCAGCGCCCCGGCTCGGAGACGATCCGCGAGGCCTGCCAGAAGGCCGGCATCGTCGTCACCCCGGAGATCGAGCGGCAGGCGGCGTCCGGAAACCGTCGTCCGCAGCGAAGCACCTCCACGGGCCTCTGAGGCGGGTTGGCGGGGGACCGGACGCTCACCGAGCGTGACCTGAACCGGGCCCTGCTTGCGCGCCAGCTGCTGCTCGACCGCACGAAGGCCGCGATTCCGAAGGTCCTGGAGCGAATGGGGACACTGCAGGCGCAGTACGCCCCGTCGATGTACATCGGCCTCTGGTCGCGGATCGAGGGATTCGAGCGCGAGCAGCTCGATCGCGCGCTGCAGCGCCGCTCGGTCGCGCAGGGAACCCTGATGCGGGCGACGATCCACCTGGTCGCCGCGGCCGATTACTGGCCGGTGGCGATCGGCGTCCGGCGGGGCCGCCGCGAGGCCTGGCTCAATGCCTCCTACCGCAAGGAGTACAGCGCGGCGCAGATGTCGGCGGCAGCTCGCAAGCTGCGCAAGCGGCTCGGGGACGGCACGATGACCCGCAAGGAGATCCACGAGCTGCTCGGCTCCGACAGCGTCGTCACCAACGGGGTGAACATGTGGATCGACCTCGTCAGGGCGCCGCCATCGGGGACCTGGGAGCGCCGGCGGGCGGACGTCTACGCGGCGGCGGATCAGTGGCTCGGGGAACCGCCGAAGAGTCTCGACGAGCGGGGCGGCATCGAGCGCCTGATCCGGCGCTATCTGACGGGATTCGGCCCGGCCCCGGTCGCCGACATCGCCAACTGGGCCGGTCTACATCCGAACCGCGTCA
The DNA here is from genome assembly GCA_963800285.1 of uncultured Solirubrobacterales bacterium. Lineage (GTDB taxonomy): Bacteria > Actinomycetota > Thermoleophilia > Solirubrobacterales > 70-9 > DASUPK01. The sequence continues at coordinate 103,487 of CAWDAL010000029.1, forward strand.
AGCTGGTGACCGAGTCGATGAAGCTGCGCACCTTCCGCTCCGAGGGCGGCAACGAGCTGCTGGACCTGCCGCGCGCGCCGCTGCCCGACCCGGAGGCGCCGGCGCCCGTGCGGTTCCTCGGAACCTGGGATGCGATGCTCCTCACCCATGGCCGCCGCGCCGGCGTCCTGCCCGAGGAGCACCGCCCGAAGGTCTTCAACGCTCGCACGCCGCAGTCCATGCCCACCTTCCTGGTCGACGGACGGGTCGCCGGCAGCTGGAAATTCGAGAAGGGGAGGGTCACCCTCGACCCGTTCGAGAAGCTCGACGCGGTCGCGAAGCGCGAGCTGCGCGAGGAGGCGGACCGCCTCGCGGAGCTGCACGTCTAACGGGGGAGCTCGAGCCCTGACAGCCAGCGCGTAACGGCTGCCGCGATCGCGTCCGGATCCGACTTGAGGCCGTGGTCGCCTCGTACCTTGACCACCTCGCGGGATGGCCCGGCTGGGGGCAGGCCGAAGCGGTCGTTCTCGCCCTGGACGATCAGCACCGGAACGCTCACTGCCTCCAGCTCGGGCAGCCGGCTCTGGGGCGGTTTGTCGCCGCGGCGTGGCGGCAGCAGCGGGAAGGCGAGGCAGAGGACGGCCGTCGCGTGCGTGACCGGGAGTGTCCGGCAGGCGACCCGGGCGCCCAGCGAGCGCCCGCCGACCGCCAGCGGCAGATCGGCGAGCTCCTTCTCGCGGAGGTTCTGCACGACGGCGACCCATGCCTCGTCCAGCCGCTTGGCGGGCGCCGGCGCCCGCTTGCCCGCGACCCGATAGGGCTGCTCCACCAGTGCGACGGAGAAGCCCTGGCCCACCGCCGCCTCCGTTGCGGCCACGAGATCGGGGCCGTCGATCCCTGCGCCGGCCCCATGTCCCAGCACCAGCCCGCCTCTTGGGTCCTTGGCCGGATGCAGGTGCGCCCTCGCGGCTCCGGACGGGGTGTCGATCCGCCTTGCGGCCATGCCCGCGACTCTAGTCCCCGGCGATGTAGGTTCTAGGAGTCCGATGCGCCGGCTGTTGACAGGAGGTCTGGCCGTCGTCACGGCGCTGGCCGTGTTGTCCGCTGGCGCCGGGGCAGCGAAGGTGAAGAAGACGCCGCTCGCGCCTCGTCTCGCCAACGCCTGCTTCGCCCTCCGGTCCGCGGAGACGGGTCGCTTCGTGGGCCCCGCCGGGGATGCGTATCGCGCCGATCAACCGACCGTCACGACAGCTTCCGCCTTCTTCTGGAAGCCGGCCACGCTGCGGACCTATCTGCCGCAGGATCAGGATGGGAAGCTGCTCGCGGTTCGCGGGGGCGGGTTGATCCGGCGCGCTGAGACCCCCGGGCCGACGACGCAGTGGGCGGTGAAGCGAGCCGGAAGGCGGGCGGTGTCGATCCACTTCGCCGACGGGCGCAGGCTGGGCGTCGGGCGGAGCGGCGACGTGGGAGTGCTCGTTCCCGGCGCCCGCGGCCGCGCCAGCCGGTTCACTTTGGTCAGCGTGGCGAACGCCGGCTGCAGGCCGTTCCCAGAGGCCGAGGTTGGGGCAAGGGGGAGGCCGCGCCGGGGAGTGGATCGCAAGGGCAACGTCTTCGGCTTCGCCGACATGCACCTGCACATCACGGCGAACCTCCGCGCGGGCGGAGCGGTCGTCTCCGGCGAGCCCTACGACCCGTACGGCATCACCGAGGCGCTCGGTCACGATGCGGACGTCCACGGCTCCGATGGCGCCCTCGATGTGACCGGCAATCTACTGCGGACAGGTCTTCCCTTCGGCACGCACGACACCCACGGGTGGCCCACCTTCGCCGGCTGGCCGGTCCACGACACCATCACGCATCAGCAGACCTATTACGTCTGGCTGAAGAGGAGCTGGATGGCGGGCGAGCGCCTGGTCGTCGCCCAGACGGTCGAGGATCAGTCGCTCTGCGAGATCGAGCCGGTCAAGAGGCATTCCTGCGACGAGACGACCGCGGTCGCCCAGCAGATCCAGACTCTGCGGGGGTTGCAGGAGTACGTCGACGCTCAGGCGGGCGGCGGGGGCCGGGGCTGGTTCCGGCTGGTCTACAACCCGCGCCAGGCCCGCAGGGTGATCGAGCGCGGCAAGCTCGCGGTGCTGATCGGGATCGAGTCGTCCAACCTGTTCGGTTGCAGCGAGCGAAACGACTTGCCCCAGTGCGACAAGGCCGACATCGACCGGGGCATACGCAACGCGCGCGCTCTCGGTGTCCGCACGGTCTTCCCGATGCACTGGACGGACAACGCCTTCGGCGGTGCCGCGCTCGAGGGCGGTGGCAGGGGCACGTTCATCAACGTGCTCGAGGCGTTCCAGACCGGCCACTACTTCCGCACCGGCCCGTGCCCGCAGCCCGGCCAGGGGGAGGAGCTCTCGACGCTGAGCCCGGGCGAGCTGTCGATCCTGTCGAATTTCTTCCCGGCGGCGCAGCCCGTGACGCAGGTGCCGGTGCCCGACTATCCGGCCGGCGCGCAGTGCAACGCGAAGGGGCTGTCGCCGCTGGGCGTCTACCTGATCAAGCGGCTGATGGCCAACCACATGCTGATCGAGATGGACCACATGAGCGAGTGGGCGCGGGAGGAGGTCCTCCGGATGGCGCGGCGGCATCGCTACCCGCTCGTCTCGAGCCACACCGACACGGGCGGCTTCTGGACGCCGGACCAGCTCAGGCTGATCTACCGGCTCGGGGGCATGGCCTCCGCCCGGGCCGACACGGCCCCCGCCCTCGCCGCACGGCTCGAGGAGCTCAAAGGGGATCGGAGCAAGGGCCGCTACTTCGGGGTCGGGCTCGGCACGGACACCGGTGGCTTCTCGTCGCTGCCCGAGCCGAGGCCGGACGCCGCCCAGGCTCCGGTCACCTACCCCTTCCGCGGCTACCTCTCCAAGGTGACCTTCCAGCGCGAGCGGACCGGCAGCAGGACGTTCGACCTCAACGCCGACGGCGTCGCGCACTACGGGCTAATCGCGGACCTGATCGCGGACATGCAGCAGCACGGTGGCCGTCCGGCCCTGCGCTCCCTATTCCGCTCAGCCGAGGCGTACCTGCGGATGTGGCAGCTGGCATACGCCCGCTAGCCGCTGAGGTGATGCGATGGAGCTAGCCGGACTCGAACCGGCGACCTCCTGGGTGCGATCCAGGCGCTCTCCCAACTGAGCTATAGCCCCGCGTGTATGGGACATATGTTGGCTCGCAGACAACCTTCCAAGCGGGCCGGGGGCCAAGGATACGCTGTCGCAGGGTGAGTTTCGGACGGCGCTTGGCGCTCTTCTTCCTGTTGATTGCGATCGTGCCCACCGCGGCGCTGATCGGCATCCTGCTGTTCGTCGGCCAGGATTCGCAGCGGGGGAAGGCCGATGCGCGACTCGCCGCCGGGTTCGACACAGCGGTCACGATCTTCAACGAGCGCACGGCGGATGCGACCGCGAAGACCCGCCGCCTCGCGGGCAGCCCGGATCTCGCGATCGCGCTGAGGTCGGGTGACGCCGCCGCATTGCGGGCATTCACGGCTCGGAGTGCCGACGAGCCGGGAGTGGTGCGGGTCGAGATCCTGGACAACGCCTCGCGGGAGATGGCCGCCGCCGGGCCCCCCAACGCGGTTGCGTTCGCGCGGGTGGGGTTGACGGACCAGGCGCGGCCGGTCGGCGCGCTTCGCCTCTCGACGACGACCGCGCAGCAGTACGCGGCGGCGGTCCATCGCCTGACGAGCCAGCAGGTGGTGCTGCGGCGGGATGGATCGACGATCGCGTCCACGGTCCCGACGCCGTCGAAGACCCTGGAGCCGGACCAGACCGCCGATCTGAGCGCGGGCGGGGAGAGCTACAGGGCACACGCGACGACCCTCGACGAGAGCGACGGGTTGACCCTGGTCATGCTCGGCCCGCCGAAGTCGGGCGGGTTCCTGGGCATTGGCCCTCCCGCGTTCGCGATCCTGGTGCTCTTCCTGATGCTCGGCGTCGCGCTCGCCTGGACCCTGGCGCGGATGCTGACCAGGCTCCACCGCCGCGTCGCGGAGCAGGCCGTGACGGACCCACTCACCGGCCTGTCGAACCGCCGGCAGCTGGCGGAGACGCTCGAGCGAGAGGTGGCCCGTTCGCGGCGGTTCGGCCATCCGATCTCGCTGATCATCCTCGACGTCGACGACTTCAAGCAGATCAATGACCGTGAGGGGCATCTGCAGGGGGACATCGTCCTCGAGACGGTGGCGGACGTCCTCCGGGAGGGCACACGGTCGATCGACGTGCCCGCGCGCTACGGCGGGGACGAGCTCGCCGTGATCCTGGTCGAGACAGACCGGGAGGGCGCGTTGATCGTCGGCGAGCGCCTCGGGGACAGGATGCGGGAGATCCAGGTGCCTTTGCGCGACGGCGGTTCGATGGGGGTCACGATCAGTCTGGGCGTGGCGACGATCCCGGACTCCGCAAGCACCCTGGATTCGCTGGTCGACGCGGCCGATCGGGCGCTGCTCAGGGCGAAGCGAGCGGGCAAGAACCAGATACGCGCGGCGCCTGCGACGCGCCCCGGTGACGATGCGGATGACGACACGCCGGGAGGTGGAAGGCGGCGGTTCGTGCCCGAGCGCCGGGCACACGGCAAACGCCCGTAAATTGGTCGCTCGGGTGCAGGGTCCGGGCGGGGATCCAGCTATCACATAAGCCCTGCAGCGCCTAAGCTTTGATCTCTCGAGGCGGCCAAACCGCGCATCATGGGAATACTCGACGACGCGATTCGCGAACACCTCGATCTGAAGCGCAAGCACGGCGCACGCGACGCCGACCTGCGTGAAATCGAGGACGAGGCGTTCGGGTCCACCGATCGCCCGGATCCGTTCGCCGCAAATGAGCTCTTCAACGAGGTTTCGACCCCTGGCGAGGCGGAGCCGCGGGCGTCCACCGCCGCCCCGGGTGAGCCCGCGGGCCTGAGCGAGATCGAGGCGCCCGGCGGCTTGAGCGATCTGGAGGCGCCGGTCGGACCGGGCGAGCCCGACGTGGGTGGGGAGGAGCCAACCAGGTTGGTCGAGCCGGAGGCGCTCCGCCCCTCCGAGCCCGAGGCACTCCACCCCTCTGGGCCCGACTACGAGGAGCCGCCGTCGGAGCCGCTCAGCCCCCCTGAGGGCGAATCGCAGATTCCGGGCCAGGTCGAGCTTCCGGGTCAGGACGAGATCCCGGGACAGGAGAGCTTCGAGGACCCGCTGGAGGGGTATCGCCGCTCCACCGAGGCCGAGCCCGCGCCGGAGCCCGAGGCCTCCGAGCCTCAGGACGCGCCGGAGCTCTCGCCACCCTCCGAGTCCCTCGAGGAGCTGATTGCCGAGGAGGAGCCGTTCCCGGAGGACGCCGGTTCGGAGTCGGCCGGCGGGCCGTCCGAGCTCCCGTACGACCCGGACGCCCCTCCGCCGCCCGCGCCCGAGCAGGCCGCGCCGGAGCAGGCCGCGCCGGAGGTGGAGCCCAGGGAGGAGCCGGAGCCCACGCCGCCCCCGGAGCCCGAGAGCGCAGTGCCCGAGCCGCCTCCGCCTCCGCCCGACACCGGCCCGGAGCCCCCGGGCAGGGCGCGTGGCCGTGTCGACGTGCCCACGCAGGAGCACCCTCCGCCGGGGCAGACGGGTGGGCTTCCGCCACTGCCCCCTGAGGAGCCCGAGCTCGAGCCCGAGCCGCTCGAGCCGATCGATGAGGCGCCCTCCGCCGAGGAGCCACTGCCGGAGGCGGGGCCCTCAGCCGAGGAGCCGCCCGCCGACTCGGGTGCCCCCGCGCTCTACGACTTCGAGACCGACGAGGACTCGCTGACGCCCGCCCCGGCTCCCGCCGACGATGACTTCGAGGCTCTCGGGCCCGCCGAGGAGGAGGCGCCGTACGTCGACGAGGAGGAGGAGCCCTACAGCGAGGAGCCGGTCTCGGGCACCGAGCCGCCCCCGGAGGAGCCGGGCACCGAGGTCCGCCCGGCACTCGAGGACGACGAGGTCTACGAAGGTGGAGCCCTCGATCCCGAGGAGGCCTACGAGGAGGAAGAGGGCGAGGAGGGCCTCTGGTTCGAGAAGGGCCCTCCTAAGGACTTCGACTTCGACGATTAGGGCGGGCGAGGACGGTCCAGCCGGATCTTTGCGTCACCGCAGGTAGCCCGCCCGCCTGACGCGAAGCCGCAGCTACACGTACCCGCGGGTCCTGCTCGCCTCGACCACCCTCTCGATTCCCACCAGATAGGCCGCCTCGCGCAGCGAGATGCGCTCCTCCTTGGACCGGGCCGAGACGTCGCGGTAGGCACGCCGCATGATTCCGCCGAGCTTGTCGTTGACCTCGCGCTCGGACCAGCGGAAGTGCTGGAGGTTCTGCACCCACTCGAAGTAGGAGCAGACGACGCCGCCCGCGTTGGCCATCACGTCGGGGATGACGTGGACGCCCTTGTCGTGGAGGATCTGGTCGGCCACCGGCGTGGTGGGGCTGTTGGCGCCCTCGATGATCATCTTGGTGTTGATCCGGTCGGCGTTGTGCTCGTGGATCATGCCGCCGAGCGCCGCCGGGATGAGGACGCCGCACTCGATGGCGAGGAGGTCGTCGGGGCTGATCACCTCGACGCCCGGGAACTCGGTCAGCTTGCCGCCGTCGCGGATGTGGGCGGCCAGGTCGTCGGCGTCGATTCCTGCCTCGCTGTGGATGGCGCCGGTCGCGTCGGAGGTGCCGACCATCTTGGCGCCGAGCTGCTGGAGGATTCGCGCCGCCCAGGAGCCGACGTTGCCGTATCCCTGGACCACGAAGGTGCTCTCCGCCGGGGTCAGCCCGATCTGCGGGGCCGCCTCGCGGAACATGTAGATGCAGCCGCGGCCGGTCGCCTGCTCGCGCCCGTAGGAGCCCTCCAGTGCGATCGGCTTGCCCGTGCAGATGGCCGGGGTGTGGCCGTGGAGCTTCCCGTACTCGTCCATCATCCAGGCCATCACCTGGGCGTTGGTGTTGACGTCCGGGGCCGGGATGTCGCGCGTCGGGCCGAGGACCTTCTGGATCTTGTCCATGAAGGAGCGGGTGATCCTCTGGAGCTCGTCGCGGGTCAGGTTCTCCGCCGGGCAGTTGACGCCGCCCTTGGCCCCCCCGAAGGGGATGTTGACCACCGCGGTCTTCCAGGTCATCAGGGACGCGAGGGCGCGGATCTCGTCGACGTCGACCTCCGGGTGGTACCGGATGCCGCCCTTGTACGGGCCGCGCGCGCCGTTGTGCTGGATCCGGTAGCCGGAGAAGGTGTGGACCTTGCCGTCAGAGAGCTTCACCGGGATCTGGACGGTGACCTCGCGGTAGGGCGTCCAGAAGACGGTGCGGATGTCGTCGGGAAGCTCGAGCCGCTCGACGGCGCGATCGAAGTAGAAGCGGACGATGTCGAGGTTGGAGACCTCGGCGCGCTGCGCCGGCTTGCTCTCGCCGGCCGCCGCCTTGCGCTCCCTGTGCTCGTCCACGGCGGTCGGGGACTTGTCGGTCTCCTCCCGGTGGCCGCCCGTCTGCGGGTCTTTGGCCTTGGTTGCCATCACTTCAGAGGCGTTCGCCAGTCGGGCCAGTCTCTCACAGCGCCATTCACGGAGTTGCGCATACCCGTCCTACAATCGTTCTCCCACGGGGCCATAGCTCAGTTGGGAGAGCGCGGCGTTTGCAACGCCGAGGGCGCGGGTTCGAGCCCCGCTGGCTCCACTAGAAGGTCCGAACGGACAATTGCCGGGCCACCGGCGCCGAGTAGTCGTCTGCGAAGCGGATCCCCCGCCGCTGGCCGTTTCGCGCTTCGGTCAGTCGCAGGTGGATCAGGTCCATGCCAGCACCGAGTTCTTCCGCAGGGATGTAGAAGCACCGCTTGGTCGTCGCGTCATACGCCGCCAACCAGTCGATCGTCGCTGACGTATGGCGCTTGATCTGCTTGACCCTTCCATTGGTCAGGGATGAAGATCGGCATCGAACAGGGACGACACGCGCATCCGAGCGGGTGTACTTGACCTGAACTCGCTCGAGCCGGTTCTCGCGGATCAGGATCAGGTCGAAGTCGTTGTCCTCGCCGAACGGGATCGCCACTCGGTAGCGCGCTCGATCAAGTCCGCGGCGACCTTGAGCTCGGCCAGGTCTCCCTTTGTCTTCAGTGATGCCATCGCCAGGTCCTGCAGGGACCTTGCCTTTGAGGATGTGACGCGGGTGCGTCAAATGTGCCGGAGGTGCCTCTGGTGCTAGCGGGTCGGACCCGCCTGTGGGCCCGCCGCCGGCGGCCCGGTACCTCCGCCCTCGGAGGTGTCCCCGATCACCTTCTGCTCGATCTTCTCCAGCTCCGCATCGAGCTCCCGGTCGGCCAGCATCCCGCGCAGAGCCCCGGTGATCGTGCGCGACCACATCCGGCGCGCCACCGCCACGTCGGTGTGCCCGGCCGCATCGTGCTCGTACTCGGCCCACTCCACGCACACCTTCCTCTCACCCGACGGTGCATCGTCCGGCAGCGGCGCCCCCTTGCCGTAGAGCATGATCCGCGCCGACCAGCCGTCGGGGCAGAGCTCCTGCATCCGGTCGCGGGCCCGCCACTCGCGGACGATCATCGCGTCCCGCCGCCGCTTGTAGCGGGAGAGGAGCAGGACCGTCGCGGTCAGCAGGGCGCACGCCAGAACCATCGCTCCGACGATCTCGATCGGCACTCCGAGTCCCCCGCCCCTCCGCGGCGTGTTCTGCAGAGCCAGGATATGAAGCGCTTCGATCATCGCCCCAAATCCGTATACCCGGGATGACGGTTCGCAAAGGGGCCTTGCCCGACGGTCAGGAGAAAGTGCAGGTGCTCACCAGGACGAGGAGCAGCGCCACCGGGCACCCGACCAGGCCGATCAGTGCCGCGATCCACCTCCTCAGGAGCAGGGCCCCGACGCTGGACGCCATCCCGGCGATCGCGGCGACGGCGGTCACGGCATCGATCGGATCGGTCCACCTCGGCGGTCCCCCACTCCCGGTGCAGCCGGGCTGGGCGAGCGCGAAGGCGATTGCGAGGACGCACGTGATCGCGGTAAAGCCGAGAGAGGAGCTGGCGAACCAGCGCGCCAGCTCCTCCATCCTGGACCGCCTGACCTGACCCGCGGTCCCGATGTGGATCGCCAGCTTGCCCAGGTGCAGCACCCGCTCCCGCAGATCGTCAGCCTGGCTCCGCTCCGCCCAGCCCTCGGATCGCCCGATCAGCGTCCCGGCCGCCGCCGCGACCAGCAGGACCACCGGCAGCATCAGCACCGGCGCGGCCGGAGGGGCGAGGGCGCTCCCGTCGGTCGTCACCAAGATGACGATCACCGCGATCCCCGCCCAGACTCCGATCACTCCGAGGTTGGTGAAGATCCGCAGCCACTCGGTCCGGGGATTGGCGCGCATGCTCCAGGCCGTGGCCACCGCCGCCGTGGCGAGGATCGCGAATGCGTACAGCCAAGCGCGCGAGTCGTATTCCCGCTGCAGCGGCTCGGCGGCCCGCTCCCGCGCCACGACCTCACTGAGCTGCGCGTTGAAGCAACTCGCCTGATCCGCCTGGCACCCGCGCGAGGGGAAGTCGGGCAGCCGCGACTCGGTGTGGGCCAGGTCGGCCGTGGCCACGATCAGGATGAAGGCGCAGACCGCCACGCACGCCGCAACCGGCCGGCTTGGCGCCTGCCACCGCATCGGCCCCTACCCGTCCGGTGGTCGCTTGGACTTGGGCGGAGCCGGCGCCGGGGCGACCACGCCCTCCTGCTCGAAGCCCGCGCGCAGCAGCGCCGGGACCTGCGTGATCGGGTTCGGGGAGTGGATCAGCACGACGCCCAGCTGGTGCCCATCCACGCGCGCGGTGGTCACGTAACAGCGGCCCGCCGGGTCCGTGAACCCCGTCTTCAGCCCGGTGACCTGCGCCTGCGGCAGCCCGTCCAGCCCGTGCTGGAGGAAGTAGTGGTTGTTGGAGAGATAGAGGTGCTTGCCCTTGATCGGGAAGAGCGGCTTCGCGTACCTGGTCCGCGCGATCTGGGCAATGCGCGGGTTGGCCAGGTCCGCGCGCGCGAGCTCCGCGAGGTCGACCGGGCACGAGTAGTTGTTGCGGTCCCGCAGCCCGTTCGGGGTGGAGTAATGGGTGCACTCGAGACCCATCGACTCCGCCCGCCGGTTCATCTCCTTGACGAACCGCGTCACGCTCCCTCCATCGTGCTCGGCGAGGGCGACGGCCGCGTCGTTCGCCGAGATCATGATCAGCGCCTGCAGCAGCGGTTCCAGCGGCACCTTCTTCCCGCGCGGCAGCAGCCCGGTGGCCGAGCCCGGAGTCTGCGCCGCCTTCCGGCTCACCAGCACGTGCTCACCCGGCCGGTTCCGGTTCGCCACGATCAGCGCGGTCATCATCTTGGTCAGGCTCGCGACCGGGTGCTGCAGCCGCGGGTTGCGCTCCCAGAGGACGGCGCCCGTCTTCACGTCGAAGAGGATCCCCGCGACCGGCGGGTGCTTGAAGCGGTAGTGCACGGGCAGCGGACCGGTCACCGGCAGCAGGCCGAAGCGGGAGACCGCAATCGCCCTGCTGACGTCGGGGGCCGTGATCGCCGGTTCCGCCTCGATCCGCTGCGTCGTGCCGAGCAGCGCGCCGCCCCTGCCGGTGGAGGTCGAGCCCGCGTCCCCCGCCCGTTCCGGCCAGATCGCAACCGCCACCACGGCGGTCGCGCCGAAGGCGAGCACCAATCCGGCGATGATCGCGATCCGCCTAATCATCGGGCGGGTTCCGGAGGGCGCCGATCAGCCCCGCCGCGATCATCCCCACGATCCCCAGCGAGACCGCGTAGAGCGCGATCGCGCCGATGTCGCCGTAGGTCCGCAGTCGTAGCCCGGTGTCCACGATCACGTAGATCGTCACGGCGGCGAAGAACCCGCAGAAGACCAGGCCGAGCAGCAGCAGGGCGTTCCGAAGGTCGGGGTCCAATTGGGCTCAGAAGGTCGGTAAGCGAGGTTCGGGCCGGCGTCTTCGCATCACGGAGAGCATCGTCCCCGCCACGGCCAGGCCGAAGACGAACCCGCCCACGTGTGCGAAATAGGCGACTCCCTGATCGCCACCCGAGCCGACCGCGACCTGCCCCAGGGCTGGGACGAACTGAAGGATGAACCAGAGCGCGAGCAGGATCAACGCCGGTATCTCAACCAGCGTGACGAAGAAGATGATGAAGATCAGGGTCAGCACCCTCGCCCGCGGGAAGAGCAGCGCGTACGCGCCCAGCACCCCGGCGATCGCCCCGCTGGCCCCGATCGTCGGAGCCGTGGACGAGGGGTCTATCAGCGCCTGGGTGTAGACCGCGATCAGCCCGGCGAGCACGTAGAAGAGCAGGAACCCGGCGCGGCCCATCCGATCCTCGATGTTGTTGCCGAAGACCCAGAGGAAGAGCATGTTGCCGATGATGTGGAGCCACCCGCCGTGCATGAACATGGACGTGAAGAGGGTCTCCCACCACGGCTTCTGGTCGATCTGGAACGGCCCCAGGTCAGCCCCCGGGTTGGCCCGGCTGCGAGCGACCGCCTCGTCGTAGTCCTTGGTGCCCGGGCAGACGACGCCGGCCTCGAACTGGCCGGGCGCGAGCTCCGCGACCGCGCCGATGTCGCAGTCGCCCACGCTCGTGTGCGTGATCCGGTACGGAATCGCCCCATACTCGAGCGAGCTCTGGTCCACGTGGCCGAACCCGGCCTCGCTGAGCCGCTGGTTGGTGGGGAAGTTGAGCTGCCAGATGAACACCGCCACACAGGCCACGATCAGCCCGACCGTCACGATCGGGAACCGCGAGGTCGGGTTGTTGTCCTTCAGCGGCAGCACCGGCGGCCCAACACTAGTCGCGAGCGCGGAGCCGCCTGCCGCAACTCGGGGGTTGCCATCATGCGCATATGGCTCTCATGCGAACCGCCGACCCGTGGCGAGACACCGATGTGATCGACGAGCGCGCACCTCGCTTCAACCAGGCGGTCGTCGGCCTCGTGGCCCTGCTCGGCGTGGCCTTCGGCTGGCCGCTCGCCTGGGCCCTGATGGGCGCGCAACTGCTGATCGGGCTCACCCTGGGCCGGCGCTTCTGCCTGACCTGCGTCACCTATTTCGTGCTGCTTCAACCCCGTCTCGGGGAGGGCCCGCTCGAGGATTCCCGGCCGCCTCGTCTGGCGAACATGATGGGCACGGCGTTCCTCGGCGGCGCGGCGCTCGCCTGGTGGGCGGGCGCGCCAACGGTCGGGACGATCCTCGGGTCACTCGTCGCCGCCCTGGCGCTGCTGGCCGCCACGACCGGCTTCTGCACCGGCTGCGAGATCTACAGGCTCACGGCCCGGATCCGCGGGATCTCACCACGTCACCACTCGCACATCGACCCCGCCGACATGAACGGCATCGGGGGCGGCCCCGCCTACGTCGAGTTCACCCACCCGCTCTGCTCCGAGTGCCATGACTGGGAGCGCCGCCTGGGTTCCGAGCCCGAGCCTCTCCTGAAGCTCGATGTCAGCGACCGCCCGGAACTCGCGCGCAAGTACGGGATCGCCGTGGTGCCCACGGTGCTCAGGGTCGCGCCGGACGGCGCCGTCCTGGAACGGCTGGCGCCCTAGCTAGCGGGACCGGTCGCGCGGCGGCGGGATCTCGTCGCGGACGGCGGGCAGCTTCGCCGACTTCGGCGGCGGCAGCACCCGGCGACCGGAGGACCTCGCCGGCACCGCGCCCCCGCCTCTCACCCAGCGGACGGGAAGCGGCGGGTTCTGCATCAGCGGCCCCCAGGTGGGCACGTCGAGGTTGCCGGTCTGCGAGAGCCCGTGGTCGCGCTGGAACGCGTAGACGGCAGCCTGGGTGGAGAACTGGAAGTAGCCGTTCACGGGGACGCTGTAGCCACCCCCGGCGAGCAGCTGCTGGGCCCAGGCCACGAAGTCGCCCTTGGACCCGACATGCAGGAACGGATAGCTCGGATAGGCGCCTCCGGCCGCGGGCGAGACCGGCTGCCCGACCGCCTTCCACTGCCGCTTCCCGGCCTCCTGCCAGTCCCACCAGCTGACGCCGTCGAACCCGTGCGACATCGCCAGGGCCCGGAACCGCCTGATCTGCCCCGCCTTCGGGCGGCTGTACACTTGCCCGAGCGGGTCGATCTGGCGGCCGTAGATCCGGTTCCACACCCAGGTGTGGATGTAGCCGGTGTCGACGGTCGTACCGATGTCCTTCCAGTAGAGCTGCGGGATGTTGTACTGCGCGCCGCCGGGGCCCAGGAACACCGAGTAGGGGAGCGCCGGGTGGTAGTCGACGTAGGGGAAGCTGGCAAGTCCGAGCGGGTAGTCCGCACCCACCAGCGAGCGAAGCTTGGACATGAAGTACGAAGCCTGCGGGTACTTGCCCTCGTACTGGCCCTCGACGTCGAGGACCAGGCAGTCGGCACCGTTGGCGACGGCGGCCGCGCCCACCTTAGCCTCCTTGCCGGGCTTGTCGCCGTAGATGAACTGCCAGGCGCAGACGTCCAGGCCGCGGGCATGCAGCCCGTTCACCACCCTCGGCGAGAACTGGCGCCAGTAGTGGGTTCCATCGCCGGACTTGATCAGGACGGTGTCGATGTGGTGCCCGTGCGCCTTCTTCGCGATCCGCCCGAGCTTGCCGTGAGAGGAGCGGCTCATGTACCAGATCCACATGCCGTTGCCGGCCAGCGGACTCTTCTTGACGGCCGTGTCGCTCGTCTGCGACGAGGCGCCGCCGGCGAACGGGCCGGCCGCCAGCGCGAGCAGCGCGGCGGCGGCGATCAGGGCAAGGGTCTGTCTGCGTAGGCGGGCACGCATGAATTCGAGGCTACGGATCCCGAAACACGCGATCGCAAGGAAAGCTGCGTCCGCCCCTTGTTAAGCCGTGGCCGTGGCCGGCAGCTGCTCGTCCGCGTGGTACGAGGAGCGGACCAGCGGGCCTGAGGCCACTGACTCGAAGCCCAGGTCGTAGGCGGCCTTCTCCAGATCCGCGAACTCGTCGGGGTGCCAATAGCGGTCGACCGGCAGGTGCTTCTCGGTCGGGCGCAGGTACTGGCCGACGGTGAGCACCTGGACGCCGTGCTCGCGCAGGATCGAGAAGGCCTCGACCATCTCGTCGAACTTCTCGCCCAGCCCGACCATCAGCCCGGATTTCGTCACCACGTCGCCGCCGCCCATCTCCTTGGCCATCCGCAGCACGCGGGCGGAGCGGAGGAAGTCCGAGCCGCGGCGCGCCATCGGGTAGAGGCGCGGCACGGTCTCGACGTTGTGGTTGAAGACGTCGGGACGCTCGGCGATCACCTTGGCGAGCGGCATCTCCTGTCCGCGGAAGTCGGGTGTCAGCACCTCGACCCTGCAGCCGGGCGCCATCCGCCGGATCGAGCGGATCACGCCGACGAACGCCCCCGCGCCGTAGTCGGGCAGATCGTCACGGTCGACCGAGGTGATCACCGCGTGGCGCAGCCCCATCCGCTTCACCTGGTTGGCGACCCGCAGCGGCTCGAGGGGGTCATGCCAGCTCGGTTTGCCGGTCTGCACGTTGCAGAAACCGCAGCGGCGCGTGCAGACGTCGCCGAGGATCATGAAGGTGGCCGTGCCGCGCTCCCAGCACTCGCCGACGTTCGGGCAGTTCGCCTCCTCGCAGACGGTGTGGAGGTTGTCCTGCTCGATCGAGCGCTTCAGCCGGCGGTAGGTCGGCCCCCCCGGCGCCGGGACCTTGAGCCACGGCGGCTTGCGAGAGCGGAACGGGACCTTGCCCTCGTCATCCGTCACGCTGCCGCCGGGATTGGCCCGGGAGCGGGTGACGTGGATGCGAGGGCGCGCGTCAGCGCGACCCGTTTCAGGTTCCATCGATTCAGCCATCGGATCTACCGTACCGGGGAGGGCTCGCCGAGCAGCTCGGCAAGTGCCTCCGGTGTCGTGGCGACCGGGTCCCGCCCGTAGATTCCGCCGAAGCCCTCGGCCACCACGTCCATGCAGGCGTCCATGTCGACCTCCGAGCCGAACTCCCGGCAGAGCGAGGTCATCCGGACCCCCTCGATCCCGCAGGGCACGACCCACTCGAAGGGCTGCAGGTCGTTGTTGACGTTGATGGCGAAGCCGTGGGTGGTCACGCCGCGGCTGACGTGCACGCCGATCGAGCCGATCTTGCGGCCGTCCGGGGGCCCTCCGCCGACCCAGACGCCGGTCAGCCCCTCGATCACCTCGGCGTCGACCCCATAGGCCGCCAGCGATCCGATCATCAGCCGCTCCAGGCGCCGCACGTACTCGTGGACGTTGTCCCCGTAGGGCTTCAGCGAGACGATCGGATAGCCGACCAGCTGTCCGGGCCCGTGGTACGTGACGGCGCCCCCGCGATCGGTCTCGCAGATCTCGATTCCCTGCATCCGGTACCAGTCCTCGCCCATGGCCAGCTCCCCGGGCTGAGTGCGGCGCCCCTTGGTGTAGACCGGGTTGTGCTCGAGGAGCAGCAGGACGTCGGGCACCTCACCGGCCTGCCGCGTCGCCTCGATCCGCCTCTGCAGCCCAAGGGCCTCCCCGTAGGGGATCAACCCAGAGCGCACGATCAGCACCTCATCCACAGACCGATTGTCCCACGCGTCATGCACCGGCCGCAGGGGCTCCCTGCTGATCCGGCGGCCAGAACGGCCACTCCTCGAAGTGGAAGCAGAGCCCGCCCTCGTCGAGTCGGACGATCCACAGGTCCCGGTACTCCCTGCGCCGGCGGTGGAGTCGCCGCTCGTCCGCGACCGATCCGTACTTGACGAGCATCCTGGCCACCCCGGTGTCGCCCTCCACGGCGACGGGCTCGCCCGACATCTCGAAGTCCTCATTGGGGCCGCTGCGCTCGGCCTCCCACATCTGGGCGATTGCGGCGAGGCCTCGGTGCGGCCCCTCATACGGCGCGGTGGAGTAGCTCGCGTCCTCGGTGAAGAGCTCCGCCAGCGCGGCGGTGCCCGGCGTTTGCCAGGCCCGCTCGTAGCGGGCGATCCAGTCCGTGAGCTGAGCGCGGTCCAAGGCGCCGCCAGCCTAAAGCGACGCAACACGGGCCGCGTCGAGTGACTCAGCGGCGACCGCCTTGGCTGCCTCGAGCGGCGTCACCGAACGCGCGGCCGCAACCTCGAAGACGCGGCCGAGCGCGTCGCCGATTCCGTCGACGACCTCGTCGAGCCGCTCCCGACTCAGTTCGTGGAGCTCCCCGTAGACGTTGATCAGCCCGCCCGCGTTGGCGATGAAGTCGGGCGCGTAGAGAATGCCGCGGTCGGTGAGCTCCGCCGCCAGGGAGTCGCTCTCCAGGACGTTGTTCGCCGAGCCGCAGACGATCTCGCAGCTCAGTCGATCGATGGACCCGCGATTGATCGCGCCGCCGAGGGCGCAGGGCGCGAAGACGTCGCACTCGATCGCCGCCGCGTCCTCCGGGTCCACCCAGTGCGCCCCGAGCCGGGTCGCCTCCCCGCGCCTGCTCTGCTCGATGTCGGAGACGTGGAGCTCGCAGCCCGCGGCCGCAAGCCGCTCCGCCAGCGCCTGGCCGACGTGCCCCAGGCCGACGATCGTCACCACCCTGCCGCCGAGGTCTCCAGTTCCGTAGCGTTGCTCGCAACAGGCGCGGATCGCCGCCTCGACCCCGCGTGCTGTGACCGGGCTCGGGTCCCCTGAGCCACCCGCCTCGGCCGGCCGGCCCACGACATGGGGCGTTCGCTCTCCGACCGTCGCCATGTCCGCGGTGCCGGTGCCGACGTCCTCGGCGGTGACGTAGCGGCCGTCCAGGGACTCGACGGCGTCCCCCAGGTCGAGCATCAGCTCCCGGCGGGCCTCGTGCGGGAGCGCGCGATCGGGCGGAGCGCAGAGCACCGCCTTGCCACCGCCCAGCTCGAGTCCGGCGGCCGCCGCCTTGTAGGTCATCGCCTCCGAGAGGCGGAGCGCATCGGCGATCGCGTCCCCGAGCGCACCGTAACGCCACAGCCGCGCCCCGCCGAGGGAGGGGCCCAGCGCGGTGGAGTGGACGGCGATGACCAGCTGGACATCGCTGCGCTCCCCCCGGTGGACGAGGACCTCCTCGTGCTCGAGCAGGCTCATGTCGCGCTCCAGCCCTCGAGCCGTTCCTTGACGCCGCCGAGGAAGCGAGCCGCCTCCGCACCGTCGAGCGCCCGGTGATCCCAGGACATGCAGAGGTTGGTCATCGGCCGGATCGCGATCGATTCGGCACCGTCATCGCCGATCACCACCGGCCGCTTGACGATCGCCTCTAGGTCGAGGATCCCCACCTGGGGCTGGTTGATGATCGGAGTGGCGATCACGGCCCCGAACTGGCCCGGGTTCGTGATCGTGAAGGTGCCGCCCGCGACGTCGTCGGGCGACAGGGCCCCCGAGCGGGCTCGCTTGGCGAGCTGCGAGATCTCACCCGCCAGTCCCTCGAGGTTGAGCCGCTGCGCCTGGCGGATGACCGGGACGATCAATCCCTGATCGAGGGCGACCGCGATTCCGAGGTTGACGTCGTCGTGGTAGACGATCTCCTCGCCGTCGACGGACGCGTTGAGGATCGGATGGCGATCGAGTTCCGCGACGGCGGCGGCGGCCACGAAGGCGAGATAGGTGAGCGGGATGCCGCGCCTCTCCATCGCCTCTCGCAGCTCGCGACGCGCTGCCGCCACCCGGCTCAGGTCGACCTCGACCACGGTCGTGCAGTGCGCCGCCGTTCGCCGGCTGTCCGTCATGTGCGCCGCGATCAGCTTGCGCATCGGGGACATCGGCTGCCGGCTGCCGGCGGGCAGCACGTCGCCGTCGGGCTCGGGCTCGGGTTCCGGCTCCGGCTCCGGCTCCGGCACAGGCGCGGGGGTCTCCGGCCGGTAGGGGGACTCCGTGTGGAGCGGCCGGTCGCTCTCGATCAGCGCGGTCAGGTCACGCTTCCGGATGCGCCCGCCGATTCCGGTGCCCTCGACCCGCGCCAGGTCGATGCCATGCTGCTCGGCCATCCGCTTGACGACGGGGGAGTGGAAGCCGGACCGGTCCGCCTCCCCGTCGGAAGCAGCCGCCTCAGCGGGCCGGGGATCCGAGTCGTGCTCCTCGGGGTGGGCTTCGCCGGGGCGGGCCCCGTCGTCCAGCTCCGCCAGCGGGGTCCCGACGTCGACGGTGTCGCCCTGCGCGACCAGGATGCTCGAGAGCCGCCCGGCCGCCGGGGACGGGATCTCCACGTCGATCTTGTCGGTGGTGACGATGCAGACGGTCTCATCGCGCTCCACCCAGTCGCCCGGGCGCTTGGTCCACTCGACGATCGTGCCCTCGGCGACGGAGACGCCCATCTGCGGCATCGTCACTTCGACCGTGTGCGTTTCAGTAGGCGAGGAGCTCACGGCAGGCCTCCTTCATGTCGTCGAGCTGCGGGAGAACCGCCGCCTCCAGCGGCGGACTGAACGGGATCGGCACGTCGGGCGCGGTCAGCCTCCGTACCGGGGCGTCCAGCGACTCGAACGCCTCCTCCGAGATCAGGCTCGCGACCTCGGCTCCGACCCCGCAGGAGCGCGTGGCCTCGTGGGCGATCAGGACCTTGCCGGTCTTCTCGACGCTCCTCAGGATGGCCTCCCGGTCGAGCGGGTTGAGGCTGCGCAGGTCAAGGACCTCGATGTCCTCTCCGAGCTCCTCGGCTGCCTGCACCGCGATGGGGACCGACGACCCGTAGGCGATGACGGTCAGCTCGCCGCCCTCGCGGGCGATCCGGGCCTCGCCGAGGACAACCGAGTGATCGCCCCCGGGCACCTCGCCCTTGACGTGCCGGTACAGCCCCTTGTGCTCGAGGAAGCAGACCGGGTTCGGATCCCGGATCGCGCTGGCCAGCAACCCCTTCGCATCGGCGGCGGTCGAGGGCGCCACCACCTTCAGGCCCGGCGCCTGCATGAACCAGGCCTCCGGATTCTGGGAGTGGAACGGCCCACCCGAGAATCCGCCGCCGGACGGCAGCCGCACCACCATCGGCACCGACACCCCCTGGCGGTAGTGGAGCTTGCCCGCGACGTTGACCAGCTGGTCGAAGCCGCAGGAGATGAAGTCCGCGAACTGCATCTCGCAGACGGGCCTCATTCCTTCGATCGCCGCGCCGATCGAGGCGCCGATGATCATGTTCTCGGCCAGCGGCGTGTCGAGGACCCGATCGGCCCCGAACTCCTCGAAGAAGCCGTCGGTGACCTTGAACGCGCCACCGAACGCACCGATGTCCTCGCCGAGACAGAAGACGGTCTCGTCACGACGCATCTCCTCGCGCAGGCCGTCGCTGATCGCCTGCAGATAGGTCATCTCGGCCATCAGGCGGCCCTCCCCCGCTCGAGGTGGCCCCGCCCGTTGCCATTGGAGGTACCGCTCCAGCGCGACCAGGGCGCCTCACCGTCTCCGAGCGGCTCCCAGCTCTCCGCGAAGACATGCTCGGACGCGATCGAGGGGTCGGGCATCGGCGAGGCGAGCGCGATCTCGGCGCACTCATCCACCCTGGCCTGCACCGATGCCCGGATCCCCTCGACCTCGTCCGGGGAGAAGCCGTGTTCGTCGATCAGCCGGCGGGAGTACTGCTCGATCGGATCCCGCTGCGACCACTCCTCGAGGAGCACCTCCGGCACGTAGCTCATGTCGTCGTGCGCCCCGTGCCCGTGCATCCGCATCGTGTGGCACTCGATCAGGGTCGGGCCGGCACCCTCGCGCGCGCGGTCGGCCGCGACCCTGGCTACCTCGAAGACCGCCTCCACGTCGTTCCCGTCGACACTGACCCCCGGGAATCCGTAGCCCTTGGCGCGGCGAACCGGATCGACCGCGAACTCGAGCTCGGTCGGCGTCGAGTAGGCGAACTGGTTGTTCTCGAGCACGAAGACAACCGGGAGGCGGTGGATGCCAGCGAAGTTCATCGCCTCGTGCCATTGCCCGTTGGCCGTCGAGCCCTCCCCGAAGAAGGTCATCGCCACCCGGGGCTCCGACCGCATCTTGAAGGCCAGGGCCATGCCGGTGGCCACCTGAGCCATGTCCGGGAGCATGCTGACCATCCCGACGCAGCCAAGCTCGCGGTCGCCGAAGTGCATGTTCCCGTCGCGTCCGCCGGTGACCCCGTCGACCCGGCCCATGTAGTTGGCGAGATAGCGGTCCGGAGTCACCCCACGAACGAAATGAGCCCCGAGATCGCGGTGCAGGATGCACATGCGGTCCCGGGGCCCGAGGACGAAGGCGGCGCCGACACAGACCGCCTCCTGTCCGCGTCCGTCGTAGAAGGAGCCGGGGACCTTGCCCTGCTTGTAGAGGGTCAACGCTCGCTCCTCTGAGGCCCGCATCAAGAGCATGTAGCGGAGGAGCAGGGCGTGGTCGTCGCGCGTCAGGGCATCCGTACCCACGCGCTCAGGCGAGCGACTCGGGCTCGCTGTTTCGAGCTTCATCTCGGTCCGCCTTTCCTCTTGCCCGCCCTCGGGATCGCCTCCGGCGGACTGTCTGTCGCGGCTCCGGGATCAACCGGTGCGCCGCATTCACGGACAACGGGCGGAGAGGGATCCACCTCTCCTCCCTATGTGGTGAGCCGATCATACCCCCGGCCGGCGGCAGAAAACAGGGGTCAGAGGGCGAGTCCGAGCGGCGACTCGAGCAGCTCGCGCACCCGAGCCAGGAACTGGGCGCCGTCCGCGCCGTAGAGGATGCGGTGGTCGCAGGCGAGCGTCACGCCCATCAGCCGGCGGGCCTCGATCTCGCCCGACTCGGTCACCACCGGCTTGGCCTTGAGCTCGCCGACGGCGAGGATCCCCGCTTGCGGGGTGTTGATCACGGCACCGAAGTTGGAGATCCCGTACATGCCGAGATTGGAGACCGTGAAGGTTCCGCCGGAGAGCTCGGGCGGTGTGATCGATCCGTCGCGGACGCGTGCGGCGAGGGCCCGGGTCTCCGTTGAGATCTGCCGCAGGCCCTTCCGGTCGGCGTCGAAGACGGTGGGAACCACCAGGGCCTCCTGCGCGGCAACCGCGACCCCGAGGTTGACCCGCGAGTAGAGCTCGATCTTCCCGTCCCGGTAGGCGCCGTTCGCCCGCGGGTACTCGCGCAGAGCGAGCCCGCAGGCCTTGACGACCATGTCGTTGAAGGTCGGGACCGGCTCGCCCTCCTTGGCCTGCGCCTTGAGCGCCCCCCGGCCCTCGACGGCCGCTGTCATGTCGATCTCGGCCTGCAGGTAGAAGTGCGGAGCGGTTGCCTTCGACTCGGCCATCCGCCGGGCGACGGTCTGCTGCAGCTTGGTGAGCTCGACGACCTCGACCTGCCCCTTGGCCGTCTCGGGCTTCTCGGCGACGCCGGGAGTCGGTCCCGCCGGAGCGGACGGTGCAACCGGCGCCTCGGCCGGAGGCTGCGATGCAACCCGAGTGGCGGCGGCCCCACCCGCCAGCGCCTGCTCGACGTCCTTCTTGATGATCCGTCCGCCGGGGCCGGATCCGCTCAGTGCGGAGAGATCCAACCCGCGATCCCTGGCGATCCGCTTGGCGATGGGAGAGGCCTTGATCCGCCCGTCGCCCCCAACTGCGGCTGGGGAAGGTGTTGGGGAGGCGGGTGCGGCGGGGGCGGGGGTGGTGACGGTGCCAGGGGACGTGGCGCCATCCGAACCGTTGGCGCCCTGCTCTTCTGTGGATGGCGCGTGTCCCCGGGCAGCGGCACCACCGCCGCCCCCGGAACCCTCGACCACCTCGCTCGCATCGCCAACCCGCGCAATCGGGTCGCCGACCGGCAGCGTGTCGCCCTCCTGCGCCATGACCTCGACGAGGGTCCCCGCCGAGTCGGCCTCGTAGACCATGTTCGCCTTGTCGGTCTCGATCTCGACGAGCTCCTCGCCGACCTCGACCGAGTCGCCGACCCCCTTGAGCCAGCGCAGCACCGTCCCCTCCTCCATGGAGTCGGACAGCCTCGGCATGACGATGTCGACGGCCATCAGCGGCTGCCCTCCAGCGTCTGCAGGGCGGCGCTGACGATGTGCTCGACGTGCGGAATCGCCGCCTGCTCCATGCGCTTCGAGTAGGGCATGTGGACGTCTGCCCCCGTCACCCGCTCGATCGGCGCGTCGAGGTCGTCGAACGCCTGCCCCTGGATCAGGGCGGCGAGGTTGGCGCCGACGCCGCCATGCGGCCAGCCCTCCTCGACGATCACCACACGGTTCGTCTTGTGGACGGACTCGACGATCGTGTCGAGATCGAGGGGACGCAGCGTGCGCGGATCGATCACCTCGGCGTCGACGCCATGGTCCTCGGAGAGAGCCTTGGCGGCCTGCATGGCCACCTCGACCATCCGCAGGATGGCGACGATCGTCACGTCCGAGCCCTCGCGCCGGATCGCCGCTTCGCCGAAGTTGACGACGCCGTCGCCGTTCTCGGGGACCTCGCCGCGCAGGCCGTAGAGCGACTCGTGCTCGATGAAGATCACCGGGTTGTCGTCGCGGATCGCCGCCTTGAGCAAGCCCTTGCCGTCGGCCGGGGTGGCGGGGCAGGCGACGAGCAGCCCGGGGATCTGCAGGAACATCGCCTCGAAGCTGTGTGAGTGGGTCGGCCCGAGCTGGTGGCCACCGCCCCCCGGCATCCGGACGACCAGCGGCACCCGCACCTGGCCGCCGAACATGTAGGGAATCGCAGCGGCGTGGTTCACGATCTGGTCCATCGCCAGCAGCGCGAAGTTGACGGTCATGATCTCGACGATCGGCCGCAGGCTTCCCATCGCCGCGCCCACGCCCATGCCGACGATGGAGTTCTCGGAGATCGGGGTGTCGCGGACTCGCTTCTCGCCGAACTCGTCGAGCAGTCCCTCGGTGACCTTGAAGGATCCCTGGAACACCGCGACGTCCTCGCCCATCACGAAGACGTTCTCGTCGCGACGCATCTCCTCGGCCATCGCGTCACGCAGGGCCTCGCGCATTCGCATCACGGCCATCAGTGCACGTCCTCCGGCCGCGTGTCCGGCTGGACCCCCTCGGCCTCCAGCAGCTCCTCGTCCTCGGCGTATTCCGCGCCACGCTCGGCGAGCTGCCGGGCGCGCTTGGTCGCGGCGCGCTCCTCCTCCGCCGCGTGCGAGTCGGGCGAGCGCTCATCGACCCCGTACCAGCCGGGAACCTGGTCGCCGAGGACGTAGAGGTGGTCGTAGAGCGAGTCCAACGGCGGCTCCGGCGAGTTGTCGGCGTATTCCACGGCGTCGGTCACGATCCGGTCGGCCTCCTCGCGGATCGAATCCACGTCTGCGTCGGTGAGCACCTTCTCGGAGATCAGCCGCTTGGAGAAGCTCTCGATCGGGTCCTTGTGCTGCCACTCCTCCACCTCCTCCTTGGTCCGGTAGACCTCGGGGTCGGCGGCGGAGTGCCCGCGGTAGCGGTAGGTGAAGGCCTCGACCAGGGTGGGCTTGCGGTCCTCGCGGGCGAGGCGAATGTGCTCGGCGACGGTCTCGCGCACGGCCATCACGTCCATGCCGTCCACTCGCACGCCCGGCACGCCCATTCCCTCGGCCTTCTGGGATAGATCGGTCACGGCAGAGTGACGCTCGATCGCGGTCCCCATGCCGTAGAGGTTGTTCTCGACCAGGAAGACGACGGGCAGGCTCCAGAGGGCAGCCAGGTTCATCGTCTCGCCGAAGTTGCCCGTGTTCGAGGCGCCGTCGCCGAACATGCAGACGGTGACCTCGTCGGTGCCGCGGTAATCGGAGGAGAGCGCCAGCCCGGCCGCGAGCGGCAGGTTGCCGCCGACGATCCCGTACCCGCCCATGAAGCGGCGCTCGAGGTCGAAGATGTGCATCGAGCCGCCGCGGCCGCCGGAGGTCCCGTCCACGCGTCCGAAGAGCTCGGCCATCACCCGCTTCGGGTCGGTCCCGCGGGCGATCGCATGCCCGTGCGTCCGGTAGGTCCCGATCAGGTAGTCGTCGGGCCGCATCACCGAGGTGGTGCCGACGATCGTGGCCTCCTCGCCGATGGCGAGGTGCAGGAAGCCACCGGCCTTGGCGCGCTGGTACTGGCGCCCCGCCTCCTCCTCGAAGCGCCTGATCAGAGCCATCTGGCGAAGCAGCTCGAGGCAGGTGTCCTTGTCGGGAAGCTTCGGCTTCGCCCGGGTCTTGCCCTTGCCGTCGGACGATCCGGCCGCCCTGCGTCGCGACTTCGTCTTGCTCTCAGCCACTGAGCTCAGCCTACTCCCGCCGTAAAGCCGCCACCGCCTCTTCCAGCTGATCGTCGCCCCAGAACAGCCGGTCACCCACCACGATCGTGGGGATCCCCTCCAAGCCCCGCTCCAGCGCCTCGTCGGTCGCCGCCTGAAGTCTGTCCTTGACCGATTGCGTCTCGATTCCCTTCAACACCGCATTCGGGTGGAGCTCGCACGCGGCCGCCGCCACCAGGACGTTGTCGACGTCACTCATGTCGCGGCCGGCGGCGAACACCTGTCTGAAGCAGGCGAGCGAGAAGGAGACCACCCTCCCCGATTCCTTCGCGTAGATCGCCGCGCGGATCGGGTTGAGGCTGTAGTTCTCGATCGGCCAGCCGTCGGGGTAGAGCACCTTCGGCAGCCCGCGCTCGCCGGCCCGGCGCTGGATCTCCGCGAAGTCGGCGCTGCGGTCCTCCTCGAAGGACCAGGGCCGCCGGCCGGTCGTCTTCAGGATGTGGCCGAAGGAGATCGGCTGCCACTCGGGCTGCTCGAGCTCGGCCTCGGCGAAGAGGCCACTGACGCGCTCGGCCGCCAGGTACGAGTACGGCGAGCTGAAGTCGTAGTAGAAGGTCGCCCGCTCGGTCATGACTCGCCGGTCGCCGCCATCGGGCTCTGCATGCCGGCGACCATGTAGTACACCGCGAGCGCGGCATTGATCACAAGCACGACAGCCGGGCTGATGAAGGCGAAGGCCAGCTGGATCGCATAGAAGGGCGTGCCGATCTGAAAGCGCCTCGAGACGCGACGGACCTGTTCGTCGGTCAGCTGGACCCCCAGCAGCTCCTTCCGATGAACGATGTAGCTCCAGAGCGCGCCGTAGGCGAGCGACATCGCGAGGAACGCCGAGCTGTAGACGATCGCCGCGACCTCCTCGTCGGCGCCGGACTTGAGATGCTCGGCCAGCAGCGCGGTCGGGAAGGGAATGAAGACGACCGTGAAGAGCAGCAGCAGGTTCAGGTAGAGCACACCGCGATTGGCCCGGGCGAGATGGTCCAGGACGCCGTGGTGGTTCACCCAGATGATCCCGATCACCCAGAAGCTGACGAAGAAGGCCGCGAAGGATGGCCACTCCTCCCTCAGGCTGTGCCAGAGATGGTCCCCGGCTGGGACGTTCAGCTCGAGCACCAGCAGGGTGATGGCAATGGCGAAGACGCCGTCGCTGAAGGCCTCGAGACGGTTCGTCGTCAAGCGTGTATCGCCCAGCCGTCGACGGCCCGGGCGCCGTCGAGGATCGCCTCCGACATCGTCGGATGCGGGTGGATGATGCGCTGCAGCTCCGGATAGCCGCCCTCGAGGGCCATCACGTTGCAGATCTCGCTGATCATGTCGCAGGCGATGTTGCCGACGATGTGGGCGCCCAGGATCTCGCCGTACTCGGGGTCGCCGACGATCTTCACGAGGCCGGCCCGGTCGTCGTAGACGACGGAGGCGCCGGCACCGCCCAGCTTGAACTTGCCGACCTTGATCTGTCGGCCGGTCTCCTTCGCCTGCTCCTCGGTCATGCCGACGCTCGCGACCTGCGGGTGGGTGAAGGTCGCGCCCGGGATCAGGTCGACGTTGACGGGCTCGGTCTCGTGGCCAGCCGCCACCTCGACGGCGACGACGCCCTCCTCCTCGGCCTTGTGGGCGAGCGCGGGGCCACGGACGAGGTCGCCGATCGCGAAGATGCCGTCGGCCGAGGTTCGCTGGAGCTCGTCGATCTCGATCTGGCCGCGGTCGTTCGTCTTGACTCCGGCGGCATCGAGATTGAGTGGATCCGTGTCGGGCTTCCGCCCGCCGGCGATCACCAGGTAGTCGGCCTTGATCTCCTGATCCCCGGCCTTCACCTTGACCCCGCTCTTCTGCTCTTCGACGCTCTCGACCTTGGTGCCGGTGAGCACCTCCATGCCGTCCTTCTTGAACTGGCGCTCGACGACGCGCGCCATGTCCTTGTCCTCGAGCGGGAGGATCTGGTCGAGCATCTCGATCAGGGTGACCTCGACGCCCATGCGGGAGTAGGCGGAGGCGATCTCCGAGCCGGAGGCGCCGGCGCCGGCGATCACCAGCGACTTGGGCATCGACTCGAGCGAGTAGGCGCCCCAGGTGTCGATCACGCGGTCGGAGAACTCCACGCCGGGGATCGGCATCGCAACGGAGCCCGTGGCCAGCACGATCGCCTTGGCCTGGTGCTCATCATCGCCGACCTTCACCTTCCCGCCGCCGGCGAGGGAGGCCTCGCCGTGCAGGAACTCGGCCTTGTTCTTGTTCCAGAGGAACTGGACGCCGTCCTCGAGCGTCTTGGAGACCTTCGCCCGGCGCTCCTGCAGGGCCTTCCAGTCGATCTCCGCCTTGCCGGCCTTGATGCCGAGCTCGGCGCCGTCCTGGCTCACCGCCTGAAAGATCTCGGCGGTGTGGAGCACGGTCTTCGCCGGGATGCAGGCGTAGTTCAGGCAGCGGCCGCCGGCCTTGTCGCGCTCGACGACCGCGGTCTTCTGCCCGAGCTGGGCTGCCCTGATCGCGGCCACGTAACCCCCAGGCCCGCCTCCGATGATGATCACATCGTAATCGGCCATCGATTCGACTCTATCGGAGGGGCTAATCCGTCCCGGGTGGTTCGGGCATCTGGATCCGAGCCATCGCGCGGATCATGAAATAGAAGAGGGCCGCCGAGCCGGCGAGCAGGAGCGTCGTCCCGACCGCCTGGACGACCGAGCTGACGACGACGAGGCCGAACGCACTGGCGAGCATCACCAACAGCAGCACGGTCTGGAAGCCGAGGACTGCCCAGTAGCGGGCGCGCCACATGCCCACGGTCATCGCCCAGAGGACGATTCCGAAGACGATGATCGGGAGGGGCTTGATGTGCCTGCCTCCGGCGTCGACACCGGCGATTGCGAGACCGGCTGAGACCGTGAAGACGATCGCCAGGACCGCCGAGGCGATTGCCCCGACGGTGACCGCCTTCGGTCGTTCGCCCTCCTCGAGCGGCTCGAGCTTGGCGCGAGCCTCCGCATTACGCTCCTCGTAGCGCCGCGACATCTTCTCCTGGAAGGTCTCGGTCGGGGCGACGCCGTTCGATGCGGCCGGATCCTCGCTCGCCTCGGCCGCCGTTCCCAAGGAATCGCCGGTGCGCTCCGTCGACCGCCGCTTGCGCTTCTGCCGGTCGGCGCGCTTCCTGTCCCGAGCCCCCGCCATCAGCCCCGTTCGGCCCTGGCCGCGGGATCGACGGTGCCGAACAGGGCCGTCGTCGCGGCGCGCGGATCGGTCGCGTCTCGAATCGCCCTGACCACGCAGAGGCGCTCCGCGCCGGCCGAGACCACCTCGTCCGCGTTACCGGAGTCGATCCCGCCGATGGCGAACCAGGGCCGCTCGGCGATCTGGGCCGTCTCCCTGATCAGCTCCAGCCCGGTTCCCGGACGCCCCTCCTTGGTGGGGGTTTCCCAGATCGGGCCGACGCTGATGTAGTCGACGGGTTGCCTCGCGGCGGCCTCGATCTGCTCCCGGCTGTGGGTCGAGAGGCCGATGATCGCGTCGGGCCCCATGATCCGCCGCGCTTCCGCCGGGTCCATATCGTCCTGGCCGACGTGGACGCCGTCCGCGCGCAGCTCGAGCGCGAGGTGCGGGTCGTCGTTGACGATGAAGAGCGCCCCGTAGGTGTTGGCGAGCCTGCGGAAGGTGTGACCCGAGCGCTCGATTGCGTTGCGTGGGAGCTCACGGTCGCGAAGCTCGACCATCCCGGCGCCGGCGCCCATCGCGGCGTTGAGCAGGGCCTCCGGGTCCTGGCCACTGGGGCGGCCCTCGCAGACGAAGTAGAGGCGGGCCCAGCGCAGCCGCTGACGGCGCAGCTCCCCGATCGCCTCGGGGGGAGCCAGGTGAGTCGGGCCGGGCGGAGTGTCGGTCACTTCACGAGGAGCGTAGATCACCACGAAACGGGTGGCTCCTCGGCTTTGCCTCGGAGCCGCCTCGCACTACGATGAACGTGCAACGGGAGCCCACCAAAGGGCTGAGAGGGCGGCTGAAGCGCCGCCGACCGTCCGAACCTGATCCGGGTAATGCCGGCGCAGGGAGGTTGGAGCGCCTCGGCCGCAACCAATTGCGGCAATGACGGAAGAAACCCACAGCGGATACGACGCGATCTTCGTCGGTGGCGGCGTGATCGGCCTGGCCTCCGCCTGGCGGGCCGCACACAGCGGTGCCCGCGTTTGCGTGCTGGAAGCCGAGCGGCCGGCGGCGGGCGCGACAGGGGTGGCCGCCGGGATGCTCGCCCCGGCCGGTGAGGCGTCCTGGGGCGAGGAGGATCTGCTTTCCCTCAACCTCGAGTCGCTGCGCCGCTGGCCGGGATTCGCCGATCAGCTGCAGAGCGCATCCGGGATCGAGATCGGCTTCGCGCAGCGGGGAGCGCTGCACGTCGCGCTGGATCGCGACGAGGCCGAGAGCCTCCGGCGCCGCCACGAGCTTCAACGACAGCTCGGCCTGGATTCCGAGTGGCTTACCGGCGGGGCGTGCAGGAAGCTCGAGCCCGGTCTCGCCACCGGGGTCCGCGGGGGGGCGCACGCCCCGGGTGAGGCCAGCGTCGACCCGCGCCGGGTGGTCGCAGCGCTACTGGCGGCGCTCGCCGGGGACGGGGTGCCCGTGCACGACGGTGCGCGCGTCGCTTCCGCCGAGCAGGCGGGGGGCGTCTGGCGGCTCGCCACGGCGGACGGCCGGGCCTTTACGGGCGCCGCAGTGGTTCTGACCGCCGGCTGCTGGTCCGGCCGGCTCGACTGGGTCCCGGCCGAGTCGAGGCCGCCCGTTCGCCCGGTGAAGGGGGAGATCGTCACGTTGCGCGGTCCCGCGAACCAGCCGGTCACCGAGCGGATCATCGCCGGCGATCGCGTCTACACCGTTCCGAGGGCCGATGGCCGGTTGATCGTCGGGGCGACGGTGGAGGAGCGGGGCTTCGACACCACCGTGACGGCGGGGGGCGTCCACGAGCTGCTGCGCGAGGCCTACCGCCTGATCCCCGAGATCGCCGAGCTCGAGCTCGCGGAGACGACCGCCGGCCTGCGCCCGGGCAGCCCCGACAACGCCCCTCTGGTCGGAATGAGCGCAACCGAGGGGTTGCTGGTTGCCACCGGCCACTTCCGCAACGGCGTGCTCCAGGCGCCGCTGACCGCGGACTGCATCGCCGCGATGATCGCCGGCGAGCCGCCCCCCGTCGAGCTGGGCCCGTTTTCCCCGCAGCGGTTCGCAGGACGGTCGGCCGGCGCCGCCGTGGAGGTCGCATGAACATCGAGCTCAACGGCGAGATCGTCACCCTCCCCGACGGCGCGACCGTCGCCACCGCGATCGAGGCCTCGGGAGCGCCCACTGAGCGTGGCGTCGCGGTCGCCCTCGACGGCGACGTGATTCCTCGCAGCCAATGGCGGGCGACGCCGCTGGCGGGCGGGCAGAAGGTCGAGGTGCTCGCGGCGATCCAAGGGGGCGCCGACGACGGCTTCGAGCTCGGCGGCCGGAGCTGGGGCTCGCGGCTGATCGTCGGCACCGGCGGCTTCCGCTCGCTCGAGCAGATGGAGGAGGCCCTGATCGCCTCCGGCACCGAGATCGTCACCGTCGCCCTGCGGCGGGTCGTCCCGGCCGCGCAGGGGTCGGTCCTCGACGTGATCCGCCGGCTGGGGCTGTTCGCGCTGCCCAACACAGCCGGGTGCTACACGGCGCGCGACGCGGTTCGCACAGCGAAGCTCGCCAGGGAGGCGTTCGAGACGGACTGGGTGAAGCTCGAGGTGATCGGGGACGACCGGACTCTGTTTCCGGATGCGGTGGAGCTGCTCGACGCCGCGGAGACCCTGGTCGATGAGGGCTTCACGGTCCTGCCCTACACGAACGACGATCCGATCCTCGCCCGGCGGCTGGAGGAGGCGGGTTGCGCGGCGGTGATGCCGCTCGGCTCGCCGATCGGCTCCGGAATGGGGATCCGGAACCCGTACAACGTGCGCATCATCGCCGAGCGCGCCGGCGTTCCCGTGATCCTCGACGCGGGGATCGGCACCGCCTCGGACGCCGCCCTCGCGATGGAGCTCGGCTGCGACGGCGTGCTGCTGGCGAGCTCGGTCTCGCGGGCGGAGGACCCGGCGGGGATGGCGGCCGCGATGCGCTCAGCGGTCGAGGCGGGCTGGGCGGCGAAGCTGGCGGGACGGATCCCGCGCCAGCTGCACGCGGAGGCCTCGACGCCGCTCGAGGGCCAGCCGGACCTCTCTTAGCCGCGCCGCCGGCCGACGATTCGGTCGATTCCCTCGCCGACCGAGCCGAACACCCAGCCGACGCCGTGCGCGGCGCGATTGAGCAGCGAGCTGTCCAGGGGCGCGGCCGCTCGGTCCGGGTCGGTCCCGAGCTCGACGGCCGCCTCCCGCACGGCACCTAGCTCGGCCTCCAGCCGCACCGCCCACTCCTCGCAGAACCCGGCGAGGTCGCGGTCATCGCGCGATCGCGCCAGTTCGGCGAGGTGGCGGAGAAGGGTCGTGACGTGCTCGAGATCGAGGACGGACGAGCGGACGACCAGTCCGGTGTCCCCGCCGCGATCCGTAAGAGCGGTGCGCAGGTCGGCGACTCGTGCACCGACACCCTGGGCCATCGGGTCC
The DNA here is from genome assembly GCA_963800285.1 of uncultured Solirubrobacterales bacterium. Lineage (GTDB taxonomy): Bacteria > Actinomycetota > Thermoleophilia > Solirubrobacterales > 70-9 > DASUPK01. Next base: position 134,198 of record CAWDAL010000029.1, read on the forward strand.
CCGTGCAGGCCGTAGGCCGCCGTTCGAGGCTTGAGCGCCTCGAGCAGGCGCTCGGTCTCCGCCGCGCCCCGCTCCAGCGCCTCCCCGACCTGCGTCCCCTCGAGTGCGGGTGACAGGCGGCCCCACCTGCGGATCAGCTGCCGGCAGGCGGCGTACAGCTCCCGGTAGGCGCGATGCTCGGCGGGGTGGAGGTTCGGCTTGTCGTTGTCTGCCACGGCGTGTGCGTTCAGGCGGCGAGGTGGTCGCGCGCTCGGCGAAGATCTCCTGTGAGGAGAGCCATCGCGTCGTCACGATCCTCTGGGTCTGCCCGAAGAATGGCGGAAGGATGAAGCGTCGGCATCGCGGTCCGGCCGAGCTTCGCCTCGAGGAACTCGCCATGGTCCTTCATCACCCGCGCCTTCGAGCCGATCACGGCCCTGACCGCGGTCGCTCCGAGGCAGACCATCACCTCCGGGTCGACCACCTCGAGCTCGGCCTCGAGCCACGGTGCGCAGGCCTTGATCTCCTCCGCCCTCGGCGCCTGATGGATCCGCCGTTTGCCCTTCGGCGTCCACCTGAAGTGCTTGACCACGTTGGTGACGTAGGCGTCGCCGCGCTCGATCTCCGCCTGCTCCAGCGCCTGGTCGAGGATCCGGCCGGCGGGCCCGACGAACGGGTGCCCCTCGATGTCCTCCCGGTCGCCCGGCTGCTCGCCGATCAGCATCAGGCGTGCACGCTTCAGGCCCTCCCCGAAGACGGTCTGCGTTCCCGTCTTGTGCAGGGGACAGGCGGTGCATCCCGCCGCGGCCTCCCGCAGCGATTTCAGGGTCGGGCTCTCCGGGATCAAGCTCTGGGCGCCGCTGGTCTCCTCGCCGGTCAGGGGCAGCTGGCTCACGTCACGGTCCTACCCGGCGTTCTAGGGGAGTAGACGGCCTCCGGACGCCGTGCGAACATATGTTCGTACCGAGGCTCGGAAGTTGCAACACTGGAGAGGCGATGCGCTGGGACTCACAGAGGGTCGATAGAGAGAAGGGAAGGAGCCTGCCCGGCCTGGACGTCGAGCGCGTCCGGACATTCGACGCTCCGGAGGCTCTCGGCATCAACTTCCACGAGGTCCGGGCGAAGTCGGCGCTGAACAAGGTGCCCGGGGACTACCTGCCGTTCAACTGGACGGTCAACACCTTCAGGGGCTGTTCCCATGCGTGCGCTTATTGCTTCGCTCGCAATACCCACACCTACCTGGACCTCGACGCCGGCCGGGACTTCGAGCGCGAAATCGTCGTCAAGACCAATGTTCCGGAGCTGCTTCGGGCCGAGCTGGCGCGGCCGAGCTGGAAGCGCGAGCTCGTCGCGATCGGGACGAACACCGATCCGTACCAATGGGCCGAGGGGAAGTACCGCTTGATGCCCCCGATCATCGAGGCCCTGCGGGACTTCGAGACGCCGCTGTCGGTCCTGAGCAAGTCGCCTCTGCCACTGCGTGATCTGGACCTCTACCTCGAGCTCGCCGAGGTCGCGGTCGTCTCCGTCAACTTCTCGGTGCCCACCCTCGACGAGAAGATCTGGCGCGAGACGGAGCCGCACACGCCCCATCCCCGCAAGCGGCTCGAGGCGGTGGCGGCGTTCAACGAGGCCGGGATCCCCTCCGGCGTGCTGGTGGCTCCCCTGATGCCCGGCATCAACGACTCGCCCGAGCTGGTCGAGGAGATCGTCTCGATCGCGCAGGAGGCCGGGGCCACCTTCGTCAACGGCATCGCGCTCCACCTCCGCCCGGGGGTGAAGGAGGTCTTCATGTCCTGGCTCTCGGCCGCGCGGCCGGACCTGGTGCCGCGCTACGACGAGCTCTATCAGGAGCGCGCCTACGCGCCGCCGGGCGAGCGCAAGCGGATCGGCTCCCTCGTGCGCGCGCCGAACCTCTCCCCCGATCCGCGGTACAGCCGCCGGGCTCGGCTGGAGGCGCGGCGCCGAAAGCGGGCCGAGGCGCGGGCCGAGCCCGAGGTCGTCCAGACGAAGCTGTTCTAGTCTCGCTCACGCCCCGCGGTTCGCTGGTCCTTGCCGAGCGCGGTCTGGGTACACCATCGAGAGGCTGCTCGAGCTGACCGGGAAGTCCAACGGGCCTTCCCGGCGAGGATGACGGCTAACGCTGGCTCCAGGCTTCCGCCGGTTCGCTCAGCTCGCGAATCTTCGCTGGCAGCTCGCCGCCGACGACGTCGGCGAGGGTGGTGTCCTCCATCACCGCGCGGATGTTGGCCCGGAGCGCGATCCACACCTTCTGTAGCGGTACCGCCTCTCCCCTGTATGCGAGGTTCTCCGGGCCCACGTCACGAACGCTGGCCAGTGGGCCCTCGACCGCCCGGACGATGTCCGCGAGGCTGACCTCGTCGGCGTCCCTGGCGAGCCAGTAGCCACCCTGCGCCCCGCGCCGGCTGGCGACGATGCCGGTGTGCTTGAGCTCGCCCAGAATGTTTTCGAGGAACTTCAGGGGGATGTCCTGCGCATCGGCGATCGCTCCGCCCTTGATGGGATCGCCGCCGGCCGCAGCCAGCTCCAGCGAGGCCCTGACCGCGTAGTCGACCTTGGCGGAGATCCTCATCCGATGGAGACTCTAGTGCCCATAGAGACGATGCCTAGACTTGCGCGGCCCCCTTAAGTCAACTGGTCTAGACGGCGAGACTTTTAATCTCGTAGTCCGGGTTCGAGTCCCGGAGGGGGCACTTTCTGCACGATTTGCAGGCGTTCTGACCTAGCCCAGCTGCGAGCATCGCCTCATGCCGAGTGGGAGACGAATCGACCTGAATCTCGTCGCGCCGGTCCCTCTCGTGAAGAATCGCGGACGACCGCCTGATGCGAGGCGGCGATGTGTAGTCGAACTGCGCAAGTGTGAACGCCACGGGAGGACCGAGTTCGCCTTTTACAGTCGCGGACCGGGCAAAGGGCGGAAATGGTCGTGCAAGCGATGCGTGGGCGAGGCGGTAACGCGCCGCAAGCAGAAGCTCAAGCGCATGCTCGTTGACGAGGCCGGCGGGTGCTGCGCTGTCTGCGGCTACGACAGGTGCATCGTCAATCTCACCTTCCACCATGTCGATCCGACGACCAAATCTTTCGCAATGTCGATGGCTGTAGGCCGTTCCATCGCGGCATTCCTCGAGGAGGCCAAGAAGTGCGTCCTCGTCTGCGCCAATTGTCACGGGGAGATCGAGACAGGGTTGATCGAGAGCCCGCTTCCCGGCGCGAAGTACCGCGGGCGCCCGAAAGCGGTCTGATCCGGACTAGTGGCGAAAGTGACGGCGCTTCGTGAAGACCATCGCGACGCCGGCCGCGTCGCAGGCCTCGATCACCTCGGCGTCCCGCTTCGAGCCTCCCGGCTGGATCACGGCGGTGGCGCCCGCCTCGATCGCGGCCTGCGGTCCGTCGGCGAAGGGGAAGAAGGCGTCCGACGCGACGACGGAACCAACGAGCAGGGTCTCGGCGTCCGGTCCGCGCGCCTCCTTCGCCTTCTCGATCGACAGGCGGACCGAATCGACGCGGCTCATCTGCCCCGCGCCGATGCCGAGCGTGGCGCGGTCGCGCGCCAGGACAATCGCGTTCGACTTCACGTGCCGGCATACCCGCCAGGCGAACAGCAGGTCGGCCCACTGCTCCTCGCTCGGCTGCGTCTTGGTCACGACCTCCATCAGCTCCCGCGGCTCGGGCGAGCCATCGGGGTCCTGCACCAGGATCCCCCCGCGCACCCGCTTGATGTCCGGCTCGATCTGGTGTGTCCGCCGCTCGGTGTCCTCGAGGATGCGGATCGCCTCCTTCTGCTGCAACACCGCGAGCGCGTCCTCGTCATAGCCCGGGGCGATCAGGACCTCGATGAACTGCTCGTTCAACCTCTCCGCGAGCACCCTGTCCACCGGCCTGTTGAGCGCGATCACGCCGCCGAACGCGGACATCGGGTCGCAGGCGAACGCCTTCTCGTAGGCGGGGCCGATCTCATCCGCCTCGGCGACCCCGCAGGGGTTGTTGTGCTTGACGATCACGCAGCCCGGGCCGTCCAGGTCCCCGAGCATGGTCCGCGCGGAGTTCAGGTCGAGCACGTTGTTGAACGAGAGCGGCCTGCCGTGCAGCTTGGCGACGCGCGAGAGGACGTGCGAGCGCGCCCTTGGCTCGGCGTAGAGCGCCGCGCGCTGGTGCGGGTTCTCGCCGTAGGAGAGGTCGAGCTCCTTCTCCCACGCCGTCACCCAGTAGGTCGGCAGCTGCTCGTACCGCTGCCCGAACCAGCGGCTGATCGCCGCGTCGTAGCGCGCGGTGTAGGCGAAGGCCTCGTTGGCGAGCCAGTGCCGCGTCGCGGCCGACAGCTCCCCGGTCTCCTCGAGCTCGTCGAGGACGGCGTCATAGCTCTCCGGCCGGACCACGACCGCGACGAAGCGATGGTTCTTGGCCGCCGCCCGGATCATCGTCGGCCCGCCGATGTCGATGTTCTCGATCGCCTCCTCCTCGGGCACGTCGCGGCGGGCGACGGTGCGCTCGAACGGATAGAGGTTGACGCAGACCAGGTCGATCTCCTCGATCTCCCGGTCCCTCAGCGTCTCGGCGTGTTCGGGGTTGTCGCGCACGGCGAGTAGTGCCGCGTGCAGATGCGGATGGAGCGTCTTGACGCGTCCGTCGAGAATCTCCGGGAAGCCGGTCAGGTCCTCGACCGGCCTGGCTTCGACACCCGCCTCCCGCAGCACCGAGAGCGTCCCACCGGTCGAGATCACCTCGATCCCCTGCTTGGCCAGCCCGGCGGCGAACTCCGCCACGCCGGTCTTGTCGGCGACCGAGATCAGTGCTCGGCGCACCGGCAGCGACTCGCCGGCGGGCTCTGGGGCGATCTCGGAGGAGGGAGTCGACACGGAAGCGAGTCTAATCCGGATCGATGTGGACCAGACGCGGGTTCTGCTGGTCGATCCGCACCCGGCCAGCCGCGAGGAGACGGATCGTCTCGGGCAGCAGCGCGTGCTCGGTGGCGTGGATCGCCCTCTCGGTCTCGTCCCAGTCGCGGCTGGGAGCGACCGGGACCGGGCGCTGCAGGATGATCGGCCCCGAGTCGACGCCCTCGTCGACGAAATGCACGGTCACCCCGGTGATCTTCGAGCCGTGGTCGATCGCCTGCTGCAGGGCGTCGATGCCCGGGAACGCCGGCAGCAGCGCGGGATGGACGTTGATCACGCGGTTGCGAAAACGCGCCACGAACTCGGGCGAGAGCAGCTGCATGTAGCCGGCAAGCACGATCAGATCCGGCTCGCGGGCCTCGATCCAATCCCCGAGCGCCCGGTCGCGCCCCTCCCGGTCGTCGTACTCCGCCGTCGGAAAGACGGCGGTCTCGACGCCGGCCTTCCCGGCGCGCTCCAGCGCCATCGCCCCCGGCTTGTCGGAGCCGACGCCGACCACCTCGATGCCCTCCTCGCCGCCGTGCAGCTGGTCGAGAATGGCCTGCAGGTTGGTGCCTCCGCCCGAGGCGAGCACGACGATCCGGAACGAGCTCACCCGGCGGCCCCCTGGGGGAGCCCGCGCAGCTTCTCGTACGCCCGGGAGAGCGTCCAGGCGGCCTCATCGCCTCGCCCCGTAACGATCTCCGACTCGCTCATCCCCTCCTGGACCCTGAGCACGAGCATCTCCCTTTCGTCGTGGTCCAGCCCGGCCAACTCGGCGGCGTCGTCGCCGGGGAGGATGCGAAAGAAGCGCACCCTGCCGTGGTCGAACCCGACCACGTGGACGTCGACGCCGCCGCTCACGGCGACGCCGCTCCCCCTTCCCCGCCCCGTCATGTGGACGAGCGCGACCACGCCGTCACCCGCCTCCAGCAGCTCGACCGGCTCGGCGTGAAGCTCTCCCCATGCCTCCTGGAACTGCTCCATCCACCGGCCGACGGCGGTCGGGTCGGCGTAGGGGCCGGGCTCGGGCAGCCGAGGATGGCCGTGCCACTCGACGTCATCCGAGAGGGCCGCGACCACCGACTCGACGTCACCGCCGTTCCAGGACTCGTAGTAGCGCCGCAGCAGCTCTACGTTCTGCCCGGACACCCCTGATTAAACGGGTTGCCCTGACGGGCACCCTCGCCCCATCAGCGGCTGGCCGGGACGACGGCGATGTCCTCGAGCGCGAACTTGCCGTTCGCGGTCTCCGGGTCACCGAGCGGATACTCGCCGGTGAAGCAGGCATCGCAGTGCTTCTCGCGCGGGGTGCCGACCGCCTCGTAGACGGCGTCCATCGAGAGATAGGCGAGCGAATCCGCGCCCAGCTCGGCGGCGATCTCCTCGATCGAGCGGTCGTGGGCGATCATCTCCTCGCGCGTCGACATGTCGATGCCGTAGTGACAGGGGTGGCGGATCGGCGGCGCCGAGATCCGCAGGTGCACCTCCTTCGCGCCCGCGTCCTTGAGCATCGCGACGATCTGGCGCGTCGTGTTGCCGCGGACGATCGAGTCGTCGACGACGACCACGCGCTTACCCGCCACGATCTCGGGAAGCGGATTGAACTTCATGCGCAGGCCGTGCTTGCGCAGCTCCTGCCCCGGCTGAATGAAGGTCCTCGCCACGTAGCGGTTCTTGATCAGGCCGTCGTCCTTGGGCAGGCCGGTGGCCCGTGCAAACCCGTTGGCCATCGGATTGCCCGAGTCGGGCACCGAGATGACGAGGTCGGCCTCGACCGGAGCCTCCTCGGCCAGCAGCTCGCCCATCCGCCCGCGGACCTCCTGCAGCACGCGGTTCTCCAAGCGGGAGTCCGGCCGCGAGAAATAGATGTGCTCGAACACGCACTGGGCCGGCCGCTCGCCGGTGATCACCGGCTTCAGCTCGAGGCCCTTGGCCGACAGCGAGACCATCTCGCCCGGCTGGACCTCGCGGATCAGCTGCGCGCCGATGATGTCGAAGGCGCAGCTCTCCGAGGCGACCACGAAGCACTCGGGTGAGCCGTCGCTCGGCTTCATCTTGCCGAGCGCCAGCGGGCGCACCCCGTGCGGATCGCGGAACGCGACCACGGCGTGCTTGGTCATCACTACGGTCGAGTAGGCGCCCTCGAGCCTGGGCATGACCTCGGCCACCGCGTCCTCGATCCACTCGTCGCCCTCCCCCGCGGTGCGAGAGAGCAGGGCGGCCATGATCTCCGAGTCCGAGGTACCGCGCAGCTGCAGTCCGGCCTCGGTCAGCTCGTTGTAGAGCTCGACGGCGTTGGTCAGGTTGCCGTTGTGGGCGAGGGCGAGCTCACGGCCGTCGTCGCGCCAGACCGGCTGCGCGTTGTCCCAGGCGCCGCCGCCCGTGGTGGAGTAGCGCACGTGCCCGATCGCCATGTCGCCGGCGAGCGCGCGCAGCTTCTCCTCGTCGAAGACCTGGCTGACCAGGCCCAGCTCCCGGAGCGTGGTGATGTGGCCGCCCTCGCAGGTCGCGATCCCCGCGGACTCCTGACCGCGATGCTGAAGCGCGTAGAGGCCGAAGTAGGCGAGACGGGCGACGTCGCGTCCGGGTGCGTATACGCCGAAGACGCCGCACTCATCGCGCGGACCATCGCGATCGGGGACGTCAAGGCGCGCGTCGGTCACGTCGTGTGGAGGTATCTCAACCTCTGGAGATCGAAGTAGCGGGACAGGAGAACAGCCCGCATCCGCAGGGTAGCAGCGGCCACGGAGGGGCCAGAGGCCTCAATCCCCCGGAAACTGGGGGTTTTGCGGCTACCTCTTCTTCTTCGTGCGCTGTTTGACCAGCGTGACCTTCACCTGCTGCGTGTTCGGCACACCCGCGACGCCGGCGGGGACGAAATGGATGAAGACCGTCTGGCTGACCTTGGCCTTCGCCTTTCGCTTCTTCCGGAGCTGCTTCTTGATCTGCTTCTTGAGCTTCTTCGCGGTCTTCCCGACAGGCTTCACGGCCAGCGTGAACGAGGACGCCTGCGGGATCGTGAGTCCGATCTGCTTCACGGCGGCGGCGGTAGCGTTGACGTCCGGCGGGGTGCTCGTCTGGTCCAGGGTCACCTGACCCGGGCCCGGGACCTTGGCGTTGATGATCGCCGTTCCCTTCTTCTTCTTGCGAGCGATCGAGTTGATCGTGATCTTGTTGGACGGCGCCGAAGCGAGCAGGAAGGGTCTGGTGACACCCTGGATCAGGCTCGGATTCGGCGAGCCCCCGTCGACGTTCGACCGCCCGATCGTGAGAGCGTCATTGTTGCTCCAGAAGAGATATTGCGAGTTGACCGCCACGCCAAAGGGTCCGCCGCCCGTCGTGCCGGTGGGAACGAAGCCAGCATCAGGCGTGCCGCCGCCAACGGGGACACGCCCAACGGTGTTGCCGGCGTCTGAGCCCCAGTACAGGTAGCTCGGATCGACGGCCAGACCGCAGAACGGCTCCGGGATCGAAACGAAGTTCGGATCGACCCCGGTGCCGTCAAGCCTCGCCCGACCGATGTGGGCGCCGTCGTTGCTGAAGAAGTAGACGAAGCTCGAGTCGGCGGCAAGCCCGCAGGTATCGACCGGTCCAGGGATGAAGTTGGGGTCAGGGTTGCTTCCGTCGAGATTGGCGTGACCGATCGTCGCCGCCCCCATGCCGACCTCGTTCGTCCAATAGATCCCCGAGGACGCTACGGTGACACCGACCGGGTTCGTCACCCCGTCGGGGATGAACCGGTGATTCACCCCCGAGCCGTCGAGGTTTGCGCGGCCAATGGAGGAGTTTCCGGCGCCCCCTTCGGCCCAATAGATGAACTGGGCGTCGACGGCGACTCCGCGTGGCTGGTCGATCCCCGTGATGAAGCTGTTGTTCGCGGCGGCCCCATTGATCTTGGCGCGGCCGATGGTGCTGCCTGGAGATTGGTTCGCCCAGTACACGAAGTTGCCGTGAGCGTGCGGGGGCAAGAGCAGCAGCGCGAGCACGGCGAGCAACATCGCAACGGCGACGACCACCGCCACTTGCCCCGTGAAGCGGTGCGTGTGCTGATGGGCGTGACTCATCTGCACCCGACGAAACACGTGAGGAGCCTACCCGCCGCGACGCGGCGGATCAAAGGCGGTCGGCGAGCGAGCGCCACGCGCGCTCCGCATCGGCGAGCGCCACCGAAACGTCCCGCTCGGCGGCGGCGATCTCGATCCGATCGCCGGCGACCGTGCCCACCTCGACGGCCGGAACGCCGGCGGTCTCGGCGCGGGCCATAAGCTCCCTCGCCTCTGACCCGCCTGCCGCGAGTACGATCCCGCCCGGGGCCTCGCCGAACAGGCACGTCTCGCCGGATCCGCCGCGCAGCTCGACCAGCGGGTCGAGGTCGACGTCCATGCCGATCCCGGAGGCGATCGCCATCTCCGCCAGCGCGCAGGCGAGGCCGCCGTCGCTGACATCGTGCGCCGCGCTGACCCAGCCTTCGCGGACGAGCTCTCGTACGAGTCGAAGCGCGGCGTCGACCTCGTTGAGCGGCACCTGAGGCAACCCCGAGTCGAGCTCTCCGCGCTGCTTGGCCAGCTCGGAGCCCGCCAGCGAGGGCGCGAACGGGCCGACCAGCACCAGTCCGTCGCCCTGGCTCGGCGCCAGGCCCGGCACCCCCGCGCCGCCGGGCAGCTCTCCGACCATCCCCACCACCGGCGTCGGGTAGATCGGCCCATGCTCCGTCTCGTTGTAGAGGGAGACGTTCCCTCCGACCACCGGTACGCGGAGCGCGAGGCAGGCATCGGCCAGGCCGAGCACCGCGCGATCCAGCTGCCAGGCGACGCTGGGCTTCTCGGGATTGCCGAAGTTGAGGCAGTTGGTCAGGCCGAGCGGCTCGGCGCCGACGCAGGCGAGGTTCTGGGCGCACTCGAGCACGGCCTCGACCGCGCCCGCGTAGGGGTCGCAGGCGACCCGGCGCCCGTTGCCGTCGATCGCCACCGCGATCGCCCGCTCCGACTCGGGGATCATCAGGACCGCGGCGTCAGCGGACTCCGGCCGGCGCGCCGTGCGCGAGCCGACCACCGAGTCGTACTGCTCGAAGGCCCAGCGCTTCGAAGCGACGTTCGGCGATCCGAGCAGGGCGCAGAGGATCGCCGATGGATCGCTCGGATCGGCCGAGCGGCCGGCGCTGAGCGCGACCTGCTCCCCGAGCGTCTCGGAGTTGGCGTACATCCAGCCGCCGGGCTCCTCGGGCTCGAGGTCGTACAGCGGGCACTCGTCGACCAGGGCCGAGACCGGAACGTCGCCGACCTCCACCCCATCGTCCAGGACCCGCAGATGCCCGCTGTCGGTGATCTCGCCGATCGCGGCGGCGCCCGTCTGCCAGCGTTCGCAGGTGGCGACGACCTCGTCGAGACGCGAGGGCTCGACCACGGCGAGCATCCTCTCCTGGGACTCGGAGACCATCACCTCGAACGGCTCCATGTCCGCCTCGCGCAGGGGCACGCGGCGCACGTCGATCTCGAGCCCCACGCCGCCCTTCGAGGCCATCTCCCCCGCGGAGGAGGTGAGCCCCGCCGCGCCGAGATCCTGGAGCGAGACGAGCAGTCCGCGCTCGAGCAGCTCCAGGCAGCACTCGAGCACCTTCGACTCCTCGAAGGGGTCGCCGATCTGGACGCTGGGCCGCTTCGAGTCGTCGCCGGCCTCGAGCTCGGCCGAGGCGAGTACCGACGCGCCGCCGATCCCGTCGCGGCCTGTGGACGCGCCCATGATCACCAGCCGGTTCCCCGGGCCGGCCGCGGCCGAGCGGATCATCGCGCCGGTCTTCGCCAGCCCGACACACATCGCGTTCACCAGGCAGTTGTGCTCGTAGGACGGCTCGAAGTAGACCTCGCCACCGACCGTCGGCACCCCGATGGAGTTGCCGTAATGGCCGATCCCGGCGACCGCCCCCTCGAACAGGTAGCGCGAGCGCTCGGAGGTCGGCTCCCCGAAGCGGAGCGAGTCGAGCACGGCGATCGGCCGGGCGCCGATCGCGAAGACGTCCCGGAGGATGCCGCCGACTCCGGTGGCCGCGCCCTGGAACGGCTCGACCGCGCTCGGATGGTTGTGGGACTCGACCTTGAAGGCGACCGCATGACCGTTGCCGATGTCCACGGCACCGGCGTTCTCCCCAGGGCCCATCACGACCCGCTCGCCCTCGGTCGGCAGGCGGCCGAGCAGCTTGCGGGAGTGCTTGTAGGCGCAGTGCTCCGACCAGAGCAGCGAGAACATCGCCAGCTCGACGCCATTCGGATCGCGGCCGAGCAGCTCGACGATGCGCTCGTACTCCGAGTCTGTGAGACCGAGCTCGCGGTGCGGGCTCTCGGAGACGCCGGCGCTCACGCCGCGACGGTCTGCTGGGCAAGCGCGCGGAACAGGGCGAGCCCGTCGTCGGAGCCGGTCAGGGAGTCGACGGCGTGCTCGGGATGCGGCATCAGCCCCAGCACGTTGCCCCGCTCGTTGGTGACTCCGGCGATGTCCCGGACGCTTCCGTTCGGGTTCTGGCCGGGTGCGTAGCGGAAGGCGATCCGCCGCTCGGACTCGAGCCGGTCGAGATCCTCATCCGGCGCGAAGTAGCGGCCGCTCATGTGCTTGATCGGGATGGAGAGCCGCCCACCGGCGCCGAGGGCCGCGCCGAACGGCCCCTCGAAGTCCTCGGCCACCAGCTCCACCTGGCGGCAGATGAAGCGCAGCCCCTCGTTCGGCAGCAGGGCGCCGGGCAGCAGGCCGGCCTCGCAGAGGACCTGGAAGCCGTTGCAGATGCCGAGCACCGGCCCGCCCTCCGCCGCGAACCGGGCCACCGCCTCCATCGCCGGCGAGAACCGCGCGATCGCCCCGGCGCGCAGGTAGTCGCCGTAGGAGAAGCCGCCAGGGACCACGATGCCGTCCAGCCCCGAGAGGTCGGTCTCCTCGTGCCAGAGGAGCCTGCCCTCCCCGACCCGCTCGACCGCAGAGAGCGCGTCGCGCTCGTCGCACGATCCCGGGAACTGGATGACGCCGATCACTGCTCCAGCTCCACCTCGAAGTCCTCGATCAGGGGGTTGGCGAGCAGCTTCTCGCAGAGGTCGTCGAGCCTCGATGGATCGTCCGTCTCGAGCTCCACGAGCCGCCCGACGCGGACGTCGTGGACTCCCTCGAAGCCGAGGGCCGGCAGGGCTCGCTCGACGGCCTTCCCCTGCGGATCGAGGATGCCGTCCTTCGGCCTGATCAGGACCTTCGCCTTCACGTACTCAGCCTAACGGCGCGCCAGACGGCTTCGCCGTCAAACGGGTCGCGCTTACGCGCGCCCTCCCGTCAACTTCTCGTAGGCCTCGACGTACTTGGCTCGGGTGTTCTGCACGACCTCGTCGGGAAGCTCCGGGCCGGGCTCGGTGTGGTCCCAGCCGACGCTGTCCGAGTAGTCCCGGACGTATTGCTTGTCGAACGACGGCTGGGTGCCGCCGGGCTCGTAGGTGTCCGCCGGCCAGAAGCGGGATGAGTCGGGGGTGAGGACCTCATCTCCGAGCACGACCTCCGCTCCCGGCGACGCGCCGAACTCGAATTTGGTGTCGGCCAGGAGGATCCCGCGTTCCGCGGCATGGTCCGCGCCGCGCTGATAGATCTCGATCGAGACCCGCCGGAGCTCCTCCATCAGCGGCCGGTCGCCGATCAGCTCGGCCGCGCGGTCGAAGTCGATGTTCTCGTCGTGCTCGCCGAGCTCGGCCTTGGTGGCCGGGGTGAAGATCGGCTCGGGGAGCTTGTCCGACTCCTGGAGTCCCTCCGGCAAGTCGATCCCGCAGACGGCGCCGGACTGCTTGTACTCCTTCCACCCCGACCCCGAGAGGTAGCCGCGGACGACGCACTCGACCGGATACATGTCGAGCTTCTGCACGCGCATTCCGCGCCCCGCTGCCTCGGGTGGCACGTCCTCCGAGATGAAGTGGTTTGGGACGATGTCCTCGGTGAGCTCGAACCAGAACAGCGACATCTGGGTGAGGACCTTGCCCTTGTCGGGAATCTCGGTCGGCAGGATCACGTCGTAGACCGAGATCCGGTCGGAGGCGACCATGATCAGCTCGTCGCCGTCCTCGTAGATCTCGCGGACCTTGCCGGAGCCGTGGAGCTTCAGATCGGCCAGGGAGCTGGTCATCCGCCCCCCACCTCGGGTTGAACGGTCGGATGGGCCTTCGCCCATTCGACGATCTTGCCCGACCCGACGATCGTCCTGCCCTCGTCCAGCGCGAGCACCGGGAGATTGATCTGGCCGGTGAGCTCGCGTATCTCGTTGCGGCCGCGGCGACGCTGGCCCCAGGTCCAGGGCATCATCCGATAGCCGGGAAGATCGCGGATCTCGTACTCGTAGCCGGCCTCATCGAGGGCCTTCGCCGCGCGGCCGCAGGCATGTCCGATGGCGGCATGCTTCTCCTTCTGCCCGCACGTGTAGAGGATCACGCGTCAAGACTATCCAGGCGCGCCATCACGTCAGGGACGTGCTTCAGGTAGGCCCCGTAGTCGAAGACGGCATCGAGATCGAGCTGCGGCGCCGCGGCTGCGATCAACTCGCGGAAGCCGGTGCCCTCGTCCCAGGCCCGCTGGGCGTTCTCCTGGACGACGCGGTAGGCGTCGTCGCGGGTCATCCCGGACTCGACCAGGGCGGTCAGCGCCCGCTGGCTGAAGAGCGCGCCATGGGTGAGCTCGATGTTCCCCTTCATCCGGTCCGTGTGGACGGTCATGCCCTCGACGATGCGGGTGGCGAGATGCTGCATGTAGTCGAGTGCGATCGTCGCGTCGGGCAGGACGACCCGCTCGGCGCCGGAGTGGGAGATGTCCCGCTCGTGCCAGAGCGCGATGTTCTCCATACCGACCTGCGAATAGCCGCGCAGCACCCGCGCGAGCCCGCAGATCCGCTCCGCGAGGATCGGGTTGCGCTTGTGGGGCATCGCGGAGGAGCCCTTCTGGCCGGATCCGAAGGGCTCCTCGACTTCGCGGACCTCGGTGCGCTGCAGGTTGCGGATCTCCTGGCCGAATCGCTCGAGGCCCGCGCCGGCGATCGCGATCCGCGCCAGCACCACGGCGTGCCGGTCGCGCGGCACGACCTGAGTGGAGATGTCCTCGGGCCTCAGCCCGAGCGTTTCCATCACACGCGCCTCCGCGGCGGGTGGGATCGACGCGTAGGTGCCCACGGCCCCGGACAGCTTCCCCACCGCCGCCTGCTCGAAGGCGTCGTTGAGGCGCTGCAGGTTGCGGTCCGCCTCGAACGCGAAACCCGCCAGGCGCAGGCCGAAGGTGGTCGGCTCCGCATGGACGCCATGGGTGCGCCCGACGCAGAGGGTCTCGGCGAACTCCTTCGCCCGCTCGACCAATGCGTCGCGATAGGCGCGGGCGCCTCGCACGACGATCTCGCCCGCGTCGACCAGCTGGAGCGCGAGCGCCGTGTCCAGCACGTCCGAGGAGGTCAGCCCGTAGTGGAGCCACCGCCCCTCCTCCCCGATCGAGCTCGAGACGACGTCGACGAAGGCGGCCACGTCGTGGCCGGTGGTCCGCTCCCGCTCCTCGACCGCCTCGACCGTGAAGGAGGCCCTCTCACGGACCGCCCTGGCGGCTTCCTGCGGCACGACGCCCTCTGCGGCCCAGGCGTCGGTGGCCGCCAGCTCGACCTTCAGCCAGGTCTCCATCCGCCGCTGCTGGGTCCAGACGGCGCCGATCTCATCCCTGGTGTACCTCGGAATCACCTAATCACCGGCCGCCACAAACACCGCGGCCGCATCAGGCCGCGGCCTCGACCCACGGCGCCGTCAGCGCCTTGGTCAGCAGCTCCGTGTCGCAGTACTCGGTCAGCTCCCGCACCTTGCCTCCGGCGAGCCGGCAGACGTAGCAATAGGTGTTCCGGTAGGGCCGGTTCTCCGTCGTGGTGACATCGCCGCGGCATTCGATCACAACGTAGTCGTCCTCGGCGATCATCCGGATGGCACGGTTGCGGTAGCGCGTCGCGAATTGAGCGAAGAGTGGGTCCAGCAGCCCCGTCCGCACGGCGGGCTTGCCGTCCCAGGTCCCCGACCAGTCGGTGGTCCCGATGATTCGCCAGCGGACATCGTCGGCGAGCGCATCGACGAAGGGCTGCCCGCTCCCCTTCGCGAGCGCGTTGAATACCTCTTGCATGAGCGCCTTGTTCTCGGCTGCATCCACGGTGGCTTCTCCTTGGACTCGATTGCACAGCGAAGATACGACCGTTCGAGCGATGCCACAAACGAGGATCTCGCACAGTTACCATGCGTTACACGCATGGCCGATCTGAGCTTGACCGGACTGAGAGTCCTCCGCGAGGTCGCCTCCAGCGGGTCGTTCACCGCTGCTGCGTCGTCGCTCGGCTACACGCAGTCGGCCGTCTCGCGCCAGGTCGCGGGACTCGAGTCCGCGGCGGGAACGCGGCTGTTCGAGCGAACGGCTCGCGGAGTCCGCCTGACCGACGCGGGCGGCGCACTTCTGCGCAGGGCCGCCACAGTGCTCGACGAAATCGACGCGGCGCAACGCGAACTCGAGGGGATGTCCCAGGTTGCGTCGGGCAGGCTCAGGGTGGGTGCGTTTCCGACCGCTGTCGCGGCGCTGGTCCCTCGCACCCTCCAGGCGTACCGCGAGCGTCACCCGGGAGTGGACGTCTCGCTGCGCGAGGGAGGCTTCTCGTCGCAGATCCGCCGCCTGATCGGGGGATCCGCCGATGTCGCCGTGATCGGCGTTCTGCCTCTGGGCGAGCCGCCGCGAGACCGGCGGATCACGCTGGAGCATCTGATCGACGATCCGCTGCTGCTTGCCGTTGGCCCCGATCACCCGCTGGCCGGGCGGCGCACCGTGAATCTCGACGATCTTGTCTCCGAGCGCTGGATCGCCGCCAGCGCCAGGGCAGACGACTCGATGCTCGGGGCGTGGCAGTGGGCGGAGTGGCGACCCAAGGTCGAGCTGATCGCCAAGGAGTGGACGGCGAAGCTCGGTCTGGTGGCGGCCGGGCTGGGAGTCACCCTCGTTCCCGGTCTCGCAGCGGACGGAGTGCGACCAGACGTGGCGCTGATCAGGATCCGGAGCGACCGGCCGGCAAGTCGCACGGTGCTGCTGGCGAGGCGAGCGACCGACGAGCTGCCGCATGCCAGGGCATTCGCCGAACTGCTGCACGAGGTCGCGTCGGAGCTGACCTCGGAGCTGCAGCGGCGAGTCGCTACGCGTTGATGATCCGCACGGCCAGGTGGCCGGCGTTCTTCGCGCCGTCGATCGCCACGCAGGCGACCGGGACTCCGGGGGGCATCTGAACGGCTGAGAGCAGGGCGTCGAGCCCACCCAGGTTCTTGCCTGCAATCGGCACGCCGATCACCGGCAGATCCGTCTTCGAGGCCGCGAAGCCGGGGAGCGCCGCCGACATCCCTGCTCCGGCGATGATCACCTTCAGGCCGCGCATCCGGGCGTTCGTGCAGTACTCGCTGGTCGCCTCGGGATCCCGATGTGCGCTCAGCACCCGCACCTCGTAGCGGATCCCGTGATCCTGGAGGATCTCGCCCGCGGGCTGCATCTTGGGCTTGTCGTTCTTCGAACCCATGATGATCCCGACCAGTGGAGCGTCGACCTCGATCTCCTCGAACGCCTCCTCGACCTTGGGCATCGTCTCCGCGGCAACCTCTCCCTCCGGCATCAGCCACTCCCTTCCGTTGTCATTTGAGCTGCACGATCCACTGCCCGGACGGCGATGTCCGTACGCATCTGCTTGCCGGCGAAGCTGATCAGATCCGCGGCCTCGTAGGCACGTTGGCGAGCGTCAGCGGCGCTTGGACCGAGGGCGGTCACGTTGAGCACGCGGCCGCCCGCCGTGACGATCCCCCCGTCTCGGGAAGCGGTTCCCGCGTGGTAGATCTCGACTCCGTCGACCGCCGCGGCCCGATCGAGGCCGGAGATCACGTCCCCCTTCGAGGAGGACGCCGGATATCCGGCCGAGGCGAGCACGACCGTCACGGCCCAGTCGTCCCCGAAGTCGGCATTCTGTCCGGCGAGCCCGCCGGGCTCGCGCGAGGCGAGAAAGAGCTGCAGCGGATCGGAGCGCAGCCGGGGCAGCACCGCCTGCGTCTCGGGGTCGCCGAAGCGGCAGTTGAACTCCAGCACCTTCGGTCCGTCCTGGGTCAGCATCAACCCGGCGTAGAGGACGCCGTGAAACGGGGTGCCGCGGCGCCTCATCGTCTCGACGACCGGGCGGTGCACCAGGTCGGCGATGCGCTCCGTCTCCGCTGGATCGAAGCCCGGCACCGGCGAATAGCTCCCCATGCCCCCCGTGTTCGGGCCCTCGTCGCCGTCGTAGATCCGCTTGTAGTCCTGCGCTGGGGCGAGCGGCAGAACGTTCTCGCCGTCGCAGAGGGCCAGGAGGGAGAGTTCCTCGCCCTCCAGGAACTCCTCCATCACCACCTCGGTCTCTCCGAAGCGCCGCTCCTCGAAGAAGACGCCGATCGCCTCTCGGGCCTCGCTCTCGGTGGAGCAGATGATCACCCCCTTGCCGGCCGCCAGCCCGTCGGCCTTGAGAACGGCCGGAAAGGTCGCGTCGGCGATCCGGTCAAGTGCCTCCTCGCGGCTGCGAAGGACGGCGTGACCGGCGGTCGGCACCCCCGCCTCACCCATCAGCTCCTTCGCGTGCAGCTTCGAGCCCTCGAGGCGCGCGGCCTCCCGGCTGGGCCCGAAGGCGGGAATGCCCGCCTCCTCGAGGGTGTCGACGAGGCCGGCCACGAGCGGGGCCTCGGGTCCGACCACGACGAGGCCGACCTTCTCGTCACGAGCCGCGGTCAGGAGCGAATCGACGTCCTCCGCTCCGACGTCCAGGCAGCGGCCCTCCG
The DNA here is from genome assembly GCA_963800285.1 of uncultured Solirubrobacterales bacterium. GTDB lineage: Bacteria > Actinomycetota > Thermoleophilia > Solirubrobacterales > 70-9 > DASUPK01. Next base: position 151,923 of record CAWDAL010000029.1, read on the forward strand.
CGGCGATCCCGGCGTTGCCGGGTGCGCAGAGCAGCTCGGGGTCTTGGGGGGAGCGTCCGAGGGCGCGGACGATCGCATGCTCGCGCCCCCCTCCGCCGACGACCAGGACCTTCACCAATGCCGCCTCCTCCGCTTCGCGTCCGGGGCCGCTAGAGGGCCCCCGCCAGTTCTTCGGCGGGAATCGCCGCCAGCGTCTGGCTGCTCATCGTGCCGCGCGAGCCGAGCTCGACGGACACCTTGGCCATCGTCTTCTCGTCGGGCGCCTCGACGATGGTGATGAAGTCGTACTGCCCCAGCGTGGCCCACTGCTCCTTGACCTTCACGCCAAGCTGCTCGACCTCCTTGTTGACCTCCTGGACCCGGCTCGGGTTGTTCTTCAAAGTCTGAACTCCCTCTGAGGTCAGGTTTGTGAGCATCACGTATGTCGGCATCGGTTCTCCTCTCCTGGTGACTTGCCCCTCTTGGACCCCCTTTCTTTCACTTTCCGCCGCGGTCTGCAATCTCGGCGCGCCCGTCCGGCCGAACGGAGATGATTGGAGGGTGAGTGAGCATCCGATCTTCGCTCGCTTCTATGACCGGATGACGGCCGGCACCGAGCGCGCCGGGCTGGGCGGGATGCGCCGGGAGCTGCTCGCCGGCGCGCGCGGCCGGGTGCTCGAGCTCGGAGCGGGCACCGGTCACAATCTGCCCTACTACACGTCGGAGGTCACGGAGCTGGTGATGACCGAGCCCGATCCTCACATGGCCAGCAGGCTTCGCGACGGGCTGGCCAAGGAGGGTACGGCCGCCGGCAAGCCGTCCGTGGTCGTGTCGCCGGCGGAGGATCTGCCCTTCGACGACGACAGCTTCGACACGGTGGTCGCGACGCTGGTGCTGTGCACGGTCGGCGACCCGCAGAGGGCACTGGCGGAGGCCCGCCGGGTGTTGGTCGAAGGGGGCAGGCTTCTCTTCATCGAGCACGTCCGGAGCACGTCTCCGCGGCGCGCCTGGTGGCAGGATCGGCTGGAGCGCCCCTGGGGGTTCCTCGCCGCCGGTTGCCACCCCAATCGGGCAACGGACCAGCTGCTGGCCGGGGCGGGCTTCTGGATCGACAGCATCGAGCGCACCAAGCTGCCGAAGGCGCCGCCGATCGTGAGGCCGCTGATCCGCGGCGTCGCCCGGCGCCCGTCGAGCGTCAATCACTGATCGGGTTGCGCCCTTGGGCGCACCCCCGCATCAACCCGCGGTCCCGTCCTGCCAGGGAGCCAGGTCCTCGGCGCTCGCCCAGGGCGACCTCCCTTCGGCCTCGACCTGACTCGACATCGAGGCCATCTTCTCCTGCGAGGAGTCGGTCGCCGAAGCGACCATGAACCACTTGCGCTCCACCGCGAGCCCCTGGGCCAGCGGCAGCGATGCGCCCTCGTAGACGGCCCGCTTCAGCGAGCGGATCGCCTCCGGCGAGCGCCTCGCCAGCCGCTCGCCCATGTGGATCGCCGCCTCCTTCACCTGGTCGGGCGGCACCACCGCGCCGATCAGGCCGTGGTCGAGCGCCTCCCGCGGGCTGAGCGTCCGGCCCTCGAGCATCATCTGGAGCGCCCGGCCGACGCCGACCAGCCTGGGCAGGCGCTGGGTCCCGCCGGCCCCGGGGTTGAAGTCGATCGTCATCTCGGGCAGCCCGATTGCGATGTCGGTGTCCGCCATCAGGCGGACGTCGCAGGCCAGCGAGATCTCGCATCCACCCCCGGTGGCCGGCCCGTTGATCGCCGCGATGAAGACCTGCTCGGACCGGTTCATCTCCAGGAAGAGGTCATGGATGCGGTAGAGCTCGAAGACCGCGGCCAGCGGAGTCCGCTCGGCCAGGTCGCGAAGGACCGGCAACCGCCGCACGGCGCCCGCGATCCGCAGGACGATCGAGGTCAGCCAGGGCGGCGCCGCGATGCCCGCCCGCCGGACGCTGGCCAGGATCTCCCCCACGTCGTAGTGCGTGACGTAGAGGCCATCCGGCTTGCCGGTGATCACCACCGCCCCCACGGAGCGGTCTCCACGCAGGGAGCGCACCAGCCGCTCCAGCTCCCGGACCATCTCCGCGGTCATGAAGTTGTGCGGCGGATGATCGACGCTGACCACGAGTACCCGGCCGCGCCGCTCGACGTCCAACATCGGCATAGGACAAGCCTATGCCCGGGACCTATGCGTCGAACCCCACGTGCACGTGGTCGCAGTGGTCGGCCTGGGCGAAGCCGTTGGGGTTCGCCGGGCCGTCCGGATCCCAGCAGTAGATGAGCTCGGTCGGCTCCTGGCCGGGCGGCAGCGCGCCAATCTGACGGGCGATCGTCCCGCAGGGGCCCTCCGGGGAGACGTCGGTGCAGGGGACGCCGTCGATCGCCGCGATGTCCATGGCGCGGCCGTAGTAGTGGTTCGAGACGTTGCCGCTCGAAGTGAGCTTGGAGTGGTCCGAGCGAAGGGCCGAGATGCGGATCTCATGCTGCTGGCTGATCGCGCCGAGGATGCCGAGGATCCGCGGGTCGATCGCCCCGGACTGGATGTCGACCATCTCGAGCTGGTTCGACAGCTCGACGTTCTTCCAGTTGATCGCCGCGTTCGTCGGGCCCGGCAGGGCGACGGAGTAGGCCACCGTCTTCACCTGGCAGCTGCCCGCCATCGACTCGGCGTCCTGGAGCACGGCGTCGACGTACCATTCGGCGTGGTTGTGCTGGAAGAGGCCCGCGCGCAGGTCGCCGGCGGCCCAGATCATCCGCGCCAGGGTCGCGGCGGAGTCCGCGGGGCTCTGGCGCTTGATCTTGCCGTTGCCGTCGCCATCCACGGCGTACTGCTTCCAGTGGTCCTGGGTGATGCCCAGCGGCCCGACCGATGACAGCTGCTCGGCGCTCATCCCCTTACCGAAGTTGGACTCGATGCGAGCGACGGCGGCCAGCGCCCAGACGCCGCCCTGCCCGAGGTCGTAGCGCCCGGCGGCCCCCTGGAAGGCCTTCATATAGTCGTCCGGGACCGACTCGCGCGACCCGTCGGCCGGCGAGCACACCAGCTCCTGCCGCTTCGGGATCAGGGACAGGGCACCCAGCGCCCCGTTGCCGATCCCGCTGAAGCAGGCGGCCCTCGCCATGACCTCGGCGACGTACCAGTCGGCATGGTTGTAGGCGAAGACGGCGCCCTCGGGGTCCTCCGGCATGCCGGCCGCGCGCAGGTACCGGGCGGCGGCGAAGATCGCATCGTTGGGGTTGTTCGGGTCCTTGGTGCCGTCGTGATCGGCGTCGACGCCGTACTCGGCCCAGGTCGACGGCATGAACTGCATCCAGCCCTCCGCCCCGGCCGACGAGGGTCCCAGGTTCTGGCCGAAGCCGCTCTCGATCTCGTTGATCGCGGCGAGGATCGAGGGGCCGGCGGGGCCGAGGTCGTACGCCTGGGCCGCGGCCTGGTAGATCGGGCCGAGGTACGCCGGGATCGCGACCGGCCCGCAGGCGGTCGGCGTGAGAGGGGCCGGCGGCGGCGGCGCGGTGCCCCCGACCTTCGCAGTGCCCTTCTCGTTCTCGCCGCCCTTCGGCTTGGTGCCCCCGGTCTTCGGCGGCTTCGGCTTCGGCGCGGGCTTGGGCTTGGGCTTCGGCGGGTGCTTCGGGACCTGCGACGGGGGCGGCGGCAGGGTTACGACCGGCTGCGGCTGGCTCGGTGGCTCAGGTGGGTCCGTCGTGGTGGTGGTCGGGGCCGGATCCGTGGATGTCTGCGCGGCGGCCCCCGGCGCCGCGAGTGCTGCGCCCACGACCGTCGCCGCGATTGCCGACCTGATCCGACCCATCAGCCAAGGACCTGGGCGACGCGCCACACATCGCCGGTCTTCGTCAGGGTGAGGCGCACCTCGCTGATCGCGCGCAGGCGCACCAGCGAGACGCTGGCGGTCACCTGATTCTTCGCGCCGGCGCCAAGGACGACATTCAGCACTCGGGCCTGCGGCACCTTGCCGCTCGAGGGAAGGCGGGGCGGATCAGAGGCGAGCGACTTCACCAGCGGCTTGGTGGCGGTCGCGGCGAAGGTGGCGTCGGTCTTCTTGCTGGACTTGCCGACCTCGTAGCCCACGAACGCCTGGGCGAACTGCCAGGCGACCTGGGCGGGCGGCGCCGAGCTCTTCGCCGGAGGCTGCGGGGGCGCCGGCGCGGCGTGGCCGGGGTGGATCTGCGGGGCGACCCCCTGAAGCGTGGTCAGGTGCGCGGCCCGCGGAGCGGCGGTGACCGAGGCCGCGACTCTCTGCGGGGAATGGGTCGCCGGGTGATCCGCGGCGCTCATCGCACCGCCGGCGACCGAAGCGATCGCGAGCGTCGCGGCGCCGGCGGCGATCGCGACACGCGCACGACGGCTGCGGTTGCTGAGGGCATCCTCGACCGGCCAGGTGATCCGAGTCTGGATCAGCCGCTGCAGGGGAAGCAGATGGCGCCCGGCGCGTTCCAGCGCGGCGCGCGTGGCATCGCTGCCCCGCCACAGCAGGTTCTCCTCGATGCCCCAGGCGGCCTCGCGAACGGACCAGCCCGCGTCCTCGGCTGATACGGCGAGGGCGCGCCGCAAGGCGCGACCCGTTTCACGTTGATTCATCTTTCACCTATTCGTCCGGGCGGAGGGTGAGCCAGATACCGAGAACTAAGTCGATTGCGCCCGCGAAAGCTCTCGTGCAGGCGTGCGGCGACGGCTAGGCGGTGGCCTTCTCGCCCTTTTCCTTCGGCTTTCCCGTGGTGGTCCTGTTGAAGATCAGCTCGCCGTCGGCCGCGTCGACCTCGACGGCGTCGCCCTCCGCGAAGTCGCCCTCGAGCAGGCGCAGCGCCAGCCTGTCGATCAGCTGCTTCTGGATCACCCGCTTGAGGGGGCGGGCGCCGTAGGTCGGATCGAAGCCGAGGTTGCCGAGCAGCTCCCGCGCCTTGTCCGTCAGCTCGATCTCGATGCCGCGCTCGCTGACGCGCTTGGCCAGCTGGGCGACCTGGATCTCGACGATCTTGCCCAGGTCCTGCTTGCTGAGGCGGTGGAAGATGACCACGTCGTCGATCCGGTTCAGGAACTCGGGCGGGAAGGTCTGGGTGAGCGCCTCCTCTACCTGCTCCCGCGCCTTCTCCTCGACCGCCTCGGCGGCAATGAACTGACTGCCCACGTTGCTGGTCATGATCAGCACGGTGTTCTTGAAGTCGACGGTGCGGCCCTGGCCGTCGGTGAGGCGGCCGTCGTCCATGATCTGGAGCAGGACGTTGAAGACGTCCGGATGGGCCTTCTCGATCTCGTCGAGCAGGATCACCGAGTAGGGCCGGCGGCGGACCGCCTCGGTGAGCTGACCGCCCTCCTCGTAGCCGACGTAGCCGGGAGGCGCGCCGATCAGCCGCGCGACCGCGTGCTTCTCCATGTACTCGGACATGTCGATGCGGACCATCGCCTGCCCGGAGTCGAACATGAACTCGGCGAGCGCGCGCGCGAGCTCGGTCTTGCCGACGCCGGTCGGGCCGAGGAAGAGGAAGCTTCCGATCGGCCGGTCCGGATCCGAGAGTCCGGCGCGGGAGCGCCGCAGGGCGCCGGAGACGGCCTCGACCGCCTCGTCCTGGCCGATCACCCGCTCGTGCAGGCGCTCCTCCATGTGGATCAGCTTCTCGACCTCGCCCTCCATCAGGCGGGAGACGGGAATGCCGGTCCACTTGGAGACCACCTGGGCGATGTCCTCCTCGGTGACCTCCTCCGTCAGCATGGACCCGCCGTCGCGATGGAGCTCGCCGAGCTTCACCTCCCCGTCGGTGACCTTCTTCTCGAGCTCGGGGATGCGCCCGTAGCGCAGCTCGGCGGCGCGCTCCAGGTCGGCGTCGCGCTCGGCGCGCTCCGCCTCCCGTGTGACCTCCTCGAGCTCGGCCTTGGCGGCCTTGATCTCGTCGATCGCGCTCTTCTCGTTCTGCCAGCGCGCCTTCATCTCGGAGGAGCGCTCGCGCAGGTCGGCGAGCTCGGCCTCGATCGCGCCGAGGCGCTCCTTCGAGGTCTCGTCCTTCTCCTTCTTCAGCGCCTCGCGCTCGATCTCGAGCTGCTGGATCCGGCGCTCGACCTCATCGATCTCGGTTGGCATCGAGTCGATCTCGATCTTCAGCCGGGAGGCCGCCTCGTCGATCAGGTCGATCGCCTTGTCGGGGAGGAAGCGGTCGGCGATGTAGCGGTCCGAGAGCGTGGCGGCCGCGACGATCGCGGCATCGGTGATCCGCACGCCGTGGTGGACCTCGTAGCGCTCCTTGAGGCCGCGGAGGATCGCGATCGTGTCCGCGGCGTCGGGCTCGCCGACGAAGATGGGCTGGAAGCGCCGCTCGAGAGCGGCGTCCTTCTCGATGTGCTTGCGGTACTCGTCGAGGGTGGTCGCGCCAACGGCGCGCAGCTCGCCTCGGGCGAGCATCGGCTTCAAGAGGTTGGACGCGTCGACCGCTCCCTCGGCGGCACCGGCGCCGACGATCGTGTGGAGCTCGTCCATGAAGAGGACGATCTGGCCCTCGGCCGCCTGGATCTCCTTGAGAACGGCCTTGAGACGCTCCTCGAACTCGCCGCGGTACTTGGAGCCGGCCAGCAGCGCGCCGATGTCGAGCGAGATCACGCGGCGGTCCCGCAGCGACTCCGGAACGTCGCCGGAGACGATCCGTTGCGCGAGGCCCTCGACGATCGCCGTCTTGCCGACGCCGGGGTCCCCGATCAGGACGGGATTGTTCTTCGTGCGGCGGGAGAGGACCTGGATGACCCGGCGGATCTCCTCGTCGCGGCCGATCACCGGGTCGAGCTTGCCTGTCTCGGCCTCGGCGGTCAGGTCGCGTCCGTACTTCTCGAGCGCGCCGAAGCTGTCCTCGGGGTTCGGGGAGGTGACGCGGTGCGGTCCGCGGACCTCCGAGATGGCCTGGACCAATTCCTTGCGGTCGGGCAGCAGGTCGGACACGCCGGACTTCGGCTCGGCCAGGGCGAGCAGGATGTGCTCGGTGGAGATGTACTCGTCGCCGAGGCCCGTCGACTCCTTTTCCGCTTGCTGCAGGACCCAGACGAACCCGCTCGAGGGGCGGACCTCCGGGACGGTGTTGCCGCTCAGCTTGGGGAGCTTGCCGATCGCCTCCCGGGCCTTCGAGAGGGCATCCTGCGCGTCGAACCCCAAGCGCTGCAGCACCGGCACGACGACGCCCTCGTCCTGCTCGAGTAGGGCGAGAAGAAGGTGCGGTGGGGCGACCTCGGGGTTGGACCCTTCGGACGCAAGCCGCTGGGCCGCCGCGACGGCCTCCTGGGACTTGATCGTGAATCGGTCAGGCTGCATCTGCCGACATGGTATCGACTTTAGTGCGAAAAGTAAAGAAATCTATGCGTATAAGACTTAGATCCATGCGTGGGCGACGGATGGTCGATTTATGGGGTTTACACCGGCCGCGCAGCGCGCATAGGATCCGTACACGGATCGCTCCGGTCAAGGATGGCCATGGGGAACAACGTCGAGACCTACCAGCACATTCTCGAGACCTTCAATCGCGAGGGTGTCGACGGAGTGATGCCGTTCTTCACCGATGACGTCGAGGTCTACGACCCCGACCTGCCCGAGGGCCCCTACCGCGGGCCCGAGGCGGCCAGGCGCGTCGCGGAGCTGCTGATGAGCGGATTCGAGGACGTCGAGGTCAAGGACTTCCGGCTGCTCTCAGCGGGCGACCGGGTCGTCGCCCTGCTGCACACACGCGCCAAGGGCGAGCGCGTCGACCTCGATGTGGAGCTGCGCGATGCCCACACCATCACCTTCCGCGACGGCAAGATCGCCTACTGGCGCCTGTACCTGGACCAGGTCGAGGCGCTCACCGACGCGGGACTCGACCCCGAGCTCGCGAGCGCCAAGAGCCACACTCCCTCCTAGGCTTCACGGCGTGGGGAGCGCCCAGCCGCGGCGAATTGCACTGACCGCCCTGACGGTCGTTCTCGCCCTGGGCATCGGCGGGCGTTCGGTCGCCGATCGCGATGGTGCCCGCGGCGGCGAGAGGATCTGGCCCCGGGATCCGTATCCCTCCGCGCGGGCGATCAGGCGGGCGCAGGAGTTCGCCGCCGGCCGCGGGGACGTCTCGTTCGCCGTCATCGACAACTCGATCGGGCTGAACGGATACGACCTCGATCGCACGTTCAGCTCCGCGAGCGCCAGCAAGGCGCTGCTGCTTGCCGCCGAGCTGCGGAGGCTGCGGCGCGAGGACCTGCCGCTCGACGAGGAGACCCGGGACATGCTCGGACCGATGATCACCTACTCGGACAACCGCGCTGCCGATGCGGTCTACGCCCAAGTCGGGGACGAAGGCCTGGAGGAGGTCGCGCGGGAGGCAGGGATGAGGGACTTCGAGGTGACCCCGGGGTTCTGGGGCGGGGACAAGGTGACGGCGGCCGACCTGGCGCGCTTCTTCTTCCGCCTGGAGGCCAATCTGCCCGGCCCACGTCGCGCCTATGCGAAGGGACTTCTGGCGAGGATCAGCCCGGTCGAGCGCTGGGGGATTCCGCAGGTGACCGGCCACGGCTGGTCGGTCTGGTTCAAGGGCGGCTGGAGGCCCGCCGGACAGAAGCACACGAGCGGGCCGGTGACCCACCAGGCCGCCCTGCTCGTGCACCGCGGCGGAGAGCGGGTGGCGCTCGCCGTGCTCAGCGACGAGACGCCCGGTTCGGCCACCGGTTTTGCGGCGATCGAGGGCATCACCGAGCGACTGCTCGCAGACCCACCGCCCAATCGGCGCGGTTGGGTGGCGCCGTAGGAGCTAGCTGGTGCGACGCCGGATTGGGATCCGCGTCGATCCGCGCTCGCCGCTCAGCCCCCTCGGCTCATACGCGCCGTAGGGCACGAGCTCGCCGCCGATCGACTTGCGCAGCCGCTCCAGCTCCGAAGTCATCCTGCGCTCCATCTCGGCGGCCCGCTTTTTCATCCTCGTGATCTCGCTGCGCATGCGTTCCAGCCGGTGCTCGAGCTCCAGGACTGTCTCGACCCCGGCCAGGTTGAGCCCCTCCTCGCTCGTCATCTGCTGGATCCGGCGCAGCCGCTCGACGTCCGCCTGCGAGTAGAGGCGGGTGTTCTTCGGCGAGCGCTTCGGAGCGATCAGGCCGCGCGCCTCGTACATGCGCAGGGTCTGGGGATGCATCTCGGCCAGCTCCGCGGCGACGGAGATCATGAAGACCCCGCGCTCCTGGTCGATCTCGCGTTCCCCGTCCCGTCTCTTCCTGGGTGCACGGTCAGCCATCGGTACTCACTCTCCCTTCCGCCTCGGATCGAGCCGCGTTGCCGAGCAGGGACGCACGCGGGTTCTGCCCGTTGAGCGCGTCGGCCAGCTTCGCGACGGCCTCGCGCTGTTCATCCGAAAGCTCCTTGGGGACGTCGATGCGGATCCGGTAGTAGATGTCGCCCCGTCCCGAGCCCTTGGTTCGCGGCGGTCCCTCGCCGCGCAGCCGCTGGACGGAGCCGTGCTGCGTCCCCGGCTGGATCCGGATCGTCTTCGACCCGTCCAGGGTCGGCACCTCGATCTCGGCGCCCTGGATTGCCTCGGCCACCGTGACCGGGAGGTCGACCTCGAGGTTGCCGTCGGGGCGCTGCTTGAAGACTGGTGATGGAGCGACCCGGGTCGTCACGTAGAGATCGCCCCGAGGGCCGCCGCGGTACCCGGCCTCGCCCTTGCCGGCGAGCCTGATCCTGCTGCCGTCGTGAACGCCGGCGGGAATGTTGACCCGGTAGCGCTTGGTCTCCTGGGTGATGCCCTGGCCGGCGCAGGTCGGGCAGGGATCGTCGATCACGGTGCCCTGACCGCCGCACTCCGGGCAGGGCTGCGAGATGGAGAAAAGGCCCTGGCTCTGTGCATCGATTCCGCTTCCCTCGCAGCGGGCACAGGTCCGCGGCGTGGTCCCCGGCTTGGCGCCGCTCCCATGGCAGGTGGAACACTCGCTGGTCGTCGGGACCGAGACCGCGATCTGCGTTCCGTGCATGGCCTGGTCGAATGACAGGCGAACCTCCGTCTCGAGATCGCGACCCCGCTGCTCGCGTGGCCCCTGCTGGCGGCCGCGAAAGATGGTCGAGAAGATGTCCCCGAGGTCGGAGGCGAAGGCGCCGCCCGGGAAGCCGCCGCCACCGCCGCCGGGAAAGCCTCCGGCTCCGAAGCCTCCGAAGCGGCCACCGGCGTCGTACTGCTTGCGCTTCTCCTCATCGGAGAGCGTGTCGTAGGCCTGCTGGATCTCCTTGAAGCGCTCCTCGGCTTCGGCATCTTCGGGGTTGCGATCGGGATGCCACTTGCGGGCCAGCTCCCGGTAGGCCTTCTTGATCTCGTCCTGCGAAGCGGACTTGGAGACGCCCAGCACGTCGTAGAAGTCGCGCGGGGTCGTCGCCATTACTGGCTCACCACCACCCTGGCCGGCCGCAGTACCTGGCCGTTCAGCCGGTAGCCCTTCTCGAGGGTCTCGAGGACGATGCCCGATTCGGTCCCCTCCGCCGGCTGGGTCGAGAGCGCCTCGTGCAGCTGGGGATCGAACTTCTCACCGGTCGGGTCGAAGGACTCGACACCCGCGCTCGCGAGTCGGCCGCGGAGCTCGTCGTGAACCATCGCGACGCCACGAGCGAGCGCTTCGTGGGCGGATGCATCTCCGCCGGCCTGGAGCGCTCGCTCGAGGTTGTCGATCACGGGCAGGAGCTCGCGGGCGAGCTCCGCCTTGCCGCGAGCGAGGGCCTCGGAAGTCTCCTTGACCACGCGCTTGCGGTAGTTCTCGAAGTCCGCCCGCGTGCGCTGCGCCAGCTCGAGGTACTCGTCGCGCTCGCGCTTGGTCGCGCCGAGCTCGTCCAGGTCTCGCTCGACCCGATCCGCGGCGCCGTCGCCGTTCGCCGCGTCAGTGGTGGACGGGTCCTGCCCATCCACCACTTCGGCGTCAACGACCTCCTCTTCGGGGCGCTGTTCCTCGCTCATCGGCGCCCCTTACGAGGTCTTCTCGTCGTCGACGACCTCGGCGTCCACGACCTCCTCGTCGCCGGCGCCGTTCTGCGAGGCACCGTCGGTGGAGGAAGCCGCCTGCTCCTCGGCCGCCTGCGAGTAGATCTGTTCAGAGACCTTCTGGAAGGCCGCCTGCAGCGCATCCGACTTCGAGCGGATCTCGCCGGCGTCCTCGGAGGTGAGCGAGTCGCGCACGTCCTTGATCGCCGCCTCGATCTCCTCCTTGTTGGAGGAATCGACCTTGTCGCCCAGCTCGCCGAGCTGCTTCTCCGCCTGGTAGGCGGCGTTCTCGGCGACGTTACGGGCCTCGGCCAGCTCGCGCTGGCGGCGGTCCTCGTCGGCGTGCGACTCGGCGTCCTTGATCATCTGGTCGACCTCGGAGTCGTCGAGCCCGGAACCTCCCTTGATCTCGATCTTCTGCTCCTTGCCGGTACCGAGATCCTTGGCCGAGACGTTGAGGATGCCGTTCGCGTCGATGTCGAAGGTGACCTCGATCTGCGGCATTCCGCGCGGCGCCGGCGGGATGCCGGTGAGCTGGAACTTGCCCAGGCTCTTGTTGCCGGACGCCATTTCGCGCTCGCCCTGGAGCACGTGGACCTCCACCGAGGGCTGGTTGTCCTCCGCCGTCGAGAAGATCTCCGACTTCTTGCTCGGGATCGTCGTGTTGCGCTCGATCAGCTTGGTCATCACACCGCCCTTGGTCTCGATGCCGAGGGTGAGCGGGGTGACGTCGAGCAGCAGCACGTCCTTGACCTCACCGCCGAGCACGCCCGCCTGGATCGCGGCGCCGATCGCGACGACCTCATCCGGGTTGACGCCCTGGTGGGGGTCCTTGCCCGTCAGCTCCTTGACCTTCTCCTGCACCGCGGGCATGCGCGTCATGCCGCCGACCAGGACCACGTGGTCCACGTCGCTGCCGGCGTCCGACAGCGCCTGCTTGACGGGCCCGACCACACGCTCCAGCAGGTCCGAGGTGAGCTCGGCGAGCTTCGCCCGGGTCAGCTTGATGTCGAGGTGCTTCGGCCCCGCGTCGGTCGCGGTGATGAAGGGCAGGTTGATCTGCGTCTCCTGCGTGGTGGAGAGCTCGATCTTGGCCTTCTCCGCGGCCTCGTAGAGGCGCTGCAGGGAGTTCTTGTCGGCGGAGAGGTCGACGCCCTGGTCGCGCTTGAACTCGGCGACCAGCCACTCGACGATCGCCTTGTCCCAGTTGTCGCCACCGAGGTGGTTGTCACCAGAGGTGGCCTTCACCTCGAAGACGCCGTCGCCGATCTCCAGGACGGAGACGTCGAAGGTGCCACCGCCGAGGTCGAAGACCAGGATCGTCTGGTCTGAGGACTCCTTGTCGAGGCCGTACGCGAGCGCGGCCGCCGTCGGCTCGTTGATGATGCGCTTGACGTCGAGCCCGGCGATCTTGCCGGCGTCCTTGGTCGCCTGGCGCTGATCGTCGTTGAAGTAGGCCGGGACCGTGATCACGGCCGAGTCGACCGACTCGCCGAGCTTGGCCTCGGCGTCGGCCTTGAGCTTCTGCAGGATCATCGCCGAGATCTCCGGCGGGGAGTACTGCTTGCCGTCCACTTCGATGCGGACGTCGCCGTTGGGTCCGGCGACGACCTCGTAGGGGACGATCGTCTCCTCCTCCTTGACCTCGGCCTCCTTGCGGCCCATAAAGCGCTTGATCGAGAAGATGGTCTTCTCGGGGTTCATCACGGCCTGGCGCTTGGCAACGGTGCCAACCAGGCGCTCGCCCGAGTCGGTGAAGGCGACGACGGACGGCGTGGTGCGCCCGCCCTCCGCGTTCTCGAGGACGGTGGGCTCACCGCCCTCCATCACGGCCACGCACGAGTTCGTCGTGCCCAGGTCGATGCCGATCGTCTTTGCCACTGTCATTCCTCCAAGGTCTTGAGTTCGTTCAGGAAAGTCTGGTTCAGTCTAGCCGCCTAAGAAATCTAAGTGACAGTGTGGCAGATATATGCCCGGATGTAAACCCCGGACGAAAGGAGGCCCCCGCCGAAGCGGGGGCCTCGATTCAACCTCGGTCTCGGGGTGGGCCCGCTACTTGATCAGCAACTGGCTGAAGACCCCGAAGTGGTCCGACGACCAGAGGCCGTGCTTGTAGGTGGACGTGAGCGCCCCCTTCTTGAACTTGATCCTCTTGCTCGCGGTCATGATGTGGTCGACCCGGTGGGTGATCCCGGCGGCACTCGGGTTGCTCAGGTTCGGGTCCTGGATGCAGCACCCGAACGGCGGAGGCTTCAGCGCCCGCTCACTGTACCCCCCGGAACGCAGCGCCAGATAGGCCAGAGAGTCTCCCGGGAGCACCTGATCGCCGTGAACCGGGAAATCCGAGTTGAAGTCGCCGATCAATAGCGTCGGCAGCTTCGTCGTCGCCGGCCCATTCGGCCCGACCAGCTCCTTGGCCTGCGCCTCACGGATCCCGCCCTTCGCGTAGGTCTTCCCGTCGCTGCCGCTGTTGCTGGCCGCGCTGTCGAAGGCCTCCAGGTGGCTGTCCACCACGTGCACCTTGCGGCCGTTCTTCTTCACGTTGACGGCCGCCCAGCCGCGGGTCACATCGACGGGCAGCACGCCACCGACCGTCACGCGGAGCAGCGTGTTGAAGTGACCGCCCTGAGCGTTGCTGAGCTTGATGCCGGCGTTCTTGCGGACCAGGATCGCGTCCCGCATCGTCAGCCGCTCGTTGTGGCACTGGCTGGGGCAGGCACTGAGGCCGCCCGTGCCCTGGTTCACGGGGAGCTCGAAGTCGAACTCCTGCTCGACGCTGGCGATCTTGTAGCGCAGCGGCTTCTTGCCCTTCTTCTTCTTGCCCTTCTTGTTCAGCTTCGCGAGCAGGTCGCTGAGGAAGTCTCCGCCCGCGGGATCCGTCTGCGTAGCCTTCGGGCCGTTTGTGACTGCGCCCAGGTCATAGGGCCCGGTGCGCCACCACGCAGCCTCCTGGAGGCCGACCACGTCGGGCTTCTTCTTCTTGATCTCATTCGCGAGCAGCGTGGACCGGATCGTCGGGAACTGCGTCACGTGCACTTGCTGCTCGATCTTGTACGCGGCGTCGACCGCCTCGCCGATGGTGTTCGCTTCGAGAGCCGGGGTGAGGTCAGCGCCCAGATACAGGTTGCGCGTCATGACGCTCAGCTGATGGCCCTTCTTCTTGCCCTTGGCATCGGCGGTACCGGGGAGCAGCGTCAGGCCCAGGGCGAGAATCAGCCCGAGGACCAGCGCCATCCCGAAACGCCCCCGCTTGCCCGGGAATAGATGTGCGTGAGTCAACAGAAACTCCTTTCTCAGAGGGTCCCGTTGTCACGCATCGGTGCGTGCGGTCCCCTCGAGTCCTCTCTCCGTGGGTACTAACAACGCTATTTCACGCAGAGTTGCGGGCAAAACCGAACTCGCCTGAGAACTCGGTGGCACTAGGGGCCCTGCCCGGCGACCTGCGAGACGAAGGTGGCGACCTCGTCGGCCTGCTGGCCTGAGAGGACGCCCTTCGGCATCCGTCCCGCGACACCGTTGTTGATGGCACTGAGGACGCGGGGCTTGATCGTCGCGGGATCGGGAGCGCTGGCGCTCGGCGGGGCGAGGAGCTCGTCGAGGTTGGGGCCGATGACGCCGTCGGTGCCGGCCTTGGCGAGGGTGTGGCAGGCGCCGCAGTTCGTGACGAAGAGATCCTTGCCGGCCTGGAGGCTGGCCGGGACGTCCTCGGGGGACGCGCTCTGGGAGCCCTCGTGCGTGATCGCCCAGGCGGGGACCCCGATCCCGAGGATCAACACGACCAATCCGAACATGACGAAGGTGCTGCGCTTCATTTCCGGCGAGGCAGCATATTGCTCTTGTAGTACGGGCACATCCGGCGCAGGCCGCACTCGCCGCAACGCGGCTTCGGGCGGCAGACGGCCCGGCCGTGCTGGATCAGGTTGATGTGGAGCTCGTAGGCATCCTCCGGCGGCGTGATGGCGAGCATCTCGTCGTGGGCCTCCTCGAACGGGGCCCCCTGCCGGAACAGGCCAAGCCGGCCGCCAACCCGGTGGACGTGGGTGTCCACAGGGACCTCCGGTCGTCCGAAGGCGAAGATCATCACGCAGGCCGCGGTCTTGCGCCCGACCCCCGGTAGGTCGTCGAGGTAGGAGAGGGCCTCCTCGCGTGGCGCCTCCGCGAGCCAGTCCAGGTCGGGGTGGTCGCCCAGCCGGCCGAGGATCTCCTGGATCCGGGGCGCCTTGGTGACGCTCAGTCCCCCCGGCTTGATCGCCGCCTCGATCTCCTCGGTCGGCGCGTCGCGCACCTGCTCCCAGGTCGCGAAGCGCTCGCGCAGGCGGTTGTAGGCAACGTCGCGGTTGCGGTCGTTGGTGTTCTGGGAGAGCACGGTGCGAACCAGCTCGGCGATCGGGTGCCCGTGCGGCTGGTTCACGGGCCGCCCGTAGAGCTCGCGGAGGCGATCGCGGATCGCGATCACGCGCCGGCGCGGTGGACGGCGCCACTCCGGATCTCGCTTCGGGATCCGAGGCGGAATGCCGGGAGGGAGCGTCGCGGTGCTCCCGTCGGCGAGCACGACCTTGCTGGGCAGGGGCACGCCCCTATTAAACGGGTTCCGACTGCGGCGGACCCTCGCTTAAAGTCCGCGCCCACCTTGACCTCCATCGAGACCGGAACCGTGATGGTCGATGGCGTCTCCACCTTCTTCCGGCGGGTGAAGGGAGACGGGCCGCCGGCTGTCTTCGTCCATGGCAATCCGACGCATTCCGAGGACTGGCAGCCGTTCCTCGAGCGGATGCCCGGCCCCGCTTTGGCATTCGACCTCCCCGGCTGGGGACGCTCCGAGCGGCCATTTCCCCGCGAATTCGATTACTCGATGGATGGGCTGGCGAGGTTCACCAGGCGCTTCCTGCAGCGGATGGCCGTGGAGGATCACTCCCTGGTGATGCACGACTGGGGCTCGCTGGCTCTGATCGGTGCACAGGAGGAGCCCGATCGGATCAGGCGGCTGGTGATCATGAACGCAGTCGTCCTGCTGCCCGGCTACCGCTGGCACCGGACCGCCCGCGTCTGGCGCACGAGGGGCCTGGGAGAGCTCTCCAACAGGATCTGGACCCGGCGCCTGCTCGACCTCGGCCTGCGCGAGTCACGCGGCGACTGGAGCCGGCACGACCCTGCCTTCATCGACACGGTCTGGGATCACCTCGACAGCGGCACGTTCGAGGCGATCCTGCGGCTCTACCGCTCGGCTCCGCCCGACCGGCTGGCGGCAGCGGGCGAGCGCCTGGGATCGATCCGGGCGCCGGCACTGGTCGTCTGGGGCGGCCGGGACCGCTATCTCCCGGCGCGCTTCGGGCCCGCCTACGCGGAGCGCCTGCCGAATTCCGAGCTGATCGAGCTTCCAGAGGCGGGCCACTGGCCCTGGATCGACGCCCCGGAGGTCGTCGATCGGGTGATCCGCTTCCTCACAACCGACAAAGAGTTCCGCAATTCCTGACGAAGGTGTTACTGCGACGTAACCAAACGCCGCCTGGTCACTAGAATCTCCCGGTCATGCGTGCCCTGATCGACAAAATCGGCAATTGGCTACCTCACGGGTATGGGGACGCGGCGCGGCAGCTGGGTCTGTTCGTGCTCGCGGAGCTGAGCTATGAGGCCGTGCGAGGCGTCGCCGACGGCGAGCGCGCGACCGCGTTCGTCAACGGCCAGAACGTGATCGATTTCGAGCGGAGCACGCACACGTTCTTCGAGCCCAACCTCCAGGCGGTCTTCATCCATCACCAATGGATCATCGACTTCGCGAACTTCATGTACATGAACAGCCACTTCGTCGTGACCACGGCGTTCCTGGTCTGGCTCTACCTCTTCAGGAACCAGAATTTTTACTTCGTGCGCAACATGTTCATGGTTGCTATGGGCCTCGCCGTAGTCGGCTATGCGGTCCTGCCCACCGCGCCCCCGCGGCTCTACCCGGACACTGGACTCGTGGACACCATCACCCAATACGCCCAGGTCAACCATGACTCCGGTCTCGTCAAGCTCTTCATCAATCCCTACGCCGCGATCCCCAGCATGCACGTCGCCTTCTCGACCATGATCGGGGTCACCGGGGTGTTGATCTCCAGGCACACCATCACCAAGGTCTTATGGGCCGCCTATCCGCTGCTCGTCTTCTGGGTTGTGATCGTCACCGCGAACCACTTCTGGGTTGACGCTGGTTTCGGTCTGCTCGTCGCGGCGCTGTCGGCCGTCACCGCCCTACAGGTACTGGCCCGCGTCCGGCCGGCCGTCTGGTCCTGGCGGCCAGCAACGGCTTGAGCGCGCGGGAGGCTCTCCGCCGCTACGGCGAGCCGGGGCTGGTGGCGGCTGCTCTCGGCGCCGCTTATCTGATCATCCAGCCGGACAGCGCGGATCACGCGGCGCAGGTGTTTCGCTCGGGCCTGTTCGCGAACGAGGGCATCGTCACCTGGGACAACTTCTGGTTCGGCGGCCACCACCTGCCGGGCTACGGGATCCTGCTGCCGATTCTGAGCTCCGTGATCGGCACACGGCTGGTCGGCGTGCTCGCGACGATCGCCGCCGCGCTGCTCTTCTCGGCGATCGCCTACCGGCGATTCGGGGACCGGGCGCGGCTCGGCGTCATCTGGTTCGCGACGGCGACGGCGATCAGCCTGTTCACGGGCAGGCTCACCTTCGCGCTCGGCGTAGCGGTGGCGCTCTGCGCGGTGCTCGCGGCGCAGCGGGGGCGACGGATGCTGGCGATCGGCTTCGCGGTCCTGACGCCCTTCGCCAGCCCCGTCGCGGCCCTGTTCCTCGCCTGCGGCGTGGTCGCGTACGCGATCGCGGAGCGCAGCCGCAGGGGTCTGGAGCTCGCGGTGGTCACCGTCGGTGTCGCCCTCCTGATCTCGGCCGCCTTCCCGGAGGGAGGCACCGAGCCGTTCGACTTCTCGAGCTTCGAGCCGGCGATCCTCGTCGCCATCGCGGTCTTCGTCGCCCTGCCTCCGGAGGAGCGGCTGCTCCGCTACGGCGTCGCGGTTTACGCCGCGGCCCTCTCGGGCGCCTTCCTGATCCAGAGCCCGATGGGCGGCAACGCGACCCGGCTGGGATCGCTGCTGCTCGGTCCGATCCTGGCCTTCGGCCTGTGGCGACGGCAGAGGTTCGCGCTCGTCCTGCTGGTGCCCGTCCTGATCTACTGGCAGTGGTCGCCGGTCGTCCGCGACCTCGAGGAGGTGAACGCGCAACCCTCGGTCACCGCCGGGTACTACGCGCCGCTGGTCGACTTCCTCCGCGGGCAGCCCCATCGCGATGCCCAGCGCGTCGAGGTGCTTCCGGAAGCCCACCACTGGGAGTCCGCGTACGTCCCCGACGGGATCTACATCGCCCGCGGCTGGGAGCGCCAGCTCGACCGCAAGCTCAATCCGCTCTTCTACCAATCCGCCCCGATCACCGGGCGCCAGTACCGGAGCTGGCTGGATGACATCGGGGTGGGCTACGTGGCGGTGCCCCGCGCTCCGCTCGACTACGCGGCCCTGGGAGAGAAGAAGCTGATCAAGAAGGGCCCGCCCTCGTATCTCGAGAAGGTCTTCCACAGCAAGAACTGGACCGTCTACGCGGTCGACAATCCCTCGCCCCTGGCGATCGGGGGCAAGATGGTGAAGCTCACGCCGCAGGGCTTCGTCGTCGACGCGAGCGCACCCGGAACGGTGCTCGTGCGAGTGCACTGGACGCCGTACTGGTCGATCGAGAAGGGAACCGGGTGCGTCGAGCAGGCGCCGGGCGGCTACACGATGATCGACGTCACCACTCCCGGCCGCTTCCGAGTCGGGATCGACTTCTCACCGGTGCGGGCGGTGAGCTCGGGCCCGCGCTGCCATCAGGATCCCGTGATCCAGTACGGCACGGCCCAGTCCGCGGCCAGCCGCGCCGCCGGAATCGCCCACATGGGCGGCAACCCGTGAGTGCCGCCCGCCTGCGCAGGCTCAGCTTCCTGCCCCGCGGCCCGCTCGACCTCGCGCTCCAGCTCCTCCTGCTCGCGGCCGCCTACTGGCTGTGGAGGCACGGGCGGGGGGCCGTTACCTCCGGCATGGGGATCTCGTTCTCCCACGCGAGGGACATCGTCAGCGCCGAGCGCTCGCTCGGGCTGCTGATCGAGCCGAGCGTCCAGCATTGGGCGGTCGGCGCCGGGTGGCCCGCTGAGGTCGCGCGCTGGGGATACGCGAACCTCCACTTCAAGGGCAGCTGCCTGATGCTGGCGATCCTCTACTTCCGCTACCGGGGAAGCTTCGGCTTCGTCCGCAACGCCGTGTTCGCCGCGATGGCGATCTCGGTGATCGGCTATGCCCTGTTCCCGACAGCGCCGCCCCGCTTCCTGCCCGAGCTCGGACTGGACCCCTCCAGCTCGGTGACGGGCAACAACCCGCTCCTCTCGAATCCGGGCGACGCGCTCTTCAATCCGTTCGCGGCCATGCCCTCGATGCACGTCGGGCTCTCCGTGATCCTGGCTTGGTCGCTGGCGATGCTGGTCCGAACCGCGGCGCTGCGCGGACTCCTCTTCGCGTATCCGCTCCTGATGACCTTCGTCGTCGTGGCCAGCGGCAACCACTTCTGGCTCGACGCGGTCTTCGGGCTTCTGACGGCGGCACTGGCGATCGGTGTCGCGATGCTGCTTGCTCGCCTGAATCCCGATTGGTCGTTCGGCCCCTTCAAGCGGACTGCGCCGGCGGGCGAGCTCGAACCACGGCCCGAGCCGGAGGCCGCCCCCGCCTAGCGGGCGCGTTCCGATGAGCATCGAGCAACGGGATCGTGTCGGAAACGGGGGGAACGGGCCGGCGACGAGGCCGACGACCGCGGCGGAGCTCTCGGCCACGGTCCGCAATCGCCTGATCGAGTCGCGGCTCACGCCGAACGCGATTTCGATGGTGGGTCTGGTGGGCAACCTGGCCGCGGCCGTTCTGATCTGGCAGGGCCTCTACTTCCTCGGTGGAGTCGCCTTCATCGTCGGCTCGGTCATGGACACACTCGATGGCCGCTACGCGCGAGCGTCGGGGAAGGGAACGCTCTTCGGTGCCTTTCTGGATTCGACGCTCGACCGAGTCGAGGAGGGCATCGTGCTCACCGCTGTGGCGTACCGCTTCGCGCTGACCGGCGACGAGTTCGCCGCCGCGATGTGCGTGGTGGTGGTGCTCGGCTCCCTGATGGTCTCCTACACGCGGGCCCGTGCGGAGGCGCTGGGCGTGGAGTGCAAGGTCGGGTTGGCCACGCGCCCCGTCCGAGTGGTCATACTTTCGATCGGCCTCGTGTTCGCGAAGGGTGCCGGACTATTCGATGCAGATCTTTTGGCTCCGGCCATCTACGCTATGGCGGCGCTGACCGCTTTCACCGTGGTGCAGCGGGTATGGCACGTGAGGAACGCGCTCATCCAGCGCGGCGCGGAATCGCACCAGGCCCCCGCCGATCCCGCGCTTGGGGCCGACGACGTGTAACCACGCACCGGCGGGAGTGTCGTTTCAGAGCTGAGACTTCTTATCTAGGAGGATTCCCCAGAGATGAGCACCGTGAATGGAAGAGCCAACGGCGCCCGGCGCAACGGCGCTCGTGACGAGAAGGTTCGCGTCGCGATAGTCGGTGTCGGTAACTGCGCGAGCTCTTTCGTGCAGGGCGTCCAGTACTACAAGGACGCGGACCCCGCCGAGCGGGTTCCCGGCCTGATGCACGTCGATCTTGGCGGGTACCACGTCAGCGACATCGAGTTCACCGCCGCCTTCGACATCGATGTCGACAAGGTCGGCAAGGACCTGTCAGAGGCGATCTGGTCAGGGCAGAACAACACCTACAAGTTCTCCGACGTACCCAACCTCGGGGTCAAGGTCCATCGCGGCATGACCCACGACGGGCTCGGCAAGTATCTGAAGGAGAAGATCACCAAGGCCCCGGGGGAGACCGCCGACATCGTCGGGATCCTGCAGGACACGCAGACCGACATGCTGGTCTGCTACCTGCCGGTCGGCTCCGAGCAGGCGACCAAGTGGTACGTGGAGCAGGCGCTGGCGGCGGGCGTCGGATTCGTCAACTGCCTGCCGGTCTTCATCGCCCGCGAGGACTACTGGGACAAGCGCTTCAAGGATGCGGGCCTGCCGATCATCGGGGACGACATCAAGTCTCAGGTCGGCGCAACGATCGTCCACCGTCAGCTGGCGAGGTTGTTCGCTGACCGCGGCGTGAGCATGGAGCGCACGAGCCAGCTCAACGTCGGCGGCAACATGGACTTCTACAACATGCTCGAGCGCGAGCGGCTGGAGTCCAAGAAGATCTCGAAGACCAACGCGGTCACCTCGATCATGGACCACGAGCTGGCGCCCGAGAATGTGCACGTGGGCCCGTCGGACTACGTCCCGTGGCTGACCGACCGCAAGTGGGCGCACATCCGCGTCGAGGGCAAGGCGTTCGGCGACGTGCCTCTCAACGTCGAGCTCAAGCTCGAGGTCTGGGACTCGCCGAACTCCGCCGGCATCGTCATCGACGCCACCAGGATCGTGAAGCTGGCCCTGAACCACGGCATCTCCGGCCAGCTGGACGGCCCCTCGAGCTACCTGATGAAGTCGCCGCACACGCAGCGACCGGACTCGGAGGCTCGCGAGAAGACCGAGGAGTTCATCGCCAAGTACGCCAGGGAGCGCGGCCTGCCTGCGGAGAAGGCGAAGAAGGCGAAGAAGGGCAAGAAGGCCAAGGCGAAGGCCAAGTAGCGAACGTCTGATAGACGCTTGAAGAAGCGGGCCCCTCGGGGCCCGTTTCTCGTCCGTATGCTGCGGCGGTGGGCGCCGACTCCCTTTCGATCGCGCAGGTGAGCCCCCATCCGTGGGGCTCGCGGCACGAGATCAACGAGTTCGTGGCCCGGACCTCCGAGGAGCTCGCGAAGCGCGGCCACCGGATTCTGATCGTCGCCCCGTCGGACTCGCGCGCCGCGATTCGCGAGAGCCGGAAGCTGATTCGGGAGGCGGGGGACAATCCCAAGGCGCTGCTCAAGGGCGAGAACCCCCGGGTGATCGCCGTCGGCCAGAGCATCCCGCTGCCCAGCGGCCCGCGCCGCAGGCCGGCGCCGCTTCCGCTCGACATCAGCGGCGCACTCGAGCGGCTGCTGGGGGCCGTCCCTCTCGACCTCGTGCACGTGCACGAGCCCTTCGCCCCCAGCACCGGCTCCGCCGCGCTTCGCCACTCCCAGTCGCTGAACGTCGCCAGCTTCCACGAGCCCGTCGAGCGCGTCCTCTCCACCCAGGTCGCGCGGATGCTGGTTGAGATCTTCTTCGGCCGGATCGACGCACGCACGGCCAGCAACGAGGCCACAGGCGAGCTCCTGCAGCGCTTCTTCCCGGGCAATTACCAGCTGATCAGGCCGGGGGCCGACGTCGCCGAGCCGGCGCTCGAGCCTCCACCGCCGGGGAGAGTCCGGATCGTGTACTGCGCCGAGGAGGAGCGCGGCGCGCTGCGCCTGCTGCTGCGCGCGCTGCGCAAGCTGCCCGAGGACGTCGACTGGGAGGGAGTGATCTGGTTCGACGGGCCCACGGACCCGCTCGCCCGCGTCAGCAGGCGGATGCGCGAGAGGCTCCGTGTGGTCCGGCCACGGGACGGCGAGCCCGCTGAGTTCCTGGCGGGGGCGGACATCGCCTGCCTCGCGTCGGGCGGCGTGCGCGCGGCCCCCGGATTGATTCGGAAGGCTCTTGCGGCGGGCGCGGTCCCGGTCGTGTCCGACCTGGAGCTCTATCGCGAGCTGGTCGGCGAAGGCGAGCGAGGGCTCCTGTTCCCGCTCGGTGACGTGCTCACCCTGGCGGCGCAGCTGGAGCGGCTCTGCCGCGACGGCGCGCTCCGCGATGAGCTGCGCACAGCCGCACGCGGTTGCGAGGAGGCGCGACCCTGGTCCGAGGTCACCGACGAGGTCGAGGCCGTCTACCGCCGACTGGCCGGTCGTCGCCAGGACCCGGAGGGCAACCCCGAGATCCGCCGGCGCCTGCGGGACCGCGAATACGTCCACGTCGACCTCCACATGCACACCGACCACTCGCCGGACTGCGCGACCCCGGCAGACCTGCTGCTCGAGACAGCCAAGGAACGGGGGCTCGGCGCGATCGCGATCACGGACCACAACGAGATCTCCGGCGCCCTGGAGGCGCGGGAGATCGCTCGGCGGATCGGCGGGATCAGGGTGATCGTGGCGGAGGAGGTGAAGACCGCGCACGAGGGGGAGGTCATCGGCCTCTTCCTCAGCGAGAGGATCGAGCGGGGCATGTCGATGGCCGAGACGATCGCCGAGATCCGCCGCCAGGGCGGCCTCGTCTACGTCCCCCATCCGTTCGATCGCCTCCACTCCGTCCCCGACTACGAGCACCTGCTCGAGATCGTGGATCAGATCGACATCCTCGAGGTCTTCAATCCGCGGGTGACGCTCTCCGCCTTCAACGAGGAGGCGGTCCGCTTCGCGCGCAAGTACGCGATCGTCCCCGGCGCCGGGTCCGACAGCCATGTCGCGCAGGGCCTCGGCAGCGTCAAGATCCGCCTGCGGGAATTCGATGGGGCACAGGAGTTCCTCGAGTCGATGAGGGAGGCGGACATCGTTCGCAAGCACAAGAACCTCGTCTACGTCCAGGCGCTCAAGTTCCTGCAGACCAGCGGCGGCCGCGGCGGGCGCTCCCTCGCTGGTCGGGATGGGAGAAAGACGCGGGCCCGCCGTCGCAGCGCGAGCAAGAGTTGATGCACCCGCAAGGGGCCGAGCCCGGCCCGAAGAAGAGGCAAGGCGCCGTGTCATCCATAACCGACGACGAGATCCGCGAGAAGTACCTCGAGCGCGCGATCCGGGAGCTGAACGACCTGGGCAGGGACCTCGCCGCCTGCGAGGACTGCCCCCGAGGCAACGTGATGCCCGTGCAGGGCTCCGGCCACCCTCAGGCCGACATCATGATGCTGAAGCGCTCCGCGACCGCCTCGGAGATCGAGGAGGGGGTGGCGTTCTACGGACGGGCCGGCAATGCGCTGATGAAGAGCTTCAAGCGGCTCGCGATCGACCCGATCGTCGTCTTCGGGACGCTCTGCGTGAAGTGCCCGCTGACCGATCCCACCCACGCCTCCGACGCCTGCGTCGCCAGGGTCGCCGAGGAGATCGCGATCGTGCAGCCGCGGATCGTCGTGGTGATGGGGGATGAGGCCCTCGACACCCTGAACGAGCTGGAGCTGCCTCTCGCGGAGCGAATCGACCCGATCGAGGGCGAGGTGCAGCGGCTCACCCCGACGACGGACGCGCTGTACGTGCCCGACATCGACAACTCACTCGACACCGAGGACGCGAAGCAGCGCTTCTGGTCGGCCTTCAGGGTGCTCGGCGACTGGTACGACTGTTTGCCGCCTTACTAGGTCCGGGAATAGACTGGGTCCATGGAGCTCGAGGAACGGACGATCGAGCAGCTGCCCGACCGGTGCCAGAACTGCGGCGCCACGCTCACCGACGCCGAGAAGGAGACCGCGCTCACGGACGGGCCGCCGAGCGGCCTCGTGCTGTGCGCGACCTGCGCGTCGGAGGTGGTCCCGGTCGAGGACGCTGACGACGCCGAGGCGGAGGCCTAGCGCCGGCGCTTCTTGAGCTTCGCCCTCACGCGGCAGGCGACCTGATTGCGGCTTCCTGCCCGAGGCACGACGGTGACCCTCACGTTGCGCTTCCGCGGGCAGGCCACGACGCGGAGCAGGCTCGCGTTGGGCTTCGAGGCGATCCCGCCGCCCCGCACGGCGACCGTGTAGCCGGCCGGATAGTGGTCCGGGGGCACGAAGATCTGCGTCTGGCGGAATTTCGTCTTTGAGCGCTTGCGCGAGTGTCGCCGGTGGAGCCGGCGCGCGAACTTCTTGCCCGTCGGGCCCTTGGTCGAGTAGGTGAGGGTGAACCGGCGAGTCGAGGGATCGAACCCGTAGCCGGTCGGAGTGCCCGCCACCACCTGCGGATATGGCTCGGAAAGCACGTCGAGCTTCGACTGCTTGACGTTCGAGCCGGTCGGCGGCTGGTTCGGGTCGATCACGATGGCCTGGTGCCCGGTACCCGACGTCGTCGGGTCGAGGCACTCGCAGTAGTGCCAGTACTCCCAGGAGACCATGTGCCGGTCCGCCTGCTCCACGTCTTGACGGATTGAGTCGAGGTCGTCGGTCGCGCCGAACTCGCTCAGCATCAGGGCGTCGCCGGTGGCCTGAGCGTGCTTGTCGGCGTTCTGGAACACCCGCTCGTCGATCGCCGGGCAGCCCAGGCCGGCGGTCCCGGCAACCAGTCCGGCGAGGCAGTAGACGTGGAAGCTCATTCCCAGCGAGGGGTCGCCCAGCTGCGGGATGTTGGTGTCGGCACCGAAGTTGAAGACCACGTTGGGCTCGTACCAGAGGAGCTTCTGGCGGTCCGTCTTCCTGATCGCGGCAGTCAAGCTGCGGTAGAAGGGCGCCAGTGTGTTGTTGTCGAAGCCGGGGCACCCGGTGAGGACCGCGCACGTCGCGAAGGCGGTCCCGGGCCAGGGCTCGTTCATCAGGTCGAAGCCGACCGTGTGCTTGGCGGAGGCGAAGCGGGT
This sequence comes from uncultured Solirubrobacterales bacterium, assembly GCA_963800285.1. Classification (GTDB taxonomy): domain Bacteria; phylum Actinomycetota; class Thermoleophilia; order Solirubrobacterales; family 70-9; genus DASUPK01. The sequence goes on from CAWDAL010000029.1 coordinate 177,430, forward strand.
GGCCACGTGCGCCCAAGCGGCCACGTAGCGCGCCTGTAGGCCCACCCCACCGGGGCCGGCGTCGTTCGCCCAGAAGTGGTCGAACGCGCGGTTCAGCGCCGGATTCGTCAGGTAGTTGGCCGGAAAGCCGTTCTGGGGATTGGGGAGCCCGTCGTCCTGAACGGCCCAGTCAGGCCAGCCCTCCCCCTGGAACTTCTCGTTGTAGAGATCCTGATGGAAGTCGAGCTGGCTGAAGACGCCATGACTGGCGAGGTTCGCCTCGGTGGCGGCGATGGCGTTGAGGTAGGCATCCGCATAGGTGCCCGGCGTCGGCTCGACCGCCTTGTAGATCAATCCGAGCCGAACGGCGTCAAAGCCGTAGCGCTGCAGGAACGCGGCGTCGTCGTCGCCGAAGCCCTGCGCCGACGGCGCGTACGGCGGCTGCTTGCTGACCATGTTGACCCCGTGCAGGATCGCCACGCGGCCCTTCGCGTCGGTGATCCAGCGGCCGGAGTGGCCGAGCGGGGCGGTCGGCCCGGCTTCGGCCGCCGGAGCGAGGGAGATCGTTGCCAGGGCCGCGGCGGCGGCGATCGCCATGGCTCTCCTCGCCCAGCGCATGGCGCCAGTATGCCGGGAACAGGCTCAGCTAGGCGGTCTCGCCCAGAGTGTCGGCGAGCACCGCGACGTGGGTGGGATGCGCCTCCGACTGAACCTTGCGGCCGGCGTCGGTGACGCAGGCGTAGACGCCGCGGCGGTCGTGGTCGCAGACGTTGCGGCAGACGAAGCCGTCGTCCTCGAGGCGCTGTACGAGCCTGGAGAGCGCACTCTGGCTCAGGTGGATCTCCTCTGCCAGCTCCTGGATGCGGCGGTGCCCCTCGGGGGAGTCGGAGAGACGGCGCAGGACCTCGTACTCGGTGAGCGAGAGGCGGTGCTCTCGCTGGAGGCGGTGCTCAAGGGCTTCGCGAACGCGGGCGTGCTCGGACTCGAGCTCGTTCCACCTGTCTAGAAGCTGATCTCTCTGTGCTGCGTCAGCGGCCATCGCGGCCCACTCCTTCTGCCCCTGTGCGAGGCACGTTATAGCAAGAGTTGCTTGTACATAACTTGTTGGCACATTGCATGCGTATGCATATACTACCCGCCTCACGAGTACTGCCCTTGGACCGTTTGGGAGGTAGCAATGGAGCAAGCGACACAGACTTCACCGGCAACTCGATTCGACTCGCGCCTCTGGGGGCTTCTGCTGCTCCTCTGCGGCGTCCTGTTCTTGGACGGAATGGACGTCTCGATGGTCGCGGTGGCACTGCCCAACATCGGGCATGAGCTCGGTCTAGAGCCCAGCTCGCTGCAGTGGATCGTCAGCGGCTATGTGCTCGGCTATGGCGGCCTGCTGCTGCTCGGCGGCCGCGCGGCCGATCTGATCGGCCGCCGCAAGGTTCTGCTCGCCGGCCTGGCCGTCTTCGTGGTCGCGTCGTTCATCGGCGGCATCGCCAATGACGGCACCACACTGATCGCGACCAGGTTCATCAAGGGCGCGTCGGCGGCCTTCACCGCTCCGGCCGGGCTCTCGATCATCACCACGAAGTTCGCCGAGGGGCCGGCGCGCAACAAGGCCCTGAGCGTCTACACGGCGACGGGCGCCAGCGGTTGGTCGGCCGGCCTGATCTTCGGCGGACTGCTCACCGAGCTCGGGTGGCGGTGGACATTCTTCATGCCGGTGCCGATCGCCGCGGGCATCCTGTTCCTGCTGCCGCGCTACCTCGATCGCGATCAGGGGGCGGGATTCTCGCTCCGGAAGCTCGACTTCGGGGGCACGGCGACCCTGGCCGCTTCCATGCTGGGGCTCGTCTACACGGTGGTCGAGGCGCCGGACGTCGGCTGGGGCTCGGCGCGCACGCTGCTCTCCTTCATCGGCGTGGCTGCGCTGCTCAGCGCCTTCGTCCTGATCGAGCAGCACAGCCCGAATCCCCTGGTTCGCCTTGGCATCCTGCGCTCGCCGCAACTGCGGCGTGCCAATTTCGGCGCCATGGCGCTGCTCGGCAGCTGGTTCGGCTTCCAGTTCATGGGCACCCTGTACATGCAGGACCTGAGGGACTGGTCGGCGGTCGAGATGGCCCTGGCCTTCCTGCCCACCGGACTGATCGTGGCGACGGGCTCGCCGAACATCGGGCGACTGGTCAACCGGGTGGGAACGACGGTACCGATCGCGATTGGTCTCGTCAGCCTGGCGGCCTCGTACGTGCTGTTCCTCGACATCGGGGCGAACACCGACTACCTGACCGGGATGCTGCCGACGTTCATCCTGGCCGGGATCGGCTTCATGCTCACCTTCGGCCCGCTCAACATGGCCGCGACCGGTGGCGTGGCGCCCGAGGAGCAGGGCCTGGCCTCCGGGTTGGTCTACACCTCCTTCCAGGTCGGCGGGGCGATCGGACTCGCCATCGCCACGGCGGTGATCGACGCCGGCACCGCCGCGTCCAGCTCGCCCGCCGGGAGTTCCGCGGCGCTGCTCGACGGATTCCACCTGGCGATCCCGACCTCGCTGGCGATCGCGGTCATCGGCATCGCAATCACCGTGGTGCCGCTGCTCACTGGGCGTCGCGCGCCTGCGCGCGTGGCGACCGCTGCCGCGGGCGATCATCCAGAGTAGTTCTCTCCCAGGGCCGATTCCCACGGGCGGGGCGCCAGACCGGCGTCCCGCCCGTGGCGCCCTACACGCCCGGCGCCGCCGCTTCCGCCAGGGCGCACATGTCCTCGAACGTCCCGCTGGCGAGTGCCCGGACGACGACGGTGTCGAGGGCGCGGTACCGAGAGAGCTGCACCTGCGCGTCGCCCGCATTCTCGGCGGCGACGCCGACGGTCCCCTCCGGCGCTCCTTGGCGATCGAAGTGGCCGCGGTAGCCCGGGTGCAGGTCGCGGTAGAAGGACTCGTCCTTGGCGAGCCGTTCCTCCGAGTCGGGTCCGACCGCCGTTCGCACGTAGCCGAAGACCGGTGGCGGCTCCCGCCCGGCCTCCCTCGCCCCCTCCTCGACCCGCTCGCGGGCCCCGGCGGCGAACTCGGGAGTCATCCAGTTGAAGAAGACGCCGTCCCACTCGGCACCGGCGAAGGCGCTCATCTTCGGTCCCATCGCGGCCATGACCAGGCGAACGCCGGGCAGCGCCTCGCGCAGACCGGGGAGGGCCTTCCGCATCGTCGTCAGCGCCTTCTCGGTGAAGCCCGCGCCGAGGCCGAGCCAGAGCCGCCGCTTGTCGATCCCGAGGCGATCGATGTCGGCGGCGATCTCCGCCGGCGAGTGGCGGTCGAGGGCGATGACGGCGACCCCCAGGTCGATCCGCTCAGCGCCCCTGGCATAAGCCGCGAGCGTCTCGAGGCCCTTCGCGCCCGGGTGGTCGTTGGACCACATCGAGTCATAGCCGAGCTCCTGGCAGCGCCCGGCGAGGGGGCTCGCGGTCTCCGGGTCGAGGCCCGCGGTTACTCCGAACGCCCTCACGCCTTCTCCAGGAGCGCGACGCACTCGATGTGCGGAGTCTGGGGAAACATGTCGACCGGCCTCACGCGGAGCAGCCTATAGCCGGCCTCCGCGAGCTGGGCGGCGTTGGGCGCCAGCGTGGTCGGGTTGCAGGAGACGTAGACGATGCGCGGGGCCTCGCACTCGATCAGCCGGCGAACCACCTTCTTGGAGAGGCCCGCTCGCGGCGGGTCGACGACGACCACGTCTGGGCGCCCGGCTTCCTCGAGCAACGGCCGGATCTCCTTGCGGGCGTCGCCGGTCCGGAAGCGCGCGTTCTCGATCCCGTTGCGACGGGCGTTCTCCTCGGCGTCGACGATTGCATCGGGGACTATCTCGATCCCCCAGACCTCGCCGGCCGTCTTCGCCATGCTGAGGCCGAGCGTCCCAATCCCGCAGAAGAGATCGAAGACGCGCTCCGCGCCCGTCAGGCCCGCCAGATCGGTCGCAAGCCCGTAGAGACGCTCGGCCATCTCGGTGTTCGTCTGGAAGAAGGCGCGGTGGGAGATCCGGAAGCGCAGGTCGCAGAGCTCCTCCTCCAGGTATTCGGCGCCGAGCGCTCCGGTGGGCCCGTCGGTCGTGCTGCCCGGCCCCTCGACGATCGTGTGCAGATCGACGGGCGGGCGCGGGATCTCGGCCGGAGAGGTGACCAGTCGGCTCTGCAGTTGCCCAGTGCGCCGGCCCTCGCGGATCACCAGGTTGCGAAAGACCCCCTGCCCGGCACGCGGATCCCAGGCCGGCAGCCCGGTCGAACGGGCCCAGTCGCGGAGCTCGTTGCGCCGCGCGTTGTTGCGCTCGGAGGCGAGTTGGCAGTCCTCGGCGTCGACGATCAAATCCCAGCGGCCGCGGGCGTGGAAGCCGAGCACGAGCTCGCCATCGCGCTCGCCGAAGGAGTACTCGAGCTTGTTCCGGTAGCGCCAGCGCTCGACCGCCGGCTCGATCGGCTCGAGCTCGAAGCCCTCCAGCCCGCCGAGCCGCACCAGTGCGTCCCCCACCTGGGCCTGCTTGTGGCGAAGCTGCTCCTCGTAGGCGAGACCCTGCCACGGGGCGCCCGGGCAGGGCTCGCCGCCGTGGTCGCAGCGCGGCGGGACGCGGTCGGGCGACTCTCGCAGGACCTCCTTCGCCTCAGCCTCGGCGTAGCCCCGCTTGGCCTTGGTGATCTCCGCCGTGACGCGGTCGCCCGGCAGCCCTCCCGCGACGAAAACGACGTAGCCGTTGCGGCGTGCCACGCCCTTGCCGCCGTAGGCGAGCGACTCGACATCGAGCGTGAGCAGCTCGCCGCGCGCGGGCCGCTCCGAGGTGATCGTCCCGTCGGGCATCTCGGCCTATCGTTGCAGCCGCCGCCGTATAGGCTTGCGCGGAATTTGCGAAAAAGCCCCGAGCAGGAGGTCCAAGGTGGAATCAAGCGAAAGCAGTGGAGTCAAGGATCAGGTCCAGAAGGCGATCGACGACCTGCGGGCGGCCGGCGAGAAGGCGACGGGCGACGTCCGCTCGAGCATCGACTCCGCGGTGGCCCGGCTGCGCGACGTCTCCGGCGGCGCGACCGGGAAGGCCCAGGATCAGGTCTCGAACTGGCGCGAGACTCTGGACAAGGCGACCGAGGACGTCCGCAAGGAGCTCGGCAAGCTCGCCGTCCGGGCGCAGAGCTCCGTCGAAGCGCTCGACGAGATCGCCAAGGAGCTCGACGAGCGCCGCAAGGCCCTCAAGTAGTAGCTGCGGCTCAGTCCTGCAGCTTGCGGTCCAGCGCCCTTAGGAGGCCCTTGCGGGCCTTGTTCTTCCGCTCGTAGTCGCGCACCCTCCGCAGCTCCTGCCGGCTCAGCTCCTGCAGCCGCCGGTCGATCTGGCGGATCGAGAGCTGGTCGTAGGCGGTGATCGGGAACCCGGGGACGCGGGCCCCCCGCCGAACGCGGTCGACGCTCGCCAGCGGCTTGTCCACGGCGGCCACGGTGCGTTTGCGAGCCTGCGCGGCCCGCTCGCCCGCCTGCTGCTTCGCCCGGTCCGGCACCTCGCGGGCCTGAGAGAGGAGCCCGTCGAGTTGCGAGAGCAGTTCCTCGGCCTGTTCCCGCCCACGGGTGGCCAGCCGCCCGACCATCTCCTCGGCGTCGGCGCGCGTCATGCGGCCACGCTTCACCGCATCGTCGACGACCTCCTGCAGTCGCTCCCGCGAGATCGTGATGCTCTTCTCGAGCGCGTCGCGGAACGCCTGCACGCTCTGCTCTGCGCGGGAGCTCTCCTCCGTCTCCGTCGGCCCGCTTGCCATCGATCGCACTATCCCACAGTCTTGAACTTTCCAATCACGGGGTTGTGATCGGCGAGGCGGATCTTCTTCCCGGTCTCGGGGTCGACCCGGTCCCGCGCCTCGGGCGGCCATGCCGTGGGATGCTCGACCACATCCAGGCCGCGCACGAGCAGGTGGCTGAGGCGGTCCGGGGCCGTCCGGGGCGCCAGGCCGAATCGCTCCTCGAGCTGGTCGAAGACGGCGCTCGCCTTCGGCCTGACGTTGAAGTCCCCGCCGAAGATCAGGGGCTCGGAGCCGGCGAACGCGACCGCGCGCTCGGCCGCATCGAGCAGTTCCCGCTCGGCGGACGATGGCTTCGTGCTGACGTGGAGGTTCGCGACGCAGGGTCCCGCCTCGAGCCGGGTCAGGGCCATGACCCGAAGCTCCGGGCGCCAGGTGAGCACCTCCCGGCGGCGTTCGGCGATCCCGCCGGCCACACCGCGGACGAGCGTCGTGTCCGAGCCGCCCTCCCAGGAGCCCAGGAGGTCGGGGCGCCAGCGTCCGATCAGCGAGGTGATCGGCTGCAGCCAGTTCCGGCCGCTCAGGGCGCGGTGTGCCTGCGCGCCGCAGGCTTCGGCCAGGCGCACCGACCAGCTCGGGGGGAACTCCTGGAAGAGGGCCACGTCCCAGCCGACCGAGTCGATCAGCGAGGCGAACTCCTCGAACAGGTCCCAGTTCACCTGCTCGTACTCCGAGCCCAGGTGAGGCCCGCGTCGGCAGTTTCCCTTGTGGGCGCGGACCTGGAGCTCGGGCTCGGGAGGCCAGTCCCGCCCGTGAAACAAGTTCCATGTCATCGCGGTGAGCTGCACGGCCCTAGTATCGGCTGCTCGATGAATTCACCGACCGCGCACCTTCCGGCGAGCAACTTCCTGACCGGGGAGGAGCTCGACCGCGGCGAGCTCCTCGCGCTGCTCGAGCGCGCAGAGGAGCTCAAGGAAGGGCGAGAGCGGGGCGAGGGCTCAGGGTCGCTGGCGGGTCGCTCGATCGCGCTCCTCTTCGAGAAGCCGTCCACCAGGACGCGGGTCTCGTTCGAGGTCGGCGTCGCCGAGCTCGGTGCGACGCCGATCGTCCTGCGGGCGGACGAGCTGCAGCTGACGCGCGGCGAGTCGATTGCCGACACCGGCCGAATCCTCTCCGGCTACCTGCACGCGATCGTGATTCGCTCGGGATCCGACGAGAGGGTCCGCGACCTGGCCGGGGGTGCGAGCGTTCCCGTGGTCAATGGCCTGACGCCCGGCCATCACCCGTGCCAGGCCCTGGCCGACCTGCTCACCCTGAAGGAGCGCTTCGGCGACCTCGAGGGCCTGCGCCTCGCCTACGTCGGCGACGGCAACAACGTCGCCCGCTCCCTCGCCATCCTCGGGCGGATCGCTGGAGTCGACGTCGTCATCTCCGGTCCGGAGGGGTATCGGCTCGAGGAGGGCCTCGCCGAGCTAGTGGAGGATCCGATGGCGGCCGTCGCCGATGCCGACGCGATCTACACCGACGTCTGGGTCAGCATGGGCGACGAAGAGACCGCCGACCAGCGCCTGGCCGATCTGGCTCCCTACCAGCTGAATGACGAGCTGCTCGCGGCGGCCTCTCAGCGCGCGGTCGCGCTGCACTGCCTGCCCGCCCACCCCGGCGAGGAGATCAGCGCCGAGGTGCTCTATGGCGAGCGCTCGGCCGTCTGGGACCAGGCCGAGAACCGCCTGCACACCCAGAAGGCGCTGCTCGAACGCCTGCTCGCCTAGGACGGAGCTGAGAAAACCCCCTGCCTAGACTCTCTGCCGCTGGCCCCGTCGTCCAACGGCTAGGACATCAGGTTTTCAACCTGGGAACGCGGGTTCGACTCCCGCCGGGGCTACTAAGTGGAAAACCCCTAGATCGGTTCTGGGCGCAGGGGCTGAGGTAACTGCGGCGCAGCGGTGGGAGTCTCCACCCATGGCGAAACCTCGGATCCTGATCCTCGGCGGCGGCTTCGGCGGGTTGGAGACCGCATTCGGCCTCCGGCTCCTGGTGAGGGAGCGCGCCGATATCACCGTGGTCTCCGACCAGGACCACTTCCTCTTCAAGCCGAACTCGATCTACGTGCCGTTCGGGCTCGATCCGGACCGATTGAAGGTTCCGCTGGCGAAGCCCACGGCGAAGCGGGACATCGAGCTCGTACAGGGCCGCGCGCACGACATTGACCCCGACGCCCGGCGCGTCAAGGTCGACGGCCGGACTCTCGACTACGACCAGCTCGTGGTCGCGACGGGCTCCGGCATGCGGGCGAGCGAGATCCCGGGGCTGGCCGAGCACGCGATCAGCATGTGGACCCCCGCGGAGATGCTGGAGCTCCGCGACGGCTTCGAGCGCACGCTCGACGCGGCCAAGGCCGGGAACCATCAGCGCGTCCTCTTCCTGATCCCTCCGAACAACAAGTGCGCGGGCCCCCTGTACGAGATCGTCCTCATGTTCGAGACGTGGCTCCGCCGCAAGGGAGGCAGGGAGGCGACCTCGATCACCTGGGCGACCTACGAGGACGGCTACATCCAGGCATTCGGCCCGCGCCTCCACGAGCTCGTCACCGAGGAGTTCGAGCGCCGCGGGATCGAGGGCCATACCGACTGGGTCGTGGACAGCGTCGACTCGAAGGGAGTCGAGTTCCACAACGGCGAGCGGGTCGACCACGACCTGCTGGTCGCGTTCCCGCCCTACGTCGCCTCGACACCGTTTCCGGGCCTCGAGGCTGACGACCGTGGCTTCCTGGTGACCGACCTGGCGACGCGTTGTCTCGAGCGCCATCCCGACATCTACGCGGTCGGCGATGCCGGCGACTTCCCGGTCAAGCAGGCGTTCCTTGCCTTCCTGCAGGGGGACGCCGTCGCCTCCCAGATCGCGTCGGTGATCCTGGGAACCGAGCCCAAGCTGAGCTTCGACCCGGTGAGCATGTGCATCATGGAGCAGTTCGACAAGGCGACGTTCGCCAAGGTTCCGCTTCGCCTCACCGGCGACCCCAGCCATCCGATCGAGGTGCGGCCGGACGCCAACGGCGACTACCGGGTCGGCTCCAATCGGATCTGGCGGATGGGCAAGAAGATGCTGGGCACCTCCGTCCCGTGGCGCTTCGCGCACGGCAAGCCGTTTCACGCGGGGGCCTTCTGGAGCGGGATGGACGTCGGCCTGAAGGCGATGTCCAGCGCCCTCTCGGACTGAGGGCGGTCTTAGGCCGGCTGGATTAGCCTTCGGCGCGGTGCTGCCGGAGATTCACCTCGGACCGCTGACGCTGCAGACCTTCGGGATCTGCTTTGCCGTTGCCTTCATCGCGGCGGGCGCGCTGATCTGGCGGCGGTTCGGCGAGCTCGGGAAGCCCGTCGACTGGGCGTATGAGATGGGCTTCGCGGCGCTGCTCGGCGGGCTCGTCGGTTCCCGGGTCGACTTCATCATCGAGAACTACGGCGACGTGAAGGGCGATCTGCTCGGCAACATCTTCTCCGGCTCGGGCCTGGTCTGGTACGGCGGTGTGATCGGCGGCGCCCTCGGGGTCCTCCTCTGGGCCTGGTGGCGGGGCTTCCTCACCCTGGCACTCCTCGACGTCGCGGCCCCGGCCCTGGCGCTCGGCTATGCGATCGGACGGTGCGGCTGCCAGCTCTCGGGCGACGGCGACTACGGTAAGGCCTGGGACGGACCGTGGGCGATGGCGTACCCAGACGGGACGAAGCCCACCGACCAGACCGTCCATCCCACGCCCGTCTACGAGACGCTGGCGATGGGCCTCGTCGCCCTGCTGCTCTGGCGCCTCCGTGACCGATTCACCAACGGGACCCTCTTCGCCCTCTATCTGCTGCTCGCCGGAACCGAGCGGTTCCTGGTCGAGTTCATCCGCCGCAACGACGATGTCGCGGTGGGCCTGACGTTGGCCCAGCTGCTCAGCGTGGGAATGATGATCGTCGGCGGAGTCTGGCTGCTGGTGGCCTTCCGGCGGGCCCCGCGGCCAGCGACCGCCTGAGGCGTCACAGCGCCTTCACAAGGGGGGCGCCGTCCTCCGGTATCACCGTGGGGCAAGCAGTCGAACCGCGAAAGGAGGGCGTATGACCGACGAGGTCCAGGAAATTCAGGAGGTCCAGGAGGAGCAGGCGGAGCAGGCCCCCGAGGCCGAGGGCGCCATGGAGACCGTGACCGATGAGATCGGCGAGGAGACGGCCGCCGAGTCCACCGAGATCACCGAGTCCGACGAACCCACTTCGGAGGCAGACTCCTCCGGGGAGGCCGAGGCGGATGATTCCGAGGACGTCGCCGAGGAGCCGGAGCAGCTCTGAGCTAGACCGACCGGAGTAGGCCGCCGTCGAGCGGGATCACGGCTCCCGTGAGATAGGCGGCCCGCTCCGAGCACAGGAACGCGACCAGGTCGCCGTACTCCTCCGGCCGGCCGAGACGCTTGGCGGGGACCCGCTCCTTCGCGGCCGCCTCGGCGCCCTGCAGGGACCCGTCCCGGTCGGCGAGCCGGTCGGTGGCGAACATCCCGGTGGCGACCGTGTTGACCGTGACGCCGTCACCTGCGACCTCGTCGGCGAGGGTCTCGAGCAGGCCGAGCGCCGCCAGCCGGTTCGCGTTCGAAAGCGTCAGGAACGGGATCGGCTCGCGAATAGAGCCGGAGGAGACGTTCACGATCCGGCCCCAGCCGCGCTCCCTCATCCCGGGCAGCACTCCCTCGATCAGCACCCGCGGCGCCAGGACGAGCGAGCGGAAGGCCTCCTCCCACTCCTCGAGCGAGTTGTCGAGCGCTCCACCGCCCGGCGGCCCACCGGTGTTGGCGACGAGGATCTCGATGGGGCCGAGCGAGTCCGCGACCTCGCCGGTGAGCCGGCGGAGACGGTCCAGGTCGCCGGTATCGGCCGGAAAGGCGCGGACTTCGCCGTCCAGCTCGCCGGCGGCGGCCTCCAGGGATTCCTCGGAGCGGCTCGAGATGGCCACCCGGGCCCCCTCGCGCGCCAGGGCGCCGGCGATGCCCCGGCCGATCCCTCGGCTCGCGCCCATCACCAGGGCGGTGCGTCCCTCAAGCCCTAGGTCCACAGCGCCCGTCCGGGCCGGCCCGCGAGCCAGGCGCACCATGCCGCGAAGGCGGCGACCGCGATCGCGACTCCGAGCCAATGGACGCCGGCGACGACCGCGATCGCGCTCGGGATGCCCGCCAGCACGGCGCCGATCAGCACGCCGCGGGCGTCGAGGTGGAGGGCCCAGGCAGTCAGCGCGGCGCAGCCGAGCCAGGCCGCCGGCCCGGTCAGCCAGCCCCAGTCGTCGAAGAACGAGTGAGGGAGGGCCACGGCCAGGATCAGGGACACCGCAGCCACGGCCACCACCTGCACGACGGCCGCTCGCCAGAGGATCGTTCGGTCCATCACCCGGTCAGTTTGGCGAGATACGCCGCGTCGTCGGGCGGCAGACCCGGAATCGGCTGGCCGTCCCAGGTGATCCCGTCTGACATCGCGACGAAGAGCTGCTCGCGCTGGCGCAGGCTGAGCTTCTCGAAGCGGGCCAGGGCCAGGAAGGAGTAGAGCTTCGGCATCGCGTCCCGCCAGCCGTGGTCGGTGCCGTGGATCTTCGCCAGGTCGTGAATCGTCTTGGGAGTCTCCTTGAGCGGCTCCCTGAAGAGCTGGGCGAAGACGGCGAAGTCGAGCTGCTCGGTGCGCCCGGCGGGCACCTGCAGCGTCTCGTCCTGCGGCTCGAGCAGGCCGCGCCCGAGCTCCTCGGCAGTCATCAGCAGGACGCCGTCGGTCGGCCTCGGGTTGCACTCGATCATCACCATGCCGTCGTCCGTCTCGATGAAGTCGAGCGACATCTGCCCGTCCCAGGCGAGCTCGGAGCCGAGCTTCTCGACCGTCGGCAGCGTGTCCGACGGGTCGACGGAGAGGAACTGGATCCCCGTCGAGTGCTCCCACTGGCGCGGCGCCCGGTAGGACATGTGCGTCGCGACGCTCCCCAGATGAAGGCAGGAGTAGGTGCAGTGCATCGGCCCTTCGACGAACTCCTGGACCAGCCACGGGTTCGCCTCGGTGGGGTGGCAGGCGTCGAGGGAGAGTTGGCCGGCCAGCGCGCCGGTGTTGGTGAGCAGCCCCACGCCTCCCCGCGAGAAGGCGGCGCGGGCGAAGTAGCGCGGGTAGCTCTCGACCGCCCGCTCGAGCTCCTCGGGGCTGTGGGCGAGGGTCGTGTGGGGCGTCCGGATGTCGAGCCGCTCGCAGAGCTCCTGGAAGGTGCCCTTGTCGTGCACCTGGGCGAGCGTCCGGAACGGCGGCGCGTAGAGCTTCGTCACCTTCGAGAGGCGCTCGTGCTGGGCCGCCAGGTAGAAGACCTCCTCGAACATCGGGACGACGACCTCGATCTCGTTGACGTCGGCGATGCGCTCGACGTCGGAGGCGAATTGCTGCGGGTCGCCCGTGGCCGAGGCGGTGGTGAAGTGGCCCGCCAGGTATTTGGAGTGGCTGCCCGGGGACGCCTCATAGCTGTCGCAGGCGAACACCTCGTGCCCGCGTTCGCCGAGCTTGCGGATCGCATCGAGCGCGAACGGCATGCGCGAACTGGTGACCAGCACCCTCACGCGCCTAACCCTACGCGGCAGGGCTAGTGGCGGTGCTTGCGCTTCCGGTGCTTCTTGCGGTGCTTCGCCTTCACGGACGGCGAGTCGATCGCCGGCTCGCCCAGCGGCATGGTCACGTCGATGCCGTCAAACGTGACCGCACCGGTCGAGCGCTGCAGGTCGTACAGCGACGATGACGCGGTCAGCTGCAGGGTGTAGCCGCCGCCGGCCGGCGCGCGGCCGGCCACCATCTCGAGGTCGCGCGAGATCGAGTGCCGCCGGCCGTCGAGCGTCAGCGGGATCGGCGTCGCGATGTTGCCGAGCACCGTGCCGTTGCGCGGGTTGGCGAACTGGGCGTAGACCCAGGTCTTCGCGGGGACCGCGGTTCCCCGGTAGGTGAGGTCCAGGTGCGGCGGGCCGACGACGTTCGCGTCCGCGGCGGGTCCCGGGACCGGGACGTTGACCGCGTTGAGGGCCTGGGTGGCGAAGATCAACGCCCCGCTCGCCTGTCCGGGAACGATGGGGAGCGTGCCGGAGCCGGACGCCGAGAGCTGTCCGGCGGCCTTCAGCGGATAGGCGTCGCTGGTCCGCAGCTGGGCATCGTCCGCGATCCAGGCGAACTTCGGGCCGGTGTCGGTGTCCTGCCGGCCCCGCAGGTAGCGATCGAACCAGGCGACGGTGCGCTGGTCCAGGTAGGTCGCGCCCGCCCCCGCGCCGGTCAGGCAGACACCATGGCCGCCGCAGAACCAGATCATTTTGACCGGGACCCGCTGGACCTGCGCGACCGAACCGCGCCTCGCTTCCGCTTCTTCTTGCTCCTGGCCCTGGCCTTGATCGCGGCCGTCCGCAGCGGGTTGTCGCCGATCTGGTCGAAGTTCGCGACCGCCTCGTCGAGCGGGAAGAGCGTGTCCGCCGTTCCCTGCATGAGCAGGGTCGGGACCTGGATCCGGTCGACCAGGTCACCCGGGCCATGCTCGGCCATCCACTTCAGGTCGTCCTGGGTAGTGGTCCCGGTCGCGAGCCCGTTGGCGAGGATGGAGTAGAAGTGCGGATCCTGGCGGCCCGCGATCGTCGCAGGCGAGTTGAGGCCGCCCGGAAGCGATCCTTCGACGCCGGCCGCGATCAGGATGGAGCCCCAGCCGAACTTGATGTTGCCCTCCGGGAAGAGGCTGCTGAGGAGCGAGTGCCAGGCGATCGTCGGGGCGATCGCATCGATCCGCCGGTCGAGCGCCGCGCTGACCAGCTGGATGCCGCCGCCATAGCTGGCCCCCGCCATGCCGATCGTCGGATCATCCGGGCTGGTTGCGCAGGTGACCTTGCTCTCGGAGCGCCGCTTGCGCTTCTTCCCGCGGCGCTTCGCCTTCGTCCGTGAGCAGCTGCGATCGAGCTGCGCCTCGGGCTGCTTCGCCACCCAGTCGATCAGGGCCTGCACGTCGCGACCCTCGTAGCGCGGATCGTCGATCTCGACCGTTCCACCGGACCGGCCGAATCCGCGTGGGTCCCAGGTGAGGACGTTGTAGCCGTGGCTGATGAACGTGCTGATGCCGGGCACGCCGAAGATCGTGCCGAGGCCCGCCCCGCCGCCGCTGTTCGTTTCGCCCGCCGAGCTCCAGCCCGGCCCCTCGAGGATCGTCGGGGCCGGGGCTCCGGCGTCCACCCCCTTGCCCGGGAACCAGTGGGCGACGATCTTGGTGCCGTCGAACGAGGGGATCGTCACGTCCTTCGCCTGAGCAGCCGGGGCGTACGCGAGCGCGCTGGCGATCAGCGCCGCGACGGGAAGACTCCCTAGGGCTCGCCTCCACATTGCCGCGCGACGGTACCAGCGCGCCCCCGGCGGGCGCGCTGGTTCGCCTCCGCCGAATCAGCCGATCGACGCAACCTCGTGGCTCGCCGAGGCATTCCACGCGTGCTCGTCGCTGGTTGGGTCCAGCGAGGGCGCCCCGGCCGGCAGGAGCCGCACGCGCACGGTGAGCAGGTCTGCTCCAAGCACCCGCACGTTGATGGCATTGAGCGTCCGTAGGGGATGCCAGCGGATGATCCGACGCTGGCGAGCGAGCGGGTCGTCATCGGGCAGGACCTCGGCGACGCCGGGCACCCATCGGTAGCGCCAGCCGACGCGCAATCGAACCCGCACGTGCGGGTCATGCTGGATGTTGCGCACATAGGCCGCTCGGGTGCCGTGCTCGGCGATGATCCAGAAGTACTCGCCCTTCCTGCCGTTGCCGACGGGAGTGCGCCGCGGCTTGTCCGATCGGCGTCCGCGGGTCTCGAGAATCGCCAGTCCGAGCGGATTGATGCCGAGCGCCAGGAATATCCGCATCAGCGGATTGACCGTGAAGCGCTGAAAGCCGCGCACGAGCAGAACCTTGACCCGACGGCTGCCCGCGGTGAGCACGAGCAGGGCCAGGTAGACGGAGCTCTGCACGATCGGTAGGACGATGCCCGGCCAGGCGCCGGGGTTGAGGGCGAAGATGCCCCAGGTCAGGGCCAGGGCTGCCGCGGTCCCGACCAGCAGACCACGAGGGAAGTTCCAGTGTCTAATACGAGTGTATGGGTTCATACGGCCGTATGATACTCACGATGGAGGAGACGTCAAGCCCGAATCCGAGGAGAGCTGCGCTCTCTGAGGCGCTGCTTCGCATCGTCGCCGAGCGGGGCCTCGACCAAGTCAGTGTGCGCGAAGTCGCCTCCGCCGCCGGAGTCTCCATCGGCACCGTGCAGCACTACTTCCCGACCAAGGACGAGATGCTGACGGCAGCATTCGCTGAGGTGGTGCGGCGAGTTCGCGTCCGGCTGGCCTCAGTCGAGTTCGGCGGGGACGTACGCCGCAATTTGTCGGCCGTGCTGCGGGAGTTCCTGCCACTCGACGCCCGGCGATCAGAGGAGGCGCGGATCATGTTGGCGTTCGCGACGCGGGCTGCGAGCTCTCCGGGCCTGGCCGCGATCCAGCGGGACGTTCTGGGCGAGATTCATGAGGCGCTCAGCGAGGCGTTTGCGCGCGCCGCGGACGGGCGCGCCGGCGCAGCTGAGGTCAAACGCGCCGCGCACGTCGCCATTGCCGCCGCCGACGGCCTTGCGCTTCATGCCGTGAGCGCCCCCGGCTGGATATCACGACGCCAGTTGGCTGCAGCACTCGAATTGCTCCTGGAGCGGCTTGTTCCCGAGACGACCGACCCGGCTGGGCGGTCGTGAGATCTGAGCCATAATCGAAGGCCCAGGGCGGTTAGCTCAGTTGGGAGAGCATCTCGTTTACACCGAGAAGGTCGCCGGTTCGAGCCCGGCACCGCCCATGCAGCACCTCGAGGAATGGAGCGCTTCGCCGACAAGGTCGTGCTGGTCACCGGCGCCGGATCGGGAATCGGGCGAGCCGCGGCGCTTGGCTTCGCGAAGGAGGGGGCGAAGGTGATGGTCGCCGGCCGCAGGGAGGGGCCCCTCGCCGAGACGGTGGACCTGATCGCGCGGGCGGGCCGTGACGCCGCCGCCCGGCCGACCGATGTCTCCGACGACGCCGACGTGGCCCGCCTGGTGGCCGAGACCGCCGAGCGCTTCGGCGGCCTGGACGTGGCCGCCAACAACGCCGGCGTGCTCGAGCCGGGCACGGTCACCGAGATGGACGTCGAGGCCTGGAACCGGGTCCTGGCGATCAACCTGACCGGCGCGTTCCTCTGCATGAAGCACGAGATCGCCCACATGGCGGACCACGGCGGGGGGACGATCGTCAACACCGCCTCGAACATCGGCGCCCACGGCAGCCGGCCGGGCTTCGGTGCCTATGCGGCGTCGAAGGCCGGCGTGAGCACGCTGACCCGGGTCGCGGCCCTGGAGGCGATCGGGCATGGCGTGCGGATCAACGCCGTCAGCCCCGGCTCGACCGACACGTCGATGTCCTTTCGCCCGGGCGAGACCGAGGAGGATCGAGCGACGCGGCTCGAGGGGGCAGTTCCCATCGGCAGGGTCGGTCGCACCGACGAGGTGGTCTCGGCGATCCTCTGGCTCGCCTCGGCCGAATCCGGATTCACGGTCGGCCACGACCTCGTGGTCGACGGCGGCGCCACGGCTTAACGGCCGGTTCGGATTGGCGCCCTTCCGGGCGGGTATACGAGCGCCGAGCACGTCAGGCCACGGAAGGAGGGAATGCTCATGTTGTGGTTAATCGCAGGCGTTGTCCTGCTGATCATCGCCATCGCCGGTGGGGCGATCATTCACCCAGTGCTGTTCGCGCTGGCGATCGTCGCGCTGCTGATCTTCTTCATGGGTCGCGGCACCGGCACACGCACCATCTGAGCACCCCCGCGCCGCACTTCGAGCCGGGTTCCGCGTCTGGGCTCGCTGCCGCCTGCGTCTAGCGGTGGCAGCGGGCCAGGGCGCGGGAGTAGAAGCGCAGGTAGTCGCCCCAATGGCTGCGCCAGTAGTGAGGCCCGGCGCGGCTCGCCCGAGCTGAGCGCCGCCTGAGAGCGCCTACTCGGCGTTCTTCTGCGGCTCGTCCGGCTTGCTGTGCTGCGGCATCAGGGCGCCGGTCGAGCCGGACCGGTCGCTGTCGATCAGCCTCCGCGCCTCGGACTGCTCGTCCTCGGGCAGGAAGGTGCGGCGGAGGTCGTGCGCGTCGAAGATCTCGTCGAGGTCCTCGCGCGTCAGGGTCTCCCGCTCGAGTGCGTTGCTGGCGAGATCCTCGAGACAGCCGCGATTGACCTTCATCAGCTGGCGCGCCCGCGCATAGGCCATGTGGGCGAGCTCCTGCGCGCCCTCGTCGACGTCGCGACGGGTGCGGTCGGACAGCGCATAGTCGCCGGTCGGCTGCGCGAGGGGAGCGCTGTCGGGCGGTCCGTGCGAGAGCGTCATCCCGAACTCGGTGACCATCTGAACGCAGATCTTCTGGACCCGCGCCAGATCGTCGGCCGCGCCGGAATAGGCCTCGTCGAAGACCTCCTCCTCGGCCGCGCGGCCGCCGAGCAGGATCACGATCTCGTCCATCAGCTGCTTCCGGGAGCGCAGGTAGCGGTCCTCGCTCGGGGAGTGGCCCACGAAGCCGAGAGCGGGCCCGCGCGGCACGATGCTGAGGATCTCGGGCGGGTCCAGGCCGCAGAGGCGCCGGCAGAGCGCGTGGCCCGCCTCGTGGTAGGCGACGATCCGGCGCTCGCCCTCCGTCAGGCGGCGGGACTGCTGCGAGCCGACTGACTGGCGAAGCAGGGCCTCGTCGAGGTCCTCTCGCTGGATGGCCATTCGGCCCGCGCGGCCCGCGATGATCGCCGCCTCGTTCAGGGCGTTGGCCAGCTGCGCGCCGGTCAGGCCGGTGGTCTTGCGGGCCACGTCCGTGAGGTCGATCGTGTCCGCGAACACCTTGCCCCTGGCGTGGGAGCGAAGGATCGCCTCGCGCCCGTCGCGATCCGGTGGCGCGACGAGCACCTGCCGGTCGAAGCGGCCGGGGCGCAGGAGCGCCTTGTCGAGCTTGTCGATCTGGTTGGAAGCGGCGAGGACGATCACCGTGCCGGGGTCGCGCTCGAAGCCGTCAAGCTCGACCAGCAGCTGGTTGAGCGCCTGCTCGCGCTCCGAGGTGCCCCCGTCGCCGCCACCCGACCCGCGGTGGCCGCCGACCGCGTCGAGCTCGTCGATGAAGATGACCGCCCGCCCGGAGTTGCGGGCCTCCTTGAAGAGCCGCCGGATCCGCGCTGCGCCGCGTCCCACGAACATCTCGACGAAGCTCGAGCCGGAGGCGGCGAAGAAGTCAACGCCGGCGTGCGCGGCGACGGCGCGGGCCAGCATGGTCTTGCCGGTGCCGGGAGGGCCGTAGAGCAGCACGCCGCGCGGGGCCCGTGCGCCCAGCGCCTCGAAGCGCTTCGGATCCTTCAACCACTCCGCGACGTCGACGAGCTCCTCCTTGGCAGCGTCGACTCCCTGGACCTCGTCCCAGAGGACCGGCGCCGTCTGGCTGGCCTTTACGGTCTCCGGCCGGGTGGTACCCATCGTGGTTCGCAGCAGCACGATGAAGACGGCCAGGATCCCCGCGGAGAAAGCCACCCCGAAGACGGGGTACCACTCGAAGAAGAAGTCCTGGATGGAGGCGAGCAGGGGCATATGCGGCGTTCACCCAAGTTATCGGCAGGCGAGCCGCCTGCCTGCAGCGAAAATTGAGGCGAATCGATTCACGGCTTCGCCATCAAGTCGCGGCCACGAGCGGCCGCCCACCACAAGTCGCTTCGGGCTTCGCCCTTCGGCTCCTGAAGCGAGCAGCCTGGTGGCCGCTACGCCTCGCCGTAGAGCATGACCTTACTGGTGTCGTCCGGATCGGCCTTGATCTGGAACTTCTTGCCGGGCTGGTAGGCGTTGACGGCGTCCTGGGTCAGGTACTGGTGCACCGTGGTGTCGTAGCTCTGGCCGTTCTCGAGCTCGACGCTGACCGCGATGTCGTAGGCCTTGTTGACCGGATCCGACCCCTCGCCGGACTCGGTGATCGAGTTGATCGTGGCCGTGCCGGCCAGGCCCCCCTGGTTCAGCTTCATCGCCAGGTTCGCGTACTCGACGTCTCCCGCGGACGGGTTCGCCGTATTGGCGCCGCCCTGCGCAGCCTGCTGGGCCATCTCCTGAGCCTTCTTGATGTTGTCCATCAATCCCATCTGGACTCTCCTCCCCGTTCATGTGTGGTGGGAGTCGCACTCTAACCCAGCGTCTCTGGGGTAGGTTGCCGTCATGGACGCAAGTCAGTTGAAGCGGATTCCGCTCTTCTCCGACGCCTCCGACGAGGAGCTCAGGCAGGTGGCCGCCTTCGCGCAGTCCAAGGAGGTCCGGGATGGCGAGGTGCTCGTCGAGGAGGGCGGCTTCTCGCGCGAGTTGCTCGCGATCGAGGAGGGCACCGCCGAGGTGACGCGCGATGGCGAGAAGATCGCCGACCTCGGCCCCGGCGATGTCTTCGGCGAGGCCGGCATGCTCGACGACTCCATGCGCAGCGCGACGGTGACCGCCACCTCGCGGATGAGGCTGATCAGCCTCGGCCACTTCGAGGTCAAGCGGCTGAAGAAGGACGCCCCCGGCGTCTACCGCAGCATCGAGGAGCTCGTCGAGGAGCGCTCGAGCTAGGCGATCAAGGTCCGCAGCTCGCCCAGCGTGGGCGAGGAGATCACGATCTCGTCGCCGGGCTTGAGCCACACGCGGGGGTCGCGCACGCTGCCGACGCCCGACGGCGTCCCGGTGGAGACGACGTCGCCCGGCTCCAGGGTCATCCAGCGCGAGAGCCGCGCCACCAGCTCGGGGATCGCGAAGATCAGGTCCGAGGTGGAGGCGTCCTGCATCCGCTCGCCGTTCAGGTCCAGGGTGAAGGAGATCGAGTCGGGCGCGCCCGCCTCGTCGGGGGTGACGATCGCGGGGCCGCAGGGCGCTGATCCGTCGAACACCTTGCCGGGCATCCACTGCGGGGTCGCGAACTGCAGGTCGCGAGCGGAGAGGTCGTTGAGCAGCATGTAGCCGGCGATGGCGTCCAGCGCCTCGTCGGGTTCGACCTCCTTGCACCGTCTGCCGACCACGAACGCGACCTCGGCCTCGTAGTCGACCTTCTCACTCGCCATGGGGAGCTCGACGGTCGCATCGGGCGGAGCCAGGGCGTTGCGGAACTTGGCGAAGAAGGTCGGCTGCTCGGGCGGGTCGATCCCGGCCTCGGCCGCGTGGGAGCGGTAGTTGAGCCCGATGCAGACGATCTTGTCCGGATCCGGCAGGGGCGGCAGCAGCTCGGCGTCGGGCACTGGATCGGGGCCGCCGCCCTCGATTCCCCTCGCCAGCTCGTCGACGCGGCCCGTCGCGATCAGCTCTCTGACCGTGACGCGCTCGAGGCCGAGCACCGGGGCTGCGTCGATCACGCCGCCCTCGGTCTGCACGGCGGCCCGGGCTTCGCCGTCAGCGCGATAGGTCACCAGCCTCATGGCGGCCACCCTAGACGTCTCGATGGCACGTGGCGCACGGGTTCGTTAGGTTCTCGCGCCATCGGAGGGGGTCAATCCCCGGAAACAGGCAGGGTGCGAGGAGGCACGAATGGCAGAAGGCACCGTCAAGTGGTTCAGCAACGAGAAGGGGTACGGCTTCATCACGCCCGATGACGGCGGGACGGACCTCTTCGTCCACTTCTCGAGCATCGACGGGGATGGCTACAAGTCGCTCGACGATGGCGCGAAGGTCAGCTACGAATCCGAGGAGGGCCCCAAGGGCCCGGTCGCCACAAACGTCAGCGTGATGAGCGGCTAGCCTGACCTACACAACCGGCGGCCACAAAGACCGCCGCCGAATATGGGGGCGTAGCTCAGTTGGTTAGAGCGCCGGCCTGTCACGCCGGAGGCCGCGGGTTCGAGTCCCGTCGCTCCCGTT
>CAWDAL010000030.1:0-365133 GCA_963800285.1 uncultured Solirubrobacterales bacterium
GTCCGGCTTCGCCGTCAGTCGCGACTGCTGCGGCCGCCCTTCACAACCGCTCCGCTCATGGTGCAGCGGCCTTGCAGTCGCTAGGCGGCGAGTCGGTCCTGCACGCCGGCTCGGTCGTGCAGGTGGTGCGGTGCACCCGAGGCGAGGCCGATCGGCCGCCGCTCGCAGTCGCGAACGGGCTCCGGCTCGATGCCGTACTCGCCGAGGGTCGCGAAGTCGATCACCAGGTCGGCCGCGTCGAGCAGCCGCTCTCTTATGTCAATGAGCTTTCCCATGGGCGGGAAGCTATGGATGGCGTCGGACGGAACCCCGCTATTTGCAGGGGAAGTTGCAGGACCTCCCAGGCGGGATATCTTGCCGCAAAGTCGAGTCCACAACCGGGATTGACAAAGGGGCCTGGATGCCACTTGCAGTCACCAACCTGGAGTTCTCGATCTTCCTTCACATCACCGCGGTGGTGGTCGGTTTCGGCTCGACCTTCTCCGAATCCGTGATGTTCCCGGTGGCGATGAGGATGAGCGCGCGCAATCTGCCCTACGTGCACCGCCTGCAGCTCGTGATCAACCAGTTCTTCGCGATTCCGGCCGCCATCGTGGTCGCGGCCACGGGCGTCTACCAGGTGGACAAGTTCAACTTCGACTACGGCGATTTCTGGCTGAGCGCGACGATCACGATCCTGGTCGTGCTCTTCCTGGTCAACATCTTCTTCTTCATCCCGGCCGACCGCAAGCTGCTGCCGATCATCGAGAAGGCGATCGCCGACGCGGGCGAGGGGGAGCTGACGCTCGCTGACCTGCCGCCCACCTACCAGCGCCTGGGGAGGGCGGAGGGGATCGTCGGATCGATCATGGGGGTCCTGCTGATCGCGGCGATCTACTTCATGACGACGAAGCCGGGGCTGGGCTGATCTTGCCGGCCGCCGTCCTGTTCCTGCACAGCTCGGGCCCGCAGGGGCCCGGTGAGGGCAGCGAGCCGTTCGCTCGCCGCCTGCGGGAGGAGCTGGGACCGGACTGCGACGTTCGCTTCCCGGTGATGCCCGGCACGGCCGTCGACCCGCACTACGAGGCCTGGCGTGACCGCCTCTCGGCGGAGCTGGAGGCCTTGGGCGGGACTGTGGTCATCTTCGGACACTCCCTGGGGAGCTCGGTGGCGTTGAAGTACTGCGCCGAGCGGGGCTTCGACGAGAGGGTGGCCGGGCTGGTCCTCGCGGCGACGCCCATCTGGGGATCGGAGGGCTGGGAGCGCGAGTGGGCGCTGCCCGAGAGCTGGCCGGGCGAGGGGCCGCCGTTGCCGGTCACCCATCTCTTCCACAGCCGCGATGACGAGGTGATTCCGTTCGCGCACCTCGATCGCTGCGCGGCGAGGCTGCCTGAGGCGAGCGTGCACCCGCTGGATGGCTACGGGCATCTCTACGAGAGGGGAGATCTCTCCCCGATCGTCACGGCGGTCCGCTCCCTCTAGCGTCCGCGGCGGCCGAAGCTGTGCGGGGCCGGCAGGGAGGCGGCCAGCTCCGCCATCGCCGCCTCGCGGACGCCGTCGAAGCCGCGCTTGGAGAGGCCGACCGCTGAAGGTCCCGCCATCGCGTTATGCGAGGGTGCGCGATAGCGCAACCCGTTTGATGAGGCGGGATCCCGGCCGGTCTCCTTGTGCACCGGCGGCTCGAGCTCGCGGATCCGCGGGGGTGGCAGCTCGTCGGTGTTGAGGCGATCGATCCGGGTGGCGACGACGTTGGTGGTGCCCTCGCGGTGCTCGAGCTTGCCCCATGCCTGGACGAAGCCCGAGGTCCGGACCGCCAGGCGATGGCGCTCGACGACCGGGGGAGGCACGATCAGGTTGATCGTGCCCCGCTCGTCCTCGAGCAGCATGAAGACGACCCCGTTGGCGGTCGCCGGGCGCTGGCGGGCGACGACCATCCCCGCCACGCTCACCCTGGCGCCGTCGCGGGTGCGCCCCAGGTCCTCGCTGGCGAGGAGGGCGGGAGGCAGGTTTCCCCGGATCAGCTCCATTGGGTGGCGGCCCAGGGTCATCCCGGTGGTCCGGTAGTCGGCCACGATCCGCTCCCAGGGCCCGAGCTCGGGCAGTGGCGGGGTCGGGGATCCGTCGAGCGGAAGAGCAAGCTGCGCCCCGTCGTCGCCGCGGGTGGCGCGCGCCGAGCCGCCCACCTCCCAGAGAGCGGGTCGCCGCAGCTCCACGTCCGGATCCGGGGTCAGGTCTTGCAATCCGACATCGTGTTGCAATGCAAGACCTGACCCCTGGCGTTGGACCAGGCCATCGCAGGCACCCGCCCAGGCGAACCGTTGCAGGGCGGCGGCGCTCGCGCCGGAGCGACCCGCGAGGTCGGCGATGCTCCGGTATGAGCCTCCGTGCCGGCGCTCGTCGATCACGGCCCGGGCGTCGATCTCGGCCACCTCGGCGACGTATCCGAGGCCGATCCGGACCGGCGGGTTCCCGGCCGACCCCGCCGCCGCGCCCGTCGTCTCCACCCGGCAATCGAGCTCGCTGACGTTGACGTCCGGGGGGAGGATCTCGAGGCCCCGCCGCTGCGCCTCGTGGACGAGCGCATCGGGCGGGTAGAAGCCCATCGGCTGCTCGTTGAGCAGCGCGCAGAGCAGCTCGGGGCCGTAGTGGACCCGCAGCCACATCGACTGGTAGGCGAGCAGTCCGAAGGCGGCGGAGTGGGACTTGGGGAAGCCGAATCCCGAGAAGCCCTCGATCTGGCCGAAGACACGCTCGGCCACCTCGCGCGAGACACCGCGCCCGGTCGCCCCTTCGATGAACCGGACGCGGTAGCGCTCCATCGCCGCCTGCGAGCGCTTGCGGCTCATCGCCCGCCGCAGGCCCTCTGCCTCGCCGACCGAGAAGCCGGCGAGCGCCATCGACACCTCGAGCACCTGGTCCTGGAAGACGATCGCGCCGAGGGTGTCCCGGAGCACCGGCTCGAGCGAGGGATGCTCGTAGGGGACCTCATAGGAGGGGTCCGCCCGCAGCCGCTTGCGCCGCTCGATGTAGGGGTGCACGGCGCCGCCCTGGATCGGCCCGGGCCGCACCAGAGCCACCTGGACGGTCAGGTCGTCGAGATCCCGGGGGAGGGTGCGGGGGAGCATCTGCATCTGCGCCCGGCTCTCGATCTGGAAGACGCCGGTCGTCTCGGCGCGCTGGATCGCCGACCAGACCTCGTGGTCGTCGAGGGGCACGTGCGAGAGGTCGATCCGCTTCCCGCGGGTGCGCGCGATCTCGTCGACGCAGCGCTCGACCGCCGAGAGCATCCCGAGGCCAAGCAGATCGATCTTCAAGAAGCCCGCGTCCGCGCACGAGTCCTTGTCCCACTGGACGATCTGGCGCCCCTCCATCGCCGCCGGCTGCACGGGGCAGAGCTCGATCAGCGGCATGGTCGAGATCACCATGCCGCCGGGATGCTGGGACATGTGACGCGGCAGCCCGGCGATCTCCGGCAGCAGCTCGGCGAGGGCGCGCCAGCGAGGAGAGCGGGCCCGCAGCTTGCCCAGCGTCTCCTCCATCCGGGCCCAGGCATCGCGGCTCGCCTCGTAGACGTCCACCGCGCGGGCGAAGCGCTCCACCTCGCCGAGCGGCAACCCGAGCGCCTTGCCGAGATCGCGAATCGCGCCGCGGGCCCGGTAGGTGGCGAAGGAGGCGACCAGCGCCGAGCGCTCCGGCCCGTAGCGCTCGTGTACCCGCGGGATCAGCTTCTCGCGGATGTCGCGGGGGAAGTCGAGGTCGATGTCCGGGACCTCGGTCAGCTCCTCGTTCAGGAAGCGGCCGAGGAAGAGGTCGTTCTTGACGGGGTCGATGTGCGAGAGACCGGTCAGATAGCAGACCAGCGAGCTGACGCTGGAGCCGCGGCCGCGCCCCGGCGGCAGCAGCCGCCGCGCGGACTCCGCGCCGCGCACCTCGGCCGCCACCTCACGGGCAAGCTCGAGCATGTCCTGGTGGAGCAGGAAGAAGCCCGAGAGCCGCAGCTCCCTGATCAGCGCCAGCTCCTCATCGAGCCGCCGCTCGGCCTCGGCGCGATGCGGTGTCCCCTCGTAGCGGTGGACCAGGCGCACGCGGGAGAGCTCGGCGAGGCGGCGGTCCGCGCCCTCGTCCTCCGCCCCCGGGTAGCTGTAGCCGATCTCCTTGGTCAGGTCGAAGCGCAGACGCTCGGCGAGCCGCTCGGTCTCGGCAACGGCCTCCGGATGATCTCGGAAGCGCGCGATGGCCCGCTCGGGCGAGAGCAGGGCGGAGGTGGAGTTACCGCGGCGTTGCGCCTCGGTCTCGTCCAGGGTCGCCCCCAGCCGCACCGCCACCATCGCGTCCTGGAGGGGAAGGCGCGAGCGCTCGTGGGCATGGGCGTCGCCTGTCGCCACGGCCGGGATGCCGAGCTGCTCCGCAAGTGAGGCCAGCCAGCGGTTGCGCGAGCGGTCGTGCCGCCAGAGCGGCCGCTGCAGCTCGACCCGGAAGTGCTCGGGGCCGAAGGCCCGCAGCAGGCGCTCGGCCAGGTGGGTCGCCCCGGCCGGATCGCCGCGCTCCCAGCTGCCGGCCACCGCGCCGTCGCGGGCGCAGCCGGAGAGGCAGACCAGCCCCTCGGTGTGGCGCTCGAGCTCGTCGATCTCGATGGAGGGCGGGAGGGGGTCTCGCATATGCGAGGGTGCGCGAGAGCGCAACCCGTTTGATGCTGGTTCGCGAGTTCCTCTGTGTGCCTCCGTGATCAGCCGGCAGAGGCTGGCCCAGCCCCGCGCGTTCTCCACCAGCAGCGTGACGTGGACGGGGCGGGGCATCCGCCGCGGCACCTCCACGGTCAGCTCGCAGCCGATGATGGGGCGGACGCCGACCCCCTTGCAGGCATGCGCGAACTCCATCGCGCCGCAGACGTTGTCGTGGTCGGTCAGCGCCAGGGCCTCGTGGCCGAGGCCGGCCGCGGTGGCAGCCAGCTCGGCGGGGTCGGAGGCGCCGTCCAGGAAGGAGTACGCCGAGTGGCAGTGGAGCTCTACGAAGTCCGGGCTGGCCATCAATCCCGCTGGCGGAACCAGTTAAGCGAGGGCGCGCGTGAGCGCGACCCGTTTGAGGCGGGCTCAGCGAAGACGACGACGTCGCTACCGTCCTCCAGCACCAGCTCGAAATAGCGTCTTTGCAGGGGCTTCTGCGTCCACCAGCCATCCTCGACCAGCCACTCCTCCCGTATGGACTCGACGGCGAGGCGGCCGACGGCCCGGGGCGAGCCGTCCGGGTAGGTCTGCACCGGGACCGGCCAGGGCTTGTTGAGCCGGCCTGGCCTCACGTCGTCTTCCCAGAACCCCATCTCACGCCTGCTCCTCCGTTAATCGGGTTGCTCCTCGCTTCGCTGCGGAGCACCCTCGGGATAAGGCATGAGCACCTCGCGGCGCTCGGGGACCCGCGACTCCGGGTCGACCTCCAGCACCCTCATCAGCGAGTCGGCGCCGGCGGCCGAGCGGGTCTGGCGGACGGCCTCGGTGATGCGTCCGCGCCGCTCCTCCGCGGGGCTCGAGAGGGAGAGCTGCTCGCCGGTCTCGGGTCCCAGCGCCACGGCCTCCAGCCGGAGCGTCCCCGCCGGGGCCGGGAGCAGGGCGAGGTGGGGGAGGAGGGCGTCGGCCAGCCGGGATCGGTCCGCGCTCGCCCGCCGCAGCGCGACCTGACGGCGCCAGCCCCCGCCGGCGGCCAGCCGGGCGGAGAGGCGCAGCGTCCGCAGCGTCCTGCCGCGCCGCCCGCCATGAGAGAGCAGGCGAGAGATGAGCAGCTCGAGCGATCTCTCCAGCTGCTGGCCGGAGACGGCCTCGGGCAGCTCGAGCTCGACCGCGATCGCCTCGGGCACCGGTCTCGGGCGGAGCGGATCGTCCTCGCCCCGCGCCAGCCTCCGGGCGTGCAGCCCGAGGCGCCCGAAGCGATCGGCCACCGCGTCGCGCGGCAGACCCGCGAGCCGGCCGAGGGTGGAGATCCCGAGCCGCTCCATCTCGTTGGGGAGGTCGTCGGCCTCCTCTTCCTTGCCGAGACGTCCGCAGAGCAGAGACACCGGCAGCGGCTCGAGGAAGTCATGCGCCCTGCCGTCCGGAACGACCCCAGCATCACTCAGCGCGGCCACGAACGCGCAGAAGCGCACAGGGCCCGCCCCAATCCGAACCGTTCGACCAAGCTGATGACGGACGCGCCTCAGCACCCCCTCGATCCCACCCCAGAGCCGGCTCAGGCCGCCGGCCTCGAAGAAGGCCTCGCCGGCTCGGCCCGATTCGACCTGGGCGCCGATCCCCTCCAGCCGCCGCAGCGCCTCCTCCCAGGAGCGCTCGGCCCGCTCGGGATCCGGGGGGATCAGGGCGAGCTCGGGGCAGCGTGAGAGCGCCTCGCCCATCCTCATCCCCGCCCGCAGCCCGAAGCGCTCCGCCGGTTCCGTGACCTCTCCGATCAGCTGCGCGGCGCCGGGCTCCGGGGCCAGGGCGGCGGCACGCGCCAGGATCCCGCGATCGCTGACCGCTGCGATCAGCCGGAATCGGGGGATCAGGGCACAGGTGACGGGCATCGAACGTATGTTCGTATACCCGAGCGGATCAGTCAAGGAGCGATCCGATTAAGGACCGCTCGCCCCGGGAATCCCCGAGGCATGCTGATCGCAGCGGTGATCGTCTTCTGCGTCATCCTCGCCGTCCTGGCGTTCCTCGCGCCGCGGCTCTCCCGCTACTTCCAGCGATCCGGAGAGAAGCCGATGGAGCTCGGGCAGCGTGCCGCAGGAGAGGCGCCCGGCAAGCTCGGAGACTGGTTCCGGAAGCCCTTCTCCAAAGGTGAGAAGGCGATCCAGAAGAGCGGCTCCGAGGGCCGCAAGGCCCGCTCGAAGGTCTGACGAGCCGAGGTACTCTCCGCTCGATGCCGAAGCGCGAACCGACAACCGAGGAGCTCCGTCGCGCCCAGCGGGAGCGCAGGACGGAGGAGCACGAGGCGATCTCGGGCTCCATCACCCCGGACGAAGAACGCCAACACCGCCGCCGGGCCGCGAAGTCGGCCTACCTCGAGGGGAAGCTGGCGGAGCGTGAGCGCTCCGAGCGGGACGAAGACTGAGCTGCGCCTCGCCCTGATCGCCGACACGCACCTGCCCCGCGGCGAGCGCCGGTTATCCGAGCCGTGTCTCGATGCGCTGCGCGCCGCCGATCTGATCGTGCACGCCGGCGACTTCAGCGAGGCATCGGTCCTCGCCCAGCTCCGGGAGCTCGGGCCCGTTGCCGCGGTGCACGGCAACGTCGACAGCCCGGAGCTGCGACGCGAGTTGCCCGAGTCGCTCTCGCTGGACCTCGACGGCGTCACGCTCGCGGTGATCCATGACGCCGGTCCGGCGAGGGGGCGGCTGGAGCGGCTTCGCGCCCGCTTCCCGGACGCCGACGCGGTCGTCTTCGGCCACTCCCACCTGCCGCTGCACGAGGAGCACGACGGCTTTCAGATCTTCAACCCCGGGAGCCCCACCGAGCGGCGCCGGGCGCCCACCCGGTCGATGGGCGAGGCGACCGTGATCCGCGGCAGGATCGAGCTCCGCCACCTGGCATTGCCATGATTGAGAGATGAAGGTCCGAGCGATCGCCGCGGTGATGGCCCTGGGCCTCGTGGCGGTCTCCGGTTGTGGATCCTCATCGGATGGCGAGACCACGATCCCCGGCGGGGCCGACGCCGATGCCGTCCAGGTGATCAAGGGCTGGGCGGACGAGCTGCGCTCCGGTGACGTCTCGGCTGCGAGCGAGAGGTTCGCCATCCCCGCCATCGTCCAGAACGGGACCGCGCCCTTGCGGCTCACGACACGCCCGCAGGTGGAGACCTTCAATCAGTCTCTGCCCTGCGGCGCGAGGCTGACCGCGGCGCGCACCTCGGGCAAGTACACGATCGCCACCTTCGTGCTCACCGAGCGCCCGGGTCCGGGCGAGTGCGGAAACGGGGTGGGAGAGGCGGCCAAGACCGCCTTCGTGATCCATGACGGTCACATCACCGAGTGGCGGCGCGTGGTCGACATCGAGCCGACCGGGCCGACCGGCACGGCTCCGGTCATCTGAGCCGGTCGATCACTGCGTCGGTGAACTCCGTGGTGCCCGCATGGCCCTTCAGGTCCGGCGTGCGGATCCCCGTCGCCGCCGTTTCGAGTACCGCGTCGTAGACGGCCCGTGAGGCCCGGCCGGCGCCATCGATCCCGGCGACGCCCGCGTAGTGGAGGACCGCGGCCGCCGCGAGGATCATGCCCATCGGGTTGGCGATGTCCTTGCCCTCGAGCGCGGGCGCCGTTCCGTGCGGGGCCTCGCTCATCGCGACTCGCACCCGGAGATCGTCGTCGAGGGCGAGCAGCACGGACTCGGCGCCGGCGATCGACCCGAACAGGGGGAGGACGAAGTCGGAGAGCAGATCGCCGTCGCGGTTGAGGCTGGGGATGACGAGGGGGGCGTCGGCTCGGCCGGTGAGCAGGCCGGCGTAGGTCGCGTCGATCAGCAATGGCTCGTAGGGCACGTCGGGGTGGCGCTCGGCGGCGGCGTCCATCTCCTCCTTGAGCATCCCCTCGTAGATCGGGCTGACCGTCCACTTCGGCCCGCCGAAGACGCGGCCGCGGATCTCCTCTGCCGTCCGGAAGGCGTACTCCGCGACGGCACGGCAGTTCGAGCGGTGGATCACCTCGATTCTCCGGGCGACCTCGTCCCCGTCTTCGGGATGGCGGGACTCCTCGGCTCCGTAGGCGTCCTCGACCGCCATGCGCACCACGGAGATCGGGTGGTGGATGCCGGCGACGGGACTGACCCCCGGAATCCGCCGGCCGGTCCGGACGATCACCTTGCCATCGATCGCCTCGCGGATCAGGCGGTTGGGGCTGCCGACGTCATCGGCGCCCTCGGGGGTGATCGTCGCCGCCTTGATGCCGAAGCCGACTCCACCAAACGGGTCGCGCCTGTCGGCGCGCCCTCGCATCATCGCCCGGGCGGCCTCGGTGCAGATCTCGTTCCCGGTCCGCCGCCTGTTCTCGAGCGAGAGGTCGAAGCGCTCGAGCTCGACCTCGATGCCGATCACGTCCGGGGCGAGCACCCTGAGGGACTGGTCGAGCAGTTCCTGCCCCGTCTGGTCGCCCTCGAGCACGACTATGCGCAGCCCGGCCATTTCGGTGCGAGGCTACCCACATGAGTGAGACGTGCACCTGGTGCGGAGTGGACGTGGAGGGCGGAGACGGCTTCCGCGCCTACGAGCCCGCCGGGGAGCGGCGCGCCGTCTTCTGCCGGCTCGAGCACCTGATCCCCTGGTCGATCCAGGGCGCGCACTGGGACGCCGGGACGTTGACCGAGCCACCCTCTCTGGACGAGGGGGTCACCCGCTGCTCCCACTGCGAGGCGGAGCTCACGGACACCCACGTGCTGCTGGTCCGGCACCGCGGGGAGCACCGCGTGGCCGATGGCTTCTGCTCGGTCGACCACATGACCGCCTGGGCGAAGGCCGGCGGGCGCTGGCAGTGAAACCGGGCTTTGTGGCGGATGGTGAGTTGCCGACCAACGGGGGACGGAAACTCACCAACGCCCTCGATCTCCCAGTTTGCGGGGATGCGGGAGAGGCCCCGATCGATCGATTGCCGCAAAACGCGGGATCGCGGCTTCACATCCTCTGGACCTCGTCGTCACCGCCGCTAGGGTGATCGCACTTGAACAGGACGGGTTGATCGAAAGGTCAATCAGGTCAGTTCAAACAGAGACGGCCTGGGAAACCGGGCCGTTTCGCTTTTCGCGGGCTCCGGGACGGCTCCGGTTCGTCCAAAGTGGGATGCGCTCGCTCCGTCGGATTTGGGATCGGCCTCGAAACATCTGGCATTCACGGGATCGGAACCTGGCCGGTGCGGACAGGGTGGGATACTCCCCAGTAGGGGACTCAAGAAACGGAGGAGTGAGATGAAGTACTTCATCAGCGCCACACCCGGTCCGATGCCTCCAACGCCCGAACAGCTCGACGCCGCGATCGAATGGCTCGAGGGAAAGAATGAGGACGGCACCTTCGACTGCACCTACGGATACCTCGAGGGCGGCGGCTTCAGCATCGCCAACGTCGATTCCCATGGCGATGCCCTCGACCTGATGGCCGATTACCCGCTGTTTGGAATGGTCACGTGGGAGGTGCGGCCCTTGCTCGAATTCAAGGAGGGTCTGACCACGTTGCGGGCGAAGCTGGCTGAGGCCCAGGCGGCAATGGCCGCGGGCTAGCGTGGAGTCGCAGCCCGACTAGGTGCAGCGAGTCTCCTGGTCCAGAGCCTCCCGGGCCAGACCGCTGCTTTCCATGCAAAGCGGCGCTCCTGGCGCCTTATTCACCCATATTGGGAACAAGGCGCCAACTCCCGGCGGTTGCTCCGTGATGGTGAATGACGCGCGCTGAATCCCGCAGATTGCGAAAACGTCCGTTGACATCGCCTTGACTTCGCTGTTGCGAGGCGTAGGGTGCTCCTTACTGGAACAAGCGAAAGCTTGTTCTTAGAGAGGGTTCGGTTCGCCGGGCCCTCTCGCTATTTCTGAGCCTTCTTGGTCGGGGCGGACCGCTTCTTCGCCGACTTCTTCTTCGCCACCGGCTTCTTCTTCGCGGCGGGCTGCTTCGGCGCCGGCGGCGGCTTCGCGAAAGCAAGGATCAGCGGTGCCACCAGGTCCGCCTTCTCGACATTGGGGGAGTGGCCGGCGCCCGGGATCAGGTGCGTCTGCGCGCCCGGCACCTGCTGATAGCGGGCGATGGCCGCCTGCGGGTCATAGATCTGGTCCTCGGCGCCGAAGATGACGAGCACCGGCACATGCAGGTCCTCGAGCCGCTTGTCGAGCGGGCTCTCGTCGACGAAGTTCTGCTCTTCGTCGATCGTGTCCTTGACCGCCGTATAGGTCATCGCCCGCAGGTCGTCCACCGGCTGGTCGGGGTTGTCGAAGCCGCTCGCGATGTTGAAGCCGGGCGCGAACGCCTGGTCATACTCGCCGCGGACCGCGGAGGCGGGGGCGACCTGCACCAGACGGGCGATCGCCTGTCCGATCACTGGCCACCCGCTGAAGTGCTCGCCCAGGGACTCGTGCTCGAAGCCGTCCTCCGGGGATTGGTCGATGATCACCAGCCTGGGGGCGAGCTGGGGACTCTGCTCGGCCAGCGCCACCGCGACGCTGCCGCCAAGCGAGTGACCGACGACGGTCGCGCCGACCACGTGCAGCTTTGCGAGCGCCTCGGCGACGGCGCTCGCCTGGTCCTCGATCCCATACCCGGAGCCTGGCTTGTCCGAGCCGCCCATGCCGAGCAGGTCGACCCGGATGACCCGGTGATCCTGTCCGAGCAGCGGCGCGAGGTTGTCCCACCAGTCCATCGAGCAGGTCGCGCAGTGAAGCAGGACGATCGGGCTCCCCTTGGGGTCACCCTGTTCGAGCACCTGGAGGGTGCCGCCCGAGGTTTCGATCAATCGGGCTCCATCGTCCCGGACGTAGGCGTTCTTCGTCGCGTTGGAGACCACGAGAGCGTTGAGCAGCAGCAGGATGATCAGCCCGCCGACGACGCCGAGCGCGATCTTGAGCCAGCGGCTCACAGCCCCAGTTCGCCGGAGCGCTCGGCGAGCGCCTCGATGATCAGGGCGATGTGCTCGTCCTGGTCGACGCCGAGCTCCTCGATCCCCCTCTGAACCTCGTCGCGGTTGACGGCGGCCGCGAACGAGGGTTGCTTCAGCTTCTTCTTGACGGACTTCGGCTTCATACCCTCGATGCCGGTGGGCCGGACGAGCGCGCAGGCCGCGACGAACCCGGAGAGCTCGTCCACGGCGTAGAGCGTCTTCGCCATCCGCGTCTCCCGCGCCACGCCCATGAAGTCGGCGTGACCGGCGACGGCGTCGATCACCTCCTGCGGGTAGCCGCGCTCCTCCAGCTCCTTGATCGCATAGCGCGGGTGGCCGGTCTCCAGGTCGGGGTAGCGCTCGTAGTCGAGGTCGTGGACCAGGCCCGTGACGGCGTAGAGCTCCTCGTCCTCATCCCACCTGCGGGCGTACGCGCGCATCGCGGCCTCGACTCCGAGCAGGTGCTTTCTGAGCGAGTCGGAGTCGATCCACTCAGTGACGAGCTGCCATGCATCGTCTCTTGAGACCTCCGCCATGAGGCTGGCTACTCTAGGCGCCCATGGAGAAATTCATCATCCAGGGCGGCGTTCCGCTCTCGGGAGAGATCGTTCCGGCGGGCAACAAGAACGCCGCGCTCCCGATCCTCGCGGCGTGCCTGCTCACCGACGAGGAGCTCGTCATCGGCAACGTCCCGCGGATTCGCGACGTCGAGTCGATGCTCGGCCTGCTCGAGCGCCTCGGCGTCAAGGTCGCCTGGACCGGCGACAACGAGGTCAAGCTGCAGGCCGACGACATCGTCGGCACCGAGGTCGACGAGGAGCTCGCCAACCGGATCCGCGCCTCCTTCCTGGTGGCCGGCCCTCTGCTGGCTCGCTTCGGCGAGGTGAAGATGCCGCCCCCGGGTGGCGACACGATCGGCCGGCGGCGCCTAGACGCCCATCTCGACGCCTTCCGGGACCTCGGCGCCAAGGTCGCCGGGGACGTCTGGATCGAGCTCTCGGCCGGGCCGGACGGCCTGAAGCCGCAGCGGATCTTCATGGACGAGCCCTCGGTGATGGGAACCGAGAACGCGCTGCTCGCCGCCGCCCTGATCGAGGGCCCGACCACGATCGCCAATGCGGCCTGCGAGCCGCACGTCCAGGACCTGGCCCGGCTGCTCTGCAAGATGGGCGCCGAGATCGACGGAATCGGATCGAACGTGATGAACGTCCGGGGCCGCGACAAGCTGGGCGGGACGGAGCACGACGTCTCACCCGACCACATCGAGATCGCGAGCTTCATGGCACTGGCCGCAGCCACGAGCGGCGAGCTCCGGATCCGCGGGATCATCGCGGAGGATCTCGAGGGCATCCGCCGTCACTTCCGCCGGATCGGGCTGCAGACGATGGAGGAGGGCGGGGACCTGCTGGTGCCGCCGGAGCAGAAGCTGACCATCCGCGACGACCAGGGCGACGCGATCCCCAAGATCGACGACGGCCCGTGGCCGGCCTTCCCCGCCGACCTCACCTCGATCGCCCTCGCCCTCGCCACGCAGGCCGATGGGACGATCGTCATCCACGAGAAGATGTTCGAGAACCGCCTGTTCTTCGTCGACAAGCTGGTCGCGATGGGCGCTCGGATCCACCTCAGCGACCCCCACAGGGCGGTCGTCAGTGGTCCGAGCCGTCTTCACGGCGCTCGACTGGAGAGCCCCGACATCCGCGCCGGCATGGCGATGCTCATCGCGGCGCTGGCCGCCGATGGCACCTCGGAGATCGGCAACGTGGCGCAGATCGACCGCGGCTACGAGCGGATCGACCTGCGCCTGCGTGACCTCGGCGCCCGGATCGACCGGGTCGCCTCAGAGCGAGTTCCGGCCTAGCTCAGACGCTGTAGGCGTTGTGCAGCTCGGTGAACTTCGGGTCCGGGACGGCCGGACCTTCGTCGCCAAGCGTGTCGGCCATGGTCGGTCCGATCCTCGACTCCGCGAAGGCGCCAAAGGCCTCGGGCGACTCCCAGATGTCCAGGACGCGAAGGGTGTCCCCATCCAGCCGGGCGCTGTGGGCGATCAGCCCGTCGGGCGGGTTTCCCTTGGGGTCGAGCGCAGCGTCGACTGCGTCGTACTGGTCGGTGGTGAACCCCTCGAAATCCAATTCCACGAATACGGCCATTTCGTCTTCTCCTTGAGTCGCGGTAGCGGGTCTGTTCTGCTCAGGCCTTCAGCAGGTCGTGCACTTCGAAAATCTCGGGTTCCGGAGCCTGCGGGGCGTCCGGATCCACCTCGGCGATCGCCGGGATCAGCTTGTTCTGAACGAAGCTCTGGAAAGCCTCGACTGACTCCCAGACGTCGACGACTTCCACTTGTCTCCGCCCAGATCGGACGCGGCGTGCAGAATCAGCCCTTCGGCGTACGGCGTCGCCGATCTTCTGCGTTCACCGTTCGTAATTCTCGGGCGTTGCCTCGAACTCCTGGATCACGACTACGGCCATCTCAACTACCTCCTCCGGTTGCCCGGCCCCCGTCGATCAGCCTATATACCTATGAGCCCGCCCACAAGCTTGCAGCTTGTGAACGGCGAGCCCTGGATGATGGGCGGCCCATGATCCACCCGATACCCCCGGGCACCCGGGACATCCTGCCTGACGAGATGCGCGAGCTCCGCACGCTCCAGGCGACCCTGATCGAGGTCTTCGAGCGGTACGGCTATGGCCAGGTTGCCACGCCGACGCTCGAGTACGACGAGGTGCTCGCGCGCGGCGAGGGACGGAGCGGCGTCGGCGCCTACCGCTTCTTCGACGAGCGCGGCGAGCTGCTCGCGCTGCGCTCCGACATGACGATCCCGATCGCGCGCCTGGTGGCGACCCGCTTCGCCGACGCGCAGCCACCTCATCGGTTCTCCTACGTCGGCAACGCGTACCGGATCGTCCGCCCGCAGCGAGGCCAGGTCCGCCAGTTCCTGCACGCCGGGATTGAGCTGCTCGGCTCGCCGGCGCCCGAGGGAACCGCCGAGGTCCTCGAGGTGCTGAGCGCGTCGCTCGATGCGGTCGGGCTCAACCGGGCCGTGCTCGGGCTCGGCGACGCCGACCTCTACCGCCAGCTGCTGAACGAGCTCGGGGTGGAGGGCGAGCGCCGGACGCGCATCCTCGACCGCCTGGCCGAGCACAACCTGGTCGGCCTGGAGATGGCGGTGGACGAGGTGGAGGGCCTGGACGCGCACGGCCGGGAGACGCTGCTGCGGCTGCCCGGCCTGCGGGGCGGGGCGGAGGTGCTGGAGCAGGCCCGCGAGCTCGGAGGGGTCGCAGTGGAGCGGGCCGCGCAGCGACTGCAGCAGACATATGACCTGCTCGTCGAGCGGGGAGTCGCCGGCCGCGTCCAGCTCGACCTCAGCCTGCTGCGTGACCTCGGCTACTACACCGGCGCGATCGTCGAGATCTACGACCCGGCCCTCGGCCACATCCTCGGGGGCGGAGGCCGTTACGACGACCTCGTCGGCCGCTTCGGCCGCGCGATGCCCGCCGTCGGCTTCGGTCTCTACCTCGAGCGAGTGCACCTCGCCCAGATGGAGGAGGAGCGGCTCGCGAGGGAAGGAAGGAAATGAGCCCCACGGTCGAGGCTCCGCGCGCCCGCCCGGGCGGGCCGCTCAAGCTGGCGATCCCCCGGGGAGCGCTCTGGGGCGAGACGCTCGATGCGCTCGATCGGATCGGCGTCGACACCGACGAGATGCGCGGCGACTCGCGCTCGCTGATCTTCGAGGTCAACGGGATGAGCCTGGTGACGATGCGGCCTTCGGACGTGCCCACCTATGTGGAGTCCGGCGCCGCCGATCTCGGGATCACCGGCAAGGACGTGCTGCTCGAGCACACCGACCGGATCGTCTACGAGATCCTCGACCTCGGCTACGGCGCCTGCCGCATGGTGCTGGCCGGCCGCAAGGGAGACGAGAGTCTCGGCGAGACCGAGAGGCGGCTCGGCGGCATGCGGATCGCGACCAAGTACCCGCGGATCGCGGAGCGCTACTTCGAGGAGACCGGCAGGCAGGCCGAGGTGATCGAGGTGAAGGGCTCGGTGGAGCTCGCTCCGCTCGTCGGCCTGGCCGATGGGATCGTCGATCTGGTGGCGACCGGCCGCACTCTCGAGGAGAACGGCCTCGAGATCCGAGAGGAGATCGCCTCCTCAACCGCGCGGCTGGTCGCGAACCGGGTCTCCCACAAGCTGCGCGCGGCCGAGGTGGACAACCTGGTCGAACGTCTGCGCCCGGAGGAGGGCTGATGCGAATTGAGCGGTTCGACTGGGACGGGACCGACGCCCGCGGCCTGGCGGGCAGGATCCGGAACCTGCAGCCGGCGCTCGGCGAGGTCGCCGACCCGGTTCGGGTGATCGTCTCCGCGATCCGCGCAGACGGCGACTCCGCTCTGGCCGAGATCGAGAGCCGGTTCTCGAATGACGCCGTCGACGCGGCGGCGATCAGGCAGCCGGACGAGGCGATGGCCTCGGCCAAGTCTCGGCTCGACCCGGAATTGATCGAGGCGATGGAGCTCGCGGCGGCGAACATCCGCACGGTCGCAGAGGCTCAGCTGGCCGAGCCGCGCCACATCGGGCTCGCGCAGGGCCAGACGGTGGAGCTGCGCGAGGTCCCCGTTGGATCGGCCGCCGTCTACGCGCCGGGCGGCACGGCTGCCTATCCGTCGACCGTGCTGATGGGCTGCATCCCCGCGAAGGTTGCCGGGGTGGAGCGCGTCGCCGTCGCCACTCCGCCGCCCGTCTCGGACGTGACTCTGGCAGCGTCCGCGATCGCCGGCGCCGACGAGGTCTACGCGATGGGCGGAGCGCAGGCGATTGCGGCGCTCGCGATCGGAACCGAGCGAATCGCCCCGGTCGACGTGATCGCCGGCCCGGGCAACCGCTACGTCCAGGAGGCGAAGCGCCAGCTCGCCGGGGAGGTGGGGATCGACGGAATCGCCGGACCCTCCGAGCTGATGGTGATCGCGGGCGACACCGCGGACCCCGACTGGATGGGGCTCGACCTCTGCTCGCAGGCCGAGCACGGCTCCGATGGGCTGCTGGTCGCGGCGGCCGTCGAGACCGTGATCCTCGACGCGATCGCGGAGAGCGTCGAGCGGATCGCAGCGGAGCGCGGCATCGCGGGCGAGGCCGCGCTCGCGCTCGTCGCCATTCCCGAGACCGAGGCGGGGGTCGCCCTGGCCAACGCAGTCGCACCGGAGCACCTCGAGATCCTGACCGAGGACGCCGAGCTGCTCGCGGAGCGAGTGACCACGGCCGGCTGCGCCTTCGTCGGTCCCTATGGAGCGACCGCGTTCGGCGACTACGCGGCGGGGTCGAACCACGTGCTGCCCACCGGCGGCGCCGGCCGCTTCCAGGGCCCGCTCGGGCCGGGCGCCTTCCGGCGGCGCATCTCGACGGTCGAGATCACGCAGGAGGCGGCCCGGGAGCTCGCACCGGCTGTCGCTACATTGGCCCGCTCCGAGGGCTTCCCGCTGCACGCGGACTCGGTCGAGACACGCGTAAAGGAGCAGGGATGAGCCGCACAGCAGAGATCAATCGCGAGACCAAGGAGACCAAGGTCGGGCTGCGCCTGGACCTGGATGGCGGCGAGGCCAAGGTCTCGACCGGCGTCGGCTTCCTCGACCACATGCTGGAGCTGCTCGCGCGCCACGGCAGGCTCGGCCTCGAGGTCGAGGCGTCGGGCGACCTGGAGACGGGCGCGCACCACACCACCGAGGACGTGGGCATCTGCCTGGGCCAGGCGATCGACCAGGCGCTCGGCGACCGCGCTGGGATCCGGCGCTACGGCTCGGCGCTGGTGCCGATGGACGAGGCGCTGGGCGAGTGCGCGATCGACATCTCCGGGCGGCCCTTCTGTGCCTTCGACGCCGACCTGCCCGATGTGACGATCGCGGGCTTCGACTCCGAGCTGACCGAGGAGTTCTTCCGCGCGGTCTCCAACAACTCGAAGATGACGCTGCACCTCTGGGTCCGGTCGGGCTCGAACGCGCACCACATGATCGAGGCTTCCTTCAAGGCGTTCGCCCGGGCCCTCCGCGTGGCCGTCTCGATCGACCCGGACGAGAGCGGCGTGCCCTCCACCAAGGGCACCCTCACGGAATGACGCGGATCGCGATCCTCGACTACGGGATGGGCAACCTCCGCTCGGTCGAGAAGGCCCTCGAGCGGGTCGGGGCCGAGGCCGAGATCACCGCGGACCGCAGGCGCGTGGAGGCCGCCGACGGAGTGATCCTGCCGGGCGTCGGCGCCTTCCCGAAGGCGATGAGCCGGGTCCACGAGATCGGGCTCGACGAGCTGGTCGCCGGCCGGGTGGACGCCGGAACCCCCGTGCTCGGCATCTGCCTCGGCATGCAGCTGCTCTTCGACTCCTCCGTGGAGAACGAGGGCGCGGGCGGGCTCTCGCTGCTCAACGGGATCGTTGCCCCTCTCGAGGCGAACGGCTACAAGGTCCCGCACATCGGCTGGTCGCCCGTTCGCTGGGAGCACGAATCGCGGCTCACCGAGGGACTGGGAGAGGAGACGCCGTTCTACTTCGTGCACTCATTCGCTCCGCGCCCGGCCGCCGAGGACGACGTGCTCGGCACCACCGCCTACGGCGCTCGCTTCGCCTGCGCCGTGGAGCGCCCGCCGCTCTACGGCGTCCAGTTCCACCCCGAGAAGTCGAG
Source organism: uncultured Solirubrobacterales bacterium (assembly GCA_963800285.1). Taxonomy (GTDB): domain Bacteria; phylum Actinomycetota; class Thermoleophilia; order Solirubrobacterales; family 70-9; genus DASUPK01. The sequence goes on from CAWDAL010000030.1 coordinate 18,236, forward strand.
CTCGGCGGGGCTTGGGCTGCTCGCCAACTTCACCGCGATCTGCAGTTGATCCTCTACCCGGCGATCGACATCCGGGACGGCAAGGCCGTCCGGCTGATCCAGGGCGACTACGAGCAGGAGACGGCCTATGACGACGACCCGGTGGTGGCCGCACGGCGCTGGGTCGACGGCGGGGCGCGCTGGCTCCACGTGGTCGACCTCGACGGGGCCCGGGCCGGCGAACCGGTGAACCTCGAGCACGTCCGGCGGATCGTCGCCGCGGTCAGCATCCCCGTACAGGTCGGGGGCGGGCTGCGCGACTCGAAGAAGGTCGAGGAGGCGTTCTCCTCGGGTGCGGAGCGCGTCGTGTTGGGCACCGCGGCCGTGCGCGACCCGGAGATGGCGGAGGCGATCGCGGCCGCCCACGGCGAGCGGGTGGTCGCATCGGTGGACGCGCGGTCGGGCAAGGTCGCGGCAGAGGGCTGGACCGAGGCGTCGGAGCTGGGCACCGCCGAGGTGATCGCCGCGCTCTCCGAGCGAGGCATCGACCGGTTCGTCTACACACCGGTCGAGGTCGACGGGCTGATGGAGGGCCCGGACCTCGACTCGCTCCGCGAGGCGGCCGAGGCGACCACAGGGGAGCTGATCTACTCCGGCGGGGTCGGATCGCTCGACGATCTTCATGCCCTCGCCGATCTCGGACTCAGCAACCTCGGCGGCGTGATCGTGGGACGGGCGCTCTACGAGCAGCGCTTCTCCGTGGCCGAGGCCCAGGCGATCCTCGACCCCTGAATCGGTTGTCTAGGATCGCCTCATGGGGAGACTGTTCGGTCCGTTCTTCGTCTTCGCGGGCATCATGCACTTCGTCAAGACCCGCTGGTACGAGCGGATCATGCCGCCGTACGTCCCGCGCCACCGCGAGCTCGTCTACGCCAGCGGCGTTGCCGAGATCGCGGGCGGGCTGGCGACGATGCACCCGGCGACGCGGAGGGCCGGCAGCGCGTGGAGCATCGCGACGCTCGTCGCCGTCTTCCCGGCGAACGTCCACATGGCGCTCGAGCCGGAGCGCTACGAGAAGGGGATCCCCGGAGGCCGCAACGCCCTGTATGCGCGTCTGCCGGTGCAACTGCTGTTCATCGCCTGGGCCTACGCGGCCGGCGACTGGGACTAGGCGAGCCCGGCCGCCGCGAGCGCGCCGTCGCGATCGCCGTAGTCCTTGAAGGTCGCAACGCGTCCATCCCTGAACGTCGCGACGACGGCGGTCGGGACGTCGGTCTCGACGCCGCTGCCGCGGCCCCTGATGTGAATCATCCCCAGTGCGATGACGCGTCCGTCGCCGAGATCGCGCACGTCGGTGTAGTCCAGCTCGAAGCTCTCGAAGCTCTCGCGCGTGTCCTGGAGGAACCTGCGGACCCCATCGTGCCCGCGGAAGGTTCCCTCCGTGGCGGTGCGCCGGGGCTCGAGCTCGAGGTTCTCGTCGGTGATCTCGAGAAGCGCCGCTTCCTCGCCGCGGCTGACGAGCTCGCCGGCCCGCAGAAACAGGTCGGTGTTGGCGGACACGAGCGCAACGTTAACCTCGATGCATGGTCCTGAAGCGGGTCATCCCCTGCCTCGATGTTGACAACGGCCGCGTCGTCAAGGGCACGAACTTCGTCGACATCCGCGACGCCGGCGACCCGGTCGAGCTCGCGGAGCGCTATGACGCGGCCGGGGCGGACGAGCTCGTCTTCCTCGACATCACGGCCTCGCACGAGAGCCGCGACACGATCGTCGAGCTCGCGCGCCGCACCGCCGACAACGTCTTCATCCCGTTCACGATCGGGGGTGGCATCCGGTCGGTCGAGGACGCCCAGGCGGTGCTCGACGCGGGCGCCGACAAGGTCTCGGTGAACTCCGCGGCTCTCGATCGTCCCGAGCTGATCTCGGAGCTGGCCGAGGTCTTCGGCTCCCAGTGCATCGTGATCGCGATCGACGCGAAGCGCCGGGGCGCCGGAGACTCCTCTGAGACCTGCCAGGCGCCCCCGGGGCACTTCGGCGACGCCGAATGGGATGTCTATGTCCACGGCGGACGGACCAAGGTGGAGGGCCGCGAGGCGGTCGCGTGGGCGAAGGAGGCGACCGAGCTGGGGGCGGGGGAGGTCCTGCTGACCAGCATGGACCGCGACGGCACCACCGACGGCTACGACCTCGAGTTGACCCGCTTCGTCGCCGAGGCGGTGAGTGTTCCGGTGATCGCCTCGGGCGGGGCCGGCGAGCTCGACCATCTGGTCGAAGCGGTCGAGGCGGGCCACGCCGACGCGGTGCTCTGCGCGTCGATCTTCCACTACGGCGCGCACACCGTCGCTGAGGCGAAGGAGCGCTTGAGCGAGGCCGGGATCCCGGTCCGACTGGCCGGCTAGCCGCTCTTCTTCTTCGCGGCCTTCTGCTTGCTCTTCGCCTGGCCCTTGCTCTTCTTCGCGGCTGCCTTCTGCTGCGCGGCGTTGGCCTTGCGCTTGATGTCCGCCGGGCTGCGCGGCTTCAGCGCGTAGATCGTCTTGTAGCCGGTCAGGTAGATGTTCCGCCCGTCCGAGATCACCGGGTTGTATGCGCCGTCCTTGAAGCTCCAGACCTTGTTTCCGTTCGCGACGTTGAAGCCGTCGGTCTCCGTGGTCTTGAGATTCGCGACGTAGACGATGTTTCCGATGACGCTCGCCGCGCCGATCACCGAGCCCCCGACGTCGGCGGACCAGCGCTCGTTCCCGTTCCGAGCGTCAAGTGCGTAGAAGCGGCTTCCTCCATAGGTGCCGAAGTAGACGCTCGGGGGGCTGGTCGGAGTCGCGCCGGCCGCCGTCCCCGCGTAGACCTCGCCGCCGATCGTGTGACTCCAGATGACGTCTCCGGTGTCCCGGTTGAAGCTGTAGATGCGGCCGTCCTTCGAACCCGCGTACACCCTGCCGAAGGCGACGGCCGCAGTGCCATAGAAGGCGCCGGCCGCGACGCCCGTGCCCTGCGAGTCCGACTGCCACTCGATGTGGCCGTCGCGGATCCGGACGGCGCTCATCGTCCCCGAGTAGTCCCCGACGTAGGCGACTCCGTTGGCGATCGCCGGCGCCGCCTTGATCTCTCCGCCGAGCTGTGTCTGCCAGATGGTCTTGCCCGTCCCCAGGTCGAAGGCGTAGAGGTTCCCGCATTCGCAGCCCGCAATCACCATGTTCCCGACGACCACCGGCGAGGACTCGGTGCGCCCCGGTAGCGAACGCCGCCAGACCGTCCTCCCGTTCTTGGTGGCGATCGCGATGACCTGTCCGGGGTCGAGGTTGGAGATGAAGAGCATGTGGTTGCCGTAGGCCGGGGCGGAGGCGTTCCGCGTGGCGATCTCGCGCGTCCAGCGCGCCTTTCCCGTGCGCTTCTTGATCGAGAACACGAGGCCGTTGTTGTTCATCCCATAGATCGCGCCGCCGACCGCGATCGGCGAGTACTCGAGCAGGCGGCGGCCCTTGAACGTCCACCTGGTCGCGAACGGCGGTTTGACGTGGGGGGCGTCCAGGTAGCGCGTCCGCTCCTTGTCGCGACCGTAGAACGGCCAGTTCACGGTCTTGATCACCGGGCCCGTGCTCGTGGTCGTCTCGATCGTGCAGGGTTCGGCGCACGACTTGTCGGCCGGGCGCTTCAGCACCAGGTACCCGGCCACCGCAATGAGGACGGCGGCGACGCCGGCGGCGGCGGCGATCGTCGCCCAGCGATGATCGGCCCAGAGGCTCTTGAGCGCGGCGCGCATACGATCGGCACGATAGGCAAGACCGCTAATGCCGGACTCAAGAGAAATCGACCCCGCCCGCCTACCGCAGGCGATCGACGCCCTGCCGGGAATCGACGCGGTTCGGCGCCTCGCCGAGAGGGTGCCGACCTACCTGGTCGGCGGCGTCGTCCGGGATCTCCTGCTCGGCGCCGAGGGCGCGGATCTCGACGTTGCGGTCGAGGGCGACGCCGAGGCTCTGGCCGACCTTCCGGGCTACCGGCCCGAGCGCGACGAGTACTTCCTCACCGGGAAGCTCGAGGCCGGCGATCAGGAGATCGACGTCGCCCAGACGCGCGCCGAGGCCTACCCGCGGCCCGGCGCCCTTCCCGAGGTGCGGCCGGCGCCGATCGAGGAGGACCTCGCCCGCCGGGACTTCACCGTCAACGCGATTGCGTACCCGCTCTCCGGCGACGGGGGTCTTCTCGACCCACACGGCGGGGTCGACGATCTCCGGACCGGCCGCCTGCGAGTGCTTCACGACCGCTCCTTCGTCGACGACCCGACCCGCGCGCTGCGAGCCGCCCGCTATGCGGCGCGGTTCGGGTTCGACCTGGACCCGGATACGGCGGGACTGCTGACGGAGGCGGACCTCTCGACGGTCTCCGAGGACCGGATACAGAATGAGCTGCGCAAGATCGCGGCGGAGGGCGATCCGGCGCGCGCCCTGCGGCTGATCGTCGACTGGGGAGTGATGCCAACCCTCGATCCGGGGGCTCCCGAGCGCGTCGAGGAGGTGGTCCGGCTGGCGTCGGGTCCGCCGTGGGCGGGATGGGTGGATCGTGAGCTCGCGGTGATGCTCGCGATCGTCCGCCCGCTGCCCCAGATCCGGGAGCTGGTCGGTGCCGAGCCGGAGCGCCCCTCGGCCGCTCACAGGCTCGCCAAGCCGTGGGACCCGGCGCAGTTGCTCGTCGCCAGGGCGCTGGGGGCGGAGTGGCTCGACGATTACGCGGAGAGGTGGCGTCAGGTCCGGCTCGAGATCACCGGGGAGGACCTGATCGCCGGGGGCATCGATCAGGGCCCGGCGATCGGGCACGGCCTCGAGGCCGCGCTCTCGGGCAAGCTGGACGGCGAGCTCGCGGGCCGCGACGAGGAGCTCCGGATCGCCCTGGCCGCGGCCAGAGGGGAGATCCCGGAGGACTGACGGCGCCTCGGTAAGGTGACTTCGTGGTCGACCAAAGCGGACGGACCGAGACGCTCTACGAGCACGCGGGCGGCGATCGGGGCCTCCATCGCCTGGAGCAGATCTTCTACGACAAGGTGCTTGCCGATCCGCTCCTCGCGCCCCTGTTCGGAAAGGGCCAGCCCCACCACGTCGAGCATCTGACCTGGTTCACGGCTGAGACGTTCGGGGGCCCGGACCGCTTCACGAAGAGACTCGGCTTCGACCACCTGATCGATGTCCACCGTGGCCTGGAGATCACCGACCAGCAGCGCGAGCGCTTCGTCGAGCTCTACCTGGAGGCGGCTTCCGAGGCCGAACTCCCTGCCGATCGGCCCTTTCGGGACGCGTTGCGAGAGCACATCGAATTCGGGGCGAAGGTGGCACAGCAGAATTCGAAGGCGAGGACGGACGCCGAGCTCTACCCCCTCCACGAGGTGCCGCGCTGGGAGTGGGACCCGGACGGCGAAGCAAAGCCCTAGCCGCCTGGTCGACGCGAATGGACTGGTGTGAGCGAGACGGCGTGCGCTGGCTGGAGGCGGAGCTGCCGGGGGCCCGCGCAGCGTTCTCGACCCGGACCGGTGGCACGAGCGAACCGCCGTACGAGGCGCTCAACGTCGCGATCATGACCGGCGACGAGCGGGAGAGCGTGCGCGAGAACCGGCGCCGGCTGGCGGCCGCGCTCGGACGCGACCCGAACTCCGTCGTCATGGCACGCCAGGTCCACGGAGCGGAGCTGCGCGAACATCGGGCGCCCCAAGCACCCAGCGTCTACGCCGAAGTGGTCCCCAGCCCGGAGGAAGTCGATGCCCACAGCACCTCCAGCCCGGACCTGACGCCGCTGGTGATGGTCGCCGACTGCCTGCCGGTGGCGATGGCCGGCCGGGGTGGGGTGGCGATGGCGCATTGCGGCTGGCGGGGGCTGGCCGGCGGGATCGTCGACGAGGCCGCCGGCGCGATCGAGGCGACCGCGGCGGCGATCGGTCCCGGGATCGGTCCCTGCTGCTACGAGGTGGGGGAGGAGGTCCTCACCGAGTTTGAGGACCTGGAGGGCGTCGCCGACGGGCGCATGCTCGACCTGACCGCGGTGGCCCGGCTGCTGCTCGCTCGGGCGGGCGTCACCGAGGTCGAATCCGCGGATCTCTGCACGAAATGCAACCCGGAGCTCTTCTACTCCCACCGCCGCGACGGCGAGCGCACGGGTCGCCAGGCCGGTCTCGTCTGGATGGACTGAACCATGGTCGAGCCGGTCACCGACCTCGACGTCGAGCGGATCCGCTCGAACCTCGCGCGGATCCGCGAGCAGGCCGGCCCGGAGGTGGAGATCCTCGCCGCCACCAAGTACATCCGGACGGAGGACATGGGCATCCTCGCGGAGGCCGGCGTGGAGCTGGCCGGCGAGAACCGCCTCCAGGACCTGGAGGCCAAGCGCGAGCGCTGGGAGGACCGCTTCACCTGGGACTTCATCGGAAATCTGCAGAGCCGCAAGGTGAAGAGGATCCTGCCGCTGGTGCGGCTGATCCACTCGGTGGCCTCGGAGTCGGCGCTGGAGCAGCTCGGCCGCCACGGTGGCCCGGACACCGAGGTGCTGGTCGAGGTCAACCTCTCGGGCGAGGAGGAGAAGGGAGGGATCGCCCCCGACGCCCTCGACGACTTCATCCATCGCTGTCCCGTCAGGGTCTCGGGGCTGATGACCATGCCGCCGTTCACCGAGGATCCGGAGGCCTCGCGGCCCTACTTCGCGCGCTTGGCGGAACTCGCCTCCGAGCGCGATCTGCGGCGGCTCTCGATGGGAACGAGCCAGGATTGGCCCGTCGCGGTGGAAGAAGGGGCCACGATCATCCGCCTCGGATCGACTCTCTGGGCATGAACCCGCCCCTCGGCGCGCCGAAGTCTTCATAATCGGTCAACATCGGCTGGAGGAATAACGTCCGTCAAGCCGAATCTGAGCCGAGATGGCGATCAGGGACACATGGAGACGCGCGCTCGAGTACTTCGGCCTCGTCGAGGGTGACTACATCGAGGAGGGCGAGTACGACGAGGGCGACACGGGCAGCGAGATGGCGCTCGATCAGAGCGCCGCGCCGCGCGAGGCCGCCGGCAGCATGCCCTCGCGCCGTGGCCGCGGTCGCGAGGAGGACATCGACGACATCTTCGGCGACGACGAGCCCGCGCCTCGCCGTGGCCGCATGCGCTCGGTGGACGACACGTCGGAGGAGCCCCAGCCGCGCCGAGGCCGCCGCCGCGCCCCCGCCGGAAACGGTGGAGGCGTCGCCTCGATGCACGTCGTCACCCCGCGAAGCTTCAACGACGCCCAGCAGGTCGCCGACGAGTTCAAGCGCTCGAAGCCGGTGATCATCAACCTTCAGTCGACCGACCGCGAGCTCTCCAAGCGGCTGATCGACTTCTCCTCCGGCATGACCTACGCCCTCGGTGGCGGCATGCAGCGGATCTCCCAGGGGATTTTCCTGCTGACGCCGGAGAACGTCGAGGTCTCCGCCGAGGAGAAGGCCCGTCTGCTCGAGGGCGGCTTCTTCAACCAGTCGTAGTTTGCGTCTCGCGGCCAGTCCTCGCGGGGGCCGGGCGGCAGCCGCCGAATAGAGTCTCGGCCATGAAGGTCGGATTCGTGGGTGCTGGAAATATGGCTGGCGGGCTCGCTCGCGGCTGGGCGGCGGCGAGCGGCGAGCCGGGGGCGCCGGAGGCAATGCTCTTCGCCGACGCGGATCCGATCAAGGCCGAGGCGCTGGCGCAGGAGGTCGGCGGCGAGGCGACGGAGGGCAACCTCTCCGTCGCCGACGGATCGGACCTGGTTGTCCTCGCGGTGAAGCCGAACGTCCTCGGCGAGGTGGCTCCCGACCTCGTCCAGGCGGGCACGCCCGTCCTGTCGATCCTGGCCGGAACGACGACGCATGCGCTTCACGAGGCGCTGCCGGGGATCGATCTGATCCGGGTGATGCCGAACCTGGGCGCGCAGCTGCGCCAGGCCGTGCTCTGTGTCGTCTACGGGGAGAAGCTCGGGACGGCTCAGCGTGAGCGAGTCGGACGGCTGCTCTCACTGGTCGGGGACGTGATCGAGCTCGACGAGGATCTGATCGACGCCGCCACCGCGATCATGGGCTGCTCGCCCGGCTACCTCGCGCTGATGGCCGAGGTCCTGGTGGAGGCCGGCGTCCGCGAGGGCCTGACCGAGGATCAGGCGCTGCGCATGGTGGCCCGCTCCATGAGCGCCACGGGGGGACTGCTCGAGCTGCACGACCCGGGGGCTCTGAAGCGGGCCGTCGCCTCTCCCGGCGGGATGACCGAGGCGGGCCTCAACGCCCTGGAGGAGCACGACATCCAGGAGACGCTCAACGCCGCTGTTGAGGCTTCCCTCGAGCGGGTGCGCAAATGAGCCCATTGCTCGCGATCACCCGGGTCGACGTCGCGAACTACGTCGGCGCCGTCTTCCTCGTCTACTTCATCCTGATCTTCATCCGGGTCCTGCTCTCCTGGATCCCCCGGATGCCGTACTACCCGTGGCTGCGAGCTACCGTCGATTTCGTCCACCAGGTCGTGGATCCGTATTTGAACCTCTTCCGGCGCGTGATCCCGCCTCTCGGCGGAGGCGGGATGGCGATCGACATCAGCCCGATCCTCGCGATCCTCATCCTGTTCATCGTCGGGCGCGTGGTCGTATCGCTGATTCACGGTTGAGGAAGCCGATGGCTCTGCTGGTCCCCGCGCTCGCGGCCTGCGGGGTCGTGGTGGCGGTGGACCAGGGCACCAAGGCGCTCGCGACGTCGCTGGTGACGCGCGGAGACCGGGTCGAGGTGCTGCCCTTCCTCGCCTTCGAGAACGTCCGCAACAAGGGCGTCGCGTTCGGCATCGGCGGCGACATCTCAGCCGTCCTCATCGGAGCGACGATCGTCGTGCTCCTCGGCTTCCTGCTGTTCCTCGCCTCCAGGTCCCGCAGCGGCTGGCTCGTCTGGGTTCCCGCCGCCCTGCTCATCGGAGGGGCACTGGGGAACCTGGCCGATCGCGTGCGCGACGGGGCGGTGACTGACTTCATCGACCTGCCCCTCTGGCCGACCTTCAACCTGGCGGACGTGGCGATCGTCATCGGCGTCCTGCTGCTGTTGCTCGACGTCGAGCGCTCACGAACCTGATGGAGGCCGAGCGGCTGATCGTCCACCTCGACGAGGACCTCGCCGTGATCGAGAAGCCCGCGGGACTGGTCGTCCACGCCGCGCCCTCGCACAGGGGGGAGACGCTCGTCGACCTGCTCGAGGGCCTCGTGGGCGGGGGAGAGGGAGACCGGCCGGGCATCGTCCACCGCCTCGACAAGGACACCTCGGGGCTGATGGTGGTCACTCGAAACGAGGAGGCGCATCGGGAGCTGGCGCGGATGGTGAAGGCCCGGGAGGTGGTTCGCGAGTACACGGCGCTGGTCGAGGGGCGGCTCGACAGCCGGACCGGGACCATCGATGCGCCGCTCGGGCGGGATCGGCGGCAGCGAACAAGACGGGCGGTGAAGGGGGCGGGATCGAGGGAGGCGCGGACCCACTTCGAGGTGATCGAGACGCTGCCGGCCGACACGCTCGTGCATGCACGGCTCGAGACCGGGCGCACGCATCAGATCCGGGTGCACTTCGCCGCGATCAAGCATCCGGTGGTTGGGGACCCGGAGTACGGAGCCCGCGGACGGCACGGGCTCGGGCGGCAGTTCCTGCACGCCTCGCGGTTGGGGTTCGCCCACCCCCGCACCGAGGAGAGGCTGGAGTTCACCTCCGAGCTCCCGGAGGACCTTCGCGAAGCTCTTGAAAAGGGGCGACAGGGGTGAGTTGGCGCCCTATTCCCCCGTGTGGGGAATAGGGCGCCAGATGTCCCCGGCGACGGTGGCCGCCCTGTTTCATTGCCGGTTTTCGGGGCCAGGCCTACCGCTCGCCCCACACCACCTACAATCCCGCCGACTTTGCACCCAACCCCCGCCGAGAGGCACGGGACGCTGCCCGGGCACGCAGCTCGGGTTCCCGCAGCCGCGACGGGGCATCGATCAACAACAAGCGATAGGAAGGTCAAATGGCCGAGGTAGGCATCAAGGAGCTGCTGGAGGCCGGAGTTCACTTCGGTCACCAGACCCGGCGCTGGAACCCGCGCATGCGCCGCTTCATCTACGGGGAGCGGGAAGGGATTCACATCATCGACCTGCTCCAGACGGAGCAGCTGCTCAAGCAGGCGACCGAGTTCGTCACCGAGGTCGCGGCGAAGGGCGGAGTGATCCTCTTCGTCGGGACCAAGAAGCAGGCTCGCGATTCCGTCGAGGAGTGGGCCGAGCGCTGCGGCATGCCGTACGTGAACCGCCGCTGGCTCGGCGGCCTGCTCACCAACTTCCACACGATCCGCAAGCGGATTCAGCGCCTGCACGAGCTGCGTGAGCTGAAGGAGGGCGGCCGGCTCGACCTGCTGCCGACGAAGGAGCGCATGTCGATGGAGGCCGAGCTGCGCAAGCTCGAGTACAACCTCGGCGGCGTCGCGGACATGCAGCGCATCCCCGACGCGGTGATCATCATCGACCTGAAGACCGAGGAGATCGCCCTTCGCGAGGCCGAGCGCCTCGAGATCCCGATCATCGGCCTGGTTGACTCCAATTGCGACCCGTCGCCGGTTCAGTACGTGATCCCCGGCAATGACGACGCGATCCGCTCCTGCGACCTGATCGTCGGCGCGCTGGGCTCCTCGATCGAGGGCGCCGCCGCCGCGTGGCGCGCCGCGGAGGAGAAGCGCCGCGCCGAGGAGGAAGAGAAGAAGCGGCGCGAGGATGAAGAGCGCAGGCGGCGCGAGGCCGAGGAGAAGGCCAAGCAGGAGGCCGAAGCGAAGGCGAAGGCCGAGGCGGAGGCCAAGGCGAAGGCCGAGGCCGACGCGAAGCAGCAGGCCAAGGCGAAGGGCGAGGCCGAGGCGAGCCAGCAGCCGGCCCAGCAGGGCGAGGCCGAGAAGGAGGCCGCCGAGGAGATCCCGCAGCCGCAGCCGGAGGGTGGCTCGCAGCCGCACGACCGGAAGGGTTCGGACGAGGAGGCCAACCGCGAGGCGGCCATCGAGGTGCCTCAGCCTCCGCCCACGGACGTGGCGGAGTCGAAGCCGGAGCCGGCGCCGACCCAGAGCGGAGGTGAGTCCTGATGGCAGTCAGCGCCGCCGAGGTGAAGGCCCTTCGCGAGAAGACCGGCGCGCCGATGATGGACGTCAAGAAGGCACTCGAGGAGGCCGGCGGCGACGAGCCCAAGGCGATCGAGATCCTCCGCAAGAAGGGCGCGGCCTCCGCATCCAAGCGCAGCGGACGCGGGACCGCCGAGGGCGTGGTCGCGGCGTACACCCACATGAGCGGAACCGGCGAGCGCAAGCAGCAGCGGATCGGCGTCCTGGTCGAGGTGCAGTGCGAGACGGACTTCGTCGCGCTCAACGACGACTTCAAGGAGTTCGCCCGCGACGTCGCCGTCCACATCGCCGCGATGAACCCGCAGCACGTCTCGCTCGAGGACATCCCCGAGGACGAGGTCGCGAACGAGCGCCGCATCCTCGAGGAGAAGGCGAAGGAGGACGGCAAGCCCGACGACATCGTCGCCAAGATCGTCGACGGCCAAATCAAGAAGTGGGCCTCGGAGATCGTCCTGCTGGACCAGCAGCACTTCAACGAGGACAAGTACGAGGGCAAGACGATCGAGGACCTGCGCGCCGAGGTCGCGGCCAAGACGGGCGAGAACGTCCGGATCGCCCGCTTCGCGCGCTTCGAGGTCGGGCAGGAGTAGCCGGCTTGGCCGAGGCGGCCTTCAACCGCATCCTGCTGAAGCTCTCCGGGGAGGCCCTGATGGGCGACCTCGCCTACGGCACCGACCCCGAGCAGATCGAGCGCATCGCCCATCAGGTCCGCGAGGTGCGGGCGCAGGAGGTCGAGGTCGCGATCGTCGTCGGCGCCGGGAACATCTACCGCGGCCTGGAGGGCGCGGCCGAGGGCATGGACCGCGCCACCGCCGACTACATGGGCATGCTGGCGACCGTCCTCAACGCCCTGACGCTCCAGGACGCACTCGAGAAGGTCGGCGTCGACACCCGGGTCCTGTCGGCGATGGCCGTCACCGAGGTCGCCGAGCCGTACATCCGCCGACGCGCGATTCGGCATCTGGAGAAGGGCCGCGCCGTGATCTTCGCGGCGGGGACCGGGAATCCGTTCTTCACCACGGACACCGCGGCCGCGCTCAGGGCGCTCGAGATCCACGCCGAGGCGATCCTGATGGCCAAGAACGGGGTGGAGGGCGTCTTCACCGCTGACCCATCGGTCGACCCGACCGCTGAGTTCCTGCCCGAGATCAGCCACCGCCAGGCGATCGAGCGGGGCCTCCGCGTCATGGACTCGACCGCGCTCTCGCTCTGCATGGACAACGACCTGCCGATCTACGTCTTCAACATGGCGGACGAACGCAACATAGATAGGATCGTCAGCGGAGAGAGGGTCGGGACTCTGGTGTCCTCGAAGCCCGCCACGGAGCCAACTCCTGGGGTGCGCAGCTGATGAGCGAGATGATCGACGAGCTACTGGCGGACGCCAATGAGCGCATGCAGAAGTCGGTCGACTCGACGCGCAACGAGCTCGCCACAGTACGCACCGGCCGCGCCTCCCCGCACCTGCTCGACCGTCTCAACATCGACTACTACGGCGCGCAGACGCCGCTCAAGCAGCTGGCGCAGGTGGCGGCGACGGACGCGCGCATGCTGACGGTCACGCCCTACGACAAGTCCTCGATCAACACGATCGAGAAGGCGGTCATGGAGTCCGACCTCGGACTCACGCCATCCAACGACGGCAACGTCATCCGCCTCCAGATCCCCGAGCTGACCGAGGAGCGCCGCAAGGAGCTCGTCAAGGTGGTTCACGGAGTCGCCGAGCAGGGCCGAGTCGCCGTCCGCAACATCCGCCGCGACGTCATGCATGACCTCCGCGAGCTGAAGAAGGAGGGCGAGGCCGGCTCGGACGATGAGCACCACGGCGAGACCGAGCTCCAGAAGCACACGGACGCCGCCATCGGCGAGATCGACAGCCTCCTGAAGGGCAAGGAGGAGGAGATCATGGAGGTCTAGGCTCCGCCGGACCTTCGATCTCCCCTCCGATGCCAGCCGACTACGTCGCGATCATCACCGACGGGAATGGGCGCTGGGCTCAACAGCGAGGCCTGCCCGTCATCGAGGGCCATCAAGCCGGCGCGGACGTCGTCAAGGCGAGGCTGCGCGACGCCGCCGAGTTCGGCATCAGGGAGCTCACCGTGTACTCGTTCTCGACGGAGAACTGGACGAGGCCCAAGGAGGAGGTCGAGGGCCTGATGGCGATGTTCGCCGAGCGCATCGACCGCGAGACGCCTGAGCTCGACGAGGAGGGCGTCAGGATGCGCTTCATCGGCCGACGCGAGGGCATCAGTGAGGAGCTCACGGGCCGCATGGACTGGGCCGAGGAGAAGACCGACGGCAACGAGCGCATCACGCTCTTCGTCGCCTTCAACTACGGCGGCCGCGCGGAGATCCTCGATGCGGCCGAGAAGTACCAGGGCGGCGGGGAGGAGGAGTTCCAGAGCCACCTATACGCGCCGGAGATGCACGAGCCGGACCTGCTGATCCGGACGAGCGGCGAGCAGCGGCTCTCGAACTACCTGCTCTGGCAGTGCGCGTACTCGGAGTTCGTCTTCCGGGACGAGCTCTGGCCGGACTTCACGCGCGAGGCCTTCGCTGCCTCGCTCGCCGAGTACGAGGAGCGCCGGCGGCGCTTCGGAGCGCGAGAGCAGTGATCGAGGACCTCGACCCGCCCTCGTTCCAGTTCGGTCGCGGACGCGAGCGTGAGTCGGAGGAGCCGCCCGGGCGCGAGCCCGAATCCGAGTATCCGGATGAGGAGCCGCTCGAGCCGGAGATCGTCGTCCGGCGCGCCGACGACGAGCCGGGCGATGGACCAGGAGGGCGCTTCAGCCGCTTCGTCCCCAAGATGTCCGAGACGACCGCGCGGGTGGTCGTCGCCATCCCGTGGGTCATCTTCGCGATCGCGATCGTCGGCGCCGGCGGCCTCGTATTCACCCTCGCGCTCGTCGTGCTCGCCATCCTCGGGCTGCGGGAGTTCTTCCGGATGGCGGAGCCCGAGCAGCCGATCATGCTTCCCGGGTACGCCGTCGCCGCGGGGATGGTCATCGCGGCCCATTACGGGACCGCCTTTCAGATCCTGCTCGTCTTCGCCGCGATCTTCCCGCTGACGTTCGCGTTCGCCGCCGCGCGGCGCTCCCACGAGGCGATCACGATCTCGATCGCGTTCACGATCCTCGGGGTCGCCTGGATGGGGATCGGCTTCTCCCACGCCGTGCTGCTCCGCGACCTGCCGCTTCATGGCGGCGCGCTGTTGATCGACGTCCTGGTGGCGACCTTCATCGGCGACACCGCCGCCTACGCCGCGGGCCGCCTCTTCGGGTCCCGCAAGATCACGCCGCGGATCTCACCCAACAAGACGCTCGAGGGTGGCATCGGCGGCTTCGTCGGCGCGACGCTGGGCTTCTGGTTCGCCGGCCTCTACCAGGATTGGCTGCCCGGCATCGACGCTTTGCTGATGGGCATGTGCATCGGCGTGATCGCGCCGGTCGGGGACCTGTTCGCCTCCCTGATCAAGCGCGACCTCGGCGTCAAGGACACCGGCCGCCTCTTCGGGCCCCACGGAGGCCTGATCGACCGCCTCGACGCCGTGCTCTTCACCGTGGTCGTCGGCTACTACCTCTCGGTCGCCTTCGTCTACTGAGACCTAGGCCGCCGCGGCCAGCTCGAGTGAGACCCCGAGCTTGCGCTCGAACTCCGAACGGTCGAAGAAGATCCGGTTCTCGACCACCTTGCCGTCCACGACCCTGATCCGGTCGACGCCCGAGTGCTCGATCCGCCCGTTCGCGCCGGTCGCGTGGGCGACCCAGCGAATGAACAGGTACTCGCCGTTGTCGGCCGACTCGACGACCCGAAGGGTCAGATCCGGCACCCGGGCCAGCAGCTCCCTCAGAGCTCCCACGTACTCGTCCCGGCCTCGCACCGGCTCGTCGGTGCCGGGCCAGTAGCCGATCACGTCGTCGTGGAGGTTCTCGGAGGGGGTCGACAGGTCGGGCTTCGCCCAGAACTCCTGGAATGTCTGCGCTGTGAATGTCATGGCGGCATCCTGGCGCTCGCACGCCAGCGGCTCAATTACCTCGAAGGTAGTCCTTCGTCGCCTCGTCGGCCGGGAAGAATGCCTCGATCGAGAGCTCCTCGAGGGTGATGTCGAGCGCGGTGCCGAAGGTCGCCACGGTGCTGAACAGCGAGAGGAGCGTCTCGTTCGGCAGCCGCAGACGCAGCGGCACGAAGAGCATCTCCTCCGGCTCGGCGATCCCGCTCGACGGCTGCACGCCGGGATAGCCCAGCAGCTCACGCTCGAGCTCGGCCAGCGCCGGGTCCTGCGAGAGCAGCGCCTGCCGGTGCAGGCGGGTGAGCAGATGACCGCTCCATTCCTCGAAGTTGAGGATGCGCGGCGCCATGCCATCCGGGTGGAGCGTGATTCGCAGCGCGTTCGCCGGAGGCGCCAGCAGCTCGCCCGATACGCCTTGCAGCAGGATCTGCGCCGGTGCGTTCGATGACAGGATCTCCCACTCGCGGTCGACGATCACCGCGGGATAGGGCTCGTGCCCGGCGAGAATCGTGTCGAGCGCGTGGCGGACCGGGCTCATCTCCTCGGTGTCGAGCGGCGTCTCCGAGAAGGCCGGGGCGTAGCCCGCGGCCAGCAACAGGGAGTTCTGCTCGCGCAGGGGGATCTCGAGCTGCTCCGCGAGCGTCAGGACCATCTCCCGGCTCGGCTTGGAGCGACCGGTCTCGACGAAGCTCACGTGGCGCGCCGAGACGTTCGCTTCCAACGCCAGGTCGAGCTGGCTCATCCGCCGGCGATTGCGCCATTCGCGAAGCAGCTCGCCGGCTCCCGATCTGGCGGCGGCCGGGTTCATCGCGCTGACCTTAGTCGGCGCGGCGCGCCCGATCCATTACCTCCGCGGTAGGTGCTCAGCGCTTCCGGCGCGCCTTCACCGAGCAGACGGTCAGGTCCGGAGGGGCACCTGGGGCGGAGAGCTCGCGAGAATGGCCGAACTTGAAGCGACGGCCGTCGAGCTCCTCACGGACCGGCTCCGAGATCAGCACCTCCTCGGCCCCGGCGCAGTCACCGACGCGGGCTGCGATGTTCACGTCGACGCCGAGGAAGTCTCCCTTCACCTTGCGGGGTGTTCCCTTGTGCACGCCCGCGCGCTGGCGCGGCCGGTAGCCCTCGACCTCGATCTTCGGGATCTCGTGCTGTGCGTCCAGCGCGGCCCGGACCGCCTGCTCCGCGTCCCCGAAGACCGCCATCGCACCATCGCCCAGCCGCTTGACGATCGCCCCCTTGTTGTGCGAGATCGCCTTCTGCTCGACATCGCCCACCTTCCGCAGGACCTCCAGGGCGGCCTCATCGCCGGCTTCGAGCGCCCAGTCCGAGAACCCGACCAGGTCGGTGAACAGGATCGCCACGTCCGCGGTTCCCTGTCTGCGCCTCTGCGCCTCCGAGAGCGCGTGCCAGGCCTGGAGGGCGCCCTTGCCGATCTCACGCATCGCGCTCGGACCCTCGGGCTGGACCCCTTGGACCAGCCGCTGCACCGGCTCGGGCATCTCCGAGGTCTCGGGCTCCCCGCCGGGTATCAGCCGGCGAAGGAATCGGGCCGTCGCCACCAGCTGCGGGTTGGCGTCAGTCTTCCGGACGACGTCCCGGATACTTTCCGAATCGAGCGGCGGATCGGGCTTCTTGCGCCTGCGCCTCCTCAGGGGCATGAAACCATCCTCGCATTGCCGCAACTTCTCGGCCTCATGCTGTTCCGTCAGCGAACGCTCACAACTCTGAAAGGGAGTGGTTCTGGATGAGGAAGCTGTTCAACCGCCGGCCGTCAGCCGGCCTCGTAGTTGGTTTCATCGCGCTCTGTGTTGCCCTTGGAGGAGGCGCATACGCAGCAAAGACCAAGAAGGTCGAATACAAGGGTCTGAGCAAGGACGCCCGGCTCAAGGGCCTGGGAGTCGCCTCCACCAACGCGCAGACGGGCACGACGCCCTGCGATCCGGCCAGCTCGTCGACGTTCACGAAGTGCACGTCGGTGGACGTGAACGGCTCGACCGGCTTCCCGCGTCGCTATTTCGTCGTCGTCGACGGCAACGTCGACGGTGGCGGCGCCGCTGCCAAGGGCGTCTGCCATATCGACCTCGACGGCCAGGAGATCAACGGCACGAAGACCAACGTGCACGACCCGGGCTCTGGAACCGCGTCGTTCGGCATCAACATCGTCACCACTCCGCAGGGCGGCAAGCACACGATTTCGCTCGCCTGCACGGAGACCGAGGGTGACCTGAAGGTCCCGCAGTTCGAGCTCTCCGCTGTGCAGACGCGCTAGCGCACGTTCGCTGTGGAGTGACGGCACGGGAGGCCCGCAAGGGCCTCCCGTCGTCGTTTAGGGAGCGATTCAGTCGACACCTACACTGGGCGGCCGTGAAGCGAGTGCTGATACTCGGATCGACGGGATCGATCGGGACCCAGGCCCTCGAGGTGATCGGCGCCTCGGCCGACCTCCAGGTCGCCGGGCTCTCGGCCGGCTCGAGCTGGGAGCGCGTGCTCGCGCAGGCGCGTGAACACGGCGTTCCGGCCGTGGCGCTCGCCGACGACGATTCGGCCGAGCGGGCGGCGTCCGCGTGGGGCGGTCGCGTCCTCGCGGGCGAGAACGGCATCCGCGAGCTGGTCGCGGAGTCGAAGCCGGACCTCGTGCTGAACGCGGTGGTCGGCGCCGCGGGCCTCGGGCCGACGATCGTCGCCCTCACCGAGGGAATCGACCTGGCGCTCGCCAACAAGGAGAGCCTCGTGATCGGCGGGGAACTGGTGATGGCGCTCGCCGAAGCCACCGGCGCGCGCATCCTCCCGGTCGACTCCGAGCACTCGGCGCTCTACCAGCTGATCAACGCGGAGCCGCCGGGAACCGTCGAGAGGCTCGTGCTGACGGCGTCCGGCGGGCCCTTCCGCGGCAGGACCGATCTCTCCGGCGTGACACCCGAGGAGGCGCTGGCCCACCCCACCTGGGAGATGGGCGGACGGATCACGATCGACTCGGCCACGCTGATGAACAAGGGCTTCGAGATGATCGAGGCACACCACCTCTTCGGCGTTCCGTACGAGCGGATCGACGTCGTCGTCCACCCACAGTCGATCGTCCACTCGCTCGTCAACCTGAACGACGCGGCCTCGCTCGCCCACCTGGGCTATCCGGACATGAAGGTGCCGATCTCGTACGCGCTTCAGCACCCCGAGCGCGCGGACGTGGACGTCCCGACGCTCGACCTGGCCTCCGTCGGCGAGCTGAGCTTCGAGGCACCCGATACCGACACGTTTGCGTGCCTGCGCCTCGCGCGTGAGGCGGGGGAGGCCGGGGGGACCGCACCCTGCGTGCTGAACGCCGCCGACGAGGTCGCCGTCGAGGCCTTCCTGGCCAGGCGGATCCCTTTCACCGGGATCCCCGAGATGATCGAGCGGACGCTCGAGGCGCTGCCCGGCGGCCCGGTCCGCCACTTCGAGGAGCTCTTCGAGATGGACGAGGCGGCGCGTGAGCACGCCCGCGGCCTGATCGAGGGGCTGGCGGTCGCGTGAGCTGGCTCTTCGTCTTCCTCGGCTTCATCGCCCTGATCGTCCTGCACGAGTTCGGGCACTTCGTCGTCGCGAAGATGACCGGGATGCGGGTGGAGCGCTTCTTCCTCTTCTTCCCGCCCAAGCTGGTCAGCATCAGACGCGGCGAAACGGAATACGGCATCGGTGCCATCCCCCTCGGGGGCTTCGTGAAGATCACCGGAATGAACCCGGAGGAGCTCGAGGCGGCCGAGCAGGGCAAGCAGTTCGAGCACAAGCCGGGCCTGCTCGAGCAGATCGAGGGAGCGGACGCGGGGACCGTGACGCCGCAATCGATCGAGGAGGGTGGCCCCGTCGGCGAGGACATCCTCAAGCGGGCGTACTACAACCAGCCCGTCTGGAAGCGGATCGCGGTGATCGCAGCGGGACCTGTGATGAACCTGCTGATCGCGTTCTTCGTCCTCTTCTTCCTCGCGCTCGGCACGGAGAGGCCGACGACGCTCGAGGTGGGGACTATCGATAAGGGCACACCCGCACAGGGCGTGCTCCACGCCGGTGACCGCATCGTTTCGGTCGATGGACATCGCATCGACAACGGCGGCACCGATCCGAGCGAGAACGACCTGACCGATCGCGCCGATGCCATCGCCCGGCAGGTGAATACCCACAGCTGCGCGGGAGCGCCGACAGACGGCTGCAAGGCCACCACCCAGGCGACGCTCGTGATCAAACGGGATGGTCAGTTGCGGACCGTCCGGATGACGCCCTACTGGGACGCGAATGTCCCCAACCTCGAGAACACCGGGGACGGGCGATACCGCGTCGGCTTTGGGTTTCAGGGCGGAGGGCTCGTGCCCGAGGACCTGTCCGCAACAGCCGCCGCAGGGCGGGCGGCGAGCACGATGTGGGACGTCACCTCGAGGACCGTCTCGACCTTCGTGCGCCTCTTCGAGCCCGAGCAGCGCAAGCAGGTATCCGGTGTGGTCGGCGTCAGCGACGTGGCCCACCAGACGATCGAGCGCAGCGCCCGGGACTCATTGCTGCTGCTCGCGATCGTCAGTCTCTCGCTGGCGATCATCAATCTCTTCCCCTTCCTGCCGCTCGACGGCGGCCACATCTTCTGGAGCCTCGTCGAGAAGGTCCGTGGTAGCCGGGTCCCGTTCAGCGTGATCGAGCGGGCCAGCGCGGTCGGGTTCCTGCTGATCCTGATGTTGTTCGTCATCGGCCTCACGAACGACATCAACAGGATCACGGGCCCGGGGTTCAACGTCCGCTAGCCCTGGCCGACGCTGCTCCGTCCTGGTGTAGCGTTTCCTCGGTCTTTCGAGGAGAGGAGAGCGTGCGGTGGAGGTAACGACTTCAGAGCGTCACGCGAGCGGAGGTGCGGCGCCGGAGCTGCCGGCGCAGAACCTCGTCAAGGCATTCTACGAGCAGGTCGAGCGGCTGGGCACTGATCTCGCGATCCGGGACGAGGCACGCGACGTCGAGCTCAACTGGACCGAGCTGCGCGACACGGTGCACAGGATCGCCGGCGGGCTCGCCAAGCTCGGCGTCGGAAAGGGGGACACCGTCGCGATCATGCTCAACAACCGCTGGGAGTTCATCCCCTGCGACCTGGCGGCGGTCTCCCTCGGAGCGGTGCCGTTCTCGATCTACCAGACCTCCGCGCCCGAGCAGATCGAGTACGTCGTCTCGGACGCCAAGTGCCGCGTCGCGATCGTCGAAAGTGCCTTCCTGGAGCGCTTCAACGAGGCCAGGAAGAACCTGCCTGGGCTCGAGCACCTGATCGTCGTCGACGGCGAGGATGGCGACCACAGCCTCACCGAGGTGATGGAGATGGACCCGGGCTTCGATCCCGCCGAGTCGGTCGGGCAGATCGGCCCCGATGACCTGCTGACGCTGATCTACACCTCCGGCACGACGGGGCCGCCCAAGGGCGTCCAGCTCACCCACCGCAACCTCCTCTTCGCCGTTGCGACGGCCGACGAGATGATCCAGTTGCCGGAGCGAGGCGGCAAGGTGATCTCCTGGCTCCCGGCGGCACATGTCGCCGAGCGCAACGCGCACTACTACCTGCCGGTGACCCGCGGGGTCTCGGTGTACATCTGCCCGGATCCGCGGCGGATCGCCGAGTTCCTGCCGAAGGTGCAGCCGACCTGGTTCTTCGCGGTCCCGAGGATCTTCGAGAAGATCAAGTCGGGGCTCGAGGCCATGCTTCATGGGCTTCCCGAGGAGCAGCGCGCGCCCGCCGAGCAGGGCCTGGAGGCCGCGATCGCGAAGGTCCGCGCCGAACAGGCCGGGGAGGAGGTGCCCGAGGAGGTCGCGGCGGCCGCCGCTCAGGCCGACGAGCAGCTCTTCTCGCAGCTCCGCAAGCAGCTGGGCCTCGACGAGGCCCTCGCCGTCAATGCCGGAGCCGCGCCGACCCCGCTCGAGGTCCTCGAGTTCTTCCACGCGATCGGGATTCCGGTCGGCGAGCTCTGGGGCATGTCGGAGACCTGCGGCCTGGGGACGATCAACCCACCCGACCGGATCAAGCTGGGAACGGTGGGACCGCCCACGCCCGGCATCGAGATCCGCCTGGACGAGGACGGCGAGGTCCTGGTGAAGGCCGACTGCGTGATGCCGGGCTACCGCAACCTCCCGGAGAAGAACGAGGAGACCTTCACCGAGGACGGCTGGCTGCGGACCGGCGACATCGGCGAGATCGACGAGGACGGCTACCTCAAGATCGTCGACCGCAAGAAGGAGCTGATCATCAACGCGGCGGGCAAGAACATGTCGCCGGCGAACATCGAGTCGCACCTCAAGACGGCGAGCCCCCTGATCGGGCAGGCGGTCGCGATCGGCAACGCGCGGCCGTTCAACGCCGCACTGATCACGCTGGACCCCGACTACGCCCCGGTCTGGGCCAAGCAGAACGGCCTCGAAGGGAAGTCGGTCTCCGAGCTCGCGGCCGAGGAGAAGACGCGGGAGGACATCCAGCAGGCGGTGGACGGGGCGAACGCGAAGATGGCCCGCGTGGAGCAGATCAAGAAGTTCACGATCCTGCCCGAGCCCTGGGAGCCGGGCGGCGACGAGCTCACTCCCACCATGAAGCTGAAGCGCAAGCCCATCGACGAGAAGTACGCCGAGGAGATCGAGGCGCTCTACCAGCGCTGAGGCATGGAGGATCCGATACGCAGGCGGCGCCGGCTCCGCCACCTGCAGGAGCAGCGACGCAGGGCGGCCATCCGCCGACGCAACGCCCTGGTCGTGGCCGCTCTGGCAAGCGCCGCAGTCGGCGCGATCGTCGGATCGGGCGCGGGAGGCGGCACAGCTCCAGCCGCGAAGCCAGCGAGACTCGCACGCGGGGGAGTGGGATCTCCGCCCGACACGGGCGAACTTGCTTCGCACAAGGGTCCGGTCCCGATCCTGATGTACCACGTGATCGCCAACGCTCCTTCGACCGCGCGTCTCCCTGAGCTCTTCGTCGACCCGCAGACCTTCACGGCGCAGATGAACTGGCTGGCGCGGCGAGGTTACGCGGCGGTCAGCCTGAATCAGGTCTACGCCGCCTGGTTGGGGAGCGGGAAGCTCCCCCCGAAACCCATCGTCCTCACCTTCGACGACGGGTATCGCGGGGACTACGTCTTCGCCCGGCGGACTCTGCGCCGTCTTCGCTGGCCGGGTGACCTGAACCTGCTCGTCGGCAACCTGGGCGACGAGCTCACCGACAGGATGGTCAATCAGATGATCGACGAGGGATGGGAGCTCGATGCGCACACGATCAGCCACCTCGACCTGAGGAGCATGTCGGGCTCACGCCTGCGCCGCGAGGTGGCGGGATCCCGCCGGATCCTGCAACAGCGCTTCGGTCAACCGGTCAACTTCTTCTGCTACCCGGCGGGCAAGTACGACCCGGCGACCATCCGCGCGGTCCGCCGCGCCGGTTACCTGGGTGCGACGACCGAGCTGCCGGGCGAGGCAGACAGGCGGCGGATGTACGAGCTTCACCGCATCCGCGTGGACGGCTCCGACGGGGTGGCCGGCCTGGAGCGGAAGCTCAGCGCCGCGGGCGCCTAGCTACTTCCGCGTTCCTCTCATTCTTCTTCTTCTTCTTCTTCTTTGGCTTGACGACGTCGCCGACCTTGAGAGCGACAGCCGGTCCGGGCGGCGCGGACGTCGTTCCCGGCGCGGTGCCCTGGCTGAGAACGAGCCCGTTCTGGGCCTTCAGTTTCTTGTTCTTGGCCTTGATCCTCTTTCCTCTTCTTCTTCGAGAAGCTCTTCTTGACCGCCTTCAGCCGCAGCTTCTGCGTGGTCGCCGTCGAGGTGCAGTCGGCTGCGGCGATCGCTGCCGCCGCGGCGGCCTCGGTCTGTCCGACGACGTTCGGGACGTTGCAGAACCTGATCGTCGCCTGCAGGAGCAGCTCGTGCCCCGATTCAGGCGTGAAGGAGGCGCTCGCGCCGTCGGCGGGCGTGCCCAGGGGGTTGGTGGCCCAGATGTTCGAGCCGACGCCGGGCGTGTTGTGCTGAGGCACCCCCACATCGGAGTCGCCGCCGGTCGCGTAGACCCCGATCGCGTCGCCCTGGCTGATCGGGAGCGAGGCCGGGTACCTGAGGACCAGCCGGTTGTCCGGGCCATTCGGATCCTGCGTGGGTGCCACCGCGGTGCCCGCACCCACGTAGGTACCGGGACCGGTCGGCCGCAGGATCCGCAGCCCGAAGACGACGTTGTCGGTGGTGACGATCGCCCACTGGGTGACGATTCCGTTCGCCGGTGAGGTGAGCGGATTGGGTGAACCCGCCACCTGGCCCTGCTGCACAGCGATGCACGGGGCGAGGCAGCTGTTCGCGTCGGAGGGCTGATCGAGCGCACTCCCGATCGTCGCAAGATTCGCCGGCGCCGCGCTCGCTGCGCCGAGCAACCCACAAACTCGCGAGGCCGCCCGCCGAGAAACCCGATCCTGACGGAACGCCTCATGCTGAATCCGCCGTCAGTGCTTCTTCTTCTTCTTCTTCTTTGGCTTGACGACGTCGCCGACCTTGAGAGCGACGGCCGGTCCGGGCGGCGCGGCCGTTGTTCCCGGCGCGGTGCCCTGGCTGAGAACAAGTCCGTTCTGAGCCTTCAGTCTCCTGTTCTTGGCCTTGATCTTCTTTTTCTTCTTCTTCGAGAAGGTCTTCTTGATCGCCTTCAGCCGCAGCTTCTGCTTGGTCGCCGTCGAGGTGCAGTCGGCTGCGGCGATCGCCGCCGTCGCGGCGGCCTCGGTCTGTCCGACGACGTTCGGGACGTTGCAGAACTTGATCGTCGCCTGCAGGAGCAGCTCGTGCTGCGCGTCGGCCAGGAGATCGGCCGAGCTGCCGTCCGCGGGCTGACCGCCGAAGTTGTTGGCGAAGGTGCTCTGCGGCCGCAAGTTCGCCATCGCCTGCGCCAAGCCGTGAGCGCCCGGGCCGCCGACGCCGCGCAGGCCTACGTAGTCACCCTTGCTGATCGGCAGCGACGCCGGGTAGTTGAAGATCACGCCGGTCGGGGTCGCGGCGAAAGTCCCGTTCGGGACAGCCGTTGGAGCCCGCACGGAGGTGATCGAGGTGAAGTTGGTGTTGGTGGCCGGGGCGATGCTGACCGGTCCATTCGGCCGCATCACCTTCAGCGTGTAGACCGCTCCGTCATCCGCGCTCTTCACCTTCCAGCTGGTGATCACGCCGTTCGCGGGGGAAACCGTGGGGTTGGTGCTCGTCGCCGGGTCGAAGGAGAGCTGAACGGTGAGCGCGCTGGTGCTGACCCCGCCGTCGTAGTTGCTGACGAGCGGGCTGCCGAGGACCGCCGTGTCGGCGAAGGCCGTCGCGGATGCGGTCCCGAAGGCCGTGACGGCGAGCGTGGTCGCAAGCGCGATTCGAGTGAGGCGGCGATTCATTTTCCTTCTCCCTCCTTGGCCCCCCAGAGAGACGATCATCTCAGAAGGGCACCGGCCTTGCAATACAGCTTACGGGAGGGACACATCACCGGATTGCGTAACGCCCGAAACGGCCCCGCGGCTACCCTGTGCTCGTGGCTTCGAAGCGCCAGATCTTCGTGCGCGACGTCCCGATAGGGGGCGGCGCGCCCGTCGCCGTGCAGACGATGTGCAAGACCGAGACGGCCAATCTCGAGGCCACCATGGAGCAGATCCGCACCGTGGCCGACGCTGGGGCCGACCTCGTGCGCGTCGCGGTCCCGCGTGACAAGGACGTCGAGGCCCTGAAGACGATCGTCAGGGAATCGCCGATCCCGGTGATCGCCGACATCCACTTCAACCACACGCTCGCGCTGAAGGCGATCGACGCCGGCGCCGACTGCATCCGCCTCAACCCCGGCAACATCGGCGGACCCGAGAAGGTCGCCGAGGTGGCGGAGAAGGCCACCGCGAAGAACGTGCCGATGCGGATCGGCGTCAACTCCGGATCGCTCCCGAAGCACCTGCACGAGCTCGAGAAGGACAATCCGGTCGACGCTCTGGTTCAGGCCGCGGTCGAGTTCGTCGAGCTGATGGAGCGCCTCGACTTCGAGAACTTCAAGGTCTCGATCAAGTCGACCAACGTCCCGAACACGATCGCGTCGAACCGCCTGCTTGCCGAGAAGATCCCGTACCCGATCCACCTCGGGATCACCGAGGCCGGCACGAAGTGGTCGGGCTCGCTCAAGTCATCGGTCGGACTGGGCACGCTGCTCGCCGATGGGGTGGGGGACACCATCCGCATCTGCGCTCTCCACCTTCCACGCGGAGGAGGAGGTCAAGGTCGCCTGGGAGATCCTCAAGGCGCTCAAGCTGCGCGAGCGCGGGCCCGGTGCTGATCGCCTGCCCGACCTGCGGCCGTCTCCAGTTCGACATGGACTCGGTCGTCGCCGAGATCGAGCAGCGCCTGGAGGCGTACGAGGAGCCCGTCGAGGTCGCCGTGCTCGGCTGCGCCGTCAACGGCATCGGCGAGGCCTCGCACGCGGACTTCGGGATCACCGGCGCGAAGAACGAGGGGCTGATCTTCTCCCACGGCAAGCCGCTGCGGAAGGTGCCGCAGGCGGAGCTCGTTGACACCCTGTTCGCGGAGATCGACAAGTCACTCGACCGCGGCTCGGTCGAGGTGGAGGAGGAGAAGGCCCGGGAGGGCGCCGATTGGCTGGCGAAGATCGAAGAGGAGAATGCCGGCGAGCTCACCCCGGAGCGGATCGCGCAGATGGAGGCCGAGGCCTCCGAAATCGAGCCCGACGACTTCCTGCAACCGGTCAAGGCCGGCAAGCGGGTCAGCCTGGACGAGGAAGCGTCGCCCACCGCGGGCCGGCGCTTCACGCGCACCTAGCTCAGCCCCGGCCGTTTCCCTCGATGCGCCGGTAGTGGTCGCGCCAGATCAGCCGGTGAACCCCGAGATGGCGGGGCAGGCTCCGCAGCCCCGGGATCATGGGGATGCAGATGAACGCCAGTGAGAGGAGCATCATCAGGGCCCAGATCTGGGCGTCCGCGTTGTCGGAGGTGTTGAACGGGGCGATCTGGTACCAGAAGGTGTAGAGCCAGAGCCAGACCTGACCCGGATAGCTGCCTGTCTCGTTCATCATGCCCCACTGCTCGCCGAGCAGATGCTGCGCCTCCGCCCGTGACTCGAAGTAGCCACCGCCGGAGAGGAAGAGCAGGGGCTTGGTGTAGTTCGTCTGGTAGAACTGATTCGAGTTGAGCAGGGCGCCGTCGAGGCCGCCGGTTTCGGCCAGGCTGGCAAGGGAGACCATCA
The DNA here is from genome assembly GCA_963800285.1 of uncultured Solirubrobacterales bacterium. Taxonomy (GTDB): domain Bacteria; phylum Actinomycetota; class Thermoleophilia; order Solirubrobacterales; family 70-9; genus DASUPK01. The sequence continues at coordinate 44,567 of CAWDAL010000030.1, forward strand.
TCGGAGCGACTGGGCCGTAGTCGCCGGGCGGCACCTGTGGAATCCCGCCGGTGAACTCGGCGCCGTCGAGAGCCTTGGTGTAGGTGTCGGTCCAGGTCTTCTGCTGGGCCGGAGGCGCCGCCTGGTAGGCCTGCAGCGCCTTCGTCAGGGCCGCGTTTCCGGGGATGCTCTGCAGCGGGTTGAGGACGAAGTCCTCGTGCGGTGTTGATGGGGAAGTGGACCCCGGCGGCGCTCTGCAGGTTGAGCGGCCCGATCTTCTGCCCCGCGCCCGGCGTGTGGTTGTAGGGCGGGCCGTAGGTCGCCACCTCGCTCGAGCCGTCGAGCTCGGTGACGGCGGTGGCGACGAAGTCCCCGGGGTCCGAGCGCGCCCACTGCTGGATCGTCACCGGCTTGTCGTCGGGGGAGGAGAAGAGGATGGCGAGGGCGACGATCAGGGCGGTGATCACGACCAGGGCGATCACGAACTCTTTGACCAGGTCGTAGCGGATGTACGGCCCCGACCACTCCTGTGACTCGAGGTGGGACGGCCCCGGATCCGACCGGGTCATGCCGACTCCCTGCTCGCCGAGGCGCTGGCCACCTTGGCGGCGTAGGGAGGAACCACGCCGTGCTTGCGAACCAGTAGGACATGCCCGACGACCATCGCCACCACGGTGACCGGCAGCAGGATCACGTGCCAGGTGTACATCTGGCCGAAGTCGATGACGTTGAAGAAGGCTCCGATGCCGACGGAGTTGAGCCCGTCCTTGCCCTCGCTGGCAATCCACTGCGAGTCGAAGTTCTGCTGAGAGAGATAGCCGGTGAAGGCGGTCCCAATCGCGACCAGGAAGACGATCGCGCCGGTCACCCAGACCCAGGAGCGGCCGCCGCGCCAGGCGCCCATGAAGAACTTCCCCCAGAGGTGCACGACCATCGTGAAGAAGAAGACCTCGACGCCCCACAGATGGATGCTGTTGAAGAACTTGCCCACGCCCGATTCATGCCACCAGGCGGGACCCTTGAGCCCGAGGATCACGCCGGAGCCGATGACGACGACAAGCGCCGCGATCGTGGCGACGCCGAAGACGTAGATCCAGGAGGAGACGTACGCCGGCTGGCGGTCAGGGAGCAGCTTCTCGGGAGGCAGTGCGCCCACGGCGCGCGGACCGGACGCGCTCCGTCCACATCCGCTTCTGCTGCGCTGCGCTCACTCCTCGATCTCCCGCTTCGGGAACGGGATGACGAGCGCCAGGATGAAGACGGCGATCATCGCCAGGATGACCACCACGTTCGCCACCGACATCTGGAAGAAGTGCCAGTGGACGTAGTGCGCCGGCGTGTTCAGGTTGATGATCGCGGGCGCGCCAATCCCGCCCCCGAGGCCTCGGAGCCGTGCAGCTGGGTCTCTCATCTGGACCTCCTCTCAGCGCGCAGATGCATCACGCTCGGCGTTCCGACCGAAGTTCCCCTCACCGCGACTGTACCTTTGCCGGCGTTGGGTCTTGGTGAGAGTTCTCTTACGAAACGGCAGGTTCAATACGCCTTGGCGAAGATCGCCATGACCTTCGCCGGGCCGCCCTGATCACGCATCGAGCCTCTCCGGGCAACTCCGCATCGAACGGGATGCAGCGCACCGAGACCCCGAGCTCTCCCATGGTCTTCTCCGTCTCCGGCTCCTCGCTCCAGGGCGCCCTGACGAAGCCTCCGGAGTCGGTCTCCTCGCCTGAGAAGAACTCGCGGAACTGCTCGAGGGTGGTGATGTCGTCACGGGTGCGCTCACGCAGCCGCCTGGCGGCCTCCTCGAACAGACCGAGCTGGATGTCCCCGAGCACGCCCACCACCGCGTCGGCTGCGCCATCGCGCGGGACGGCATTGCGGGCGAGCCCCTCATCGTCCCGTCGCGTCATTGTCACCACGCCCTGGTCGATGTCACGCTCGCCGATCTCGATCACGACGGGCACGCCCTTGCGGATCCACTCCCAGCGTTTCTCCGCCGGCTTGCGGTCGCGCGTATCGACCTCGGCGCGGATCGGCGCGTCCATCCAGGATCGCTCCGCCAACTCCGCCTGCAGCTGCGCGGCGGCCTCCAGCACCTTCGCCGGGTCGCCCCGCGTGATCGGGACGATCTGGACCTGCTTCGGCGCCGCGCGCGGCGGGACGCGCAGGCCGTTGTCGTCGGCGTGCGTCATCACCACCGCGCCCATCATGCGCGTCGACAGGCCCCACGAGGTCGTGTAGCAGAGCTTCCGCTCGCCGTCCTCGTCGGTGAACTCCATCTCCATCGCGCGGGAGAAGTTCTGGCCGAGGTAGTGGGAGGTGCCCGACTGGAGCGCCTTGCCGTCCTGCATCATCGCCTCGATGCTGAGAGTGCTGACCGCGCCCGGGAAGCGCTCGGACTCGGGCTTCTCTCCGGGGATCACGGGGATTGCGAGAACGGACTCGGCGAACTCGCGGTAGACCTCGAGCATCCGCCGGGTTTCCTCCAGGGCCTCGTCCTCCGTCGCGTGCGCGGTATGGCCCTCCTGCCAGAGGAACTCCGTGGTCCGCAGCAGCACGCGAGGGCGGAGCTCCCAGCGGACGATGTTCGCCCACTGGTTGATCATCAGGGGCAGGTCCCGGTATGAGTTGATCCACTTGGCGAAGGATCGGCCGATGATCGTCTCGGACGTGGGGCGGACCACGAGCGGCTCGGGGAGCTCTGCCGCGGGGTGGAGATCGCCGTCAGGTCCCTTCTCCAGCCGGTGGTGGGTGACCACGGCCATCTCCTTGGCGAACCCCTCGACGTGCTCCGCCTCCTCGGCGATGTAGCTCAACGGGATGAAGAGCGGGAAGTACGCGTTCTCCGCCCCCGTCTCCTTGATGGAGTCGTCGAGCGCCCTCTGCATCAGCTCCCAGATCCCGAATCCCCACGGGCGGATGACCATCGCCCCCCGGACGTGGTCGAGCTCCGCGACCTCCGCGTCGCGGACCACGCTCTGGAACCACTGAGGGAAGTCCTCAGTGCGCGTGGGTGAGATGCCGGTTTTCGCCTTGCCTTCCATATGCTCGCCCTGATGGCCTCCAGGCGCGGACAATCCTTGCGTAAGGGGCGGCGAAAGGGTTTCCGGCGGCAGTTTGGGCTCGACCGCTCGGGGCCGCCGCCTCGGCAGACCAGGCCGGGGCAGCCACTGCGGCCCTGGACGATCCCGAATGCGGTCGGCTATCTGAGGCTCGCCGGCCTGCCGGTCTTCCTGTACCTCGCGTTCTCATCTGGCGATGGGCGCGACCCTTGGGCGGCCGCGATCTTCTGGCTGATTGCGGTGGGGGACTACGTGGATGGGTTCCTGGCGCGGGCCACCGGCCAGTACAGCCGGATGGGGGCGATCCTCGACCCGATCGTCGATCGGCTGACGATTCTCTCGGGCGTGGTCGTCTGCTGGCATTTCGAGCTGCTGCCGCGCTGGGCGCTCGCCGTGCTGGTGGCGAGGGAAGTGATCACCGCTCTCCTTGCCGAGCTCGCGTTGAGGCGCATCGGCGAGCTGAAGATCAACTGGCTGGGCCGGATCGCCGTGGCTCCGGTGATGGCCTCGCTCTTCTTCGCGATGGTGTCCGCGAGCTGGGTGTGGAGCGCGATGCTGATCCTCGGCCTCGTCCTGGGGATCCTCGGGACGATCGCATACGTGCGAAGCGGACTGAGAGAGCTGGCCGCCCAGGCCAGTTGAGCCATATCCTCCGTCCCGCGGCGCCACGACGTCGGTGCAATCCGGCGACCGAACCTTCAAGTCGCAGTTGAGACTGGCCTCGCGGCCATATAATCGCTCACCCAAGACCGACCGGAGGATCCGTGGAGGAAGACACCTTTCCCGACATCGGCTCGATGAGCGACCAGGAGCTCAAGGAGCTGATCGACAATCTGACCGCCGAGGAGCAGGAGGTGTCGTACCGGCGCCGGATCCTGCATGGGCAGATCGACATCCTGCGGGCGGAGCTGGTCAACCGCCTGCGTGAGAATCGCCCAGAGGGCGGCACGCTGATCAAGGGCGACGACGTGCAGCGGCTCAGCGAGATCCTGGCCGGCCGCTCGGAGCCCCCGACCAAGCCTCCGACTTAGACAAGGGGTCGATCGTGGCGATCCACTGCCCCGAGTGCGGGTTCGTCAACGCCGAGGGCGCCAACTATTGCCAGAAGTGCGGCGCGTACCTCTCCCGTCCCGACGGGAAGGACGAGCCGACCACCATGACCTACACGGTCGACGAGTCGGGCGAGATGCATCAGGTCGACATCGACGAGGTCGTCGAGAAGCACGGCGCGGCGCTGGTGATTCGCTCGGGGGGCGGCCGCGCGGGGGAGAGCTTCACGCTGAACGACGAGCGGATCTCGATCGGCCGCACCCCGGAGGCAGGCGTGTTCCTCGACGACGTCACCGTCTCCCGCAACCACGCCCTGCTGGTGCGCCGCAAGGACGGCCTCTACATCGACGACCTGGGGTCGCTGAACGGCACCTATGTGAACCGGCGCCGGATCGAATCCCACCAGCTCGCCGACGGAGACGAGATCCAGATCGGCAAGTACAAGCTGAGCTACCTGGAGAAGTGACCATGGAAGCCTCGCCCTTCGACCGCAGCCCCCCGGAACCAACGGCGGCCACAAAGACCGCCGCCGGATCAACCGACGGGACTCCGTCGAACCGCAAGGCGCTCACCATCGGCGCCGTGGCCAAGATCCTCGGGCGCGAGTTCGAGGACGTCTCGATCTCGAAGATCCGCTACCTCGAGGACCAGAAGCTCCTGTCCCCGCGGCGCACGCCCGGCGGCTACCGCCTCTACAGCCAGGCCGACGTCGAGCGCCTGCGAGCGATCCTCCGCATGCAGCGCGACGAGTTCCTGCCGCTGCGGGTGATCCGCCAGGAGCTCGCGGCGGGCGCCCGTGAGGAGCGCACCGGGGCGGCGCTCAGGCGCGCCGCGACGGTGGAGGGGGGCAAGGGCTCGCGCATGTCGCTCGAGGAGCTGGTCGACGTCACCGGCGTCGCGCCCGACCTGGTCAAGGACCTCGAGGACTGGCGGCTGGTCCAGCCGGAGACCCTCGAGGGCACGAAGTTCTACGACGACACCGACCGCGAGATCGTTCAGGCCAGCGCGGAGCTCGCCCGGTTCGGCGTGGGGGGACGGAACCTGAAGGTGTTGCGCACGGCGGCCGACCGCGAGGCGCAGCTGCTCGAGGCCGTGGTCGGGGCGGCGCTGCGCTCGTCCAACCACAACACGCGCCGCGAGGCGATGGAGAACCTGGAGAGCCTCGCCGCCGCCTGCAACAACCTCACCCACATGCTGCTCGTCCGCGACCTGCGGAAGCTGACCGGCGAGGAGTAAACGCCGCCCGTGGCACGCGTCGTGCGCAGGCGCCGCATCGCAGCGCCCGCGAGCGCCCTCTGGGCCGTCGTCACGGATCCCTACCACCTGCCGCGCTGGTGGCCGAACACGCAGCGCGTCGAGAACGTCAGCGAGGGAGAGCCGGCGCGGCAAAGCTGGACCCAGGTGCTCGAAACCCGCGACGGCCGTGGCGTGCGCGCCGACTATCACGGCGTCGAGGCGACCGACGGCGAGCACTACGTCTTCGAGCAGACGGTGGATGGCACTCCGTTCGAGCGCTTCGTGAAGCGCGCTCGCACGGAGATCAAGCTCACCCCTCAGAACGGCGAGACAGACGTGACGATGTCGCTCGACCGTCGCCTGCGCGGGCTCTCCCGCCTCGGCTCGCCGATGATGCGGCGGGCGATCGGCCGCACCCTCAACGAGGCTCTGACCGGCCTGGAGACCGCTGCCACCGGGGAGCCGACCTGACCGCGGAGATGAAGTGGTGGGGATGGGGCGACCCCGAGCGGCGCCTCCACCTGCCGCCGGGGGCCACCGCAGCCCTGCGCGAGGAGCTCGGCGTGCAATCCGGCGATGCCGTCGAACCCGTGTCCCTGGAGCAGGTCTCCCTGCCCGAACCGCGCCCGATTCCCGACGCCGTCCGCGCGGCCGCCGATGAGGTCCTCGACGGGCCTGAGGACCGCCTGCGCCGTGCGACGGGGCGCAGCTACCCCGACCTGATCCGTCTGCGCTCAGGGCGGCTCGAGCAGGCCCCGGACGCGGTCCTGCGACCCGCCGATCCCTCCGGGGTCGCGGCCGTGCTCGAGGCGTGCGCCGCGGACGGCGTGGCCGTCGTGCCCTACGGCGGCGGCACCAGCGTGGTCGGCGGCCTCGACGCGGTCGACGGCGGCCACCGGGCGGTCGTCGCCCTGGACCTGGCCCGCCTCCGCTCAGTCGAGATGGACGCGACGTCCCTCACCGCGAGTCTGGGCTCCGGCCTCTCGGGCCCCGCCGCCGAGTCAGCACTCGGCGCACGGGGCGCCACGATCGGCCACTTCCCGCAGTCCTTCGAGCAGGCGACCATCGGCGGGTTCGCCGCCACTCGCTCGGCCGGCCAGGCCTCGAGCGGCTACGGCCGGTTCGACGAGGTGGTGACCTCGATCGAGCTCACCGCCCCCACCGGAAGGCTGAGGACGCGCCAGACGCCCCACACCGCCGCGGGCCCGTCTCTCCGCGAACTGGTCCTCGGCTCGGAAGGGACCCTGGGCGTGATCACCGAGGTCGCCTGCCGGGTGCGCCCGGCGCCCCGCGAGCGCCATTACGAGGGCTGGATGGCGGAGGACTTCGACGCCGGACGGGGGATCGTCCGCGACCTCGCCCAGCGTCACGAGGCGCCTGACGTGCTGCGGCTCTCGGACGAGGAGGAGACTCGGGTCTCGCTGGACCTCGCCGGGACGCAGGGCTTCCGGAAGCGGGCGCTCGACGCCTATCTCTCCCTGCGGAAGCGAAAGGGCGGCTGCCTGCTGATCTGCGGCTGGGAGGGCGAGAGCGAGTCCGTCCGCCGCCGCCGCTCCCTCGGCCACACGCGCCTGCGGCTCGGCGGCGCGGTCCCGCTCGGCTCCGCCGCCGGCCGCTCCTGGGAGCGGAACCGATACGGCGGCCCCTACCTGCGCGACGAGCTGATGAACCTCGGCGTGATGGTCGAGACGCTCGAGACCGCGCACACCTGGAGCCGCCTCGACGAGCTCTACCGGGCCGTCGGCGGGGCGCTCCGCGGCGCCCTTGGCGAGCGCTCGATCGTCATGTGCCATGTCTCGCACGCCTATCCGGACGGCGCCTCCCTCTACTTCACCTTCTTCGCCCGCGCCCGGCGCGGGGCGGAGCTCGAGCAATGGCGCGAGGCGAAGACCGCCGCCTGCGAGGCGATCGTCGCCACCGAGGGGACGATCACGCACCACCACGCGGTGGGGCGAGATCACGCGCCCTACATGACGGCGGAGGTCGGCGAGCTCGGCCTGGACGCGCTGCGGGCCGTCAAGGAGCGGCTCGATCCCGCCGGGATCATGAACCCGGGCAAGCTCCTGCCGAGCTGAGCCGTCGGACCTAGCGCAGGGCGCCGCGCATCACCGGCGTGCCGACGACCTGCGGGAGGGTGGCGCTCTGAGCAGCCCGCTGGACGGCGGCTGCCGCCTCGCGCTGCCGCGTCAGGGTCAGCTCGGCGCTCGTGAAGCTCGGAAGCAGCCCCTCCGCCGCTGTCGGGATCGGCGTCCTGCCGGTGAGCTTCCCGTCCGCGCCCACGGCGTGGAAGGCGACCGGAAGGCTGCGACCGCCGGAGCCCACGAACCAGAGCACGTAGCTCTGGCCGCGGCCGCTCGGCTCGAGGCCGGTGATCGCGAGGTCGACAGCGGGCTGGTCGGCGACGCGGACCACCGAGATCATGCCCGTCGCTCTCGACCCTCCGACCGGGGTCAGCTTGATCGGCACCACGTCCTCCTGTGCCGCCCGGGTCGTGGTCTGCGCGCCTCCATCCCCGCCACCGCCGACGGCGACCACGAGCACGACGATGGCGGCGACCGCCGCCGCGCCGGCGGTGAGCCAGAGCAACCATTGCCCGCCCATTCCGCTTCGGGCGGGAACGCCGGCGGAGGGAGGCGGCTCGTCGCCCCCGGAGGGGCTCTCCAGGGCGCTCAGGCGGTCCCTGACGGCGTCCCGGGGGAATTCCCGGTCGGGCACGCGGTCGAGGGCGTCAGCGGCGTGGTGGGCTCGGCTCCTCACCTCGTCGGGGCTCGTGCCGAGCACCTCCGCAACCTGCTCGTAGGTGTCCCCGGCGAGGAGCAGCCAAAGCAGGGCGCGCTGATCCTCGCTCAACGCCATCGGCTGGCGCGTTCGGTCAGCCCTTCGAGCCCGTCGAGGTCCCGGCCTGGCCCTGGGCCTGCTGGAGCTGCTGCTGGAGCTGCTGCAGGAGCTCGGTCCCGCTGCCCTCGAGCACGGGCTCGCCGACGAAGGTGATCACGCCAGTCGCCTTCTTCTTGCCCTGCTGCGCCTGCAGGGTCTGCTGAATCTGATTCTTCTGCGCCGCCGTGACCCGCGAGAGCCTGATCTTCTGCAGCGCCTGGAGGAAGACGAGCTCCTGCGTCGCCAGGGGGGCCGCGCCGTTCAGGTTGCCATCGTCCCCAACGGTCTCCTGCCCGATCGGCCTGGCCTGCTGGTCGGAGCCGTAGAGCCAGAGCACGTACTCGTCGCCATCCGAGCTGGGCTCGAGGTGGGCGGCGTTGGTCTGCAGCGCGAAGCCGGCGATCGCCTGCTGCTTCTTCGAGCTCTGCTGATTCTGCGGCGAGACCGGCACCAGAGTGACCTGGCCCGTGGGCGGGCAGTCCTGGCCGGCGAGCCCGCCGACCGCCGAAAGCTTGGTGGTGGGCACGCCGGCCTGCTGCGCGGCGGTGGTGTCGATCGGCTTGCAGTCGCCGCTTCCGCTGCTCCCGCCGCTCGTAGCGACGACCAGGATCACGATCACGAGGACGATCGCGGTGGCGACGCCGACGACGAGCTGGGTGCGTCGCCTGCCGGTGAGAGAGCCGAGGCCGCTGAAGAAGCCGGCGGCGCGGGACGCGATACCCGGGCCCTCGGGCGGGACGCCCGCGGGCGGGGGAGGGGGCGCCGCGGACGAGGGGGCCGCCGGCGCGGGTGGAGGCGGGGGAGGCGCGGCGGCCCGGCGGCCGCCGCGCGGCTCCGGGACCTCGGGGAGAGTGGCCCTCGGGGCGAGCAGCCTCAGGTTCTGCACCAGTCGCTGGGCGAGCGCGTTGGCCTCGGGATCGCTCTGCAGATGGCGAACCGCGTCGGCGCGCCCGATCGGGTCGGCCTGCCCGAGCAGGTAGTCGGTGAGGCCGACCTGCGCGTCGGGGTCGGCGCCGCCGATCTCCGTGAGCGCAGCGCGCGCACGCGATCGCACCTCGTCGGGTGCGATCCCGAGCAGGGAGCCGATGTCGTCGTATCCCTGCCCGCCCTCGAGCAGCAACTGCAGCATCGCGCGCTGTTCGTCCGTGACCGCCACGAGCGTGGAAGCCTAGGGCAGCGACCCGATGCGTGATGCAGGTCTTATCCGACCTTTAATCCGGGCTCGACGCGCCTCGCCAGGCGCGGGTAGTCGACGAGCAGTCCGTCCGAGTCGAGCTGGAGCTCGGCGGTGAAGTCGCCATCGCGGCTGCTGTACCTGACCACGGACCCGTTCTCCGTCGTTCGCACGTGCTCGTAGCGCTGCGGCGAGGCCTCGACGCGCAGGGTCGGCATGCGCACGAAGGCCATCACGAAATCGCCGGATCCGCTCTGCTGGAAGCCGTGACGGAGGATGGGCATGGTGTTGGTGAGGGGCGAGTTCTCGATGTCGATGTCCCGCGCCTCCGACAGGTCCGGCAGCTCGCCGTCCCAGGGGCCGCCGGGGACATCGCCTGCGTCCTCGACCTCCGCGCGCCAGCCTCCGGAGCCGTCGTGGCTCAACAGCAGCCGCCGGCTCCAGCTCTCGGCGGCGGCGGAGAGCTCGAGCTCGCTGGTGACGAAGCGCTCGGGCGTCTCGAGCCGGTAGTCGACCCGAAAGGGAGCCGGTTCCGCTCCGAGCTGGATGCCGACGGCACTCAGTCCGTCCTCGCCCAGGTCCACCTCGGCGGCCTCCGTCATCCACTCCTCGATCCCGCTCCAGACCAGGAACCGCATGGCCTCAGTATCGACCCTGCGAACCGCCGACTATCGTCCCGGCTCGTGAATCTGCCGCAGATGCCGCCCACCGGGTTCGGCGAGCGAATCGGGGTCGAGTGGCTGAGCTTCGACCCGGACGACGCCCGCGCCCGGATCAAGGTCGTCGATCATCACCTCCAGCCCTTTGGAGTGGTGCACGGCGGCGTCTACTGCTCGCTCGCCGAGAGCATCTGCTCCGCGGCCGCATACTTCGCGGTGCGGGAGGACGGCATGGTGGCGATGGGTCAATCGAACGACACCACGTTCCTGCGATCGATCGCGGACGGTCACGTCAACGCCACCGCTCGGACCCGCCACCGAGGCCGGTCGACATGGATCTTCGACGTCGAGATGAGCGACGACGAGGGCCGCGTGTGCGCCCTGGCGCGAATCGTCATCGCCATCCGCCCGGGTCGCGACTGATACCGGGGCCCGGCGATTCGACAACGCCCGGGACGCGTGAGAGGGTGTAGGCGATGCGCAGATCCGAGATCCGCTCCCTGAGCGAGATCGCCGCAGCTTCGCTGGCCCGCCCCGGCGCCACGGCGGGTCAGGTTCACTCAGCCGTCGCGAATCGCGTCTTCCGGCAGCTCGGTCCCCTCGGTGCGCCGGTACGGGTGGTGCACGACGGGATCTCGGAAGCCTCCTACCGCACGATCGGTGCCGCGCTGCGCGCACCGGTGAGGGCCGGCGGCAGGACGCTCGCCGAGCGCGCCCGTGAGGGCTCCGCGGCCCTTGCCGACTCGAGGGGCGGCAGTCTCGCGCTCGGCGTGCTCAACGGCATCGCGGGAGACCGAATCGCCCGCGACCATCCCGATCTCGCCCTCGACCTCACCGTCCGCCACGGCGAGCGCGACGTCGCACTCGACGAGGACGGTCTGGCGACGGCCTTCCGCGACCCGACCCCCAGGCTCGTCGTCTTCGTGCACGGCCTCTGCGAGACCGACGCGGCCTGGAAGCTCGGTTCCTCCCGTGAGCGCTCCTCGCCGAGCTATGGCTCGCGCCTGCGGGATGACCTCGGCTACACGCCGATCTACCTCCGCTACAACACCGGCCTCCGCGTCTCCGAGAACGGCCGCCGGCTGACGGGCGCGCTGGACGCGCTCGCCGCCTCATGGCCGACCGAGATCGACGAGATCGCGCTGATCGGCCATTCGATGGGCGGCCTGGTCGCGCGCAGCGCCTGTCATTACGCCGAGCGCGAGGACCACGGGTGGGCCGAAAAGCTTCGGCACGTCTTCTGCCTGGGCACGCCGCACCTCGGGGCGCCCCTCGAGCGCGCCGCGCATGCGGCCGGCTGGACCCTGAGCCGCCTACCCGAGTCGCGGCCCTTCGCCGATCTCTTCTTCAACGGCCGGAGCGCCGGGATCAAGGACCTGCGCTACGGCAGCCTCGTCGACGAGGACTGGCGCGACACCGACCCCGACGAGTTCCTGCGCCACCGCTGCCAGGAGGTCCCCTTCCTGCCGACCGCGACCTACTACTTCATCGGTGCGACCCTGGCGAGGCGGCCCGACGGCCTCGGGGGGCTGGTCGGGGACCTGCTCGTCCACTACCCGAGCGCCTCAGGCGCGGGGCGCGATCGCCGCATCCCCTTCGAGGCGGAGAACGGGCGCCACCTCGGAGGCCTCCATCACATGAACCTCCTGAACCATCCGGCCGTCTACGCGCAGATCAAGGACTGGATCTCAAAGTGACGGCTTCGCCATCAGTCGCGGCCACGGGCGGGCGCCCAGCACAAGTCGCTTCGGGCTTCGCCCTTCGCTCCTGAGTGGAGCGCCCTGGTGGCCGCTACCTCGGGAGCGCCCGCATAGAGCCGAAGCGGTTGGTGATCGGCAGGCGCCGGTCGCGGCCGAACGCCTTGGTCGACACCCTGATCCCGGGGGGCGCCTGGCGGCGCTTGTACTCGGCCCGGTCGACCAGCCGCACGACGTCGAGCACGAGGTCCTCGGGCAGGCCCTGGGCGACTAGGGCATCGATGCCCTCGTCGCGCTCCACGTAGGCCTCGAGGATGCGGTCGAGAGTCTCATAGGGCGGCAGCGAGTCCTCGTCGAGCTGGTCGGGGCGCAGCTCGGCGGACGGCGGGCGCTCGATCACCGAGGCGGGAACCAGCTCGCGTTCCGCCTGTTCATTCCGCCAGCGGACCAGGCGATAGACGAGCAGCTTGAAGATGTCCTTGATCACGGCGAATCCGCCCGCCATGTCCCCGTAGAGCGTCGCGTAGCCGACCGACATCTCGCTCTTGTTGCCCGTTGTGAGGACGAGCCAGCCGAACTTGTTGGACAACGCCATCACCAGGTTTCCGCGGATCCGGGCTTGCAGGTTCTCCTCGGCGATCCCGAGCTCCGTGCCCTCGAAGCTTCGCCCGAGCGCCTCCTCGTAGGCCTTCATCGCCTCGGCGATCGAGATTTCGATCAGCTCGACGCCGAGATTGGCGGCGATCGTTCGGGCGTCCGACTGGGTTTCACCGCTCGAGTGGGGGGAGGGCATCACGACGACGCTGACGCGGTCGGCACCGAGCGCGTCCACGGCGATCAGGGCGACCAGGGCCGAGTCGATTCCGCCGCTCAGCCCGATCACCACATGGTCGAAGCCGTTCTTCTCCACGTAGTCGCGTAGGCCCACCCGCAGCGCGGCGTAGACCTCCGCCTCCTCCCCCTCGAGGGCGGGAGCGAGGCGCGTCTCGAGATGCCCTTCCGGGTCCGCCCCCGAGCTCAGCTCTGCGATCACCGGCACCGGCCGCGACGAGGAGCCATCGGGTTCCCCCGCGGCGGGCACCATCAGGTCGCAGACCAGGAGCTCGGGCTCGAACTGCGCGGCGCGGGCGAGGGTCTCGCCGTCGGGACCGATCACCACGCTGACCCCGTCGAAGACGAGCTCGTCCTGGCCCCCCACGGTGTTGCAGAGCGCGAAGGCGGCCCCGTTCGCGCGGGCGCGCTCGGCGAGCATCGCCTCACGGGCCCGGCCCTTGCCGCGGTGGTACGGCGAGGCCGAGGAGTTGACGACGAGATGCGCGCCGGCCGCGGCCTCGTCCGCCTCAGGGAAGCCCGGATGCCAGATGTCCTCGCAGACCGTCAGCCCCACCAGCGCGCCGTCGACGCCGATCAGCGCCGGCTCCGTGCCCGGCTCGAAATAGCGCCGTTCGTCGAAGACGCCGTAGTTCGGTAGGTCGCATTTCCGGTAGACCGCACGGACCTCCCCGGCGGCAAGAACCGCCAGCGAGTTGTGGGCCGGGGGAGGGGGCGGATCGATCAGAGGATCGAAGTCCTCGAGCTCCTCGGGAGTGCGTCCGACCCGCTCGGGAAAGCCGACCAGGGCCACGATGCCATCGACCTCGGCGGCGATCGCGTCCAGGCCCTGCCGGACGGAGTCCAGGAAGTCCGGTCGCAGGACCAGGTCCTCGGGCGGATAGCCCGACACGCAGAGCTCCGGCAGCAGGACGAGCTGCGCGCCCTGGCCGCGAGCCCGCGCAACCGACTCCGAGATCAGGCGGACATTGCCCTCGATGTCGCCCACCGTCGGGTCGATCTGCGCGAGCGCCAGGCGGAGATGCGTGGTCTCGGCCATATCCCAAGTATGGCGGCGGGGGAGACCCATCCGTGGAGGCGGCTACCCTGCCGCGCGTGTTCAGGCAGGAACGCTCACCACGCACGCGCAAGGGCGTGGAGCTGATGGAGGCTCACGTCGAGGATCTCTGCCGCGAGTACGGCATCGAGCTCACCGGCTCCTCGGCCAGGGGCCGCGCGATTCGCTGGCGCGGAGGCAGGCTCGAGATCTCGATTCCGCCGATCCGCGGCCAGGTCTCCTACTTCATCGCCCTCCACGAGATCGGACACCTGGTCGGCAAGGGTCGCTCGGCGCCCCGCCTGGAGTCCGAGGCGAACGCCTGGCTGTTCGCTCTCGAGCACAGCGTCGTGGAGCCGACCTCCGCCACCAAGCGCTCGATCTCCCGCCGCCTCCAGGGCTACCTCGCCTGGGCGCGCAACCGCCAGCACCGGCGCGTCCCGCCGCGGATCCCGCCGCGCGAGCATCCGTTCTGGGCCCTGCTGCAGCTCGGCTAGATCGGTCGCCTAGACGATCTTCCGCACCTTGCGGCGCTGCCCCGGGCGGACCGCCTCCATGTTGCTGATGATCACCGCGACGACGCTGACCAGGTAGAGCTGTCCCAGCAGCGCCTCCGTGATCGCAAGGGAGCGGCCGAGGTTCGTGGCGGCGGACAGGTCGCCGTATCCGACCGTGGTGAGCGTCGTGTAGCTGAAATACAGGAACTCGTCCCGGCCGTGTGACCCCGCCTGGGCGAAGAAGGGCGTGGAGGAGAGCTCGTCGACGGTCGCGTAGGCGACTCCGAACAGCAGGCCGATCAGCAGGTAGAGGCAGAGCACCCCGAACATCGTCTGCAGGGTCACCGCGCCCGCCTCGTCGAACTGCTTCCGCAGCCCGGAGATCAGGGCCGGCGGGGTCAGCAGCAGGTAGAGGAGCGCCACGATGGCCGCCGAGCCGTTGCCGAACTCGCCGCTGCCGAAGAGCGCCGCGCCGGTTCCGACGATGCCGACGATTGCGGCCACCACGCTGAGAGCGATCACCCCTCGGTGCGCGCGCGAGGAGACGACCGCTGCCACCAGCACCGCCGCCTGCAGGACGACGGCGACGAAGCGGCCACCGTCACCACTGGGCGCCGCCAGCGTGAACGTGATCGTCAAGAGGATCAGGCAGAGGACGATCCCGAAGCGGTAGTGGATCCGGTGCACGCGGGCATGATCGCCAGCGCCGAGGACGCCACTCGCCGCTCAGCAGGAGCGGGGGCGCGGATCGCGGCGCTTGTCGCGCGTCGCGCCCTCGAGGCGGTTGGAGCCGCGCCCGCACTTGATCCTGTAGTCGCGCATACCGTCCTTGGCGCGCAGGAAGTCGATGCCGCTCTTCCCCTTGAGCACGTCGTGACCGCGATTGCCGACGACGAGATCGCCGTCGGGGCCGCCCGAGACGAGATCGTTTCCCCGGCCGCCGAAGAGGCGATCGGCGCCTGTCCACCCACGCAGGAGGTCGCTCCCGTTGGCACCGACGATCACGTCGTCGCCCTCGAGGCCCAGAAGCGTGTCGTTGCCGCGGTTCCCGTTCAGGACGTCGTTGCCGGCTCCGCCGATCAGGGTCTCGGAGCTCGAGTCGCCCGCGATCAGGTCGGCCTGCGGCGTGCCGGCGACCACCTCGATGTCGCCGTGAACGGTGTCGCGCCTGCCTGAAGCGGCCTGGTCCTCGACCCCGCCGTCGTTGAAGTTGCCCGCGCCTACGGTCACGTTGACGGGGGTCGCGCGGCTCGCCGGGTAGACGAGGGTGTCGGCGCTCCTGCCGCCCTCGATGTCGTCGGAGCCCTCACCCGCCTCGATCCAATCCCGGCCGCTGCCTCCACGAACGTTGTCGGCGAGGGCAGACCCCTGGATCACGTCGTTGCCCGAGCCGCCCCTCAGGGTTCCATGGCCGGTGACGGAGTCACCGCCGGGGCCGCCGTCCAGATTCCCCGTGACGGCGGTGGGGATGGTGGCCAGGTCCATCGCAATCGAGTCGGCCTGGGCGTCGGTGTCAACGAAGATCGTCTTGATTCCCGCTCCCGGGCAGATGGCGCCATGCGCGTTGACCGCCGAACAGGTGCCGCTCGGAGTGAGGTTCGCGGCGGAGTCCGTGACCACGTAGAGATCCGTGCCGGCGTCGTAGCGCACGGCCACCCTGTTGACCTCACTGCCCGACTCGAGCACGCGGACCGTGTTTCCCCCGCTCACGGTGACCGTGGACGCAAGGGCCTGCGGCGCCAGCGCGAAGGCGGCGGCGACCCCGAGGGTTCCGGCGAACGAGAGCCTCCTCATCACACCCCAGGAACACATCCAAGAGCCGGTAGCTGCGTTTGGCCCTAGAGAAGCCTCTCGACGACCAGCACGTCCTTCCACTCGCCGTCGAGCATGCCGTGGCGCTCGTGGACGCCGACCTCCCGCCAGCCGAGATCGCCGACCATGGCGATGCTGGGCTCGTTCGAGGTGAAGATCTTGCCGATCAGCTTGTGGGCACCCGCCTGGGCGGCGTGGTTCGCGAGGGCATCCAGCAGGAGTCGCCCGACGCCCGTCCGCCGGGCGTCGCGGTCGACGTAGAGAGTGGCCTCTCGCACGCCCTCGTAGTACTCATGGCGATCGGCGTACGGGCTCGCCTTGGCCCAGCCCACCAGCGCGCCGCCTCGCTCCGCCACCACGACGAGGTCCTGCTCGATCCAGCGAGTCGCGGCCCCCGCGTCGGCCGGACGCGTCTCGAAGGTCGCGACGCGGTCCTCGACACCCTGGTTGAAGATCTCGGCGATCCGCTCGGCGTCGCCCGGCTGCGCGGGGCGGGTCGTCAACGGCGATCTTTCGGGCCCGTTCACGTCAGCTTCATAGCATTGGCGCATGCCCTCGGAGCGGATTCTGAGAATCACGGCCGCGGTGCTCGCCCTGATCGGAGTCGGCGTCGCGGTCTACATCGTGATCGCGGACAGCGGGGGAGGAGCGCCCCAGTGCCTGGCCGGCGGCACCGGCTGCGAGACGGTCGCCGACAGCCACTACTCGCACCTGGCGGGGATCAACGTGGCCGTCTTCGGCATCGGCGGCTATCTGCTGCTGCTCGCGGCCGCGTTGGTGCCGGGTGACACCGGGCGGTTCGGCGGCTTCCTGACCGCGCTGGTCGGCTTCGGCTTCAGCGCTTACCTCACCTATCTGGAGCTGTTCGTGATCGACGCCATCTGCCAGTGGTGCGTGGCCAGCGCGGTGATCATGTCGCTGTCCCTGGCGGTCGCGGCGGCACGGGCCTTCGCGTACACGGGCAGAGAGCTGGCCCCTCCGCAGATAGAGTCTTCGCATGGAAGGTAGGCACGAGGAGCGAGAGCGCCTGCGCGCCGAGCGGCAGGCCGCGGAGTCACAGGACACCTCGGCTGCGCTGGCGCGCAAGCGGCGGATCCAGTACCTGAGCCTGGCGGCGTTCGGAGCGGTCGCCGTGATCGTCGCGCTGATCGTGATCAGCCAATCGGGCGGCGACAACACCGACACGCCGACCAACGTCGGCAACGTCAAGGGTGTCGCCCAGGTCAACTCGGAGCTCCACGGCCTCTCGCAGAGTGGTCAGACGCTGGGCGACACCGGCGCCCCGGTCA
This sequence comes from uncultured Solirubrobacterales bacterium, assembly GCA_963800285.1. GTDB lineage: Bacteria > Actinomycetota > Thermoleophilia > Solirubrobacterales > 70-9 > DASUPK01. The sequence continues at coordinate 61,763 of CAWDAL010000030.1, forward strand.
CCCTGACCGAGTTCGGGGATCCGCAGTGCCCGGTCTGCAAGGAGTTCTCCGAGCAGATCGCCCCGCAGGTGATCTCCAGCGAGGTCCGGAGCGGCAACGTCAAGTTCATCTACGAGCCCTACCTGATCATCGGGCCGGACTCGAAGCCGGCGATGAAGGCAATCCTGGCCGCCGGGGAGCAGGACAAGTACTGGAACTATCTTCAGCTCTTCTACGCCAACCAGGGCGGGGAGAACTCCGGCTATGTGACGGATGAGTTCCTGACGAGCCTGGCCCAGGCCGCCGGCCTCGACGTCGACAAGTGGAACGGATCCCGCAACTCCTCCAAGTGGGACGCCGTGATCGCCAAGGGCACGACCGACGCGGAGGGCTTCGGCTTCAACGGCACACCGTCCCTGGTTGCGCAGGGGCCGAACGGCACCAAGACCGTCAACGGCTTCGGCCTCTCCGAGATCCAAGCGGCGATCCAGCAGGTCAGCTAGACGGCTAGGACCTAACCTTGGTCGGATGGCCGCCAACCAAGGAGACAAACGCCGCCTGCTGGTGATCACGGCGGACGACTACGGGTACTGGCCCTCGTACAACCAGGGGATCCTCGAGGCGATCGGGATGGGCGCGATCGACTCCGTCAGCGCGATGGTCGAGCGCGACTACTGCGAGGGGAAGCCACTGCTCGACACCGGGGTGGAGATCGGGCTCCACATCGAGTTCGAGGGACGCTGGGGCCCGCGCAGCGGCGCCCCGGCACGAACCGCGCTCCGGGTGCAGCTCGAGCGGTTCGGCGACATCTTCGGCCGCTGGCCGGCGTTCCTGAACGGGCACCATCACTGCCACGCACGGCCCGAGCTCGCCACGCCGGTGTTCCAGATGGCCAAGCAGATCGACGTCCCCGTCCGCTCGGTGAACCCGGACCATCGCCAGTGGCTGCGCGAGCGCGGCATCGACACACCCGACATCCTGATCGGCCGCACAGAGAGCAAGCAGCCCGCGCAGCCGCCGGAGCTGAGGAGCCTCGCGCCGGGCGTGACCGAGTGGGTCACCCATCCCGGGCACCCGGACAAGGAGTCGGGTTCGAGCTACGACATGGCTCGCCACGAGGACCTGGCGCTGCTCCAGAAGGTCATGGTCCGCGCCCGCTTCGACGAGGCCGTCTGGGGTGATGCCCGCCGCTCCTCGATGAAGGAGGCGTTCGTCCAGGAACGCGAGGCCGTCGAGGAACCCACGGCCGACCGGCAGGCGGACTAGCCCGCGGTCGACTCCTCGCGGTCGCTGTGGCCGTTCTGGACCGCGTCCCCGGCCTCGACCGCCGCGCCCGGCACGAAGCGCCTGAAGATCCCAGGGCGCCCGCCCGCAGCCTCGAGCAGCTCCGCAATCGACTCCTCGAGGTCCTTGGCCAGGTCCTGGAGGTCGGGCAGCCCGTCGTAGTCGCCGATCAGGCCGAAGTTGACCTGACCGTCATAGCTCATGATCCCGATGCAGACGCCCTGGTTCTTGGCGAGCGGAACCATCGGGAAGACGCGCTCCATCCGGCGGCCCAGCAGATAGAGGGGGAACTGCGGGCCGGGGATGTTGGTGACGACGAGGTTGAAGAAGCGCTGGCGGGACTGCAGGCGCGCGGCCTGGCCGGCGATCGTGGGAGGCGCGAAGTCGGCGAGCTGCGTCAGCAGGGTGGCGCCCATCGCCTGCTTGGACTGCTTCAGGTCGCCCATCGACCGGCGGACGATCTGCATCCGCCGCACAGGGTCCTCGCACCAGACCGGCAGCGGGGCCATCATCGTCGTCACCTGGTTGCCGAGCGTGCCGTGCTGATCCTTGGCGCGGACGCTGACCGGAACCATGGCCCGCAGCTCGAGGCCCGCGGTGGAGTGGCCCCGCTGGCGCATGTAGCGGCCGAGCGCGCCGGCCACCGCCGCGAGGATCACGTCGTTGACGGTGCCCCCGAGCTCGTTCTTGACCTGCTTCATGTCAGCGAGCGAGGCACGGACCCAGGCGAAGCGCCGATGGGGGCCGACGTCGAAGTTGAATGGGCTCCTGGGCGCCGCGATCCCGGCCCAGGCGAACGTACCCGCCGCGACGACGGCCTCGGTCGCCTTGCGAACGGCGCGCCTCGGGCCGCGCATCACCCGGCGAATGCCGCGGATGGCCTCGCGCGGGTCGAAGGCCCGCTGAACCAGCGCCTCCGAGAGGAGCTGCGCTCGGCTCGGCTCGGGGGTGGGGACCCATCGCTCGGGCGGGCGCGGAGGGTCGAGTGGCTCCTTCTCGGCGTCGAAGAGCACGGTGGTTATGTCAACTCCCGAGACGCCGTCGACCATCGCGTGATGCGTCTTGCCGACGATCGCGAAGCGGCCTCCCTTCAGCCCCTCGATCAGCCAGAGCTCCCAGAGCGGCTTGGAGCGGTCGAGCTGCTGGGAGAAGATCCGCGCCGCCAGCACGCGCAGCTGCTGCTCGGTGCCGGGCTCCGGCAGGGAGGTATGGCGGACGTGATAGGCGAGGTTCAGGTGGGGGTCGTCGACCCACACCGGACGGCCCTGCCCGAACGGCACGAAGCGCAGCTTCTGGCGGAAGCGGGGCACCAGATGCAGGCGCGACTCGATGTGGTCGCGGAACTCGAGGTAGGGAGGCGCCGGGCGCTCGAAGATCGTCGTCGAGGCGACGTGCATGTGCGTCCCATCCCGCTCCAGGTGGAGGAATGAGGAATCGAGGCCGGTGAGGCGGTCGGTCATGGCCATGATCGTCGCATACCAACTGTGCCGATCGTCACACAAGTTCGCAAATAGCGAACCTACCCTGCCCGGTCGATTAGTCGCCAAACAACTCGCCTAATCACGTCGACGGAAATCACGTGAGCGGGGGAACCACTCGCCGGCGCCCATCGCAGCACGCCGGCCGGGGCGAATGGGGCGGTGTTCCGCCCTTAGCGGTACTGAGACGCGAGGGTGCTCCGCAAGGAGCAACCAGTTTCACAAAGCGTCGCCGCGAGCCCGTCAGCTAACCCCGTAGGCGGCAGAGAGAGGCAGGTGGATTTACTTTGCGTCGCTTCCGTTGGAAGCGGAGGCGGGCTGCGCTAGCGCTGCTGCCCGCCCTGGCAATGATGATCACAGCAGGCATCGCGGGCGCTTCGGCCGCCGTTCCGGGCACCGGAACCGCGCCGGAAGCGACCGCGTCGGGCAGCCCCGCCACCGGGATCAGCCTGAATGGCCACCGGAACGTGAGGGCGCACCACACCGTCAAGTTCCGCGGCCGCGTCACTCCGGGTGGCAGACGGGCGGTCGTCGTCCGGGTCGGTGGACGGAGGCTCCATACGCACACCCGGCCCGATGGCACCTACCGGGTGCGCTGGCACGCACGGGGCTCCGGCACGTACCGGGTCCGCGCGGCGGTCGCCAACACGACCGTGCGCTCGCACCGGATGAAGGTGTACGCCTTCCGCCCGGCCGAGGCCTCGTACTACGGTCCCGGCCTCTATGGGGGCGGCCTGGCCTGCGGCGGCACGCTGAGCGCCGGGAAGCTGGGCGTCGCGAACAAGACGCTCCCCTGCGGCTCCAAGGTCACGCTCCGCTATCACGGCAAGACGCTCACCGTCCCCGTGATCGACAGGGGCCCATACGCGGGGAACCGCGAGTACGACCTGACGGCGGCCACGAAGGCGAAGCTCGGCTTCCCCTCCACGGGGACCGTGCTCACCACGCGCTAGTGGATGCGTGGGTGCTCTGGGGCGTCAGCCGAAGAGCAACCCGTTCGATGTTGGCCGGCCGGGCTGGTGGCGGACCTCTTCCTCCGCCAGCCCGGCCAGGCCGACTCCCACCAGCCTCACGGGCAGCTGGGGGTCGAACCGGTCCAGCAGATCGCGGGCGGTCGCGACGACCTGTTCCGGGTCGCACGTGTGGGCGGGCAGGGTTCGCGACCGCGTGTAGGTCTTGAACGGCTGCAGGCGGATCTTCAGCGTCACCGTCCGCCCGCGGCGGTGGTTGGAGGCGAGGCTCTCGCAGACCGAGCGGGCCAGGCGCTCGACCGTGTCATGCAGGTAGTCCCGGTCAGTGACGTCTGCGGGGAAGGTGGTCTCGCGGCTCTCGGACTTGCGGACTCGGTCCTCGTTCAGCCTCGTGGCTCCGATCCCGTTAGCGCGGGCCTGCAGACCGCGACCGTGGTTCGGGCCGAAAGCGCGCTCGAGCGCCAGCTCGTCGGCCGCGGCCAGCTGCGCAACGGTCTCAACGCCGATCGCTCGAAGGCCCTCGAACGTCTTTGGGCCCACCCCGGGCAGCAGCGACGCCGGCCGCCCGCCGACGGTCTCGAGCCAGTTCTCGTGGTCGAGCAGCGCGAACCCATCCGGCTTGTCGAGGTCCGAGGCGATCTTCGCCATCAGCTTGTTGGGCGCCAGCCCGATCGAGCACACGAGATGGGTGACCTCCCTGATGCGCCGCTTGATCTCGTTGGCGCGCGACTGGGGGACGGGGGACGCGGCGAGATCGACGTATGCCTCGTCGAGGCCGACGACCTCCACCTCGTCGCTGAACTCCCGCAGCGTCTCCATCACCTTCACCGAGCCGCGCTTGTAGAGCTGCATGTCGACGGGAAGCACGGTGAGCTGGGGGCAGCGACGGCGCGCGGTGACCATCGGCAGGGCGGAATGGACCCCGTACTTCCGCGCCTCGTAGGACGCGGTCGTGACCACGCCCCGAGGGCCGTCATAGGCGACCACCACAGGCTTCCCGCGCAGCTCGGGATGGCGCAGCATCTCGATCGAGACGTAGAAGGAGTCCATGTCGACGTGGGCGATCACCTGCGGTCGGCCGAGATTACGCCCGGTCGGTGACGGAGGGCGCTATTTTGGGAAGCGGTGACGAACGCCGAGGCAAAGAATCTCGAGGCGATCTCACGGGCGATCGACCAGCACAACTCGAACTGCCCGTTCCCGGCCAGCGAGGTGCGGATGAACCCGTTCGAGGTCGAGCGCTTGGGATGGGACGAGATCCGCGGCCTGCCGATCGTCGCCGATCCCGAGCTCGGCACCGGCGCCTTCCGCATCATCTGCTCGCGCGACCAGGAGGGCGAGGGCATCGAGGAGGCCGAGGCTCTGGGGATCCCCATCGAGGTCGCCGTCCCGAGCGGTCCGATGGAGAAGCCGCCCGCATAGGCGCGAGCGGACCTAGTTGAGCGCGGCCGCCAGCCGGCGACGGTGCTCCCGCGCGAGCGGGTGGTCCGCGCCCAGCTCGGTGAAGATCGCCACCATCACGCGGCGCAGGCGATCCTTGCGCTCCGGATCCTGCTCGGCGGCGAGGATCTCCTGGAGCTTCTCCAGCGCCTCGTCGGGCCTGCCGGCATCCCACGCTTCGGACGCCGCCAGGAGCTCGTCGGGGCCCGCCCCGTTCTCCGTGCCCGAGAGCTCGATGCGGGCCATCAGCCCGTCCGCGACGAAGTCGTTGGGGAAGGGGCGGAGGAGCTCCAGCGCCTCGTCGCTCTCGCCTCGCTCGAGCAGCAGACGCGCCAAGCCAACCGCCGAAGGAGCGTGACGCGGGTCGAGCTCGAGCGCCTTGCGGAGGGACTCCTCGTCGCCGGACTCGGCCAGGCGGTCCGCCTTCGAGGGCACGAACTGGTTGAGGAAGGCCTCGATCTGCGCGGGGGGCACGGCGCCGACGAACTCCGCCACGACCTTGCCGTCCTTGAACGCCTTCACGGCGGGAATGCTCTGGATGCCGAACTCGCGGGCGATGCCCTGGTTGGCGTCGGTGTCGAGCTTGGCGAGCTCGACGTCGCCGTCGCGCTTGCGCACGGCGTCCTCCAGCGCGGGGCCCAGCGTCCGGCAAGGCCCGCACCACTCGGCCCAGAAGTCGACCACCACGGGGACCTGCTTGGAGCGCTCGATGACCTTGGCCTCGAACTCCTGCTCTGAGACGTCGCTGATCACGTCTCTGAGCTTAGAGCGACCGGCTCCCGGGCCTCGACCGCGCCGAGGTGGCGGCGAAGGAAGTGGAGCTGGTCGGCGATCGAGCGGTCGCGCCACTCGCCGACGTAGATGTCGAAGTGCTGACAGGGGTGGTCGCGGACCTCGACGTGGCCCTTGGCGCGCCAGGCGGCGGCACGGGCCGCCGCGGATGGGGCGACGGAATCGCGATCGGCGATCACGACGAGGATCGGGCACCCGACCTCGTCCATCCGGCCGATCGCCCTGTTGGTCCACTCGGCGAACGCAGCCCGCCCGGTCACCTCATTGCGCCACGAGGGGCCGGCGATCGCCTTCATGCCCGGCTCGGACTCCTCGGTGCTCATGCCCGCGAGCTCACCGGGGCGGCCGACGGTGGGAATCATCAGGGGCTCCTGCCCGCGCAGCATCCGAATCGCGTCGCGAACCCCGAGCATCGTCAGGCGCAGCTGCTGAGAAATGCCCGCGTACCGGCCGAGATGCCGAAGGGTCGCGGCGCCGTCGACGTCGGGGGTCTGCGAGATCAGTGCCGCGATTCGCGGGTCCTCGGAGGCGACGTAGACGACGTGGCCGCCGGACCAGGACGTCCCCCAGAGGACGATCCGGTCGGGATCGACGCCGTCCAGACCGCGCGCGAACTCGACCGCGGCCTTGTAGTCCTCGCGGTGTCGCGATGGCCAGGCGAACTGGCGCGGCTCACCCGTCGATTCGCCGAAGCACCGGTAGTCGAAGAGCAGGACGTCCAGACCGGCCTCCGCGAAGGCCTCGCCGAAGGGGAGGAGGCCCGAGTCCATCGTCCCGCCGAACCCATGGGCCATCACCGCGCAGGGGCGACCACGTGGCCCGGCGAACGCGTCGCCCTCGCCGGTCAGGTGCCAGCCGGCGCAGGTCTCCCCGTGGCTCGGGAAGGAGACGTTCGTGCGCTCAGGCCCTGCCATCAAACGGGTTGCTCCTCGGCTTCGCCTCGGAGCGCCCCCGCGCTGTCGGCCGTCAGGACGCGGCCGGCGAGCTTCGGCGCCAGCCCCTGCTCGGCGCGCCTGCTACCGGCTTGGATCTCCCGCGTCCAGATGTCGTGCTCGTACGTGTACCACTCGATCTGCATCGTGTGCCGGGGCCGGTCCGTGTAGTCGCCGGCGTGGATCTGCTGGTCGCGGCGGATCGTCTCCTCCATCTCGGAGACGGGCGGCAGCGCGTAGTCGCCGCCGGCGTAGCGGGCGACCAGCTTGGACTGGAGCTCGCAGAAGGGGAAGAGCGTCGGGATCGTCTGGGCGAAGCCGACGAAGGCGAGATCGTCGATCCCCGGCTTGAAGATCCGCTTGTAGAGCGGGAAGCGGTTCTCCGGCGCCGACAGGAACTCCTCGTCGAAGAAGGGGAAGGTGATCTTGTAGCCCGTGGCGTAGACGATCGCGTCGATCTCCTCAACCGAGCCGTCCTCGAAGACGACGCTGCGCCCGTCGAGCCTCTGGACGTTGGGCTTCGCGACCGCGTCGCCCGAGCCGAGCCGCAGGAGCAGCTCGCTGGAGACGGTCGGGTGCGCCTCGAGGAAGTTGTGGTTGGGGTGGGGGAGGCCGAAGTCCTCCATCCGGCCGGAGGCGAGTCGCGGCAGGATCCGCGCCATCCGCCGCTGCAGCTTCAGCGGCAGGCGCGGGTTGATCTTCACCATCGTGTCCATCGGGCGGCCCAGGATGTACTTGGGCATCACCCATGCGCCGCTGCGGGTCGAGAGGAACACCTTTTCGGCGACTCCCTTGCGTGAGAGCTCCGAGACGATGTCGACGGCGCTGTTGCCGATCCCCACGACCAGGACGCGCTTGCCCATCAGGTCGAGCGGCTCCTCCGGTCCGATGTAGTGGTGGGAGTGGATCGTCTCCCCGTCGAAGGACCCCGGGAAGTTCGGATAACGCGGGTCCCAGTGGTGGCCGTTGCCGACCACGAGGAAGTCGAACTCCTCGCTCGATCCGTCGCCCAGGGTGATCTCCCAGCCGCCGCTGGCCTTGCGCTCGGCGTGCTCGACCGGAGTCTCGAAGCGGATTCGGTCGCGCAGCGAGAAGGCGTCGACGTAGCGCTGGAGGTATTCGAAGATCTGGCTGTGGTGGGGGTAGTCCGGGTACTCGTCAGGGCCCATCGGCATGTCGCGGAAGGAGACGCCGTCCCGTGAGGTGTCGATGTGGAGCGACTGGTACGCCGAGGAGCGGCCGTTCGGGTTGCCGAAATACCAGTTGCCGCCGATGTCGTCCGAGGCCTCGAAGCACGTGTAGGGGAGACCCCAGTCGGAGAAGGCCTTGCCCGTCGTCAGGCCGCTGATGCCGGCGCCGATCACGCAGGTTGTTGGCTTCGCGGCCATCGAGGCCCGAAGGAGTCTAGGGAACTGGCTGGCTGGCCAGTCCTAGACGTCCGCCGAGAAGTTGATCCCCAGGCTGTTCAGCAGATCCTGCGCCCAGCGGTTGAAGGTGTCGAACCAGCCGGTCAGGATCGCGACGCCGAAGGCGATCAGGATCACGCCGCCGATGGCCATGATCACCGGGTAGTGGCGCTTGACCACCGCGAAGGCCGTCGTCATCCGGCTGAACGCGACGGAGGTGAGCAGGAACGGGATCGCCAGGCCGGCGGAGTAGACGGCGAGCAGAAGACCTCCGTGCAGCGCAGAGCCCGAGACCGCGGCGGCGCTGAGGATCGCCGCGAGCGTCGGCCCGATGCACGGTGTCCACGCGAGCCCGAAGGCGAGGCCCGCCACCAGCGGCCCTCCCGTGCCGGCGCGCTCCAGCAGCCCCTCGACGTGCCACTCGCGGTTGAGCTGGGGGATGAACAGGGCGCTGACGAAGAGCACCCCCATCGCGATGATCACCCAGGCGGCGATCTTGTCGAGCAGGATCTGGTGCTCCTGCAGGGTGCTGCCGATCCCGGTCGCTCCGAGCCCCAGCAGGATGAAGATCGCCGAGAAGCTCGAGACGAAGAGCAGGCTGGGGACGATCACCCGCCGCCAGTCCGCCTTCTCCAGGTCGGCCGCGGCGACCCCGGTCACGGCGGAGAGATAACCGGGGACCAGCGGGAGCACGCACGGGGAGAGGAAGGAGACGATCCCGGCCGCCAGGGCCGTGAGGACGCCGATACCCGCTGCGGGATCGCTGCTCATCGGAGAGATTCTGGCGGACGCCCGCCCCCGGACCGCTGTTCCCAAGCAAGGGACACGCACCGTGATTTGTACTGAGTGGATTTGCGGCTCTGCCCTGATGTTCGGGCCCACGGGCGCCCGTAGGGTCTGGACTGCATCCGGATCCCCCGGCCAACGGCACCCGTTTTAGGCGTCCAGCACGTTGGCCAACCCGGCGAGGCGGCCTTCATCCCCCTGGGGTCGCCTCGCCGGTCTTTTTTTGGCGCAGTTGTTTGGACCTTCCGAGCGGGGCGTAAACAACAGGCCTACGGCGGCGGTCCGGGGTCCTGTCCGAGGATCCCGCGCAGGGCGCGCGCCGCCTTCGGCGCCAGCTCCCGGGCGTTGTTGTTGAACATCACGTGCACCTGCTCGGCCTCGGAGTCGAGCGCACTGGCGCGATCCGCGATCTCCTCCAGCTCCTTCTTTGGGTAGTCGTAGTCGAAGCGCTCCGCGACGGTGCGGCCGTGCAGGTAGCCCTCGGTGTTGCGGCCGTGGCAGCGCATGTAGGCGAGCGAGTCGCATGTGATCGCGTCGATCGGCGGGAAGATCGGCACGTGGTCGCCCGGCGGCGTGTCGACGCAGACGAAGACCGAGTCATGCGCCGAGAGCCAGTCGAGGACCCTCTCGAAGCGCTTGGACGAGGCCCAGCTGCGCCGGCGGAACTCGATCGCGACCGGGGTGGGCGCGAGGCCGTCGATCACAGGAGCCAGCTCGTCGAGGTCGTTCTCCCGCGGGTCGAAGGCCGGGGTGAGCTGGAGGAGATAGCAGCCGAGCTTGCCGGCGTCCGCCAGGGGCCTCATGGCCTCGGCAGTCCGGCGGACCATCTCGTCGAGCAGCGCCGGGTCGAGGACGACGCGGCCGCGCTCGGTGGTCTCGGCCTCGTCGCGCAGGTCCGCCGGCAGCTCCTTGAGCTGGGCGGCGTGATGGGAGAGGAGCTTGTGGAGCTTGACGTCGAACTGAAAGCCATCCGGTGTGCGCCGAGCCCAGCCCTCAGCCGTCTCTGGTGGACGGGATCGCGTAGAAGCTCGAGTTGAGCTCCACGGCGTCGAAGCGCTCGGCGTAGAAGTCGAGACGGTCCCTCGCCGCGAGGCCCTTCGGGTACCAGTGCTCCACGAAGCCGGGATCGGACCAGCTCGAGGTGCCGACGACGATCGTCACACCGCAGCTATCGCGCGCTGACGACCGGCTCCAGCAGCGAGCTCGCGTCCCTCTCCCAGCGCGCCATCAGGTGGAGGGTGAACCGCCTGTCGAGGTGAAGCAGGGCGCGGACGCCGAAGAGGATGTCCGCCGCGAGCTCGGGCTCCGCGATGGCGAGTCCCTGTGCCATGTCGTAGACGGCGATGTTCTCGTGCACCGAGTCGGCCTCCACGTGCTCGTCGAAGAAGTCGAGAGCCTCTTCGCCGAGCCCCAGCCTCCGGAGGCCCTTGGCGTAGCGGCCATTGGGTATGGGGGAGGTGGCTTCGAACGCCGCCAGATGCCCGACGATCGCCCCACGGAGGCGCCGATGCAGCCCGAACATCGACATCAGATTCACCGTGGCGAGGGTGACGGCCGGGATCCTGTCGAGGTAAGCGCCGTAGGCCGAGTCGAGATCGAGCGCGCGCATGGCGTTGGCAAAGAGCGTCGCATGCATCCGGTCGGCCCGGCCGCCGCCGTACTCGTCGGCCTGCACTTCGACCAACGCCGCCTTCGCGGGTCCGTGGAGTCTCGGGATGGCCCAGGAGTGCGGGTCGGCCTCCTTCAACTGGTACGCCGAGCGGTGAATCAAGAACTCGCGGAATTGCTCGACCGTCGCGCTTCGCTCGATGTAGGTGGAGAGCCGGGGCGAATCGTCCTCATCGACCAGACGCCGGATCTCGTCACCGAGCCGCGAGGGGTCGACTGCGAAGTCCGGACGGGGTATGTGCTCACGGAGCGCCGCCTCGAACTCGGCTTCCAGCGTCGCTCGCACGCCGAGCAGCTGCGGTTGCCACTCCCAGCGCTCGTCGACCCCGCTGAAGCCGCGGTAGTGGAGCTCGTAGAGCAGGTAGAGCGAGAGCTGCAGGTCCTCGCCGAAGACCGGGTCGGCGGAGGCGGCAGCGAACAGCTCGCCGATGGAGGCACTCGGATGGGCCGACTCCCGCAGCAACTCGATCAGCTCCCCGCTGAGCGGTCCGCGGGGCAGCGGAAGCGATGGGCGTCCTTGCATGGACACTCGTTACCCGCTGAGGGCCGGTGCCAGTCTCGCCGATTCCAGGGTTTCGGCGCGTCTCGGTGGGGGCAACCTCGGCACGTGCCCAGCGAGCTCACGCCCTATCCCGATGGCCCGTATCTGCTGCGCGGCGACTTCCGGCTGACCGGTCCAGACGGCGGGGAGATCGACCCGCACCGCAAGACCGTGGCCCTATGCCGCTGTGGCGCTTCGCGGCGGAAGCCGTTCTGCGACGGCACTCACAAGCTGATCGGCTTTCACGCTCCCGGTGGCGAGGCGCTCTTTGTCAACGGCGACGTCCCCGCCCGCGAACCGGGCGCGTAGACGGCGCATCGAGGAGGCCGCGCGGGGGACGACCGTCTCCCCGTAGCTAACGCCCCCGCGAAGCATGCGCTCGCGGACCGCGAGCCATGACGACGCCGCGCGCTCGAGGATCCAGAAAGGCGCGAGGAGGGAGGAGGTGGCCGGGAAATGACGCCGGCCACCGGCTCGGCGTCGCCCGAGCTCGGCGAGGGCGACGGCACAGGCCGCGGCCGCGATCGGCCCCCGCCGGTCGCCCCGCTTGACTGCCCACGCCAGCCCCGGCGACACCGCAAGCCAGATCGCCATCCTGGCCGGAATCGCAAAATCGTCATAGGCCTGGCGGACCCGCTGGGAGACGAAGCGCTCGGCGCTCGGCGGCCGTCGCGCCACGTAGAGGTCGAGCGGGCTGAGGACCGTGCCGCCCGCTGCGCGGACAGTCCGCATCAGCTCGAGATTCTCGAAGATCACGTCGCCGTCGTAGCCGCCGGCGGCCAGGAGCGAGCTCCGGCGCACGGCCAGAGTCCCCGGGAAGTCGGCGCCGAAGGAGCGGTTGAGCAGCGTGCGGGCGGTGTCCAGGCGAGCGTGCCAGGAAAGCTCATCGAAGTAGTTCTGGGGGCGCACGCACTCAGCGCACCCGAGCAGCGTCACGGTCCGCGCCAACGATCGCTCGTCGTAGCGGACGTCGTCGTCGGCGATCACCACGGCCTCGTGACTCGCCTCCCGCAGGCCGGTGAGGACGCCTCCGACCTTGCCCATCGGCGTGGCGAGCTCGGGGTCTGGGCGCAGGTGCGCCCCGAGCTCGCCCCACGCCTCCGCGTGCCGCTCGAACAGATCGCCCGGGGAGCCGTCGACGACGATCAGCTCCACCCATTCCGGAAGCGAGCGCAGATAACGTGTCAACTCGCCGAGATCGGCATCGTCGTTCCAGCGGATGGGCAGGATGTAGGTCGCTCTCACCCCTGCCGTCTGACCGGACGCGACAGTGGGTAAACCAGAGCCATGCCGCGCCTGAGAAGAAGCGACTGCGCGGCACCTGGGATCACTCGCCGGAGGCGCGGGAGGGGATTCGAGTACGTCGACGAGAACGGCGAGCGGATCGACGACGAGGAGACGATCGGGCGCATCCGGACCCTCGCAATCCCGCCCGCCTGGGAGGAAGTCTGGATCTGCTCCGACCCGCTCGGCCACATCCAGGCCACCGGGATCGACGCCCGCGGACGAAAGCAGTACCGCTACCACGACCGCTGGCGCGAGCGCCGGGACCGGCAGAAGTTCGACTCGATGACCGAGTTCGCACGCTCCCTGCCGAAGCTCCGGGAGCGTGTGGAGCGCGACCTCCGCAAGCGCAGCATCTCCCGGGATCGAGTGCTCGCCTGCGCCGTGCGGCTGCTCGACCGCGGCTTCTTCCGGATCGGCTCCGAGGACTACGCGGAGGAGAACGAGACCTACGGGCTCGCGACCATGCGGAAGCGGCACGTCAGCGTGAACGGGGACTCGGTCGTCTTCGACTACGAGGCGAAGGGAGGGAAGCGTCGCGTCCAGACCGTCGGGGACCGGTCGATCTCAAGTCTGGTCAAGAAGCTGCGATCAAGGCGCGGGGGAGGGCACGAGCTGCTCGCCTACCGCAACGGGAGCACCTGGCGCGACGTGCGCTCGATCGACATCAACGACTACATCAAGGAGACGATCGGGGACGGACACAGCGCCAAGGACTTCCGGACCTGGAACGCGACCGTGCTCGCCGCGGTGGTGCTCGCCGCATCCGCAAGGGAGCGCGACCTGAGCACCAAGGGCGGCCGCGCCCGGGCGAAGCGGGACGCGACCAAGCAGGTGGCGCGCTACCTCGGCAACACCCCTGCGGTCTGCCGCGCCTCCTACATCGACCCACGGATCTTCGACCGCTTCGACGGCGGCCTGACCGTCGGCGGGGTCTTCGAGCGCCTGCCCGAGGATCCCGCCGACTGGCCCGAGGTTCAGGGGCCGATCGAGGAGGCCGTGCTCGACCTCATCGACCGGCGCGAGTCACCCGCGATCGAGCGGGTGTGATGAGGGTTTCAGGTGACGGGTTCAGGACTTCGAGCCCGACTTCTTGCCGCCCTCGCGGCCGGCGGCGCGCTTCTGGGACTTGCTGCCGCCGCTGCCCTTGCCGCTCCTCTTCCCGCCGCGGCTGGAGGAGCCCTCCGAGTTCGCGATCGAGGCGGCGCGCTGCTTGCTCATGCCCTTCTTCCGAAGGCCCTCGTACTGCTTGTCGTTCTTCACCGATGAACCGTGGTTCTTCGCCATGTCACACCTCCTCTCGATCGTGTGGATGGAGAGATGCCCGCGTCGCCGGGGTCGCAAAACGCCTGCTCAGACGGTCACTCCCAGTGACTCGAGCAAGCGTCCAGCGCCCGGTCGAAACCGTTCCAGAGCGTTTCCGCCGCATGGCGCTCCTCCCGGAGAATCGATTCCGCCGCCTTCGCGGTGGCCTCGTCTCCGGCCCGCTCGGCGACCCGGCGCAACTGCTCGTAGGCGCCGATCTCGAGGTGCTCGAAGGCGTAGGAGAAGCCGGCGAGCTTCGCCGGGGTGTCCGGCTGGAACTGGAAGAACGCGCCCCAGTTGAGCGCGCCGAGGCGCATCGCGGCGTCCTTCAGGGCGTTGGAGCTCGCCCCTCGCGCCTCGAGCCGTTGCTCGACGGTCCGCCGATGGGCCTCCGTCTCCGCGCGATGCTCCTCGTAGTCCTTCGCCAGCTGCGGGTCGCCGCCGATCTCGATCGCCTTCTTCAGCATCTGCAGCGCCTGCCCCTCGATCGCGTGGGCGTCGGCGAGGTACTTGTCGAGCTGCTTGCCGACGTCGCCCTCGCCGTTCGCCGCCAGTGAGGCCTCGACGGCCCTGTCCCAGCTGTCGGAGAGCCGGCTCGCCATCGCACGCTCCTGCTCGGCGATGTCCTTGGCGAGTGCCACGGTCTCCTCGTCGTGGCCCCGCGCCGCCACTCGTGAGAGCAGCTCGTACGCGGCCAGCTCCATGTGCTCGTAGGAGTAGGCATGAGTCACGAGCTTGCCGGGCGTGTCCGGCTGGGACTTCGCGAACAGGACGAAGGCGGGGCCGCTCGCCGCTCCGGCGATGTCCTTGATCTTGTTCGGCTTGGCGCCCAGCGCCTCGAGGCGCTCGCGCACGCGCTGCTCATGGTTCTCGGTCTCGCCGATATGCCGCTCGAATGCGTCGGCGATCGTCGGATCGCCGGCAATCTTTGGAGCGGCCTTCACCTGGGGGAGGGCCTGCTCCTCGATCGCGTGCACATCGCCGAGGTACTTGACGATCTGCTCCTGGATGGTTCGCTCGCTCATCGAAGCTCCTTTCAAGGTTCGAGGACGACCTTGATCGCGCCGTCCTCCTTCTTCTGGAACATCTCGTAGGCATCGGGGGCCCGGTCGAGGGGGAGGCGGTGGGTGGCGAGATCGTCCACGCCCAGCGGGTCGTCGTCCCCGGTGATCAGGGGCATGATGTCGTCGATCCAGCGCTTGACGTGCGCCTGGCCCATCCGGACCTGCACGCCCTTGTCGAAGAGCTGCATCATCGGCATCGGGTCGACTGGCCGCCGTAGACCCCGCTGATCGAGATCGTCCCGCCGCGCCGCACGGTGTCGATGCACTCGTGCAGGACCTCCATCCGGTCCACGCCGAACTTCTCGATGGCCTTCTCGGCGATCGCGTCCGGGAGCAGGCCGGCGGCGCTCTGCGCGAGCTTCCCGAGCGGAGCGCCGTGCGCCTCCATGCCGACGGCGTCGATGACGCCGTTGGGGCCGCGACCGCCGGTGATCTCCCTGATCGTCGAGGGGACGTCGTCGTGCTCGTCGGCGTTGATCGTCTGGACGTCGTGGCGCGCGGCCATCTCGAGGCGCTCCGGCACGATGTCGACGCCGATCACGACCTCCGCGCCGCGCTGACGGGCGATCCGGGCGCACATCTGGCCGATCGGCCCGAGGCCGTAGACGGCGACGCTGCCGCCGTCGGGGATCGCCGCGTACTCCACCGCCTGCCACGCGGTGGGGAGGACGTCCGAGAGGAACAGGTAGTGCTCGTCTGGCTTGCCGTTCTCGGGAACCTTGATGGGCCCGAAATGCGCCTGTGGGACGCGCAGGTACTGAGCCTGGCCGCCGGGGACCTCGCCGTACAGCTTCGTATAGCCGAACAGCGATGCGCCCTTGTCGTGCTCGTGCACCTGCGTGGTCTCGCACTGCGCGTAGAGCTGCTGGTCGCACATGTAGCAGTGCCCGCAGGAGATGTTGAAGGGGATGACGACGCGGTCGCCGGGCTTGATCTGCTTCACCTCGGAGCCGACCTCCTCCACGATGCCCATCGGCTCGTGGCCGAGGATGTCGCCCTCCCCGATGAAGGGCCCGAGCACCTCGTAGAGGTGCAGATCCGATCCGCAGATCGCTGTCGAGGTGATCCGGACGACAGCATCCGTCGGCTCCTCGATGGCCGGGTCGGGCACGTTGTCCACGCGCACGTCCCGCTTGCCGTGGAATGTCAGGGCCTTCATCTCCGATTGCCTCCTCGCATGAAACGTTCGTTGTCGTCATCGCTTACCTCGACCGCATTGCGGCAAACGGTTTGGGATCGTCCCCTGCGGGGGAGGGCTACGGCCGCCTAGTAAGGGCGGATCAGGCGCGGCTTGCGGTGGGGGCGAGGGGATGCCGGCCACTCCGGCCTCTCCCAGGTCAGCTTCGCCTCAGCGATCGCCTCCCGCTCGACCCTGGGGTGGCAGCTGCGGCAAACCGGCTCGAGGTTCTCGAGCACATCGAGGCCGCCGTAGCGCCGCGGCATCTTGTGGTGCGCCACCAGGTCCTCACGGGCGCCGCAGGCGACACATGACGCGCCGGTCGTGATCATCGCCGAGAGCAGCGGCCAGGGCAGGTGAGTCGGGTCCTGCTTCATCTGCCCCGATTGCACAGGGTGCGCCGGACGCGCACGTCGTCACTCGGGCCAGCCCAGCAACCAATGGCGCGCGGAGGTAAAACTGCGAGCCGGATCTGCCGACAGCAACTCCTGGGGCAATTGATAGTTCTCCGCGTCGGGCATGAGGGCGGCTTGCTCGGCCGCGAGCCGGCGCGCCTGCTCTGCGGTCGACGGTGGCGCGCCGACGGCCAGATCGACGATGCCCGGGCTGAGTCCGACCACCACCGCGCCGAAGCGCTCCTCCCACGACCTCAGAACGGCCGCGATGGCGTTCGCGAGAAGTGGTGCGTGAACTGGAGATGCAGCCTGCTGTAGACGTCGGCAGGGCGATTGACCGGAACGAGCATGACCACCCAACCGGCGGGCGGCGCCGGTTGGGTCAGCGAATCCTCGCTGGCGTGGTCGAACGGCTGGAAGGCCGGGCGATCAGGCCCGGCCGAATCCGCCATCCCGCGAAACGGGCCGGACCGATTGGTCCCCGCCAGGAGCGCTCCAGCACGCGCGACGCGTCGAGTGAGTCCGCTCGGGAGGGGTCTCCCGGGCCATGCATGTAGGCGTCGGCCTCCTCCGACGGCCAGGCCCAAATCACGGGCCAGAGACCCATCGAAGGGAACACGGCCGCGAGCCTGTGCGCCAGGCCGAACGCGTCCTCTACTCCCGCATCCGTCGACCAGTAGGAGCCGCAGCGACTGCCGCGTGGCAACCGCACGCCGTCGACGGCGGCGGTGCCGTCCGGCGGGAGACTCCCTGATCGAGCGGCAAAGAACGGAATAGCTTCCTCCGGCGGCCGCACCGTGTGACGAGGCGGGTTCGCATCACCACCACCATCGAGCCGGTGGCAACCAGGTGCTGTGGTGACGCGCGGTGTCTGGACCGAGACGGGATTGGGGGCACCCGGCGAGCTTTCCCTGGCGCGCTCAGCCGCGAGGAGCAGCGCCGCCAGCGCGAGCGCGGCGAGCACGAGGCACCTCCCCTGGACGTAGCGGCGGTACACACCTCCCTTATCGGCAGACCACCGCGAATCGACAGGGGTGTCGAGCGTGGCGCGCCTCGTGCGTAGGGAATGCACGGGAAGATGAGTTATGGAAACTCAGGCGAGAGGCTCCTCATACCGGCGATCGGGCCGTGGATTCGAGTCGTACTCCCCGATCTCGCGGTACGCCGCCGCCCTGTAGGTAGTCCGGGACCAGGCACGTCGGCTTGATCTCCGCGATTCCGCCATCGACCAGCCGTCGAGCCCCGATCCCAGCCGGTTCCCGGCCCACGTGCGCCACAGCCTGTCGGCTGTCCGCGTCGATCGCCTCGGCCGGCGACACATCAACTCGCGCCGCGCCGTCGTCGCGCTCCACGCCTCTCGACCTCGGCCCGCATGGCGTCGGCGACCCGAGGGTCGCCGGGTCGCCGGGTAGCGCAGCTCAGCTCGATCTCCGGCACGCGAGGTTGACATAACGGCGCACCCGGTTATCCGCCGCGCGCCGCGGGTAACCCGTCCCCGCGAGCGTCCACCTACGAGTCGGGAGCGCACCGATGGAGGCAGCGGCGGAAACCGGCAACGTCACCGGCACCAAGGACAAGGACTACAACGTCATCTGGTTCACGGAGCAGTGCCTGTCGAATGCGCTGCGCCTGGAGAACTACATCCAGGACGCGGAGCGCGACGGCGACAGCGACCTCGCGGACTTCTTCCGGAAGGCACAGCACGAGAGCCAGAAGGGCGCCGAGCAGGGCAAGGAGCTGCTCAGGAGCCGCCTGTAGCGAGCCTCAGGCCGAGGCGGCGATCAGGCCGACGGTGGCGAAGCAGAGGAGCACCCCTCCTGCCGCCAGCCACCGAGTTTCCACGCGTGAGCTCTGGATCATCTCTCCACGGTCGACCGCGGTCTCGACCCTGCGCGACCTGATCGAGCCGTAGCCGAAGAGAGCGACCGAGTAGAGCGCCCAGCCGACTCCCACGACGAGATAGGGCCATTCGGTGCTGGTTCCGCTCAGCTCCGGGACGACCCGCCCGACGGCGATGGCCACCGCGATCGAGGTGAGCGCCGTGCGCCACCAGGCGAGCTCCGTGCGCTCCGCGGCCAGCCGCGTGCGCCGGATCGCGTCCCAGCCCTCGCTGGGCATCTTTGATTTCTGGCCTTCCATGCGTACCGATCTACGATTAAACATATGCCGGTCAGGGATCGAGAGCTGGTCTCGCCGCCCCCAACTCTCGCGGGCCTTCAGGAGCTCTCGGGCCCGGCGCTGATCGCGATGCTGCTGGCCGGCGCGATCGCGGTGCTGGACGGCCTCGCCTCCAACGAACTGGTCATCATCAGCTTGCTGGCGATCCCTCCGGTGATCGCCGCGATGAGCGCCTCACTGCCGGAGACCGCGGTCGTCGCCGCCTTCTGCCTCGTCCTGGCACTGCTCTCGATCCTCTGGAACCAGGGAATCGACGGGGGCCAGCGCGTTGTCGCGCTCACCACTGTCGCGGCCGGAGCGCTCGCGGGGCTCTGGGTCGCCGGCCTACGGCTCAAGCTGAACCGCGAACAGGCGGCGTCGGAGCTCCTGGCGGACGCGGGTGCCCTGATGGAGGACGCCCTGGACCAGAGGGAGCGCGCGCAGCATCTCGCCGACCTCGCCGCCAACGGGCTGGGCGATGTCGCAATGGTCGACATGGTGATGCCGGACGGCTCGATCCAGCGGATGGCCGCGAAGGGCCGGAACACGGACGTCGCGGACATCTTCGTGAGGCTGCGGGCCAACGCGCCGATCGATCCCCACGGCCCGCACCCGGTGGCGGAGGTGATCCGGACCGGCCGGACGATGTACCTGGATCAGCTCTCCGACAAGGAGATCGACCAGATCACGACCCGGGAGAACGAGCGCCAGACGCTCCGGAAGCACCGCTTCAAGTCGTGCATCGTCCTGCCCCTCGGCGCCCGCGGCTCCGTGCTCGGCGCCCTGACGCTCTGGGTCATCCGACCGGCCAAGACGTTCGACGAGATCGCCCGGCGGACGGCCAAGCGCCTGGCCGACCGCGCGGCCCTGGCGCTCGACAACGCTCGCCTCCACGAGCAGCAATCCCACATCGCCTCAGTCCTCCAGCGCAGCCTGCTGCCGCGCTCCCTTCCCGAGATCGGAGGCTTCGAAGCCTCCTCCCGGTTCCTCGCCGCCGGCGAGGCGTACGAGGTCGGTGGCGACTTCTACGACGTCTTCCGCAGCGGCTCCGGCTCGTGGACCGCCGTGATCGGCGACGTCTGCGGCAAGGGACCCGAGGCGGCGTCGCTGACCGCTCTGGCCCGCTACACCGTCCGCACCGCCTCCTCCCCGGAGAGCACGCCGAGCCAGGTGCTGCGCACCCTGCACGACTCGATCAGCTCGGAACGCGCCGACCTGCGCTTCTGCACCGCGGCGCTCGCGCGCATCCAGGCGCCGTCGAACGGCCGCGGCTCAGCTCGGCTAACGGTGGCGCTCGGCGGACACCCGCTGCCGCTGATCCTCCGCAAGAACGGCCGCGTGGATGCCGTCGGCGAGCCCGGCACGCTGCTCGGGGCTCTCCCCTCCCCCGTGATCGCCGACACGGACGCGACGCTCGCCGTCGGAGACGCCCTGATCCTCTACACGGATGGGATGCTCGACGTCCGCGACCGCAGCACAGGCGACGATCCGGAGTGGCTCTCTCACGAGCTCGCCAAGTCCAGGGGGAAGAGCGCCGACGAGATCGCCGAGGACCTGGCCCAGGCCGCCGTCAAGCGCCACGGCGGCGAGCCACGCGACGACATCGCCGTCCTGGTGCTGCACCGCCGCGGCAATCGTTGACGCGGAACGCGGTTCACGTCGGCTGCTCCGGCTGGGCCTACCCCCACTGGCGCGAGCGCCTCTATCCCAAGGGCCTGCCGCAGCGGCAATGGCTGCCCCACTACGCCGAGCACTTCGACACGGTCGAGATCAACAACACCTTCTATCGCCTGCCGAAGCCATCGGCCGTCGAGGGCTGGGTGGAGCAGAGCCCGCCGGGCTTCATCTTCGCCGTGAAGGCCAGCCGCTACCTGACCCACGTGAAGCGGCTGAAGACGGTGGATCCGTACGTCGCGCGGTTCTACGAGCCGCTCGAGGCGCTCACCCGAACCGAGAAGTTCGGGCCGCTGCTCTGGCAGTTCCCGGCGAACTTCCACGGCAACGTGGATCGCCTCTCCGGCGCACTGCGCGCTCTGCCGCCGGGCCGGCACGCCTTCGAGTTCCGGCATGAGAGCTGGTTCACCGACGAGGTGTACGGACTGCTGCGGGAGCACGGCGCCGCCCTCGTCATCGGCGACGAGTCGTCGCGCTGGGTGAGCACCCCCCACGTTCGCACGACCGGTTGGACCTACATCCGCCTGCACCACGGCTCCCGGGGGCGACAGGGCAACTACTCCCGCTCTGAGATCGAGACCTGGGCGCGCCGGATCTCCCAGTGGCGGCGGGACACCGAGGTCTTCATCTACTTCAACAACGACTGGGAGGGCTACGCGCTCCGCAACGCCCGGCTGCTGAAGGATCTCCTCAAGGTGTGAGGCGGGGACGGGCTAGCGCCGGCGCCAGCTGCCGCCGAGCAGCTTGCCGAGCCGGCCCGTGCGTCGCGGGCCGTACTCGGGAGCCCCCCGCTCCGGCGTCGGCAGCTGAGCCGCCACGGCCGAGTCGATCGTCAGGCGCACCGCCCGTTCGGCCGTCCGGGCCACCTCCGGCGCGTCGACGAAGCGGAGCTCGCCGTCGGTGTTCTCGATGACGAAGCCGTCCAGGATGTGCTCGCGGTAGTTGTCGACCACCTCGTCGACGACTCCGACCTGCCGCCCATCCGCAGCGTAGACCGGCGTGCCGCGCTTCACCGCGGCGTAGTGGACCGGGTTACCGTCGTCGCTTCCCACGCCGTGAAATATAGAAGTGGCCGGTTACCTGAAGGATCGCGGCTAGGCCAGTCGCTCCCGGACCCCCGGCTCCTCGAGGAAATCCGCGATCGCCCGCGAGAGCCGCCCACCCTGCCAGGCCAGCGGTGACTTACCGGGCTCCTCGCTCACGAGCCGTCCCCTCGGCAGGCGCTCCGCCCAGGCCTCGGCGATCGCGTACGGGTGGCCCGGGTCGGCCTCGTCGTAGCTCGCCACCACCAGGGCCGGGACGTCGAGCGTCTCGAGCTCCTCGAGGCCATCGAACGGCAGGGACCGAGGGACCTCCCGCAGAGCCCGCGCGACCGCCCCGGGATGGCGGTGCAGTTGCATGCGCTCCCGCGTGATCCGCAGCGCCGTCTCCGTCCAGGCCGGGTCCGCCTCGAGCGAGCCCTCGTAGGCCTTCATGAAGCCCTCGAGCCCTCCCTGCTCCAGCCCGTCCGCCAGGGCGTCCCAGTAGGCGAGCGTCTCCTCGCTGGCCGGCAGCCCCATGACCACGGGACCGGCGAGGACCAGGGCGGCCACCTGATCGGCGTGCTCGAGCGCATGCGCAGTCGCGGTGTGGCAGCCCATGGAGTGCCCGACGAGGACGGGCCGGCGGCCGGCGGCCCGCGCGCCGATCACCGCCCGCAGATCGCCGGCCAGGTCCGTGTAGGCGTAGCCGCTCCCCTCCGCCGCGGGTGTGGACTCCCCGTGCCCCCTGGCGTCGTAGGAGATCTGCCGGTAACCCCGGCGCGCCAGGGCGAGTGAGTTGTGGAGCACGTAGCGCCGGGTCGCCGTGAGACCGTGAAGCAGGATCGCCGTGGCGCCCTCTCCCACTTCCTCGCCGGAGAGCGTCGCCCCGGACGAGGCGACCTCGAACGCCGTGGCCTCGAGCGGCTCGGCCATGCTCAGGGCAGCGACCCCACGGCGCGCTCGAGATCCCCGACGTCCTGGTAGCGCAAGCCGAACAGCGCCGCGTGCCGATAGCGAATGACGCTCTCCCCGTCGACCAGGAACACCGCTCGCCGGATGAACCCGCCCGGCCCGACGACACCGTAGGCGCGCGCCACCTTCTTGCCGGGGTCCGAAAGCAGCGGCACCGTCAGCCCGTGTCGATCGGCGAAGCGCTCATGAGACTCGACCGACTGGGGCGAGATCCCCATCATCGGCAACCCGAGCGCCTCCAGCCGGTCGCCGTCGTCGCGGTAGGAACAGAACTGGCGGGTGCAGACGGGCGTGAAATCCCCGGGGTAGAACGCGAGGATCACCCCGGTGTCACCGTGGTCGCTGAGCCGGTACGTGCGCGATCCCGTGCCCTGGAGCGCGAACTCCGGCGCCGGATCGCCGACGCGGAGCCTCGCCATCAGCCGCCCCCGATCGTGATCCGCTTGATCAGCACCGGCGCCTTCGGAGCGCCCCTCGGCCCGGAGGAGCCGAGCTGCTCGATCCGCTGGACCACATCGAACCCGCTCGCGACGCGGCCGAGCAGCGCGTAATCGGGGGTCAACCCGGCATCGGTCGCCGTCACCACGAAGAACTGGCTCCCGGAGCGCCCGGGCGGCTCCACCGGGCTCTTGGCCATGGCGACGATTCCCCGCGTGTAGGAGAGGCTCTGCGGCGGCGGCTCGTCGACGAAGTAGCCCGGGCCGCCGGTGCCGGCGCCGGTGGGATCGCCGCCCTGTATGACGAATCCCGGGACGATCCGGTGAAAGGTCGTGTCGTCGTAGACGCCGTGCCGGGCGAGGTACGCGAACGAGGCGGTGGTCCTGGGCGACTTGGCTGTGGCGAGCACGATCGTGAAGCTCCCGCAGCTGGTCACGACCGTCGCAGTGGCAGGCCCGCTGAGCGGCTCGGTCGGCCGGGTGAGGTGCACCTGCTTCGCCGGCGGCGCCGAGACTTTGCTGCACCCCTCCGGCAGGGCGACACCCGACGTGTCTCCACCGCCCCCGCCGCACCCCGCCAGCAGCGCGATCGCCGGCAGGGCCGCGATCGCTGTCCGCCCCACTCTCAAGACGCCCAAGCCTACTTGCGGCGCCTGCGATGATCGCGGCATGTGCCCCGGCCCGGACCCCTCGCCGCCCAGTAGGCGGATTCGCCTGACCGGCAGGGCCATCAACGCCCTGGTGGCGCATGCGCCCTTCACCTGGCCGTTGCTGCGCGGCTTCAGCCACCGCTACTGGCAGGCGCGGGCGGCCAACTGGGAACAGCGCGTCAACAGCTCGGGAGCCATCCATCTCGCACCGCTTGCGGCAGCTCTCCTGCACGTCCGTCCCGAGCCCGAACGCGCCCTGGACATCGGCACGGGCCTCGGCGACGGAGCGCTGCTGATCGCCCGCGAGTTTCCCCGAGCGAGGGTCCGCGGCGTCGACCTCTCCGAGGAGATGGTCCGACGTGCACAGGAGCGGATCGGTCTCGACCCCGAGGGCCGGGTGGCATTCAAGGCCGGGGACGCTTCGAGCCTGCCCTTCGAGGACGAGTCGTTCGACCTCGTGGCCCAACTCAACGTCCCGCCATTCTTCGCCGAGATGGCGCGGGTTCTCCGGCCCGGCGGATTTGCGATCGTCTCGGCGAGCTGGGGGGAACGCACCCCCTTCTACACCCCCGATTCCGTTCTCTCGCGCGGCTTCCGGAGGGCTGGTCTCGAGGAGGTCGAGCGCGGCCAGGCGGCCGAAGGTACGTATTTCGTTGCTCGGCGCGCCTCCTGACTGCCACCGCAAATAGATTCACCTGATCAGCCCCGACCGCCGTCATGTCCTGCTCGTCAACCCGCACTCCGCGGGAGGCCGCACCCTGAAGCTCCTGCCAGAGGTGGAAGGCGAGCTCTCCCGCCGCCGGGTGGACTACCGCGTGGTCCGAACGGAGAGCCTCGAGCACGGCGTCTCGCAGGCTCGCGACGCCGCGGAGGCGGGCGAGCTCCCGGTGGTCATGAGCGGCGACGGGCTGATTGGTGCGGTCGGCGGAGCGCTCGCGCAGACGGATGCGGCCATGGGGATCATCCCCGGCGGCCGGGGCAACGACCTGGCTCGCGTCCTGGGCATCCCCAAGGAGCCGTCCGGCTCTGTTGCGGTGCTCGCCGAGGGTCATGAGCGGGAGATCGACGTCGGAGAGGCGAACGGCCGCCGCTTTCTCTGCATCGCCTCCTGTGGCTTCGACTCGGAGGCGAACCGGGTGGCCAACGAGGCCAGGTGGATTCGCGGGAATCTCGTCTACGCCTACGCGGCGTTCAGGACGCTCGCGGCCTGGAAGCCCGCTTCGTTTCGGGTCGTCCTGGACGGCGGTGACCCCTTCGAGTTCGCGGGATATTCGGTCGCGGTCGCCAACAGCCGGGCCTTCGGCGGCGGCATGTTCGTCGCTCCTCACGCGCAGCTCGACGACGGCCTCCTGGACGTGATCACGGTGAGCGACGTGAGCAAGCTCCGTTACATCAAGGGATTGCCGAAGGTGTTCAAGGGTGAGCACCTCCAGAACGACGAGGTCACGGAGATGCGCGGCGGCACCGTCGAGATCAGCGCGGACCGCGACTTCGCCGTCTACGCCGACGGCGAGCACCTCACCGACCTGCCGGCGACGGTCCGCACGCTCCCCCGCGCCCTCCGGGTGATCGCGCCTCCCGCGCCCGCCTAACCTGCCAACGCGATGAGCGCACTCTTCGAGGCGAAGCGCCGGCTCGCGCGGGGCATCGGCGCACTCAGCCGCCGCAGCGGACGCGGCGGCGGCACGACCCTGCCGGGCCGCGTCCTGGTGCGGATGGCGCCCGATGCGATCGAGCGGCTGGCGGCCGGTCTCGATCGCGGTTCGATCGTGGTGAGCTCCACCAACGGCAAGACCACGACCGCGGGGATGATCGCCGGGATCCTCGAAGCAGCCGGACGCCGGCCCGTCCACAACCGCGCCGGCTCGAACATGCACTGGGGCGTCGCCACCGCGCTCCTGGAGCAATCCGGCGACGAGGGGCTGTTCGAGCTTGACGAGGCCTGGCTGCCACGCGTCGCCCCGAAGCTCCGGCCGCGGCTTCTGGTGCTCGGCAACCTCTTCCGCGACCAGCTCGACCGTTACGGCGAGCTGGAGCGGCTCGCCGACGAGTGGGCCGAGCTGGTCACCTCGCTCGAGGGAGGCTGCGAGTTCGCCCTCAACGCCGACGATCCGCTGATCGCCGACCTCGGGCGCGACCGGGAGCTGCACCGCCGGCCTGGGGTCACCTACTTCGGGATCGAGGACAACCGGCAGGCGCTGCCCGAGCTCCAGCACGCCCACGACGCCAAGCACTGCCGCCGCTGCGGCGCCCCCTACTCCTACGAGCGGGCCTTCGTCGGGCATCTCGGCCACTATCGCTGCCCCAATTGCCACGCGGACCGGCCCGCGCCGGACATCGCGGCCACCGAGATCGAGCTGCACGGCATCTCGGGCTCTCGCGTGGGAATCACTACCCCCGAGGGTGAGCTCGCCGTGGACCTTCCCCTCCCAGGTCTCTACAACGTCTACAACGCGCTCGCCGCCGTCGCGGCCGGGCTTCGCGCCGGCGTGTCGCTGGATCAGGTGCGTCAGGGGCTCGAGTCGATGCGCGCGGTCTTCGGCCGGGTCGAGACGATCGAGGTCTCGGGCAAGCCGGTCTCGATCCTCCTGATCAAGAACCCGGCCGGCGCCAACGAGGTGATCCGGACGCTGACGCTGGAGTCCTCGAACGGCGGCATCGACCTCTGGCTCGCGCTCAACGACCGAATCGCCGACGGACGCGATGTCTCTTGGATCTGGGACGCGGACTTCGAG
The DNA here is from genome assembly GCA_963800285.1 of uncultured Solirubrobacterales bacterium. Lineage (GTDB taxonomy): Bacteria > Actinomycetota > Thermoleophilia > Solirubrobacterales > 70-9 > DASUPK01. The sequence continues at coordinate 87,912 of CAWDAL010000030.1, forward strand.
CTGCTCGCCGGAGGTGTTCGACGCGTGATCTGCGCGGGCACGCGGGCGCCCGAGATGGCGCTGCGGCTCAAGTACGCGGGCTGGCCCGAGGATGCGATCGAGGTGATGCCGCCGATCGAGGGGTCCCTGGACGCCGCCGTCTCGGCGGCCCCGGAGCGCCTCTTCGCCCTCCCCACCTACACGGCCCTGCTCGAGCTGCGCACGCTGCTCTCGAAGCGCGGCCTGGCGGCGGACTACTGGCAATGAGCTCATCGTCCGTCTGGCAGGAGGTCGAGTTCGGCTCCTACGGCGCCGACCTGCCCCTTTGGGTCGAGCTGTCCGCGAGTGCCGACGGCCCGGTGGCCGAGCTCGGGGCCGGCGCGGGCCGGGTCTCCCTGCACCTCGCCGGGCACGGGCACGAGGTGGTCGCGGTGGAGCGCGACCTCGACCTGATCCGCGAGCTCGAGCGGGCGGCCGACCAGCGCGGCATGTCCCTCTCCGTCGTCGCCGGGGACCTCGCCGCTCCTGCCGAGGTGAGCCTCCCGGTTCCCCCCGCTCTGATCATCGGCCCCCTGCACGTCATCCAGGTTCTCGACACCGCCGCTCGTCCCGGCCTCCTCGCCCGCCTCCGCGAGCTGCTGGCCCCCGGCGGCAAACTCGCCCTCACCGTCGTCGATGAGTCGACACTACTCACGGCCGGCGCCGCATCGACTCAGATCCTCCCCGACATGCGCGAGCTCGACGGATGGGTCTACTCGAGCGAGCCCCTCTGGGTTCAGGTCGGAGACAGGGCGCTCACCGTCCGCAGGCTGCGCGAGACCGTCTCGCCCGAGGGCCGGATGGAACGCGACATCCACGACGAGGTCCTCTACCGGATCGACCCGGAGGCACTGGAGCGCGAGGCGGCGGACGCCGGCTTCCGCCCCGCCGGCAGGCGGCAGATCAGCTCCGGCGAGAGCGAGGCCGATTCGACGGTCGTGCTGCTGGAGGTCCCGTCATGACCGGCGCGCCTCCCGAGCTGCGGCTGCTCGCGCTCTACCCGGAGCAGATGAACATCTACGCGGACCGAGGCAACATCCTCTTCCTGCAGCGCCGCTGCGAATGGCGGTCGATCCCGTTCCACTACACGGCCTCCGGCCCCGGTGACGACTTCGACCCAGCCGATCACGACCTGATCTACATCGGCGGCGGGCAGGACCGCGACCAGGTGCTGGTCGCGGAGGACATGCTGCGCACGAAGCGCGATGCGATCGCATCCGCCGTCGAGGACGGAGCCGCCCTGCTCGCGGTCTGCGGCGGCTACCAGCTACTTGGGCACCGCTACGAGCTCGGCGATGACGCCATCCCGGGGCTCGGGATCGCGGACCTGGAGACCGTGCGGGAAGCCGGGCCGCGACTGATCGGCAACGTCTCGATCGAGGTCGACCTGGGCGGCGGACCGCGAGTGCTCGCGGGCTTCGAGAACCACGGCGGGCGCACCCATCTCGGCCCCGGCGCGGAGCCGCTCGGGCGTGTGCTACACGGGCACGGGAACAACGACCGCGACGGCCTGGAGGGGGTCAAGCGGCTGAACCTGATCGGCACCTACCTGCATGGACCGCTGCTCCCCAAGAACGCGTGGCTCGCGGACCATCTGATCGCACTTGCGCTCCAGCGCCGCACCGGTTCCCTCCCCGACCTGGAGCCCCTCGCCGACGAGCTCGAGGCCGAGTCGCACGAGTCCGCCCTCCGCGCTGCCTCCAGGGGTTAGGATCCCGCGCATGGTCGTCGTGCTCATCGTGCTGGGCCTCCTGATCCTGGCCGGGCTGATCTATGTGTTCGCGCGGAACAACATGGTCAGCCTCCGCAACCGCTGCGACGAGGCATGGAGCGGGATCGACGTGCAGCTCAAGCGCCGGCACGACCTGGTCCCCAACCTGGTCGAATCGGTGAAGGGATACGCGACCCACGAGCGCGAGACCTTCGAGAAGGTCACCCAGGCGCGGGCCGCGGCCATGCAGGCGAGCGGCCCGGAGGAGGCCAGCAAGGCCGAGAGCCAGCTCACCTCCGCCCTGGGCGGCCTGCGTGTAGTCGCCGAGCAGTACCCGCAGCTTCGCGCCACGGAGAACTTCCAGCAGCTCCAGCGGAACCTCTCCGAGCTCGAGGACGAGATCCAGGCGTCTCGGCGGATCTACAACTCGAACGTCCAGATGTACAACACCCGCATCCAGCAGTGGCCCTGGTCGATCATCGCCAACCAGGGCGGCTTCACGGCCAAGCCCTTCTTCGAGATCAGCGATGCCGCGGAGCGCGAAGCCCCGCAGGTCTCCTTCAGCTAGCCCGGCCCGCTAGAGCCCGCTGGACCCGAAGCCGCCCACGCCGCGGCTCGACGTGTCGAGCGCGTCGGCCTGCATCGGGCTGGTGGTCGCGATCGGCACCAGCAACAGCTGGGCGATCCGGTCGCCCGGAGCGCACTGGAAATCGATGGTCTGGTCGGTGTTCAGAAGAACGACCCGCACCTCACCGCGATAGCCGGGATCGATCAGCCCCGGTGAGTTGATCAGCGTGACGCCATGCTTGAGGGCGAGCCCAGAGCGCGGCAGGACCAGGCCCGCCAGGCCCTCCGGGATCGCGACCGCCAGACCGGTGCCGACGCTGACGCGGGCGCCGGGGACGATCCGGGCGCTCTCGGCGGCGTACAGGTCCAGGCCGGCGTCGTTGTCGTGCGCGCGAGTCGGCAGGGTCGCCTTCTCGCTCAGCTTGATGAACCGCAGCTCCTCCATCGCGCTCACCGTAGGGTCGGGTTCGGTCGGCAACTCGATGCTCGAGAGCGGGTCGCTCCCGTTACTCGCGGGCGGATCGAACTCCGTTTCGAGATCCTCCTCGTGCTCCGCCGTCGAGCGAAAGATCGGAGAAGCGATCGGCGAGGGCGGCAGGTAGTCGCGCGCGAACGAGTACCCCGTCCTCGCGATCTTCGCGCTCGAGGTCACCAGCGATCTCGTGAAGCTCAGAAAGACGCTCACCGGAGTCAAAGGGTACGAGCAACTCGATCTCGGTGAGTTCCTGCGCGATCGAGGTGGCGATCTGGGAGCGCAGCTCGTCCAGACCCTCCCCCGTCGCCGCGGAGGCCTGGACGGCGTCGGGGTGGCGCAGTCTCAGCTCCCGGCGGTCATCCGCGTCCAGCAGGTCGACCTTGTTCATCACGAGCAGGCGCGGCGACGTCCCGGCTCCGATCTCGTTGAGCACGGCGTCCGCGGCGGCGATCGAATCCACCCTCTCGTCCTCGGGCTCCGAGCCATCGACCACGTGCACGATCAGGTCGGCGAGCACCGTCTCCTCGAGCGTCGCCTTGAACGCCTCAACGAGGGCGTGGGGCAGCTTCCGGATGAAGCCGACGGTGTCCGTGAGGAGGATCCGGCGGCCGTCGTGCGTGAATGCCCGGGTCGTCGGGTCAAGGGTGTGGAAGAGCCGCTCCCCCACTCCGACCCCGGCGCCGGTCAGCGCGTTGAGCAGCGTCGACTTGCCCGCGTTGGTGTAGCCGGCGAGCGCCACGGTCGGCATCACGGCCCGCTCCCGCTCGGCGCGCATCACCGCGCGGTTGCGCTCGAGGCGCTCCAAACGGCGTCGCAGCGAGGTGATGCGGTCGCGCGCGAGACGGCGATCCGTCTCGATCTGGGACTCGCCCGGACCCCTCGTGCCGATCCCGCCGCCGAGACGCTCCAGATGGGTCCAGAGCCCCCTCATGCGCGCCAGGTTGTACTCGAGCTGCGCGAGCTCCACCTGCAGCTTTCCCTCGGCGGTGTGGGCGTGGTCGGCGAAGATGTCGAGGATGACGGCCGTCCGGTCGATCACCGGCACGCCGAGGGCCTGCTCGAGGTTCCGCTCCTGTCGCGGCACCAGCTCGTCGTCGACTGCGACGAGGTTGGCGTCGTCAGCGGCGATCTGCCGCTTCAGCTCGGTGAGCTTGCCCCTCCCCAGGTAGCGGTCTGGATCCGGAGCCGTGCGTGCCTGGGTCATCTCCCCGGCCGTGGCCACGCCCGCCGTGCGCAGCAGTTCCTTCAGCTCGGCGAGGGGATCCTCACGATGCTCGTCGTCGCGGACGATTCCAATCGCGATGGCGCGCTGACGGGCGCGAGGGTTGACGATGCCGGGGGAGCCATTCCCATAGTTGCTCTCGGACTGCCGCCCATTGCGGTTTCTGTGCACTACCTAGATGGTAGGCGTCGCTCAGGGCGGCCCGCACGCGAACGGCGCCGCCGGCAGCCTGGTCAGCCCGATGTCACTGACGAACGGCAGGGCTCCTGCGGCGCAGGCGTCCGCCACGGCCTCCTGCGTGGCGGCTTCGTCGCCGGCGGCCGTGTAGTCGGTCGTCGTCACGAGCAGCCCGCGAGCGGCGATCCGCCTCAGGGCCGCCTGCGCCTCGCTCACCTCTGCCGCCGCCTGGTGCGCGTAGCGCCGTCGCTTGAAGCTGTAGGTCCAGGTCACGTCCTCACGGTTCCAGCCGTCGTAGAAGCGCAGAAGCCGGCCGATCGAAGCGTCGCCGTTCTGAGCGAACAGCAGGCCGCTGCGGGCGTGAACCCGGGCCGAGAGAGCTCGCACGAGACGCCTCATCCCGGGTCCCTCCCTCTTGTGGGTCTCGACCATGTCGGTGTTGTCGAGGAACAGACCGTCGAACCCCCTGCGCAGCACGTGGGGCGCGATCCGGCCGGCGACGATGCGTCTGTACCCCCGGGCGTCCACATCCGCGTAGATCTCCCCGAACTGCTTGAAGCGGTCGCGGAGCCGGTACGGCTTCAGCTTCGGGTACCAGGAGCGGAACGGCTCGATCGTGCCGACGCTCAGATAGCCGAGGACGATCGCGCCGGCCCGATGAAGCCGCTCAACACTCGCGGGCTTCGTCAGCTCGCCGTCGACGACCACGAGGTCGTAGCGCGAGAGCGCGTCCAGCACGGTCGGATCGTTGGCGTCCAGGCCGAGCCCGAAGGCGAAGTCGTGCACCGCGGCCAGCCTTGCATCCGCCGGCGTCGCAGGCGCCGGCGCCGCAAGCATCAGCCCGACCGCGAGCGACGCCGCGACCGCCGCCCATCTGCGCCACATGACCCGAAGGTTAGGGAGCGGTGCGAGCCGCAAGGGCCCGCGAGGGAACCATCGGCAGCAGCGCCGCTGCGCCGATGACCGCCACGAACGCGAGGGAGCGACCGATCACCGCGAAAGCGTCGGAGCCCATCGGATCGCCGAACACGACGATCCCGCCGGCGATGGCACCGAGCGTCGCGGCCGCGGAGAAGGCGACGATCACGGCCACGGGCTCGCCGATCTGCAACCCTCGCCCGAGGGCGAGGAACGCGCCGATGCCCCCGAGGATCGCCGTCAGCGTCCAGGGGCTGAGCAGGCTCAAAGGCTGCGCGGGAACGAGCTCCGCAAGCGCCTTGAGCGAGACGTCGGAGACGCCCAGGAGTATGCCGGCGGCGACGGCCAGGAGCACGGCCCCGTGAGTGCTCCGGCGGCCGTAGGTCAGCATGAGCATGCCGCCCAGGGTCAGCAAACCAACCTGGAAGCCGAGCATCGTCACCGGGTCGAAACCGCTCTCCGAGCGCGCGTGTCCCGCGGTCAGCGCCAGAAAGGCGAGCCCGATGCCGCAGAGGGCCATCCCGGCCATCTCGCGCCGGCTCACCGCAATGCCGAACCAGCGGCGCGCGGGAATCGCCAGCATGGCGAGGCCGCCCGCGATCGTCGCCTGGACCAGCGACAGCGGGGCCATCGAGAGCGCCGCCACGTGCAGGCACCAGGCGCAGAAGGCGAGACCGAAGCCGATCGCCCACCAGCGGGAGCGAAAGAGGGCCGAGGCGCTCCTCAGCGGGCTGCTCATCGCCACGTCGGGTGCGTTGACCGCGCCGCGGTGCTTGCACAGCAGCGCAACGCCCGAGATCAGGGCGCAGCCCAATGCGAGTATCAGTCCGATTTCGCTCATCTGAAGAAGGGTCGGCGCGACAGGGTCGCGCCTTTAGGTGAGGCGCCGGTAAAGGCCGATTCGCCCCCGGTCAGAGAATCCCGCCCACCCCACCGTAGGGATCGCCACCCGCCGGTGCGCCGATCAGGGGGTCAAGTGCGACTTGAGCCTCTGCACCGCCTCCCGCAGCAGCTCGTCGGGCGTCGTCAGGGAGATCCGGAAGAAGCCCTCCCCGCTCGGCCCATACATCGAGCCCGGGGAGACGACGACGGCGGCCTCCTCGAGCACGAGCTCGGCGAACGAGGTGGACGTGTGGCCATCGGGGACGGGGGCCCAGATGTAGATCGTCCCCTTCGGGCTCTCGACCTCCACGCCGATCGCCTCCAGGGCTTCGACCACCAGGTCGCGCCGTCGCTCGTAGATCCGGCACATCTCCTCGACCTCCTTGCGCGGTCCGCGCAGCGCGGCGGCCCCCGCCAGCTGTACCGCCTCGAAGAGGCCCGAGTCGATGTTGGTCTTCAGTCGCCAGTAGGTCTTGATCGCGTCGGCGTTGCCGAGGATCGCCGCGCAGCGCCAGCCGGTCATGTTGTAGCCCTTGGACAGGGAGAAGACCTCCACGCCGACCTCCTTCGCGCCGGGCGTGGCCAGGAAGCTGGGAGCGACGTAACCGTCGTAGGTGGTCTCGGAGTACGCGTTGTCGTGGACGACGAGGATCTCGTGTCGCCTTGCCAGCTCCACCACCCGCTCGAAGAACCCTTCGGGGACGACGGCGCCGGTCGGATTGTTCGGGTAGTTGATGAAGAGCAGGCGGGCGGCTTCGAGCTTCTCCTCCGGAATGGAGTCCAGGTCGGGCGCGAAGCCGAGGTCCGACCTCAGCGGCAGCAGGAAGGCCTCGGCGCCGGCGAGCACAGGGCCGCCGGTGTAGACCGGATAGCCGGGGTCGGACGCAAGCGCCACGTCGCCGGGATCGAGAAACGCGAAGCAGAGGTTGTAGATGCACTCCTTGGCGCCGATCGCCGGGATCACCTCGTTGACCGCGTCGATCTCGACGCCGAAGCGCCGCAGGTAGAAGTCGGCGAAGGCGTCCCGGAACTCCGGGCGCCCGCGGTTGCTGGGGTACTTCTGCGCGGAGGGATCCCCCACCGCCTCGCGCATCGCCTCGACGACGTAGCGGAAGGTCGGCGTGTCGGGATCGCCGATCCCCAGGCTGATCACGTCGATTCCCTCGTCGCGCTTCGCCTCGATCCGCCGCTCGAGCTCGGCGAACATGTACGGGGGCATCGCCTCCAGGCGCTCGGAGGGCGCCGCCAGGCCTCTCTTCTTCACGGGGGCGGCCATCGGATCCGGAAGACTAGGGACATGGCGCGGTGAAGCGCGATCGAGCAGGAGGCGCCGGAGCTAGGCGAGCTCCTCCAGCGAACGCACGAACTCCGGCGTCAGGTCCCCTGAATAGACCGGCTCGGCCCACCCGGTGAGGCGTACGGACAGGCCCTTCCCGATCTCGACCTGCAGCTCACCGCCGTCCAGCGCCACCGTGAGCGACGCAGGCGCACCCGCCAGGTGCGCCGCCACCGCCGCCCCGGAGGCGCCGGTTCCCGAGGAGAGCGTCTCCCCCACGCCCCGTTCGAAGATCCGGGCACGGACGCGGTCGCCTTCGGCCCGGAAGAAGCTCACGTTGGTCCGGTTCGGGAAGAGATCGCTGTTCTCGATCTGAGGGCCGATCGCGGGCAAATCGAGCGACTCGAGCTCGTCCTCCACTGCGATCGCGCACTGCGGGTTGCCGATCGAGACGTGCTGAAAGGACCAGGTCCTGCCACCGGCCTCGAGTTCTCCGCGGCCATCCTCCGCCCCGGAAGGGAAGTCGGGGGAGGTGGTGCTGGCACTGCCCATCTCGAGGGTGCACTCGCGCTCCGTGCGGATCGTCGGGGTGATCGGTCCCGCCTTGGTCAGGATCGTGAACTCGTGGGCGTCGGTCCACCCGGCGCGCCGCAGGTACATGACCGCCTCGCGCGCGCCGTTGCCCGAGAGCTCGGCCTCCGACCCGTCCGGGTTGAAGATGCGGAGCTCGGCCACGTAGTCCGGGTCCTCCACCGGCGCCAGCAGCAGGATCCCGTCGGACCCGGCCCCGAAGTGCGGATCGCAGATGCGCCTGATGCGCTCAGGTGAGAGCTCCCAGGGAAGCGCGGCCGCCTCGACGATCAGATAGTCGTTGCCGAGCGCCTGCCACTTCTCGAACTTCATTCGGTGCCGATCCTCTCCGCGATCTCCTCCGCCACGCCGGCATCATCGCGGTCCATTCGGTCGATCAGCTCGACGCCCTCCATCCGGCGCATCCAGGTGAGCTGACGGCGCGCATAGGCGCGATGCGCCGCCTTGATCGACTCGATCGCCTCGGGCGAGGGCGCGGCGTCGATGTCCGCGACCAGCTGCTCGAAGCCGAGAGCCGCCCGGGCCGTGCGCGAGGGTCCGGCCTCCAGCGCCGCTCGCGCCTCCTCAGCCGCTCCAGCGGCGATCATCTCGTCCACGCGCCGGTCGATTCGCTCCGCGAGGCGCTCGCGGTCAATCGTCAGCCCGAGCAGCAGGGTCGGATGACGGAGCTCGGCGGTCCACATCCCCTCCGCGCCGGCGACCGCCTCGATGCCGGCGCGTGCCAGCTCGGTCAGGCGAGCGACCCGCTTTCTGTCGTTCGGATCGACGCTCGCCGCCAGCTCCGGATCGAGTTCGGCATGCAGGGCCTCCGAGCCGCGCTCGGCGATCTCGCTCTCCACCTCATCGCGGATCTCGCGCGGGACCGGCGGGCGCAGGTCGAGATCCGCCAGGGCCGCCCTCAGGTAGAGACCGGTGCCGCCGACGACGATCGGGCGGCGACCCTCGGCCAGCAGCGTGTCGATCTCCCCGTGGGCGGCCTCCGCGTAGCGGCCGGCGCTGGACTCCTCCCCGGGCTCGACGAACGACAGCAGCCGGTGCTCCAGGCGCTCCCGCTCCGCCACGGTCGCCGCCCCGCTGAGCGTCTCCAGGCCGCGATAGACCTGGATCGAGTCGCAATTGACGGCAACCGGGTCCTCGCCTCGCTGTCGCAGGCGCTCGGCGACCTCGATGGCGACGCCCGTCTTGCCGATGGCCGTCGGGCCGAAGAGGGCGAGGACCCTCAAGCCGCGCGGCTGAGCAGGCGTTCCTGCCCGGAGAGCGTCGTCGAGGTCGCGCCCGTGATCTCCACGTCGACCAGCTCGCCGGGGGCGGCCGTGCCGTCGAAGTTGACCGTCTTGTTGTGACGGGTGCGGCCTCGCAGCCTCGAGGCATCGGTCCGGCTCGGGCCCTCGACCAGGACCTCCATGGTGCGGCCCACGAACCGCTCGGCACGCTCCCGCGCGCGGCGCTGGACCAGCTCCACCAGGCGCTCCATGCGGTCTCGCTTCGTCGCGTGCGGAAGCTGATCGTCGAAGCCCGCCGCCTCGGTGCCCCGCCGCGGGGAGAAGATGAAGGTGAAGGCGCTGTCGTAGCCGACCTCGTCGACCACCTCGAGCGTCCGCTCGAAGTCGGCATCGGTCTCTCCGGGGAAGCCGACGATGATGTCGGTCGTGATCGCGCAGTCCGGGACGTGCTCCCGGATCAGATCGACGCGGTCCAGGTAGCGCTCGCGGCTGTAGGTGCGGCGCATCCGCTTCAGGACGGGCGTGGAGCCCGACTGCAGCGGCAGATGGATGTGCTCGCAGAGGGCGCCGAGTTCCGCGTGGGCGCGGATCACGTCTTCCTTCATGTCCTTGGGGTGCGGGCTCGTGTAGCGGATCCGGTCCACGCCGGGGACCGCGTCGACTCGCGCGAGCAGCTCGGCGAAGCTGATCCGGCTTTCTGACGGGAGGTCGCGGCCGTAGCTGTTCACGTTCTGGCCCAGCAGGGTGATCTCGTTGACGCCATCGCCGGCGAGCCGCTCGATCTCCGCGATCAGCTCGGCCGGGTCGCGACTCGCCTCGCGCCCGCGGACCGAGGGCACGATGCAGTACGAGCAGACGCAGTTGCACCCCTGTGAGATCTGAACCCAGGCCTGGAACTCGCGGGCCCGCTTCATCGGCAGGTGCCCGGAGACGTCCTCGAACTCGAAATACCCCTGCGCGGTCAGCGAGTCGGAGTTCAGGAACTCCGCCAGACGGTGGATCTGCCCCGGTCCGAACGCGACGTCGACGAACGGGAAGCGACGGAAGACCTCGTCCTTCACCGACTGCGCCCAGCACCCGCCCACGCCCACCACGCGCGACGGGTCCTCCGACTTGAGCCGCTTCGCCTCGCCCAGGTGGGCGATGAAGCGATTGTCCGCTGACTCCCGGATCGAGCAGGTGTTGAAGAGGATCAGATCGGCGCCGTCACGGTCCTCGGCCTCGATGTAGCCCAGCGAGTCGAGCATCCCCTTCATCCGCTCGGAGTCGTGCTCGTTCATCTGGCAGCCGAAGGTGGTGACGTGATAGCTGCGCATCGCCGTCAATGTAGCGGCGCCTCGGCTACTTCGAGGTCGAGTTGACGATCTGCTGGATGCGGCTGTGCGAGAGCCCGAGGGTCCGGGCGACCTCCCGGTAACTGCCCCCCGAAGCGACGGCGTCCCTGACCATCCGGTCTCGCTGGAGGCGCACCCGCGCGACGTCCTCATCGACCTTGCGCATCGCGCGCCGGTACTCCAGTCCGACCCGCACGCGCTCGATCCACATCCGGCCGCGAGCCCGCTCGAAGGCGGCGTGAGCCCTCCTGAGGCGCTCGGCATCTGCCTCGGCGATCATGCGGCCTGTATAGCAGCCCTCATAGAGCCTATACAGGCGACGAGCTAGGGCGTCGGTCCTCCCAGGACCGTCAGATCTCCCTGCATCCCCGCCTCCCGGTGGCCCGGAACGGTGCAGTAGAAGACGTACTTCCCGGGCTTCAGGTCGTTCAGCGTGACGGTCTGCTTTCCGTCGGTGAACGGCTGCACCTGGCCGATCACGTTGCCGTTGGCGGTGGCAACGGCGATGCTGTGAGAGACCTGCGAGGGGTTGTCGTAGGTGATCGCGACGTTGCCCGGCTTGGCCTGCAGGCCGTTCGGGCTGTAGCTGAGGCCGCCGTCCGAGGGTGACGAGACGTCGAGGCTCTCGACGGGTCCCGAGGCGGTGGTCGAGGTCGTCCCCTCCTCGGCGGCGAGCTTGTCGTTCCGCTTGTTCTGCTCGTCGACCGACTTGACGATGGCGAAGGCCATCGTGGTGCCCACGATCAGGGCGAACAGGGCCACGACGCCGAGCAGCACGCCGCGGCTGGGCGGAAACGATTCGCTCCCGCGGATCCCGACGAACGAGATCGCCAGCGCGGCGAGCACCAGCACGCCGCCTATGACGAAGAAGAAGTTGCCGTCCATTCGGCGCGGATCCTACCCGTCGGGGCTCACGCCGCGTCGGCGAGCCGCTCGACCCTGCGCACTGCTTCGTATGCGAGCTCGAGCGGGTATCCGCGCCTGACCAGCAGGCCCAGGGCGCGCTCCCGCTCTCGATCGCCGTCGCACGACATGCCCCGGTCCGCGAGCAGGGCGACCGCCCGCTGGAGCTGAGCGTCCGCGTCCTCGCCCTCCAGCGCCGCCTCGATGTGCGCGCGAGAGACCCCGCGGCTCTCCAATGCGGCCGTGATCCGGTCCGGTCCCCAGCCGGCCAGCGCCCGCTTGTCCTCCGCGTAGCGCCGTGCGAAGCTCGCGTCGTCGATCGCGCCCGCGTCCATCAGCAGGGCGATCACCTCCTCGATCTCGACCTCGGCCACCTCGCGCTCGGCGAGCCAGGCCCGCAGCTCCGCCTCCGTGCGCTCCTTGTAGCTCAGCGCCCGCAGGGCGAGCTCATAGGGGTCCGCGTCGCGCCTACCCACCTGAGGAAGCTACGCGGCCTTCTTCTCGGGCTTCTTGGCCTCGGGCTTCTTCTCGGCAGGCTTCTCGGCCTCGTCCTTCGCCTCGGGGACCGCCTTCACCGGCGCGTCCTCGGCGCCCTCCGGCTTCGCCTCGCCCTGCTCGCCCAACCCGAGCTTGGCGTAGAGCTTGCCCTCGATCTCCGCGGCCAGCTCCGGGTTGTCGCGCAGGAACTCCTTGGTGTTGTTGCGCCCCTGGCCGAGCCGGGTCTCGCCGTAGGAGAAGAACGAGCCCGACTTCTGGATCAGGTCGTGCTCCAGCGCCATGTCGAGCAGGCCGCCCTCCTTCGAGATCCCGACGCCGTACTCGATGTCGAACTCGGCCTGGCGGAACGGAGGGGCCACCTTGTTCTTCACGACCTTCACGCGGACCCGGTTCCCGACCGCCTCGGTGCCCTCCTTGAGGGTCTCGATCCGGCGGATATCGAGCCGCTGCGAGGAATAGAACTTGAGCGCACGGCCGCCCGGCTGGGTCTCCGGCGAGCCGAACATCACGCCGATCTTCTCCCGGATCTGGTTGGTGAACAGGCAGATCGTGTTGGCGCGGTTCAGGTTGCCGGCCAGCTTGCGCAGGGCCTGCGACATGAGCCGGGCCTGCAGGCCGACGTGGGAATCGCCCATCTGGCCCTCGAGCTCCACCCTCGGCGTCAGTGCGGCGACCGAGTCGACCGCGACCACGTCGACGGCGCCGGAGCGCACCAGCACGTCGACGATCTCGAGCGCCTGCTCGCCGTAGTCGGGCTGCGAGATCATCAGCTCGTCGGTGTTGACGCCGATCTTCCGCGCGTAGACGGGGTCGAGCGCGTGCTCGGTGTCGATGAAGGCGCAGACTCCTCCGCGCGCCTGGGCCTCGGCGATGATGTGGTAGACGAGCGTGGTCTTACCGGAGGACTCCGGGCCGAAGATCTCGACGATCCGCCCGCGCGGCACCCCGCCGACGCCGAGAGCGATGTCCAGCGGCAGCGCGCCGGTGGAGATCGACTCCACGTTCAGCCCGCCGATGTCGCCCAGCGTCATCAGCGCGCCGGCGCCGAACTCCTTCTCGATCTGCGTGACGGCGGCGTGCAGCGCCTGGTCGCGCGCCTTCGCCTCCTTCTCGCCGGCCTCTCTCAAGTTGGGCTTCTGCTCTGCCATCTCACTCACCTCTCTGTCTCATGGTCATCGTGGGCGGTCGGAAGCTCCAACTCGGCCATCGGTTCGTACTCAGCGCCGGTGCGGCGCAGGTGGGACTTGAAGAGCACCAGACGAGTCGGACGGAAGAACCGGAACATATGTTCGGGAAGCGGGTGCGGCTCGGCCCTGATCAGGGCGGGCTTGCGGCTCTTCGGCGCCTCCGGCTTCACCCGCGCCACCGTCACGTGCGGCCAGAACGCCCGCTTCTCCGGCTCGTGGAAGCCGGCCTCGACCAGGCGCTCCTCCACCCCGGCCTGCAGCGCCACCGTCTGCGCCGAATTCGCGCCGAGCGCGATCAGCCGCGGGCGCTTGCCGGGAGGAACGCCGACGGGCGCGGTCTGCAGCTCCACCGCCGGCGCCTCGGCATCCGTCGCGAACGCGGCCTTGGCGATCGCCTTGGCGTCCTTCTCCGCCTGATAGCCGAGGAAGACGAGTGTGATGTGCAGAGCATCGGGCCTCACCACCCGCAGGGCCGGGTCGGCGAGGGCGGTCTGCTGCCAGTCGACCACGCCCGAGCGCACGTCCTGCGGCAGATCGAGGGCGACGAACAGGCGGGCCCGTGGGCTCTTCAGCCGCTCCTTGGCCACCCGCCAAACCTAGCCCCCGCCTCGGCCGAAATCCGCTCCCTCCGCGCATGTGGGTGGATGAGGGGCGGGACACGGAATCTTCTCCCCCGCGCCAGTGTGCGAAGAGACGTCAAACATCAACACCGGCACCGAAGACGGCCCGGTTGGCGGGTTTCCGTCCCCCGTAGGTCGGTAACTCGCCAACACCGCTCGCCTCACCGGCCGGGAACGGTCCAGTCTCCCTTCATTGCCGGTTTTCGGTGTTCGGCGGGGCTCAGTCGCCGGTCGGGGCCGGGGAGATCTCTCCGCGACCCGCGATCTGAAGGTTCGCCGGGAGGGTCGCTCCCCATCGATCCGCCAGCACCTGCAGGCGGGTGCGCCAGGCGATGATCGCCGCGCGCTGCTCGTTCTGGAAATGGGGCAGCTCGTCGAAGGCGCGGTCCTTGAGCGCCACCGTCAGCGCGCTCAGGTAGGTGTCCTGGAGGACGAAGGTGTGGGCATAGGCGTCCTGGGCGGCCCGCATCTCGTCGGGGACGGGCTCCACCTCCGCGATCTTCACCGCATAGTCGGCCGTCCCGCGCTCGAGGCGGCCCATCCGGCGCTGGGCCTGCGGCGGCGCTCAGATCGCCGTCGCTGTAGCCCTCGAGGATCGGATCGGCGCTGTCGAGAAGCTCGTTGATCCCGAGCCGGATCGGCTGCACCGCGGCGACGTAGTCCTCGAGCGTCTGGCGGCGGTCGGCGGTACTGGTGTCCGAGCCGCAACCGGAGAGGATCAGCACGCCGACCACGACCAACGCGCCGATCAGCTTCACCGCGGGGGCTCCCGTCCCTCCAGCAGGTAGCGGACCAGGTGCATGGCGACGACGACCGAGCGCTCACGGACGTCGTTGCGGCTGCCAGGCAGCACGATGTCCCGCGGCAACTTCTCCCCGTCCGAAGTCTTCGCGCAGAAGCAGACGTATCCCACCGGCTTCTCGTCGGTGCCGCCGTCGGGCCCGGCGACCCCGGTGGTGGAGCAGGCGACGTCAGAGTCGAACCGAGCCAGGGCTCCGTCGGCCATCGCCTCGGCGACCTCGGGTGAGGCTGCGCCGTGCTCCTCGATCAGCTTCGGATCGACGCCGAGCAGCTCCGCCTTGGACTCGTTCGAGTAGGAGACGACGCCACCGGCGAACCACTTCGAGGACCCGGGGCGCAGCGTCAGGCGCGCCGCCAGCAGCCCCCCGCTCTCCGACTCGGCCACCGCGATGGCCCGATCGCCGAGGAGCCGGAAGACCACCTCCTCGATCGACTCGCCGCTCTCGGTGTAGGTGAACTTGCCCAGTCGCTCGGCGAGGCCGGCACGCAGACCCTCCGCGGCGTCCGCGGAGTCCTCGCGATGGCGAACGTCGGTGACCAGCTCACCACCGCGCAGACACGTGGTGACCTCGAGCTCACCGAGAGGCACACCCTCGTCCTCGATCTCCCTCAGGGCCATCGCGAGCTCGGACTCGGGAATCCCGAACATCCGGATCGACATCGTCGTGTACGGCTCGGCACGCCCGAGGACCTCCTGAGCGGGAGCGGCGGCCAGCGCCCGGGGCCACATCTCCTGCAGCTCGCGCGGCGGGCCGGGCAGAACGATCACCACCTGGCCGTCGGCCGGGACGACGAGCCCGGGCGCCGTTCCCGCCGGGTCGATCGCAACGGCGCCCTCGGGAACCATCGCCTGCTTGCGGTTCGCCTCACGGACCGCCTCGGGATCGAAGCGCAGCCGCCTCGCGTAGCGGGCGATGATGTCCGCGATCTTCTGCTCCATCCCCTCGTCGAGCACCAGCTCGCGGCCCGCGAAGCGCCCGACCACCTCGGCCGTCAGGTCGTCCGCTGTCGGGCCCAACCCTCCGCTGGTGAAGATCAAGTCCAGTCGCTCGTCGCGCATGTGGCGAAGAGCCGATTCGAGGTCCTCGGGACGATCACCGACCACCGTGATCTCGGCCACCTCCACCCCGAGATCGGCGAGCTGCTCGGAGATCCACGGTCCGTTCCGGTCCGTGACGTATCCGCTCAGCACCTCGGTGCCGGTGATGAGAATTCCCGCGCGAACGCCCACTCCCGCATTCTCCCGAGTGGGGCGATTTTCCGTTGCTATATAGCGGTAATGCGCCCCGCTCGGGGTGGAACGGCTAGTCGCCTTCGCCGGGCGCGGCTACCGGCTCGGGCCGGTCTTCCCCAGCCGGCGTTGCGCCTTCGCCCCCGCCCAGCACCCGAGAGAGGTCCGCGAGCGAGACGAGCACCTGGCGCGGCTTCGAGCCCTCGTAGCCGGAGATGATCCCCCGGCGCTCGAGCATGTCGATCAGGCGCCCTGCGCGCGTGTAGCCGACGCGCAGGCGCCGCTGGATCATCGAGACCGAGGCCGTACCGCTCTCGACCACCAGCGCCGCGGCCTGCTCGAGCAGGTCGTCGGAGTCCGGATCGAAGTCGTCATCGCCGTCGGCCTCGTCCTTGGAGACCTGCGGCGTCTCGAGCAGCTCGTCGGCGAAGTCGGGCTCACCCTGGTCGGACCAGTGCTCGGTGATCTTCGCGATCTCCGTCTCGGTGATGAAGGCGCCCTGGATCCGCTGCATCTTCGAGGTGCCCGCCGGGCGGAAGAGCATGTCGCCCTGGCCGAGCAGGGTCTCGGCCCCGCCCTGATCCAGGATCACCCGCGAGTCGACCTGCGAGGAGACGGCGAAGGCGATCCGCGACGGGATGTTGACCTTGATCGTCCCGGTGATGATGTCCGTGGAGGGCCGCTGGGTCGCCAGCAGCAGGTGGATGCCGACGGCACGCGCCTTCTGTGCGAGGCGGATGATCGCGTCCTCCACCTCGGCCGGCGAGACCATCATCAGGTCGGCGAGCTCGTCGATCACGCAGAGGATGTACGGAAGGGGCGCCTCGCCCTCCCGCTCACGAACCTGGTTGAGCTCGCCGAGGTTGCGGGTCCGAGCCTGCTCCATGATCTGGTAGCGGCTCTCCATCTCGGCGATCAGGTTGTTCAAGACGTTCGCCGCCAGCCGCGGAGAGGTGACCACCGGGGTCAGCAGGTGCGGGATCTTCTCGTAGTGATTGAGCTCGACCCGCTTCGGGTCGACGAGGACCAATCGGACCTCGTTGGGCGACGCGTGCAGCAGGATCGAGCTCAGGATCGCGTTGACGCTGCCGGACTTGCCCGAACCGGTGGTGCCGGCGATCAGGGCGTGCGGCATCTTCTGCAGGTCGGTCCAGACGGCGCTGCCGGAGATGTCCTTGCCGAGCCAGGCCACGAGCGGAGAGCCGCCCTGCGGACGGCCTCCGTAGATGTCGCCGAGGCGCACCAGGCGGCGGCGCTGGTTCGGGACCTCGACTCCGACGGCCTGCTTGCCGGGGATCGGCGCCAGGATCCGGATGTCGGTCGAGGCCAGCGCGTAGGCGAGGTCGTCCTTGAGCTGGGTGATCTTCGAGACCTTGGTGCCGGGTGCGAGCTTGAGCTCGTAGCGGCTGACGTGCGGACCCGTGACCGTGCCGACGATCTTCGCCTCGACGCCGAAGTGGCCGAGCGTCTCCAGCAGGTTCCGGGCGATCGCCTCGTGATCCTGCTTGTCCGGGCCCTTGTCGGGCGCTCCCCGCTCGAGCACGGCCTCGGCCGAAGGAACCACGTAGTCGATCTCCTCGGACTCCGTGACCCCGCCCCGCTTCTCGCCCATCGGGGTGAGCGGGACCGCGGGCTCTGGATCCTTGGCCTGCTCGACCTCGGGTTCGACCTCCTTGACGACCTGGATCTCCTCGCTGCCCTCTTCGAGATCCTCGAGCTCGCTCGTGTCCGGCTCATCGGCGATCCGGACCGCGTCGTCGAAGTTCGCGACCTTCTCGGTCTCCTGCTCCTCGCCGAGATGGACCGGGAAGCCCTCGCCGTCCGCAACCGGCTCCGGCGGCCCGAAGACCGGCTCGGTGTCGGCGGGCGTCGTGTCGATCAGGTCCGGATCCGTGTGGATCCGGCTCTCCTTGATCGCGGTCGCGAAGCCGACCGTGCCGCGCATGGCTCTGTCCGCCCCCCGCTTGCCCGCTCGGACCATGTCCGACACCGAGCGACCGGTGAGCAGCAGCAGGCCCGAGACGAGGAGCAGCACGGCGATGATCTGCGCGCCGAGGCGCTGGAAGAGCGTCGTCGTCGCCCAGTAGAGCACCTCGCCGAGCCCGCCGCCGTGATGCGGGAAGAAGTTCGGATCGAAGAGGCCCTTGCGCACGCCCTCTGGGCCGAGGCCGGCCGTCTGAGCCGCGAGCGCGAGCAACAGTCCCGCGGCGATCGCGGTCACCCCCACCGCGACCGACTTGGGCGACGGCAGGAACGGCCTCAGGATCAGTCCGATGCCGGCGAGCCCGAGCGCGACCGGGACGACCACGCCGCCCGCGCCGACGGCGTAGTCGAGCGCCGTCTCGGAGCCGTTGCCCACGGCCCCGCCGTTCCACCCCAGGTAGATCACGTACCCCAGATAGACCGCCACACCGATGCAGCAGAGCCCCGCCAGGTCCAGGCGGCGCTGCATCACCTCCGGGGAGGCCTTGCCACGTCCACGCGAAGCCGGACGGCGGCGAGCGCCGCCGCGCTTCTGCGCTCGCGCAGGCTGCCTTTTGCGCCGGGGCGGATCTCGCCGATCCGGCGCGCCGAAAATGCGGTCTGCAAGCATCCGCCCACCTGTTTCGACGCCTGTAAGGAGTCCCCTGCCGTGCCTAGGCACGGCTTCGCCATTAACGGCCGCCACAAACACCGCGGCCGGATGGACCGATTGGTTCGCGCCTAAACGTTCCCTCAATTTCGCTTGGTAGCGCGGAATTCGGATCTAACCTAAAGAAGAGTGATGGAGCAGGCCACAGCCTCCGCCCGCGTGCTCGTCGTCGAGGACGACGAGGCGATCGCCGACGTCCTGCGCCGCTCGCTGCGCGCCGAGGGCCATGAGGTGCGGAGCGCGGGCGACGGCGCCGAGGCTCTGACCGCGGCCGAGCAGTTCACCCCGGACCTCGTCGTGCTCGACCTCGGGCTCCCCCGGCTGGACGGCATGGAGGTCTGCAGGCGCCTGCGCGCGGAGAGCGACGTGCCCATCCTGATCCTCACCGCCAGGACCGAGACCGAGGACCGCGTCAAGGGCCTCGACACCGGCGCGGACGACTACCTGCCCAAGCCCTTCGAGCGCTCGGAGCTGCTCGCGAGGATCCGCGCGCTCCTGCGCCGCCGCCCACCGCGGGGCAGCGCCTCGATCGTGGTCGGCGATTTGATGGTCAATCCCGACACCCGCGAGGTGAAGCGCGGCGGGCGGGAGATCGAGTTGACGAACCGCGAGTTCGAGCTGCTCGAGTACCTGGCGCGCAACCAGAAGCTCGTGGTCTCCCGCGAGCGGCTGCTCGAGGACGTCTGGGGCTATGACCCCTTCGAGCAGACGAACACCATCGACGTCTTCATCTCCAACCTTCGGCGCAAGCTCGAATCAGGGGGCGAGCCGCGACTCCTCCACACCAAACGGGGAGCGGGCTACGTGCTGAAGGGCGCCGCGTGACCTGGATCCGCAGCAGGAACCTCCCGGTCTTCGAGCGCATCCCCGTTCGCTGGCGGATCGCGATCACCACGGCCGGCCTGACGCTCCTGATCCTCGTCTGCTTCGCCCTCGTGCTCGGACAGGTCGTCGGCAACCGAATCCGGGGCGACTTCCGCGAGGAGCTCCGCAGCGCGGCCCGTTCGCTTGCGGCGGAGACCAGTGTCTCCAACGACCCGGTCTACGGGGAGATCATCAGCCGGTCTCCCAACCTCCGTGCCTTCGCGCTTCCGGAGGACGCGGAGATCAAGGTCCTCGACCAGTACGGGCGTCTGATCCCGGGAGCCGCAACCAACCCGACCGTCAGGCTCGGGCCCCCCAGCCGCAGCATCCGCTCGGTCGGCTCACTCAGCGTCGCGACGGCCCCGATCACCGCTTCCGATTCCCTGCCCGCTTACGTCCAGTACGCCCGGCCCCACACCGGGGTCAACGACACGGTCGCGCGGCTCTGGCTCTTCCTCGGCGCCGGCGTTCTCGGCGGGACCCTGCTCGCTCTGCTCGCGGGGCTCGCGGTTGCCGACCGCGCGATGCGCCCGATCAAGGCGCTGACCGGGCTCGCGCGGCAGATCACGAGCACCCGCGACCCCTCCAAGCGCATTCCCGTGCCGGCGACCGATGACGAGGTCGGCGAGCTGGCGCGCACGATGGACGGCATGCTCCAGGCGCTCGATGAGGCGCACTCGGAACGCGAGCAGTCTCTCGAGCGCCAGCGGGAGTTCGTCGCCGACGCCTCGCACGAGCTCCGCACCCCGCTCACCAGCATCCACGCGAACCTCGAGCTGCTCCAGGCCGCATCGGTCGGTTCCGAGGAGGACAGGCAGGCGGTCGACTCCGCGCTCTCGTCCACCAAGCGAATGTCGGGGCTGGTCTCGGACCTCCTTCTGCTCGCCCGCGCCGACGCCGGCCGGCGGGCCGCGACCAAGGACCTCGATCTCGCCTCGATCGCCGCAGGGGCGCTGGAGGAGGTCCAGCCGCTGGCGGGAAGCCGCCGCATCGAGAGCCATCTCGACGGCCCGCTGCCGCTGGAGGGCAACCCCGACGAGCTCCACAGGCTGATCCGGAACCTGCTCGAGAACGCGGTCCGGCACACCCCGGAGAAGACGACGGTCGAGCTGACCGCCCGCCGCGACGGAGCCGAGGCGCTCCTCGAAGTCCTGGACGACGGTCCGGGCATCCCAACCGACATGGAGGATCAGGTCTTCGACCGGTTCGTCCGCGGGGAGGGCCCAGCCGACACCGCCGCCGGCGGCGGCAGCGGCCTGGGCCTCGCGATCGTGCGGGCCGTCGCCGAGTCCCACGGGGGCTCGGTCTCCGCGGGGCGCAGCACCTATGGCGGAGCCCGCTTCTCGGTCCGCCTGCCCCTCGAGCAGGCTGCGGAGCGGGAGCCGAAGGGCAGCGATAGCGCCACCCAGGCGCTTTAGCAAACGTTCAAGAACGGCTCATACATTTCACAACTGGACGAGACACCTCGCCGCGGTGCGAAACCCCACACTCCACGGCGAGACCCGCTGAGGACTTCGGTCCAAAGCGTCGCCCCCGGTGGTCGCCCCTCCCTCGACCGCCGGGGGCTTTTCTTTGCTCAGATGCGGGCGTCGGCGGAGAGCCCTGCGAGAAGCCTTCCCATGACCTCCTCCACCCCGTCGACAAGCTCCGCCTGAGCCAGATCGTCCGGAGCGATCATGCCCTCCGCGAGCGGGCGCTCCCGGATCCAGTCGAGCAGGCCGGCCCAGTAGGCGGAACCCTCCAGGACGATCGGATGATCGATGGCCTTGCCGGTCTGGATCAGCGTCAGGACCTCGAAGAACTCGTCGAGCGTGCCGAAGCCGCCCGGGAAGACGACCAGCGCGTTCGAGTAGCGCACGAACATCAGCTTCCGCGTGAAGAAGTAGTGGAACTCGATCCCCACGTCGACGTACGGGTTGAGCGCCTGCTCGTGCGGCAGCTCGATGTTGAGCCCGACCGATGGCGCGCCCGCCTCCTGGGCCCCTCGGTTGGCGGCCTCCATCGCCCCGGGGCCCCCGCCGGTGATCACGGCGAGTCCCGCCTCGCCGATCGCCCGGCCGGTCGCACGCGCCATCTCGTATTCGGGACCGCCGGGCTCGACCCGGGCCGACCCGAAGACGCACACCGCCGGGCCGATGTCCCCCAGGGCCTCGAATCCGAGGGAGAGCTCGCGCTCGATCCGCCGCAGCCGCTCGGCGTCCTCGCGCTGGGAGCGGACCGCGGCACTCTCGGCGTAGATGATCTCCTCGTCGGAGCTGGACGGGAGGCGGGCGCCGGATGCCGTATCGGACATGGCGCGAGGCCGGTCCGGGCTCAGACCTCGACGACGACCGGCAGCACCAGCGGCCGCCGGCGGAGCTTCTCGTAGACGAACTCGGCGATGTCGTCGTGGAGGTCCTGCTGGAGCAGTGAGATCTCGCGAATCTCCTCCTCAGCGGCCTCGTCGAGGGTGTCCTGGACGACGTCCTTGAGCTCGTCGCGGAGCCCGTCCGCCTCCTGAGCGAAGGGCACGCCGCGGAAGATCACCTCGGGATCGGCGACCTGCGAACCGTCGTCCGAGGAGATCGTCGCAACCACGATGAAGACGCCGTCGTCGGAGAGCTTGCGGCGGTCGCGCAGCGCGAACTCGTCCGGCTCGCCGACCGAGACGCCGTCCACGAAGATCATGCTCGCGTGGACGTCCTCGCCGAACCGGGCGCCTGAGGAGTCGATCTCGAGCGCGAGCCCGTTGCGGCCGGTGAAGATGCGGTCCCGGTCGACGCCGACGGACTCCGCGAGGTCGCCGTGCAGCTTGAGCCGCTTGTGATCGCCGTGGAAGGGGAAGACGTTCTCCGGCTTGGTCAGGTTGAGCATCAGCTTGAGCTCCTCCTGCCAGCCGTGGCCGGAGGCGTGAATCGGGGCGTCCGCCGCGGTCACCACTGACGCGCCGATCTGGAAGATCCGGTCGATCGTCTCGTTGACCGAGCGCTCGTTGCCGGGGATCGGCGTTGCGGAGAAGATCACCGTGTCACCCGAGTGGAGCTCGACGTCGGGGTGGTCGCGGTGGGCCATCCGGCGCAGCGCCGAGAGCGGCTCGCCCTGGCTGCCGGTCGAGATCACGACGACCTTCTCGTCCGGGAAGTCCTCGATCTCCTTCGGCGAGATGAAGAGGCCCTCCGGCGCCGAGGCGATGCCCAGGTTGGAGGCGATGTTGAAGTTCTTCCGCATCGAGCGACCGACGAGTGCGACACGGCGGTCGAGCCGCGCCGCGGCGTCGATCACCTGCTGGACGCGGTGGACGTTGGAGGCGAAGGAGGTGACGACGATGCGCCCCTTGCAGCGCCCGAAGACCTCGAGCAGCGCGGGGCCGACGCTCGACTCCGAGGGGGCGACGCCCGGCCGGTCGGCGTTCGTGGAGTCGCCGCAGAGGCAGAGCAGACCCTCCCGGCCGAGCTCCGCGAGCCGCGAGACATCGGCCGGAATCCCGTCGACCGGGGTCTGGTCGAACTTGTAGTCGCCGGTGATCAGCACCGTGCCGGCGTCGGTCTTCAGCGCAACGGCGCGAGCGTCCGGGATGGAATGCGCCATGTGGACGAGCTCGATGTCGAATGGGCCCGCGCTCACCTCCTCGCCCGCGGGGAGCTCCTGGAGCGGCACGTCGCGGAGCTTGTGCTCGTCGAGCTTGGAGCGGACCATGCCGATCGTCAGCAGGCCCCCGTAGATCGCCGGCGGGATGCCGATCTCCCGCAGCACGTACGGCAGCGCGCCGACGTGGTCCTCGTGACCATGGGTGAGGACGATCGCCTCGATGTCGTCGGCGCGGTCGCGGAGAGTCGAGAAGTCCGGAAGCACCAGGTCGATGCCGAGCATGTCCGCCGTCGGGAACATCAGACCCGTGTCCACGATGACGATCCGGCCGTCGGTCTCGACCGCGGTCATGTTCTTTCCTATTTCCCCCAGCCCACCGAGCGGGAGGATCCGGACGCTCGAGCTGCTCAAATCTACGCGGCGCTCCCGGCCAGCAGGCCGTGGCCCTCGAGGGCCCGCCTGACCTCCGCCCTCTGCTCTTCGTCCGCTTCGACGATCGGCAACCTGGCGCGGGCGGAGCAGATGCCGAGCAGCTCCAGGCCCGCCTTCACGGGGATCGGGTTGGTCTTGCCGCAGACCTCGTAGATCGCCCGGAGCCCCTGATCGATCTCTCGCGCCCGCTCGGCGTCACCACCCTGCACCGCGTCGTAGATCTCGCGCATCTCGCGTCCCACCAGGTGCGAGGCGACCAGGATTCCTCCCGGCTCTCCCATCTCCAGCGCGCGAAGGAAGGCCCCATCGTTGCCGGCAAGCACCCGCAGGCCCTCGATCGGCTGGAGCTCGTCGTCATTTGCCTGCTTGACCCCGAAGATGTTCTCGATCTGGGCAAGCTCGGCGAGCTGCCCGGGCGAGAGGTTGACCACCACCCGCGAGGGGATGTTGTAGAGCAGGACCGGGATCCCGGCCGCCCTCGCGACGGCCTCGTAGTGGGCCTTGATCCCGGCGAAGTTGGGCTTGCTGTAGTACGGCGTCACCGCCAGCACCGCGTCGGCGCCGGCATCAGCCGCGGCGGCGGAAAGGCGCTCGGAGTGGCGCGTGTCGTTGGAGCCGGTCCCGCAGATCACCAGAGCGTCGGAGCCGAGCTCGTCGCGCACGGCCCGCAGCAGCGCGAGCTTCTCGGCGTCATCGAGCGTGGGCGACTCCCCAGTCGTGCCGGCCAGCACCAGCCCGTGCGAGCCGTTCTCGA
Source organism: uncultured Solirubrobacterales bacterium (assembly GCA_963800285.1). Taxonomy (GTDB): domain Bacteria; phylum Actinomycetota; class Thermoleophilia; order Solirubrobacterales; family 70-9; genus DASUPK01. The sequence goes on from CAWDAL010000030.1 coordinate 111,795, forward strand.
TCAGGTGCCGGGCAAGCGCGCGCGCCGCGACCTCGTCCACCGAGCGATCCTCGGCGAACGGCGTCACCATCGCCGTAATTACCCCTCCAATCTCAGGCATCAGCCTGAGGGTACCGAGAAGGTCTCGGGGAATCTGTCAGCCCAGGGGTGCGCCTGCTCGAGCTGTGCGGCCACGCGCAGCAGCACGTCCTCGCCGCCGAGCGGGGCGATCAGCTGGATCCCGATCGGCAGCCCCTCCTCGCTCTGGGCGAGCGGCACGGAGATCGCCGGGTTGCCCGTCGCGTTGAGCAGCGCCGTGAACCCCGCCGTCCTCTCGCCCCGGTGGATCGTCTTCAGCGGCTCGTCGGGATCGGCGGCGAAGCTGCCCAGGGGCGGTGGAAGCTCTCCCATCGTCGGGGTCATCAGCAGGTCGTGTCCCGCCTCGAACCACAGACCGAGCATGCGCCCGAACGCGTGATGCTGACTGACCGCGGCCAGGTACTGGCCGGAATGACGCCGTCGGCCCTCCTCGGCCATCGCCCACGTGAGAGGCTCGACGTCCTCGGGCCCAAGCGGGCGGCCGAGGATGACGCCGAACTGGTCGATGATCTCGGTCTGGCCCGCGTACCAGCGGGTGAGGAACGTCTCGATCGGATCGAACGGAGGGGCTGTTGGATGGTCGTCATCCACGCCGTGGCCGAGTTCCTCAAGCATCGTCGCAGCCTCCCGGGCAGCGGAGACCACGACGGGGTCGATCTCGATCTCGGTGCCGATCGACTCGGTCATGAGCGCGATGCGAAGCGAGCCGGGATCGGCCCCGAGCTCCTCCATATAGGGCCTGGCGGGAGGTGGCGCCACATAGGGATCACCGGGGGCCGGCCCGTGCGTCGCGTCGAGCGCCAGCGCCACGTCCCGGACCGACCGCGACACGACGTGCTCCACGGTGAGGCCGCTCATCACGTCACCGATCAGCGGTCCGAGCGAGGTTCGCCCGCGGCTCGTCTTCAGGCCCACCAGCCCGCAGCAGCTCGCCGGCACCCTGATCGATCCTCCGCCGTCGTTCGCGTGCGCGATCGGCACGATGCCGGCGGCGACGGCTGCCGCCGATCCGCCGCTGGAGCCACCCGGTGAGCGGCCGAGGTCCCAGGGGTTGTGCGTCGGCCCGTAGGCCTCCGGCTCGGTGGTGGGAACGATCCCGAGCTCGGGGGTGTTGGTCTTGCCGATCGTGACGAAGCCCGCGTCGCGGAAGCGCGCGCCGAGGAAGGTGTCCACCGGGAGCCTGAAATCGGCCTCCTTCAGCGCCTTCATCCCCATGTGCAGAGGCTGTCCCGCCAGGCCGGCGCCGAGGTCCTTGAAGAGGAACGGCACACCCTGGAACGGCCCTTCGGGGAGCTCCCCCCGGGACTCCTCCAGCCCCTGCTCGTAGAGCGGGTGGATGATCGCGTTGAGCTCCGGGTTGATCCGCTCGGCGCGCTCGATGGCGGCGAGGGTCAGCTCCTCGGGGCTCACCTCCCCGATCCGCACCAGCTCGGCCTGCGCGGTGGCGTCCAGCCTTGCGAGGTCCTCAGTCACAGCAGCTCCTCCAGTCCCACTACGAAGCGTTCGGGTAGGTCGGCGACCTTCCGCACCGCGAGCAGGACGCCTGGCATGAAGCTCGCGCGATCGATCGAGTCGTGGCGGATCGACAGCGTCTGTCCCTCGCCACCGAAGATGACCTCCTGGTGTGCCACCAGACCGGGTAGCCGTACCGAGTGAACCGGCTCGTGGACGTTGCCGCCCGCCTCGCGAATCAGCTTCGCCGTCAGCTTGGCCGTGCCCGACGGAGCGTCCACCTTCCGATCGTGATGCAGCTCGACGATCTCGGCCTCGGGCATGTGCGGGGCGATCAGCTTCGCGGCCTGCATCATCAACACCGCGCCGATCGCGAAGTTGGGCGCGATGAAGCAGTTCGCCTTGCTGTCGGCCCGGAGCACCGTCGCCTTCAGCTCGTCGAGGTCGAAGCCCGTGCTTCCGACCACAGCGTGCACCCCCGCCTCGATCGCGTCGAAGACGTTGGCGGGCGCCGCGTCGGGCGTGGTGAAGTCGACCATCACATCGGCGCCGGCGAGGACGTCGTTCACGGAGGTGTCGAGCGCCGGATCGGCGCGCCCGACGAGCTCCATGTCCTCGGCCCCGTCGACGGCGCCGCAGGCGGCCTCCCCCATGCGCCCGGCGGCGCCGGAGACCACGACCTTGATCGGATCGGCCATGGGGGCGATCTTATGTGCCGATCGCCCCGAACCAGTCGGCCAGGGCCTCGAGGCCCTGCCGCTGAGCCTCTCCGCCTCCGAGCTTGCCGAGCAGCCTGCCCTCGCCGCGCATCAGCATCACCTTCAGCTTGTCGCCATCGTTCATGCGGATCTCGAGGCGAACTGCCGCGTGATCGAGGATCCCGGTGGTCACCGACCACCAGCCGCCGCCGGCTCCACCCGCCTTGGCGGAGGCAATCTGATCGGCGACGATCGACCGAGGTGGGCCGTCAGGCTCACCACGGCGATCAAGCGACTGGATCAGCAAGCGCCGGTCGGTGCTCCCGATCGCGACAGCGCCGCCCTTGAACATGCTCTTCTGCTGCGATGCGACGCAGACGCCGCGCAGCTGCTCTCCCTGCTCCAGTTGGGCCTCCAGGACAGGCCGGTATTTCGAGTCGAGATCGGCCACGGGACTACGAAATCGAGGTCAAGCGGCGCTTTTGTTCGGCATATCCGAACGAAGTCGCCAATTCCCCGACCTACGCGGCAGCGAGCGCTTCGCTGACCGGCGCCAGGGCGCTGCGGAAGCGATCCTCGCTCGGGGCGATCGCGGCGGCCGAGAGCGAATCGGGCGCGTACAGGTCACGCGCCAGCTCGGCGACATCCGCCGACGTGACGGCGTCGACCTTCTCCAGCAGCTCGTCGAGGGTCAAGACCGGCAGGCCGAAGAGAACCGACTTCCCGATCCTCCCCATCCGGGCGGCCGTCGACTCCGAGGAGAGGACCATGCGGCCCTTGACGTGCTCCTTGGCCCGGACGAGCTCGTCATCCGTGATCCCGTCGGCGTGGATCGAGCCGAGCTCCCGGCCGATGATCTCGCAGGCCTCCTGGACGTTGTCGGCTCGCGTGCCGACGTAGAGGCCGACCAGGCCACTGTCGACGTACTGCTGGGTGTAGGAGCCGACCGAGTAGGCGAGGCCGCGCTTCTCGCGGACCTCACGGAAGAGGCGCGATGAGGTCGAGCCGCCGAAGACGGCGTCGAGGATGCTGAGGGCGTAGCGGCGATCGTCGCTGCGGTCGATGCCGGGCCCGCCGAAGCAGATGTGGAACTGCTCGGTGTCCTTCTGCTGGAACGCGACCTGTGCGCCATCGACCTGGGGCGCCTGGAGCGATCCGCCATTGCCGCCGGCCGTGGGTGGCTCCACGTGGCGCCTGCTGAGCTCGACGATCCTCTCGTGCTCGACGTTGCCCGCCGCCGCGACGACGATGTTCGCGCCGGTGTAGTGCGAGCGGTGATAGGCATCGATGTCCGGCACGGGGATCGAGCTGATCACCTCGGCCTCGCCGAGCACGCGCCTGCCGAGCGGATGGCCGCCGAAGACCGCGCGATCGAGCACGTCGTGGACCTTGTCCTGAGGCTCGTCCTCGTACATCGCGATCTCCTCAAGCACCACGTCGCGCTCCGAGTCGATCTCGGGGTACGTCGGGCCGAGCAGCATCTCCGAGAGGAGGTCGAAGGCCTCGTCGGTGTGCGTGTCGAGGAAGCGCGCGTAGAGGTTCGTCGACTCCTTGCCGGTCGCCGCGTTCACCGCGGCGCCGAGGCCGTCGAAGATCTCGGAGATCTCGATCGCCGAATACCGCTTGGTCCCCTTGAAGAGCAGATGCTCCAGGAAATGCGAGACGCCGGCCTGCGCCGGCGTCTCGTCCCTCGAGCCTGTTCGAACCCAGAGTCCCAGGGCGACGGATCTCACCGAGGGCACTGCCTCGGTGACGACCCGTATCCCGGAGTCGAGCTCGGTTATCTGTGCCGTGGGCGCGGCCACCGGGGCCTAGCGGTCCCGGCCGCCCTGGCGCTCCCGGCGGCGTCCGCCACCGCCTTCGCGATCGCGCCTGGGGCCGCCGCGGCCTCCACCGCCGCCGTCACGGCGACGGCTTGGCGGACCCGGGTCACCCGTACCGACTCCGGCGAGATCCTCCGGCGACTTGCCCTCGACATCGGGGTCGGCGGTGAGCCGCAGGCCGATCCGGCCTCGCTCCTTGTCGACCTCGACGACGGTGACGTCGATCTCGTCGCCTTGGTTGAGGACGTCCTCGACGGTGCCCACACGCTCGCCCGGCTTCACGTTGGAGATGTGAAGCAGGCCATCGGTGCCCTTGCTCAGCTCGACGAAGGCGCCGAAGTTGGTCGTCTTGACCACCTTTCCGGACGTGTAGCGGTCGCCGATCTCGGCGTCCTTGGTCATTGCCGTGATCCGATCCGCGAGGGCATCGACCCGCTCGCCGGTGGGCGCGTAGAGACGCACCGTGCCGTCGTCGTCGACGTCGATCTCGGCCTCGAACTCCTCGGAGAGGCCGCGGATCGTCTCGCCGCCCTTGCCGATCAGGGCGCCGATCTTCTCCGGATCGATCTTGATCGAGGTGATCTTCGGCGCGAACTGCGAGAGCTGCTCGCGCGGCTGGTCGATCGAATCGGCCATCTTGCCGAGGATGAACAGGCGGCCCTTGTTGGCCTGATCCAGCGCATCCTTGAGGATCTCCAACGTGACGCCGGTGATCTTGATGTCCATCTGCAGGGCGGTGATGCCGTCCTTGGTTCCGGCGACCTTGAAGTCCATGTCGCCCAGGTGGTCCTCGACGCCGGCGATGTCGGTGAGGACGATGTAGTCGTCGCCCTCCTTGATCAGCCCCATCGCGACACCGGCGACCGGCGCGCTGACCGGCACGCCCGCGGCCTGCAGGGCCATCGAGGAAGCACACACCGAGCCCATCGACGAGGACCCGTTCGACTCCAGGGTGTCGGAGACGACGCGGATCACGTACGGGAACTCCTCCTCATCGGGGATCGTGGCCTGGAGCGCCCGCTCGGCGAGCGCGCCGTGACCGATGTCGCGGCGCTTCGGGCCGCGCATGAAGCCGGCCTCTCCCACCGAGAACGGCGGGAAGTTGTAGTGGTGCCAGAACCGCTTGGTCTCCTGCAGGCCGAGGTTGTCGACCTTCATGTCCATGCGGGTGGTGCCGAGCGCCACGTTCGAGAGGATCTGCGTCTCACCGCGCGTGAACAGGGCGGAGCCGTGCGAGCGCGGTGCGATGTCGATCTCGGTCTCGATCGGCCGGATCTCGTCCTGGGCGCGGCCGTCGGGGCGCTTCTTGTCGACGGCGATGCGCTTGCGGATGGTGTCCTTCTCGAGCTTCGCGAAGGCGGCCTTCACCTCGGCAAGCCGCTCGCGATCGGGCTGCTCGTCCTCGGTGGGAGGCGCGTACTGCTCGAGCACCTCCTCCTCGACGGCGTTGATCGCGTCCTGGCGCTCCAGCTTGGCCTGGACCTGCGTGGCCTCATCCAGCTTGGCCCCGTGCGAGCTCTTGATCGAATCGAGGGTGGCCTCGTCTACCTGCGGAGCCTCGATCTCGAGCTTCTCCTTGCCCGCCTTCTCACGGAGTTCCTCCATGGTCGCGACCAGCTTCTTGATCTCGGAGTGCGCGATGTCGAGCGCGTCCAGGATCTCGGCCTCGGTGACGCCGTCGGCGCCGGCCTCGACCATCAGGATCGCCTCGTCGGTGCCCGACACGATCAGGTCCATTTCGAGCTCCTCGAGCCTCTCCTCCTCGGGGTTGACGACGAAGTCGCCGTCGAGCTTCCCGATGCGGACGGCGCCGACGTGCTTGGCGACCGGGATCTCGGAGATGGCGAGCGCCGCGGAGGCGCCGTTCATCGCGAGGATGTCGTACGGATGGACGTGGTCCACGGACATCGGCTGGGAGACCAGCTGCGTCTCGCGGTGCCATCCCTTGGGGAAGAGCGGGCGAATCGGGCGGTCGATCATCCGCGCGGTCAGGGTGGCCTTCTCGCCTGCCCGTGCCTCGCGACGGAAGAATGAGCCGGGGATCTTGCCCGCGGCGTAGTGCTTCTCCTCGACGTCAACGGTGAGGGGCAGGAAGTCGACGTCGCGGTCGTTGCCCGCGGTCGCGGTGCAGAGCACCATCGTGTCGCCGGAGCGCACCACAACGGCGCCGCTCGCCTGACGGGCGAGCTTTCCGGTCTCGAAGGAGATCTCCTGGCCGCCTACCTCCACCGAGACGCGGCTTACTTCGAACATACTCATATGTCTTGTTCCCTTCGGCCGTCCGGTTGACGGCCTTTCGCTTAAGAACTCTCGTTCTCTTTCGCGGGCGATGTTAGCGGTCACTGACCTCGCGCAGGGCGGCTATGACGTCGCCGCTCAAGCGCCGGCCCTCGACGAAGGCAGTGGGAGTTCCCCCGACTCCCGCTCGAATCCCGCTGACGAAATCCCGCTCGATGCGCTCGCGCACCGCCTCCGAGCGGCTGTCGGCGCGAAAGCGCTCCAGATCCAGGCCCAAACGCTCGGCTCGCTCCCACAGATGCGGATCGTCGACCCGTCCGCGCTCGGCGTAGAGCGAATCGCACATCTCCCAGAAGGCGCCCTGACGGCCGGCGGCCTCGGCCGCGGCATGGAGCGCCGGGGCCCGCGGATGCTTGGAGGCCATCGGGAAGTGCCTGAAGCAGAGCCGCAGGGGCAGCTCCCTGATCCGCGCCCAGCCGGCGGCGCAATAGGGACAGCCGAAGTCGGCGTAGACGATCGCCTCGGCCCCCTCCCCCGTGACGTGGTCGTCGTCGCCGATCGGCGGCACGGAGGCGCTCGTCAGCTCGCTCATTCGAGCGAAGTTACTTGCCGACCGGTGCAGTCGCCGCTTTGCATGGAAAGGGGCAACCTGCGATGCTCAGCTGCCAATGCCCAGTCACGACATCGACCTCTTTCGTCGTGGCTATGAGGCGGTCAACGCTGCGTACCGCAGCGGTGACGTGAACGAGCTTCGCCCCCTCCTTGAAGAGACCTGGGACCCAGACGTGGTGCTCCAGCCCGCGGGGGTGCTGCCAGACAGCGAGCAGAGGCCTCACCGGGGATATGAAGGCTTCTTGAACTTCATCGCCAACCAGATGGAGGCCTTCAGCGACATGTGGATACGGCCCGAGGAGTTCATCGAGGTCGGCGACCGAGTTGTCGTCCCGTATCGGATGGGCGGTCACGCCCGCCATACGGGGATCGAGGTCGAGTTCGCGTTCGTCCACGTCTTCACCATGCGGGACGAGAAGGTCGTGCGCCTCGATGTGTTCAGGTCCAAGGCTGCGGCACTGGAGGCCGTCCACGCCCCGCCTTAGCGAGGGCTGTCGGCCTCGAGCTGCCCTCCTAAGCGGAGAGCGCGTCGAAGATCAGGTTCGCGCCGGGGATCTCCCCCGGGTTCGGTGCGGCATGGGACCACTTGACCACGCCGTCCTCGATCAACACCAGACAGCGATTACCCATCCCGGCGCCCTCGATCCAGGCGCCGTAGGCCTTCGAGACCTCGCCCTTCGGGTTGAAGTCGGCCAGCAGCGGCATCGTCAGGTTGAGCTGCTCCCGGAAGGCGGCGTGGCAGTAGGCGGAGTCCACGCTGATCCCGACGAGAGCGGCGCCCTGCGACTCGAGCTCGCCGAGCACCTCCTGGTAGAGGCCGAGCTGGTCGGTGCAGACCGGGCTGAAGTCGAGCGGGTAGAACGCGATCACGAGCTTGCGGCCCGCGAAGTCCGCAAGCGAGACCCGGTTACCGTCCTGGTCCGGCAGTGAGAAGTCCGGTGCTTTCGTCCCGGCCTCGATCACGGGGATGAGGGGCCTCTAGCGCCGCAGGCCGAGATCCGCGACCAGGGCGCGATAGCGCTCGAGGTCGTTGCTCTCCAGATACCTGAGGATGCGCCGGCGCTTGCCGACCATCTTCAGGAGGCCGCGGCGGGAGTGATGGTCCTTGCTGTGGGTCCGCAGGTGCTCGGTGAGCTCGTTGATCCGCTCGGTGAGCAGCGCGACCTGGACCTCGGCGGAGCCGGTGTCCTCGCCGGACCGGCCGTACTTGCCGATCAGCTCCTGCTTTCTGTCCTTCGTCAGCGGCATCGACGCGACAGGGTAGCGATTAGGCGCCGCGGTCCTGGTACTTGGCGCAGATCTCGCGCGCCTCGGCCACGTCCCTGTGCATCTGCGAGATCAGGTCCTCGACGCTCGGAAACCGCTTCTCCCCCCTGAGGCGGCTGACGAAGGCGACGCGCAGGTTCTGACCGTAGAGGTCCCCGTCGAAGTCGAGCAGGAAGGACTCGATCAGCAGGCCGCGCCCGGTCTCGAAGGTCGGCCGGATCCCGACGTTCACCGCGGCCGGGTGGCCGTTGGCGAACGCCGCATAGACGCCGTGTCCCGGAACGACGAGCCGATCGTCCGGGACGAGGTTCGCGGTCGGGAAGCCGAGCTCCCTGCCGCGTTGGTCCCCCTCCACCACGTTCCCCTCGAGCATGAAGGGGGCGCCGAGGCAGCGCATCGCGGCATCGACCTCGCCGGCGGCGACCAGAGCGCGCACGCGCGTCGAGGAGACGGTTTCGCCGTCGACCTCGACCAGTGGGACCACCCGCGTCTCGAATTCGTCGCGGCCGGCGAGCATCGCGGGGTCGCCCTTCGCTCTGGCGCCGAAGCGGAAGTTCTCTCCGACCGAGACCTTCATGGCCCCGAGCCGCTCGACCAGGATCTGCGAGATGAAGTCCTCCGCCGGGATCTTCATGAACTCCTTGTCGAAGGGGATGACGACGAGCTCTTCGACGCCGAGCCCGTCGATCACGTCCCGCTTCACGTCGAAGGGCATGATCAGCTTCGGTGCCGCGTCCGGGTTGATCACGCTGAGCGGATGCGGGTCGAAGGTGAGCACGGTGTCGGCCGTGTCGATCACGGCCCGGTGGCCCTTGTGGACGCCGTCGAACACGCCGATCGCCACGTGGCGGTCGCGCGGGGCAGCGTCGGGGAGCTGAGTGACCTGGATACTCATACGAGGACGACTTCGGGTCGTAGATTCTCTCCATCCGGGCGCGCGACTGCGATCAGGCGGCCATTGTGGGTCAGGCGGACATGCGCGGGCGGCACGTCGAAGGGCTCCGCAACGGGCCGCCCGTGTCCGACCGCGTCGGCCTCCCGCTCATCCAGCAGGCGCTCGGGGAGAAATGACATCAGCTCCTCGATGGTGATCTCGACCGGATCGCCGTCCGGAACCGCCAGCCCACCGATGGCCGTACGGCGAAGCGACTCGCAGTAGGCGTCCTCGAGCGTCTCGATCAGCGTGCGGATGTAGGTGCCCGAGGAGCACTCGATCTCGAAGGTGGCGCGCTCGCCATCGCTCTCCAGGAGCTCGGCACGGTGCACCAGCACCTGCCGGGTCGGCGTCTCCACGAACTCGCCTCGGTGGGCCTTCTTGTAGAGCCGCTCGCCGTCCACCTTGACCGCCGACGTCATCGGCACCCGCTGCTCGATCCCTCCGGTGGGGAGCTCGAGCACCTCGGGAATCCGGCCCGTCTCCTCGAGCTCGCCGTCCGGATCGCCGGTTGAGGAGCGCCAGCCGAGCCGGGCGGTCGCCACGTAGGTCTTGGACAGCTCGAGCAGATAGCGCTGCATCCGCGTCGCGCGGCCGAGGAGGACGAGGAGAAGTCCCGTCGCGAAGGGATCGAGCGTCCCGGCATGCCCCACCTTCCCACCGCGCTCGCGCCGGATCTGCGCGACCACGTCGTGGGAGGTGACTCCGGCCGGCTTGTCGACCAGCAGCCCCCGGGCGGGGGTCGGCTCCCCTTCGGCCACGGCTCCCTAGGACTCGAGCTGCGAGTCGATCTCCGCGATCAGGAACTCGACGATCTGCTCATACGGCAGGTCGGTCCCGAATCCGGCGGCGCGGCGGTGGCCGCCCCCGCCGTGGATCCTGGCAATCGCGGAGACGTCGACGCTCCCGTCCGTGGAGCGCATGCTCACCTTGCGAGCCGCCCGGCCTCCCTCGGCCTGATCGCGCACCACAGCTGCGGCGGCCGTGCCGTCGATCGTGCGGAGGTGATCGATGATGCCCTCGGTGAGCGCTTCGCTTGCTCCGGTCGCGGTGTAGTCCTCGTCGGAGATGTAGGTGACGGCGAGGCGGCCATCGTCGAGCAGCTCGATCTTCTCGAGCGCATGCGCGAGCAGCTTGAGCTTCTCGATCGGCGCATGCTCATAGAGGCGCCGGTAGACGTCGTTGACCTCCACCCCTGTCTCGATCAGCCCCGCAGCCATCCGATGGGAGCGCGCGTCCGTGTTCTCGTACATGAACTTGCCCGTGTCGGTGACCAGGGCGACGTAGAGGGCGTTGGCCATCTCGGGGGTGAGCTCCACGCCGAGCAGACCCGCCAGGTCGTAGACGATCTCGGCGGTGCACGACGCCTCGACGTCGATCAGGTTGACGGTGCCGAAGCGGGTGTTGTCGTGGTGGTGATCGATGTTGATCACCTTGTTCCCTCCGTTCTGGAGGAAGTCGACCGGCATCCGGTCGATGTTGCCGCAGTCCAGGAAGACCACCACCCGGTCGCTGATGTCGGCCGGCGGCTCGTGGAAGACCTCGTCCAGCGGCAGGAAGCGGTATTCGACCGGCAGCGGGAACTCCTTGGCCGCCAGGAACATCACCGAGTCCTTGCCGAGCGCCTCGAGGATCCGCTGGGTCGCGAGCAGCGAGCCGAGCGCATCCCCATCGGGGTTCTCATGGGTCGTCAGCAGGAACCGGTTGCCCGTCCGGATTTCCTCTGCGACGAGGTCGAGGTCGCTCGTCACGACTTCGGTCGCTTCCGTCATTCGTCTTCGAGCAGACGAGTGATCCGGTCTCCGCGCTCCACCGTCTCGTCGTATTCGAAGGTCAGGGTGGGGGTCCGCTTCATTCGCATGCCGCTCGCGATCTTGGACTGGAGCACGCCGTGGGACGAGCGCAGGCCGGCGAGCGAGTCCGTCCGCTCCTGCTCGGAGCCGAGCACGCTGACGTAGACGCGTGCAGCGCGGAGATCGGGAGAGGTGTCAACGTCGGTAACGGTCACGAATCCGATTCGCGGGTCCTTGAGCTCAGTAGCTATCGCATCGCCGAGGATCTCTCGAATCGCCTCGTTGACGCGCCGCATCCGGGCGGTCCCCATGGACCGGCGACGATAACAGCCGAGCGTAAGGGGCACTTAGGCCGCCAGAATCTCCCGTCAGGCCTCAGTCGCGGATGTCGCGCAGGCTGAGCAGGTCCCGCTCGAACGAGCAGCCGTCGGGAACGCGGCTCTCGACGAAGCGAACGAGCCCATCGGTCCGGTCCGACACGCCGCCGTCGCCGACCAGCGCGCAGAGCAGGGTTGAGCGCTGCCACTTGTCGTGTCCCTCGATCTCAGCGACGGACGCACCGAAGCGCCGGCGGAGCGAATCCTTCAGCGACTTGACGAGCTTGCGCTTGCCCTTCAGGTCCTGAACCTCGGCGAAATGCAGGCGAATCTCGATCAGCTCGACGAACGGGGTCACCGAGCCATCCTCCTACTCCAGAGTCTTTTCCACCTGCCGGGTCTCGAAGAACTCCAGGACGTCGCCCTCCTTGACGTCGGCGAAGCCCTCGAGCACGATGCCGCACTCCTGGCCCTCGTCGACCTCCGCCACGTCGTCCTTGAAGCGGCGCAGCGAGCCGATTCTGCCTGTCCAGACGATCGTTCCGTCCCTGACGAGGCGCGTGCTGGCGCCACGAACCACCTTGCCGTCGGTGACCAGACAACCGGCGATCGTGCCGACTCGCGAGGCCTTGAAGGTCTGCTTGACCTCGGCCTGGCCGAGTGCCTCCTCGACCTCCTCGGGCTCGAGCATGCCCTCCATCGCGGCGCGGAGCTCCTCGGTGACCTTGTAGATCACCGTGTAGGTGCGGATGTCCACGCCCTCGCGCTCGGCGGCGCGGCGGGCGTCGGCGAGCGGCCGGACGTTGAAGCCGATGATCACCGCGTCGGAGGCTGCGGCCAGCATCACGTCGGACTCGTTGATCCCGCCGGTCTGCGCATGGATGACGTTGACCGGAACCTGTTCCTGCGGCAGCTTGGCGATCTCGTCCTCGAGCGCCTCCAGCGAGCCGGAGACGTCGGCCTTGAGGACGATGTTGAGCTCGTTGAGCTGACCCTCGCTGGCGCGCTGGAAGACCTCCTCGAGCGTGACCTTGCGGGCCTGGCGGCGGGCGAGCTGCTCGGTCTTGAGCCGCGTCTCCCGCTCCTGCGCAAGGGAGCGCGCCTTGCGCTCGTTCTCCACGACCTGGACGTGCTCGCCGGCCTCGACCACCCCGTCGAAGCCGAGGACCTCGACCGGCATGCCCGGAGTCGCCTGCTGGACCCGCTCGCCCTTGTCGTCGAGCATCGCGCGGACCTTGCCCCAGACAGGGCCGGCGACAACCGCGTCGCCGATGCGGAGCGTGCCGCGCTGCACCAGGACACCGGTGACCGGACCCCGGCCCGGGTCGAGGCGGGACTCCACAACCGTCCCGGAGGCCGGGACGCCCGGGTTCGCCCCGAGCTCCTCCAGGTCAGTGACCAGCGTGATCATCTCGAGAAGGTTGTCGAGGCCGTCCTTGGTCTTCGCCGAGACGTCCGCGTAGACGGTGTCCCCGCCCCACTCTTCGGGGTTCAGCTCGTGCTGGGCGAGCTCGGTGCGCACCCGGTTGGGATCCGCGCCCTCCTTGTCGACCTTGTTGACGGCGACCAGGATCGGCACGCCGGCGGCGCGCGCGTGGTCGATCGCCTCGACGGTCTGCGGCATGACGCCGTCATCGGCGGCGACCACGATCACCGCGACGTCGGTGACGCTCGCGCCGCGGGCGCGCATCGCGGTGAAGGCCTCGTGGCCCGGCGTGTCGAGGAAGGTGAGCTTCTTGCCGTCGTGGTTCACCTGGTAGGCGCCGATGTGCTGGGTGATTCCCCCGGCCTCCCCGGCGGCGACCTGGGTCTGGCGAATGGCGTCGAGCAGCGAAGTCTTGCCGTGGTCGACGTGGCCCATCACGGTGACCACCGGCGGGCGGTCCATGAGGTCCCCCTCCTCGTCCTCCTCGACGACCGGAGCCTCGACCTCCTCCTCGGCGGCGGTGACGATCTCGATCTCGCGGTCGAACTCCTTGGCGATCGACTCGACGGACTCGTCAGTGAGGGTCTGGGTGAGCGTGGCCATCTGACCCTCCTTCATCAGCGCCTTGATCACCTCGGCGGCGGAGAGCCCAAGGCTCTCGGCAACCTCCCGGACGGTGGCGCCCGAGTTGACCTTGATCGCCGGCTGCTCCTCCGGCTGCTTCAGCTCCTTGTCGGAGGGCTCCTCGAGCAGGGGACGCCGGCGGCGGCCGCCGCGGCGGCGCGGTGGCCGGGGCGGCGGCTGGGTCTTTGCGATGTGGTCGCGGCGTGCGGCCTGAGAGTCGATCACGACGCGGCGACGCTTCTTGGCCGGGCCCTTCTTGGCGGGTGCCGATGCACCGTCACCAGTAGATCCGTCGGCGGGCTTTGTGGCCGGCGACTTCGTGCCGGCAGCCTTCGCACCCCCATCCGGCTTGGAGGCCGTCTCCTTCCGGGCCGGAGCCTTTGCGGGCGCCGCCTTCGTCGCCGTCGCGGTGGCCGAGCCGCCGCCGCTCGAGCCCTTCAGGGCCGCAAGGGCGTCCGACTCCTCGACACTCGACTGCGCGGCCTTGGCCTCGACGCCGGCAGCCTTCAGCTTCGCCAGCAGCTCCTTGCTGGTCAGGCCCTGGGCCTTCGCAATCTCGTGTACGCGCTTCTTCGCCACTACTCGGTCTTCTGCTCCTCACCCGCGGTCACGGCCGGCTCTGCCTCCGCCTCGGGCTCCTCGGCTGCGGGCTCACCGCCATCCTCGGATCCGCCCTGGGCGTTCTCGTCCTCGGCTTCCGGCTCCAGGTTCTGCTCGGGCCCCTGGGCCTCGTCGCCCTCCTCGGGCACGGTCTCCGACTGCGGTTCGGCCTGCTCCTTCTCGGCGGGCTCGTCGGCCTCCGGCTCCTCGGCCTCGGCGTTCTCGTCGAACTGGCTCTCGGCCTTCTCGACGATCGTCTTCACCTCGCCCTCGTCGGCCTCGGTGTTGGCCAGCGTCGCGACCTCGTCGTCGCTCAGCGGGCTCAGCACCGCGACCTGATTGGTGCTGAAGCGGGCGAGCGCCTGATGCTGCGGGAGCCCGCAGAACTGCGAGCCCTGCAGAGCCGCGTTCGGGCAACGGCGGCCGGTGGTCATCACGGCCATGCAGCGGCCGTCGGCGGCCTCCTCGCCCTCGTACTCGATGTCCTCCTCCTGCTGGGCGAACTCGGTCTCGGAGGTGATGTCCACCTTCCAGCCGGTCAGCCGAGCGGCGAGGCGGGCATTCTGTCCGTCGCGGCCGATCGCCAGCGAGAGCTGGTCGTCGGGGACGATGACGGTCGCCTCCTTGGTCTCGTCGTCGACGAGGACCTCGCGGACGCGGGCCGGGGAGAGCGCCTTCGCGACGAAGCGGGCGGGCTCCTCGTTGTAGGGGATGATGTCGATCTTCTCGCCGCGGAGCTCGGAGACGACCATGCGGACGCGCGAGCCTCGCGGCCCGACGCAGGCGCCCACCGGGTCGACGCCGTCGGCGTGCGAGACGACGGCGATCTTCGAGCGCCAGCCCGGCTCGCGGGCGACGCCGGTGATCTCCACCAGCTTGTCGGCGATCTCGGGGACCTCGAGCTCGAAGAGCTTCTTGATCAGCTCCGGGTTGCGGCGGGAGACGACGATGCTCGGGCCCTTGGTGTCGGCCGAGACATCGGTGATCACGGCCTTGACCCGCATGCCGTGGTCGTAGCGCTCGTTGTAGACCTGCTCGGAACGAGGCAGCAGGGCCTCGACCCGCTCGCGGAGCTGGACCAGCGTGTAGCGGTTGTCGGACTGCTGGATGATCCCGGTGACGAGCTCGCCGACGCGGTCCTTGTACTCCTCGAACATCATGCCCCGCTCGGCCTCGCGGATCCGCTGGAGGATCACCTGCTTGGCGGTCTGCGCGGCGATGCGGCCGAAGTCGTCGGGCGTCACGTCCTGGGTCTTGATCTGATCCATGTAGGGCTCGAGGCGCTCGGGCTCGAGCTCCTCCTCCTCCGGCTCGCGCCGCTCGCCGGTCTCGGGGTCGATCGACGGACCGGCGGTCTGGATCTCGGGAACCGGCTCGCCGGCCGCCTCGGCGGCCTCGGCGGCCTGGAGCTGCTCCTCGAACTGCTCGTCGAGCAGCCTCTTCTCGAGGTCCTCGGGAACGATCAGCTCGTAGACGCGGAAGTCGGCGCTCGAGTGGTCGAGCTCGACCTTCGCGTACTTGGCCGCGCCCGGGGTCTTCTTGTAGGCCGAGAGCAGGGCGTCCTGCAGGGCATCCATCAGCTTGTCCGCGGCGATCCCCTTCTCCTGCTCGAGCATCTTCACGGCATCGACGATCTCCTGAGTCATGCGACCTCCTCCGGGACAAGATTTGAACGGCGAACGCTCTGCAGTGGGATGGACACGGCGCCATCGGGAGCCTCGAGGCTCACCCGCTCCTCGTCGGCGGCGGTGAGGGTGCCGGTGAAGCTGTGACGGCCCGCGATCTCGTCGCTGGTCTTGACTCGCACCTTGTTGCCGAGGAACCGCTGGAAGTGCTCCGGCTTCGTGAGCGGGCGTTCCGGGCCCGGTGACGAGACCTCGATCGACCAGTCCTCGAGCAGGTCACGAAGCGATCCGGTGACGCTCTCGCAGAGCGCGATGTCGACGCCGTCGGGGCTGTCGATCACCAGCCGCAGCCGCTCCGTGGCGGGCCGCTCGAGCGCGAGCAGCTCAACGTCCGGCTGCTCGGCCGCCAGCCGGTTCTCGATCGTCTCCTGTAGCTGTGTGAGTTCCGTGTCCATTTGAAGGCCCAAAAAAAGGCGGGCGCTCGCCCACCTTTCGACCCGCGATTAGGTGCGAAAAAAGGTTCCGAGGCGAGTATAGCCCCGCGTGCCTAGAGGGTTGAAGGGAGTCAGGCGCATGCGCGGGGGCGCCGCAGACCGAGCTGGGGACCGCCCGCGGCCGAAGCGGGTAGTGGTTGCTACCCGCAAGGCCGCGGGCGGTGATCCAGCGAAGGTATGCGGCGTCATCCGCGTGCGCGGATGACTCACTTCAATCCTCCACCTCCAACATGACCGTCACCGGCCCGTCGTTGATCAGAGCGACCCCCATGCAGGCGCCGAAGACGCCCTTCTTGGCGCCGGCCTGTTCGCAGAAGCGCTCGTACAGCGGCTCCGCCTGATCGCCCGGCGCGGCCTGGATGTAGCTGGGGCGGGTGCCCTTCTTGGTGTCGCCGTAGAGGGTGAACTGGCTGACGCAGAGGATCTCGCGATCGCCGAGCGGCTCGTTCATCTTCCCTTCGGCGTCGTCGAAGATCCGCAGCGCCCGGACCTTCTCGGCGAGACGGTCCGCTTCGGCCTCGGTGTCGTCGCGGGAGACGCCGAGCAGCACCAGCATCCCGGGGCCGATCTGCGCCACCCGCTCTCCCTCCACGTCGACAGCCGCCTGGCTGACGCGCTGGACCAGGGCCCTCACGAAGCTGCGGAGAGCCTCTCTCGGTAGATCCGGTAGTCCCGTCGCTCGGGCCGCAGGTTCGAGGCGAGTGCCAGGTGGTGCCGCGCGCGCCTCGTCTCGCCCGTCTTGCTGAGCGCCCGGCCCAGACAGAAGTGGGCGTAGTCGTTGACCGGGTGCGTCTCGACCACGGCCTCGAACTCGGTCGCCGCTTCGGCGTAGTGTCGGGTCCGGAACAGCGCGCGACCGAGCGCCTCGCGCACCGAGCTCTTCTCCGGGGCCTGGCGCGCGGCCTCCTTCAGGGGCACGGTGGCCTCCTCGAAGGAGCCGTCCTCGAGCAGCTCCATGCCTCGCCTGTACAAGGAATACAGGGACTCACCCCCCTGGTCGTGCGGAAGATCTGCCATGCACCCAGTGTAAAAGGGCGCGCAAGGCCGAATCCGGATCAGTCGCGCGGCTCGACCGGGCGCGTCGCCGATCCGGACCGGATCGATTCGATCCGATCGAGGATGGCGTCGGCCACCTGCTCCTTGGAGGCGAGCGGAACGGGATGCTCGCCGGAGCGCTCGACGATCACGACCTCGTTCTCGGCGCTCTCGAAGCCGATCTCGGCGCGCGAGACGTCGTTGAAGACGATCGCGTCCGCGCCCTTGCGCTCGAGCTTCTCACGCGCTCGCCCAGGATCGTGATCGGTCTCAGCCGCGAAGCCGACGATGGTCTGGCCGTCTCGCCGGTGGGCCGACAGCCCCGCGAGGATGTCCTCGGTCGGCTCGAGGTCGAGCTCGATGCCACCGCTCCCCTCGCGATGGATCTTCTGCCCGGCGCCATGCAGCGGGCGGAAGTCCGCCGGGGCGGCGGCCATCACCAGCACGTCGGTGGAGTCGAACTCCCGGCCCAGTGCGTCGGCGAGCTCGGCGGCGGTCTCGACGTCCACTCGCCTCACCCCCGGGGGAGCCGGGAGCGACACGTTGGCCGCGACCAGGGTCACCTCCGCGCCGCGGCGCGCCGCGCGCTCCGCCAAAGCGAGGCCCATCCGCCCGGAGGAGCGGTTGCCGATGAAGCGGACCGGGTCGATCGGCTCGCGGGTTCCGCCCGCGGAAACCAGGACGCGAAGGCCGTCCCAGGGACCGATGGGTCCCGGGGCCGCCTGCTCGACCGCATCCAGCAGCGTGCGCGGCTCCGGCAGCCGGCCGACGCCGTGCTCGCCGCGGGAGGCGAGCGCGCCCTCCTCGGGCTCGATCACCGTGATGCCGCGCCGGCGAAGGGTGGCCAGGTTCTCCTGGGTCGCGGCGTCGCGATACATGCGGTCGTTCATCGCCGGAGCGACGAGCCGCGGCGCCGAGCAGGCGAGGAACGAAGTGGTGACCATCGAGTCGGCGATTCCGGCGGCGAGCTTCGCGATCGTGTTCGCCGAGCCCGGGGCGATCAGATAGGCGTCGGCGTTGGCGACGACCTCGAGGTGACCGATCGGGTCGTGCTCGGGGACGGGATCCCCGGGGAACACACCGCGGGCCGGGTCGCGTTCGAACTCGTCGGTCAGCACCGGGGCCCCGACGACGCCCTCGAAGGAGGCCGCGCCGATGAACCTCTGCGCCGCGGGCGTCATCAGGACGCGGACCGCGTGCCCCTCCTTGGTGGCGAGGCGCGACAGCTCCAGCGACTTGTATGCGGCTATGCCGCCACTCACCCCGAGCAGGATGCGGGCCATCACGCCGTCCTTGGCTTGGCTAGCCCTTGTACTCGTACTTCAGCTTGCCCGCCGCCGTCTCCTCCAGGGCGATGGTGAGGTAGTTCCCGCTGGGAACCTCGACCATCGGAGGGGTGTACTCGCCGTACGCGCCCTCGGAGAGGGAGTGGTAGTAGGCGTTGATCTGGCGGGCCCGCTTTGCCGCGACCAGGACGGCGGCGTAGTGGGTGTCGGTGTGCGCGAGAAGCTTGTCGACTCTTGGCGTGATCATTGACATGGGAGTCAGTGTAGGGACAGCTCGCCCCGGACGAGCTTCTCGAGTTCATCGGCCGCTTTCTGCACCTCGTCGTTCACGACCTCGAGAGGAAACTCCGAGCGCGCGCCGAGCTCGATCTCGGCGGTGCGGAGCCGCTGCTCGATCGCCTCGGGCGAGTCGGTGCCCCTCCCCTCCAGCCGCTTCCGCAGGACCTTCTCATCGGGAGGCGCGATGAAGATCAGGACGGCCTCTTCGCCGAGCTCGTCCCGGACCTGCCGCGCGCCCTGCACCTCGATCTCGAGGACGACGGAGTGGCCCTCCGCGAGGCGGCGCTCCACCTCCTCCTTCAGCGTCCCGTAGTAGTTGCCGCTGTAACTCGCGTGCTCGAGGAAGTCCCCGGCCTCCAGGCGCCGGCGAAACTCCTCAGGGGTGAGGAAGAAGTAGTCGCGTCCGTCGACCTCCCCCGGCCGCGGCTCCCGCGTCGTGGCCGAGGTGGAGAGCTCGAGCTCCGGCACGCGTTCGAGCAGCTGCTCGATCAGCGTTCCCTTCCCGACCCCGGACGGCCCGGTGATGACGAAGACCTTCTCCACGGCGAGTGGATCATGACCGCCGGGACGGCCGCGAAAGGTCCCGGAGTGCGGCGCTACTTGCGCAGCTGCGCGACGAGTTCGGCGCGCTGGCGCTCGGAGAGGCCGCCGATGGTCTTCGACGGCGAGATCCGGCACTGATTGAGGATCCGGTTCGTCTTCACCCGCCCGTACTTCGGCACGGCCATCAGCATGTCGATGACCTTGGCGGTCTGAACGTACTCGGGCGGATCCATCAGCAGCGTCTGGATCTTGACCTTGTTGCCCTTCAGGTCGCGCTTCAGCTGAGCCCGCTTGGAACGGATGTCATTGGCCCTCTTCAGGGCTTCCATCCGCTGGTCCAGTGATCTCTCGGGGGCGGCGTTGGAGGACTGGACCGGGGCCTGCATCGGGGCGGCAGTATATCCGGGGCCGCGAGGAGCTGAAAGCCCTTTTCGAGGTTTGTGAAAAAAACTCCCGTCTATCCGGGGATCCGAGCCAGCTCGGCGGCGATGCGCGACCCGGCGGCCGGGTCTCGGAAGCTCTCGGTCCCGACGGCAACGATCCTTGCACCCGCACGCACCATTTCCGCGGCGTCCCCGCCGCTGGAGACGCCCCCCATCGCCACCACCGGGACCGAGACGGACTCGGCGACGGCGTGAACCTGGGCGAGGGCCACGGCCCTGACCGCCGAGCCGGAGAGCCCACCGGTGCCTCCCCCCAGCCAGCGGTCGCCGGAGTTCGGATCGAACGCCACCGCCCTCAGAGTGTTGATCAGCGAGACGGCGTCCGCTCCGCCGTCCTCCGCGGCCTCGGCCACAGGGACAGGGTCCGCGATGTTCGGCGTGAGCTTGACGATCAGGGGCTTGTCGGTCAGTGGCCTTAGGTCTCTGAGCAGGGAATTTGCCTCCTCGGGCGACTCGCCGACGATCAGGCCGGACTTGACGTTCGGGCAGGAGACGTTGAGCTCCAGTGCAGCCACCTCCTCGCGGGCACCCACCCCCTCGACCAGCCTGCTGAACTCCTCATGGCTCGTTCCCATCACCGAGACGATCAGCGGGACCGGCAGCTCGGCAAGCTGCGGCAGGTCGTGCTCCAAGAAACCCTCCAGCCCCTTGTTCGGCAGCCCGATCGAGTTGATCAGGCCCGACGGCGTCTCCCAGAGGCGCGGGGGCGGGTTGCCCGCGCGCGGCTCCGGGGTGATGGTCTTGGAGACAAAGGCCGAGAACGGGAACTCGTCGAGCAGCGCATCACCGAAGGCTCTCCGCGCCGCGATGGCGTCGAAGGTCCCCGACCCGTTGATCACCGGATGGCGCAACTCGATTCCGCAGAAGTCGATCAATGGCCCGATCCTGGGACGAGAGCAGTCTCGATCTCGTCTCCCCTGACGACGGGCCCGTCGACGCAGAGGCGCATATAGCCGCCGCCGGTTTGCGGGATGGCGCAGCCGAAGCAGGCCCCGAACCCGCACGCCATCGGAGCCTCCAGCGCGAGCTCGCAGGCCACCCCCCGATCCGCGCAGAGCAGACGCACGGCTTCGAGCATCGCCGGGGGTCCGCAGGCGTAGACGGCGCCGGTTCCGGCGTCATCGCCCTCGAGCAGCACGGCGAGCAGGTCGGTGACGTAGCCACGGTGACCGGTGTGGCCGTCCTCGCTCGCCAGGCGGATCTCTGAGCAGTCGAAGAGATCGAGACCCCCGGAGTTCGCCCGGTCACGGAAGCCGAGCAGGACGCGGGCTGGGATTCCGGCGCGTTGCAGCCGGCGGCGCCAGATGGCCAGCGGCGCGACGCCGATTCCGCCGCCCACGAGAATCGCCCCGGCCGCGCCTGCGGCTACCTCCGTTGGCGCCGCGAACGGGCGGCCGAGGGGACCGTGGATCCAGAGGCCCTCCCCCGGCTCCAGCCCGGCGAGCCTCGACGTCCCCGGGCCGACCGCCTGGACGAGGAAGTCCAGCCTGACACCGCCGTCCTCCCGCTCGGCATCGGCGACCGAGAAAGCGCGCGCCAGGTAGGGGCGCCCTTCGCCGCCGCCCCATCCCGAGTCCGCGGCGAGCATGTAGAACTGGCCGGGGGCGGGCTCGGGGCCCGCCGAGTCGAGGGCGGAGAAGATCCGGTACCCGCCTGAGGGGAGGTTGCGGGTCACCTCGCAGAGGCGCCGGCCGAAGGGCGCCACCACCCGCTCCCCGAGGTCCGGTGTCCGCCTCGCCGTCAGCTCTTCGATGGCTCGCTCTCCTCGGTCCGATGGAGCTCCTGCAGCGCCTGGACCTCCACCTCGCCCCGAGCGGCCGCGAAGATCGCCCGTGCCGCCGCGGAGGCGCCGGTCATCGTGGTGACGCAGGGGATCCCGTGACGCACGGCCTCTGTGCGGATCTCGTAGCCATCGGTGCGCGCCCCGGAGCCGGTCGGAGTGTTGATCACCAGATCGACGTCCTCCGATCTGATGCAGTCGACGACGTTCGGGGAGCCCTCGCCGATCTTCTTGATCTTGCGCACCGGGACACCCATGGCGGAGATGGCCTGGGCCGTACCCGCGGTGGCGATCACCTTGAAGCCGAGATCGTGGAAGCGGGTCGCGAGCTGGGTGGCGGCGGGCTTGTCGGAGTCGGTGACGCTGATGAAGATCGTCCCCTCGGTCGGCAGGGAGACCCCGGCCGCGGCCTGGGCCTTCCCGAATGCCGTCGGGAAGTCGGCGGCGATCCCCATCACCTCGCCCGTGCTCCGCATCTCGGGGCCGAGCACAGCGTCGGCTCCCGCGAAACGCGCGAAGGGCAGGACCGCCTCCTTGACGCTGATGTGGGTCGGAGCCTCGCTCGGCAGATCCTGGTCGTCGAGCGACTCGCCCAGCATCAGGCGACAGGCGATCTTGGCGAGCGGGGTCCCGATCGCCTTGCTGACGAACGGCACCGTGCGCGAGGCCCTCGGGTTCGCCTCGATCACGTAGAGCTCGCCGTCCGCGACCGCGTACTGCACGTTGATGAGGCCGATCACGCCGAGGTCCAGGGCGATCTTGCGGGTCGTCTCGCGGATCTCCTCCAGCATCTCCTCTCCGAGGCTCATCGGCGGGATCACGCAGGCCGAGTCGCCGGAGTGGACGCCGGCCTCCTCGACGTGCTGCATCACCCCGGCGACGAAGCACGCCTCGCCGTCGGCGAGGGCGTCGACGTCGACCTCGATCGCGTTCTCCAGAAACCGGTCCAAGAGCAGCGGGTGCTCCTGGTCGGCCTTGACGTTCGCCTCCAGGTAGGCGGCCAGCGTCTCGGCGTCGTAACAGATCTCCATCGCCCGCCCACCGAGTACGTAGGAGGGCCGTACCAAGAGCGGAAAGCCGACGTCTTCCGAGATCGCCACGGCCTCTTCGGCGGAGAGAGCCGTCCCGTACGGCGGGTGCTTGATCTCGAGCCGCCGGAGCAGCGCTCCAAACCGGCCGCGGTCCTCCGCCAGGTCGATCGCGTCGACCGGCGTGCCGAGCAGCGGCACCCCGGCGTCCTCCAGGGACTTGGCCAGACGGAGTGGCGTCTGCCCACCGAACTGGACGATCACGCCCTCAGGGCGCTCCACCTCGCAGATCGCCAGCACGTCCTCCGCCGTCAGGGGCTCGAAGTAGAGGCGGTCAGAGGTGTCGTAGTCGGTGGAGACCGTCTCGGGATTGCAGTTGACCATCACGGCGTCGCGGTCGAGCTCGCGCGCCGTCATCGCGGCGTGGACGCAGCAGTAGTCGAACTCGATGCCCTGTCCGATCCGGTTCGGGCCGGAGCCGAGGATGACGACGGAGGGGCGGTCTCCCCGCTCGACCTCCCCGGCGGCCCCGTTGACCGGCGAGCGCTCGTGCCCGCTGTAGAAGTAGGGGGTGCGCGCCTCGAACTCCGCGGCGCAGGTGTCCACCGAGCGGTAGGTGCGCTCCAGCTCCTCGGTCCCGTCGCCCTCCATGGCGAGCGCCTGCAGCTCGCGCAGGAACCACGGGTCGACCATCGTCGCCTCCTGGATCCGCTCCAGTTCGACCCCCCGGCGGAAGCCGTCGAGGATCAGGTCGAAGCGATCGGATGAAGGCGTCGCCAGGCGCTCCAGAAGCTCGCCCGTCGAGGCCGGGATGTCGGGCTCGTCGTCGAGCTCGCGGGAGCGGAGCGCCTTGGCGAAGGACTCGCGGAAGGTCCGCCCGATCGCCATGCACTCCCCGACGGATTTCATGTGAGTCGAGAGGCGGCCCTCGGCCCCGGGGAACTTCTCGAAGGCGAAGCGCGGGATCTTGGTGACGACGTAGTCGATCGTCGGCTCGAACGACGCCGGTGTTGCCCGGGTGATGTCGTTGGGGATCTCCTCCAAGGCGTACCCGACCGCCAGCTTCGCCGCCATCTTCGCGATCGGGAAGCCGGTCGCCTTGGAGGCGAGGGCCGAGGAGCGGGAGACGCGCGGGTTCATCTCGATCACGACGATCTCCCCCGTTTCTGGGCTGACCGCGAACTGCACGTTCGAGCCGCCGGTCTCGACGCCGACGGCGCGGATCACGCGAATCGCCTGGTCGCGGAGGTCCTGGTAGAGCGCGTCGGTGAGCGTCTGGGCCGGCGCGATCGTCACCGAGTCGCCGGTGTGGACGCCCATCGGGTCGACGTTCTCGATCGAGCAGATGATCACCACGTTGTCGTTGCGATCCCGCATCACCTCGAGCTCGAACTCCCCCCAGCCCAGCACCGACTCCTCGACCAGCACCTGGTTGATCGGGCTGGCGGCGAGGCCCTCCGAGACGACCTGGGCGAGCTCGGTGGCGGTGTTGCCGACGCCGCCGCCGTGGCCGCCGAGGGTGAAGGCGGGCCGCACGATCGCCGGCAGGCTGATCGTGCCGTCGGCGACGCCGGACTCGGCCTCGGCGACCGAGGTGACGATCTGGGACCAAGGCACCCGCAGGCCGGCGCCCTCCATCGTCTCGCGGAAGACCTCGCGGTCCTCGGCGCGATGGATCGCGTCGTAGTCGGCCCCGATCAGCTCGACGCCGAAGCGCTCCAGGGTGCCGTCGTCGTGCAGCGCCTTGGCCAGGTTGAGAGCGGTCTGCCCACCGAGCGTCGGCAGGAGAGCGTCGGGGCGTTCGCGCTCGATCACCTTCGCCACCGGGCCGGGGAGCAGCGGCTCGATGTAGGTGCGATCGGCGAACTCCGGGTCGGTCATGATCGTCGCCGGATTCGAGTTGACCAGCACGACCTCGTAGCCCTCCTCCAGCAGGACCTTGCAGGCCTGGACGCCCGAGTAGTCGAACTCCGCCGCCTGCCCGATCACGATCGGCCCGGAGCCGATCAGGAGGATCTTCTGGATGTCGTCGCGCCTCGGCATCTACGCGGCCGCCAGCCCCAGGAAGCGGTCGAAGAGATAGCGGGCGTCATGCGGACCGGGACCGGCCTCCGGGTGGTACTGGACCGTGCAGCCGGGGACGTCCTTCAGGACCAGCCCCTCGACGGTGCGGTCGTAGAGATTGAGGTGGGAGAGCTCGGCCTCGCCGAAGTCCGTCTGCCAACCGACGGGCTCGTCGCCGTCGATCGTTCGGTCCCCCCCGGGACCGAGCACCGCGAAGCCGTGGTTCTGCGAGGTGATGTCGATCCGCCCGGTCTCCAGGTCCTTGACCGGATGGTTGGCCCCGCGGTGGCCGAAGGGCAGCTTGAAGGTCTCGAGGCCGACCGCCCGGCAGAGGAGCTGGTGGCCGAGGCAGATGCCGACCACCGGCTTCTTGCCGACCACCCCGCGGACGTTCTCGACGACGTGGTCGAGGGCGCCCGGATCGCCGGGACCGTTGGCGAGAAAGACGAGATCGGGGTCACGCGCCAGCACCTCCTTCGTGGAGGTGCCGCACGGAAGCAGGGTGATCCGGCAGCCGCGCTCCTTGAGCTGGCGGATGATCGAGAGCTTGATGCCGGTGTCGATGGCGACGACGTGCGGCCCATCGCCATCGATCTCTACCGGCTCCGCCGGCGTCACCTGCTGCGCGAAGTCGGCACCCTCCATCGACGGCTCGGCGGCCACTCGCTCGCGCGCGTCGGACTCGGCGAGCTCCGCCGAGAAGATCCCGCCGCGCATCGCGCCGCGATCGCGGATGTGGCGGACCAGGGCGCGCGTGTCGATTCCGCCGATCGCAGGCACGCCGCAGTCGCGGAGCCAATCCAGCCAGCCGCCCTCCGCGGTGGCCGCGTCCTCCCCGTTCTTGCCCTCCCGCATGATCACGCCGCGGGCCTGGACGCGCTCCGACTCCATCGCCTCGCCCGAGACGCCGTAGTTGCCGATCATCGGGTAGGTGAAGGTGATGATCTGGCCGGCGTAGCTGGGGTCGGTGACCGCCTCCTGGTAGCCGGTCATCGAGGTGTTGAAGACGACCTCGCCCAGGCCGGCATCCCCGGAGCCGTGCAGCTCACCGTCGAGCCGGGTGCCGTCCTCGAGCAGGACGTAGCCGCTCACGTCACCTTCTCCCTCGGCTTCGGGATGGCGCCCGGATTCGGCGCGTATTCGAGGATCAGCTTCTGAACCGCTTTGAACTGGTCCGTGCCGGCCCGTCCCAGCAGCTCGAAGAGCGCGGTCTCGACGCTGGTCAGGACGGTTCCCGCCCGCTCCATCTTGTGGAGCCCGATCCGCTTATTCTCCTCGGTCCTCGAGCCGACCGCGTCCTCCGCGACCTGGACCTCGGTGCCGGCGTCCAGCAGGTCGAGGACGGTCTGGTTGACGCAGACGTGGGTCTCGATGCCGCAGACGAGCGCCTGGTCGCGACCGCCGAGGTCGAATCCCTCGGCGTCGGCGGCGGAGAAGACGACCTTCTCGAGCGGCTCCGCGCCGTCGGGCAGGTGGTCCGCCACCTCGGGAGCGGTCCCCCCCAGCCCCTTCGGGTACTGCTCGGTCACGATGACCGGGATCCCGATCGCCTCGGCGCCCTCGATCAACGTGACGGTGGCCTTGGCCACCCGCTCGAAGTCGGGGATCGCCTTGCGGAAGCCCTCCTGGACGTCGACCACGATCAGCGTGGTCCGATCGGGGTCGAGCTTGCCGGTCACGAGGCCACCCCGAGCGCGAAGCTGCGCTGCCGGAAGGCGACCCGGCCGGCGGCGACCGTCATCAGGACCCGGCCGGTCAGCTCGCGGCCGCCGAAGCAGTTGTTGTAGGAGCGGCTCTCGTAGCCCTCCTCGCCCACCGTCCAGGTGAGCTCCGGGTCGATCAGCGCGACGTTCGCGATCGCGCCCGGCTCCAGGCGAGGCGCCTCGATCCCGAAGGGCTCGCCGCCGCAGGTCATCCGCTCGACGAGAAGCTCGAGCGGCAGGGTCCCCGGCAGCACCAGGTCGGTGTAGAGCGCAGCGAATGCCGTCTCCAGGCCGGTTACCCCCATCGCCGCCTCCTCGAAGGGGACCTCCTTCTCCTCGGCCGCGTGAGGGGCGTGGTCAGTCGCGACGCAGTCGATCGTTCCGTCGCGGAGCCCTTCGATCAGCGCCTGGCGGTCGTCCTCGGTGCGCAGCGGCGGATTCATCTTGAAGCGGGCATCGAGGCTGCGAACAGCCTCGTCGGTCAGGGTGAGGTGATGCGGGCTTGCCTCGCAGGTGACCTGGACCCCGCCCGACTTGGCGCGGGCGATCTCCTCCACCGAGGCCCGCGCGGAGAGATGCTGGACGTGGATCCGCGCCCCTTCATATAGGGCGAGCGAGCAGTTGCGGGCGATCGTGGTCGACTCCGAGACCGCCGGCACGCCCTCCATGCCGAGCGCGGCGGAGACCTCGCCCTCGTTCATCACGCCGCCGCCGGAGAGATCCGGATCCTCCTCGTGGAGGGCGATCACACCGCCGGCGAGGCGCTGGTACTGGAGCGCGCGTCGCAACACCCGGGCGTTGGCGATCGGCAGGCCATCGTCGGAGAACCCGATCGCGCCGGCCTCGGCGAGCTCGGCCATCTCGGTGAGCTCCTGGCCCCCCATCCCGCGGGTGACGTTGGCGACGAAGCCGATCGGGATCGAGGCCTCGTGCTCCGCACGCTCGCGGACTGAGCCGAGCACGGCCGCGGAGTCGATCGGAGGCGCGGTGTTGGCCATCGCGATCACCGCGCAGTAGCCGCCGGCCGCGGCCGAGCGGGTGCCGGTCTCCAGGTCCTCCTTGTGCTCCTGGCCCGGGACGCGGAAGTGAACGTGCGGGTCGACGAAGGCGGGCAGCGCGAGCAGGCCATCGCCGTCGACCACCTCGGCGCCCTCGACCTCGGCGGCGCTCCCGGCATCCGCGATCTCCGCGATCTCGCCGCCGCGGACGATCAGGTCCCGAGCTCCGTCGAGTCCCGTTCTCGGATCGAGGAGACGCGCGCCCTTGATCACCAGGTTCGCGCCCGGTCCCGGCCGCGAGATCAGCTTGGGCGCCTCGGCGCCTCCATCGGATCCGTTGTCCGTGACGTTCACGCGGGCTGTCCGATCGTCGGCGTGTCGGCCGGGGCCGGACCGCGGTCGGGCCTGGCCCGGTCGCTGCCCGCGAGCAGCTCGTAGAGGATCGCCATGCGGACCACCAGGCCGCTCTCGACCTGGGCGGTGATCAGCGATTGCGGCGAGTCGATCACCTCGGGCGAGAGCTCCACGCCGCGGTTGACCGGGCCGGGGTGCATGAGCAGCTGGCGCGGGCCGAGTCGCCGCGAATCGATCTGGTAGCGGCTCGCGTACTCGCGCAGGGAAGGGACGAAGCTCTCGCTCATCCGCTCGCGCTGCATCCGCAGCGCGTAGACGACGTCCGCCTCACCGAGGCCGGCCAGGTCGTATGAGACCTCGCAGCCGAGCGCCTCGATGCCGCGGGGGATCAGGGTCGGCGGCCCGCAGAGGGTGACCTCCGCCCCCATCTTCTGGAAGGCGATCAGACAGGAGCGCGCCACGCGGCTGTGCAGGACGTCGCCGACGATCCAGATGTTGGCCCCCTCGAGCGAGTCGAGCCGCCGGCGCAGCGTGAAGACGTCGAGCAGCGCTTGGGTCGGGTGCTCGTGCTTGCCGTCGCCGGCGTTGATCACCGAGGCCTCGGTCCAGCGCGCGACGAGCCCCGCCGCGCCCGCGTGCGGGGAGCGGATCACGATCGCCGCGGGGTCGTAGGCGGACAGGGTCGCGACCGTGTCCTTCAGCGATTCGCCCTTGTCGACCGAGGAGCCGGCCGACTTGACGCTGACGACGTCGGCGGAGAGGCGCTTGGCGGCGAGCTCGAAGGAGGAAAGGGTGCGGGTGCTGGCCTCGTAGAAGAGGTTCACGATGGTGCGGCCTCGCAGGGTCGGCACCTTCTTGATGTCGCGGCGCCCCACCTCCGCGAAGCTCTGGGCGCGGTCGAGGATGCGATCCATCTCTCCCCGCGAGAGCTGATCCACTCCAAGCAGGTGCTTCATGACTTCTCCTTCGCGGTTGACGCCTGTGCGGGCGTGATCGCCACCTCGTCGGTGCCGTCGGTCTCCTCGAGCCGGACGTTCACCCGCTCGCCGGGCGCCGTCGGCAGGTTCTTGCCGACGTAGTCGGGGCGAATCGGGAGCTCGCGGTGGCCGCGATCGGCCAGCACCGCGAGCTGGACCCGCGCCGGGCGGCCGTAGTCGAAGAGCGCGTCGATTGCGGCGCGCACCGTGCGGCCGGTGTAGAGCACGTCGTCGACCAGGACGGTCGTGCGGCCGGCGAGATCGAAGTCGAGGTGGGAGTCGTGGACCACAGGCGCGTCCCGGGGCTCGCGGCGCTCGATGTCGTCGCGGTAGAAGGAGATGTCGAGGTCGCCGAGCGGCACCTCGACGCCGGAGAGCTCGCCCACCAGGGCGTGCAGGCGGCGGCAGATGACCGCCCCGCGCGTGTGGATGCCGACCAGCGCCAGGCGGTCGGAGTCCTCATTCTTCTCGACGATCTCGTGGGCGATACGGACAAGCGTCCGCCGCAGATCGTCGTGATCGAGCACGACCTTCTCGTCGCTCACTGCCTTGCTCCTTCCCGGCCTCACCGGACCGTGGTTAAAGGGGCTTGCCGCGCCAGCGTAGCAGCGGCGTGCGACGATCCCTGACCATGAACCCGCAGGTTGCGGACGCAATCGAGGAGCATCGGCGGGCCGGCCGGGAGTTCGAGGCGGGCGGCGTCCGCAGCTTCGTGAGGGAACAGGGTGACGGCGAGCCCGTCGTGCTCATGCACGGCATTCCGGTGAGCTCGTTCCTCTATCGGAAGGTCCTGCCGCTGCTTGCCGACAACGGCCTGCGGGGCGTCGCCTTCGATCTCCCCGGCCTCGGCCTCGCTGAGAAGACGGCGGGGTTCGACTACAGCTGGTCGGGGCTCGGGCGCTGGACCGGAGAGGCGATCGACTCCCTCGGCATCGACCGCTGCCACCTCGTCCTGCACGACATCGGCGGGCCGGTCGGACTCGAGTGGGCGCTCCGGAATCGCGAGCGAGTCAGCAGCCTGACGGTGCTGGACACGATGATCGACGTCGCGCACTTCCGCCGCGTCTGGAGCATGGATCTGGCCGCTCCGCCGCTGATCGGCCCGCTCTGGGTCGCGACGATCCGCCCGCCCGTCGCCCGCTGGCTCTTCTACATGCAGGGAATCGCCAACCGCTCGGCGACCCCCGCTCACGAGATCGACGCACACATCGCGCTGCTGCATCGCGATGGCGGCGGACGATCCTTCCGCCGAATCGTCAGGGGCTTCGAGCTGACCGAGGAGAGGGAGAGCTTCTACCTGGGTGGCCTGCGCGAGGCGGGTTGGCCGTCGACGATCGTCTGGGGCGAGCGCGACCCGGCACTGGGCGAGGACCGCCGCCGCGCCGTCGAGGCCGCGCTCGGGACCGAAACGATCCTCCTCCCCGCGAAGCACTTCCTCCAGGAGGATCAGGCGCCGGCGGTTGCGGGGGCGATCGCCGCTCTGGCGGCGTCGGCCTAGTCGCCGGCGGGCGCAGGCTCGGCCAGCGGCTCCGGGCGCTGCTTCGCGCCCTCCTGGACCAGCTCGGGATCGCCCCGCTCAGGGAAGGGGATCTCGATCAGGTCGAAGTCGCGCGGCGCGAATGTGTTGGGAAAGACCTCATGCGCCTCCTTCAGCACGGCCGAGACGTTGTAGCGGGACGAGACGTGGACGATCGCCAGCATGTGGACCTCAGCGTCGGCCGCGAGCTGCGCGGCTTCTCGCGCCGTCGAGTGACCCGTGTCGGCGGCCCGCGCGGATTCCTCGAGAGCGAAGGTCCCGTCGTGGATCAGCAGCTGGGCCGCGTGGGCCGCGATCCGGGTCATCTCGCAAGGGGCGGTGTCCCCCGTGATCACGACCTTCCGGCCCGGTCGAGCCTCGCCGAGCACCTGGTCGGGCCGCACCTCCGAGCCGTCCAGTGCGACCGTCTCGCCGCGCTGCAGCCGGCCAAAGTCGCGCTCATCGGTGATCCCGAGGCCGCGCGCCGACTCGACGTCGAAGCGCCCCGGCCGCTCCGGTTCGACGTACGCGTAGCCGAGTGCCCTCATCCGGTGCTCGACGGGGAACGCCCGCATCTCGAAACCATCGTGCTCGATCCCCTCCCCAGGCTCGAGTTCGACCAGCTCCACCTCGTAGCGGAGCCGGCCGAAGATGCGGCGCAGCGCCTCGAACAGGTCGTGGAGACCGGGCGGTCCGACGATCCGCAGCGGCGCCTGCCTCTCCATCAGGTCGTAGGTCTTGAGCAGCCCGGGCAGGCCGAGGTAGTGATCGGCGTGGAAGTGGGTGATGTAGATGTCGTCGACCTGGACGAGCCCGGTCGAGTTGATCATCTGCCGCTGGGCGCCCTCCCCCGCGTCGACCAGGATCCGGCTGCCGCCGGCGCGGATGAGCACGCACGCGGTCGCCCTCCGGGCTGAGGGCACGGAGCCGCCGGTGCCGAGGAAGACGACGGAGAGGTCCATGACGCGCCAAGCGTACGGGCGGTGGAGGGCTGGTGGTGTCCGCGAGGTTGCGGTGGCGAGCGCTACCCACTTGGCGGCCAGGGCTCGCGCTTACACTTGGCCGCCTAGCGCCCGTAGCTCAGCTGGATAGAGCGCCGCCCTCCGGAGGCGGAGGCCGCAGGTTCGAATCCTGCCGGGCGCGCTAGACGATGCAGCTGTTGCTCACGTGCAGCTCGACGCGGGTGAAGCGGTGGCGGCGCACCTTGACGCGCTGGGTTTCGCCCCGGAGACACGGCGCGATCACCGCGGGGCTCTGTGCGCTCATCGGGCAGACCGTCTGCGGCGTCGGCTCGCAGGTCGGCGGATTCGGCGGCACAGAGCTGACGTCATAGAGGCCCCGCTTCACGCGAAGCCGGAAGTGGCCGTCGCTGACCGCCTGGCTGGCGACCACGACGCCATCGCCATCGCGGGCCACAGTCACCGTGACGGAGCCTGTGTAGAGGGGCTGCGGCCGAGGCGACACGGCGCAGGCCCCCGGGCAGGTCGCGTTGAGGACAACGCCCTTCACCCCGGCGGGCTTGTGGTTGTGGCGCTTCTTCGCGTGGGCGGGCGCGGCGAAGAGGGCAATCGCGCCGAGCAGCGCCAGCGCTGTCAGAAGCTTTCGCACGGGCCCGGCCTACCCGGGCGCGTTAGGCCCGAATCCCGCGATCTCAGCCGCCGGCGACGGCCGGCAGGATCGTCACCTCGTCGCCGTCGTTCACTGCAGTGTCGAGGCCGTCCTGGAAACGGATGTCCTCACCGGACACGTAGACGTTGACGAAGCGGCGCAGGTCCCCGTCCTGGGTGATGCGCTCGCGAAGGCCGTCGTGCTGGTCGAAGACCGCGTCGAGCGCCTCGCCGACAGTCGAGCCCTCCACCTCGATCTCGCCGTCGCCGCCGGTCG
The DNA here is from genome assembly GCA_963800285.1 of uncultured Solirubrobacterales bacterium. Taxonomy (GTDB): domain Bacteria; phylum Actinomycetota; class Thermoleophilia; order Solirubrobacterales; family 70-9; genus DASUPK01. Next base: position 143,665 of record CAWDAL010000030.1, read on the forward strand.
CGGCACGGAGCTGAGCCGGGATCTTCACGGTGACGCTCATCGGCCGGGGATCTTAGTCATCGCTCGATCTCGGCCGCTCTCTAGGCCGAGGCCCCCACTCCCTCGAACTCCGCCTCGAAGGCATCGAGGGTGGGCTCGATCTCGTGCATCCGGAAGGACTCGCGCGCGGCGTCGAGGGTCTTCAGGCCCTCGCCGGTGATGTAGGCGACCACGCGCTCGTCGGATCCGATCTTCCCGGACTCGGCGAGCTTGGCGAGGACGCCGACCGTCACGCCGCCGGCCGTCTCGGTGAAGACACCGGTGGTCTCCGCGAGCAGCTTGATCCCCGCGCGGATCTCGTCGTCGTTCACCGACTCGATTTGGCCGCCGGTCTTCCTCGCGAGCTCGAGCGCGTACGGGCCGTCCGCCGGATCGCCGATGGCGAGGCTCTTGGCGATCGTGTCCGGCCGCCGCTCGGGCTTGCAGACGTCCCAGCCCTCGGAGAAGGCGGTCGCCACGGGCGAGCAGCCCTCGGGCTGGGCCCCGCAGAAGGTCGGAAGCTCACCCTCGACCAGCCCGACATCGAGCCACTCGCGAATGCCCTTGGCGATCTTCGTGAACATCGAGCCCGAGGCGATCGGGCCGACGATGCGGTCGGGCAGGCTCCAGCCGAGCTGCTCGATCGTCTCGAAGGCGAGCGTCTTGGAACCCTCTGAGTAGTACGGTCGGAGGTTGACGTTGACGAAGGCCCAGGGATGCATCTGGCTGAGCTCGGTGCAGAGCCGGTTGACGTCGTCGTAGGTGCCGCGGATGCCGACCAGGTTGGTCCCGTAGATGCCGGTCGCGAGCAGCTTCTGCTCCTCGAGGTCGGCGGGGACGAAGACGTAGGAATCGAGCCCGGCGGCGGCGGCGTGGGCCGCGACCGCGTTGGCGAGGTTCCCGGTCGATGCGCAGGCGACGGTCTCGAAGCCGAGCTCCTTTGCCTTGGCGACCGCCACTGCGACCACGCGGTCCTTGAAGGAGTGGGTGGGATTGGCGGCGTCGTTCTTGATCCAGAGCTCGCCGAGCCCGAGTCGCTCGGCGAGGCGGTCTGCGCGGATCAGCGGGGTCAGGCCGGGCTCCAGCGGGTCGGCCGGGCGCCCCGCGAAGGGAAGGAAGTCCGAATAGCGCCAGATGCCGCGCGATCCCGCCTGGATCTTGCGCCGGGCCTCTTCGGCGTCGAGATCCGAGAAGTCGTAGGCGACCTCCAGCGGCCCGAAGCACTGCTCGCAGACGAAGCTGGCCTCGAGCGGATAGACCTCGCCGCATTCCTTGCACTTGAGAGATTCGACTGCCATCGGGCTCCTCTACGAAAAAAACCTCCGCCGGGCTCGATGTGGGCGGAGGTTCCTGAGGAATCTCTTCCCACATCTTCCAGGCTCTCTGACTTCACCTGCTGGAGTTGGCACCTTCCTCGGACCTAGATCCGAGGGGGTTGCCGGGGTTTCGTCGGGCCAGTCCCTCCACCCCTCTTGATGTGGTGACTATGTGACCGAGGAATATAGCAACGACCAGATTCCGCATTCACATGCGCAATTCCGGGTGCGGAGGTGCGTTCCTCGGACTCAGCCCCAGTACAGTGGAATGACCATGGAGATCGACGTGACGAATGCGACGGGACCCGAAGATGCCGAACCTCCCTCGTCCCAGACTGCGCCGCACCCGCCCCGGCGAGCTCGTCGCGCCGCTTCCGCCTGAGCCGCAGACCCCGAAGGTCGAGGAGATCGCGGCCGAGGGCCTGCGCTGGATCAAGATCGACCGTCCCGGCGCGCTCGAGCAGGCCTGGCTCGAGGAGAACTTCGACTTCCACGCCCTGGACTACGAGGACGTCCTCTCCCGCAACCAGCGGCCGAAGATCGACGTCTACGACGAGTACCTCTTCATCGTCCTCCAGTTCCCGATCTTCGACCGCTCGGCCCGGCGCCTGGGCGCCGGGGAGCTCGACCTCTTCGTCGGCGCGGACTTCCTGATCACGATCCCGAATCAGCCGCTCCAGCCGGTCGAGTACCTGTTCGAGCGCTGCCGCGCGAAGGAGGAGATCCGCGAGCAGCTCTTCTCACGCGGCTCCGGCTACCTGCTCTACCGCCTCGTCGACGACGGCTTCGACTACTGCTTCCCGATGCTTCGCAAGATCGGGAACAAGCTGGACGTGCTCGAGGAGGAGATCTTCGAGGGCAGCTCCTCCGAGGAGATCGTGCGTGACATCTCCAACGTGAAGCAGGAGATCATCAACTTCCGCAAGGTGATCCGGCCGCAGCGCCCCGTGCTCCGGGACCTCGAGAAGGTCAAGCAGCGCTACCTGGCGCCGGACATGGACCTCGAGATCTACTTCGACGACATCGTCGACGCCCACGAGCGGATCTGGGACATGCTCGAGAACTACAAGGAGGTCGTCGAGGCGCTGGAGGAGACGAACGAATCGGTCATCTCCCACCGGGTCAACGACATCCTGCGCGTGCTCACCTCGATCAGCGTCATCGTCCTGCCGCTCACCCTGCTGGCGAGCATCTGGGGCATGAACGTCAGGGTGCCCGGCGAGGGCAGCACGCCCGCGTTCTACGAGATCGCCGGCGTCATGGTCGTGCTGCTCGTCGGGATGGTCGCCTTCTTCCGCAAGCGCGGCTGGCTGTAGCTACATACGATTCGTACTGTGGCCACTCAAAGGATCTGGGCGCCCTGGCGCCTCGCCTACGTGAAGGACGCCTCCAAGGACAACTCCGACGCCTGTGTCTTCTGCGCCGCCCTCGAGGCCGGTGACGACGAGGCGAACCTGATCATCCATCGCGGCGAGCACTCCTTCGTGATCCTCAACAAGTTCCCGTACACGAACGGTCACCTCATGGTGGCTCCGTACGAGCACGCGGCGGCGCTGCAGGAGCTCGACGCGGAGACGATCGCCGAGCTGATGGCTCTCGCCCAGCGCGGCATGAACGCACTCGAGACCGCCTATTCCCCCCACGGCTACAACGTCGGCTTCAACCAGGGCCGCGTCGCGGGCGCCGGCGTCGAGCATCACATCCACATGCACGTCGTCCCGCGCTGGGGCGGCGACACCAACTTCATGCCGGTGCTCGGCGATACCCGCGTGATGAACCAGACCCTCCAGGACAGCTTCGAGTCCGTCCGCGAGGCATTCTGATGGAGGCGAGCGCCCCCCCGGCCGAGATCTTCAAGGCCTACGACATCCGCGGGATCTACGGCGACCAGATGGACACCGAGACGGCCCATCTGATCGGGCGCGCCTTCGCCCGGGTCCTCGGCCGCCTGCGAGACAAGGAGCCCTCCGAGCTCCGGGTAGGACTCGGTCGTGACATGCGGCTGAGCGCTCCGGTGATGTCCGCGGCGGTGCGACAGGGCCTACTCGACGAGGGTGTGGCCGTCCTCGACGCCGGGCAGATCGCGACCGAGATGAGCTACTTCCTGGTGGGCTCGCGGGAGCTCGACGGCGGGGCGATGGTCACCGCATCGCACAACCCGAAGCCGTACACGGGCGTGAAGCTGATGCGGGAGGGCGCGCTCGCCCTCTCCGGCGACGCCGGCATCCAGGACGTGCGCGCGGAGATCGAGGCGGGCCTGCCCGATCCGCCCGGCGGCGGGACGGTCGAGGAGATCGACATCTATCCCGACTTCCACCGGCACATGCTCGGCATCGTCGACGCCGATGCCATCGGCCCGCTGAAGGTCCTGGCCGACGGCGGTAACGGCATGGCGGGCCCGATGGTCGGACCGCTGCTCGAGCAGCTCAACCTCGAGGTGACGACCACCTATTGGGCTCCCGACGGCAAGTTCCCCGATCGCGAGCCTAACCCGCTGCTGGAGGAGAACCGCCGCTTCATCATCGATCACGTCAAGGCCGAGCGCGTCGACCTGGCGATCGCCTGGGATGGCGACGCCGACCGCTGCTTCTTCATCGACGGCGAGGGGGACTTCTGCGACGGCGACTTCGTCTGCGCGCTGCTCGCTCGAGCGGCCCTCGCCAAGGAGCCCGGCGCCACCGTGCTCTACGACCCGCGCTCGAGCCGCGCCGTTCCCGACACGGTCGCGGCGGCGGGCGGGAAGTCGGATCTCAGCCGGGTCGGCCACGCCTTCTTCAAGATGCGGATGCGCGAGGCCAAGGCGGTCTTCGGCGGCGAGGTCTCGGGCCACTACTACTTCCGCGACTTCTACTGCGCGGATTCGGGGACCACCCCCGCCCTGCTCATGCTCGAGCTGATCTCGAAGGAGGGGCGCTCGCTGGCGGAGATGATGGCCGAGTTCCGCTCCAAGTACTTCATCTCCGGCGAGATCAACTCGGAGGTCGCGGACCAGGAGGGGAAGATGCGCGAGATCGAGGAGCGCTACTCGGACGGCGAGATCGGCCACCTGGACGGAGTCTCGATCGACTACCCGGATTGGCACTTCAACGTTCGCCCCTCCAACACCGAGCCGCTGCTTCGACTCAACCTCGAATCGCTGATCTCCCGCGAGCACATGGAGGAGAAGCGGGACGAAGTGCTGGCCCTGATCCGCTCGTGACCGAGGAGACGCCGGTCGAGGTCTGGCAGCGGATCACCGATGCCGGCATCCGCCTCCTCCGCATCCCCACTCCCTTTCAGGTCGGCCGCGTCAACACCTACCTGCTCGAGGGTGAGCCCCTGACGCTGGTCGACTCCGGCCCGAACTCGGGCAAGGCGCTCGACGAGCTGGAGCGTCAGCTCGAGTCGCTCGGTCACCGGATCGAGGAGATCTCACTGGTGATCATCACCCACCAGCACATCGATCACCTCGGCCTCGTCGACATCGTCGCCAAGCGCTCCGGCGCCGAGGTGGCGGCCCTCGACCTGCTCGCGCCCTTCGTGGAGAACTTCGGCGACGACGCCGAGCGGGACGATGAGGAGGCGGCGGCGCTGATGCGCCGCCATGGGATCTCCGAGGAGGTGGTCACCGCCCTGCGCCAGGTGACCGGCAGCTTCCGGGCGTGGGGATCGAAGGCCAAGGTGACGCGGCCGCTCCACGACGGCGAGCTGCTCGAGCTCGGCAACCGGCGGTTGGAGGTCCAGCACCGCCCCGGCCACAGCCCCTCGGACACGGTGTTCTGGGACGCGGAGCGGCGAATCCTGCTCGCCGCAGACCACCTGATCAAGCACATCTCCTCCAACCCCCTGATCTCCCGGCCGCTCGACGGCTCGGCCAAGCGCACCCAGGCGCTGGTCACCTACCTCAGGTCACTGAAGAAGACGCGCGAGCTGCCGGCCGAGATCGTCCTCTCAGGCCACGGCGAGCCGATCACGGACCACGCCGCCCTGATCGACAAGCGATTCGCCATGCACCAGCGCCGCGCCGAGAAGCTCTACCAGCTGATTCTGGAGGGGCCGCGCACCGGGCACGAGCTCGCTCAGGCACTCTGGGGCGACGTGGCCGTCACCCAGGCGTTCCTGACGCTCTCGGAGGTGATCGGCCACGTCGACCTGCTGGTCAACGCCGGGCACGTCCGCGAGGCCGACGACGGCGAGGTGATCCGCTACGAGGCGACGTCGGAGCGGAGCGCGGCAGAGCTCGGCGATCTGATCCCGGGCGGCAATCCGGCGCCCGTTCCGACCGAACCCGGACGGCAATAGGCTCCCGGTAACCCGGCCGGACGCCGGGGTTAGGAAAAAAAGCGTGCCCACGATCGCCCCTGCCCACAGAGATCCTGCTCCAGCCGCCACGGCGGTCCCGCTCGAGCCGGACGCGGACAAGAAGCGGATGCTGATCATCGTCAACCCGTACGCGACCACGGTCTCGGATCGGCTCAAGAACCTCGTCGTCTACGCGCTGCAGGCCCGCTACGACGTCGAGGCCGTCGACACCGAGGCCGCCGAGCACGCGATCGAGATCGGCCGGGAGGCCCGCCACGGGGGGTACGACATCGTCGTCGCGTTCGGCGGGGACGGCACCCTCAACGAGGTCGCGAACGGGCTGGCCGGCACCGACGTCCCCGTCTCGGTCCTGCCCGGGGGCTCAACCAACGTCGTCTGCCGCACCCTCGGCATCCCGAATGACGTGGTCGACGCGACCGAGCACCTGATTGGCCTGGCGGACGACTTCCATCCCCGCAAGATCGACCTGGGCCGCTGCAACGGCAGGCGCTTCGTCTTCGCCTGCGGCGTCGGCCTGGACGCGACGGTCGTGAGGCGGGTCGACGCCCATCCGAGGCTCAAGGCCCGCGCGCGCCAGTGGTACTACACGTGGGCGGCGGTCTCCGGCTTCTACCGCCACTACCTCCGCAATCCGGTGCGGCTGGAGCTCGAGCTCGATGGCGAGAAGCACGAGGGCGTCACCGCCATCGCGCAAAACTCCGACCCCTTCACCTATTTCGCGCGCCTCCCGATCAGGATCTGCGAGAACATCGGCCTCGACGACGGCACGCTCTCGATGGCATTGCTGCACCGCGCCAAGCAGCGGGACATGCTGCCGATCGCATCTCGCGTGCTGAGCAAGCGGCTGCACGTCTCGAAGCACCGTCAGATCGACGAGTTCGACGACGTCACCGAGGCGATGGTGCGTTCGATCTCGATGGACGAGGACGGGCAGCCACGTGCCTTCCCGGTGCAGGTCGACGGTGACTACATCGGAGAGCACACGGAACTCACCTTCGGCGTCGACCCGGGGGCTTTGACCATCGTCGCCTAGGGTGGCGCGGTCCGGAAGCGGCTACTTGCGCCTGGCCCTGAAGTTGACCCGGAACTTTCCCGCCGAGCACAGGTCCTGCGCCGGGAAGTGGTAGATCGCATAGCCCTCGACCTCGGTCGAGCTCACGAACCTGCCGTGGATCTTGTCGATCTTGTTGCCGAGGAAGGTGTGCGTGATGCTGAACGTGCGGTTCCTGCTCAGCTTCTTGCTTGGCGTGTTGTCGAGCGTGAACACCGGTGCAGAGACACACGCCTCCCTCGCCACGGTCGGCTCGGTGGTGAGCGTGATCCTGCCCTTCTTCAGCGTGAACTGGACCTTGCGGAAGGCCGGGTTGATCGCGACCTGGTCGGTCTTGCCGTCGTAGGCGCCGCTCTTCGGTGCCCCCTTGGTGCTCTTCCGCTTCTTCTTGCCCCCTTTGCCCTTCTTCGAGCCGCCCTTGAAGTTCTTGGCCGCCGTCTGCTTGCACCTCTGCACCGACGTCGCGCTGATCTGCTGACCGTTGTCGAACGTGGTGGTTTCGCCGCTGATCCACTTCTTCTTCGAGCAGCGAGCCATCGCGTAATAGATCGGCTGACCGTTCTTCTTGCCCGTCCTGATCTTGTTGATCGTCGTGTCGAAGTGCGTGATCGACGTTCCGGTGGGCGGAATCGAAACGCTGAGCGCGTTCGTCTTCAGGTTCAGCACTCCGGTCAGTGTGGTGCTGAACGCGTACGCCCCGGTCGGACCGAAGACGTCGGTGTGCAGGCCGATCGTAGGACTGCCCCCCGTGGGCTGGCCGTTGTAGGCGATCACCTGGCCGGTGAGCGCGCCGTCGTTGATCAAGGCGCTCCCCTGGCCGACCCGGGCCGCCCCGCAGATGCTCTCCGCCGTTGAGGCCGGAACCGTATTGATCTGGTTCAAATCACACTGGGGCAGCGCGCCGGAGGTGAACTTGATGTCCCGGCTGTAGTTGATGACCGTCAGGGTGGCGTTCGGCGTGAAGGGCGGCGCGTACGTCGTGTCCACGGCGGTCGCCAGCGATTTCAGCGGTCCGAATTGCTTCTTCGGCTGCTTTGGAGGCGAGGCGGTCACCGAGACGCTCTGGCCGATCACCGCCGCGGAAGCGGTGGCAGCAGAGACCAGCGCCACGATGACGCTGAGGACGACACCGATTGAACAGATGCGCGGACCGCTGAATCTCATGAATCCTCAGAACTCCCTTTCTGAGCCACCCATTCGAGTACCGGGTGCGACTGTTGCTCAAACACGGGGCCCGAGCGGAGGTTGTGGCCGGGCCTAGCCCAGCGTCAGCCCGCGGACCTACTTGTGCTTCGCGGTGAAGTTGACCTTGCTCTTTCCATCTGAGCAGAGGTCCTGCCCTGTGAAGTGGTAGAGCGCGAAACCGTCGATCTCGTTCGGCGCGACGAACTTGCCGTGGATCTTGTCGATCTTGTCGCCCAGCGAGGTCGCGGTAATGGTGAAGGTGCGGTTTCTGCCGAGCTTCTTGCTCGGCGTTGCGCCGTTGAGGGTGAACACGGGACTCGAGACGCAATCGTCGCGCGCGACGGACGGCTCGCTGGTCAGCGTGACCCTCCCCTTCTTCACCGTGAACGAGAGATTCCGGAACTCCGGGGTGACGGCCGCCTGAGTCGTCTTGCCGCTGTACTTGCCGGTCTTGATCGGGGTCCCGGCGCCGGCGCCGGCTGTCCACTGGGCGACCACGAAGAACAGGGCCAGCGACGCGAGCGTCGTGCTCCGGCGAAATGTCTTGGCTGCGTTCAACGTTCCTCTCCTCCCCGACCCGTTTGACAGTATCGCGGACGTGGCGACCCAGGACCCTGATTGCCGGTTCTGTCAAATCATCGCTGGCGACGAGGCGGCGCACGTCGTCTTCGAAGACGAGCGGACGATCGCCTTCCTCGACAACCGGCCTCTCTTTCCCGGCCATTCGCTGCTCGTGCCCCGCGACCATCACGAGACGCTCTCGGACGTGCCCGCCGAGCTGGTGGGACCGCTGTTCGAGAACGCCCGGTTGCTCTCGATCGCCGTGCCCAAGGCGATGAGGAAGCCCGGCTCGTTCGTCGCCCTCAACAACGTCGTCAGCCAGAGCGTCCCCCACCTTCACGTCCACGTCGTGCCGCGTAAGCCCAAGGACGGGTTGCGCGGGTTCTTCTGGCCGCGGACGAAGTACGGCTCCGAGGAGGAGATGAGGAAGGTGGCCGAGCGGGTGCGAAGCGCCGCGGCGACGGGCTAGGTCAGCTTCGACTTGCCGGTTGCCGGTGAGCCGAAGGGGATCGTCGCGGTGACCTTCACCGCGGCCTTCTTCTTCCGCTTGAGCTTCTTCTTGCCCGACTTCGTCAGCTTGATCTTCGCGAACTGCTGACCGGCGGCGAGGGAGAGGCCGTCGGCCTTCCCGATCGTGGCCTTGCCGAGCTTGGCGACCAGCGAGGCGCCGTCGACCTTTGCGTTCGTGGTGATCGCGACCAGGATCCCCTTCTTGCTCACCTTGGCGAGCTTCTTGCTGCGGATCGACACCTGCGCCGCCGGACGGGCCTGCGGCGCCCCGTTCGAGGTGACGTGGAGCGTGGCCTGCATCGTCGTCGGGTGAATCGTGCAGTAGAAGGTGTAGTCGCCGGCGCTCAGGTACTGGGTGCCCTGGACGCCGGTGGTGCCGCCGGAGATCGAGGGACTGCGGAAGAGGGCCTGGCCGTCCGGGCCGTTCTGGCGCGCGGTCGCGTTGTGCGTGCTGCCGGTGACCTGGAGCTGAGCGACCTCGCCCTGGTCGGCTGTGTAGGTGGGGGACGAGAAGGTGTCATCCGCCTGGCCGACGATCGTCTGCGAGGCGGCGAACGCCAGCCCGCCGGCGAAGAGCGCGAAGGCGACCACCAGCCCGCCCGCGAGGGCGAACCTCCTCCTGATCCTGCGTGTCCCGCGCTCCCTCATTCGTCTCATCATACGAACGAACACCGGAATGGGATTGAGGATGCGGTCAGCCGGTCGGCGTGACCCGGTAGGCGTCGAAGACCGAGTCGACGTTCCGCAGTCGCGAGATGCACTGCTTGAGCTGCTCCGTGTCACCGACCTCGAGCACGAAGCGGTTCTTCACCATGGGGTGCTTGGTGGTGCATCGCGCCTCCAGGATGTTCAGGCCCGCCTCCGCGAAGGTGCGCGATAGGTCTTCGAGGAGGCGCGTTCGGTCCCAGGCATCGACCTGAAGCTCCACCCGGTACGAGGACTCGTTGTCGCCGTCCCAGCTCACTTCGATGAAGCGCTCCGGAGCCTTCTTCAGGGCCGCGACGTTCCGGCAGTCCGCGCGGTGCACCGTGATCCCACGGCCGAGCGAGACGTAGCCGACGATGTCGTCCCCGGGCACGGGGCGGCAGCACTTGGCGAGCCTGACGGCCACGTCGTCGATCCCCTTCACCTTGATGCCGAAGCTGGTGGCCTCGCGGGTCCGCCTCCGAGCGTCGTCGGTCCCCTTGATCAGGCCCTCCGCGGGCTCCTCCTCCACGGCCTCGCCCCGCTTCAGCCGCTGCATCACCTTGTTGGTGACGACCTTGGTGGAGATCTTCGACTGGCCCAGGGCGATGTAGAAGTCGTCCGCCTTGCGGAACCCCATCTCGCGGATCACGTCGACGAGCAGCGGCGAGCCGGCCAGCTTTGGATACGGCAGCCCCTGCTTCTTGAAGGCCTGAGCGAGGTCGTCGCGGCCCTTGTGCTCGGCGTCCTCACGGCCCTCACGCTGGAACCAGGCGCGGATCTTGTTGCGGGCGCGGCTCGTGCGAACGAGCTTCAGCCAGTCGCGGGACGGACCCCGCCCCTGCTTGGCGGTCATCACCTCGACGATGTCGCCGCTGCGCAGCTGGTAGTGCAGCGGGACGATCTTGCCGTTCACCTTCGACCCGACGCAGTGGTGCCCCACGTCGGTGTGGATGGAGTAGGCGAAGTCGAGCGGCGTCGAGCCTGCGGCCAGGTTCTTCACCTCGCCCTTCGGGGTGAAGACGAAGACCTCGTCCTCGAAGAGGTCGACCTTGAGGGCCTCGAGGAAGGCCTGCGGCCCCTGGTTCTGCTCGTTCTCGAGCAGCTGGCGCAGCCAGGTCATCTTCTGATTCGGATCCGGATTCGCGCCGCCCTCCTTGTAGATCACGTGCGCGGCGATGCCGTACTCCGCGAGCTCGTGCATCTCGGGGGTTCGGATCTGGATCTCCAGCGGCCGCCCCTCGGGGCCGATCACGGTGGTGTGCAGCGCCTGGTAGGCGTTGGCCTTCGGCATCGCGACGAAGTCCTTGAAGCGACCCGGCAGCGGCTTCCAGAGGGAGTGAACGATGCCGATGGCGCCGTAGCAGTCCTTGACGGAGCCGACCAGGACTCGCATGGCGGTCAGGTCGAAGATCTCGTTGAACTCCCGGCCCTTCCGGGTCATCTTCGTGTAGATCGAGTAGAAGTGCTTGGCGCGGCCTGAGATCTCGGCGTCGATCCCCACCTTGGCCAGCTCCTTGGCGAGGAACGCTCCCGCCTCCTCGACGTAGCGCTCGCGCTCGGCGCGCTGCTGGGCGACCAGCTCCTTGATCTCGTCGTACTTGCGCGGGTGGAGGGTGGCGAAGGAGAGGTCCTCGAGCTCCCACTTGATGGCGTGAATCCCGAGGCGGTGGGCGAGCGGCGCGAAGATCTCGAGCGTCTCGCGGGCCTTCTCCTGCTGCTTCTGCTTCGGCAGCGCGCCGATCGTGCGCATGTTGTGCAGGCGGTCGGCCAGCTTGATCAGGATGACCCTGACGTCGGTGGCCATCGCCACCATCATCTTGCGGTAGTTCTCGGCCTGCCTCTCGTCGCGGCTCTTGAAGGTGATCTCGGTGAGCTTTGTGACGCCGTCGACCAGCTGGGCGATCTCGTCGCCGAAGTCGGCGCGGACCTGCTCGAGGCTGGCGCTGGTGTCCTCCACCGTGTCATGGAGAAGGGCCGCGCAGAGGGTCGAGGTGTCGAGGCGCAGGCCGGCGCAGATCCGGGCCACGCCGAGGGGGTGCGTGATGAAGTCCTCGCCCGACTTCCGCTCCTGACCGGCGTGGCTCTCGCAGGCGAAGGCGAAGGCACGCTCGATCTCCTCGCGGTCGATGGGATCCGCGGTGTCCGAAGCGTGCTCCTCGAGCACGGCGAAGAGGTCGCCGAGCAGGGCACGCTGATCCGCGGTCAGCTCGCGGGTGATCGAGTCCGCACGGGGCGCGCTCGAGTTGCCGTCGACCTCGCCCACGCGGGTGTGGCCTCGGCGATTCGGATCGCGCAGGGCGCCGTCGCCGGTGAGGGCCTCGCCGCTGTCGGTCTCGGTTAAGCCTGTGCTCTTGCTTGGAGGAATCGGATGGCCTCCTGGTGTCTGGCGACGCAGGCCCCGTAGGCCCGGGATCGCCCCAGATCGGTCCTCTCCGAGGATAAGACCCGCAAGGCGCGGTTGGCGCTATCGCCCGACCATTCGCACAGCCCGAGCTCGCAGAGAACCCGCATGCAGCGGGCGGCCATCTCGGGTGTCCGCGGATAATCGGAGCCGCCGGCGAGCGCCGTGCGAAGCGCGGGCCCGTCGGCCTCTCCCCCGCTCTCGCTGAGCGCACGCCAGATCTCCGCGATGGAGGCGCGAAGGTCCCATTCCCGGCCGAGCAGGCGCTCGGTCAGTTGGACCTCCGCCGGCCCGTAGGCGAGATGCAGGAAGCCGTGGGCGTCGGCGTCGACCCGGGCCAGGCTCTCCACCGCCTCGCTCGGCGCCGGATCGATCACCACGACGTGGCGGAAGCGGCGCGGCGCATCCGGGCGCCGGGCCACGACGCTCCAATCGACCAGCACGAGCGCGGCGCCGTCGGGACTCCGGAGCGCCTCGTCGAGCGAGTCGGAGCCGCAGCGGCAGCAGGCGATTCGCGGTAGCGCTGCGCCGAAGCGCCGCGGGTCGGCGGCGGCGGAGGCGAGCTTCGCGCGCCGGGCGGCATCCGAGCAGATCGCGAGCACGGGCTCGCCGCTCGAGATCAGCTCGGCCAGGGAGGCCACGGCGGCACCGCCTCGGCGATCGACCTGCTCACGCCTCGGGCCCTCCGCTGCGCGGACGTCGAGCAGCGCGCCCGGCCTTCCGGCTTCGACGCGGTCGAGCTCGTGCTCGAGCCGCTCCCACCATTCGCCGTCCGGGCCCGGGCAGCCGTCGCCGCACGGCCAGCTCTCCGAATCGGTCCGAGCTGCGTCGAGCGGATAGAGCTCGCGGACCACCACCCTGGGCTGCTCGGCGCCGTTCCAGCGGTCCACCTCGAGCTCCACCGAGAGGTCGAGCGCCTGGTCCTCGCGACGGGTGATCTCGCCGTTCATGCCGAAGGCCACGCCGGCGGCGCGCCCGGCGCCGCTCTCGAGCTGGAAGCGGGAGTGCTTGCCCTCCTCCCCGAGCGGGCGGACCTCCCGCAGCCGTCCCGAAGGGACGAGGAGCCTCGGACCGGGATTGCCCATGCCGAATGGGCCGAGGGTCTCCAGCTGGCGCGCCAGGTCCATGCCGATGCCCTCGCGGCCCACCCCGACGAGGGCGTCGAGGCGCTCGCGGCGGATCAGGTCCGCCGGCTCGATCGCGGATGCGGCGTGTTCGATGAAGGCTTCGCGGAACGCATCCAGCCGGCTCGCCTCCAGCTCGAGACCGGCGGCCGCCCGGTGCCCGCCATAGCGGGTCAGGTGATCGGCGCAGGCGTCGAGGGCGGCGACCAGGTCGAATCCGGGGATGCTGCGGGCGGATCCCTTGGCCCGGTCGCCCTCGAGGGAGAGCAGGACGGCGGGCCGGAAGTGCCGCTCGACCAGGCGGGAGGCCGCGATCCCGACGACGCCCGGGTGCCAGCCCTCCCCGGCGAGGACGAGGGCCGGGGCGTCGGCGAGCGAGTCCGGGAGCGCCGAACGGGCCCGCTCCGCGCCCTCGACGACCTTCTGCTCCGCCGAGCGCCGCTCGGCGTTGGCGCGGTCGAGCTCGGCGGCGATGGCGGCGGCCCGGTCGGGGTCCTTGGTGAGCATCAGCTCCACCCCGGCGTCCGCCCGATACAGACGGCCAGCGGCGTTGATCCGTGGTGCGAGGCGGAAGCCGAGGGCGCCGGCGTCGACCGTCTCCGGATCGACCGAGGCGGCGGCCATCAGCGCACGCAGGCCGACGCGCGGTGTCTCGCGGAAGAGGCGCAGGCCCTCGCGGACCAGGCGGCGGTTCTCGCCGACCAGCGGGACCATGTCGGCGACGGTGGCGAGGGCGACCAGATCGAGGTCGGAGTCCGTGGGATGTCGTCTGCCCCCCACTGTCTCGGTGGCGCCGCGTCCGGCCGCGTCGCAGAGCGCCGTCGCCAGCTTGTAGGCGACGCCCGCCGCGCACAGTCCCTCGAAGGGATATTCGGAGACGACCGGATGGATGATCGGGCAGTCGGGGAGTGCCTCACCCGGAAGGTGGTGGTCCGTGACCACGACCTGGATGCCGGCGGCCTGGGCGGCCGCGACCTCCTCGACGGAGCCGATGCCGCAGTCGACGGTGATCACCAGGTCGCTGCCGCGGCGGCGGAGCTGCTCGACGCTCGACATGGTCAGGCCGTAGCCGTCGGAGAGCCGGTCCGGGATGAACCAGTCGCACTCCGCCCCGAGGGCGCGGAGGGTCGAGACGAGGATGGCGGTCGAGGTGACCCCGTCGACGTCGTAGTCGCCATGGATGGTGATCCGCCCCGGGCCCCGTGCGACGGAGAGGATGCGCTCGCAGGCCTCTTCCATTCCCCGAAACTCGCTGGGCTCGTGGGCCTCGCGCGCCTCGAGGAAGCGCCGAGCCGCGTCGACCGTCCGGTAGCCGCGCCGTACCAGCGTCACCGCGACCGGCTCGGCCAGCTCCAGCGCAGCCGCGAGCCGCCGAACCTCGCCGTAGTCATACGGATCTGCGTGGAACGCGGTGGCGGGTGCCCTCGAGGCCATCCCGCCATCTTGAGTCCGGCCCCCGACGGATTATTCGGCTGGCCCGGTCCACGCTGGCCGGCGCCGGCGAAGCCGGCTAACGCTGCCGGCAGTCGACGGCGCTCCGGTCGAGCGGGGTGCCGTCCTCAGCGACGAAGGTGAGGACGGCTCGTCCGGGGCGCAGCTTGATGCGGAGGGCTCCGTGGTGTGTGTCGTCCGCGAAGGCGAGGCGCGGGTCGTCGCGGTTGACCGGGTAGAGGTCGCGCCCGCCCGCGCCGTCCACGTAAGGGGTGATGCCCCCGACCGGGCTGAGCCGCTGCATGTCGTGGTCATGACCGGCGAGGGCGACGGAGGCGTGCCCCTCGAGCTCTCCGAACACGCCCTGCAGCGAGGCGAGGTCGCCGTGCAGGCCCGCGCTGAGGACCGGGTGGTGCATGAAAGCGAGGCGGCAGGTCCCGTAGCGGGGGGTCCGGGCGATCTCGCTCCGCAGCCAGTCGAGTTGATCGGCAGACGTCGGAAGGTTGGAGTTGAGGCTGATCAGCTGCCAGCCGGAGGCTGCGAACGCGTACCAGAGGGGCGGCGGCGTGCCGCGCGCCGCCGTCCAGTACGGGACATAGCCGGTGGCGATGTTGGGCCACTCGTGGTTGCCGATGGTCGGTGCGGTGATCGAGTTGAAGCGGTGGTAGGCCGGGTCGTAGTTCGCCTGGAAGTCGGCGGCCGTCCCGGTCTCGTAGACGTCGCCGAGATAGAGGAGCCGGTCCACCCGCTGCCCACCCACCATCGAGGCGACCGCCCGGCTGTCGCTGCCGCCATCGGCGCCATCGCCGATCGCCCAGACGACCGAGACCCGCTTCGGACGGGACGGCATCCAGCCGTGGGAGGTATGCGGGCCGAGGTAGCGGGAGTGCGCTTTGGCGCCGGCGACAACACCTTGGGCGCCGGAGGGTTGCGCGTCGGAGCCATCGCCACGTGCGACCGTGGCGATGACGACGAGGGCCGCGGCGACTGCCAAGACCGCGAGGCGTGCCCACATGGGTATTCGCTCGACCCGGCTGAGGAGATCGCCCATGAGGCCCAACATAGGGGGAGTCGGCGCCTTTGTTCGGATCTGCCGAAGGAAGTCGCCGAATCAACGAAGCAGCCGGCCATCGTCTCGGCCACCGATGCTGCGTCGTCCTCGACCTGGCGCCACGTGAAGCGAAGTACCTCGTAGCCGCGCGTCTTCAGGCGCGCGTCGCGGGCGCCGTCCGCCTCGAAGGCGGAGCGGGTTCGGTGGGATTCCCAGCCGTCGAGCTCGACGATGAGGCGTTTCTCCCTCCAGAGGAAGTCGACTCGGAAGCGGTCGACGCGAACGTTCACCTCGGGGCATGCGAGGCGGTGACGGCGGCAGAGGCCGAGAAACCTTGACTCGAGCTCGCTGCGCGTGTGGTCGGGCGTGATTCGCTCTCCGGTCGGGAGCCGGAGGTACTCCGCCTGGCGGAGCGCTGCGGCGAACTGCTTGCTCGGAACGACCCGGCGAAGATCCGCAAGCGTTCTGGCCGGGGCCGTCACGGAGATGCCGGCTCGACGCGTTACTTCGGCTTTGGAAAGGGAGAGGGATCGGTGCAGGCGAATGCCGGCACGGCGCCTTCGGCCGGCGTCCCCGGGGACCGTGACGTCGACCGGTGCCGGTCCCTCCCTTCCGCTGGGGTTGACCTGACGGACGGCCAGCATGCGCCAGAGCTCGGCCGCGCTCCTATGGCTCAGCACCGCGCCCTCTCCGCAGGCCAGCACCGCCGCGATCCACCTGCCTTCATTGCCGATGCTGGGGTGGCCGACGGCGTAGACCCCGCGGTGAACGCGGTGGAGGCGGCCGGCGGCAACTCGATCAGAAATTCCGCTTGGGAGGAGGCCGATCGCAATCAGTTGCGCACGCGTGATCACCCCATGCTGGCGAGCGGCGATCCGGGCGATTACCGCTTCCGGACTGCTCTTGGCGCTTTTGTTCGGCATATCCGAACAAAGGCGCCAACTCCGCCGATCTCGCCCCCTTTATTGCCGGTTTTTCGTCCCGGCGCTCCCCGCCTGCGCTAGATGCGCTCCGCCTCTACGCCCGCGCGCATGCCCATCGCGTAGACGACGGCCAGGCCGATGATCGTGCCGGGTACGGCGTAGAGCGCGGTCGCCAGATCCGTGTCGCCGATCGTCTTGCCGATCAGGATCTGGGCGATCGCCCCGCTCGCCATCCCACCGACCGCCGCGCCCATGAAGGCGCCGACGATGCCGCCGCGGAAGCGGTCGGGTACGAAGACCGTGAAGTGCCAGAGGGCGACGCCCATCGTGAACCAGACGAGAGCGGCCATCAGCGATTCCTCCCGTGCTTTCGCTTCCTGCGCCCGCCGGATTGCTCGCGCACGCGGCGCAGCGCCGCGGCGCTTGCCTCGCTGAGCTCGGGACGATCGGGCTGCGAGCCGCCGTTGCCTGCGGGCGCCTCGCCGTCACCGGTCCCGCCGGCCCCGTCGCCGCCCTCGGCATCGGGGGCGCCGACCGGCGCGGGTGGCTCCGGTTCTGGCGCGGGAGGCTCCGGCTGCGCGGGCGCGGGCGGCGGGGCCACCGGGCCCGGCGGCTCCGGAACCACGCCCGGGACCTGGGAGCGGCTCGGGGCAGGAGCGACGGGAACCGGCGTCTCGGCGCGGACGGGCTCATCGGGACCACCGTCCACGCGCGCGACCAGGTTGTCCTCCGGGAAGGCGGGCACCTCGCCGCCCATCTGCTCCTCGATCCGCTCACGGCGACGCCGGTAGGCGGGCTCGCGCTCCTTCCAGTGGGTGAGGACGGGCGACGCGATGAAGATCGACGAGTACGTACCGGAGGCGAGGCCGACCATCATCGCGAAGGCGAAGTCCTTCAGGGTCGCCCCGCCGAAGATGAACAGCACGGTGACCAGGAAGACGCTCGACAGACCGGTGATCAGCGAACGGGTCAGGACCTCGCTCATCGAGCGGTTGACGATCTGGGAGAAGGTCGCACGCGGCAGCCGCGGCACGTTCTCGCGCACGCGGTCGAACACGATCACCGTGTCGTAGAGCGAGTACCCGAGGATGGTCAGGAACGCGGCGACGGTGCCGCTGGTCACCTCCCTCCCCGTCAGCGAATAGACGCCTCCCGTGATCAGGATGTCGTGGGCCACGGCGATCATCACCGGAACCGCGTACTTGGGCTCGAACCGGAACGCGACGTAGGCGGCGATGACCAGCAGCGAGAAGATGATCGCCTCGATCGCGCTCTTGGCCACCTGCTGCCCGAAGGTCGGACCCACCGTGGTCGCGTTGAACCCGTTGGGGACGATCCCGTACGCGGACTGCAGCGCCGGCTGGACCTTCTGAACCTCCTCGGGGCTCGCCTTCGAGTCGATCTCGAAGACGTTCGTGCCGAGCTCGTTGTTGGTCGCCTTGGTGATCTGAGCGTCGGTGATGCCGGCGGCGTCGACGGTGTCGCGCACGTTGTTCACCGTCGACGCCTTCTCCAGGCCCACGGTGATCCGGCTGCCGCCCTCGAAGTCGATGCCCAGGTTGAGCTGCTTGGTGGCGAAGGACAGGGCCCCGATCAGCAGGATGCAGCCGGAGAGGCTGAAGAAGTACTTGCTCGCCCGGCTGAAGTCGAAGTGCCACCTGACGCGCTGCTCCGTTTTCGCGCCCAGAGCCGCCGGCGAGCGCATGAAGCGCGCCCGCCCGAAGAGCCCGAGGAAGGCCTGGGTGAAGACCACCGCCGTGAACAGGGAGGCGATCGTGCCGACCCCGAGAGTGAAGGCGAACCCCTTCACGTTGGAGGTCGCGAGCGCGAACAGGATGAACGCCGTGATCAGCGTGATCACGTTCGCGTCGACGATCGTCGCGATGCCGCGGCGATAGCCGGCGGAGATCGAGCTCAGCATCGATTTGCCCGAGCGCGCCTCCTCCTTGATGCGCTCGAAGATGACGATGTTGGCGTCGGCCGCCACCCCGATAGTCAGGATCAGCCCCGCGATCCCCGGCAGCGTCAGGGTGATCGGGATCAGCTTGATCAGGGCGAAGAAGAGCACGCCGTAGATCGCCAGCCCGACGACCGCGACGAAGCCGAGGAAGCGGTAGTAGATGAGCAGGAAGAGGCAGACCAGGATCAGGCCCACGATCCCCGCCTTCAGCCCCTGGTCGAGCGCCTGCTGGCCGAGCGTCGCCGAGACCGTCGAGCTCGAGATCTGCGTCAGGTCGACCGGGAGCGCGCCGATCTGCAGGATCTGCGCGAGGTCGTTCGATTCAGACTGCGTCAGGCCATTGATCTCGGCCCCGGTTCGCCCGTCGATCCCGTCCGGGTTGTCGACGAAGTTGACGATCGGCCGGGACTTGATCTGCTGGTCGAGGACGACCGCGAAGTGGCCCGAGTACTGGTCCGCGGCGTTCGTGTTGCCCGCCACCCCGGGCGGGGCGTTCTGCAGCCCGCGCTGGGCGATTGCCTTGGTGACGTCGTGGAACTTCTGGGCCCCGTCACCACTGAAACCAAAGGTGACGTCCGGCTGATTGAACTGGTCGAAGTTCGCCTTCGGGTCGCTGATGTCGGTCCCGGACAGGGCAGGGCGATCCTTGATCACGAACCACTGGGCGTCCGGGCTGTTCTTGTTGTCGGTCTGCGTCTGTCCCTGGTCCGGCTCCTTCTGCACCACGAGGGTGCCCTGCGGAACGCTCAGGATCTGACTGTTCGCCGGCTGCTTCTGTCCGGGCAGCTCGGAGAGGAGGTCCTTCTTGTTGTCCGCGGGCCCGGCGATCCAGGCATGGGTCTGCGAGTTGAAGAGGTAGTACTGCGGGCCGGTCGTCGTGCACTTGTTCTGGAAGCACTCCGGCGTCTGCTTGGAGGCGAGATTGACCGCGTCGTAGAGGCGACTGAAGGAGGACTCCCCGTTCTGGACGTTCGTCTTCGCCGGGTTCGGGATGACGTTCGGCTCCCAGTCGTAGAAGTACATCTGCGCCGTCTGCCCCACCTGCTTGCTGGCGTTGGCGGCGTTGCTCACGTCCGGGAGGCCGACCCGGATCGAGTCGGTGCCGATCCGGGAGATCTCCGGCTCGGACACGCCGAAGGCGTCGGTCCGCTTGCGGATGATCTCGATCGCCCGGTCCATGTCGGCGCTGTCGATCGACGGGTTCTGCGGCGTCGGGCGCGCCTGGAAGATCAGCTCGGTCCCACCCTTCAGGTCGAGGCCGAGGGTCGTCTTCTCACTCGCGATCACGATCCCCGATCCGAGGATCAGGAGCGCCACGAAGGCCAGGACGAAGATGTTGCGACGGCGATTGCTCACGGTGTTGAGTTGGTCACGCTAGCGGTCTCGGGCGCCCGTGCCGCACTCATTGCAACACACCATGAGATCGACATATTCGGCGGCGATAGAGTCGAACCGACCGTCTACTCGGGCGTCAGGACGAGCAGCAGGCCGCCGTCGTCGTCGTACGCCGGGAAGAGGTCCGCGGTCGCCTCGGTCGGCAGGTCGCCCTCCGCGTTCACGGCGACCTTCTTGCCGAGCGAGCGAACGCCCCATTCGAGGGTCGTCTCGATCGGATCGGTCTCGCCGTTGCCGTCGGTGTCGGCGGTCTCGCCGCCGTCGCCCTTGTCGATCCACTGCAGCCCGAGCACCTCGCGGACGGGGCGGCCGATCACCTGCTCGTCCTTCAGGCCGGTGAGCTCGAAGGCGCCCTTGCCCAGGTCCAGGACTCGGGCCTGCTGATCGAGGGTGAAGAAGGCGGCGCCGGGGGCCGGCATGTAGTCGTCGAGCAGCTCGAAGAGGAAGCCGAAGCCGCACTTCGAGCAGCCCTTCGGCCTCGTGGAGAAGCCCGCCGTGCGCTCTCCGCTCAGCTCCCTGTTCCCGCAGTTCGGACAGATGAAGTACGGCATGCGTGCTCGAAGGCTAGCCAACCCGTCCAGCCGACCGGGCCGTTCTCGTGCCTAGAAAAGGCTCGCCATCCCCTCGGGCACAGGTAGTCCGAGGTGCTCGTAGGCCCGCTCCGTGAGCACCCGTCCGCGGGGCGTGCGCTTCACCAATCCCTGCTGGAGCAGGTAGGGCTCGAAGACGTCCTCGATCGTGTCGGCCTCCTCCCCGATCGCGACGGCCAGCGTCGAGAGGCCGACCGGGCCACCGCCGAACTTGGAGGCCATCAGCTCGAGCAGCTGCCGGTCGTGGCGGTCGAGCCCGGCGCGGTCCACCTCGAGCATCTCGAGGGCATCAGAGGCGAGGTCGGCGTCGATGCTGCCACGGTCCTTCACCTCCGCGAAGTCGCGCACCCGCCGCAGGAGGCGATTGGCCACCCGGGGCGTGCCCCGGGCCCGGCTCGCGATCTCCCCAGCCCCATCTTCGGTCACGTCGATGCCGAGGATCCCGGCGGACCGCAGGACGATCTCGCGGAGATCCGCCGAGTCGTAGTGCTCCAGCCGGTGGGAGACGCCGAAGCGGTCGCGCAGCGGCGTCGTCAGCAGGCCGGTGCGGGTGGTCGCTCCGATCAGGGTGAACGGCGGCAGGTCGAGCGTGACGGTCCGGGCGCCCGCCCCCTGGCCGAGAACCACCGGCAGGCTCCGGTCCTCCATCGCCGGGTAGAGCGTCTCCTCCACGGCGCGCCCGAGGCGATGGATCTCGTCGATGAAGAACACGCTGCCCGGCTCGAGCGAGGTGAGGAAGGCGGCGATGTCCGCCTTGCGCTCGAGCGCCGGCCCGGCCGTCTGCACCATCGGCACGCTCAGCTCCGCCGCGATGATGTGCGCGAGCGAGGTCTTGCCGAGACCGGGTGGCCCGGCGAGCAGGACGTGGTCGAGCGGCTCGCCGCGGCGGCGCGCGGCCTCGATGAAGATTCCGAGCTGCTCGGTGACCTGGACCTGGTTGACGAAGTCCTCGAGCTTCGGTGGACGCAGCGATTGGTCGAAGTCGTCGTCCGCACCGACGGCGCGCGCGTCGTGGATGACGACCTCGGTCTCGTCGTCGTCGATCCCGGGGGTTCGGATCCCCTTGCCGGGCTCGACGCTCACGCCGCCTTCGCCCCCGCGGCGCTGCGGAGCGCCGATTGCACGATCTCCTCGGGGCTCTCACCCTCGGCCTTTGCCAGCAGCTTCTCCGCCTCGGGCGGCGTGTAGCCCAGGTTGAGCAGGCCCTCGCGCGCCAGCGATCGCGGGTCCTCCTCCGCGGCGACCAGCGCGGCGCCGTCGGTGTCGCCCTCGATCTCCCCTGCGACCTTCTCGCGAAGCTCGACGATGATTCGCTCGGCCGTACGCTTGCCGACGCCCGGGACCGCCTGGAACCGCTTGGCATCACCGGCGGCGATCGCGCGCAGCAGCTCGCGGACGGTTCCTCCGGAGAGGACCGCCATCGCGACCTTGGGCCCGACGCCACCCACGGAGATCAGGTGCAGGAAGAGATCGCGCTCCTCCTCGCTGGCGAAGCCATAGAGGCTGAGAGAGTCCTCCCTCGCGACCAGGTGGGCGTGCAGCGCGGCATGCTTGCCGCGGGCCGGCACCGACTTGAGCGTCTCGGAGGAGACCGCCAACCGGTAGCCGACGCCGCTCGCGTCGATCACCACGTAGTCGGGGCGGCGCACAAGAACCTCTCCGCTGACGGAGGCGATCATCCCTCGGGATTCTGCGCCGGGGACCGGATGCCTTTATCCGAGGGCGCGCCCCGCGGGCGCGACCGATTCATGAAGGCGGGACTAGCCCGCCAGCCGCTGGCGCGCGGCCAGGGCGGGCGTGGTGCCCACCGTCGGCCGGCCGAAATGAGAGACGGCGTTGCGAGCTCCCGCCGTGCCGGCGTGGCAGATCGCAACGGCGAAGGCGTCCGCGGCGTGATCGGGCGTCGGCGGCTCGGGCAGGCCGAGGAGGCTCGCGACCATGCGCTGCACCTGTCCCTTGTCGGCCGAGCCGGACCCGCAGACCGCCTTCTTCACCGCCTGCGGCGTGTAGTCGAAGCACGGCAACGCGTGCTTCGCGGCGGCCACCATGGCGACTCCGCGCGCCTCGCCGACGCTGAGCGCGGAGGCGACGTTCTTGCCGAAGAAGAGGTCCTCGAGAGCCATCGCCTTGGGCTCGTGCCAGCGGATCAGCTCCCCGAGGGAATCGTGCAGACGGGTGAGGCGCTGCTCGACGGGCAGGTCGGAGTCGGTCTCGATCACCCCTCCATCGAGCGCGACCATCCGCTCACCGGACGTGCGGACCACGCCGAATCCGGTGTTGGCGGTACCCGGATCGATACCGATGACGATCACGCCTCTTCATTCTCACTCGCCCCCCGGATGTCCTTTGACGGAGGCGAAGGAGGTTCCCGGGCATTCCGTGTCGAGTACGATCGCGCGGCAATGCGGAGGCCAGGGAGAAGCAGGACGGGGCTGCTCGCCGTCTGTGGGCTCGGGGCACTGCTCCTGACACTGCCCGCAGTCAGCGGGGCCAAGGCTCCCGTCGTCAAGCGCCAGGGCTACATCGAGGTGACGCCCTCGAGCCTCAGCACAGCTCCCGCCCAGGCGGCGAAGAAGACGAAAAAGAAGAAGCACGTCGTCCCCGCGATCACCACCGTCGCGGCCGGCCCGCTCTCTTCCTCAGGCACCGGGTCGGCGACGGCCAGCTGCTCCGGCAAGACCCACATCTCCGGCGGGGGCTACGCGGTCTCGCCGACCCTGAGCTTCGGACCCCCGCCCTCCGGCCTGAACGCGGTGAGCTCTACGTCGATCCCAGTGGGAGCGACCGGCTGGAACGCGAAGGCCGACGCATTCGCGGTCACCGTGGCCTCCGGCAGCCTGACGACCTTCGCTCGCTGCGAGAGCAACTCCCTGGGCCGGATCGGCGTCGTCGTGACCGGCTCGGCGACCGTGCCGCCCGGAGTCCTCGACAACCTCGTGATCCATTGCCCGTCGGGAACCCACGTGGTCGGCGCGGGCTATGACGGCACGGGCCTCGCGGCATACAACCTGACGAACGCGAACTTCCGGATCTTCATCCTCCAGTCCCGCCGGACCGCGCTCAACGAGTGGACGATCTCCGCATTCGAGAACAGCGTGGGGACGAATCCACCGAGCGGAAACGTGACCGTCGCCGCGATCTGTGAGCTGAACGCGAAGGGTCGCTCGATCGGCGAGGTCAGCACCTTCTCGTCGTTCGGGAACAACTCGCGGGCGTCCGGCGATCCGACCTGTCCCTCGAAGCAGCACGTCGTCTCCGGCGGATACGCGCTGTCGCCGATCCCATCGAACAGCGGCAGCCCTCCGGTGGTTGGCGTGGACGAGTTCGAACCAAGCGGAAAGAGCACCTGGCACCTGGGCCTGCATACGGTTCCGACGCAACCGCAGCCGGGCGGAAGCTCGGTCGCGACCTACGCCTACTGCGCGAACGACAAGATCAAGAAGAAGAGGAAGAAGAAGAAGTAGCCGGCTAGCTCGCGGCCGCGACCCTCTCCAGGATCTCCTCAGGCACGTCGAAGTTCGCGTGCACGGAGTCGACGTCGTCGTGCTCCTCGAGGGCGTCCATCAGGCGCAGCAGCGCCGGGGCATCGGCCTCGCCCACCTCGACCGCGCTCTTCGGCTCCATCGAGAGCTCGGCCGACTGGATCTCGACGCCACCTGACTCGAGCGCCGAGCGAACGGAGGCAAGGTCCGTGGCGCTCGTCGTCACCTTGAGCAGGTCACCGTCCTCACTGACGTCCTCGGCTCCCGCGTCGATTGCGGGCATCAGGTCATCCTCGCCATAGCGCTCGCCGTCGACCAGGATCACGCCGCGCTTCTCGAACTGCCAGGCGACCGAACCGGGCTCGCCGAGGCTCCCTCCGTTTCTCTCGAACGCGTGCCGGATCTCCGACCCGGTTCGGTTGCGGTTGTCGGTCAGGGTTTCGACGAGAATCGCCGCGCCACCGGGGCCGTAGCCCTCATATGAGACGGTCTCGATCGCGGCCGCGTCGGCGCCCTCTCCCGTGCCGCGGTCGATGGCCCGCTGGATGTTGTCCTTCGGCATCGAGGCGTCGCGCGCCTTCTGCACCGCAAGACCGAGCGCCGGATTGGCGTCGGCATTGCCGCCGCCGTCGCGGGCGGCCACGGTGATCGCCCGTGCGAGCTTGGTGAAGAGCTTGCCGCGCTTCGCGTCGGCCGCGCCCTTCTTGTGCTTGATGGAGGACCACTTGGAGTGACCGGACATGCCTCGATTCTAGGAGGCCGCCGAGAAGCGGACGGGGCGCCATCTTGGGCGCCCCGTCTCCGCTCACAACCTGGCCATGCTCGTCTCGGCTACTTCTTGGGGTTCGTCTCCTTGATCGTCAGCCGGAAGCAATCGACGGTGCCGGTGGCGTGCTGGCTGTTGTCGTCCATCACGAGCAGCGACCAGAGGGCGTTGGTCGCCTTCTTCGCGCCCAGGCCCTTGAGCTGGTTGAGGTTCTCCTGGGGCGCATAGGTCCCCACGAACGGCGCATCGAGACCAGGCGTGCTGATCAGCGTCGGCGAGTTGCTGTCGAACGTCGTCAGGCCCCCAGAGCATCCGGCGAATCCGTTGCCGTAGTTGTTGCCGTTGCCTCCGACGTCGTGCGCGAGGTTGATCACGCCTCTCGGAGTGGCGAGATAGAGCTCGAGGTCGCTCGCGAACGGATGCGTCACCCGTACCCCGACGGTGACGTGCTTGAGCTTGCCCCTCGGATTGAGCTTCGCCACCTTGACCGAGTCGCGGACCAGTTGCACGGCCGCGCCGCCGCCGTCCGGGATGTTGAGCGGCACTCCGCCGGACGGCGCTCCGACGCCAACCTGGAACGTCTTGACGATGACCTTCTTCCTGGCCCCCGCAGCCGGCGCCGCCAGAACGAGACCCAGGACCAGCGCCGCAACGGCGATCAGGCCCAGCTTGCGTCCGAACATTGGTGTCCCTCCTGTGATGAGGGCTCGTCTCCCCCCGAGCGCCTGCTGTTGTCCTCCCCTAAACCCGGCCCTCCAAAGCTAGTTGCGCGCTCAGACGACGAAGCTGCCGTCGCGCTGCAACGGCTCGCCGTCGACCTCGATTCCGCCGCCCTTGCGCAGGTCGCAGATCATGTCCCAGTGGATCGCCGACTCGTTGACGCCACCGGTCTCCGGATATGAGCGGCCCACCGCGAGGTGAACGGTTCCGCCGATCTTCTCGTCGAGCAGGATCTCCCCGGTACCTGCCGTGATCCCGTAGTTGGTGCCGATGCCGAGCTCGCCGAGGCGGCGGGCGCCGTCATCGGTGTCGAGCATCTCGATCAGGAACTCCTCGCCCTTCTCCGCGCTCGCGTCCACGACCTTGCCGCCCTCGAAGCGGAAGCGGACCCCCGCTACCTCCCGTCCCGCGTAGCTCGCGGGCAGGTGGAACCTGATCTCACCCTCCGCCGAGTCCTCGATCGGGCCGGTGAAGAACTCGCCATCGGGCATGTTGTGCTTGCCGTCCGCGGCGATGAAGGTCCGGCCCTCGATGCCGAGTCGCAGGTCGGTGCCGTCGCCGGTGACGTGCACCTCGGAGCGGCCCTGGATCCAGTCCGCCAGGCGCTTGGTCTCCTCGGAGGTCCGGGTCCAGGCGCCGACCGGGTCGTCATCCGTGGCCAGGCAGGCGCCGTAGTAGAAGTCCTCGTAGGCCGCCAGACCCATTCCGGCCTCCGACGCGTAGGCGTGGGTCGGGAACAGGGTCAGGGCCCAGCGGTAGGTGCCCTCGGCGCTCCGCTCCATCGCCCGCTTCATCAGCCTCTGCGTTGCGGCCTGCCGCGCCGCCTGCCGCTCGGGCGGGACCTGGGAGAGCGCGCGGGTGTTCTGGCTCGCCATCACCGCGATGCGCACGTCGGCGTTCTCCACCGCCCACTCCGCCACCGGCGAGATCCACTTCAGCTGCTCCTCGGATGCGTGCTCGAAGTAGGACGCGGACTGGCCCTCCAGCGCCATGTTCACGATCGGGTTGCCTCCGGCCCGCAGGACCTCCTCGTAGACCGCCTGGAGCAGCGGCTCAGCCGCTGACTCGCCCTCGATCGTGCAGACGTCTCCCTCGGACACCTTGGTCGAGTGGTGAACGAGGATCTGGGCGAGCGCGGTGACGCGAGGGTCCCTCATCAGTCCGGAAACCTAGCGAGGAGCGCGATCCGGCCGCCTCGCAGCGGTGCACATCGCCATGAACGCCGCGTGCAGCCGGCTGTCGTCGGTGAGCTCGGCGTGGAAAGCGACGGCCAGGACGTTGCCGTCGCGGACCGCCACCGGGTGTCCATCGACCTCGGCCAGCACCTCGACCCCCGCTCCGTGCTCCTCCACCCACGGCGCCCTGATGAAGACCGAGCGCACCGGCTCCTCGCCGAGACCCTCGATGCGGAGGTCCTCCTCGAAGCTCGCCAGCTGGCGGCCGAAGGCATTGCGGCGGCAGACGTAGTCGCCCAGGCCGAGGTGGTCGCGGTCGCAGACGATCATCCCCGCGCAGCTGCCCAGGATCGGGCCGCCCGACTCGTGAAAGCTCGGGATCGCCTTGTCGAGTCCCTCCCGCTCCATCCCCATGGAGATCGTGGTCGACTCTCCGCCGGGGATCACCAGACCGTCGAGTCCGATCAGCTGGTCCGGCGTCCGGACCTCGGACGCCTTGGCTCCGAGTCCGTGAAGCATGCGGCGATGGGCCTCGAAGTCGCCCTGCAGGGCGAGAACGCCGATCCGAAGCTTCACGAAACGGGTTGCTCCTCGGCTTCGCCTGCGGAGCACCCTCGCGTCATGAACCGCGGCCCTGCAGCAGGCCGCCCTCGGCCGCCAGGGCTTCGATCTCGAGTCCCGGCATCGCGTCGCCGAGCTCCATCGACGCCTGCGCGACACGCTGGGGGTCGTTGAAGTGCGTGGTGGCCTCGACGATCGCGCGGGCGCGGCGCGCCGGGTCCTCGCTCTTGAAGATGCCGGAGCCGACGAAGTTGCCCTCGGCTCCGAGCTGCATCATCAGCGCGGCGTCCGCAGGGGTCGCGATGCCCCCGGCGCAGAAGAGCGGCACCGGCAGCCAGCCTCGCTCGGCGACGTCCTGCACGACGTCGAGCGGCGCCTGGTGCTCCTTGGCGGCGCCGGCGAGCTGCTCACTCCGCAGCGACGCGAGGTTCTTGATGCCGTTGGTGATCTCGCGCATGTGGCGAACGGCCTCGACGATGTTGCCCGTTCCGGCTTCGCCCTTCGACCGGATCATCGCGGCGCCCTCGCCGAGCCGCCGAAGCGCCTCGCCAAGGTTGGTGGCGCCGCAGACGAACGGGACCTCGAAGGCGAACTTGTCGATGTGGTTCGACTCGTCGGCCGGGGTGAGCACCTCGGACTCGTCGACGTAGTCGACCTCGAGAGCCTGGAGGACCTGCGCCTCGGCGAAGTGGCCGATGCGGGCCTTGGCCATCACCGGGATGGTCACCGCCTCCTGGATCTCCTTGATCACCGCGGGGTTCGACATCCGGGCGACGCCGCCCTGGGCGCGAATGTCGGCGGGGACCCGCTCGAGCGCCATCACCGCGCACGCGCCGGCGTCCTCCGCGATCTTGGCCTGCTCGGCGTTGGTGACGTCCATGATCACCCCGCCCTTGAGCATCTCGGCGAGGCCGGTCTTGACTCGGAAGGTCGCGCGCTCCGCCATGGGCCCCCATAGTAGAAGGGAGGCGGGTTTGCCTCATTGGTGGGCGGGCAACCTTGCTTCTACCTCACCGTTTAGGGGGCTCTGCCGGTGGGGTGGCGTTACGACTTGGGGTCCTTCCCCCGGACCCCGATATCGGTTGCAGGTCCGGATCGCCCCCCGGGCCTGCAGCCATGCTCGGGCGGAAGCTTGCCCCTACTTGAGCTTGAAGGCGCGGATGCGGTCGCGGTGCGCGGCCTCGTCCCGGGCGTAGACCCCGTGGGCGAGCGCCTGGACCAGGCCCATGAGCGCCGCGTTCGAGCGGATGTAGGAAGGTCCGTTGGAGCTGTAGTAGAGCATCAGCTCCGAGTGCTCCGCGACGTCGGACAGGGTCGCGTCGGTGATCGACAGCGTCCGCGCCCGCCGGTGGCGAGCGAGCTTCAGGGCCCGCAGGATCAGCGGATGAGCGCGGCCGGCGGTCAGCACGACCAGCAGCGTGTCCTCGTCCATCCGGGAAAGCTTCTGGATGTTGTCCTGACTCGGAGAGGCGACGATCTCAGCGCGCACGTCGAGCAGCCCGAGCAGATGGCGGAGGTAGCTGGCGAAGAACGCCATCTGCTCCACCCCCACGATCAGCACGCGCCTGGAGGTCGCGAGTGCCGAGACCGACGCCTCGATCTGCTCCCGGGTCAGGCTCCGCGCCGTCTCTTCGATGTTCGAGTAGTCCGCCCCGAGCGAGGCCTCGAACTCCGAGTGGTCGAAGTTGAAGAGGGCCGCGGCGCCGCTGCCACCGTTGCCGTTCGGCTGGCCCTCGGCGACCTTGTGGCGATACTCCTCGATCGCTGCCTGCTGCAGCTCCGGGTAGCCGTCGAAGCCGAGAGCCTGGGAGAAGCGGACGACCGTCGATGAAGAGGTGTTGGCCCGTCGCGCCAGCTCTTCGGCGGTCTGGAAGGCCGCCTCGTCGAGATGATCGACGATGTAGCGGGCCACGTCCTTCTGGGAGCGCGAGAAGTCGTCGAAGCGCTCCGTGATGAAGTCAGAGAGGCTCTTGCGAGTGGGATGAGTCTTTGTCGCGGTCCGTGCCACGGGCGATGATTTCGCTGCCCGCGTGGGTTTCCCTTCTCCACTTCTCGCGAATGTGGTTGGATCGTCGGGTGAGCCTCGACGGGCAGCTCCGCCGGACCAACCGGAACATGATCGCGTTCGACCTGCTGCTCGGGTCGAGCGCCCTGATCGCTCCCTCCCAGACCCTGAGGGTGCTGGGCCACGAGGAGCCCTCGGACGACGCCAAGGAGCTCTTCCGCCGCTGCGGCCCGATCTGGCTCACCTTCGCGGCCGCGCACCTGGTCGCCTACCGCCGCAACCGGCCCAAGGACTGGTGGGCGCTGTCCTGGCTGCGGGGCACCGAGCTGGCGACGGACATCGTCTGGTCCCGCTCGCGCGCGTTCTCCCGGCCGGGCGCCCGTGCCGGGCTCTGGTTCGCCGGACTCAGCAACCTGGCGATGACGCTCGGCTTCGCCTACCTGTCCGAGACGGAGGCGTAGAGGTACCGCTCAGACAGCATTCGCTCTCGTGCTGCACACCTTGAAGCCGAGGGACCGCGCGAGCTTCCTGCGCTGAGGTGCGGACTTGACCACCGCCGCCTGCGCCTCGCCGTAGCCGCGGGAGTCCTGATTATCCGCCGCGTCCTGTCCCTTCTTCATCTCGTCGATCGCTCGGCCGCGTGCGCCCAGGTAGCCGTCGAGTGCCGACCGCAGGGCGTCTGGGGGCTCCAGGTCGTCGATCGTGGAGCTGGTGTTCTCGGCGACCCGGATCAACGCCTTGGTCTGGTCCGCGGCCTCGGAGGCGTTGGCCGGCGGCGTCGCCTGGATCTGGGCGAACTTGGCCCGCTCGGCGCGACACGCCTGGTCGGCCTTCTGCTCGAGCGCGGCCGGGCTCACCTGCTCCTTCCCCCCACCGCATCCACTGATGGCGGCCCCCGCAAGGGCGATCGGAAGGACGAGCAGGGGCCAGCGAGAGCGCGTCATCTGGACCGGCACTCTAGCCACGGCCGGAGCGCCTGCTTCAATACCTGGACCAGAGAAAGGAGGTGGTCCTACTGAATTCATTGCTTGACGGGACTCTGGAGGTGCAGGGCCGCTAGGCCCGGGCGCTAGTACGTAGGGCCCAAGGGGCCGTCAGGGCGGCACGCGGCCGTCCGGCGGAATCCAACCCGGGCACCGGCGAGCGAAGAGAGGTGGGAGCCGTCCCGCCCCACCGTCAAATCTCGAGCCCGCTCATCACCGCGTCAAAAGCGAAGGGCCGCCTCCCAGGAGGCGGCCCTTCGTGCTTCAGGGATCGGATCAGGGGCGCGTGGACTAGCCGCCGAGGTTGCTCACCCTCGTATCGAGTTTGTCCACGTCCTTCTGAAGGTTCTTGATGTCGGTCCCCTGCGTCGCCGTCGTCGTGTTCAGGGTGTTGACGCTGGTCTGGATCGTGTTCACCGAGGTGCGCAGCGTGCGCAGCGCGCGCAGCTGCTTGTTGACGCTCGCGGTCACCCCGGCCTGCTTGCTGGCCTGGGCCTGCTCGTCGCCCTGGACCTGGGACGCCGTGGTTCCGAGCTGCTGCTCGAGCTGCGTCTTGGTCGCATCGGCGATGTCCTGGTCGCTCTTGTTGCCGTTCTTGGCGCTGATTCCGATGACGAGGCCGACGACGCCGACAACGAGCGCCAGGCCGGCCAGGATCAATGCGGTTCTTGGGTTCGGCGAACCTAGCCGCTGGCCTGGACGCGATCGGGGCGCTCCGATGCCGGCGCCCGGCCGAGCGACCGCAGGTATGCCCTTGTCATCGCCCGGTGGACGACCCGCTGGGTGAGCGAGTAGAAGAGAGCACCGACCGGCGCGAGGATCCCGCGGCCTCGCAGCAGGGGATAGAAGCCCCTCACATCCATCGACACATGGAGCGTCGTAGCGTCGTCCTCCTTCTCCGCCCGCGTCAGCTCGAATCGGAGGAAACCCCGGCCATCTCCCTCGCGAAGCGCCAACACACCGCCGGCGATCGGCCAGGTGACCGAGCCGCCGCGGTCCTCGGACTCAAGCCGGGGAGGATCGAACCGGAGCAGATTGAGCCTCGTGCCCCTCAGGAACAGCCCAACCCTGCCCTGTCGATCCTCGGTGGTGCGGATCAGGCCCAGCGAGTGCCCCGCGACGAATCTCCAATAGCCGCGCCCGAACTCCTTGATCTCCTCGGGACGGGATGCGCCGACCGCCGGACCGGGAACGAGCAGCTCCGCCTTGTCAGTGCTCTCCACAGGGCCGGCAGCCGGTACGCGATAGGCGTCCTCCGGCAGCAACCGGACGGCCATGCTTCGGATCGGCCCGACCTCGGGATCCTCCGCGAGTGCCGCCCGAAGCGCTTCATTGATCCCCGCGGGCGTGACGTCGAAGGCAGTCATCCCAGCGGGGTCGGTGACGACCGTCGGGGTCGACAGGCCCTCGACGAGCGGCCGGGCGACACCGGCATCCACCGGGGTGACGAGCCCGATCCACAGCGAGGAAAGCCACGGAGTGAGCAGCGGGACCGGGACGCGGCGCCGAGGCCGGATGCCGAGGGCCTCCGCCATCCGGTCCAGCATGTCCCCGTAGGAGAGGACGTCCGGCCCTCCGATCTGGATCTCGGCGCCGCCCGGTTGGACGACGTCCGGAGCCTCGACGAGGTACTCGATGACGTCATTCACGGCGACCGGCTGAGTAGGGGTCTTGAGCCATGCCGGGGCGATCATCGCCGGCAGGCGCTGCACCAGGTAGCGGAGCGTCCGGTAGGACTCGCTGCCGGCGCCCACCACCATGCCGGCCCGGAAGTAGATGAGGGGCGGCCCGAGCTCCGCGAGGAGCTCCGCGGTTCGCCGGCGGCTGCGCAGGTGCTTGGAGCGGGGCTCGTCTCCGAGCCCGCCGAGGTAGACGGTCCGCTCCACCCCCTCCCGCTTCGCCATCTCGGCGAAGTTCCGGGCCGCCCTGTGCTCGCGCTCCTCGAAGTCGCCGCTGCCGCCCCGGCCCATTGAGTGGACGAGGTAGTAGGCGACCTCCACCCCCTCACCTGCGCCCTCCAGCGAAGCAGCGTCGAGGACATCGCCCACTCTGACCTCGAAACCGCGCTCCTCCAGCTCGCGGACGCGGTCGGGGTTCCGCACCAGGCATCGGACCCGCCAGCCCCGCCCGGCGAGGGCCTCGGCGAGCTTCCCGCCGATGAACCCGGTGGCGCCGGTCACGAGGGCCGTTCGGCCCTCACCCGCGCGGGTAGGGTCACCACGCATGTCGACGCTGGTCCTCTTCACTCGCGATCTGCGCGTCCGGGACAACCCGGCGCTCGCCGCGGCCGCGCGGCGCGGAGAGGTCGTGCCGCTGTTCGTATTCGACGACACGCTGCTCTCGGGCCGGAGCGGGACGCCGAACCGGATCGCCTTCCTGCTCGATTCGCTTCACGATCTCGATGGGTCCCTGCGGCAGCGCGGCGCGAGACTGGTGATCCGGCGGGGAGACCCCGTGAAGGAGGCTCTCCGCCTGGCCGAGGACTCGGGCGCCGACTCTCTCCACGTCGCCGAGGATGTGAGCGGGTACGCGCACCGGCGGCAGGAGCGGCTCGAGCGCGCCTGCCACGAGGCGGGCATCGCGATGCGGGCGTTCTCGGGGGTCACGATCGTTCCACCGGGTGAGCTCGCACCCGCAAGCGGCGACCACTACCGCGTCTTCACTCCCTACTGGCGCGCCTGGCGATCCCGGGCACGCCCCGACCCGCTGGCCGCGCCGCGCAAGCTGCGCATGCCGAATCGAGTTCGTCCCGGCCGGATCCCGGCGTTCAACCGGCTCTCGGCCGAGAGGCCGGCGTCGGTACTGCCCACCGGAGGCGAGACCGCCGGCCGCGCGCGACTGGACAACTGGCTGCGACGCGACGGGGTCACGGACTACGAGCGCGACGAGGCGATCGAACCGCCGCCCGGGTCCCAGCTCAGCCCGTACATCCATTTCGGCTGCCTTTCCGCCGGGGAGCTCTTCGCCCGGGCGAGCAGGCGCCATGGATCCGAGGAGTTCCTGCGGCAGCTCTGCTGGCGCGACTTCCACCACCAGGTGCTCGCCTCCAGACCGGACCTGCCGTGGGAGGACTACCGGCCCGGCCGCCGCCGCTGGCGCCGCAACAAACGGCTGCTCGACGCCTGGCGGGCCGGTCGCACCGGTGTGCCGGTCGTCGACGCGGGCATGCGCCAACTCGTCGCCGAGGGCTGGATGCCCAACCGGGCGAGGCTGATCGCCGCCTCCTTCCTGACCAAGACCCTCGGCCACGACTGGCGGGAGGGCGCCATCCACTTCGAACGACATCTCGTCGACGGGGATCTCGCCAACAACGTCGGCAACTGGCAGTGGGCGGCCGGCACCGGAAACGACACCCGTCCCGGCCGGGTGCTCAACCCGATCCGGCAGGCGCGGCGGTTCGATCCGCACGGGGACTACGTCCGCCGGCACGTCGAGGAGCTCGCCGGCGTGGCGGGCCGGAAGGTTCACGAGCCCTGGCGGCTCGATGCGAGCACGCGCAGGGGCCTGGATTATCCGAAGCCCGTCATCGCCCCGGACAGGCTCGGTGCGCGTGGATGAGGAGACGGTCACGCCGCGCTGAGCTCGAGGGCGGTGGCGACCGGATCGCTGGCGACGGCGTGGGCATGGAGCTGCTCGGCGAGCTCCTCCGAGGCTCCCGCCCCGGCGAGCAGCAGCCGGCTCTTGGAGGGCAGCGCCCTGATCCGCTCGGCGGCCGACTCGAAGGGCTTCGGGTCGAGCGCCGCCAGGACGATCGCATCCGGGTGAAGCTCGGCGGCGGCCGATGCGACGGTCTCGATCGGCGTGTCCGCACCGAGATAGGTGACCCGCCAGCCCCTTCCGTGCAGCACCAGGCCGAAGGCCATCAGCCCGAGGTCGTGACTCTCGCCCGAGGGACAGGCGAGGAGCGCCCGAGGGCCGCTCCCACCTCCCCAGTTGCGGGCCATCGCGAGGAATCTCCCCCGGATCACGCCGGTCGCGAAGTGCTCCTGCGCGACGGTGACCTCCCCCTTCTCCCAGCGCGCCCCGATCTCTCGCATCACGGGTAGGACTATCCGGGCGGCGACGGTCTCGAGGGTGAACTGCGAGAGCGCCTCGTCGAGGACGGTGTTCGCGCCCGCCTCGTTGAATTGCTCGAGCGTCACCTGAAGGGCATCGACGCTGTCGGCGAGCGAGGCCGCCTCCCCCGACCCCTCGGCTGTGCCCGCTGCGGGCCGCGTGACCGACGCGAGGCGCGCCGCCTCCGCGGCGGAGAGCCCTTCCTCGATGTGGGCCTTCATCGCGCGCACGCGGGCCTCGTCGGCGCCGTCGTAGAGGCGAAACCCGCCCTCGGTGCGCTCTGGCGTGAGCAACCCGTAGCGCCGCTCCCAGGCCCGCAGTGTGTCGGTGCGCACGCCGGTCCGGCGGCTGAGCTCGCCGATGCGGAGGCGGGGCGTGGACTCGGGGGGCATCTAACTCCTGACGAACATTGGACGGACTCTGGACAGTAGCGCATCAACCTGCTATAAGCCAGCCCACACCTTAGACAGACCTTTGACACTCTCTTGACAAAGGAATTGCAGTGAACGACGAAGGCCACCAACAGCAGCAACGGAACTCACGTGCTCGGGGACTGATCCTCGCGGCCGCCTTCCTCTCCTTCGGCCTGTCCGTCGCCCTCTACTTCGGAGGCAGCGAGCGCGAGGGGATCTTCGTCGGGCTCTGGGTGCCGTCGATCCTGGCCCTCGGCGCCTTCCTCGCCCCGCGGAGCACCAGCCTGCCCGGTGGCGGAGAGGGAGGCTCACGATGAATCTGCTGCTCCTCCTCTACGGCACCTTCGTCTTCGGCCTCGTCGCGGTTGCTCTCTCCCTGATCGCTTGGGGAATCGTCAACGAGCGGCGAGATCGCCTGGACCCGGAACGGGCCCGCAGGGTGTTCGGCGAGCCGGGCGCGTCGGTTGAGTCGGCAAGGCAGCGCGAGGAGGCCCTCGGATGAGCGGCGGCGTGCTCGACAGAACTCTCGACGCCACCGTGGCGCCCGGCTATTCGAAGCTCGGCTATTCACTTCGAGGCCTGAGTTGGAGGACCGCGATCGCGGGCCGGCTGCATGGGCGCACGGCGCTGGTCACCGGCGCCACCTCCGGGATCGGCGAGGCGGTCTGCGAGGGGCTGCTCAGCGCCGGGGCCGATGTCTGGGTGGTCGGCCGCGACCCGCAGCGACTCGACGCGACGCTCACTCGTCTCGCCGAGCGCGTGCCCGGCGCACGCGACAGCCTGCACCCCGGACTGTGCGACATCAGCGATCTCGAGGACGTCCGCTCCTTCAGCGACTCCGTCCTCGCGAAGGGACGCGCCGTCGACGTGCTCGTCAACAACGCCGGAGTGCTTCCATCGTCGCGCCGGCACACGGCGGGCGGGCTCGAGCTCGCCTTCGCGACCAATGTCATCGGGCCTTTCCTGCTGACCTCGCTCCTGCTCCCGGCCCTGATGGATGCGGACACCTCGCGGGTGATCACCGTGTCCTCCGGGGGGATGTACACGGCCGGCCTGCATGCGCGGGACCTCCAGCTCGAGGACGAGCCCTACAGCGGATCCCGCGCCTACGCGCACACCAAGCGCATCGAGGTGATCCTGAGCCGGCTCTGGTCACAACACCACGGCCGGGACGGCATCGCATTTCACTCGATGCATCCCGGGTGGGTCGCGACGCCGGGTCTTCGCCGCTCACTCCCCCGCTTCGAACGGGCGATGCGGCCCCTGCTCCGCACGCCGCAGCAGGGCGCCGACACGATCGTTTGGCTCGCCACGACACCGCTCCCGGCTTCGGCGAGCGGCGGGTTCTGGCACGACCGGGCTCGGCGTCCCGAGTACCGGCTACCCGGCACCCGAGAGAGCGAGTCGGATCGCAACCTCCTCTGGGAGGCATGCGAGCGGCTCGCAGCCCTGCCGAACCCGGTCGCGCATCCGGCGCCGGCCGCCTGAACGAACACGCAAAGCGAACGAAGGAGGGCCCATGGCCCGTTTCTCAGGAACCGTCAATACCCCGAAATCGCCGGACGAGGTCTGGCACTACCTGGCCGACCTGCGCTCGATCCGCGAATGGGACCCGAGTGTGGAGGACGCGCGCCTGGTCGAGGGCGAGCCGGGCACGGTCGGGGCCCGCTACGAGCTCGACGTCCGCTTCATGGGGCGCATCGTCACCCTCCCCTACGAGACGAAGGCGGCCGAGCCACCCCACCGGGTCACCTTCGAGGCCGAGAACGGCGGGATGTCGATAGTCGATGAGGCCGTCGTGGTCCCCGCGCTCCCGGGCGCGAGGGTGACCTGGACCGGCGCCCTTGACCTGCGTGGCGCGCGCCGCGCTCTTGACCCGATCCTCCAGCTGGCGTTCGGACGGCTCGGCAAGCGGGCCGAGGACGGACTGCGGGAGCGCCTCAACGCGGCGGACCGGTCCGCCACACCGGTGGGGGTGCCCGAATGACGCTGTCCAGACGGATCGCGGTCGTCGGCGGCGGGGTGTCGGGGCTGGTCGCCGCCGCAGAGCTGCACGGGGCGGGACACGACGTCGACCTGTTCGAGGCCGGGAGCGAGCCGGGCGGCCATACGAACACGGTCGACGTCGAGACGTCGGCAGGCCCGATTCCGGTCGACACCGGCTTCATCGTCTTCAACGACCGGAACTATCCGAACTTCGAGCGGATGCTGGCCGAGCTCGGGATTCCGTCGCAGCCGGCAAACATGAGCTTCTCGGTGTCCGACGGCGTGGGAGGCTTCGAGTGGGCCACCCGCGGGCCGCGCGGGCTCTTCGCCAGGCCTTCCCACCTCGTCGACCGCCGCTTCGGCCGCATGCTCGTCGAGCTGGTCCGCTTCAATCGCGAGGCGCGGCGGCTGATCGGCTCACCGCCGGACGGGCCGTCGCTCCGCCGCTTCCTCTCCGACGGCGGCTACTCCGACTACTTCATCGAGCGCTTCCTCGTTCCGCAGGTGTCCGCCGTCTGGTCGGCGGACCCGGAGCAGCTCTGGAGCTTCCCGGCCGCGTTCCTGGCCGAGTTCTTCGAGAACCACGGCGTGCTCCAGCTGGTCGGCCGTCCCCGCTGGCGAACCATCCCCGGAGGCGCCCGGCGTTACGTCGAGGCCCTGATCGCGCCATTTCGCGACCGCGTTCACCTCCGCGCGCCTGTGCGCAGGATCCTCCGCAGCCACGACTCCGTGCACCTGGAGGTCGAGGGCGGAACCCGGCAGTTCGACGAGGTGGTGATCGCCACCCACTCCGATCAGGCTCTCCGGATGCTCGGCGATCCGAGCCCGTCCGAGCGGGCCGTCCTCGGAGCGATCCCCTACCAGCGAAACGAGGCCGTCCTCCATACCGACACCAGCCTGATGCCAAGGCGCCGCTCGGCCTGGGCGAGCTGGAACTATCACCTCACCGATCGTCCCACCGGTCGGACCACCGTCACCTACGACATGAACCGCCTGCAGTCCATCGAGGCGGACCGCGACCTGCTCGTCACCCTCAACCGCACCGAGGCGATCGACCCCGAGCGCGTGATCCGGGTGTTCGACTATGCGCACCCGGTCTTCACCCCGGAGGGCGTCGCCGCGCACTCGCGCTGGCCGGAGATATCCGGCCGCCTGCGAACCCACTACTGCGGGGCCTACTGGAGGTGGGGCTTCCATGAGGACGGTGTCTGGTCGGCGCTGCGCGTCTCGCAGGCTCTTGGCGGCCGCGGTCCCATCGACGCGCCGGTATCCGAGGAGGGCGCGACCACGGCGATCCCCGCTGTGCGGGAGCTCGAGCGCGCGGCATGAGCGCCTCCGCCATCTACGAGGGCTGGGTGAGCCACAGGCGGCTCGGCCGGAACCCGCGCGAGTTCCGCTACCGGCTCTTCATGCCCCTCTTCGACCTCGACGAGCTGCCCGAGCTCCTCGACCCCATCCCGCTCTGGTCGGCCCGCCGGCCGGCGCCCGCGCGCTTCCATCGCGAGGACTACCTCGGTGGGGGCTCCCCCCGCCTCGCCGAGATGGCTCGCGATCTGGCAGCAACGCGCGTCGGGCGCCGGCCGGCGGGACCAGTGCGGCTGCTCGCCAACCCGCGCTATCTGGGGGTCGGCTTCAATCCGGTGGCGTTCTTCTTCGTGCACGGGCCCGAGGGCGAGGGGGTCGAGGCCGTCGTCGCGGAGGTGACGAACACCCCCTGGGGAGAGCGGACCACGTACGTCATCGACGGCGCGGCCGGCGACGACGGTGGCCCGATGGTTGGCTCATTCAGGAAGGAGATGCACGTCTCGCCGTTCCAGCCGATGGATCAGCGCTACGAGATCTCCGTGACGCCCCCGGGGCCCGAGCTCGCCGTTGGGATCAGGAGCTTCGAGGCCGACCGGCCGGTGTTCTCCGCGCAACTGGCCCTGCGGCGCCGGGAGATCACCCGGAGCGCGATGGCCGGCGTCCTCTTCCGCTATCCGGCGATGACCGCGCTGACGCTGGCGCGCATCTACGGGCAAGCGCTGCGCCTCTGGGCGAGGGGCACGCCGCGCTTCTCCCACCCGGGCCCGAGCTCAGAGCAGGCCGATCGCCAGGCTGACGACGATCGCGCCGATCGTCCCATAGGTGCTCAGCCGCGCGATGAAGTGCTGGAAGGGGCCGTGGTAGTCGACGCTCTCGAAGAACAGGATGCCCACCACGTGGGCCATGTTGATCAGCAGGATCCCGGTGGCGATCAGGGTCCGCGCGATGGTCACCGCGCTGTAGTGGCCATGCTCTCCCCCGGCGCTCACCAGGGCGATCAGGACGACGGCCGCGGTCCCCAGTCCCGCGACGGCGATGCTGACGATGTCCTCGCGGCTGAGCGGCGGCATGTTCTGTGAAGCTCGCCACTCGTGGTGATGTACTGGCGGATCGGCCTGCGCCATGTCGGCCTCCTCTCAGTCGCTGCAAGTTCGGTGTACCCGGTCCGTTGCCCAGGGAACCCTTCCCGGGGTTACGCTGAGGTTCGGTGAAGGATCGAGCGCACTCTGAGCTGTCGGCCTCGACGGGCTCACCGTGCTGCGCACCAAGTGCTCGACACGATGCTCCGCCCGAGCCGACTGTGACAGTCGCTGCCGGCGCCGAGGCCCGGCCGGCCGAGGACATGGCTCTGATCGAGGGCGGCTCATTCCTGATGGGAAGCGACGACCGCTGGGCTTATCCCGCCGATGGCGAGGGGCCCGTGCGCGAGATTTCCCTCGACTCGTTCTGGATCGACCGCATGGCCGTCTCGAACCAGGCCTTCGCCTCGTTCGTCGACGCCACGGGCTACGCAACCGAGGCCGAGCGGTTCGGGTGGTCCTTCGTCTTCGCCGGGCTGCTGCCGGACGATTTCCCTCCCACCCAGGCCGTCGTCGAGGCCCCCTGGTGGCGCAAGGTGGACGGAGCCGACTGGCGGCATCCGGAAGGCCCGCACTCATCCATCGAGGATCGCTTGAGTCACCCCGCCCTTCATGTCTCCTGGAACGACGCACAGGCCTACTGCACCTGGGCTGGACGGCGCCTGCCGACCGAGGCGGAGTGGGAGTTCGCGGCGCGCGGTGGACTCGAGGGCAAGGCCTTTCCCTGGGGGGACGAGCGCGAGCCGGGAGGTGAGCACCGGATGAACGTCTGGCAGGGCGCCTTCCCGGACAGGAACACCGAGGCCGACGGCTACTACGGGATCGCCCCAGTGGACTCCTTCCCGCCCAACGGCTACGGGCTGCACAACATGACCGGCAACGTCTGGGAGTGGGCGGCCGACTGGTTCGATCCCGGAGTTCCGCCGACAGGACCGGGATCACGATCCCCACGGCCCCGCCGAAGGCGTCCTCAGGATCCAGAAGGGCGGTTCATACCTCTGCCACGACTCCTACTGCCGCCGCTACAGGGCGGCCGCCCGCCAGGGCAACTCGCCGGACAGCTCGACGGGCAACGTCGGCTTTCGCTGCGCCCGCGACGGCTGAACTCTCAACCCGGCTCCTCGGCCATCTTCTGCTGCGCCTCTTCGAGCGCGCCCTTCACCGCCTGGACGTGGCGCCCTTCGGCCTCCCCCTTCACCTGCTTGACGGTGCGGGTCACGACGGCCTCGACCTTCTCGCCCTCCGACTTCGAGTAGACGACGATCAGACCCGCGCCACCGAGCGGGATCGTCTCGCCCGCCTGCTCGCCGATCTTCTCGGCGGTCTTGTGATGGATCAGCTCGCCCGCGCCGGCTCCGAGCGCGGCTCCGATCGCCGTCGACAGGAGCAGCGGCGGTGCGACCAGCCCAACCGCCAACCCGACACCACCGAGGGCCGCCGTCCCCTCGCGAACCATATGGTCCGTCTCCTCGACCGACAGGTTGCCCTGGAGATCCTTGGCGATCAGCGCCATGCCCTGAAGGTGGGCGCCGCTCTCGTGGACCGCTTTGTAGTCGTCCTCGGCGGCTTCCTTCGACAGGTAGCCGCCGATCAGGACGTC
The DNA here is from genome assembly GCA_963800285.1 of uncultured Solirubrobacterales bacterium. Classification (GTDB taxonomy): domain Bacteria; phylum Actinomycetota; class Thermoleophilia; order Solirubrobacterales; family 70-9; genus DASUPK01. The sequence goes on from CAWDAL010000030.1 coordinate 184,301, forward strand.
GATCGTGTCATGCAGCTTCATCGAACACCTCCTTGCGGGATTGGCCGCTCACGCTGAGATCGCGTGTGCCGCGTGCCCGTGGTGCACGGTCTTGTGGAGCTCGCGCGCCTCTTCCTCGGACTCATGCGGATTGACGTCGAACACGACCTTCTTGATCGTGCCCGTGAAGGCGAACGGCTTCCGATCCTCGTACGCCAGGTCGACCACACCGCCGTTGTCGCGGCCGATGTCCATCCCGGCGTAGCCGGAGAAGCGGATCGGCACCGTGTGATCCATCCGTCCCTTGCCGACGGGACGGTCGTCGATGAAGAGGGTCACCTCACCGCCGGTGGCCGGCTTCGCCTCGTCGGCGGCGAACTCCATGCGCACGGTCACCTCACCCTCGGGAAGGGTCTCCTCGGCCACCTGGCGGAAGACGAACACCCCCATCATCGAGTAGGTGTGGGTCAGCTTGCCGTCGTCGACGAACAGTGAGAAACCGCCCATGTGGTCGGCCTCGGCGACGATCACCCCTTCGGCGCCGCCCTTCGGGATGACCAGCTCGGCGCTGATCGCATACGAGTGGTTATAGATCCGCGGGATCATCCCCGAGAGGACGTTCTGCACGTCCCCGCGGAACTCGAGCTTGCTGATCTCGGGGAGCGGCGGCACGATGCCGAAGAAGGGGGCGAGCGTCGCCATCAACGGCAGGACCTTGTACTTCTCGGCCTCGGCCCAGAAGAGCTCCTTGAGCTCCTTCACCTTCTCGGGATTGTCCCCGGCGAGATCCTTCGCCTGGGTGAAGTCGTCGGGAAGGTAGTAGAGCTCCACGGGGTCCTGGTCGGGATCCCAGACCCCGGGCTTGTACGGCTGAAGCGCCTCCGGCGTGATCACCCACGGGATGCGCTCGGTCCTCATCGAGAGCCACCAGCCGTCCTTGTACATCGCCCGGTTGCCGATCGTCTCGAAGTACTGCTGGGTGTGGCGCTCGGGAGCTCCGGGGTCCGCCAGCGAGTCAGCGAAGGTGGCGCCGTGCATCGGCTGCTGCTCGACCCCGTCGATGTGGGTCGGCATCGGGATTCCCGCGATGTCGAGGATCGTGGGGCCAACGTCGGTGACGTGGGTGAAATGCGATCGCAGAGCGCCGCGCTCTCTGATCGTGTCCGGCCAGTGAGCCACGAGCGGATTGCGGGTTCCACCGAGGTGTGAGCCCACTTGCTTCCCCCACTTGAACGGCGTGTTGCCCGCCCACGCCCAGGCGGCGGAGTAATGGGGCGCCATCATCTGGTTCCCCCACGCCTCGATCCCGCCGTAGCGTTCGGCGAGCTGCAGCTGCATCTCGTCGGTCAAGGGGATGCCGTTCTGCATCGTCAGCTCGTTGAACGAGCCGGTGACCGTGCCCTCCATGCTGGCCCCGTTGTCGCCCCAGATCCAGAGCACCAGCGTGTTGTCCAGCTCGCCGAGCTCGTCGATCGCGTCGATCACCCGGCCGACGTTGTAGTCGGCGTTCTCGGAGTAGCCGGCGTAGACCTCCATCTGCCGCGCGTAATAGACCTTGAGCTTCTCGGGGACGTCCTCCCAGGCGGGGAACGCATCGTCGCGTTCGGTCAGCTCCGCGTCCGGAGGGATGACGCCCAGCTCCTTCTGCCTGGCGAAGGTCTCCTCGCGCAGCCTGTCCCAGCCCTGGTCGAACTTGCCCTTGTACTTCTCGGCCCACCTTTCCGCGACGTGGTGCGGAGCATGGCTGCATCCGGTGGAGAAGTAGGTGAAGAACGGCTTCTTTGCGTCCTGCGCGCGGATCGCGTGCAGCCATTCGATCGTCTTGTCCGCCATGTCGTCCGGCAGGTAGTACGGGTCCTCGGCGTCATCGTCGTAGTAGGGCTCGGGCGTGCCGATGATCTTCTGGTTCTCGGCCAGGCACGGGTCCCACTGCCCCGAGCCTCCGCCGAGGAAGCCGTAGAAGTAGTCGAACCCCCAGCCGGTGGGCCAGCGGTTGAACGGTCCCGCCGGGCCCTGCTGCCCGTCCGGGGTCAGGTGCCACTTGCCGAAGGCGGACGTGCTGTAGCCGTTGTCCCGGAGGATCCTCGGGAATGGGATGCAGTCGTCGGGAAAGAACCCCGTGTAGCCCGGGAACCCGGTCGAGAACTCCCCCACCGTCCCGATGCCGACCGCATGGCTGTTGCGGCCGGTGAGGAGCGCCGCCCGGGTCGGCGAGCACAGCGCCGTGACGTGGAAGCGGTTGTAGCGAAGACCCTCCTCCGCCATTGCTGTGTAGTTCGGCGTATCGATGGGACCACCGAAGGTCGCCGGATTGCCGAAGCCGGCGTCGTCGATCAGCACCAGCAGGACGTTCGGCGCGCCGTCTGGAGACTCGACATGTCCGATCTGGTCCCAGTCCGGCTGGGACCCGTCGAGGGTCCGGTTGGCCACTCCGTTGAAGGGCGGCATGCGGATCGGAAGCTTGCTTCGATCGGGTTGGCTCATCGTCTCCTCCAGGGGGGTTCACTCTGCCGAGGGCATCGTCACCCGACATTCCATTACCGCAGGCACGAAACACTCTCGTCCGCGAGAACACATCATCCGAACGGGGTGAAAGCGCGCCGGAGCCTCTCCGTACGGATCGCTCCGATTTCACCCGATCGGGATGACGACATGACCGCCTCACTCGGGTTGGCTACATCGCGAGTTGACCTCGCAAGCCGCCACCGCCAACCCGAATAACTTCAAGTACATCGCGCGCTCCCGGCTCCCCGTGATGGGCGAAGCGATCATCGCAAGTGGCTGGCTGGCCACGATCGGCTTGCTCAACCTCTTCTACGCGATCTCCGTGCTCGCCGGCTCGCACATCTTCATCACCACGGCCTCCTGGCTGGTCGGAGACACACGACCCGAAGGCTGGCTGATGCTGATCGTCGCCATGATCCAGCTCGCGGCCGCGCCCGGGGTGTTACTGGGCAAGCTCGGAGCCCTCGCGGTCGGAATGCTTTCCGTGGCCGGTCACTTCGTCGCGGTGATCATGTTCTTCCCCGACTCTCCGGGAGTCGCGATCGCTCTCCTGTTGATCGATATGACAGTGTTCATCTCCCTGCTGAGCGTCGCGAGGAGCGCTCGGATTTCAACTAACTGATGGCGGCCGGCAAGGACAAGCTCGACAAGCTGCTGGGCCAGTTCAAGGAGGAGCCGCGAGGCGCCTGGCTGACGGAGGACGCCCCTCAGGAGGCGATTCCCGACCACGCGATGGACTCGATCGCCGCCATGCGCCTCGTCACCCAGGAGCTGGCCGTCGAGGGGATCCCCGAACGGAACCTGGCGACCTTCGTCACCACCTGGATGGAGCCTGAGGCCCGCACGGTCATCGACGAGAACCTCCACCGCAACTTCATCGATCACGCCGAGTACCCGATGACCGCGGAGATCGAGCAGCGCTGCATCAGGATGCTCGCCGAGCTCTTCAACGCCCCGGGCGAGACGACCGGCGCCCGCACCCAGGGTTCCTCCGAGGCGATCATGCTCGGCGCGCTCTCGCTGAAGTGGAAGTGGCGCCAGCGACGCGAGGCCGACAACAGGGATACGAGCAAGCCGAACCTCGTCTTCGGCGGCGACGTTCACGTGGTCTGGGAGAAGTTCTGCCGCTACTTCGACGTCGAGCCGCGAATCGTCCCCCTGCAGGCCGGCAAGTACACGATCGGCCCCGAGGACGTGGAGCCCCACCTCGACGAGAACACGATCGGCGTGGCCGCCGTGGTCGGGACCACCTTCACCGGCCACTCCGATGACGTCGTCGGCATCAACCAGCTGCTGCTCGACCACAAGGACGAGAAGGGCCTCGATATCCCCCTGCACATCGACGGCGCCAGCGGCGCCTTCGTCTGGCCCTTCCTCTACCCGGACTCGAAGTGGGACTTCCGCCTCGAGCAGGTCCGCTCGATCAACGCCTCCGGCCACAAGTTCGGCATGGTGTATCCGGGGATCGGCTGGCTGATCTTTCGCGAGAAGTCCGACCTCGCCGAGGACCTCGTCTTCTACGAGAACTACCTCGGCAAGACCGACGCGACCTTCACCCTGAACTTCTCGACCGGTTCCGCGATGGTGCTGGCCCAGTACTACAACTTCGTCCGCTTCGGCAAGGCCGGCTACCGGCTGATCATGGAGATCATGCAGGAGAACGCACAGGCGCTCGCCAAGGATCTCGAGGGCATGGGCCCGTTCCAGATCATCGGCGCCGGCGAGGAGACGCTTCCCCTGGTCGCCTTCAACCTCGCCGAGGAGCACGCCTACGACGAGTTCGACATCGCCTTCCAGCTCTCGGCCGAGCGAGGCTGGATGCTGCCCGCCTACACGATGCCGCCGGACGCCCACGACGTGAAGATGATGCGGGCGCTCGTCAAGGTCAACCTGAGCCGCTCATTGGTCGACCGCCTCGTGGAGGACATAGCGGATGCGATCAAGACCCTGGAGACGAAGGGCCCGGTCAGCGACTCCGAGCGCAAGCGCGTCAAGACCAACGTCAGTCACTGAGCGCTCAGCCGGTCGTGTCGGCTCGGCGGATCACGCGCACGGCCAGGATCGTCCCGATGACGACCCCGGCGAGGATCGCGACGATGCCGACCACCGGTCCGATGAAGAAGAAGCAGGCCAGGACCACCAGGAACCAGAGCGCCAGACCGAGCGTCAGCTTGATGCCGATCAGGTCGGAGACATCGGCGCCTTGAGACAGCCCGCGCTCGCCTTGCTCGGAATCGTTGGCCATAGCCGACTTGTAACGGGGTGTAGCGGGCCAGTCATCACTCGAATCGGGTGATCGGCGTGATGTTCACGCCCGACGGAAAGGGTCTCTGAGGTGGAGTGGTCACTGGCGATCGTCGCCCTTGCGGTATTGGCGGTGGCGTCGGTGTCGGGGCGGATCGCCGGCACGCCCCTGACGCCGGCCATCCTGTTCGTCGCAATCGGTGTACTGGTTGGCCCAAAAGTGCTCGGGGAGGTCGACCTCTCGAGCTCCGGCTCGACCGTCCGGACGCTGGCCGAGGCCGCCCTGACCATGGTTCTCTTCTCGGATGCGTCCCGCATCAGCCTTCGAGAGCTGCGCCGCGATGCGAGCGTCCCTCTGCGGCTCCTGGGCATCGGGCTGCCCCTGACCATCGTATTCGGGGCTCTCGCGGCGGCCGCCGTCTTCGGCCAGATCGACATCGAGGAGGCGATGATCATCGGCGTGGTGCTCGCTCCGACCGATGCCGCATTGGGCCAGGCCGTGGTCACCAGCGAACGGGTGCCGGCCCGCATCCGCCAGGGGCTGAACGTGGAGAGCGGCCTCAACGACGGGATCTGCGTGCCGCTGCTCTTCATCGCGGTGGCGGCGGCGGACGTTCATTCCGAGCTGACCGGCGGCCGATCGGCGGGAACGCTCGTGCTCGAGGAGATCGGTTACGGCATCGCGGCCGGCGTCGCAGCCGGTCTTCTGATCGCCGGGATCATTCGCTTTGCGGCGCCCCGAAAGCTGGTCACGGGCGCGTGGCTGCAGGTCATCCCCGCCGCCGGCGCCGCCCTCGCGTATGGCACCGCCGCGGGCCTGGACGGTTCGGGCTTCATCGCGGCGTTCGTCGCCGGAGGGGTCTTCGGGGCGGTGCTTGGGCGGGATCCCGCCGAGGCGAACCGCCTGGTTGACGAGGTGGGGGCCGTGCTCAACGGAGCCACGTTCCTGCTCTTCGGCGCCATTCTGCTCGGCCCGGCCCTCGGCCATCTGAGCTGGGACCTCGCCCTGTACGCGATTCTCAGCCTGACGGTCGTGCGGATGATCCCGGTGGCGATCGCGATGCTGGGGACCGGAGCACGGCCGGCGACGGTTTCGTTCGTGGGTTGGTTCGGCCCGCGGGGACTCGCCTCGATCGTGTTCGCCGTGATCGTGGTCGAGGAATCCCAGCTGCCCCACCTGCAGACGATCCTCCTCGCGATCTATCTGACAGTCGGCCTCTCGATCCTCCTCCACGGGATCACGGCGGCGCCCCTGGCCGATCGCTACGGACGCTGGTACGCGGCTCATCCCCGTGAGAGCAGGCCGTCCTTGGAGAGCGCGCCGGCAACGGTGACCCGGTCGCGATAGGTCTTCGGCGTGCTGTCCATTTTCAAGCCCTCCGTTCGTCTCTGAGGCGAAACTGATGAAACGGGATGCTCTTCGCGGAGCACCCACGGCTTAGGAGGTAGCGATGAAGTACGCATTGCTGATTCACCAGGGCACGACGCCCGTCCCCGGCACCGACGAGTGGGAGCAGCTCTCCGAGGACGAGCAGAAGGCGGTCTATGGCGCCTACCAGGAGGTCAACCAGACCCCCGGCGTGAGGCCCAACGACTTCCAGCTCGACAACCCCGAGACGGCGACGACCGTCCGCGTCGAGGACGAGAAGACCCTCACCACCGACGGCCCGTTCGTCTCCGTCAAGGAGGCGATCGGCGGCTGGCTCACCTACGAGGCCGACGACCTCGACGCCGCCATCGAGCTCGCTTCGAAGATTCCGGCGGCTCGCATGGGCGGTGCCATCGAGATCCGTCCGATCGTGGAGCGATAGCGATCCTCGACCAGGTCTTCCGCGACGAGTGGGGCCGCGTCCTCGCCAACCTGATCGGCTTCCTCGGCAGCTTCGAGCTGGCCGAGGAGGCCGCTCAGGAGGCGTTCGCGATCGCTGCGGAGCGCTGGCCGCGCGAGGGCACGCCCGACAACCCGAGGGCGTGGCTCGTGACGACCGCCCGCAACCGGGCCATCGACCGGATCCGGCGCGACCGCGTCCTCGCGGAGAAGACCCGCCTGCTCGATCCGCCGGAGCCCGTGGAGGACGAGATGGATGAGACGACGATTCCCGACGAGCGCCTCGAGCTGCTCTTCACCTGCTGCCATCCCGCGCTGGCGCTCGATGGCCAGGTCGCTCTGACGCTGCGGACGCTCGGGGGCCTGACCACCGAGGAGATCGCCCGCGCCTTCCTCGTCCCGAGGGAGACGATGGCAAAGCGGCTGGTCCGCGCGAAGCACAAGATCGAGGCCGCCGGGATCCCCTTCCGGGTGCCTCCCCCCCATCTGCTGCCGGACCGCCTCGCGGCGGTGCTCGCGGTGATCTATCTGATCTTCAACGAGGGCTACGGCGGCCGCGGCGACCTCGCCGCGGAGGCGATCCGGATCGACCGGGCGCTGGCGGAGCTGATGCCCGATGAGCCGGAGGTCCATGGGCTGCTGGCCCTGATGCTGGCCAACGACGCCCGCAGCGAGGCGCGGTTCGCGGACGGCGAGCTGATCCTCCTCGCGGACCAGGACCGCTCGCTCTGGGAGGAGGAGGAGATCGAGAGCGGCCGGACCGCGCTCGATCGGGCCCTCGCCCTCGGCGGCCGCGGCCCCTACGCACTGCAGGCGATGATCGCCATCCTTCACACCGAGGAGGAGGTGGACTGGCCTCAGATCGCCGCGTTGTACGGCGAGCTCGCCCGGCTCACCGGCTCACCGGTCGTGGAGCTGAACCGGGCCGCCGCCGCCGCCGAAGCCGGTGACCCGGAGGCCGCCCTGTTGCTGGTGGAAGGGCTCGAGCTGGAGAACTACCACTATCTCCACAGCACCCGTGCGGAGCTGCTGCGTCGTCTGGGCCGCGATGAAGAAGCTCGAGCGGCCTACGAGCGGGCGCTCGAGCTCGTGCACTCCGATGCCGAGAGGCGCTTCCTGGAGGGGCGCCTGGCCGAGATCAGAGGTCGGTGACAGCTTCGAGGCGCTTGTTGGAGATCGCCTCGGTGAACTCCTTGAAATCCCGGTCGTTCTGATCGGCGTACACCTCGGCGAAGTCGCTGATCGCCCGGTCGAAGGCCTCGCCCTTGCCGAGGTAGGAGGCGATCGCGATGCGGTCTCCCGAGCGCGCGTGAGCGCGGGCGAGGGTCCATCCGCAGAGCTGCGCGTAGAGCCCCATGGTCGTGGGGTTCATCCGCTCGATCTCCGCCGAGCCCTTGCCGTCCCAGAGTTGGCGCACGTAGAAGTCCCGGTCCTTTCCGTCGGGACCCGTCGCTCTGGTCCAGCCCAGGAAGATGTCGCTGGCCGCCTGCATGAGCCGCTGGCCCTCGACGACGCGCCTCCCCTGCTGCTTGAACGGACCCGCACCCGTGAACGGCTCGAGCACCGAGCTCTGGGCCTCCTTGGCCTGCAGGAACAGGGGGTCCTCCGAGTCGCGGCCGAGCATGAGGAGGATCCATGCACGGGTCCCGACGCTCCCGACCCCGACGACCTTGTGGGCGATGTCCACGAATCGGTACCTGTCGACGAGCTGCCGCACGTCCCGGTCGAGGGACTGCACGTAGGCGGCGTAGACGACGCGGAGCCGCTCCTCGATCAGCTTCGCGTCAACGTCCTCGAACATCTCCGCGATCGGGACGATCAGGGGCGGGTCGCTGACGATGCGGACCTCGTCCCCGTTCGACTGCGTCAGCCTGGCGAAGGCGCGCCGGCTGTTCTTGCTCTCCGCCTTTGCCCGCTGCTTCTCGTAGCGCTTCGTCGCCTTGCGAGGCATCTGCGACCGGTAGCGCTCGATCGCGTCGACGTCCATGCGCTCGTACCAGACGTCGAGCGTGGGCATGGCGGCCAATCGGCGCATCTCGCGCCGGTACTCACCGGCCGCCTTGGCAAGCACGGCGCGCCTCTCCGACTCGGGGAAGCCGAGATTTCGACCGCCGATCGCGAAGCTGGCGGCGAGCCGTTTCACGTCCCATTCGAACGGCCCCGGATGAGTCTCGTCGAAGTCGTTGATGTCGAAGATCAGCCGCCGGTCGGGCGCCGCGAAGACGCCGAAGTTGGACAGGTGGGCGTCGCCGCAGAGCTGGACCCGGAGCCCGGAATCCGGCCCCGCCGCCAGATCCGCGGCCATGATTCCCGCGGCACCGCGGTAGAAGGTGAACGCCGAGGCGGCCATCCGCCCGTGGCGGATCGGGACGAGCTGCTTGACCCGGGTCTTGTCCTGGTCCGTGAGGATCTTGACCGGATCGCTCCGGTCCGAGGGCGGCTCCCACCCTGCGTGCGCCGAGCGAGGCGTCCTGCGGCGGGCGGCCTTGCCCGCGGCCTCGCTCTCGGCCGCTGTGCGGGGCTCAGCCATTGGCGACGTCGCTCAGCAAACCGACCTCGCGGGCGCGCTCCACGGCCTCGGCGCGCGAGGAGGCGTCGAGCTTGCGGTAGATGGCCTGTGCCTGGGTCTTGACGGTGTTCGGGGAGACGAAGCTTCGCTCTCCGATTTCGCGGAACGAAAGGTGGGTGGGCAGGAACTGGAGGGTTCTGAGCTCCGCGGGCGTCAGGTCGGTGCGGGCCTCTCCATTCGAGATGGTGGACACCGCCGCCTCGGCCGCGCCGAGCCATCGACGAAGCGTCGGGCCGTCCGGCACCAGGGTGACAAGGGCTGCGGCCTGATCGAGGTGCTCGCGGGCGCCGGTGGGATCGTCGAGGTGCACGCACACCCGCGCGAGGAAGACCCGGGCCTGCGCCTGGAACCAGTCCGGGAAGCCGTTGAGTTTGGCGAGCATCTCGATCGCCCGTCCTCGGTCGGACACCGCCTCGTCGATCCGGCCCACGCTGGAGTGAGCCAGCGCGGAGGCCACGTAGGCGAACGCCATCACGGGATAGGCACCGAGGTCGAACCGGGCCAGCTGCTCGCGCGCCTGCGCCACCACCCGGAGCGCGTTCTCCAGATCGTCCTCGTCCAGATGGAGGAGCGTGAGCTGGGTGAGGCAGAAGACGTGGACCAGCGGGCCGGTGGCGGAGCCCCGGCGGGCACCCTCCTCGAGCAGGTCGCGCGCACCCTGGGAATCTCCCGTGAGCTGACGAGCCACACCGGCGTAAAAGCAGGCGATCGCCCGCCAGGGGCTCTCCGGGGGATGGAGCTCGGCCGCGCGCATCGCGTCGCTGCCCATCTGCTCGATGCCGTCCACCGGCAGCGTCGCCTTGAGAAGAAGGAGGTCGGCCATCAGGTCGGGGTCCTCGAGTGCCTCTTCATCGAAACCGCTGCGTGCGACCGATGCCCAGTGAAGGCCGAGGGCGCCCTCGCCGAGGGCCAGATAGAGGTGGGCCGCAACCAGCGCGAGACGCGGAGAGCCCGCGATCTTGCGGTCGCTGAATCGATCCAGCCAGTCGCGCACCGTTTCCCGATCGCCCGCGGCGAGCGAGGGCGCCGCCCGCGCCCAGATCAGCTCGCCGGCGCGATCGTCGTTGCCCGCGGCGATCGAATGGCCTATCGCTTCCTCGAATTGCTCGTGCGCCGCGTACCAGTCGCTGGCTCGCTCGTGCAGCCGCAGCTCGACATCGGGCTCATGCCGGTGGAGCTCCGCGCACATCATCTGCTTGAAGAGGGGGTGATAGCGATAGGACCCATCGCCGTGATCGAGCCACTCCACGGGCTTGTTCGAGCGGGCGAGCTCCTGCAGGACCCGCGCCGAGCCGCTCCGCTCGAGGACCTCATCGCAGATCGGCCCCGAGAGATCCTCGAGGATCGCCGAGCGGCGAAGGAACCTCACCCGTGCCACGGAGGTCCCGTTGAGGAACTCGTCACGGAAATAGTCCGCCACGAACCTGTCGTCACCCCGGAATTCGCGTGCGGTCGCCACCTCATCGGGCCCTTGGCCGAGCGAGAGCCCGGCCAGGTACAGCGCGGCCGGCCATCCTTCGGTCCGATCGTGGATCACCCTGGCGTCTTCCGGTGAGAGGGTGAGGCCGATCGCCTCGAGCATCTCGCGGCTCTCCGCCGCGGTCAATGCGAGGTCTCGCTGGAAGAGCTCAAATACCTCGTGGCGGGTGCGCATCCGGCCGAGTGGCAGACCCAGCTGCTTACGCGACGCCACCGCCACCTGTGCCCCCTTCGGGAGGTCGGCGATGGCCTCCTCGAGAGCCTCGAATGCGCTCTTGGTCCGGAGAACCTGAGCGTCATCCGTCACCAGCACACAGGGACCATGGGCCGAGCTCAACCCGTTCATGGCCTCCGCCATGCGCTTCAGCAGACGCGGGGCGTGGTTGTCCTGCGAATCCAGCGTCAGCCAGGCGAACGGACGCTCGTCATCCTCGGCCCACTCCGCGAGGACGCTGCTCTTCCCGTAGCCGGCCGGGGCGGTGACCGCCACGAGCGGATAGTCACGGCACTCACGCAAACGGGCGATCAGGCCCGGTCGCCGTACGTACCCGGGAAAGTGCGTCGTGATCGCCGAAGAGGACGTCTCGACAGTCAGACCGGGCTCTGACGCCGCTGACCTGGTTCGAAACCGGTTTGGCTCGACTGTCGTCATTCCCCGAAAGATCCTCGGCCCGACTCGCGTCCGTGCGCGCCGCTCCGGGTCTCCGCCCGGGGAACCATATGGTGACGCGGTCGACCCAACAATCGGGGAAGCTGCTGAAGAGCTCTCAGTGGTGACCACCTAGGCCGCCATCATCACGTTCGGGTGATGTCGAGAGCCCCCCGGGATGATTGGATCGTCGGCGGTGGAGACGGAAATGCGCCACCCCCGCTCCAATGGCTGAGGCACCCGCTCCCCAAGACCCCGCTTCGACGCTCCGCAGCAGAGCGTTCGTCGCCGTGCTCCTGCTCGCCTCCGTAATCGGCGTGATCGCCTCACTTGCGGCGTGGTGCTTCCTGGAGTTGATCTTCTACATCCAGCGGTGGGTCTTCACGGACATCCCGCATGACCTCGGCTATGACCACGGCGCCCCGCTGTGGTGGTACCTGCCGGTGCTCGCGGTCGCCGGCGTCTTGGCTGCGTTCGCCATCGTCCGGCTCCCGGGTAACGGTGGTCACGTCCCCGCGGAAGGTCTCAAGGCCTCGCCGACCATGCCGGTCGATCTCCCAGGGGTCCTGCTTGCGGCCGTCGCCTCCATCGGCCTCGGCCTCGTGGTGGGTCCCGAGGCGCCCCTGATCGCACTCGGCGGGGGACTCGGCTTCCTTGCGATCAGATCGATCCGCCCCGATGCGCCTCCCGAGCTCGGCATCCTGCTCGCCACCTCCGGCACGTTCGCGGCGGTGTCGTTCCTGTTCGGATCGCCCATCATCGCGGCGGTGATCCTGATCGAGGCTGCGGGCCTCGGCGGGTCGCGGATGCCGCTCGTGTTGATCCCGGGCCTGCTGGCGGCGGGGATCGGGTCCCTGGTCTCGATCGGAATGGGATCGCTTACCGGCCTCAGCATGAGCGACATCTCGCTCAGCCCCCTGAACCTGCCGGACTTCGCGCGACCCGATTTCGTCGACTTCCTCTGGACGATCCCGCTGGCGGCCGCGATCGCTGTGGGCACCTACGTGATCTTCCGGCTCGGCCGACTGGCCCAGCGTGTCGCCACCCCGCGGCCGTTCGTCATCCTCCCCATCGTCGGGCTGCTCGTCGCCGGGCTCGGCATCGCCTTCTCCCAGACCACCGACCATGGCGTCAACCAGGTCCTGTTCTCGGGACAGGACGCGATCGGGCCGCTGGTCGCGAACCCCGCTGCCTGGTCCACGTCAGCCCTCGCCCTGGTCATCGCCTTCAAGGGCATCGCCTACGGACTCTCGGTCGGCACCTTCCGCGGCGGCCCGACCTTCCCGGCGATGTTCCTCGGAGCGGCGGCGGGCCTGCTCGCGGCCAAGCTGCCGGGGTTCGCCCTGACGCCCGCCGTCGCGGTCGGGCTGGGCGCCGCGGTCGTAGCCGTCCTGAGATTGCCGCTGTCGGCTGTCGTCCTGGCCACGCTCTTCACGGTCCATACGGGGCTGGGCTCGGGGCCCCTGATCATCCTTGGAGTCGTCGTGGCCTACCTCGTCGTTCAGGCCCTCCCGGGCGACGGCGCCGACGAGGCTCCCACCGGGGACGGCCCGGGCGCGCATCCGGCCGCGGCGACGGCCGGCTGAGGCGGTCATGCCGCTTCGGCCACAATTCCCCGGCAGGCTCGATGACCTGAGCGCCCACCTCCGGGTGAGCCGGGCCGACATCGCCCGGATCGAGGGGAAGCGGTAGCCGTGGACACCATCGTCTTCTGGGCGTTCACCGCGGCGTTCAACCCCACCCTGCTGGGCGCAACCACGGTGATGCTGCTGCTGGAGCATCCGAAGCGGTTGCTGCTCGGATACCTGTGCGGCGCGACGATGACCAGCGTGACGCTGGGCCTCGTGATCGTGTTCGCGGTCGACGGGTCATCCGGCGCCACCAGCGCGGGGCAGTCGACCGTCAGCCCGGCAACCGATCTGACTCTTGGTGGCCTGCTGCTGCTCGTGGCCTACGTGATCCGCCCCAGCCGCGTTCCGAAGGAGACCGGCCGCCTGGCGGAGCGCCGACGCCGGCGCGAGGAGAAGAAGAGCGAGAAGGGAGTCCCTAAATGGCAGCAGAAGCTCAGCCAGGGGACCGCGCGAACGACGTTCGTGATCGGGGCCCTGCTGACCCTGCCCGGCGCCTCCTACCTGATCGGCCTCGGGCACATCGCGGACAAGGAGGCGAGCGTCGCCGCGACCGTCGCGATGATCATCGGATTCAACGTGATCATGCTGATGCTGCTCGAGCTTCCGCTGCTCGCATACACGTTCGCACCGGACTGGACTCCTGACGCGGTCGCCCGATTCAAGGCCTGGTTCAACAGAAGTGCCAAGCTCATCGGCTTCCGGGGGGCGCTCATCGTCGGGGCACTGCTGATCATCAAGGGCGTGATCGAGCTGCTCTGAGCCCCGGCCCCAGGGCTCTTCCGGTGGCCTCGGCCACACCGACGCCGCACAGCGCACCTGCGATCACATCCACCGGGTAGTGCACGCCCGTGTGGATACGCGAGTAGCCAACCAGGGCGGCGAGAGCCAGGAGCGGCGGAGCCGTCGCCGGCAACACCTCCCCCGCTCCCGTCGCGAACGCGAACGCCGCCGCCGTGTGCCCGGATGGGAAGGACCGGGAGCGGGGCATCCTGACTCTGCGGGCCCGGTGAACGCCGGCCGCCCCGCGATCGGGACGCCGGCGGCGCGACAGTGGCTTGAGGACGATGTTCACGATCGCGGCTGTGACCGCGACTGACGCCATGCCCCGGACGGCGGCACGCCGGCCTGCCGGCCCTCCCGCGAGGGCGAGGACGCCCGCGGCGCCAAGCGAGAGCTTCGAATAGTCCGCCGCCCTCGAGATCGTGCGCATGGCCTGATCGAGCTTCGGGCTCGACGTCCCGGCGATCGCGTCGTAGGCGGCGCGATCCAGGCGATCGACCTCGGCGATGCGGCCCCTCATCCCACCGTCAGCGTTCGGTCGGCGCATGACCGGTCGCGATGCCTGCGAGCGCCCTGACTCCGGCCCATAGTCCCTCCGGGATCGCGGCCGAGGGTGAGGCGGCGGGATGCGCCCGGGAGATTCGGACGCGCAGGGCGCCAGGCCTGATGCGAAACCGCAGGGGCGGGGCGAGCGTCACCGCCTCGCCATCGATGCCCGCGGGAACCGCGCGGTCCGCCTCGACCTCGAACTCCATCGCCGACCATTCTCTCCAGGGACGCTGAGCGAGGCGACCCGGCGCTCCCCCAGGGGGTGCCGACGCCACCGTAATCCCGAGAACGCCGTCATCGAGCCGCGGGCGGGTCCCGGAGCCGATCGCCGTGCCGAGCCGGTAGCGATTGTTGGAAATCAGGAGCGCCGCGCCGGATTGGTGTTCATGCCCCCCCGGCCCCCGCCACGCCAGATCGAGGCCATTGCCGTCCGGACCGACGACGTCCGGCACCGTGTCGAGCAACGTGCGCAGCTTGGCCTCGCGGTAGCCGGGCCTCTGCACGGCCTCGGCATAGAGACCGATCGAGACGTTGTTGACGAAGATGCGGTCATTGACCTCGGCCAGATCGACCCGCCGCTCGCCGCCGTCCACGAACGCGTCGAGGGCGCCGACGACGTCGTCGCGGTCCACCCCCAGGTCGAGCGCCAGATGGTTCCGCGTGCCCGCCGGCACGCACGCATAGGGGAGGTTCTTCTCGGCTGCGATCTCAGCGACCACCGCCTGGGATCCATCTCCGCCGGCCATCGCAAGCCCGTCGGCACCCCCTTCGACGGCAGCGCGCGCCAGCTCGGCGAGATCGGCGCCCGGAGTCAGCTCGATGGGCTCGATGCCGCGGGCCCTGGCCTCCTCGGCCAGCGAGAAGCGCTCCGCCTTTCCGCCGCCCGACTTGGGGTTGTAGATCAGGACCGCTCGCTCGGGAGCGGCCGCCCGTGGGAGGGCGACCCTGATCCGGAACGCCGCCCGGGCCGCGGAGAACATGGCGACCATCCCGATCGAGAACAGGACAGCCTCGGCCAGGTGATCGCCCTTGGCGAGCAGCAGGATCACGATCGCGGCCAGCGAGAGCGCTGCTGCAGCGATCCCCGCGAGACGCGCAGCGCCTCGCCGAAGCAGCCCGTACCAGGCAGCAGTGGCGGCCAGCAGCACCCCGGCCAGCACGATCAACCCAAGTGGGAACTGCGCGAAGGCGACGTAGACGCCGAGGGCCAGGACTGCGGGCGCCAAGGCCAGGGCGCAGGCCGCCGCCGCGCGCTGGCCGGTGCTCGGAGACATCTCGATTCCGGGCGCGCCCGAAGCTCAGGCCTGTGCCGCGGCCTCGGCGCCTGCGGCAACCAGGTCGGCCGGGTGAACCCAGGCGTCGACCAGGCTCTGACCGCCGGCGCGTGCGATTGCGTCCCTCAGCGGTATCGCCCAGCGATGCTCGAGCAGCGCGATGCCCGCTGAGCTTCCCGGAGGGATCGCATCGGCCAGATACCAGACCTCGTCCGGGTCGATGACGCCGCCTCTCTCCTCGACCGCCGCCGCGCCCAGCGCGGCGCCAGCCTCCGCCCCCTCCTCGCCGGCCGCTCCCACTCCCAGCAGAGCGCCCGCGAGAGCGCCGAAGGCCTCCGCCTCCTCCTCTGGGAGGTCACTGTGCTCGACCGTCTCGACGCTTCCGTCCTCGCCCCTCGCGACGAAGATGAGGTCGACCAGCCGGACGATGTCGTGCTCCCTCAGGCGGCGCAGCTCGGCGAGAATCTCGCCCGAGAACTTCCCGTCCTCGAAACCAACCACAAGTACCTGAACCGGACCGAATTCCATCAGATCAGCTTCTCCTTCTCAGCCTCGAACTGCTCGTCGGTCAATACGCCCGAGTCATGCAGCTCACCGAGCTTCTTGAGCGCATCCAGTCGATCGATCTCGGACATCCCCCCTCCGCCCGCCGGCGCCGCCGCGGCCTGCTGGCTCTGGCCGATCTCGGCGTCCTGCTGGGCTTCGTGCTCCTGAGCCTCTGCACGTCGCTTGCCGACGGCGTATCCGGCGCCGCCGACCATCGCGGCGCGAAGCAAAGGCCTTCTTCTTCCGATCAGCGGCATCGCGAATCCTTTCTGTGGTGACCGTGACTCGAATCGAATCGGACGAGCGGGTCCGACGCATCACTCATTCCGGGTGAAATCGCCGGCGGTCCTCCGTCAGCCCAGAGCCCCGCTGATCTCCCCGATCGCCTCCTTCTCATCGTCGCTGACGCGGTCGCCGCTCAGGCCCATGAAGCCCTCCTTCCGAGCCTCCGCGACCCGCTGGGCCAGACCGAGGATGAACTTCTTGTACTCATCGAGTTCCTCGGACGTGGCCTTGGACTTGAGCAGGGCCACGGCGTCGCTGATGTGCTTGAGGGAGGCCTCCTTGAGCTCCTCAGGCGTCTTGTAGCGCGTGTGATCCATCTCCGGCTTGGCCGTGACGAGGTCGTCGAGGAGCTCGCTCTCGCCGTGCTGCTTGCGGGCCTCGGTGTACGCCTTCGCCATCGAGAAGCTCTCGCGAATGGATCCACCCCGATCCGCCGCGATCACGATCAGCCCAGCGCTGGGTGGCCCCTCCAGCACGAGCTTCCATTCGTCTTCGGTGAAATCGGCCTTGCCGGTCACGTCCGCCTCCTCTGTCTTGACAATGATGTGACTGAAGCATTACGCAGCGTCGAGCTCCGCCATCACCCCGATCGAATGAAGTGCGCGCCTGGCGCATGGGTAGGTTTGCCCGATGAGAAGGAGATTCCGCGAGATGGCGCGGGACGAATCGCTGCTCGCGCGCCTGGCCCGGATCGCGGTCTGGGTCGTGGGCCTCGCGCTCCTGATCGTCGTGCTCGACCTGCTCGGCATCCCGGTGTCGGACTGGATTCGCGATCTGTTCAAGAAGATCCGCGAAATCCCGGCGTGGGCGGTGCTCGGCGGCATCGTCCTGCAGAGCCTTCAGACCACCCTCGCCGCAGTCGCCTGGCTGTCGATCCTGCGCGCCGCCTATCCACGCGCGGGCGTCACCTTCCGGCTGGTTCTGGCTTCCTACGCGGTTGCGGTCGCGATGAACAGCTTCCTCCCGGCCAACATCGGCACCTGGGTGATGCTGATCATGTTCACGAGCGTGATCGCCGGGGCGACGTTCGCGGCGATGCTCTCGGGGATCGCCGTCCAGAAGATCCCCTTCTCGATCTTCAACATCGCCGTCTACCTGTACCTCTTTCTTTCCGTCGCGGGTTCGTTCTCGATCAAGCTCGGTGGCCTTGCGGACCACCGGGCGCTCGCGGTCGCGATCGCCGGGGGATTCGTCTTCCTCGCGATCCTCGCGACGCGGGTCTTTCGCAAACAGTGGTCGGCGCTGCGCGAGCAGCTGCTGGTGGGCGGAGCGATCCTGCGATCGCCTCGCAAGACGATGATCGGGCTGGTGCTGCCGGAACTGGGCAGCTACCTGGCGCGGCTGGGGATCATCGCCGTGTTCCTGGGCGCGTACAGCATCCCGGTGACTTTCCACAACGTCGCGTCGGTCACGGCCTCGAACTCGATCTCGAACAGCGTCTCCCTCACCCCGGGCGGGGTGGGCGTCACCCAGGCCATGAACAGCGCCGCGCTCAAGCAGTCGACCAGCGCCAGCAACGCGACGGCCTACTCGGCCTCGCAGCAGCTGATCACCTCGGCGTGGAACGTGGTCTTCGCGGTCGTCCTCGTCTCGTGGGTCTTCGGCTGGTCCGGCGGAAGGGACCTGGTGGCGAGCTCATATGCGCAGGCGAAGGTGAAGAGCGAGGAACTCAAGGAGAAACGGCGGGCCAAGCGCTCGACCGGGCGCGCCTAAGGCCGCATATCACCCGGATCGGGCGATGTGACCGCAGGGTGTCGGTGGGAACTTGGTCGTCGAGGCGCGCATCGCTCGCCTCGCGACACGGTTGCCCACCGGGGCGGCCGGAAAGAGAGAGGAACAGGTAAATGAGAGGTGCAGGCCGCGCCGTCTTCGTCGCGATCCTTCTGCTGATCGCGGGCACGCTCAACATCATCTACGGGATCGGCGCAATCAGCGACGCGAGCTTCTACGTCGACGACACGCGCCTGGTCCTGACGAATCTCCACACCATGGGCTGGGTGCTGGTGATCCTCGGAGTGATCCAGCTGACCGGCGGGTTCTCCCTGATGGCCGGCAACGTCTGGGGCCGGATCGTCGGGATCGTCGGCGGAAGCCTCGGAGCGATCGGGGCGCTCCTGGCAATGGGCGATCACCACCCGTTCTGGGAGCTTGGAATCTTCTTCCTCTGCGTCTGGATCGTCTACGGAATCGCCGTTCTCGGTTCCGACGAACCGTCGCATACAGGGAGATCGGGAGTCTGACCGCGGGGGGAGCTCGGCCGGCTGATCGGCCGGGCTCCCACCCGCCCATATACATCCCCAAGAAAGGAATCGAGATGGCATTGGGAAGAGACAGACGTCAGCGCAGACGGCGAGCAGCCGTCATCGGTGGGGCCGCCGTGGCGGCCAAGAAGCACCACGACGCCAAGGAATCGCAGAGGGAAGAGGAGGCCGCAGCGTCACAGCAGCCCGATCCCGGTCAGGCGGCGGAGCTCGCCCCGGCGGGCGGGTTGACCCCGGAGACGCTCGACCAGCTCAAGCAGGTGGGCGAGCTCCACGATCAGGGCGTCCTCTCGGACGAGGAGTTCGAGCGCGAGAAGGCGAAGCTGCTCGGTTCCGCCTGACCCTGGGTTTCACCCGCTCGGGGTGATGTGGTCACCCGGATGCGGTGGAACGCTGACTCGGCATCACCAACGAATCGGAGGTTCGCAATATGAGCACCATCGGATGGATCATCGCGGCAATCATCTGGATCGCGATTGCGTTTTGGCCGGCGAGGGTCGCCGCGCGGAAGGGACACAGCTTCTTCGGCTATTTCCTCTTCAGCCTGGTGTTCTTCCCCCTGGCGCTGATCGTGGCGTATATGTCGCAGGACCGCACCGCCGCGCCGACCCCGGCCTAGCTCTCGGCGGGTCCGAAGCGGGCTGCTAGACCAGCCTCTCCACGCGGTACGTCTTCGTGCCGCGTGGAGTCTCGACCGGGACCGTCTCGCCGATGGGAATGTCCCGGAGAGCACGGCCGACGGGGGACTCGATCGAGAGCTTGCCCTTCGCGAAGTCGGCCTCGGTCGGTCCCACGAGGGTCCATCTATTGACCTTCCCGGTCGACTCATCCAGGACCTCGGCTGTGCGGCCGAACGCGAATGAATCCGGGGCGGCATCGGTGGCCTCCACAACGGTTGCCTTGCGCAGCCGTTCCCGCAGCCGCCTGATACGCGCTTCGAGATGCCCCTGATCGTCCTTCGCGATGTGGTAGTCGGCGTTCTCCTTCAGGTCGCCCAGCTCCCGGGCCTCCTTGATCCGTGCCGCCATCTCGGTCCGGCGGGGCCCCTCGAGCTCCTCGAGCTCGGCGCGCAGGGCGACGATGCCCTCGGGTGTGATCGATTCGCCCTGTCCGGCTTCGCTCATGGCCTTCACCCTAGCCGCACCGTAGGATTCGGCAGATGAGCGACGAGAGCATCACCGCGCGAATCGAGCGTCTGGTCAGCGAGGAGAGGGAGCTGCGCGGCCGCGAGCAGCAGGACCGTGACGACGAGGAATCGCTCGAGGCCGATCGGGAGAGGCTGCACGCCGTCGAGCTCGAGCTCGATCGCTGCTGGGACCTGCTCCGCCAGCGACGCGCCAAGGAGGAGTTCGACCAGGATCCCGACGATGCCGAGGCGCGCAGTGAGAGCACGGTCGAGGAGTACGAGCAGTAGCGGGACCGGCTAGCCGGCGAGGGGCGACGGCGGGATGCGGGTCTCCCCCTTCACGTCGGGGATCAGCATCGCGAGGTCATCGACGTAGCACCAGGACCACTCCTCCCCGGGCTCCAGCGAGCGAATCAGGGGATGGTCGCTCTCACGCGCGTGCGCGGTGGCGTGCTTGTTCGGCGAGTCGTCACAGCAGCCGACCTTGCCGCACCCGAGGCAGATCCGCAGGTGGAGCCAGGGGTCGCCGGCCTTCAGGCACTCCTCGCAGCCGTCGACGGACTCCGGGAGCTCGGTGACCTGGATCTGATCGAGGTGGCTGCAGCTGGGCATCTCTCCTCCAGCCTAGAGGGCCGCCATCCGCTGCCTAATCCGACGAGGCGGAGGTGTAGACCTCGATGAAGCGCAGGTAGTTGTCGGCGATCTGCGAGGCCGCCTCCTCCCGCGAGGAGCTGCCGTCGATCCAGCCCTGCAGGGGGTCGCCCCAGATCGACCGGCCGATCGCGAACCCGACGTATCCCTCCACCGGCGCGCCCTGCCGCAGCCAATGGTCGACCTTGTCGTCGTCGGCTCCCCGCCCGAGCACGACGCAGACGACGCCGTCCCGCCCGTCCGCGCGGCATTGCGTGGAAATTCGCTCGCAGTCCGCTTGCTGGTCGACGCCCTCGATCTTCCAGATGTCCGGCTCCACCCCCGCGCCCTGCAGGTCGGCGATGGCGCGGATCATCAGCTCCGGCCGGAGCTCGGCGTCGTAGCGGTCGGTGTCCCCGCCGACGGCATCGAGCTGCGCATCCTCCGCCGGCACCAGGAGCTCGAAGAGGTACTTGCGATCGTTCTCGTGCAGCCACTCCGAGAGACGGCGGAGACGGTCGGCCTGCCGCTCGTTCATCTCGACGTCGCCGTCCGGGTTGTAGCGGACGAGCACCTTGGAGAAGTCGGGGTCGTAGCGCTCGATGTGGGCCCCGAAGTCGTCGCCGTACTCGAAGTCGAATTCCTTCTGGCCGCTCTTCTCCACCGGCATCGCCAGCTTGATGCCACGGGCCTTGATGTCCTCGGGCACCCGGGTCGGGCCCCCGAACTGCTCGTCGACGAGGGCGCCGGTGGCGGAGGGATCGGCATCCCGGCCGAGCGCGGCCTCGATGCCCTCGAAGATCAGGTGCTTGCCGCTGGAGATGCGCTCCGTCTCCTCGGGGCTGGGATCGCCCTCGATGCCGAAGCGCTTCGTGAAGGAGCCGCGATGGTCGAACGCGAGGATGTAGAGACTGCCGTCGTAACCGAGGTCCATGAGTCAGGCGACGCTCGCTTTCTTGGAAGTGGTTGACAGGGGCTCGGCATTGTCGAGCATTCGCCGAGCTCGCACGGCACGCTCGATGGCCGACGCCGAGATGATGCCGATCTGGCCGTCATCGCGACGGACGACCGCCCGCCGATGGCGGACAAAGGCCGGATTCGCAAGCAAATCGTCGATGGTGACGTCCTCCTCGACGAAGACCGAGGGGTCGCGGTCGGCGACGTCACCGACGAGGGTGTCCTCCCGGTGCCCGGCGGGAACGGCCTCGATTTGGTCGATGCTGAGGAGGCCGATCGCCCGGCCCCCTTCGATCACCGGGAACGCGTGGTAGCCGAGCGCGGCGAACGAATCGCGCAGGGCGTGCCCGACGGTGTCCTCCGCGTCAAGGGTTGCAGCCGGCACCGCCATCACCCTCTGCAGCCCGGATCCCTTGAAGGTCGAGTGCAGCTCGGCGCCGGCCTCCTCGGCCCTTCCGGCGACGATCAGGAAGAACCCGATCACTCCGAGCCAGAGGAGTCCGGGAAGCCCGGCAAAGACACCGAGCACGCCGAGCCCGACCATGCCGTAGCCGAAGCCGCGCCCGATCCGCGCCGCACGAGCCGTCGCCCGCTCGAAGTCGCCGCTTCGCTGCCAGAGCATGGCACGCAGCACGCGGCCGCCGTCCAGTGGGAATGCCGGGAGCATGTTGAAGACCAGGATCGCCGCGTTGATCATCGCCTGGTAGGCGAGCAGGGCGGTCACGGCATCCGGAGTGGACGACGGCAGGATGGCCAGGGCGAGCAGAAAGACGAGCGCAATCGCGGTGGTGACCCCCGGTCCCGCCAGCGCAAAGCGCAGCTCCTCACCCGGTTCATGGGCCGCGCCCTTCATCTTCGCCACCCCGCCGAGCAGCCAGAGTTCAATCCCCTCGATCTGGACGCCGTAGCGGCGCGCGACGATCGCGTGGCCGAGCTCGTGGAGCAGGATGCTGGCGAAGAGGAGGAGAGCGCTCGCCAGGCCGAGCGCATAGGCAGAGACCGGAGCGATGCCGGAGACCTCGTCCGGGTAGTAGGCGCTGCCGAGCGACCAGGTGATCAGCGCCACGATCACCAGCCAGAGGGGATGGATGCTGATCGGAATCCCAGCCAACCGGCCGATCTTGAGACCACCGCCGAACACGTCTGCAGGCTAGACCTCGCTCCCTGCCACGCCATCACGTCCGGCCACTGATAGCCATCCGTGCTCAACACCGACCCACGCAGTGGCTCCAGCGGTCATCGTTTCGGGTAGATGAGCATCGAATCGCAGCCGCGGCGCGAGTCGCGCCTCGCGCGGGGACCGGCATCCGAAGACGCTGCGCGGGCGACTGCGCCGCGACGGGCCGAATCGGGCGCCCGAGGAGTCTCCGTCGTCGCGGCTCGAGCTGGTCGGCCGCCAGCTCGCAAACCCGATGGGGAGATCGGACTCTTCTCCAACCCTCTCCTGTTCTGGGGCATCGCCTTCGAGCCGGTCTTCGCCGCCGCCCTCGTGTACCTGCCACCGCTTCAGGACATCTTTGGCACCGCCTCGCTCGACGGCCGCTACCTGCTGATACTGGCGGCCTTCCCGTTCATCGTCTGGGGCAGCGACGAGCTGCGGCGCTGGCTGCTGCGACGCCGCGAACCTACGGAAGAGGTCACATGACGCTCGACCCGACTCTCCTGCTGGCCGCCGAGAGGGCGGTCGACGCCGGCGCCGAGCTGCTCCGGCGCGGGCGGCTCGACATCGGAACGGTCGTGGGGAAGGGCGATCGCGACTACGCCACGGAGGTGGACTTCAGGATCGAGGAGGCGATCCGTGCCGCCCTGGCCGCTGCCGCACCAGGCATCGGGTTTCTCGGCGAGGAGGAGGGCGAGCGGGACGGCACCGAGTCCGCGATGTGGGTCCTCGACCCGATCGACGGGACGGTGAACTTCGCGAACGGCAGTCCCCTCTGCGCGATCTCCCTCGCCCTGATCGAGGGCGGGCAGCCGACGCTCGGGATCATCGACCTTCCGCTACTGGGGGAGCGCTTCATTGCTCGCCACGGAGCAGGCGCATGGCTGAACGGCCGGCGCATCGAGGTGATCGAGCCAGCCGGTCTGCACGACGCAATCGTCGGCTTCGCCGATTTCGCGGTCGGGCCGGCGGCCAAGGTCGAGAACCCGGTGCACCGCGAGCTGATGGAGCGCCTCGTGCCCCGTTGCCTGAGAGTTCGGGTGCATGGCTCCGAGTGCCTCGACCTGGCCTGGCTCGCCGCCGGCCGCCTCGACGTGTCGGTGATGCTCTCGAGCAAGCCCTGGGACGTCACGGCCGGAGTGCTGATCGCACGCGAGGCAGGCGCCGAGGCATTCGACCACGGCGGTGAGCCGTGGAGCCCGCAGGCGGAGTTCACGATCTGCTGCACACCCGGCCTCGTGAACGAGCTGCTGCCGGTGGTTCAGGAAGCGGTCGCAGCGGCGGGGTCTTGACCCGAGCGGCCGTCGTCCAGGCCGATCTCGAGCGGCGCCACCTCCACCTGCGCGGCGATGCTCGCGATCTCCTTCGGGTCTCCGGTGCCGAGGCCGTGCCGCGTCACGTTCAACGCTCCCGCGGCGACACCCACGCGGAGTGCGTCCTCGACCTCCAGGCCGCTTGCCAGGGCGACGCCGGCGCCGGCGAACATCGAATCCCCGGCGCCGCGCTCATCGAGGGCGACGAAGTGAGGTCCGCTGAGCCCGAGGAGGCGATCGCCCAGCAGGGCAACAGCCGTTCTGTCGCCGCGCGAGACCAGCACGTATTCCGCGCCACCTTCACGCAGCTTGCGGGCAGCGGCCACCACCTCCGCCACCGGCGATCCTTTCCGTAGCCCGAATGAGCCGAGCTCCTCGTCGCTCGCTTTGATCAGGTCGACTCCGCCGTGCACGGCGGCGGCGAGCGGATCTCCGCTCAGGTCGGCAAGCACGAAGCGGCCGTTCTGCTTCAGGTCGCGAGTCAGCCGCTCATACGTGTCCGCGGGAAGCACGTGCTCGTTCTGGGGGCCCGTCAACAGGACGAGCTCGGACGTCAGGCCCTCCGCCAGTGTGGCGTCGTAGAGGTCGTCCAGCTCGTGTCGCTGCAGTGATGGACTTCGTGTCTGCGCGATCTCTCTGCGCTCGCCGCTGCGACGGTCATGGAGGTACGCCCCATTCGCCGCCCCCACCCGCGTCGGGATCAGCTTGATTCCGCCGGCCCCGAGCAGCGACTCCAGCACGGTGCCGATCTCGCCGCCCAGCGGTACGCAGAGGCGGACCTCCGCGCCGAGCCGCCTCGCCATTCGGGCGACCCAGAAACCCTGGCCGCCTGCATGGAGGTGAATCTCGGGCACCGTCTGGCCGCGCTCGACGGTGATGGTCAGCACCGGCGACGGCGCGAAGACCGTGATCGAGCAGGGCTTCAGGCGTACGTCCTTTGGCGCCTGGCGCGGCACTCTCCAAGCGTAGAGACGAGCCGCGGCCGCACATACGTGGTCTCCACGTATCTCGCCTGCGAACCTAGTCGGCGAACGGCAGCACGTCGTCCAAGCGAGTCAGATGCATCACTCGCTCCATCGGGTCGGAACCACGCAGAAAGCGGAGCCGGTTGCCGTTTTCGCGCTCGCTCTCGTCACGAATGAGAAAGAAGTCCAGAGCCCGGTCATACAACCGACTCGTCCTTCGATTTCTTGTCGACGCCGGGAGCCCCGTCTCGCGAGCCGCCAAAATAGCGTGCCGCTTCTCGGGAGTACTCCAAATCGCGCTAGGCTCGGTGTCCGCTCGTTGGGTTCTGATCGCCCCTCTGCCTCGCGCGCGCACACGCCAGAGGGACGGGATCAGAGACAGCATGGAACAGGCACAGCGAGGCGCGGTCTCCGCGGAGATCTCCACCGCCATGGTTCAACTACTCGCCGAGTACACCGGTCGTGGCCCGACCAAGGCCCACACGGTGATCAACAAGGACTCCGTATTGATCCTGCTCGCCGACACCCTGACCAAGGGTGAGCGGAGCCTGGCGAGGATGGGGATGTCCGATCACGTCCTGGAGACGAGGAAGCGCTACCAGGCCGCGATGCGGGTGGACCTGGTCGGCGCCGTCGAGGACCACACGGGGCGAAAGGTGATCGCGTTCATGAGCGACAACCACATCGATCCGGACATGGCCGCCGAGGTCTTCGTCCTGGAGCCGGTTCACGAAGACGGCGCAGGCCCGTCGGATACCTAGGTCTGGATCGACCTTGCCCCGGGGGCCTTCGGCGCCCCAAGCCCAATGGGGCCTCTTGAGTGGGCCGGGCAGGACTCGAACCTGCGACCGACGGATTATGAGTTTTTAGTAATCCGTAGGTCCTGAGTTGCTTTCCGCTTATCTAGAGCGGTTTGAGTTGCTCTGAGTTGCCCTGAGAAGTCGGGATTTCGGGACCAATTTCGGGACCAAGTTCCTCTTGGCGCCCTGCCTCGGTCGATCAGTTGACACGCCTCGGAAGCGGCACCCCGAGCTGCCGGCAAATCGCTCTCACCGTTCCCGGTTTTATTTCGCGGTGCCGCGGCACTGCGGCCGGCCGCCCGTCCGGGCCGCGCCACTTCGCGTGCCGCGAGCCTTCACCGACGAAGCGGCATCCGCTGGTCCCGCAGGTGGCGCTCCAGGTCGCGGCGCTTCAAGAGGAGACAGTCAGCGTGACCGACTCGCTGTCAGCACCATTGCGCTCGCCCGCGAGCTCCTCGTCCGGTGTCAGCACCAGGTCCAGCGCGTCGAGCACATTGGCGCGCGCCTCCTCCCGCGTCTTGCCCTGGCTGATCGCACCTGGGACTTCGGCGACCTGGGCCATGACCCAGCCGTCGCCCGCGTCCTCATAGCGGATGGTGAGATGAAGCGACTCGTTCACGAGTTCAACGGTACCCGACCCGATCTCAGCGCTGTGCAAACCAAAGCATCACCACCGCTCGACCTGTCGCAAGGGCGGCCACCATCTCCGGCGCAAGCGTGAGGGCCTTCGAATGTGGTCATGAGGATCCTTAGGTGCCCGGAGTTCCCATCGGCGCCCTAAGCCGTCGCCATAGCGGACGACTACATACCAATCGTCCGTGAGGCTCTCGTTGAGGGCAACTCGGAATTCGTTGTCCCTGATGATCTCCACGCCGTACTCCGCCCCGGGAGGCACCACCTCCCCCGACTTGATCGCGGGAATAGGCGGAACCACGTACAAGCCCTCGGGAGCCGAAAGCCAACGCTCTGAGGCGACCGTGAAGCGGACGTTGAAGGCAGTCCCTGGCCCGTCGTTGTAGAGCCGTACGCCGATCTCGTGCTCGGGACCTGGCGCGCCGACACTGCGAATCGCAATCGAAGGCCACACGAACGGAGCATGGGATCGCTCAACGGCACGCCGGGAAAACCAGGCCGAGCTAGCAGCGGAAAGAGCTGAAACTGCTGCCAAACCCAGCGCCACAGTCTCTATCCCGCTCATCGGACCCGGCGATCCTCGGCTTACGCCGCCTCGCGTTCGAGATTGTCGATAAGCCGCGGGAAGTCTCCGGAGGCCGCCACGGTCCGCGAGAGCCGTTCTGCGGCGTCGTGCTGAGGCACGTGATGGACGTAGATCATCGTCGTCTGGATGTCGGCGTGGCCCATGTAGGCCTTCACGTCCGAGAGCGGGAACGCCTGGACAGCCAGCGTGCCGAAGGTGTGTCGCAGGTCGTGGAAGCGGATCTGCTTCAGGCCGGCGCGCTCCAGCGCCTTGTGGAAGCGCCGACGTAGCTTCGAGTCATCGAGGAAGTTGCCGACCGCGTTCGGGAAGACCAGATCGTCCTCCGCGACGTGGAACTCGCGGCGCGAGAGCCGGTCGAGCGCCGCGAGGACCTGGTCGATCATCGGCACGCTTCGAACCTTGTGCGACTTGGTGTCGCCGAGCTCCCAGCGAGTAAAGCCCCGTCGGACGTGAACGAGCCGCTTCGAGAAGTCGAGGTCGCGCCAGCGAAGGGCCCGCAGCTCGCCCATCCGAAGACCGGTGAACGCCGCCGTGATGAAGGTTGCCGCGTCCTGTTCCGACTCCGCGGCGCGGGCCAGAGCCTCGACTTCCGCCGGCGTCAGCACTTCGAAGTCGCCGGTCCGGCGAACCGGCTGGCGCTCGACAGCCGCCGCCGGGTTGGTGGCGATCCCCCACACGCGTTGGGCGCGGCGGAAGATGCCGTTGAGCAAGACCAAGTGCTTGTTGATGGTCCGGTTCGAGAGCCGTCGCTCCGCCACGACCCGCGCTCGATAGGAGTCGATCCGCTCGGCGCTGACCAGCTGGAGCGCCGTGTCGGCGCCGAACTCGGGCAAGAGAGCGTGGGAGACAACGCTGCGGTAATCGGCGACGGTCGAGCGGGCCCGGCCACGATCGTGCTCGACGTAGCGCAGCCATTCCTCGCAGGCCTCTCCGAAGGTGACCCCCACTCTCTGCTGCGCGGTGAGACCGCCCCGTTGCGCCTCCGCGAGCAGCTCGCGCAAGCGAGCCTCCGCCAACCGGCGCGTGATGAACCCGGCCGGTGGACGCGCCCGCTCCGTCCAGTTCAATCCGAGTCGCTTCTTCAGCTGGCGTCCGTCCGGCAGCCGGAACTTGGCGTACCAGACATCCCCGCGCTTCCCGCGCCGCAGGTAGACGTGACCGGTCGCGACACTCACGCATCCGATTGTGTCTCGGCCCCCGGACACAGCGCTCTCGTCAACCCATCTCCCTCCCCGACCTGGCCGCGACCGTAGCGGCGGCGGCGCGGCTGTCAACCCCCGAAGGGGGTCGGGCCGAAGGCCCTTGACAGCCGTCGCCTAAGCCGCCGCTATCGTGGCTCTCAGGTCGGGGGAGTTGGATGTCATCGAGGGTCAGTGGCTGGACGATCAGCCTCTCGAAGTCCTCGGCCCGGATTCGCCTACGGGCGCGCTGGACGGAGCGGAGCGTGTTCGGCGGACACAGGTAGATCACCCTGCCGAGCTTCCTTTGTCCCAGCGCTCGCCGCCAGCCGCGGAGCAGGGCATCGAGTCGCGTCGGGGTCTTGTTCGTGAGCTCGACCTCGATCGCCTCGGGCGCCGGGCCGAGGCGGATCAGATCGGGGCGGTGAAAGCGCTGCGGTCGACCGGCCGGCTCGGCCGAGTAGATCCGCGCCTCCTCGGATCGTTCGGCGGCGGCGATCTCTCGCTCGGAGAGCAGCTGCTCGCCGCCTCGCTCGAGCCGCGCGGCCACCCCGGCGACGATGACCGAGTGGCGGGCGGTCCAAGGAGAGAGCCGCGGCCGCCGGAGTTCCTCCCGCTCGCAGACTCGCAGGCTGAGCGGGGTCGCGACCAGCAATGAGCCCCCCGCGCCGAAGGCCGGGTGGACCTCGATCAGCCCCGCCTCGCGCAGCCGGCGCTCTCTGTCGAAGGTCACCGACCTTCCCGTCTTCGCCCAGACCGCAACAGCGCTCCTGGGGACCACCCCGAACCGGACCACGAACTCCAGGACCTCCAGATCCCTCTCGCTGATCCGCTCCCCCCTCTTTCTGTTTCTTCTCCGGGGCATCTGCCTTCACCTGACAAGACGTAATTCACCCCCGATTCGTCCCACCCATCTTCAGCCACTTCACCACCTACGCCCCGTGCCCGACGACCGCAGCCGACCACCACGGCACGCATTGTGTGGCGGGGTGGTCGGCGGCGGGAGGAGGGCTCAAACCCCGCCCTGATGCGAAGTGGCTGCGGACTCCCAATCCGCACCGAGGTCCGCACCGGATTCTGGTCTAGCCGGCGCTCATACTGAGCCCATGTACCGCGATCTCTGGACGCTGCTGATCCTCGGGGTGACCGCGATGTTCGGCGCAATAGCCATCGGCCTCCTGCTCGGTGTCTCAGGATCCTCGCTTGGCTGGATCTCCATTGGCGCAGGGGCGCTTGTCGTGACCGTCTGGGGCCTCAGGCGCCCGCGGCATCGCTCGCGCTGAAGGAGCTGCTTTGGAAAGCGGCGTCATTGAAGGGCCTCAGAGAGCGGTGGTTGGTCGGGAACGCCTCCGTGCAGCGTTCCAGGCGCGGCCTCGCCTGCGTGTTGTCGGCAGCGATGATCAAGAGGTCACGGAGGGCAGAGGACGACCGTGACCGTGTCGCCCTCGTGCGCGTCGCCGTGTCCGGCCTGCGGTCTTTGACTGCAAACGAGGCCGTTGGGCGCGCCGACTTCCTTGATTGCCAGGTCGTGATCCTCAAGCCTGGTTGTGGCCGCAGCGACATCGAGCGACGTCACATCTGGCACGTCGCGCTGGCGTGACAGCTCATAGCCCAAGAACACAGCCACGACAGCGCCGCAGACCGCGAGCAATTTTTTTGGCGTCGACGTCCTGGCGAGCTGCTTGGCAAACGCCCGTCGAAGTGTTGCCTCGTCAGACCCAACGTCCGCTGGGTCGAGCCCATGCTGTCGGGCAGCTCTCCTTAGCACCCACGGTTCAAGCAACAAGTAGTCGATAGCGAGAAGCACGAAGCCCGCGACCAGAAACCCGACGTCGGCAGATCCCCTGATCGAGATCAAGACCCATACGAGCCACGCCATGAACACGTAGGTAAACGACGTGGAGAGGATCGTCCTGGCGCGGAATTCCCAGGCTCCCTTGAGGCCTTCTTCAGTCGTCCGCCGCTCACCAGGCCGAGCCCCGTTGGCGAGCCGCGCCCGGAGGACAAGCAGGCCGAAAACGAGCCACATGGCCCCCACCAGGGCACCCCATAGCGGGAAAATCATGAATGCGCCGACTGCCACCAGGACATTCCCGACAACGAACGGAACTGCTCTGAGCAGGAGCAAGCGAACGCTCATCGAAGAAGGCATCGGCACCTCTTATCCTCACTTGAGACCGCGGGATGCCCGCGCAACCAGCGCCTGAGTGATGACCAATTCGCAGGAATCGCTAATTCCGACTAATTGACTAGAGACCAATTGGGGACCAATTTCGCGTTCGAGCGAAATTGGTCCTCCAGGAATCCCAGGCTTTGCAGGTGCTTCCTAATGGGCCGGGGAGGACTCGAACCTCCGACCTACGGATTATGAGTTACGTATCAGGCGTGGCGCCCTGATCTGCTGAGACCGTATTCCGTGCCTGGAAGTGTCCTGACGTGCTCTGAGTCCACGGCAGTTCGGGAGATATTTCGGGAGACGGTTCGCTCGTCCGATGTCGTGACCATCCAGCTCTGGCCCACGGAAGACGACGTTGGGGTCGAGTACCTGGAGCAGTGCCTTGAAGTCTCCGGCCCGGGCGGCAGCCAGGAAGGCGTCCACCAGACGGCGCTGCTCCGCCAGTTCGGCGTCCGGCGGGGGGACGGCGTCGCGCACCCGGCGCCGCGCACGGCTGGCGAGCTGGCGGGCGGCGTCCGGAGACCGGCCCGCGATGGCGCCGATCTCGGAGAAGGACATGCCGAACATGTCATGCAAGACGAAGGCGATCCGCTCGGCCGGGGTGAGCGTGTCGAGCACGACAAGCATCGCCAGCCCGACCAAGTCGGCCAACTCGACCTCCTGTGCCGGGTCCTGCTCGAGATCGTCGCTGGCGATCGCCGCCAAGACGCGCTCGTCGGTCGATTTCTCCCCCCGCGCCTTGCGGGTGCGAAGCATGTCGAGCGAGATCCGCCCGACGACGGTGGTCAGCCAGCCACCCATGCTCTCGACCGCATCCGAGTCGGTCCGACTTAGCCGCAGCCAAGCCTCCTGAACCGCGTCGTCCGCCTGGGTGGTGGAGCCGAGCATCCGGGAGGCCACCGCGCGCAGGTGGGGCCGATGCCTCTCGAACTCTTGTGCCAGCAGTGTGTCGTCGCTCACGCGAGGCCGTCCGTTCGTCCCCCTGGCCGTGGACATTCCGTTCCTCTCGCGCGGTGTCGCGGATCGGTGGATGGGGTCTCTCACGCCCTGGCTCCCTGGGGTAGGGCAGCGGGCTCGCCGCTTCCCTCCGAGAGCTCTGGTGCGGGCTCGATTCGATCCTGCAACTCGTCCTCGGCCTGGTCCTGCTCGCCCCGCGTATTCGTGATGCGCGTGGCGACCACGGCGGCGGCGGCGAGGAAGATGCTCGAGGCCAGCAGGGCGCGGTGAAAGCCAGAGGTGAGCGCATCAGCCGGCGACGTGTGAGCCGCCAGTAGGTCAGTGGTTCTGGAGGTCGCGATCGCGGAGAAGATCGCGAGTCCAAGCGCCCCGCCCACCTGTTGGGAGGCGTTGAGAAGCGCCGCGGCCAGGCCCGCCCTGTCCTGCGGAACACCCGCGTTTGCGGCCGTCGTCACGGCGACGAAGACAGCACCAATTCCGAGCGACATGACCACCAGGCCAGGGAGAAGGTCGGTGACGTACGAGCCGTCGACGGGAATACGCGAGAGGTAGTACACGCCGCCCGAGGCGGTCAGCGAACCGGCGACGATCAACGGTCGCGTTCCGACGCGGGACAACAGCTGCGAGGTGATGCCCGCGGCAAGGCCGACGCCGGCGGTGACCGGCAGGTACGCGGCGCCGGTCTGAATCGGCGAGTAGCCGAGCACGTTCTGCATGTAGAGGGTGAGGAAGAAGAACACCGCCAGGAACCCGGCGAAGGCGACGAGCTGGGTGACATCGGCGGCGGCGAGTCCCCTGGTGCGGAAGATCGAGAGGGGCAGGAGGGGGTTCTCGCCGCGCTGCTCGTTGATCAGGAACGCGGTCAGCAGCGCGAACGCCGCGGTGAGCTCGGCGATCGTGCGTCCCGAGCTCCAGCCCTGATCGGGCGCCTTCACCAGGGTGAAGACCAAGAGCAGCATCCCGGCGGTGCCGAGCAGCGCTCCGCGGAAGTCGAACTTCGCGAGCTGCGCCCTTCGTCGATCGTCGCTGATCAAGAGGAAGATCCCGCCGAGAACCAGCAGGGCGGCGATCGGGTTGACGAACATCACCCAGCGCCATCCCGGCCCCTCGGTCAGCAGGCCCCCGAGGAGCACCCCCGTGGCGGAGGCGAGGCCGCCCATCCCACCCCAGACTCCGAGGGCCGCATTGCGCTCCTTGCCCTCCTTGAACGTCGTCGTCAGGATCGAGAGGGCGGCGGGGAGCATCATGGCCGCACCGACACCCTGGGCGAGGCGCGCGCCCACCAATACCTCCGAGCTGCCGGCAAACCCGCCGATCAGGGATGAGACCCCGATCAGCACCGTGCCGGCGACGAGGATGCGCCGTCGGCCGAGCAGGTCAGCGGCGCGCCCGCCGAGCAGCATGAAGCCCCCGTAGGTGAGCAGGTAGGCGCTGGGGACCCACTGCAGGGCCTGCTCGGAGAAGCCGAGGTCCCGGCGGATCGAGGGAAGCGCGATGTTGACGATCGAGGCGTCGACGAAGTCGAGGAACGCGACACTCGCCAGCAGCGCAAGAACGAGCTTGCCGCGGCGAGTCGTCAGTAAGGATGTTTGTGGGGTCGCTGGTGTCATCTCGGAACCTCCGGCTGTTCGGCTATCATTTGCTTCACTTATAGTTTGTAGCACAAATGATTGTCCCGACACACGAAAGGTGCAAAGATCACACATGGCAGTGAGCCCTTCCTCCAACACCGCGGTCGCCGAGTTCGCCGGTCAGCTCTTCTTCCGGCTCTGGCGGGCATCCCATACGCGCATCGCCGAGGGCCTGGAGACGGTTGGCCTGACACCCGCGAGCTTCGGCCTGCTCAACCTCCTCGGCGGGCGTAGCGGAGCGACCCAGCGGGAGCTTGGCTCCGAGATGGGCATCGATCCCAGCACGATGGTCTCCCTGATCGACGAGCTCGAGACGGCAGGGTTGGCCAAGCGGCGTCCGCATCCCACCGATCGCCGGGCCCGGGAGGTCGTCATCACCCCCAAGGGCCGCCGACTACTCGAGCGCGGCCGCCAGATGGCGCTTCAAGTGGAGGACGAGGTGCTGGGTGGACTCAACGCAGGCGAGCGTCGCGAGTTGCTGAAGCTCCTTCGGCGCGCACTCGAAGGAGCTCCGCCGCAGTCGTTGTGGAGTGCTGAGGAAGGCGACTAAGCAGAGAGGACGCTCGTGGCCTCTCCTTGCGCGAGGAAAGGAAGCGAGACGGTTCGGGAGACCCGGCGGGAGCCAGCAAGAGAATGCCCCGCTTTGCGGGGCTTTCATGGGCCGGGCAGGATTCGAACCTGCGTTCTTCGGATTATGAGTTACGTGTCAGGCGTGGCGCCCTGATCTGCTGAGACCGTATTCCGTGCCTGGATGTGTCCTAACGTGCTCTGAGTTCTCGGCAGTTCGGGAGATATTTCGGGAGACGGTTTTGCTCCAGCTCGGGTCCTACCTGGGGACTATCCAGCTCTGCCCCACTCCTTCTTTCACGCGAGGGTGTCGCGCAAACGGTGGTGAATCGAGCCCCGGCGGCTCCGCGGAGCCGCCGACGAGGTGGGTCGGTGCCGCTCAGGCCCCTGCCGGAGCCAAACCGCTGCGGTAGAGCTTCAGCAGGTTGTGGGTGGCGGCGATCAGGCGCCATTCCGAGCGGGCAGCGGCCCGGCCTCTTCGTTTGAGCCGGTCGATGCGGCGGTTCGCCTTGATCTGGGCGAAGACCGGCTCGACCATCGGCATCCGCTTCGAATAGAGGGCGCCGCCGCGCTCGGGGTCGAGCACCCGGCGCATGAACTCGTAGGGGCCGCCGAGCCGGGTCTTGCGCGGCCGGCCGCGGGTCGCGTCGGGGGCGACGATCGGGATCATGCCGCGCTCTCTAAGCGAGTCGATGTGGCCGTTAGACCAGTAGCCGGCGTCGGCGAGGATGACCCCGGGGCGCTCGGCAACGCCGGCGCCCTCGAGCTCGCGCTCGGCTGAGGCGATCATCGGCTCCAGCTGCTCGAAGTCGCCGCCCTCGGTGACGACCTCGGCGGCGACGATCACCTGGCCCTGAGGTGGTCACTGCCTGGGCGTTGTAGGCGGGGATGAAGTTGCGGCCGAACTTCATCCGCCGCGCGTCGGGGTCGGTGGTGTTGATCTTGCCCTCGGGGCGCGCGGGCGGCGTGAATCGCTTTGGCGGAGCACCGAGTCGGCGCCCGTTGCTGTCCACCCCCCGCGCGCGGTAGGCCTCGTAGGCGCGGTTTCCCCGGTTCTCGGCCTGCCAGTCCTCGACCAGGCGGCGGCGGCAGAGATCGAGGCGCTCGGCGCGGTCCTTCGGAACGGGCTCTTCCTTTCCAGCCCGCTCGGCGTCGAGCTCCTTCTTTGCGTCGCGGATCCAGGCCTGCCTTCCCTCGCGGCGGGCGAGGTGCTCGGGCAGTTCATCGCCCCGTGCGTTGCCGTAGCGCTCGTCATCGGCGGCGTCTGCCTCGGCCGCCTCGGCCAGAACCTCCCTTGCGATCTCTTCGTAGGTGCGGATCGCCGCGTCGGAGGCCGCGGCTCGGAACTTGGAGCCGTCGACGGCGAGCACCCCGACCTCGACCAGACCGCCCTTGGCGCAGAGGCCGAGCACCTGGCTGAAGAGGCCGGCGAGGGCCTCTTGGTGGCGGGCCCGGAAGCGGGCCACGGTCGCGTGGTCGGGGATCTGGTTGGCGGCGATCACCCGAAAGGCGACGTCCTCGCGGCAGCGGCGCTCGATGCCGCGCGATGAGCGCTCGCCGACGCAGTAGGCGTAGGTGAGCAGGGTGACCATCATCTTCGGCTCGTGGGCGGCGGCGCCGTGGCCGTCGGCGCGGTAGGTGGCGTAGAAGGGATCGAGGTCGAGCTCTGAGACCGACTCGATTACGAACCAGGCGAGGTGGTCCTCGTCAAGCCAGTCACGCAGGTCGGGGGGCAGCAGCAGGGGCTGGTCTCGGTCTGAGGCGATGAAGTTCTGGGGCATGGGCCATTTTCGGCGGCGCCCCGGACCGATTTGCAGGGGGTTTGTGCGACACCCTCACGCGAAAGGGGGCGCGACAGCTCCTTCGATCCCTGCTCGCATGAAAGCGACCGCGGACCCGTCCAGGGCGAGCGCCAGTCCGAAGATCGCGTTCGCCATTCTGCCCCTAAGCTCTCCAGCATCTACCGACCCGGCCAACCGTCATGAGTGAGCAGCTCGTAGGAGCGGTCGACGAGCTCGGCCCTGGAACCGTGCGCGGAGTCGGACGCTGGGCGGTGCTCAACGTCGACGGGCGTCGCTACGCGGTCTCGCGCCGCTGCCGGCACCTGCGCGCGGACCTAGCCGAAGGCCACATCGACGACGGCGGGTGCCTGATCTGCCCCTGGCACCAAAGCGCCTATGACCCGAGCACAGGGCGGATGACCGTGGGACCGCAGGGATTCTTTGCCCGAGTACCGGGCCTCCCGCTTTTCTACAAGACCTTGACCCGGGTCTTGCCCCTTGGTCGAGGCAAAATTGTCGAGCGTGACGGCCAAGTGTTCGTCAGGTCGTGACGGCTCACTAGGGGCGCCCCCGAGGCAGCACCCGGCGCTGCCTCCGGTGTGAAAGACCAACGGTCAATCTACGAAACCGAAGGTCACAGGTTCGAAACCTGTCGGGCGCGCTGTTCAGCTCTCCACACTGCCCGGGGCATTCCCTCTGCATCCGGGCCAGGGAGGGACCCGAGGGACGGCCGGTCTATCTGGCGCCCCCGGGCCTGAACTCCTACTCCTTGTCGTACTTGAACGAGATTCCGAGCCGGGTGCGGAACTCGGAGACCTTTCCGCTGTCGATCGTTACGTCCTCGAGCGGCTAACCGGCGAATCGAGGCTAGCGGTGCTCGATCACCTGGTCGACGATGCTGTACGCCTTGGCCTCCTCGGCGCTCATGAAGTAGTCGCGCTCGGTGTCCTTGGCGACCTTGTCGAGCGGCTGGCCGGTGTGCTTGGCGATGATTTCGTCGAGCCGCTGGCGAACGTTGATGATCTCCTTGGCGTGGATCTCAATGTCCGTGGCCTGGCCCTCGAACCCGCCGGAGAGCTGGTGGATGAGGATCTTCGAGTTGGGCAGGGCCATCCGCTTGTCCTGAGCGCCGCCCGCGAGCAGCAGAGCGCCCATGCTCATCGCCACGCCGACGCAGATCGTCGAGACGTCTGGCTTGATGAACTGCATCGCGTCGTAGACCGCAAGTCCGGCATACACCGAGCCGCCCGGGGAGTTGATGTAGATCGAGATGTTCTTGTCGGGGTCCTCCGACTCGAGATGGATCAGCTGCGCAACGATCAGGTTGGCGATGTCCTCGGTGATCGGGGTGCCGAGAAAGACGATCCGCTCGTTGAGCAGCCGCGAGTAGATGTCGAAGGCGCGCTCGCCGCGCGAGGTCTGCTCGACCACCATCGGGACCAAGGGGCTCATGAGGCGGCCAGTCTAACGAGCAGCTCCCGCCGGCCCGGGGCTTGGGAGCGATGCCTCCAGGGGCAGTTGGCGGCGCAAGCTGTTAAATGGCCTCTCTCGCCGGCTGGTTCAAATACTGTCCAGTTGCCCCGGGCGAAACCGCTTCCTGTGAACCGCCGCCAGAACGCCACGGCTCCCGCTTTCTTTCAAGCGAGAGCCGCTGGCTCGCTGCTCCTTTTCCATGCGGAAGAGCAGGCGCCGGACTCGGGCCCGCGCACTTCTGCTTTGCGCGGGAAGCGAGCGCGAGACGACGTCGTTGCCCCGACCTTGAGTCACCGGCGGCGCGCTGTGCCCCCGATGGCTTGTGTGCCAGCGTAAACCGGCGGCGGGGCGACGCGCTTGTCCTAGTCCTCCTCCGTCCAGTCCCGCTGGCGCGAATCCTTGCCGCTCACCCGGTCCAGGATGTGCGTCCAGCGGCTCGGCTTGACGCCCGGCTCGCGCAAGCGCAAGGCCACCGCCCCGCCCTCCGGTTCGGGCAGCGCCGCAGCTGCTGCGGCATCGATACGCAGGTCCACTCCGTGCTCATGCAGCGAGGCGACCTGGTCGGCGGCCACGAAGCGTCGGCCTCCCTCGGCCCGCAGCGCGATTCCGTGGAAGATGTCTTCCGCGGGAGCGGAGATGACGTGTTCGACCGTTCCCACCTGCTCGCCATCCGAGGTGTAGACAGGAACACCCTCGTCCAGCACCTCGTAGGCGATCGGATGGCCTTCATCCACCCAGCGAACGTTACCTTCGCCGGGCCGCGGTGGGTCCTCCCCGCGCCTCCGACCAGGCGTAATGTCGTTGGCCACGGCGGGCGGCAAGGCGGGTGGACCGGACGCCTCATGGTCTGCTCCTCCCTCAACTGCTCGTTTGGACGACCGGCGGTTTTCAGATCAGCTACGCGAGTTCGCGGAGCTTCTGCGCCTCGGCGAGGCTCTGCAACTTCTTCAGCGACTGGCCCTCGATCTGGCGGATCCGCTCGCGGGTGACGTTGAAGGCCCGCCCGACCTCGTCGAGCGTGCGCGGATGCTCGTCGCCGAGTCCGTAGCGAAGCTCGAGCACGCGGCGCTCGCGGTAGGAGAGGTTCTCCAGCGCCTCGCGCAGCGCTTCCTTGGTGAAGATTTCGGCCGCCCGCTCGAAGGGAGACTCGGCGCGCTCATCGGCGATGAACTCGCCGAACTCCGACCCCTCCTCGTCGCCGACCGGCTTCTCCAGCGAGACCGGGGCCTGGGCCGAGCGCTTGATCGAGTCGACCTCCTCGGGCTCGATGCCGCCGGTGACCTCGGCGATCTCCTCCGGGGTGGGCTCGCGGCCCAGCTCGGTAACGAGCTTGCGCTCCGCGCGACCGATCCTGTTGAGCTTCTCGACCACGTGGACCGGGATGCGGATGGTCCGCGCCTTGTCGGCGAGCGCGCGTGCGACCGCCTGGCGGATCCACCAGGTGGCGTAGGTCGAGAACTTGAAGCCCCTGCGGTAATCGAACTTCTCCGCCGCACGGACCAGGCCCAGCGTCCCCTCCTGGATCAGGTCGAGGAAGGGCAGGCCCTGGTTGCGGTAGTTCTTGGCGATCGAGACGACCAGGCGAAGGTTCGCCTCGACCATCTTCTGCTTGGCGCCGAGCTCGCCGCGCTCGATCCGCTTCGCCAGCTCGACCTCCTCCTGGGCCGTCAGCAGTCGCACCTTTCCGACGTCCTTGAGGAAGAGCTGCAGGGAGTCGGTCGTCATGTCCGACTTCAGGTCGAGCGCCTGTTTCTGGCGCTTGCGACCTCGGCCCTTGCTGGCCTCGGCGGGCTCTGCCTCGGCCGCGGACGGCTTCAGCGCCGGATCGACGTCCTCGACGAGCTCGATACCCGACTTCTCGAGGTGCCCGTGGAGGTCCTTGACGTCGGACTCGTCGAGGTCGACCTCGGAAACGGCCGAGGCGACGTCACCGAAGGTGAGCACGCCAAGCTGCTGACCGTTGGTGATCAGCGACCTTACTTCCTCAAGCTCCTGTAGTTCGGCAACCAGCATTCGTGCTCCAGCTCGTCTCTCTATCGGTCGTGGTGGCACCACCCGAAAGGGCCACTCGCGCTTCGCGTCCTCGTGATTACCAGCTGCGGCGGCCAACGCCGAGAGGTGCTGGGCAACGCGGGCTGCTCCGACTCGAGGATCTCAGAGGGCTGGGGAGTCGTTTCGGTCATGCCATCGTCTCCCCTCTCGAGGCTGGATACTGGCCCGGCCTGAGCCAGGGGTGTTTAGGTGGCGGCGTGCCTCGATCGTTAGCGCGACACGACGGTCGCCGTCGGCGTGATGGAGCTCGCCGCGCTGTTGTGCTGCTCGTTGGGACAGCTTGCTGCCGGTCATAAGACATCAGACCTTCCGTGCCCTCTGTAGCGGGTCGCACGGAAGGAAGAGGGATGACCCAGCGAGCGAACTTGCGGGCACCGAGGAGAAATGATCTGACCGCAGCGCCAGCCCAACTACCTTACTCCGACCTCCTAAGTCTCCGCAGCGGGCGGGACAAATGACTGCAGACATGGGCCAGGAAGAGCACGACCGCGATGCGGTAGCCCGAGGCCGATCGATCGCGTTCTGACCCGGGTAGCCACAGACGGAACTTGAAGAACGAGCCGGAATGCCGGCGGGCAGGCGCCGGTCCGCGATCAGGCGAGCGAGCCGGATCGGAGCCCCCCGAGCACACGCGGATGGCCGTCGATCACCGGCGCGTCGATCAGCTCGAAGCCCTCGAAGCCCGCATGGCGGGCCATCGCGTCCAAACCTGCGGGGGTGAAGCCCCAATACACGAAGTCATCACGGGCATAGACCTCTCCTGCCGAGGGAATGTGAACCGCCGCCGAGGATTCAAGAGTCCGGTCCGCCGGGCCGTGGGTTTCGAGCAGCACCCGCCCGCCGACCGCGAGGCGCCGCCGAAGCATCTTGAGCAGGCCCATCGGATTCTCCACCCGGTGGAGAATCCCGAAGCAGAGGATGAGGTCGAACGTCTCAGCGAGCTCGTCCAGATCGAATGCGTCGAGCCGGCGGTAGTCGACCTCGGAGTCGAGTAGCTCCCGGATCGCGGCGAACCCCTCGCCTCCCTCCAGCTCGACGCCCCAGCGCGAGCTGACCCATTCCCTGTACTGCTCGTTGTCGACCGCGACGACCCGCCGCGCCCCGCGGGCCTCGGCGAGGAACGCGTAGAAGCCGTCGAAGGTGCCGACGTCGAGCACGCTCATCCCATCGAAGTCCTCGGGAAGGGCGGGGATCCGGTAGCGGTGGTCGCGAGCGATGCCGTGGGTGTAGAGCTCCTTGGACCCGTCGAGCGAGAACGTGTGAAACCAGAGCGGCACCCGATCGAGGGCGGCTCTGGCGCTCTCCGGATCGGCCTCGATCGGGATCAAATCGGCCACCTGACGCTCGGCGGCGGTTGGCTCGGGAGGGCCTTCTGCCGGTGGGAGGCTCCCCATCGCAGCGGTCACGCTTGTGGTGGCGCTGTCCAATTCCCGCGGTGCGGGATCCGGTGGCTCTGACCTTAGATCGGCGTTTACGGCGATGTGGGCTCCTTTGGTCGGGGCCTCCGAGACTACCGGCGGCACCTCAACACACATGACGCCTGTGTCCTCAAGCGACGGCGAAGGTGCGGAGCGGGAGAGCGAGGACCCATGGCGGCGCACGAACTGATTGACGAGGCGGACCTCCGAGGGTCTTGCGAGATCTCAAACTAGGAGGACCCGGGTGAAGACTCACCATGAGGTCCGGCTCGGATTTGCCGGGCGCCATGCATTATCGCCAGGCCGAAGCTGGCGGCGAAAGCTGGCTGCGCGAGCTAAAGGGCCGGCAACGCGGCGGGAACCCCAGCGCGGCGCGCGCGGACCTCGGACCAAGTAAGCAGCCGACCGGCCTGCGGGTCGATCACCTTGAGCCGGACCGCGACAGCGCCGTCCCATGCGCTCAGCACCGGGACGTCCCGGAAGATTGGATTCTCGTCATGCGCGCGCTGCAGGTTGTAGTTCGGGACCTTGGCACTCAAGTGATGGACGTGGTGGATGCCGATGTTGCCAGTGAAGAACCGGAAGGGCTGCGGCAGCTTCAGGTACGAGCTCCCGCGCAGCGCCGCGTCCGCATAGCCCCAGCTCTCGCCGCTCTCCCAGTAGACCTCCTCGAACTGGTGCTGGACGTAGAAGAGCCAAACGCCTGCCGTCCCGGCGAGGATCGCCGTCGGCATCTGGACGAGCAGCCACTCCTGCCAGCCAACGAGCCAGCAGATCGCGCCCACGAGCACCGCCAGGACGAGGTCGGTGATGATCACGCTCCGCCGCTGGCGCGGGCGCATCGAGCGCGACCACAGACGAGGCCCGAGCATCAGCGACCACAGCGGTCCGATCCCAAACATGACGAGCGGATTGCGGAAGAGACGGTAGCCGAGCCGCTTCCTCCAGGGGCTGGCGATGTACTCATCGAGGGTCAGCGTCAGGATGTCGCCGGTGCCGCGCCGGTCGAGATCGCCGGCCGTGCCGTGATGGACGGCGTGGGTGTGGCGCCAGTTCGCGAACGGCTGGAAGGCGAGCAGCCCGCTCAGCCGGCCGATCCAGAGGTTGGCCCGCCGCGAGGGCAGAAACGAGCCGTGGGTGCAATCGTGGAAGACGATGAAGGTTCGCATCAGGAACCCGGCGGTCGGGATCGCGAGGGCGAGGGTGGCCCAGTAGCTGAGCTCGCCGAGGCTGACGTACATGAGCACCGAAAGCGCCATGTAGGGCACGATCGAGGTCGCGACATCGAGCAGGCCCCGGCCCCAGGTGGAGTGCTCGTACGGGGCCATCGAGTCGCGCCAGGCCGGCCGGGTCGAAGCGGAACCGGTTTTGGACAGGGGTGAGAGCTGTGGGGCGGCGTCGATCACTCGAACGGCATCCGCTTCCTGTCGGCCCATGGCGCCAGCGTACTCCTGCCCGCTGGAGAGGACTCTCGCTCGGGGCGACAACTGAAGAGGGGTTGCACGGGGAGGCAGGTAGACCTTCGCTTCTGCGTTGCGCGAAACCGAGCACAGTGAGGCGGCAGTGCCCCTAATCGCGCAATGCGGAAACGAGGATCTGTACGCGGCAGGTGCGACCCCCCGGGTCGTTGTCCGGGCCGAAAGTCGCCGGTCGCTTACTCGCTCGTTTGACCAAGCGAGCTGGCGTTGACGCGGCGGTTGGTGGTATGACCTGTACCAGGCGAATCGGAGGTGAAGACATGAGGCTGAAGGTCGGGAATCGCATCAAGGTTGAGGCGGAGTCGACCGAGCGGTCGCCTCGGACCGGCGTGATAGAGGAGGTGGTAAGCGAGGCACCTTCCCCTCGCTATCGCATTCGCTGGGATGACGGGCACGAGAGCATCTACGCTCCCGCAGCTGGGGCGGTGAGTCCCGCCGAGCCGACCAAGAAGGCGTAGGGGCGACAGGAGGACGCAGGACGACAGCCGCCCGGCCCGCGTTAGGCTCGGACGGATGATCGACTCGCAACCCTCTGAGCTCATCCCTCGGCCAGAACTGGTTGCTGCACCTCTCGCTGACCAAGCAATGGTCGTCCTCGATGGGGGGGCGGTCTTGCCTTCACAGCGGGAGGAGATGTCATAAACAACGACACCTCTGTCGACCTGGTGACGGGAGCGTTCAGCTACTCCGGGAGTTACATCGCCCAGCGGCTGCTGGATTCGGGATGCCGCGTAAGGACGCTTACGTTCCACCCGGACCGCGCGCACCCCCTCCAAGCGCGCGTTGAGACCTTCCCGTATCGGTTCGACGACCCGGCGGCGCTCACTGGCAGCCTTGAGGGCGTGGGCACGCTCTACAACACCTTCTGGGTCCGCTTCGACCACGGACAGACGAGTTTCGCCGACGCGATCGAGAACTCGCGCATGCTGTTCTACGCCGCCAAGAGCGCTGGTGTCGAGCGCATCGTGCAGGTCAGCATCGCCAACCCCTCGCTCGAGTCTCCGTTGCCCTACTTCAGGGGCAAGGCCCTGGTCGAGTGCGCCCTGGCCCACTCCGGCCTGCACTACTCGATCGTCAGGCCCACCTGGATCTTCGGTGGCGAGCGCGACGTACTGGCCAACAACATCGCCTGGATCCTGCGCCGGATGCCAGTCTTCGCGCTGCCCGGCAGCGGTAGCTACCCCGTGCAACCAGTACACGTCGACGACCTGGCACGAATCTGCATCGACGCTGCCGGCTCCAACGGCGACCTGGTGGTCGACGCGGCGGGACCCGAGAGGATGCCCTTCGGCGACATCGTCGCGCTGGTCCGCAGCGCCGTAAACGCTCGCTCGCCGATCGTCCACATACCCCCATCACTAATGGCAGCGGCGGCGCGTGGGCTTGGCCTGCTCGTTCGCGATGTGGTACTCACGCCGGATGAGATCAGAGGTCTCATGGCCGGGTTGCTCGTGTCGCACGACCCCCCTCTCGGACGGATCGCGTTCAGCGAGTGGCTTGACGAACACAAGACGGCTGTCGGTCGCTCCTACGCCAACGAGCTGCACCGCCACTTCGCCACCAACGTCGCCCCGTGAACCCTCGAGCCACCTCGTTGAGCGCAACGCTGCTGTGCCTTGCAACGGCCCCGTCGTGTCCGGGTAGTCCCTAGTCGCGATCCTGGTCCGTGGGCGCCCCCGTGCTGACTGAGGCCCTGGAAGCCGCCGGACTGTCGGAATAGCCGCTTTGGACGAGCAGGAGAAGGCCGAAGTGGCTTCGCTCGGGGCGCCTCCCTTGCGCAATAAGCAGAAGCGCCCTTCTGCGCACATGCGTCGGAGCATCACTCAGCCACGACTTCCGACCAGCGGATTCTTCGGGAGACGATTTCTGAGGAGAGTTCTCGAGCAACAGAAAGCCCCCCTTTGCGGGGCTTTCATGGGCCGGGCAGGACTCGAACCTGCGTTCTTCGGATCATGAGTTACGTGTCAGGCGTGGCGCCCTGGTCTGCTGAGACCGTATTCCGTGCCTGGAGGTGTCCTAAGGTGCCCTGAGTTCTCGGCAGTTCGGGAGATATTTCGGGAGATGGTTTCGCTCCAAGTCGGGTCCTACCTGGGGAACCATCCAGCTCTGCCCCACTCCTGCTTTCACGCGAAGGGAGGCGCGCCCGGGACCAGCGCCGCTTCGTGAAGCGCACCGGGCCGGCGCTCTGCTCCCTACGCGTGGGACCGGGCGGAGAACGTTGGCGCCATCGCTGCCACGTTCTCGGTTGGACGGTTGGCGGGGCAAACGGGTGAAGCCGAGGCGCCGAGTGCTCCAGTCCCGCAGCCGCTGACGCCCAGAGCTCGCCCGGACGACACGGGGGTAAGCCGCAGGCGCCCTACTTCTTGGCGGGCTCGAAGTAGGGGTTGGTGCCGACCGCGTGGTCGGTGACGTCGACCACGCGGGCGATCTCCGGAACCGCCTCGGTGATCGCGACCTCGATCCCCTGGCCGAGGGTGACGGTGGCCATCCCACAGCCCTGGCAGCCGCCGCCCAAGCGCAGGTAGGCGGTGTCCTCCTCGACCGCGACCAGCTCCGCATGCCCCCCGTGCTGGGCGATGGCCGGGTTGATCTGCTGGTCGATCACTTGGATGACCCGCTGCGCGACGTCGCCGCTGAGGTCGGCGGCCGGGGGAGCGTCGATGGGCGGGCTCGCGGGCGGCGCCATCGGCGGGCTCATCATCGGCAGCTCCGCCGGAGCCGGCGGCTTGTTCGGGTTCACGACGGTGAGCCCGCTCTGCTCGAGGCCTTGCGACCAGTCGATGGTGGCGCCTCGCAGCTTCTCGACGCTCGACTCCGGCACCACGATCGCCAGGTCG
Source organism: uncultured Solirubrobacterales bacterium (assembly GCA_963800285.1). Taxonomy (GTDB): domain Bacteria; phylum Actinomycetota; class Thermoleophilia; order Solirubrobacterales; family 70-9; genus DASUPK01. The sequence continues at coordinate 228,597 of CAWDAL010000030.1, forward strand.
CCGTGGCGCTGCACCACGTCGTCCTGGCGGGCAACATGCACTGCGTTGAGGGAGATCTTGTAGACGTACTCGCCGTCCGAGACGCCGCTCACCTCCACCCACAGCGCCTGGCTCTCGGGGTCCTCGGACTGCGCGCGGAACCCCCTGACCTTCTCGATCGCCTGCTCGGTAATCGCGAGCGTCGGCTCGGCTGTGTCTTCGGCGCTCATCTCATATCCCGTATGGCTGGTCGTTCGCTGGTGGCGCCGGCCCGCCGCTACCTACGATACGCCCATGCCCCGCGTCCTCCTGGTGCTGCCCACAGCGACCTACCGCGCGAGCGATTTCCTCGCCGCGTCGCGGGCGCTGGACGCCGAGGTGGTGGTCGCCTCCGAGCGCCGGCAGGCGATGTCGGGGACGATGGGAGACCGGGCGCTGGTCGTGGACCTGAGGCGGCCCGAGGCCGCCGCCGAGGCCATCGTCACCCGGGCGCAGGAGAAGCCGCTCGACGCGGTGGTCGGCACTGACGAGCAGGGGGTGCTCGTGGCCGCGCTGGCCGCCGCGCGCTTGGGGCTCGCGCACAACCCGCCCGAGGCGGTCGCGGCGACCAGGGACAAGACCGCGATGCGTGGAGCCTTCGCGGCCGCCGGCCTGCGCCAGCCCGACTACCGGGTCGCCGGGCCCGACGCGGACGTGGCGCAGCTCGCCGGCGAGGTCGGCCTCCCCTGCGTGGTCAAGGCGGTTTCGTTGTCGGCTAGCCGCGGCGTGATCCGGGCCGACGATCCGCCGGCGGCCGACGCCGCGGCCGAGCGAGTTAGGGCGATCCTCGCCGAGGCCGGCGAGGACCCGCACGCGCCGCTGCTGGTCGAGCGCTACGTCCCGGGCGTGGAGGTGGCCGTTGAGGGCCTCTTGCGAGGCGGCGCCCTCGAGATCCTGGCGGTGTTCGACAAGCCGGATCCCCTCGAGGGCCCTTACTTCGAGGAGACCATCTACGTGACCCCGTCCCGCCTGCCCGCCGAGACCCTCGAGGCCGTCAGCCTGTACACGGCCGAGGCGGCCGCCGCGCTCGGCCTGGTCGAGGGGCCGATACACGCCGAGCTGCGGATCGACGGGGATAGCGTGTGGATGCTCGAGCTCGCCGCCCGCTCGATCGGCGGGCTGTGCTCGCGCTCGCTGCGCTTCGGGATGGGCGTGAGCCTCGAGGAGCTCATCCTGCGCCACGCCCTCGGGCTGCCGCTCGACGACCTGGGCCGCGAGGCCGCCGCCTCCGGGGTGATGATGCTCCCGATCCCGAAGGCGGGCGTGCTGAAGGAGGTGCGCGGGCAGGCCGAGGCACGGGCGGTGCCCGGCGTGACCGGGCTCGAGATCTCGATCGCGCCCGGCAAGGCGGTGCGGGCGCTGCCCGAGGCCGACCGCTATCTCGGCTTCCTCTTCGCCAGGGCCAAGACGCCCGAGCAGGTCGAGCGGGCACTGCGCACCGCCCACGGCCAGCTCGAGATCGTGATCGGCGAGCCGTCGGAGTGAAGCGAAGCGAAGGCTATCCTGGCGCTGTGCGGGTGCTGCTGATCTCCACCTACGAGCTTGGTCATCAGCCGTTGCACCTGGCCTCGCCGGCGGCCGCCCTGGAGGCCGCCGGGCATCGGGTTCGGTGCATCGATCTCTCCGTCGAGCAGCTTGATCGGGACAAGATCGACTGGGCCGAGGCCGTTGGCGTCTCCGTTCCGATGCACACCGCGATGCGACTGGCGATTGGCGCCGGCGAGCAAATTCGAGCGATCCGGCCGCGGTTGCCGATCTGTTTCTACGGTCTCTACGCCGCGGTCAGTGACGACCCGACGATCGGTGGACTGGTCGACCGGCTGATCGCCGGCGAGTACGAGCCGGAGCTGGTGGAGTGGGTTGAGGCGCTCGGCGACTCGCCGGCGCTGCGACCGGCAACCAGCTCGATTGACCTGGGGCGCCACGAGTTTCACACCCCGAGCCGAGGGCAGCTGCCGCCCCTCAAGCGCTATGCGCGGTTGGAGCGCGATGGCGAGGAGCAGCTCGCGGGATACGTCGAGGCCAGCCACGGCTGCGTGCACAAGTGCCGGCACTGCCCGGTGCCCGTCGCCTACGACGGCCGGATCCGGATCGTCGGGAGCTCCGTGGTGATGGCGGATATCGCCCAGTTGGTGGTGGCGGGGGCGCGCCATATCACCTTCGGCGACCCGGACTTCCTAAACGGCGTCAAGCATTCCCTGCAAGTGGCGCGCGAGCTTCACCGCAACTTTCCCGAGGTCACCTTCGACTGCACGACCAAGGTCGAGCACATCCTCGAGCATCGGCAGGTCTGGCCCGAGCTCAGCGAATATGGGTGCCTCTTCGTGATCTCGGCGTTCGAGTCGCTCAACGCCGAGATCCTCACCTATCTCGACAAGGGTCACACCGCCGACGAGGCCGGCCAGGCGGTGGCCTTGCTGCGCGAACATGGGATCGAGATCCGCCCGTCCTGGTTGCCGTTCACGCCCTGGGCGACACCGCAGGACATCCTCGAGATCCTCGATTTCGTGATTGCCAACGAGATGGTGGGGAACGTGGATCCGATCCAGTACACGATCCGTCTGCTCGTCCCCAAGGGCTCGCTGCTGCTCGATCGCCCCGAGATCACACCGCACCTGCAGGACTACGATCGCGACCGCCTCACGTATGAGTGGCAAGCCGGGGATCCGCAGCTGGATCGCCTCCATGCCGAGCTCGCCGAAATCGTCGAGGCCGATGTCGCGGCGGAGGTCGACAGCGTGTCTACGTTTCGGACCCTCTATCGGGCGGTGGCCGATGCCGCGGGACATTCAGCCGACCCCGCCGACCTTGGCGACATCGAGCCGCGCCCGCGGCTCACCGAGGCATGGTTCTGCTGCGCCGAGCCCACCGACATCCAGCTCGCCTCGGTGGCCGGCAGCGAGCCGGTCGCCTAGCGGGCTCGACCGAGCCCTGAGAGCGCCTTGCGCTTCGCAGCTACAGCGTGATCACCTGGTCCGGCGGGTTTCCCGACAGCGCCCCGTAGAGGTCCGGAAAGCAGCCGACCCGCACTCCCGCGACCGTGCCGCTGGGACGGCAGTCGCCCGGCTCACCCTCCGCGAGCGAGCGCTCGATCGCGCACCGGTCGCAGAGCATCAGCATGATCCCCTGCTCCTCGGCGACCTCGGCGAGGCGCTCGCCGAGCGGATCGCCCGCGCGCAGCACGTAGGTGTTGTCGTCGAAGAAGAACATCCCGACGACCTCCACCCCGTGGTTTCCTTGCTCGAGCTGCGGCAGGATCATCTTGCCGAGCTTGTAGCTCGCCGTGTGCCCTGAGGTGGAGAAGATGTAGGCGACCTTCACGCCCGCAGCCTAGCTTCCACGCCGCGTCTCGCCGCGGCCCGGTCAGCCTCAGAGGCCGAGGGCGGCGACCCCCGGCCGAGCGCGGGGGCGGCCAACAAACGCGTCGCCCGATTTTTCACGGAGGCGGAGAGGGGCTCCTACGGCGCAAGGGCACGGCGACCCTGACCGTCGAGGTCCCCAACCCCGGCGAGCTGACCGTCTCGGGCAAGGGCGTCAAGGCTGCTTCCGCCGAGGGAGCCGTGATCAGCAAGACGGTCGGCGCGGCCGGCGAGTGAAGCTGAAGATCAGGGCCAAGGGAAGAAGCGAAAGCAGCTGAACGAGAACGGCAAGGTCAAGCTCAAGCCCAAGATCACCTACACCCCGACTGGCGGCGACTCCAGCACGCAGACGAAGAAGCTTAAGCTCAAGAAGCGATAGCTCTCGCTCTGTCTCGCGCGGGCGTAGAAGGGGCGACGCAATCTGATCCGCTCACGCCTCCTATGCGCGATAAGCAGAAGCGCCATTCTGTTCCCATGCGTGGCAGCCTCACACAGGCGCGACTTCCGACCAGCGGATTCTTGGGGAGACTGTTTCGGGGAGGCGCCGCGACCAACAGAAAGCCCCGCTTTGCGGGGCTTTCATGGGCCGGGCAGGACTCGAACCTGCGTTCTTCGGATTATGAGTTACGTGTCAGGCGTGGAGCCCTGGTCTGCTGAGACCGTATTCCGTGCCTGGGGATGTCCTAACGTGCTCTGAGTTCTCGGCAGTTCGGGAGATATTTCGGGAGATGGTTTCTCTCCAGCTCGGGTCCTTGCTGGGGACCATCCAGCCCTGCCCCACTCCTGCTTTCACACGAAAGTGGAGGCGAGCGGGTTGGCGCCCACGTGATCAGAACGCCGATGCGATGGTCCAGACTGCCATCTGGGCGATCATCAGCCCGGCGATCACGATCGCTGCCGTTGCCATGCCGGCGCCAGTGTGCTGGCGGCGGGCCTGGACTCCGAGGACGATGGCCACGGCCGCCAGCGGCAAGCCGATCCAGAGTCCTCCGGCGGGAAGGTCCCAGGCGAGGGTCGATCCCGGGATCGAGAGCAGGGCGAGCGCGAGGGCCAGGCCCGGCCGCGCCTTCTTCGGGGCGATGTCCACCGCTGCGTTGGTTGCTGTTGACTCCATCTGAGCTCATCTCCTTTGGTCGAGAGCAGGTGAGCCCAAGCTATGGCGGGGTCTCTCTTGTGTCATCGATGCCAGTACCCGAGTCGGATCGGGGCTACCACCCGATTCGGCTCAGGGCTGGTACTGAGAGCTGCCCGCACTCAGGTACGAGAGCACCGCGAGTACACGCCGGTGGCCGTCCTCGCCGCCGGGGAGGTCGAGCTTCATGAAGACATTCCGCACGTGGCTCTCCACGGTGCGCTCGGTGAGGACGAGCCGGCGCGCGATCCCCGCGTTGGTCAGCCCCTCGGCCATCAGCGAGAGGACCTCCTGCTCGCGCGGCGTCAAACCTCCGATGCCGCCCTTGGGCTCGGATGAGATCAGGGTCGAGACGACCTGCGGGTCGAGCGCCGAGCCACCGCGCTGCACCCGCTCGGCGGCGTCGAGAAACTCACCGACGTCCAGGACCCTGTCCTTGAGCAGGTAGCCGAAGCCGCCCTGAGCGAGCAGGTCAACCGCCCCGGAAGCCTCGACGTGCTGCGAGAGAACGAGCACCGCAACATCGGGATGAGCCTCCTTGATCCAGTGCGCCGCCCTGATGCCCTCGTCGCTGTGGCTCGGTGGCATGCGGACGTCGACCACCGCCAGATCGGGATCGTGCTCGCTGACCGCCCCGCGAAGCGCGTCCGGGTCGCCGACCGCGGCCACCACCTCGTGGCCGGCATCCCCGAAGAGGCGAGCCAGCCCCTCCCTCAGCAGGACCTGGTCCTCGGCGATAACTACTTGCAAGGAAGCTCCGCCACCAGGCGAGTGCCACTGCCGGGAGCGCTGCTGATGTCCAGGCGCCCGCCGAGCGCCGCGACCCTGTCGACGAGGCCCGCGAGGCCCGAACCCGCCACCGGCGCCGCGCCGCCCCGGCCGTCGTCTGAGATCTCGACCGTCAGGCTCCCGTTGGAGCGGGCGGCGCTCATCAACACCCTCGAGGCGCCGGCGTGCTTGACCGAGTTCGTGAGCGCCTCGCTGGCGACGAAGTAAGCGGCCGCTTCGACAGGCTCCGCGAACCGCTCATCGGTCGCCTCCACCTCGATGTGGACCGGCGATCTGGAGGCGAGCTCACGCAGGGCGGGAGCGATTCCCTCATCGAGCGCAGAGGGACGCACCCCGCGGGCGAGCTCACGCAGCTCCTCGATCGCCTCGCCGAGCGCCGAGACCACCGCGTCCAGCGTCGCCCGTGCCTCCTCGGAGCCATCGCCCAGCTCGTGCTGGAGATGGCGGAGGTCGAGGCCGATCGAGACCAACCGCTGCTGGGCGCCGTCGTGGAGATCGCGCTCCACCCGCCGCCGCTCCTCGTAGCCCGCGGCCACGATCCGGGCGCGAGACTGCTCGACCTCGGAGAGCTGGCCCCGCACCTCAACCCTGAGCCGCGCGATCTCAATCGCGAGGCCCGCGCGGGTGATCACGTCCTCCAGCAGCGTCGATCGCTCGAGCAGCGCCGGGTCGTGGACCAACGTGCCGAGCTGGAGGTCGCCACGGCGAACGGGGGTGCGCCCCGCCGGGGCGGTTGGGAGCTCCGGGACCGGCCTTCCGCCCGCGTCAGCGTGGATCCCCTCGCGCGGGAGCCAGAAGAACAGCGTCAGCGTGGGGTCGGAGAGCGCCGCGGCGAGCATCCTGCCCGTGTCCTCCGGCTCGACCCGGCCCAGGCGCAGCTCGGTGAGGAAATCGCCAACCAGCTTTAGGCCCTCGTAGCGGGCGCGGTTGAAACGGCGATCGACCCAGCTCTGGACCCTCGCTCGCAGCGGGCGAAAGACCAGGACGACCGCGAGCGTCGCTGCGGCGGTCGGCAAGGTCGAGCCACCCCCGAGCGCGACGCCCAGCGCCAGGGACACCGCGGCGAATCCGACGGCGAGCAGCGCCGTCAGCACGAGATAGGCGAGGGTGACGCTGATCAGGCGATCGATCTCGAACAGGCGGTAACGCAGCACCGCCATCCCGATCGCGGCCGGGATCGCGAACTGGATGGCCGCGATCCCGACCAGGGTGACCACGCCGACGTCCCCGGTCAGCAGCCCCTCGATGATGCAGGCGATCAGCGTTGCCGGGATGACGAGCGCCGCGAGCAGCAGCCACTTGATCTGCAGCCGCTCGATCCCGGTGGAGCGCCTGAACCTCGACCGCAGCGCCAGGACTGCGCCGACAAGCGTTGCCGCCATGCCGAGCAGGAAGAGCCCGCTCGCCGGGCCGTAGACGCTCTCGGGCAGGGAGTGCACCGGCCTGGCCACCTCCTCGAAGGGCGTGCTGAACGCCTCCGGGTTGAAAGGCGCGATCGCTTGCATCAAGACGAAGGAGGCGACGCCGATCCAGGCCATCGGCCGCCAGCGGGCCGATGGCAACCGCCCATCGGGGAAGAGGTAGACAATCGCGACGACACCGGCGAAGAGAAGCGGCCAGCTCGCGTCCGCCCAGAGCGCAGCCCAGTCGCCGCCGGGGAGGGCCCCTGGGTGCGCGAGCGCCGCGTAACGGCCATAGCTGTCGGCGAGGCCGGCGATCGAGATCACCACCGCGTTCGCGAGCAGCAGCCATCCAAGCGGCTGCTTCGGCAGGCGCACGGAGACCAGCAGGCCCGCTCCCAGCGACGTGAGGATCCCCACCCCGAAGACCGCGGACGCGAGCCAGCTCTGCCCATCATCGCCCGCGAGGGCGTTCACGACGATTCCGAAAACGCCCAGCGCGAGGACGACCGCGCCGGCGAGCCAAGGCAGGATTCGCGCAAGCCGCACCGACCGATCATCGCCGATACCACGGACCGCGGCAACCGTGCCAGCACTGAGGCCCGTTCGCTGGGCCTAGCCGTCTGGCGTCGTGTCGATCTTGACGTTAGTCGTAGTTGCCCGGCCAGCCGTCGCTCGCGGCCGGGAGGAAGCCTAGGCAAGTGCCGGCCGGATAGGTGCTGGACGGGTCCGGCCGCATCGCGTCGGGCCGGATGTCCTCGCAGTCGAAGCGGCCGCCGCCCGCCAGGCCGATGTCGAGCCGGGAGCGGTAGTAGCGGGAGAACATGTTGCCGTCGCCGTCGGGATCGACCGCGGCCTCCTAGGCGTCGTTGAACCAGGGGCGAAGCGGATCCGCTCAGGCCCGGTTGCGGTTGGTGAGCACCTTTCCGAGTTCCTAATGCCACGCTTCGGACCGTGGGAGGGGGCGCGCACATGGTCGCGCGCGACCGCCCAGACGAGATCGAACCGCTGATTCGCGATCACCTCACCTGATTCCTTACGGCAGGCCAAGGGCTTGTGGATCCGATCCGGTCTCTCCTCGGCGTGCCTGACGAGGCGGGCGAAGCTGATGCGACCGGCGAGACAGCGCTCTCAGCTTCGGGGGATTGCGGCCACCGAGAGTCGGCATCGCTCGCTGCTCCCTTGCGCGAGGAGCGATTCATCGTCTTGACGCCGGTGGGCGAGCTAGCCGCAGAGCAACACCCGGCTAGCGATACGAGGCACGGATTCTCACCGACGGATTCTTGGGGAGACGATTTCTGGGAGACAGGTTCAGGCAACAGAAAGCCCCGCTTTGCGGGGCTTTCATGGGCCGGGCAGGACTCGAACCTGCGTTCTTCGGATTATGAGTCCGCTGCTCTGACCAGCTGAGCTACCGGCCCGCTTGCGGGCGAGCGTACAGGCCAGGGTAGATTCGTTTTCATCGCGCGGCCGGCGGAGGAGCCCGAGGGCACGACCTTCACCTGGCCGCTGCTCGGCGCGCTGTATGGGTCGCTCGTGATCGTCGTGATCGTCGCGCTGCTCAACTCACACATCGGGCGGGACCTCGACCACCGGGTCGATGCGCCGGCGCGGACGCTGGTCGCGGCGCCGGTGATCATCAGCGCGACCGTCGTCTTCGCGGCGAGCATGGTGGCGCTGCTTGCGCCCGCCTACCGGCGAGGGGCCTTGCGGGTCGCGGAGATTGCGGCGTGGCTGGTTCCGGCTTGGCTGGTGATGGGCGCGATGGTGCTGGGGGCGATCTCATTCGCCCTCAGCCACGCGGACTAGCTGACAAAGGCGCGTTCGCGCGCACTCGCCTCAGCCGAGTGCGGCGAGCGACTCCCCGACCGAGGAGGGCTCGGCGACGCCCTCGGCCGCCGCCTGGGCGCCCTCGTTGAAGGCGCTGGCCCCGGCGACGAGTGCCGCGGCGGCGCCGGGCTGAAGCCGGCCGGTGTCGACACAGCCGGCCAGGAACTGCTCGATCTCCTTCGCGAGGTCCGCGAGCCGCTCCTGGCCCACCACGAGGGCGGCTCCCTTCAGGCCGTGCGCCTCGACGCGAAGTTCCTCGATCCGAGCGGAGTCCTTCTCCCCCGAGGAGGCCAGCGACTCGAGCCCTTCGATCAGGGCGGGGGTCCGGCGCCCGGCCTCGGCGGCCAGCATGTTGAGGAGCTCGTCATCCGCCACGGGTTAGTTCTACCCGCTGGGGAGTTAGTCCGCCATCCCACCGGGCTAGACGGCGACCTTCTGAACCGCGGCCTCGAGCTCCTGGACGCTGAAGGGGCCCTGCAGGATCGTGCTGACCTTGCCGTTGCGGTCGATCACGTAGGCCCAGGGCTCGGTGGAGAGATGGAAGGCGCGCATCTGCGGCCGGGGGCCCTGGTTGATGTCGTTGTTGTTGTAGATCTCCTGGTGGATGAAGGCGACCCTGTCGCCGAATTCCTGCTTCAGCTGCTCGGTGCTGTCGGTGACCGGGCCGCAGACCCGGCTCTGGCAGAGGGCGGGCGTCGCGAAGAGCAGGACCACCGGCTTCTTGCCCACGACGTTCGCGAAGTCGTCCGAGTGCATGTCGTCGGGCGGGACACGGGTGTCGATCTGGCCGATGTTGGAAACCTCGCCCGCGGTCAGGGTGTGGATCGCCGGAACGGATTGGCCGACCCGCGGCATCGGGTAGTCGCCGACCGGGTTCGGGGTGGGCATCAGGCTGTACCGGTAGGAGCTGCCGTTCTTGATCAATGCCGCGAATGCCCATGGGCCGGGCTTGTTCAGCGGGATGTCCGACACGTAGGCGACCTGGGCCGCGCTCGGGTCGTCGGCGGTGGTCTTGGCACGGAATGCGGGCTTGGTGGTGAGGTCCTCGATCCGCGCCGGGAAGGGTCCGATCGCCTTGCCGTTGACGCCGGTCCCGGGAGCGGCGTAGACCGCGACCTGGGCGTCGGTGATCGCGTCGCGTCCGGTGGTGAAGACACCGAAGGGGAAGCGGTTCGTGCCGAGGTGGAAGTTGGCGGCCGCCGGAGAGGCGACGGGGCCCTGGGTCGCGCCCGAGGAGATCACGAGCTGACGGAGCGTCTTGCCGCTCGCCGCGGGAAACTCCGAGGCGGTCGGCGCGGAGTGGCTGCGGCTGCCGGTGCCGTTGTCCGAGCCGCCGCAGCCCGCGACGAGCCCGAGGGCGAGTAGCGCGGCTGCGAGGGCGACTGGCTTGCGGGGCACGGGCGGCATCGTAGATGGGGTACGGATAGGGTGACCTGCCCGATTGGGGCATCCCTAAAGGAGGAGAGGACGTTGGCGGACAAGGCGGCCCTGATCACCGGCGGCTCGAGCGGCATCGGACTCGCCATCGCGCGCCTGCTCGGCGAGAACGGTTACGGGTTGACTGTCTCGGCCCGGCGGCCGGAGAAGCTGGAGGGCGCGGTCGAGGGCCTGAAGTCGGATGGCCTCGACGTGCAGAGCGTGCCGGCGAACATGGCCGACGAAGAGAACCTGAAGGCGCTGGTTGCCGCGCACAGGGAGCGCTATGGGCGCCTCGACGTGCTGATCAACAACGCCGGGGTTGGGATCGGCGAGGCGATGGACGCGCTGACCACGAAGTTCGTCGACATGCAGCTCGGCGTGAATCTGCGGGCCGTCGTGCTGATGACCCGGGAGTGCCTGCCGATGCTGAAGGAGGCCGGCGCGGAGCACGGCAAGGCGCTGCTCGTGAACACGGCCTCGATCTCGGGGAAGGCGGGGCAGCCCTGGCTCAGCGTGTACTCGGCCACCAAGGCCGCGGTGATCGGCTTCTCACAGGCGACGCAGAAGGAGATCGCGGGACAGGGGATTCAGGTGACCGCGTTCGCGCCGGCATTCGTCGATACGCCGATGACGGAGTTCGCCAAGCAGCAGGTTGCGGCCGAGGCGATGATCCGGCCCGAGGACATCGCGGAGGCGGTGCGGTTCCTGCTCGCGACGTCGCCGAACTGCCTGGTGCCGGAGATCATGTTCCTGCGGCCCGGGGACACGATCGACACGCCGGACCTCGGCTAGCTAGGTCCCCCAGATCCGGGCGCCCTTGCGGAGGCCGGCGCGAGCGCCGACCCACCAGGCGACCTGTCGCATCATGTCGAACCAGGCGTCCTCGATCCAGCGGGTCTCGCCCCGGCCGCGGGCTCTCGCGGTCAGGACGATTCCGAGACCGCGGGCGGTGCGGCCGATTTCGCGGATACGGGGCGGCTTGACCGGGTGGCCTCCCATCGCCTCGAACTTGGCGCCGACCAGGCCGGCGCCATAGGCCCAGCCGAGTTGCTGGCGGAAGAAGCCGACATGGGTGCTGCGGTTGCGGTGCCGGGCCGTGGCCCCTTCGGCGTAGGCGAGGCGGCGGCCGCTTCGCTCCTGGAAGCGGAGTCCGAGCTCGACGTCCTGCGCGCGGGTCATGTGAGGGTCGAAGGGGCCGATGCGATCGATCACGTCGCGGCGGTAGGCGGCGTTGGCGGTGATCGGATATGCGGGGTTGGAGTTGAAGGCGAACTGCTGCCAGTTGCCGAGCAGGCGGGCGGCCTGGCGCTCGGCCGCAGTGGTGGCCGGGACGTGCTGGAGGTCGCCGGCCACTGCGCCAACCTCCGGGTCCTCGAAGGGGCGGACGAGCTCGGTGAGCCATTGGGGCTCGACCAGGCAGTCGGCGTCGACGAAGGCGAGGATCTCGCCGGTGGACTCGGCGATGCCACGGTTGCGGGCGTTGGAGACGCCAGCTTTGGGCTCCTGGAGATAGCGGACCGGTTTCGATCGGATCAGGGACGCGGTCCCGTCGGTGGAGCCGTTGTCCACGATCAGGATCTCGCGGCGGTCGGGCGGGTAATCGGTCGCGAGGATGCCGTCGATGCAGCCGGCGATGGTCGACTCGCCGTCGCGCACGGGAACGATCACCGAGACGGTTGGTTGGCTCGCGGGCGCCCGTGTCACGGGCGCAAGTTAGCCGTGCGGGATCGCTTCCCGGTCCTCGTCGATGACGTGCTCGGCGTACGCGGTGGCGAGGACGTCCTGGACCGAGAGATCGGATGCCTCCTGCGCGTCCGCCGCGGCGAGGCGGCGGCGGGTGGCCTGGACGTCGCGGACCTCCTCTGCCAGGGGCCGTTCGGGGAGGGATTCGCCGGAGATGCCCTCGCGGAGGAGGGCCAGTTCGAGGTAACCCTCCAGTGCGCGAACCTCGCGGCGCGACGCGCGGCGGGGCTTGCGCTGGTTGGCGCCGGTGAAGGCATCCCAGGCGCGGGCGAAGGTGCCGAAGTTGGTGCGGCCGCCGTTGCGGTGCGCGGCGAGCATCGGGCACACGCCGCCGCTCTTGTCGGTGTACGCGCCGACGATGACGCGGTTGGCGCGGATGCCCTCGAGCATGGCGTGCTTGGTGCCGCTGGGCATGGCCTCGACCGAGTTGCGGAGGCGCTGGGCGTTGTTGCGTCGCTTGGCCACTGTCAGGTCAAGGGATAGCGACTAGGCCCTAGGGTCCGCGCAATGGGCCGTTCAGACCGAGGGTTGCGGCTGCTGGTCGCCGCGTTCGGCGATCCGGGGCATGCGTTCCCGGCGATCGCGCTGGCGCGCGAGCTGTCGAGGCGGGGGCATGAGGTGCTGGTCGAGACCTGGGAGCGATGGCACGAGGCGGTCGAGGGTGAGGGGCTGGCGTTCACCGGGGCGCAGGAGTACACGGTGTATCCGCCGCCCGGGCCGGACACGCCCGACGGGCAGACGGCCGCGGCGGCGGCTCGGGCGCTGGCGCGGTTGATGGAGGAGTTCGAGCCGGATCTGGTGGTCAGCGACATCCTCACGCTGGCGCCGACGCTCGCGGCGGAGGTGGCCGGGGTGCCGCATGCCACGCTGATCCCGCACGTCTATCCGGTGCAGCAGCCCGGGATGCCGCTCTACTCGCTCGGGCTGCGGCCGCCGCGGACGGGGTTCGGCCGGCTGGCCTGGCGGGCCACCGGGCCGCTGCTGGAGATGGGGCTGCGGCGGGGCCGGGACGAGCTCAATGAGACCAGGGACCGGTTGGGGCTGCCGCCGATCGAGCGGTTTCACGGAGGGATCAGCGAGCTGCTGGCGATTGTTGGGACCTTTCCGCAGCTGGAGTACCCGCGTGAGTGGCCGGCGCATGTGCGGGTGACGGGGCCGATGTTCTTCGAGATGCCGGGTGAGGAGGTCGAGATTCCGGAGGGAGAGGGGCAGCTGGTGCTGATCGCGCCCAGCACGTCGCAGGACCCCGAATGCGAGCTGCTGCGGGTGGCGCTCGACGGGCTGGCGGACGAGCCGGTGCGCGTTCTGGCGACGACGAACAGGCACCGGCCCGAGCGGCCGATCGCGGTTCCGGACAACGCGAAGCTGGTCGATTGGATCCTCTACTCACAGGCAATGCCGGCGGCCGACCTGGTGATCTGTCACGGCGGGCACGGGACTGTCGCGCGGGCGCTGGCGGCCGGAAAGCCGCTGCTGGTCTGCCCTGCCGTGGGAGACATGGGCGAGAACGCGGCGCGGGTGGCCTGGTCGGGGACCGGGCTGTCGGTGCCGCGTCGGCTGCTCTCGAAGCGCGCGGTCAGGCTGGCAACGCGGCGGCTGCTCACCGAGCCGGAGTTCCGGGGACGGGCGCTCGCGGTGGCCGAGTGGTCGGCGGTCCACGACGGCTCCGTCGCGGCGGCCGAGCTGGTCGAGGAGGCGGCCCGGAACGCGACGAGCCGGCTGTCGCCGGCTCGTTCCTAGTCAGGTCATTCAGCTCCGGGGGAGGGACTCGAACCCTCAACCTCTCGGTTAACAGCCGAGCGCTCCACCATTGAGCTACCCCGGATCATGAAATCCACTTGAGCGACCCAGGAATGCTAGGTCGCCCGCAACCTTAGCGGGGCAGTCGCGGAGCGCAGCGACACGAATCCAGCCTCGACCTCGGCATGGCAATTCGCACAGTGAAGAGCGCACCTGTCGGCCTCGCGGCAGACCTCCGCGAAGGAGCGGGTAGTGCCGTTGCGACTGATCGAGAAGCTCTTCGCGTCCGGGTCACGGTGATGAAACTGGAGCGCCCCCTGGTAGCGGCAGTAGCCGCATATCTCGCACCTGCCGCCGGCTCGGGCGACGAGACGCTCCTTCACCTTGCGCCGCCACCGGCCGACGGCCTCCATTCGGCATCTGCCACATCGGTATCCACCTTCAGGACGACTTACGAACATGGTCTTTCCGTGCTTCGGGCAGACCCGGGTGATTCCATGCGCACCATTGACTCGAGCCTTCTGGTCCGCCTTCCGTCGCCGCAGCGTCCGTGTTTCCAGCCCCAGGAGCTTCAACCAGTGGCGGATCGTGGAGTAGCCGACACCGATCTCCGCCGCTGCTTCGCGGATCGTCGCTCCGGCTTCGATCAGGGCTCGCAGGCGTTCTGGATCCACCTTTCCGTTCGGGGCGTGGGTGTCACGCCCCAGAGGGATGAGCCCATGCTTCTTGAGGTGGTAGCTGACCGTCGAGGGATGCCGGCCGATCCTCTCCGCGATCTGCTCCAAGGAGAGGCCCTCGGCGAGGTAGCGCTCGAGCTCGTCCTTGGTCACGCACCCATTTTCCGCCGCGAGTCGGACGGGCCAGGCCGTGAAATGCCTGCAAACATGGCACTTCTGTGACCGCGGGGGAAAGAATGTGCCGAGTGTGTGAAAGCTCGGCTTGACTAGCCCACGACGCCCGCGTGCGCGATGCGCTCGGTGAGCTGGGCGCGCTCGCCCGACAGGCGGGTCGAGACCTCGTAGTCGCCCGCCTTCTGCGCGGCCGCGATGCCGTCCTCCAGACGCTGCTGCTCGAGCAGATCGAAGTTGAGCTGCATCGCGCTCTCCGAGGCCGGCTCGCTCTCCGCGCGCATGACCAGCTCCGTGATCAGCGAGGTGAGCGCCGGATCGTCCCTCGGCAGGCCGGCCATCGGATCGGCCAGGTGCGCTCGCAGCCAGGCAAGCGCCGGCCGTCCCGAGGGCGACAGGTGCTCCTCGGTCAGCCGGTCGATGAAGGCCTGTCCCGCCTCCGGCTTCGAGATGCACATCGCAAGGAGCGCCCGCTCCCGGGTCTCTCGCGGGGTGAGCGACACCGCGACCGGCTTGGGCGGCTTCGCGCCTTCAGGCTCAACCGCGTCGGGTCGCTCCTCGGGCGCAGTCGCAACACGCTCACGCACCATCTCCGGCGGGACGCTCAACTGACTGCTGACCACCCGTTCCATCTCCTCGAAGAGAACGGTTCCCCTGACCGGCTTCATCACGAAGGCCGCCTCATCAAGCGCCTGATCGCGGGAGCGTGGGCTCGAGAGATCGGCGCGGCCGATGATCTGGTTGACCTGGAAGCGAACCAGCTCGATGGCTTCTTCCACCAGCTCGTTGAACCGCTCCACCGAGCCGTCCTTGAGCATGTCCGCCGGGTCCTCCCCCTCCGGCATCGCCGCGACCCGCAGCTCCAGGCTCTTGCCCCCGGCCACCTTCTGCGCGCGAATCATCGCGTCCGCCCCGGCCCGGTCGGCGTCGAGCGCCAGCACCACGGACTCCGTCTGCCCGGCGAGCATCGTGACCTGCTCCGGCGTGATCGCGGTTCCCATGATCGCCACGGCCTCCTCCACCCCGGCCTGGTGCAGGGCCAGCACATCCGTGTAGCCCTCCACCACGATCGTCCTGCGCGCCTTCGCGATCGGCCCCCGCGCCCGGTCGATGCCGTAGAGCGTGTGGCTCTTCCGGTAGAGCTCGCCCTCGGGCGAGTTCAGGTACTTCGGCTTCGAGTCCGCGCTCAACGCTCGCGCGCCGAACCCGAGCACCCGCCCGCGCTGGTCGCGGATCGGAAACGTGATCCGGCTGCGGAACCGGTCGTAGTGCCCGCCCTGTCGCCCTTTCTGAATCAGCCCCGCGGCCAGAAGCTCATCGACCTTGAACCCGGCCCGCTGGCTCCCGGTCAGGACCTGGTCCCAGGCGCTCGGCGCCATCCCGACACCGAACCTCCGCAGGACGTCCTCCCCCAGCCCGCGCTTCTCCAGGTACGCCCGCGCCTTGGCCGCCTTCGGCGACTCCCACAGGTAGCGCTCGTAGAACTTCGCCGTCCGCTCGAGCAGCTCCCAGAGCCGCGCCTTGCGGCGACGCCGCTCCTCGGCCTGAGGATCCTCGTTCTCCCTCTCGACCTCGACGCCGTAGCGCTCCGCCAGCGATTCGACCGCCTCCGGGAAGGTCAGCCCCTCCTTCTCCTCGACGAACCGGAACACGTCGCCGCTCGCCTCGCAGCCGAAGCAGTAATAGAGCTTGTCCCGCGGATTGACCTTGAACGACGGAGTCCGCTCGTCGTGGAACGGGCAGTTGCCCCAGTAGTCCTGCCCCCGCTGCTGGAGGTCGGTGTACGCGGAGACGATCTCGAGGATGTCCGCGGCGTCCTTGACCCGCTCCTTGCTCTCATTGGTGAACTTCGCCATCAACCCAATCTATTGCCGAGCAACCAGCCGGTCGTACGTGCTGAGGCAGAAACGGTCGGTCATTCCGGCGATGTAGTCGGTCACGCGCTGCACCAGGTCCGCATCCGGGTCGGTCTCCGGCACCTCTTCGATGTTCGCCAGGTAGTGGTCGAACAGCGTCCGCAGCGCCACCCTGGCCCGCTCCTGCTCGGCGCGCGCCTCCTCCCCCAGATAGACCCGCTCGAACATGAACTTCCGCAGGCGCAGCATCGCTCCGCCGACCTCCTCGCTCTGTGAGATGTCGCCCTCGGCGCGCGAGCGCTCCACCATGTCCTGGACGAGCAGGTCGATCCGCTGCGCCCCGGTCTCCCCCAGCAGCTCGATCTGCTCGACCGGCAGATCCTCCGGCCCGATGATTCCAGCGCGCAGCGCATCGTCGATGTCGTGGTTGATGTAAGCGACCCGGTCGACGATCCGCACCACGCGCCCCTCGAGCGTCGCCGGCTTCCCGGATCCGGTGTGGTTGAGGATCCCGTCCCGGACCGGCTCGGTCAGGTTCAGCCCGCGGCCGTCCCGCTCCAGCTCGTCGACCACCCGCAGCGAGTGCTCGTTGTGGCGAAACCGCAGGCCATGCTCCTGTAGCGCCTCGTCCAGCACCTCCTCGCCGATGTGCCCGAAGGGCGGATGCCCGAGGTCATGGCCCAGCCCGATCGCCTCGGTGAGATCCTCGTTCAGGCCGAGCGCCCGGGCCACCGTCCGCGAGATGAAGCACGCCTCCAGCGTGTGGGTCAGCCGGGTCCGGTAATGGTCCCCCTCGGGCGCCACGAAGACCTGGGTCTTGTGCTTCAGCCGCCGGAACGCCTTCGAGTGCACGATCCGGTCCCGGTCGCGCTGGAACGGCGTCCGCACCGGGCTGTCCGCCTCGGGCTCCCGCCGCCGCGCGGGATACGACGGTACGGCCAGGTCCCAGTGGTACTCCGCCTCCCAGGAGCGAACCCTCGCCTCGAGCGTGTCATGCGAGGGTGCTCCGACAGGAGCAACCCGATTCAGGTGATTCGCCATCCAACCGATGTTCGCACCCTGCCCGGCACGAACGTGTGGAGCATCGCCGTGACTATGTAATTAGGCTGCCGCCGGATGGCTGACACGGCCCTGATCACCGGCGCCTCCGCGGGCATCGGCGAGGAGTTCGCCCGCCAGCTCGCGGCGCGAGGCTACGAGCTGATCCTGGTCGCCCGGCGCAAGGACCGCCTCGAGGAGCTCGCCGAGAACCTCCCCACCAAGGCCACGGTGATCGAGTGCGATCTCACCACCGAGGCGGACGAGCTGATCACCAAGGTGCAGGGCCGGCAGCTCCAGGTCGACCTGCTGGTCAACAACGCCGGCTTCGGCCTCCGCGGCCGCTTCCTCGAGCTCGACCCCAAGCGAGAGGCGGAGATGGTCCGCGTCAACTGCGAGGCGGTCGTCACCCTCACCCACGCCTTCGTCCCGGGGATGGTGGAGCGCGGGAACGGCGGCGTGATCACCGTCGCCAGCACCGCGGGGATGCAGCCCCTCCCCTACGAGGCGACCTACGGCGCCAGCAAGGCCTTCGCCATCTCCTTCATGGAGGCGCTCTGGATGGAGCTGCGCGACACGGGCGTGACGCTCACGGTGGTCAACCCTGGCCCGGTCAAGACCGAATGGCAGGGCGTTGCCGGCTACGACGAGGACACCCCGATCCCGCCCGGCATGATCACCGCCGAGCGCTGCGTGAAGGACGCCCTCCGCGCCTATGACAGCGAGAAGCGATCGGTGATCACCGGCCGCTTCTTCCCCTGGTTCATGCGCGCCGGCAAGGCGCCGAAGGGGATCAAGCTCCGCGTCACGGAGCGGATGTACCGCCCGCCGAAATAGGTTCGCGGCAAGAAGCGGCCGCTAGGCCGCCGCCCGCAGATGCACGTGCGCGTGGTGCTCCAGCGTCTCCGTGATCGCGCGATCCGCCTGCGCCGCCACCCGCCGCTCGGCCTCCGGAGCGTCCGACAGCGGGCGGGCCAGCGCATCCACCATGAACCGATGGGCCTCCTCGCTGAACGGGAACCCACCGCCCTCGCAGCTCGGGCAAACCACTCCGCCGGCGGAACCGGAGAAGGCCGCCAGATGATCGGCCTCCCCGCAGCTCGCGCAGCTCGCCAGCTCCGGTGAGAACCCGGCCGCCAGCGCCAGCTTGAGCCGGAAGGCCAGCGCGGCGCCCGGGGCGCTCGCCGACTCCGGATCGGCATCGAGCAGCCCCAGGTAGTTGCAGAGCAGGTTGTAGGCGGCCCCGTTCGGCTCTCCCGAGTCGAGCAGCCGCAGCACCGCATCGCACGCCCGGCCCGCCGACCCAAGCGCCGCGCCGTTCGACCGCAGGGTCCCGTGACCGTCGACCGTCGAGGCCCCGGTCACCGTGAAGAGATCGCCCCTTCCCTCGTAGAGGACGAGGTTCAACCTGAAGAACGGCTCCAGGCGCCCCCCGAAGCGCGACTTGGGCCGCCGCGAACCCTTGGCGATCGCCCCGATCCGCCCGCGCGTGGCCGAGTAGAGGTGAACGATCCGATCCGCCTCGCCGTAGCGGATGCTCCGCAGCACCACGGCCTCGGTCTTGAAGTTCCCGGGCATAGCCCGTCCACGTTGCCGAAAGCTCCGGACGAGTTTTGGTCACTTAGGCCCGCTATAGCGGTGAGAACTGGCCAAAACTCTCCGCGGCGACCTACGTCTGGCGGACCGCGTCCCGGATCGCCGCGGCCGTGACGGTCGCCGCGGCCGCGCCGATCTGGAACGGCGCGAACTGATCGGGCTCGCCGCGCCCGGAGGCGAGGCAGAAGACCACGTCGCCGTCGACCGGCGTGAACACCGGGTCGATCGCGCGGCCCATCCCCGCCGTGGCGGCTCGCGCGACGATCGAGCACTGCCGCTTGTCGAGCGCGGCGTCGGTGCAGATGACGACCGGGGTCGAATTGCCCTCCGGCACCCGGAACTCCGGCGGCTGCTCCATCGCCGCGATCAGCTCGGCGCCCCGCACCGGCTCGTCCTCCTCGCCCCGCGGGCCGGCGAGCACCGAGCCGTCCTCGTCGATCACGTCGCCGACCGCGTTCACCGTCGCCACGGCCGCGACCGTGTGGCCCGTCCCGGTGACGAGCGCCGCATAGCCCACGCCGCCCTGGCCGGCGCGTTCGCGCCCGAGCAGCTTGCCGACCGTGGCGCCGGTCCCGGCGCCGACCGCGCCGCGCTCGGGGACCCCTTCCCCCGCCGCCTCGCACGCCGCGTACCCATCGTCCGGACCGGGGCGCACGGTCCCGTCGCCGGAGGGCAGGTCGTAGATGACCGCGGCCGGGACGAGCGGCACCCGCCCGTAGGGAGTGAAGTAGCCGCGCTCGTGCTCCTCGAGCCAGCGCACCACGCCGTCCGCCGCCGCCAGCCCGAAGGCGCTACCCCCCGTGACCAGGACGGCCGTCGCCTCGGTGGAGTTTGCAAGCGGCCGCAGCGTGTCGGTCTCCCTGGTGCCGGGACCGCCGCCGTGCACGCAGACCCCGCCCCGCGTCTCCGGAGGCGGAATCACCACCGTGCACCCCGTCCCGCCCGCCGGGTCCGACCAGTGGCCCACCGCGAACCCCTCCGGAAGCGGGACCTGATCGCTCACACGCTCCTCGCCTTCCGCGCCGGCCGCTTCGTCCTCCGGCGCGGGCGGCGGCGAAGCCGCTCCTGGCACCCCGGGCAGTAGTAGGTCGACCGGCCGGTCACCACGATTCGCTGGATCACGCCGTCGCCGCGACGGCACTCCTCCCCCTCGCGCGTGTGGACCAGGAACTCGTCCTGCATCGAGCCGCGCTCGCCGCGGGAGTCCCGGTAGTCGTCGATGCTCGCGCCACCGTGGTCGAGTCCCGCCTCGAGCGCCGCGACGATTCCCTCGACGAGGCGCGCGGCATGCTCGAGCTTCATCGACCCCGCCGGCGAGAGCGGATGAAGCCGGGCGCGCCAGAGGGCCTCGTCGGCGTAGATGTTCCCGATTCCCGCGACCCGCGACTGGCTCAGCAGAAACGACTTGAGCGGCGCCTTGCGGTCCTTGGCCAGCTCGAGCAGGCGCTCGGGCGTGAGCTCTCCGGAGAGCGGCTCCACGCCTAGCCGTGAGGCAAAGAATTCGTCGAGCTGATCGCCGGCGTCCAGGACCACCGCCTGTCCAAAGCGGCGGACGTCGGTGAACACGAGGATGCGACCATCGTCGAGCTCGAAGCGGGCCCGGACGTGCCTCGGCTCCGGTGCGGCTTCGTACAGACGGGAACCGCCGAGCCGCTCGTTCTTCATCAGGTCCGCGGTCTCGCCGTGCTCGGAGTCGCGCAGCAGCAGGTTCCCTGTCATCCGCAGGTGCATTGCGAGGGTGCGGCCGCCCTCCAGCCCGATCAGCAGGTACTTCCCCCGTCGCGCAACCGCCGTCACCTCCCGGTCGCGTACGGCGCGCTCCAGGGCCTGCGGCGGCTCCGGCCGCGTCAGTCGCTCATCCAGGACCGAGGCTGAGACGATCCGCTTTCCGACCAGCTCCGGCTCGAGCTGGCGACGGACGGTCTCCACCTCAGGCAACTCGGGCATGCCTCAGAGGCTATTGAGGCAGATGCGCCCTTGGGTGGGCCTTGAAGTAGGCCTCCTTGAGCTCCTCGCCCGAGAGGTGGGTGTAGAGCTGAGTTGTGGATAGGTCCGCGTGGCCGAGCATCTCCTGCACGGAGCGCAGGTCGCAGCCGCCGGAGAGCAGGTGGGTCGCGAACGAGTGACGCAGCGTGTGCGGGCTCATCCGGTCTCCGAGCCCCGCGGACTTGGCGTGCCGCAGGACGATCTTGTAGAGGCCCTGCCGCGTCAGCGGCCCTCCGCGGAAGTTGACGAACAGCTTGCGCTCGTCGTTCGAGCGGACGAGGTCCGGCCTGCCCGAGCGGAGATAGACGCGGACCGCCGCGATCGCCTTGCCCCCGACGGGGACCAGGCGCTCCTTGGACCCCTTGCCGCGGGCCCGGACGATCCCGTGCTCGAGGTCGACGTCCGAGATCTCCAGCGAGATCGTCTCGGAGGCGCGCAATCCGGACGCGTACATGAGCTCGAGCAGCGCGCGATCGCGGAGCGTCGACGCATCGTCGCCGCGGGGCTGCGCGAGCAGCCGCTGCACCTCCGCGTAGCTCAGGACCTCCGGAAGCTTCTTGCCGCGCCGCGGTGTCTCCAGCCGGGCAGCCGGATCGTCCTCGACCTCCTCCTCGCGCCGCAGGTGCCGGTAGAAGGAGCGCAGGCACGCAGCCTTGCGGTTGACCGTGGCGGTGGAACAGGGGGCTCTGCCGTCGCCGTCGCCCTGGGCCACCTCCGCCAGGAAGTCGGAGAGATCGCCGGGCCCGGCGGTCGTCGCATCTCGGTCGCGCTCCGCCAGGAACCGGCCGAACTGGAGCAGGTCGGTGCGGTACGCGGCAAGCGTGTTCCGAGAGAGGCCCCGCTCGAACTCGAGGTGCGCGAGGAAGTCGAGGACGAGAGCCTCGTAGCGCTCCGAAGCGGGTGTTACTGCAGGCCGTTCAGGCGCGATCGTCGCCATGCGGAGTACTTCCGCGGCGGCCGGCCGGTCCCTGCCTAGAGAAGCTCCTTCAGCATGAGCAGCCCGATCAGCGACTTCGCGTCCTCGCAGCGCTCGATCGCGCCGTCGATGTCGCTCATTGGGAACTCGACCAGCTCGATCCGCTCCTCCGGCGTCGGCTCGCCCTTCACGTCGTAGAGCTCCGTGGCGAGGAACAGCCAGACGCGCTCGCTCGCGAAGCCCGGGCTCGTGTAGAAGCTCTTCAGCTCGCGCCAGTCCCCGGCGGCCTTGCCGATCTCCTCCGCCAGCTCCCGCTGCGCGCACTCGAGCGGGCTCTCCCCCTCGACGTCCAGCTTCCCCGCCGGGAGCTCCAGCAGGGCCGGCTCCTCAACGGCCTCCCGCGGCTGCTCGACCATGTAGAGGGTGCGGCCATCGTGGGGGATCACGCAGACCGCGCCGGGATGGACGACGACCTGACGGGTGGAGCGGCTGCCGTCCTCGTACTGGAAGGTCTCCATCCGCACCGAGGCGATCGGCCCCCGGTGGACGAGCTTCCCGCCCACCTTCTTCAGGCGCTCGTCGCTCACGCCGCGAGCTCCGCCACGGTCGCAGCCGCGAGCGCGTCACCCGCGGCCAGCGCGGCCGCGAAGAAGAGCCGGTCCTCCTCGATGCCCCGGCCCATGTGGGTGGACGGGAGGCCGCTCTCCGCGTACTCGTCGACCGGCGCCTCGCGTGGCCAGATCTCGTGACGGTCGCCGGACGCCTCGCGCAGCTCGTCGAGCGACCCGTCACCCGCGCCGACCTGCGGCCACGGAACCGGCCTCCGCGCCGGCGCCGGAACCCGGACGTTGCCGAGCAACGTCCGCAGCACCGTCTCCGTGTGATGGCTGAGGCCGCGATGGCGCTCGCGCGGATCGCCGCTCGACATCCGCGGCGCGAGCAGGGTGTCGTGCCCCAGGATCAGGGAGGCGTGCGCGGTGTCGAGCGCCTCCATCCCGCCGTGTCCGAGCTCCGAGCCCGATCCTGCGATGCCCGGGCCCGGACCGGCGATCACCGCATCCCAGCCGAGCGGGCCGGCGGCGGCCTGCAGCGCGCCGATCACCGTGAGCGCCTCGGCCTCGCCGCCGTGCGCGGAGCCCGCCGTGACGTGCTCGCAGAGCAGCCTCAACTTCCGCAGCTGTGCGACGTCCTCCGAAAGCGATCCGGGCAGCGCGCCGCCGGACGTCTGCACGTAGCCCACCCTCAGCTCGGCGGGTCCGCGCGCCGCGGCCCAGGCGGCCGGGGCGAGCTGCCCATGAAGCGAGAGCACCAGAACCGGGATCCGACGAGCAGGCCCCTCGTACTCGCGAGCCTCTGCGGGCTCCACGGGGTGCTGCAGCGACGTGTAGTTCAGCTTCAGTGCGGTGGCCTCCTCGGCGCCCGGGTGATCCAGTCCACGGGTCAGGTTGACGTGCACGACGTCGAACCCGCCCGAGCCCAGGCCCATGTCGCGAGCCTCCGTGTTGAGGATCAGCTCATCGCCCTCGCGGATCTCGCCGACCAGCGACTCGTCGGCCCACGCCGGTCGCTCCTCCTCCCCGATCCGGACACGGAGCGGATCCGACTTGGTCACCACCCCGCGCCGCAGCTTCAGCACCCCTAGCCCCCGTTCGTCGTCACTGCGACCTTGGCCGCCTCGTCGAGCGCGGCCACGCACACTCCAAGCATCTCCACGATCGCGCTCTCGGTCACCGACTCTTCCGGCGTGTGGTTCGCCTCCGTCCCGTTGGCGAGCAGCACCGCCTCGTATCCGGACGCGACGAGCGCATTCGCGTCGCTCCCTCCGCCCGTGGCGACGAACTCCGGCTCGTGGCCTGTCCGTCTCAGAGCCTCGGAGGCGATCCGCACCGCATCGGACTTCGGATCCAGCCGGTAGCCGCGGAACATCTCGATCACCTGCGCGTCCACGTCGCATCCCTGCTGCCCCGCCGCCCAGGTGCACGAGTCGACCATCTCCCCGATCGTCGCCGCCGCCCGCTCGCCATCGACGCTGCGAGCCTCGCCGAGGATCCGGCAGTGCCCCGCGACGACGTTGGACGCCGTCCCGCCCTCGATGGTCCCGACGTTCGCGGTGGTCTCCTCGTCGAGCCGCCCCAGCTTCATCTCGGCGACGGCGGCCGCGGCCGCCGCGATCGCGCTGTGACCATCCTCCGGATTGATGCCCGCGTGAGCCTCCTGGCCCGTGAACTCCGCGATCAGCCGCTTGTAGGTCGGTGCCGCCACGATCACCTCGCCGATCGGGGTAGCGTGATCGAGCACGTAGCCGAACGGAGCCCGCAGGGCGGAGATGTCGAGCTCCTTGGCGCCGCGCAGCCCGTCCTCCTCGGCGACGGTGAAGACGAGCTCGAGGCCGAGCGGCCCCGGATCGGCGATCTGCCGGGCCGCGAGCTCGATCAGCACGGTCACCGCCGCCTTGTTGTCGGCGCCCAGGATCGTGTCGCCGCGCGTCGCGAAGCGGCCGTTCTCCCGCACCACCTCGATCGGGCCGTCGTGGGGAACCGTGTCGAGGTGGGCGAAGAAGGAGACCCAGCGCTCGCCGGTCCCCGGAACGCGCGCGATCAGGTTTCCGGCGGCCGCCCGTGCCTGCTCCGCCGCGCCGTCCTCCTCCACCTCGACGCCCATGATGCGCAGCTCCTCCAGGACGGCGTCGGCCACCGCTCTCTCCTCCCCGGTCGGGCTCGCGATCTCGCAGAGACGTGCGAAGCGGTCGAGCATCCGCTGGTCCTCCGCGGTCACGCGCGACAGGCTAGTCAGCACACCGAGCCACCGTCACCCCGCGCTGATAGAAGTGCGGCGTGGCACGGAGGCCGGTCCACCACGAGACCCACATCGCGCGCGCGGAGGAGGCCCCGTCGGGCGCCTGGGAGGCGAGGCTCGAGATCCTGATCGCAATCGCCCTCGGGATGGCGGCGATCGTCACCGCCGGGGCCGTCTACCTGAACGAGCATCAGGAGCACGACGCCGAGCTCGACTTCCACGCCTCGACCCACAGTCTCGTCCGGGCGGCGGAGGCCGGACTTCGCACGCCGGTCGGCCGTGGCCTGGAACTCCGCGCGGAGCAGTCGAGCAGGAACGCCGAGGGCCATCAGGAAAAGGCGGCCAGCTACACCCTTGCCGAGGTGATCCTGGCGACGTCGCTCTTCCTCTTCGGCGTCGCCGGACTGAGCTCGCGCTGGCGGATCAAGATCGGAGCGCTCAGCACCGCCGCTGGAGTGTTCTTCGTCGCGCTGGTGGTCCTGGCGACCGTCTAGCCCGAGCGGCGGACGCTGACGTCCTCGGAGTCCGTGGACTCCTCGGCCGCGGTCTCGGCCTCGGCTGCCGGCGCAATCGGGCGCTCCGCGGCGCGCCTGGCAGCGGCGCCGACGAACTCCCGGAAGAGCGGCTCCGGGCGCGTCGGCCTTGAGTTGAACTCGGGGTGGAACTGGGAGGCGACGAAGAAGGGGTGGTCCGGCAGCTCTATCACCTCGACCAGGCGATCGTCGGGAGAGGTCCCGCTCGCCACCAAGCCCTCGTCCTCGAGCCGCTTGCGCAGCATGTTGTTGACCTCATAGCGGTGGCGGTGGCGCTTGTAGATGACGGGCTCGTCGAAGATCTCGCGCGCCCGGGTGTCCTCGTGGAGCTTCACCGGGTCGGCGCCGAGCCGCATCGTCCCGCCGAGATCGGAGACCTCCTTCTGCTCCGGGAGCAGGTCGACGACGGGGTATGGCGTCTCGGGATCGAACTCGGCGGAGTTGGCGCCGTCCATCCCGCAGACGTGCCGCGCGAACTCGACGACCGCGATCTGCATCCCGAGGCAGATCCCCAGGTAGGGGATCCCCCTCTCGCGGGCGATGCGGGCGGCCTCGACCTTGCCCTCGATGCCACGCTCGCCAAAGCCGCCCGGGATCAGGATCCCGTCGACGTCATCGAGCTCGGCGTCGTCTATGTCCTCGGCCGACACGAGCACGGTCTCGACCTCCACGCCGTGTTCCCAGCCACCGTGGGTGAGCGCCTCGATCACGGACTTGTAGGCGTCCTCGAGCTGGACGTACTTGCCCACGAGCGCGATCCTCGCCTTGCGCTCGCGCGAGGCGTCCGCGCGCTTGATCAGGGCCTCCCACTCGCCGAGGTCGGGGGTCGGCGCCTCCATCCCGAAGTGGTCGAGGACCTGGTCGTCCATGCCCTCGGCCCGCAGGACGAGCGGCACCTTGTAGACGTTGTCCACGTCGCGCGCGGAGATCACCGCGTCCTCGGGCAGGCTGGCGTAGAGCGCGATCTTCTTGCGGATTTCGCGGTCGAGCCCCTGCTCGGAGCGGCAGAGCAGCGCGTGGGGCTGGACGCCGATCCGCCGGAGCTCGTTGACCGAATGCTGCGTGGGCTTGGTCTTCATCTCGCCCGCGTGGCCCACATAGGGCACCAGGGTCAGGTGGACGAACATGCAGCGCTTCGGGCCCATGTCGGTGTAGAGCTGGCGGATGGCCTCGAGGAACGGCAGCGACTCGATGTCGCCGACCGTCCCGCCGATCTCCGTGATCACGAAGTCGACCGCCTGGGACTCGGCGACGATCAGGATCCGGTTCTTGATCTCGTCGGTGATGTGCGGGATCACCTGGACGGTCGCGCCGAGATAGTCGCCGCGGCGCTCGCGGCGGATGACGCTGTTGTAGACGCCGCCGGCGGTGAAGTTGGAGGCGCGCGAGGTGTTCTCGTCGGTGAAACGCTCGTAGTGGCCGAGGTCGAGATCGGTCTCCGCCCCGTCCTCGGTGACGAAGACCTCGCCGTGCTGGAACGGGCTCATCGTCCCCGGGTCGACGTTGATATAGGGATCGAGCTTCTGCAGCTGGACGCGGAAGCCGCGTGAGACCAGAAGGCGACCGAGTGAGGCGGAGGCGATGCCCTTGCCGAGGGACGAGACGACACCGCCTGTAACGAAGAGAAAACGGGTGTCGCTTGGCTTCGGTTGGCTCAATTCGATCTGCCAAGCGAGTCTAGTCGCTGGAGCAGCGGAACTCGCTCGATCATCGCGGCGATCGAGTGAAACTCCCCATAGAGCGAGATCGCGATGAGCGCGGAGAGCGCGACCGCCGTGCCGGCGACCCCGAGAGCGCTGACACAGCCGATCCCGGCGACCGCGCCGATCAGGCTCGCGCCGCTGTCGCCGAGCATCGCCCGCTCGCGCAGGGTGAGGAGCACGCCAGCCGCGGCAGCGGCCGCGAACGGCCAGGCGGCCGAGACCGGCGCGAGGGATCCGGCGATCGCGCAGAGCGCGCCCAGCGTGAGCGCGGCCGCCTTCTCCACCCTGCCCGGGCGCAGGTCGACCAGGTTGGCAGCGTGCGGCGCGAGCGCCAGGACGCCCACCTCGAGCACGTAAGGCAGCCCATCCCCCGCCGCGGCCCACGTCGCCAGGGCGACCGTCCCGAGCGCCTTGAGGGCGCCGGTCGATGGCCGCCCCGCGGCCAGGGCCGAAGCATGGCCGCGCAGGCCGCGCGGACCGCCCTCTCCGAGGAGATCGTCCGCGAGCCCCAGCAGCGATACCCCCACCAGGTAGCCGAGCCGGCGACCCACCTCCACGCCGGAGACCTCGGCAGCGATCAGGCCGAGGGCGAGGATCGGCGCGCCCAGGGGGAAGAACACCGCCGCTCCCCGGTAATTCGCCCGGCGGACCAAAGTCAGCAGGGGCCGGCCGCCAGCACCCGGCCGACGCCGCTCGCGTCCACGAGGGCATCTCCGACGAGGAGCCGGGTCAGAAACGTCGAGGACATCCCGGCCCTGCCCTTGCCGAGGAACTCGACCAGCGACTGGGGCGTGCCGACGCTCACCAGCAGCTCCGCTCCGTGCCCGTAGGCGATCAGGAGGGCGAGGTCCTGGCTCGTCCCGGGAGCGGCCACGATCGAGTGAGGAAGCCCGAGCGCGGTGAGGCGCGCGGCCCCGGGCGCCTCGCCGCACGGATAGCCGTGGACGATCAGCTCCGCGCCGCTTCCCAGAGTCCCCTCGCCGGCCGAGTCCATGTCGCCCACTATCAGATCGGGGACGAGGCCTCGGTCGATCAGGGCGTCGGCGCCGCCGTCCACGCCGATCAGGACCGGATGGCGCCGCTCGACATATCCGGCGAGTGCCTCCAGGTCGCGGAGGTGATCGCCTCCGCGCGCCACGATCAGCGCGTCGCGACCCCGGAAGCTCGTTCGCGGCTCGGGCAGCTCAGCGAGCGCGAGGAAGCCGTCCGCCTCCCGGCGCACGTGCTCGAGCGTGTTCTCGGCGAACTCCCGGAGGGCCCGCCCGGCGCTCCGCCGCCCCTCCTCCAGCAGCTCGAGAAGCTCGTCGGCTTCGAGCGCCCTCCCCTCGGCGACGGGCAACCCGCGGGCCCGAACCTCACCGCGATCGATCTCGACGGGGTCGCCGTCGCGCAGCCTGTCGAGCACCTCCGCGCCGGCATCGACCAGGGGGATCCCGGCCCTGGTCAGGATGAGCGGCCCGAGGTTCGGATGAGTCCCATCCGCCGACGCAGCCGCGTTGACGACCGCCGCCGGGCTGGCGGCGACCAGCTCCTGGGCGGCGACTCGATCCAGGTTGGCGTGGTCGATCACGGCGATCTCGCCCGGCGCCAGACGCCGGATCAGCTCCTTGGTCCTGATCCCCACGCGGGCGGTCCCGGAGATGACGCTGGGGACTGCGATGGCCACTTCGAGAGCCTATGGGGCGCGAGGCCTACGCGGCGCGCAGGAGCTGACGGGCGTGGCGGTCGGCCGCCTCGTCGCCGTCGCTGCCGCCCAGCATCCGGACGATCTCCGCGACCAGCCCCTCGCCGTCCACCCGCTCGACCTGGGCGCTCGCCTCACCGCCGTCGACGCTCTTCTCGATCCGGAAGTGGGCCTCGGCCATCGAGGCCACCTGCGGGAGGTGCGTGATGCAGAGCACCTGCCGCTCGGAGCCCAGGCTGCGCAGCCGCTCGCCGACCGCCTTGGCCGTGTTCCCGCCGATCCCGGCGTCGATCTCGTCGAAGACGAAGGTGGCGGCGGCGCCTCGCGCTCCCTGACCCGCCAGCGCCAGCATCACCCTGGAGAGCTCACCGCCCGATGCCGCGTCTCGCAGGGGCGAGGTCGGCATTCCCGGATTGGTGGCCACCTCGAAGGTGACTCTCTCCTGACCCAGCGCCCCGAAGCCCTCGGGTTGCGGCTCCAGCTTCACCTCGAGCTTCGCCCCGCTCATCGCGAGCTGCTCGAGCTCGGCCGCCACGCTCTTCTCCAGGCGGCGCGCGGCCTTGGCGCGCACCTCGCTGAGCTGGCCGCCGAGATCGGTGCGGCGGCGCTGAGCGCTCGCCAGCCCCCCCTCGAGGCGATCCGTGGCCTCCTCCGCCCCCTCGATCGTCTCGATCTCGGTGCGGCAGTGCTCCGCGTGCGCGAGCACCGACTCGATCGAGCCGCCGTGCTTTCGCTTCAGCCGGTCGATGAGCTCGAGGCGCTCCTCGACCTGCTCGAGACGGCCCGGCTCGGCCTCGATCCGATCGGCATACCCGCGCAGCTCCGCCGCCAGCTCCTGGGCCTCCATCCGGAGCCCACGCGCGGTCTCCGCGAGCCTGTCGAGCTCTGCGTCCACGCCCTCCTGCGCCGCCAGCGCGGACTCGGCCGTCCCCATCGCCTCCGCCGCCGCGCCCTCGCCATCGCCGCCGACGGCGGCGAGAGCCTCGGCGGCGGCTCCGCGCAGCGACTCGGCGTGTCGCAGCCGCTCGCGCTCCGGCGCGAGCTGGGCCTCCTCGGCCGGATCGGGCTTCGCGGCCTCGATCTCCTCCAGCTCGTAGCGCAGGATGTCGAGGTCACGCTCGCGCGCACCCTCCCGCTCCCTGATCCGCGCCAGCTCGCGCTCGATCCGCACCACGTCGGAGTGCGCCTCCCTGTACGCGCGGCGCCGCTCCAGGTGCTCCTCGCCGGCGAAGCCGTCCAGCGTCTCGAGCTGCGCCCCCGCCAGGGTCAGCTTGCGGTGCTCGTGCTGCCCGTAGAAGGCGAGCAGCCGCGAGCCCAGGGCCTGCAGCTCCGGCGCCGATGCGGAGCGACCCGCGAGGAAGGCGCTCGTCCGTCCGTTCGCGGAGACGCGGCGGCCGATCGCCACCTCGGTCGCCCCCTCCGGCAGCCGCTCCGCGATCTCGGCAAGCTCCGGGTCGTCGAGCAGGCCCTCGGGAAGTTCGAACACGCCCTCGACGTAGGCCTCGCTCGCGCCGGGCCGGACGATGTGAGAGCGCGCCTTCCCGCCCATCAGCAGATCGAACGAGTGCGCGAGGATCGTCTTGCCCGCCCCCGTCTCGCCGGTGATCGCGTTCAGCCCGGGCCCGAGCCGCAGCTCGGCGCGCTCGATCAGGAGCAGATTCTCGATGCGGAGCTCGAGGAGCATGGGCCCCTCGTTCTAACGAGGGGTCCCGACGGATTCGCCCCTATGCCGCGGCCGGTTCCTCCGCCTCCGCCTCCGCTGGAGCCTGCTGCGGCGGACCATGCGGGATGAAGTCACTCTGTCGCACCAAGGCGAGCACCATGAGCGCTCCGCTGAACAGGATCAGGGCCCCGATCAGGAGGATGTCGTTGAAGGCGTTCGTGAACGCCACGCCCGCCGCATGGAAGGCCTGGTCGTGGAGCTGGGGCGGCGCCTGGTTCGCCGCCTGGGTGCCGCTCGCGGCGACCCCGTCGGCAAACCCGCTGGGCGCATTGGGAAGCAGTGTCTTGAGCTGATCGGAGATCTTGCTCTGGAAGATGGCGCCGAGGGCGGCGATCCCCGT
This sequence comes from uncultured Solirubrobacterales bacterium, assembly GCA_963800285.1. Classification (GTDB taxonomy): domain Bacteria; phylum Actinomycetota; class Thermoleophilia; order Solirubrobacterales; family 70-9; genus DASUPK01. Next base: position 259,046 of record CAWDAL010000030.1, read on the forward strand.
CGCAACGCCGGCGATCCGCATCGTGTTGTTGATCCCCGAGGCCATGCCCGACCGTGCCGCCGGAACGACCCCGAGCGCGGTCGAGGCGATCGACGGGTTGGAGAGGCCGATGCCGAAGCCACTGACCATGAACCCGGCGAGCAGGGTCGTCCACTCCGAGTCGGGCTCGGCTCCGCGCATCAGCAGCAACCCGATGCCGACCAGCGTCAATCCGATCGTCAGCGGCACCCGCGCCGGAATCCTCGCCACGAGATTGCGGGTGGCGAGCGGCACGATGAACGCGAACAGGGTCAGCGGCAGGAAGCGAACGCCGGCCTCGAGAGGGGTCATCCCGATCACGCTCTGCATATAGATCGTGATGTAGAGGAACATCGCGAACATCCCGGCGCCGATCGCGAAGGTCCCATACGACACGCCCGAGAACGCGGGCTTGCGGAAGAGGCTGAGGTCGAACATGGCGTGGTCCTGGCGCCACTCGAAGAGCACGAAGGCCACGAGCAGGACGGCCGCAGCGGTCAGCGCCCCGACGATGATCCCGCTCCCCCAGCCCTCGGCGTTGCCGCGCAGCAGGCCGAAGATCAGCGCGAAGAGCCCGAGAGAGAAGGTGGTCAGGCCCGCCCAGTCGAGACGCTTGGCCTCGGGATCGCGCGACTCGCCGGCCTGGGTCTGGGCGAGGATCACGGTGCCGACGCCGATCGGGACGTTGACGAAGAAGATCCACTCCCAGCCGAACCCGTCGGTGAGTGCCCCGCCGACGAGCGGGCCGACCGCGACCGCGCCGCCGATCGTCGCGCCCCAGGCGGCGATCGCGGTGCCGCGCTCGGGGCCCTGGAACTCCTGAGCGATCAGCGCCAGCGAGGTCGCGAACATCGCCGCGCCGCCGAGGCCCTGCAGACCCCGCGCGAGGTGCAGGAAGGTCGCGCTGGTCGCCAGCCCGCAGAGCAGCGACGCGAATGTGAACAGCCCGACGCCGATCACGAACAGCCGCCGCCGCCCGAAGCGGTCGGCGAGCGTGCCCATGGTCAGCGTGAACGCCGAAAGCAGCAGCGTGTACGCGTCCACCACCCATTGCAGCCCGGTGAGGTCGGTGTGCAGGTCCTCCTGGATCTTGGGCAGCGCGACGTTGACGACCGTGATGTCGAGCAGCAACATGAACGTCGCCAGACAGACCGCAAGCAGACTCCACCACTTCCGCGCCATCCAGGTGGAGTCTGCCAAAACGGCTTCATCGTCAAACGGCGCCCAGAGGCGTCCCGTTTTTGGAGTTGACACGCGCGTCTCCCTTTGAGAGCGTCCTCCCATGCCCTCCGGCCCGCGAAGGCGGCGGTTTCGGCCGGCGCGTCTGGGGATCGCATCCGCCCTTGCCGTGGCCGTGCCGGCGTTGGCGGCCGCCCCGGCCCCGGCGGCGGTCACGATCGGTCAGCTCGCCCCGAGCAACCCGTCGTCGGAGACCTCTGCCGATACCGACCGCGCCCAGCCCAGCGTCGTGGCGGGGAACTCGTACGTCGTCCCGGCGACCGGAGGGGTCACCGCCTGGACACTCACCTCCTGGAGCCACAATGCCGCCGCCGACGTCGGGCAGGAGCTGACCATGAAGGTGTTTCGCAAGGTCGCGGACCCTCTGACCTACACCGTGGTCGGTCACGACGGCCCCAGGTCCCTCACCCCGAGCGTCGTCAACACGTTTCAGACCAACCTCCCGGTGAGGGCCGGCGACGTCCTCGGCAACAACTCGAAAAGCCCAGCCGACAACGCCTCCTACTTCACCGCTGCCGGGGAGTCATTCATCGACCTGCAACCCGGTCTCGCCGATGGCCAGACGGGGACCTTTGCGCTCAGAGCCGCTGACCCCCTGCGTCTCAACGTCTCCGCCGTGCTCGAACCCACCAATGCCTTCACGCTCGGGCCGATCACCCGCAACAAGCGCAAGGGCACGGCGATCCTGGAGGTGACCGTTCCCAACCCGGGCGACCTGACCGTCGGCGGAAAGGGCGTCAGGTCCGCAGGAGGCGGGACCGCGGTTACCTCGAAGGCCGTCAGCGGCGGCTCCGTGCGAGTGACGATTCGCGCCAAGGGCAAGAAGAAGCGCAAGCTCAAGAACATCGGCAAGGTCAAGGTCAAGCCGAAGATCACCTATACGCCGACCGGCGGCGCGCCCAACACTCAGTCGAGAAAGGTGAAGCTGAGGAAGCGATAGGAGCGGCAGATCGGAAAGCGCTCCTCCAGGGCCGGCCGTCAGGCCAGCTTCCCGAACTTCTCCCGGATCCGGTGATAGAAGCTCGCCCCCGGCAGCTGGGCCAGGCAGCTGATCGACTCGGCGAAGCGAATCTCGAGCTCGTCTCCCGGGGCGAGCTCTCCCGCCGCCTCCCCGTCGAGCGAGATCTCGACGGGCTCGCGTCCCGCGGCATTCCGCACCTGCAGAGCGTCATCCGGTGCGACCACCAGCGCCCTGGCGGCGAGCGTATGGGGCGCGATGAAGCTGACCACATAGCCCTTCACGCCCCAGGCCAGGATCGGCCCGGCGTTGGCGAGGTTGTAGCCGGTGGATCCGGCGGGAGTGGCCGCCACGAGCCCGTCGCAGCGGACGCTGCCCACCTCCTCGTCCCCGATCGCGTAGGAGAGCTCGGCCACCCGCCCGTGGGGCCGCCTGACGAAGCTGACGTCGTTGAGGGCGACCGGCATCTGCACCGGCAGGTCGACCCTGAGCGCCGGCATGTCCATGGCCTCGAAATCCCCGCTGAAGGCTCGCCTGAGGCCGTCCTCCAGCTCCTCTCGCTCGACGGCGGCCAGGAATCCGACGGTGCCGAAGTTGATGCCGAAGACCGGGACCCCGGTCTCGGCGAAGCGGCGCAGCGCGTAGAGGATGCTGCCGTCCCCCCCAGGACGATGCAGACGTCCGGCCGCTCCCCATCCTCCACCGGGGTGATCCCGGCGGCCGCCTCGCCGTGCTTTTCGTGCTCGTCCGGCGTGCAGATCAGCTCCACGGACGCGGCGCGCGCCGCCTCGGCGGCTTTCAGGACCGCAGCCGAAGCGGTCTCCGGATGAGAGTGCGTGATCAGCATCGCGCGGCTCACGGCTCGACCTCCCCGAGCGCGGCGTCGAGGTCGACGGGCTCGCCGCTCCGCGACGCCCAGACGAAGGTCTCGCGATTCCCCTTGGGGCCGGGCAGCCCCGACGAGGCGATCCCGCGCACCACGAGGCCCTCCTTCTCGGCGGCCGCGGCGACCTTGCGGATCGCCTCGCGCCGGTCCGCGGCGTCGCGGACGACGCCTCCCTTGCCCACCTTCTCCTTGCCGAGCTCGAACTGGGGCTTGACCATGCCGAGCAGATCGAACTCCTCGGCCGCGGTGGAGGTGATCGGGGGGATCAGCTTCGCCAGTGAGATGAAGGAGACGTCCACGGTGATCAGGCCGGGCCGAAAGGGCAGGTGGGAGTCTCCCAGGGCGCGGGCGTTGAGCCGCTCCATCACCAGGACGCGCGAGTCCTGGCGCAGCCGGTAATCCAGCTGTCCGTAGCCGACGTCGACCACGATCACCAGCTGCGCGCCGCGCTGCAGCAGGCAGTCCGTGAAGCCGCCGGTCGAGGCGCCGACGTCCAGGCAGAGCTTCCCCTCCACCTCGATCGGGAGCTCGCTCAGCGCGTTCTTCAGCTTGATCCCGCCGCGGGAGACGAACTCCTCCCCCTCCTCGACGAGGAGCTCAGCTTTCTCGTCGACCAGCTCGCTGGGCTTCTCCACGGTCGCACCGTCCTTCGCCAGGCGTACGCGGCCGGCGCGCACGGTCGCCGCGGCGGCCGTCCGTGAAGGAGCCAGCCCGCGCTCGGCGAGCAGCGTGTCGGCGCGGCGGCGGGGCATGGGCCAACCGTACCTGGGCCGGGATCGGCTGAGCGGGAGCGCGATGCCACGCATCACGTGTGATCCCGCTCACACACGAATCGCACATACGTTCGTACCCTGGTTTTCGCGATGACTCTGTTCAGGGCAATCCCGATTCACGTGCACGCCGCTGTCGAGGTGGCCGCCGCCCCCGTTCTGATGGTGGCGCCCTTCGCGCTCGGCTTCGCGCCCCTCGCGGGCGCCCTGAGCATCGCTCTCGGGATTCTTCTACTCGGGCTCGCCACCTCGGTTTACGGCGACACCCAACGGGGGAATCTGCCGTTGAGCGCCCACGCGGGACTCGACTACACACTGGCCGCCGCCACCATCGCGGCCGGGGTCGTGGCGGGAATCGCCGGTGATTACATCGCAACCGTCTTTTTGGTCGGGTTCGGCTCCGCGCACATGGCGCTGACCGCTTCAACGCGGTTCAGTCGCCCGCTCGGCGCCTGAGTACCGGCTACCTCCCACAGACAACACACATATCTCTCCTCCCTGTAGTACCCCTAGAGAACCCCGCTTCGGCGGGGTTCTCTTTTTGCCGTTTTACAGGTAATTCGGCCCTAACGAGGGCGACGCGAACAACTCCAGGAGCCCTCGTGCCAGAGTCGGTGCCAGAGTCAGACACTTACGCTGCATCCTCGGGGGCCTCAACCGGCCCGTCGGCTGGCTCCGCCGTCGCGTCGAGCAGGTACGCATCCATCCGCACCCGGACCTCGTCATGGGAACCCGGCAGCAGGTGCCCGTAGGTGTCAAAGGTCGTCTGGATCTTCGAATGCCCCATGAACTCCTGTACCGCCTTCGCGTTCGCACCCGAGTCGATCAAGAGCGAGGCGAAGGTGTGCCGCGCCTCGTGCAGCGTGATTGGCTCGAGCTCCGCCGCCGCCCAGCACTCCTGGGCGTGGTTGTCGAGGCTCGAGGGCACAAACGGGTCCACCGCGGTTCGGCCAAACACCAGCTCTTCCCCAGTGCGGCCCGTGCGCAGCAGGTGCTCGTCCAGGTGGTCTCGCAGAACGGCGAGCACCGGGATCGTCCGCCGGCTTGCATCGGACTTCGGCTCGATCGCCCCCTCCTCCTGGTCCCAGCCGAACTCGACGTGGATCAGGCTGGCGCCCAGGTCGACATCGCAGGCCCGCAGCGCCTGCAGCTCCCCCCGGCGCAGCCCGGCGTAGAAGGCCGCCGCCCACAGGGGCTGCTCCTCCTCGCGAACCGGCGCGATCAGTCGCGCCGCTTCGGCGGCTGATGCGATCCGTTTCGGCCGCGCTCTCCCCTGCATCGGAAGGTCAATCCGCGTTGCGGGGTTGTGCGCGATCAGGTCACGGTCGATCAGACGCCGGTAGAGGGCCTGAATCGGATTGAGCACGTTGCTCACGGTGCCCGGAGCGAGCCCGGAGGCGAGCAGCTCGTCGGCCAGCGATTGCACGTCCGCCCGTCGCACGTCGGCGACCTTCAGCCGGCCGAGCGCGGACGGCTCGATGTGGTTGACCAGCGCTCGCTCGTAGGAGCGGCTCGTGTTCGGCTTGTAGCGCCCGCGGTTCTTCGGGCGCACCGTCCCGGCCTTCATCCCGTCGACGAACTCACGTAGCGCCGCGGCGAGCGTACGCGTGTCTCGGCGCGCCGGCCTGAGGGCCCCCCGCCGCGCCGCGGACAGGGCGTCGGCCCGCCACGACTTCGCCTCCGCCTCTCGTTGGAAGGTCCTGCTTACGGACTTGCTCTCTCGGGCCAGGTACACCCACGCCTCCCAACCCGCGTTGCAGTTGCACCGGCCGCCCTCCCGCGAGCGGCAGCTCTTCGAGTGTCGCCGCCTGATCCCTGTCGCTCGCGCCATCAGCTCTCCATCTTGGCGACCCTACCGGCGGGTGATCAGCGCGCGAACGGCGCCGAACCTGCCAGGTCCGCGCCGAGCGGCCTCTCGGCGTTGGCGCTCATCCAGCGCTCGAGCTCGACGACCGGAACCAAGACCTTCCTCCCCCGCCGGATCAGCTGCAGCTCGGGACGAACATGCTCGCTGAAGAAGTCCTCTCCCACCCCGATCGCCGCGGCCGCCTCCGAAGGCGTCAGGGCCAGACGGGGAATATTGGTCGACAGCTTTTTGCTCACCACCCCGCTCCGTCCAATATCGGCCCCCGACCTGGCCGCGACGATAGCGGCGGCGGCGCGTCCGTCAACCCCCGAAGGGGGTCGGGCCGAAGGCCCTTGACGGAGCGCGCCTGGCCGCCGCTAGCCTCGCTCTCAGGTCCGGGCGGGTTCTGCCTCGGACCCTCGGGTTGGGGAGTCGGCCGATCGGGGGGAGCCATCACCTCCAATGACGCGGTTGGCCGCCAACTGTCCCGCCGACTTCACCCGCCTCCGCGGCAGACGCGTCGATTGGCTGGGTAGCCGGCAGCCAAATGGTCTGGCGCTTCCACCCCGCGTCGGAACCTCGAACCACTGGGCAAGCCAGCGCTCCCTTCGGCATGTAGCTGCGACGTGCCACGCTGCCTGTCAGCTCAGAGCACGCCGCCGCACCTTCCATCCCACGCCGCACGCCTACGCCCAAACCGCCGGCTCCATCTTGCCCTCGCAGCTCTCGACGCTCTCCTCCTCCAACTCAGCCTCTAAGAGAACCGCCTCCGCGCCGCCCCCTGCACCACAACCAACAGGGTCAAGCGACTCGACTTCAATCACTCGTAGAGGGAGTGAAGTCGAGGCGCGCAGGCCCCTGAATCCCGCATAGCCATGGGGCGGCGCGGGGGCGAAAGTGTCCGCGCCGCGGACACTTCGCGGACACCTAGCGGACACTTCTGGCGCAGGGGTTCTTGCCGTCGAGCGCCGGCGTGATTCGCCGCTTCCCCTGACCTGGCTGACCAGTAAAGCTCCACAAGTCCGGCAGGGCGCACCCGCGAGAACTCACGGGCAAGGTCAAGGACACGACCGTCCAATCCCTGCGAGCAGCTAGCTGCTCGACCGAGAGCAAGCCTCGTAATTAACCAGGCGGAGGCATCTCGACTGCGAACAACCAAGCGCAAACCGCTCGGCCGCTCGACCACGGCAACTCCTGCACTCCCTAAATCCATTGGATCCCGCCCAAGCCAGGCGAGAGTCACGCCCGCCACACCCCAACCACCGGGAACGGGGTCAAGCGCATCGACTCCGACCACTCGTAAAGGGAGCGGAGTCGGGGCGCGCCGACCCCCGAATTCCGCATGGCAATGGGGCGCGGCGGGCGCGAACCCATCCGGATGGCGGATGGGTGCATCGGATGGGTTTCGGATGGGTTTGGCGAGGTCCGCAGCTGCGGGCGGAAACGCTGCTGCTCTGCCTCGTGACGGCAGTGATCCGGGCACGAAGGAACCGGCTGGTATTTCGACAGGTCGGGACGGCCGAAATCTGTTTCACTCATCGCTCATCCGCGAACCGAAGCAGCGCCGGTATGACCCTTTCGTGGGCGTCTTCCTGAACGAAGTGTCCGGCGTCCTCCAGTCTCATCACCTCGGCGTCGGGAAAGGTGTCGAGCCAGAGCTCTTCGAGGTGCTCCGGGCCGAGCACCAGGTCTCTCATCCCCCAGGCGATCTGCGTCGGCTTGCTACGGAAGTGGCGTTTCAGCCCCGCTTCGATCTCCGCATTCATCCGGTCCACCGCGCCGCCCGGCTCGCGGGGGAGCTCCCGCGGGAAGACGAGCATCCCCAGGCGCTCCGACCAGCCAGGATGGACAGCGCGATAGGCGCAGCGCACCTCCGGGCTCAGTTGGTCCTTGCGCTCGATCGCGAGGCGGAACATCAGCGGCTTGAAGACGTCGAACCCCTGGACAAGCACCTCGCCTATCCCTGGAGCGCGGATCAGGCGTAAAGGCAGCGGCAGGCCCCGTCCAGGCGCGAGGCGCTCGCTCCGCACCGCATGGGCGATCGTGTTGAGCACGAACAGACCCGCGATGCGGTCCGGGTGCCGGGTTGCCCAGAAGAAGCCGGTTGGTCCGCCCCAGTCGTGGGGAACCAGCACTACGCCCTCTAGATCGAGTGACTCGAGCAACGCCTCGAGGCGCTCGGCGTGTCGACGCACGTGGTAGAGGTCGCGAACACCCGGCTTCTCAGAGCGACCGAAGCCGAGCAGATCCGGGACGATCACCCGGTGACCCGCTGCGACCAGCGGCGGGATGAAGCGCCGGTACAGGTAGCCCCAGGTGGGATTGCCGTGCAGGAGCACGACCGGCCGGCAGTCCCGCGGGCCCTCGTCCACGTAATGCATCCGGCCGTCTACCGACTCGAACCATCGGGGCTCGAACGGCCAAGTCCCGCCGAAGCTCCAGTCCACGGTCCCCCGCATGCATCGAGGCTAATGCGCGGCGTCCCGTGCCTGGCTACGGATTAATGCGGACCCGTCTACGTGTTTCACCACATTGCTCTTTACAAGCATGCGCCTTAGGGTCGCTCCCGCATGGCGACACAGACCCGGGCCGAGGGCGTTGCGGAACAGGCGATGGAGGCCCGCAAGCCTGGGGAACCGTCCTCGCGAGCTCGATTTGATCCCCTGCTTGAATCGAAGCTGCGCCCGCCGCAGCCGCTCAAGCAAAGTGTGTTTCGGACCGAGCTCGTCGAGCTCTTGCGGGACTCGCGTGAGCAGCGACTGGTGGTCGTCTCGGCGGCCCCCGGCTATGGCAAGAGCACCTTGCTCGCCCAGTGGGCTTCCCGGTCGCGTCGACCCTTTGGCTGGGTTTCGCTCGATGGCCACGACAACGACCCGGTCGTCCTGCTGAGCTACATCGCCGCTGCGCTCGATCAGATTGAGCCGCTTCCCGAGCGTGTCTTCGATGTGCTCGCATCGGCGGGCGCTTCGATCGAGGGCAGGATCGTCCCAACGCTGGCATCGGCCCTCGCGAGCATCAACTCCTCATTTGTGCTGGTGCTCGACGACATGCAGGAGATCAAGGACCGGCAATGCCTCGACGCGATCGATGTGCTCGTCGACCATCTCCCGAGCGAATCGCAGCTCGTCCTCGCCGGCCAAATCCAGCCATCGCGCCGGGCGGGTGCGCTGCGCGCCCACGGCCAGCTTCTCGAGTTGGGCCCGAGCGATCTGCGGATGGACGAAGGCGAGGCCCGGGAGGTGCTTGCGGGAGCGGGGGTAGAGATTGCGGACGATCAGCTGGCCGAGCTGACCAAGAGGACCGAGGGCTGGCCGGGGGGGCTCTATCTGGCCGCGCTCTCGCTCTCTGAAAGCCGAGGCTCGGTCGCGTCCTTCCGTGGCGACGACAGGCTCGTCGCCGACTATCTGCGTGAGGAGCTGCTCGCCCGGCTTCCCGACGATCAGCTTCGCTTCCTCACCCGGACATCCGTGCTCGACGAGATGTGCGGCCCGCTTTGCGACTCCGTCCTTGGCGCGAAGGACTCCGCTCGATCCCTGGAGTCACTCGAGCGCTCCAACCTGTTCATCATCCCGCTGGATTCCAATCGGGAGTGGTACCGCTATCACCGTCTGTTCCGAGACCTTCTCCGCGCAGAGCTCAACCGCACGGAGCCCGACGAGGCCCCAGATCTCATCGGCCTTGCGTCCGACTGGTGCTCCGCCAACGGCCGGGTCGCTGACGCCGTTGGCTACGCCGAGGCTGCCGAGGACATCCCCCGCGTCGCCGAGCTGGTCGAGCGGCATGGGCAAGCCGAGTACCAGCTCGGGCATGCCGTCACCGTCGAGGCCTGGCTGAGCTGGCTCGAGCAGCGAAACGCGCTCGAGAGAGTCCCTCGGGCCGCCGTACTCGGGGCGTGGTTCAAGGCGATTCGAGGCGACGCCGCGGACGCGGAGCGCTGGGCGGATGCGGCGGAGCGGGCTGCGAGCGAGCGCGCCAATCGGAACGGCGGCGCCTTGATCGAGCAGGTGCTGGCCGTGTTCGGCGCGGCTCGCTGCCGACGCGGCCTCGAGGCGATGAGGGCGGACGCTGAACTCGCAGAGCAGAGCTTTCCCAGGGGCAGCACATGGTGGGCAACCGCGGCCCTCTTTCTGGCTATCTCGGAGATGCTCGGGGGCAACACCGGCCCGGCCGACGACCTGTTCGCGGACATCGCGGAATCGGCTCCCGCGACCGAGGCATGGAACGCGCTCTCGATAGCCCTGGCGGAACGGGGAATCCTCGCCGCGGGTGCCGACGACTGGGTGGGGGCTTCACGATTCTTCGACCAGGCCGAGGCGGTCGTGAGACGGTCCCTAATGGAGGAGTACCCGCCGAATGCTCTCGTCTACGCGCTTGGGGCTCGGGTTGCCGCCCACCGGCATGAGGGCGCCCGCGCGAACGAGCTGCTCGCACGGGCGCAGCGGCTTCGGCCTCAGCTCACCCACGCTCTGCTGGCCTACTCAATCCAGATCCGGCTCGAACTGGCTCGGGCCTACGTGGCGCTTGCCGACCCAGCAGGTGCCAGGACGCTGCTGCGTGAGGCCGACGGGCTCATGCGAAGGGGGATGGGCTTCGGATCGCTCGAGGAAGATGCGAGCGAGATTCGCGAGTCCTTGGAGACCGCTCGGGCCGAGGCCCCGGGCGCCTCGACGCTGACGAGCGCGGAGCTTCGCCTGTTGCCGTTCCTCCCGACCCACCTCTCCTTCCGGGAGATCGGGGACCGCCTCTATCTCTCCCGCCACACGGTCAAGTCGCATGCCATGTCGATCTACAGGAAGCTCGACGTGACCTCCCGCAACGAATCGGTCGAGCGAGCCAAAGCTCTCGGCCTCCTCGAAGACTGAGCTACTCGCCGGCCTCGGGCGGGTGAGCCAGCTTTTCTCGGCGCCGCTGCTCGCGCCGGTGCGAGCGAGCCTGGCGACGTTCAGCCAGCCGGCGCAGCATCCTGCGGCCCACCCGGTGCGGCGGTCGGTCTCGGAAGGGGCCGATCACCCATCGCCCTCGTTCGCCTCGAGCGCCGCGTCCACGTCGTAGCCGAGGGCGAGCGCCAGCTCAGGTGCCGCGGACACAACGCGGGCGCTTCCGATGACGGGCGCGACCGCAACCAGCGTCGCGACGACTTCGTCGATCGTCGCACCAGCTGCCAGCGCCGCCTCGACGTTGGCCTGGTAGGAGCTCGGCGCGGCATCGGCGGAGAGCAGGGCGCCGAGGCGGACGAGCGACGTGACCTTGGCATCGAGCTCGGCCTCGCTGTTCTCCCGGATGGCCGCCAGCGCTTGCCGGACGGCGTCCTCGTCGTTGAGGGCCAGGCTGCGCAGGGTCTCCCGATAATCGGTCATCACAGTGGGCAGAGGTTGCACTGCCACTCCTCGATCACATCGCACTAAAGGGCTCCATACATCGTCCGAACGGGATGAACTTGAGGACGTCGCGTGGGGACGAGGCGGCAGCCGACCGCGCCTGAGGGGCCGCGGTCGGGCGGCCATGTGATCGGACAGTCGTCGCTATCCCGAGGAATTCGGCTCGACTTGGTAGATGAACAGCGAGCCGTCGTTGCCCATCGTGTAGAAGCGGCCGCCGTAGCCGACGTTGATCAGGCTTCCGGGCGCCGTCGACGGGCTGTCCTCGGACTGGGCGATCGTCTTGCCGGTCGCCTCGTTGGCCCAGAGGACGCTCTCGGTGTAGTCAAAGCCGGTGGCGATGTCCGCCGTCGTCGTGCTTGGGTTGATGTTCTGGCTCGATAGGACGCGCTGGTTCGCGGGGCCGGTCATCGAGAAGTAGTCGCTCGACCACCAATCGGGTCGGCTCCACTGGACCTTCATCTCTCCTGTCTGCTGGTCGAGGTGGATGGCGTAGACGCCCTTCAGGAAGTAGTCGTCGACGAAGATCAGGCTGTTCTCCGGGTCGGCCCCCGGCGCGGCCGGGGTCTCGCTCGTCGTCGCACCCGATGCCACCGGGAAGCTGTCGCCCCAGGGGCAGATGTGGTGGACGTCGTTCGGGTTGTCCTGGTTGACCGCGAAGATGCACTGCGGCGTTGTCGTGGAAGGATTGGCATTGCTGTCGGCGATCACCCAGTTGCCCACGACCGTCGGCGAGGCGCCGCCGGTCTCGCCCTTGAGGATGACCTTGGGCTCCCAGGACTTGTCCTGGGTCAGCTTCTGGGTCACCGGGTTCCAGATCACCCGGACAAGGCTGTTGGCGCCGTTCCCGTATATGTAGATCTTGCCGTTGTGCTGGACGGCCACGGTACGCGCGGTCACGTTCTGGTCGATCTGGATCGAGTCGAGGTTCTTCAGCGTGGTCGGGTCGACGGCGACGAAAACGCTCTTCGGGTTGGCGCCGGGGGCGCCCGAACACGACGACATTGCGTTGTTGGTCTGCGTCGAGCAGCCCACCGCCCGCGTCTGGGACTTGATCAGCAGCGTGCCCTGTGCGTCGGGGGCGACGACCATGCCGTCGAAGTTGTGGTCAATCGCGGGGGTGCCTTCGATCGGCTGCTCCTGGGAGGCGAGGATGGCCCCGTTGCTCCGGTCGAGCTTCCAGAAGGTGTGCCCGGCGGCTGCCACCAGCGAGCCGTCCTTGATGACCGCCAGGCTGCCGAGGGCGAGCCACTGGCCCGAGATGTTGACGTTGCTCAGGTACGTGCGCCAGACCTCCTCGCCGGTCGATGGGTCGAACCTCGAGATGTATTGACCGGAGGCCGGGAACGATCCCGCCGGCGATGAGGTACCCGGCGTTGGGACCGTCGAAGACGACCAGGCCGATGCCGCCGGGATAGGTGGTCTGGGACTGGTACCGGAAGACCTGGTTGTTGCCGCCGGAGTTGCCGGTGAAGTCGCCGCAAGGCTGCACTCCACTGCGGACATTGTCGGTGTGCTCGGGCGCGCCGATCGCGGGGAAGTAGCCGACGTAATTGTTCGCCGGGTCGGCCGCGTACTTCTGTATGCAGCTGGTCTCCTGGGGGAAGAGTGACTGATCCCCCGGAATCGGCCCGGTGGTCGCGCCCACCGACGGAACAACGCCGTTCAGGTTGTTCTTGACCGACCCCGTACCGCCGCTCAAAGTCGGGATCACGATTGCCAGCAGGAGGATGAGCAGCGCCAGTATCACGGCGCCGAGCGGCTTCACCACGCGCCAGAGCCCGTGCAGGAAGCGCCTCATCGAGCCGCCTCCGTCCCGGTCGGGGCCGGCGTAGTGCGCCGGCGCTGCTCCAGCGTCATCGATCCGCTGGCGAGGAGGAGCCAGATCACGAAGGCGACCGCTGGCGCCCAGCGGCCGAGGGCGCCTGTCGCGGCGTTCAGCAGGTTGGCCTCGAAGAAGGGCGTCATGAACCCGCAAACCGCGAGCAGCCCCGCGATGAAGGCGAGGATCCCCAGCCAGCGCCCGAGGGCGCCGGTCTGCAGGATCACCTTCGCCGTCCCGAAGAAGAAGATCGAGAACACCCCGCCGCCGAGCGCGATCATGAGCGAGGCGGAGGTGTAGAGGGTCCCCACGTTGTCGGCCTGCGCGGGGCTCGAGGAGAGTCCGGCGGCGGCGATCAGTCCCAGCCCCACGAAGACCAGCCCCGACCCGGCGACACCGCCGGCCAGGGCGGCTGTCGAGCCGCGGCCGGTACCGCCCTCTGCCTTCCTGAGGGTGGTCCACAGAGCGCCAAGGAACCAGAGGAAGAGGGCGAGGCCGAGCGCGTTGAGCAGCACCACGGCCCGGATCTGGCTGAGATGGGCCGCCAGGTATGCCGGAGAGAGCTCGGCGTGCTTGATGTTGGGGAGCGCCGGATTGCCGGTTGGATCCGCGCCGGCGAGAAAGACGATGAAGGCGGCGATGAACAAACCGGCAGCGAGCAAGCCGCTGGCGGCACCCATCTGGTCCCAGCTGCGGTTTCGATCCTGCATCGCCGAGTTCGCCCTAGCCGCCCGAAGTGGTTGTCGTCGTGCTCGACTCGGTCTTGGTCGGGACCGGCGGCTGCGAGGACGCCGGCATCGGCTGCAGGAAGTAGAGCGATCCTGATGACTGGGCCGGGTAGACGAATCGACCGCCGTAGGCAGGCGCGACCAGGCCGTTGAAGCCGATCGGGGGCAGGAAGTCGGAGGAGGCGAGCGGCTTGCCGGTGGCGGCATCCCGCCAGACGACCTGCTGGGTGTAGGCGCCGCTCGCGAGAGCGCCGATGCTTACGTCAGGGTTCCACTTGGTCGTCACCAGAACTCGCTGGTTCGGCGGTCCGAAGAGCGGCTGGAACTCGAAGCTGCGGTCGTCGACCACGAACTTGGTCGTCATCTGGCCGGTCTGCTGGTCGAGATGGATCCCGGCGATCTTGCCGATGCCGCCGTCGGCCGAGTAGACCATGTTGTTCTGGAGGTCGCCCTCGGGCTTGGGCGGAGCGTTGCTGCTCTGCCCAGACTGCAGCTGACCGAACGGGTAGATGGTGTGGGTGTCGGAGGCGTTGTTGACGTTGATGGCCACCAGGGACGACGCTTTGGTCGTGCTGCCGATGCCGTTGGTCTGGATCACGATCCAGTTGCCCATGAAGGTCGGCGCGTCGCCCACGGTCTGGCCAGACGCAAGGTAGTTGCCCACCCACGACTTGTCCTGGGTGAGCTTCTTCGTCGCCGGATCCCAGAAGAAGCGGTAGGCCTTCTGGAGCATGGCGGTGTAGATCGCGATCTTGCCCTGGTAGGGGGCGATGATCGGCGGCGTCGCTGAGTCCTCCGGCGCCACGAGCTGGTCGTAGACCTGGAGCGTGTCGGGGTTGATCGCGAGGAAGTCCGAGGGCTTCTGCTCGGCTCCCCCAGCGGACTGCGAGCAGGCCTCGAGCCCACCGCCGCCCTGCTGGTTGCAGTTCTCCGGCCGGTTCTGGCTGCGGAGGATGATGGTGCCATCGGGAGCGATGGTCAGCTCCTTGTAGTTGATGTCGTTGGGGGTGACGGGCCCGGGAGACGGCAGGGTTGTCGCCTTGAGGATCCCGCCGGTGGCGCGGTCGAGCAGGGCGATCCTGTCCCCCCACGCGTAGACGATGTTCCCGTTGGGGAGGATGTTGAGGTTGGTGCCCCCGACGAAGGCGTTGTCGACGTTCAGGTTCTCGACGTAGGTCCGCCAAATCTGCTCCCCCGTGATCGGGTTGATCCGAGCCACGTACGGACCTGCTGGCCCGCGCCCGGTGCTTGGGGGTGGAGCCCCGCCCACCACATACATGCCGTTGGGCCCGTCGTTGTTGACGTAGTAGACGTTGGGGTAGTTCCCCTGGGCCTTGTAGGTGTAGACAACGTTCGGCGCGGTTCGTGAGCCTAGAAAGTCGGCGCACGGATAGATGCCGCTGCGCTGAGCATCGGTGAGCTCGGCGCCGTTCAGGGCCGACCAGTAGCCGGGAGTCGAGATGCCCTGCTGGCAGCTCTGCTCGCCGGCGTAGAGGTCGAGGTTGCCGGGAAGCGGGCCGATCGTCTCCTGCTCGCTCGGGGTCACATTTTGCGCCGCCCCAGAAAGCGCCGAGAATTCCTTCGGGACCTTGCTCTTGGTCGAGAGGGCGGGAACGAGGATCAGCGCGAGCAGGCCGACCAAGACCAGGAGCCCGGCAAGGAACGGCCTGATCACGTGCCAGACGCGCCTCACGCCGCCGCCCCTTCGGCTCCGCCCCGCCGCTCCGCCGCTACGTGCCGGCTCCGGCGCTGCGCGAGGGCAAGTGAGAGGCTGGCCAGGAAGAGCCAGACGACGAAGGCGACGTAATGGGCGTAGAAGCCGAGTCCACCGGTCGCCGGATTGAAGATCCCGCTCTGCGCATAGGGGGTGACGACGCCGAACACCGACGCGACGCCGGCGAGGATCGCGAGCCAGCCGAGCCACTTCGGCAGGCCCCCGGCTCTCAGGCTGATCTCCGCGACGCCGAGGAAGAAGACCGTGAGCGCGGCGCCGCCGAAGGCAAAGGACAGCGCCGCCGCCGTGTAGAGGGTCGGGACCGTCTCACCCTGGGGCAGGGTGGTTGCGAGCGTTGAGGTCGCTGTGAGCACGAGGCCGACCATGGTCAGCGCCACTCCGACCAGGGCGCCGCCCGAGGCGATCGCTGCACCTCTGGCCGATCCGCCCTCCGCCGCTCGGAGCACGCCCCAGAGGGTTCCCAGGAACCAGAGGAAGAGGATCAAGCCGAGCCCGTTCAGCATCACCTGCGCCTTGATCCCGTTCAGGTGAGTGGCGTAGAAGGCGGGGGCCGCCTGGGCGTTGGCGATGTTGGGCAGCCGCGGGGTGTTGCCGCCGCTCGGGTCAGTGTTGAGGAAGATGATGAAGGCAACGACGAAGAGCAGGACGGCGAACAACCCGCTCGCCGCGCCCATCTGCTGCCATTGACGAGTCTTCTCGCTCACGCCGGCCAAGCTATTTGGTCCCCCCCGGCGGCGTATCGTCCCGATGGGATGAATTCTCCTCAGAGCCTCAGTTCTCGTCGGCGACGGGCCGCACCTGGAGCGTGATGAAGCCGCTGTTGGTCGGGTAGTACATCCGACCCCCGTAACCGGGCACGATCAGCGAGTTGAAGGTGAGCGGCTCGAAGAAGTCCGATTCGGCGAGCATCCGGCCCGTGGCCGCGTCGCGCCAGGTGACCTGCTCGGTGTACTTGCTGCTCACGATCTCGAGCGGCGCGCTCATCAGGGGAAGATCGCCCTTCATGTTCGAGAGCACCAGCACCCGCTCGTCCTTGGGCCCGATCAATGGCTGAAAGGTGAGCGTTGTGGCCTCGACCACGAACTCCGTCGAGAGCTCTCCCGTCTCCGGATCGAGGCGGATGCCGGCGACCTTGCCGACGCCGGCGTCGGCCGAGTAGAGCATCTCGTTCTCGATGTCGATGCAGGTCTTCGGCGGCGCCAGGCTCATCTGGAGCTTCTTCAGCGGGCCGAACGGGGTCACCGAGGTTCTCCGCGTCGGGTTGTGCTGGTTGATCGCGACGACGCTCGATGGCACCTTACCGCCGATGCCGTTCGTCTGGATCACGATCCAGTCGCCCATGACCCCGGGCGCGTCGCCGGTCGATTGACCTTCCTCCAGATAGTCCGAGACGACCCACGACTCGTCGAGCGAAAGCTCCTTCGAGTCCGGGTCCCAGAAGCACCGGTACGCGGCCTCGGTGGCGCAAGCGTAGGCGGCGATGCGCCCGTCGTAGGCTGTGATGCCGTGCGGCGTCGCGGCCAGCTCGGGCAGCTGCGCGGTGTCGAGCACCTCCAGCGTCTCACCGTCCACCGCCACGAAGGTCGACGGAGACAGGGCCTTGCCCTTGCGGACTCCCTTGATCATCGCCATCGTCCCCTGCTCGGAGCTGCCCGCCGGCCGCGTCTGGTTCTTCAGGATCAGGGTCCCGTCCGGGGCCACCGTGAGATGCTTGAAGTGCGAGTCGCCCGGCGGCGCCTCGCCAGAGGGCAATGTCCCGGTCCTCACGATCCTGCCCGTGTCGGGATCGAGCAGGGCGATCTGGTTCGACCAGGCCGTCACGATCAGGCCGCTCGCCAGGATGTTGAGGTTGTTGACACCGAACCAGTTTCCCGACGCGTTCGCGTTCTCGAGGTAGGTGCGCCAGATCTGCTTGCCCGAGGCGGAGTCCACCTTCGCCACGTATGGCCCGGGCAGCACCGGTGGCTTCGGTTCGGGCAGGTTCCCACCGCAGAGGAAGAGCTCTCCGGGCTCCCGGGTGCAGAGGAAGGTCACGCCCTGATAGGTGTCCTCGCTCTTCCAGGCGAAGACCGTGTTGGGCTCGGTATGAGAGCCGGTGAAGGATGCGTACGGGAAGCAGCCGCTGCGCTCCGAGTCGGCGATCTCGGCGCCGTTCAGCGACGGGTAGTAGCCCGGCGAGGCGATCGAGGCGCTGCCGCGGTGCTCCGCCTCGACCAGGGTGTGGTCGCCGGGGAGGGGGCCGTTCGCCGCCTTCTCGTTGCCGGTCAGCCCCCGCGCCATCTCACGGCCCGTCCGCCTCGAACGCCGCCTTGTCTGTGTAGCTGAGCTGCGGGAAGTAGGGGCCCATGATCTCCGCCTCGGTCCCGTGCTCGACGATCTTGCCCGGGTCGTGCTTCCAGTCGGGGTCGTTGTACATGTAGCGGAAGACCAGCAGGCCGAAGTCGGTCCGGTTCTGCCCGTCGTCGAGCCCCTCGCCTTTCGTCCCCCAATCGATCCAGGCGACACCCTTCTCGTCCGTCGCGTTCGCGGGTCGATCCTCGGGCCGGCTGACGACGATCGTGTAGTTGCGGTCCTCGTCGAGCGGCACCTGGAAGTCGGAAATCGCATCGGTGCCCATCCCCGACGGGGGCGCCTCGGTCATGCCCAGCGACCAGTAGCGCGACTCCCAGCCGGTCATCTTCTCGAGGCCCTTGCCGTCGTCGCCGTAGTAGTTGTCGGGGTACTGCGGCATCTTGCCCCGGATCACGAGCACCGGGTCGAACAGCCGAGACACGTAGGCCATCATGTAGACGATCCCGGGATCCCCCCGAACCCGGTCTCCACCTTTGAGGGGACCTTGGCCCGGGCCTCGGGGGTCTTGAAGACCGCGACGATGTTCCAGTCGTTGCTGAAGTAGCGCTCCAGCAGCGGCGGGTTGCGCGCCGGCGTGGTCTCCGGCTTCAGCTCCGGGTCGTTGTCGGGGGCCGCGCAGAGCGCGCGCCAGGCCTCGACCGACATCCCGGCGGCGACTCCCTTCGGCAGTGGCTGCACGAACTGCTTGCACACCTCGTCGACTGAGAGCTCGGTCCCGTCGGCCAGCGTCGCGGTGTAGGTCGGGATGCCGACGCCGGCGTCGCCGAGAAGGCCCTGGTCGGGGACGTAGACGCGGTAGACGATCTGCCACTGCGCTCCGGTGCCGGCGTACATCGTGTTCGGCTCGCGCTCGGAGTCATCCGCTGGGATCTCGGCGTTCACGATCTTGATCGTGTAGTCGCGCTTCTCGACGCTGCGGTCCGCTCCCGGGACGAACGGGTTCTCCGAGCCCGGGTCGGGCTCGATCTGGTGATCGACCATCGCCTCGCCGGTGGCCGTGTAGCCGCCCATGTCCGGGTCGTCAAGGTAGAGCGAGAACTGCATGTAGCGGCTGTGCGTGAACTGACCCTTGATGGTCAGCACGCTGCCTTCGGGCATCTTCATTACCGTGAACCAGTAGGTGGAGTTCGGGTCGGGGTAGAGGTTCGCGTGCTGCCACGGCTTCGGGTTCGGCAGCATCTCCCCGTAGTCACGCCCCCGGGGTCCGAGCCAGAAGCAGTCGTGCCCGTAGAGCTCGTCCGTCTTGATGACGGTCTCCAGTGATTTGTTGCCAGGACGCATGACGCTCATAGCCGACCCCTCTTCGTCGTTGATCTGGGCCCATTAGAGACGAAGGCAGGGCAGGGCACATCGTCCCGATTGGATGATGTGCGATCGGAACGGCCCGGATACCGTGGCTTCATGGCCGACCCGAAGGACATCACCGAGCCCGGAAAGATCAGCACCCTCTCCCTGGATCACACCCGGGGCCTGCGCTACGCGGAGCTCTTCTTCGTAGGACCGGAGTGGATCACGGTCTACAACTCAATGGGTCTCAGTGAGGCGTCCCCCGAGCTCTGGGACGCGCTTGACCCGGAGGCGGCCGCAAAGCGGTTTGGACAGCAGGCCGTGATCAAGAACGGACCGCACTGGTGGGCCTCGGACGCGCTGACGCTGCGATTCGGCGTCAAACCGATCGAGGTCGATGACATCGGGTTCCGCTTCGCGGCCAGGCTGCCCGCGGCGTTGGCCAAATCGGGAAAGCTCCAGCCCCCCTTCTACACCGTCGTCGAGGCCGAGAAGGAGGGCTCCCTCTCCTACGCATCGGGCGAGCCCGTCTACGAGCTGGTCTCGCCCGATGGAGACGAGTTCGTGATGCAATCGATGAACGTCGAGCCCGGCGAGCTCGAGAGCCTCGGCGAGCGCCTCTCGCCGACCGAGGGATGGCGGTTCCGGACCCGCCTGCTCGAGGAGGACCTGACCGTGAGCTTGGACGGCAAGGTCAGGACCGTGATGGACGATCTCAGGAACGTCTACAACGGAGCTGCTGTCCAGGCGTGAACTGATATTCGCGTGGAAGCCGAGCCCAGGATCATCCCCTGAAGCCCGGCAAGTACATCAGCCACTGGTTTTTCGGTCCTGTTCCAGACGACTGAGGTCTGAGCGAATCGCCTCCATCTGGTCGCCAAGCTCCTCGAGGCGATTCAGCACCGGGTCTTCGCCGGACTCTTGGTTTTCTTCCATGGCGTGAGTGACGAACACGCTGGTGATGGCACCGGTAAGGACAGCGAGGAAGGAGAGCCCGCCGAGCATCAGGATGATCGCGATTGCCTTCCCCGCCGTCTGATGGGGAATAGTGTCGCCGTAGCCCACGGTAGTGACCGTCTGGGTCGCCCACCAGATGCCGAGCCAGATCGAGCTGAAGGTGTCCGGGTCGACGAGCCGTTCGACGATCCCGAAGACGATGATCGCCACCGTCCAGGCCGCCATGATGATGTAGGCGGCGTACCTCGGACGAAGCCCCTTCTTTCGGATGCGCCCCAAAATCCAACGCGCGCCGGGGCGTGGTGAACTCCTGGCGACCTGTGTATCGGCGGACACCTAGTCCAACTCGTCTGGCGGCTAGGCCGCCCGCGGCGCGGTCCGGTCCTGGACCAGGTAGGCCGTCAGCAGCGCCAGGGGGAAGAAGACCAGGCTGAAGACGAAGTAGCCGAAGAAGCTGTGGCCCTTACGGGCAGCGACTCTGGCCGGCCAAAACGCAATCGCGATCCAGATGATCGCCACGATGATCCAACCGATAGTGCTCATTTTCGAACCTCCATTGATTGATGAATTGGGTTTTTGAACCGTGGCTTGGCTTCTCACGCCTTCGTCAGGCGCCGACCTCCATCTCGGACTCCTCGACGACTGCAGTCGCGAGCCCCATGGCGATGGCGATCGCGCTGCCCGCTGAAGCCACTCGCGCCGAGCCGATCACCGGAGCGATCGCGATCAGGACTCCTTGGACCTGCTCGTCGCTCACGCCGAGCTCGGACGCCGCTCCCAGGTTCACGAGATAGGAGGCCGGCGGCGCACCGACCGACGCAAGCGCGGCGATTCGGGTGAGAATGTAGGTCTCGGCGTCCAGGCCAGAGGCCTCGGGCGTACCTTCGTTCATCTTGACCAGCGTCTCCAACACCGGTGCGTTCACTTCGGCCATGTGTCACTCCTCTCGCCTCCATTCGGAGGTCGCGATCGTGTTGACTGCCTGCAGGCTGCCGCACGGAGGTGCCGGCCGCATCGCCCCGTTGGGATGAGATTTGGCCCGATCCAATCGAGACCGAATTACGGGCGCAGCGCCTGGTCAGGAGCGCTTGAGGCGTGCGGGAACTCCCGTGCCGTCTGCCGGCGCAGGATTTCGATGCCCACCACCGCCAGCGCGGCAAGAGCGAGGATCACGAGGATCTGCCCGGCGTTGTTGATCGTGGGAAGGAACGTCAGCCAGAGCAAGAAGACGAAGGCGAGGATCAGGTAGACGACAACTGGATGTTCGCGCAGATAGGGCGCCAGGAATCGGCGGACCGCGATCTCACGGCGACCGGGCCCGGCGAGTAGTCCCCCGCCGATGAAGGCCAGCCCGATCACCAGTACGAACAGCGCCCGCTCCTGCAAGCCAGCGGAGATGATGTTCCAGATGTCAGTGATGGCCGGCTTGACGGTGTCGGATTTGGCCACCGAGTCGACCACCGCGGTGCCGAGCAGATGCCGTGTCAAAAGGAGGAGGAGGGCGGCCCCCAGGATCCCGCCTCCGGCAGCCATCAGCGCGTCCCGGCGCCATCCCTTCGCCAGGTAGAGCGCGGCCAGGTAGAGCAGGAGCGCCAGCACCGGCAGCACGAAGCCGAGGTTGCGCAGCGCGCTCACCAGGGTCTGGAGCCCGCTCAACTGGCTGGACTTCATCAGGACGAACTCGCCCGGATGCTGAACCGCCTGACGGTTGAGCAGGGTGGTGACGCGGGACTGAAGAGAGGCGAGTGTGGGCTGGAGCTTGAGGATGTTCGCCTGGCTCGGATCCTTGAGTACCGCGGTGACTTGCGCTTGCAGTTTGGTCAGCTGCTTGTCGAGCTGCGCCAGCTGGGTCTGGAGCTGAGACAACTGGCTCTGGAGCTTGGTGGGAACCTTCGGCAGGATGCCCTTGATCTGTTTCTCGAGGCTCACGACCGTCGCCTGGAGCTGAGCGGCGTCTGTTTGGAGTGTCTGGAGGTTCTGTTGTGTCTGCGGGGTCAGCGTGCCGGCCTGCGCCGCGGAGAGGGTCGAGCGCGTGGACTGGAGCTTGGACTGGGCCGTGGTCAGGCGTTGCTTGAGCTCGGTTGAGTACTGCTGGACGAAACCCTGGACCTGGGAGATCGTCGAGGCGTCCACCCCCAGTCGGGTGGCAAGGTTCGCGACGATCTGCCCGTATTCCAACGTGACAACGCCGCCTGAGCTCGAGACGAACTGGCCCTTGTTCTCAACCAGGTTGACGAAAGCCTGCTGCGCGTTGCCCACCGCGCTGGAGACGAGCTGCTGGACCTGAGGTGAGGCGAGTGCCGTCTCCGCCACGTTCGTAGCCAGTTGTCTCGTCGCACTCGTGATCGGAGCGGCAAGCGGCTGGGCGGCGCTCGGCAGCTTCTGCTCGATCTGGCCCTGGACGTTGACATCGGCATAGAGCTGGTCGACCGCGAAGATGCTGAGCTGCTGCTGGACGTCCTTGTTCTTGAGGATCTCGTCGGTCTGACTCGAAAGCTGGTTCGAATCGAGGAGCTCCGTCTGAACCCAGTTCGCGATCATCGAGACGAGCAGCACGATCGACGCGAACACGACGAGGGACCAGACGAGGGCGCTGTGACGATGCTTCGGCTCTCCCCCGCCATCCTCCGAGCGCTGGCTCGGCGCCCCTGGTCCTGCGCTCATGCGCCCAACGACTGGGGTGGTGATGTGCCTACGGAGCCGCGCATCTCGGCCGCCAACCTTTCAGCAACGCTTGGCCGATGCATCCCCCGATTTGGATGATTTTCCGCCTCCCTCCCGCACGCTTTGCTGTGGCCTTGCTGACCTGCCCACAGACAGAGCACCGGATTTCATCCCGATTGGGTGAGGTAGAAAGCGCCCACCCCGGTCACCATGCATCACGAAGTTGCCTGACCCACCGCATGGAAAGCGGAGACGTGGTCAGGTCGCGCCCCAACCAAAGGAGTCTCGAAATGCCGGCGGTTTTGGATCTGGCACCCTCAGACCGCGAGGCGGTCGGCAAGGCCGCTAGGGCGAAAACCCCCCGTTCGAGCCATGCGTTCTGGAAAGCGGGCCCGGAGCGTCCGGATCCGGTCGAGACCCTCGAGCGGCAGGACAGGACACGTGTTCCGGAGCTCGTGCCGATCCGCCACGGGCGCATGCTCGCCTCTGCGTTCACGTTCTATCGGGGAGGCGCGGCGATCATGGCGGCGGATCTCGCAATGACTCCGAGCTCCGGGCTGCGGGTCCAGCTCTGCGGCGATGCGCACCTATCCAACTTCGGCGGCTTCGCCGCGCCAGACCGGCGGCTGATCTTCGACATCAACGACTTCGACGAGACGCATCCGGGACCGTTCGAATGGGATCTGAAGCGTCTCGCGGCGAGCTTCGCGATCGGGGGCCGGGCGATCGGGCTCAAGAAGAGCGAGGGCCGTGCGTCCGTGGCCGCCGCGACACGGGCCTACCGCGAGGAGATGCGCCGGCTCGCCTCGATGCGGACGCTCGACGTCTGGTACGAGCGTCTTGACCTCCAGACCCTGGAGCAGTACCGCTCACAGGTGAGCCGCAGTCAGGCAAAGAACTTCGACAAGAACGTCGCCAAGGCCGTGAGCAAGAACAGCCTGCGGGCCTTCGACAGGCTCACTCAGCGCGAGAACGGCACAGTCCGCATCGTCAGCGACCCACCCTTGATCGTGCCGATCGATGAGTTCCTCGGGGTCGATCCAGGGATCGTGGAGGAGCGCCTCATGGAGGTTTTCACGGCCTACAAGGGCACCCTTGATCGCGACGTCCGCCACCTGGTCGACGGCTATCGATTCGTGCACGCCGCCCACAAGGTGGTGGGGGTCGGAAGTGTCGGGACCCGCGCTTGGATCCTGCTTCTGCTCGGTCGCGACACGGGCGACCCGCTCTTCCTCCAGGCCAAGGAGGCCCAGACCTCGGTGCTCGAGCCGTACACCCAGGCAAGCGAGTTCAAGCAGCAGGGACGCCGGGTCGTCGAGGGGCAGCGCCTGATGCAGGCCGCCAGCGACATCTTCCTCGGCTGGGTCACCGCGGTAGGGCCTGATGGAAAGAACCGCGACTTCTACGTCCGCCAGCTCTGGGACGGCAAGGGTTCGGCCGTGGTCGAAAGGATGACCGCCAAGACGATGGCGCTCTACGCGAAGCTCTGCGGCTGGACGCTTGCGCGCGCCCACGCCCGCTCCGGCGACCGCATCGCGATCGCCGCCTACCTCGGCAAGGGCGACCGCTTTGACCGGGCGATTTGCGACTTCGCCGATGCGTATGCCGACCAGAACGAGCGCGACCACAAGGAGGTCGCGGCCGCGGTCGAGGGTGGGCGCCTGGAAGCGGTCGCCGACATCTGAGGTGCCAACCGGGCCTCAAACTGCCCGTCGAGCTCCGGACCTCGACCGGGTGCCGCCGGACGACGCTGAGTCACCCGGTTCGACCGCGCGCAAGAAGCGCAGTCGGGAATGGCGCAGGCTGGCCAAGATCGCGTACCGCGACCCAGAGCATGTCGGCGAGCGGCTGACCCTCTTCGCCTCGAAGCACCTCAGTGACCTGTCGTCCGACTGGGCGAACCGAGCCCGGCAGGAACGACCGGACACTCCGGTTGAAGCAGTCGCCGAGGAGGTCCGCATCCAGACCGCCCAGGTTGCCCGCATTGACGGCGCGGTCTCGGGCACTCCCTTCCTGATCGCGCTCGTGCCCGGGTATATGGCTTACCTCTGGCAGGAGGGACGAATGGAGCGGCGCATGGCGGCGCTCTACGGCCGCGATCCAAGCGACCTCGAGACGAGCGCCCGGATTCTCGTCCTCCGCGGGGTGCACCCGACAATTGAGGACGCCCGATCCGCCCTGCTCAAGGTGCAAGACGCAGACCTTCCGGAGAAGCCGGCCACACGCCGGCCACTTCGCGTCTGGGTCCGCAGTATCTGGACCCTGCTGATCTTCGGCGGATTCGTCTCGGCGAGCTCCGATGATCAGCGGGACAAGTACGCACATTGGCGCCTGAAGGCGATGCTCGGCTTCATCGGCGCCACACTGATCTGGATCAGCACCTGGGTCTTCCCGCTCACCTTCATGATCGTGATGGCATGGGCTTGCGAGAGCCATGCGCGATCACTCGGCAGCCGGACGATGCGGTTCTATAGCGGCGAATCCACCAACATTGACGCTGCGATTGCCGCCGCTGCCGAGCAAGACGACAAGGGGCGCACCAAGCGTGACCTCCTGCGGGGCCTGCTTGTCATCCTCTCGGTGGCCGTCCCGGTGGCATTCATCGCCTACGCCGACCACGTCCGCCAGACGACGGGCGTCAACTGGCTGGGTGCTCTCGGCGCTGTCGTCGCCGCCTCCCTCGTCCTCGGTGTTTCCGTGGCAGCGAGCCGACGCTGATCGACGAGTCTTAAGCCGACGGGCAGCAGCGGGCCGGCTCGAGCTGGTCGCTGCGGTGCCTGAGTCGTGCCAGAGTGGTGCCAGAGTCAGACCGGTTTCAACCGGGTCTTAACCGGCCGAGTTCGTGCCTGGGAACCCCCTTCCCTGGGCATGCGCGAGTTCTCTCCTCCCTGTAATACCCCTAGAAAGCCCCGCTTCGGCGGGGCTTTCTTTTTGGGGGGGCTACCAAGGCTTAACCCACTCCTTGCCTGCCGATTCCCAGTCCCTGGGCATCGTCTGACGCGCGCCGACGAAGCTGCGGCCACACGACGATCACGTCCAAGGAGGGAATCGATGACCAGATTGACCAAGACGCTGTTGGCCGTTGCGGCCACCATGCTCGTCGGCGGCGCCGCATACGTCGCCGCGGCCCCGGCCGATCGCAGTCCCGCGCCCGCGGCTCCTGCCGCCGACGTCAAGGGACCATGCGACGAGGCGGAGCACGCCGCCGATCCGCGTTGCGCCGGCGCCCAGGTGCCGGAGGACAACGCCAACCGGGCGGAGGATCGCAACCGCAACGAGGCCGAGCACCATCACGCCAACGGGGATGACAATCAGGCCGAGGATGTCGGCGACGACAACCCGGGCGATCCCGTCGAGGTCGAGCGCCACGACAACCGCGGCCCCGGCTCGATGAATTCGGGACCGGGCAACGCCGAGAATCGCGGCGGCCAGGCGCCGGTTGAGGACAACTCCGGGCCGGGATCCGATGACTCCGGTCATTCCGGGTCCGACCGCTCCGGTTCGGACGACTCCGGGTCCGGTGGGTCCGGTGGGTCCGGCCGAGACTGAGCCACGGACCAGGGAAGGGAGATCGGGCCACCGGGGCGCATCCACCGGTGGCCCGATCCATCCTCTGCCCGCGCCCGTAGCATCAGTGCGGCTGTGAACCTCCCCAATCAACGGCCCAAGATCCTGCTCGTCGAGGACGAGCAGGCGATCACCGAGCCCCTCGCCGAGGCCCTCGAGCGGGAGGGCTTCACCCCCGCCGTCGCCGGATCGGCGACCGAGGCGATGGAGAAGGCGACCAGCTCGGCACCGGACCTCGTGCTCCTCGACATCGGCCTTCCCGACGGATCCGGTCTCGATGTCTGCCGGGAGCTCCGCAGACAGGCGGAGGTCCCGATCATCATGCTCACCGCGCGAGGCGCCGAGGCCGACCGGGTGGCGGGCCTCGAGCTGGGCGCCGACGACTACATTGTCAAGCCGTTCTCCGCTCGGGAGGTGGTGGCGCGCGTTCGGGCCGTCCTGCGGCGAACCGGGCCGGCCCCGAGCGGCGACGGTTCCGACCGGATGAATGTGGGAGAGCTGACGCTCGACACGGCCAGGCACGAGGCGCGGCTCCGCGACGAGGCTCTCGAGCTCTCGCGCAAGGAGTTCGATCTGTTGCGCGTGCTGATGGAGTCCGCCGGGTCCGTGATCACACGCGAGGCTCTGATCGAAGAGGTCTGGGACATGAACTGGTTCGGCTCGACCAAGACGCTCGACGTGCACATCAGCGGGCTGCGCCGCAAGCTCGACGACGATCCGAAGGAGCCGCGCTACATCCACACGGTGCGCGGCGTCGGGTTCCGCTTCTCGGGGGCCGACGAGGCCTGACCAGATGAGCCTGCGCGCCCGCCTGCTGGCGGCCTTCGCCTACACGCTGCTCGTCGTGATCGTGGCGCTGGAGGTGCCGCTCTCCGCCAACGTCTCCGACCGGGTGAACGCCGAGGTCGAGGCCGACTCCGCGGCCCAGTCCCAGGTCGTCGCGGCCTCGGTGGCCGACCAGCTGCGAAACAGGGCCAGGCTCGCGCAGATCACCCGCCAGGCGGCCATCAGCCTCAATGGGCTCGTCTTCGTCATCGACGGGGCCGGCCGGCAGATCGTGAGCTCGGCCGGGGGGATCACCCGGCCTCCTCAGCCGACCGACGATCCGGTCGCACTCCAGGCACTCGGCGGAGAGATCGCTCAGGGCCGCCATCACGAGGGACGCGACATCCTCTCCACGGCCGTTCCGATCGTCCGCAACGGCCGCACCGTGGGCGCCATCGAGGTCGAGCAGAGCCTGAATGCCGTCCGGGACCAGGTCCGGCAGGACGTCTTCGCGCTGATCGGGATCGGGGTGCTCGCGCTCATTCTCGGACTCGGCGTCGCCTGGATTCTCGCGGGCTCGATCGCGCGGCCGCTGCGCTCGCTCGGCGAGGCGGCCCGCCGGAGGGCCGCCGGCGACACGGAAGCGCGCGCGCCGGAGCGCGGGTCACGCGAGCAGGTTCAGGTCGCGCGCGAGTTCAACGAGATGGCCGACCGGCTCGACGCGGTGCTCGAGTCGCAGCGGGCGTTCGTCGCCGACGCTTCGCACCAGCTGCGCACGCCGCTCACGGGCCTGCGCCTGCGCCTCGAGGCCGCGGGCGTGAAGACCTCCGATCCGGCCGTCGCCAGGGAGCTGCGGGCCGCCGAGCACGAGACCGAGCGCCTGAACCAGCTGGTGGAGGACCTGCTCGCGCTCGCCTCGAGCGAGCAGCCGGCCGAGGACGACCGGACCGACCTTTCGCTGGCCGTGCAAGCGGCGGCCGAGCGCTGGCGCGGGCCGGCGATCGAGAGCCGTCACGAGATCTCGCTCGATACCGACGGGGAGATGATGGTGCGCGCGGGCTCCCGCGAGCTGGCGGCGATCCTCGACAATCTGGTCGAGAACGCGATCAAGTACTCGCCGAGCGGATCGCCCGTGACGATTGAGTGCGCGAGCGAGAACGGCAGCGCGGTCGTCGGCGTGATCAGCGATTCGGGCCCGCTGGACGACGAGGTTGCGAGGCACGCCTTCGAGCGCTTCTACCGGGGTCGAGGCGGCCCCTCCGGAACGGGGCTGGGACTGCCGATCGTGGAGGCCCTCGCGCGGCGGCGCGGCGGCCGGGCGAGGCTGGAAGCAATCGGCCAGAGACAGGTCCGCGCCGAGGTCGTTCTGCCCGCATCCGACTTTGCCAACTCCTAACCAGCCCGATCTAGCCTGATCCCATGACCAGCAGAGAGCGACTGCTCACCATCCTGCTCGGCATCACCGGGATCGTCGCGGCGGGCGCGATCGCCCTCGCGGCGAACGCGATCTCCGGCGACTCGATCGGGCTCTCGGCGCAGCCCGTCTCGCTCGCC
This sequence comes from uncultured Solirubrobacterales bacterium, assembly GCA_963800285.1. Classification (GTDB taxonomy): domain Bacteria; phylum Actinomycetota; class Thermoleophilia; order Solirubrobacterales; family 70-9; genus DASUPK01. The sequence goes on from CAWDAL010000030.1 coordinate 287,572, forward strand.
TCGAGCTCTCCCGCCCCCAAGCCCGCGCCGGCGAAGCGCGACCGCGGGGACGACCGCTCCTCTGCCTCTGCGAATGAGGGCACCTCCACGACCGCCGAGGACTCCGGCGGCTCGAATTCGGGCTCGGGCTCGTCGAGCGACGGCGGGTCCTCGGGCTCGTCCGGCGGCGGGTCGGGCGACGACCGCCATCACAGCGGCTCGGGAATCAGCGGTCCCAGCGGGACCTCCGGGACCAGCGGCTCGGGCACCAGCGGGTCAGGGTCGTCGGTCAGCACGACCACCACGACTGACGATCATGGCGGTGGCGGCAGCGACGGCACCGACGACGGATCCGGCAGCGGCGGGAGCTCCGGCCCGAACTGATCGGCGAGATCGTCCCTACGGCCCGTGGCCGCGCGGTGAGTGCCCGGCGAGCAGCAGTCTCCGGAGGTGAGGAGAGTGCACCCTTCCCTGAATCAGGAAGGCCGCGATCAGAAAGCCGCCAACCGCGATCGCGGCATCCATGGTGAAGGCGGTCTGGATCCCGTCGATGAAGCCGCTCCCGCTCTGGGCGCGATCGCTCGCGCCGATGAAGACGGTGGTCGTAAGGCCGAGGCCGACGGACCCCCCTGCGATCTGGAACATGTAGATGATCGCCCCGGCGAGGCTCCGGCGTGCCTCATCGACCGCGGTGACGCCGACGGTCGTCGCCGTCGGATAGAAGAGCCCGATCCCGAGCCCGAGCACGGCCATGCCCGGGACCAGCGCGGCGAGCGTCTCCTTGTCGGCCAGCAGAGCGATCAGCGCCGGGCCAAGCGCGATGCAGCCCGAGCCGAGGATCAACAGCGGCTTCGCCCCGAAGCGGTTGTAGAGGTTCCCGGCCACGAAGGAGACCGCGGCAAACGTCGCCATCATCGGGAGCATCCCCGCCCCGGCCCCGATCGGCGAGTACCCGAGCACGTTGATCATCAGTTGCGGCAGGTACAGCATCGCCGCGAAGAAGACGGCCGACATCATCAGGATCGCCGCGCACGTGTAGGCGAAGTCGCGATTGCGCATCACGTCCGGTGGAACGAGCGCATGATCGCCCGCGCGCCGCTCCACGGCGACGAAGCTGCCGATCAGGATGAAGAAGAGAGCGAGCAGGGCAATGATCCTCGGATCGCCCCACCCCCAATCGATCACCTGGTCGAAGGCGAGCAGCAGCGAGACGAGGCCGACCGACACGGTGACGATGCCGGCGTAGTCCATGCGCGTGTCCTCGACCTCCGGATGGTCCGGCTTGATCTCGCGCATGGTCACGAACACCGCGAAGGCCGCGACCGGAAGGTTGAGGAAGAAGATCCAGCGCCAGCTGAGCAGGTCGGTGAGCGCGCCGCCGATCAGGGGCCCGGCCGCGTTCCCGATCCCGGCCGCCCCCAGGATGAAGCCACCGGCCAGCCCGGCGCGCGACTCGGGCAGCGCGGCGTACGTCATGCCGAGGATGGCGGGCCACATCAGCGCTCCCCCGATGCCCATCAGCACGCGGGTGGCGATCAGCCAGGCCTCGGTCTGCGCTGCCCCTCCGAGCACTGAGAAGAACGCGAAGATCGCCGCACCGACGAGGAAGGCGCTCCGGCGCCCGAACAGGTCGGCGAGCCGCCCACCGGTGACGATCAGTACCCCGAAGGTGAGGGCGTAGGCGTTCACCACCCACTGCGCGGTGGTCACGCTCGTATGGAAGTCGTGCTCGATCTGGGGGATCGCGACGTTGATCGCGGAGAAGTCGTTCGCGATCACGAAGACCGCGATGCCCATTGCGATCAGCGCCAGCCAGGTGCCGCGCCCGATCGGCTGCGTGGTTCCCTCCACCGCGCCAACCCTAGCCGGGCTGGGTGACGGCCTCGGGCAGCATGAAGGAGTTGGTCGCCGCGTCCGAGCCCTCCTCGGCGATCTCCGGATAGCGGAGCCCGGTCAGGAGCTCGACGTCGAAGACCTCCTGCACCAGCTCCTCGAAGCGCAGGAAGCCGGCGATCTGCCCGTTCTGCGGGTTCACCGCCCAGACGCCGCAGAGCCGCTCGTCGAGGCGCTCCATCAGCGGCAGCCCGCCGAAGGTCGCCGTCTCTCGCACCTGCGAGAGCCCGACGAACGCCAGGCCGCCGGCGAAGAGCAGTCCGCGCGTGAAGCCGGGCAGCTCGGCGACGGTCTCGACCGTCCCTGCGTCCAGGTCCGCGACCGAGATCGTCCCCTTCCCGGACTCGAGCACCCACATCCGGCCGTCGTACCAGCGCGGCGAGTGGGGCATCGACAGGCCGCGCAGCACCGTCTCCCCGCTCTCGATGTCGATCAGCACTCCCCCACTCGCCTTGTTCTCGCGCCAGCCGCCCGCGGCGTCGGTCTCGCCGAGCGCCGTGACGAAGCGCGGCTCGTCGTCGATCACGCAGATGCCGTTCAGGTGGCAGCGGTCCTCTGCGGTGAGCTGCGAGATGAAGGGCGGCTTCCAGCGCGGGAGGAAGCTGTGCTCCGCGTCCAGGGTCGCCAGGCAGGAGAAGTTCGTGGCCACGAGCCAGAGCTCCCCCTGCGCGAACTCGACCTCGTGGATCCGGATGTCGCCCGTGAAGTGCTTGTTGCGCGGCAGGAAGCAGGCATCGTGCTTGCCCTGGGGCTCGACCTTCTGCGCCACCGCGGGGAAGTTCCGGTAGTCGAGCACCTCGGCGCGGGTGCCGATCGCGATTCGGCCCGGCGCCACCGCGAGCCCCATCGGGCGGGGGAAGTCCCGGAAGTGCGTGTTGAGCTGGCCGCCGTCGTAGCGGGCGCAGATCAGCTTTCCCGTCTGGTAGGTGGAGACCAGCAGCGAGCTGCCGAGCTGGTTGAGGAACTCCGGGAAGTTCTGCGTGTAGACGCTGCGCAGCGGCGAGTCGGCGGGCGCCGACCACTTCGCCGTTCGAGGCGGGGCCGTCGGACGGGCGAGCAGCTCCCGCGACCGCTCGGCGAGCTTCTCGGTGCGGGGGAGCAGGTCGCGGAGCTCCTCCGGCGCCTCCTCGTCCCTGTCGCCGGAGACGGCCAGCTGGTCGCGAAGGGACCGAAGCGGCCGGGTGACGTCCTCGGAGGCCTCGAGCGCGACGAACTCGCAGATCCGCTCCAGCTCGCGCTGGGGATCGTTGAGCAGCGCCTTGAAGTCGGTGACGCACCAGCGCTCCGGCGACAGCGTCTCGAGGTCGTCGAGCAGCGTCCCGGTCAGCCGGACCCACTGCTCGGTGACGATCTCGGGGAGCGGCTTGCCGGCGAGCTCGCGCCAGCCCGGCACCAGCGGCAGGGACCAGGGAGGACCCTCCCAGCCCGGCAGCTCCGAGTAGCTCACCCGCCCGCCTCCCTCCCAGACCCGCAGCATGGCGGGGATGGTCTCGGCTGGATCGCGGTGAATGTAGACGAACTGAGCGTCAGGGGAGATCCCGGCGAGGAAGGGGACCCGCAAGGCGTTCCGCGGCTGCCCATCGACCCAGCGCAGCCCGGTGGCGTCGATGCCCGGGCGATTGCCGGAGCTGTCGACGAGGCCACCCTTGAGGCGCCCGCGCAGGTCCTCGACCGCCCGCGGCTGGATGTCCGCGGCGATCAGCCGGTTGCTGTCCCACTCGCGGTTCTCCGGCTGCAGCTCGAAGATCCCGTCGACGATCGGGACGGAGGCACTGAACACGCCCGGGGCCTCGGCGAGGGAGCGGAACAGGGCCGTTGCGCCCGAGCGCGGCGGCGCCACGACGAATACCGGTCTCTCGATCGCGCGCGCAGTTTCGCATTTGACACGCGCCCCGCGAGGATGATCCAATCGCAGCGGTTCCTCGCAGGATCCGTAGAGCGGCGCGAGCCGCTCCAGTCATGGGGAGAACGTCCGCCAAGCACCCGCTGACCGCCCCGCTGCCGTTCGCGGCCATGGTCGCCTGCGTGATCGCGGGCTTCCTGGCGCTCGATCACTTCGCCAATCCGGACGAGCAGCTGCTGCTGGGCGCGGCCACCTGGCTGATCCTGATCGCGTCGTGGGCGTCCCTCGGCCGCGAGGACCGCGCCAGGGCGCTGCTCGTGGTCGTGGTGGCGACCTGCGCCGAGGTGATCGGCTCGATCGTCCTCGGCGCCTACACGTACCGGCTCGAGAATTTGCCGGCGTTCGTCCCGCCGGGTCACGGCCTGGTCTTCCTGGCGGGGCTTCGCATCAGTCAGTCGGCGCCGGTCCGCACGCACCCGAGGGCCTTTCTCTGGGCGGTGATCGGCCTGGTGGCCGCCTGGGGGACCGCGGGCCTGGTCCTGCTCGGCCGAACCGACGCGCTCGGGGCGATCGCCGGCGCCGTGCTGATCTACGTGCTGCTGCGCGGGCGGGCCGCCACCCTATACGCAGGCGTCTTCCTGATGGTCGGCTTCCTCGAGCTCTACGGCACCTCGATCGGCGCCTGGCACTGGGCCGCGACCACCCCCGACACCCCGCTGCCCTCCGGCAACCCGCCGAGCGGAATTGCCGGCGTCTACGTCCTCTTCGACGTCGCGGCGATCGCGCTGGCGCCGCGAGCGCTGGCCGCGTTCGATGCGATGCGCCGCATCCCGCTCGTAGCTCGATGACGATTCGCACCGGCCGGCAGGACGAGCTCCACGGCCTTCGCGAGATTCACCGTCGTGCGTCCTATATCTGGCCCGAGGACAGGCCCCATCTCGACGCCAACCCGGATGTCTTCGGAGTCGCCCCGGACGCGGTGATCGCGGGCCGCGTGCGGGTGGCCACCGATCGCGCGGGCGACGTCCTCGGGTTCGCCACCTGGCGGCCGGTGGGCGACGTAGCCGAGCTCGATGACCTCTTCGTCGAACCGGACGCGATGCGCCGCGGCATCGGCACCGCGCTCGTCGATGACGCGGCTCGCCTCGCCGCCCGGGCCGCGCTCACGCGCCTCGTCGTCATCGCCCACCGGCGCACACTGACCTTTTACGAGCGGGCCGGATTCACCGACCAGGGAGCCGCCACGACCAGGTTCGGGCCGGCGCGCCGGCTCGCACGGAACCTGCCTCCCCTCTCTGGTTGACCCCGCGCTCACGTCGTTCGCACGTCTCCCGCACGATCTCGAGGTTCCCTCGTGGCATCGCGACGGAGCATCCCGTCGAGCAGCGACGCCGCGGCGCCGCCTCTGCTCGTCGAGATCCGCTCGAGCTCGATCGAGGTCCCTCCCCGCCGGGCGCAGCGCGGGCAATGCCGCGGCGAGGTGAGGGGGTTGCGATCAAACATCGTCAGACCGCACTTCGGACAATTCAGGTAGGCCATCTGCGCGCTCTCCTCCAGGGCTTGGATTCGCTGGGGCGGACCGGATCCGTCCGGTCTGCCTGCCCTGTCCCCCTACTCGGCGCGCTGTGCAAGAGCTCTCGCCGACAAGGCCGAGGGTACCCGCGGAAACGCGTTGTGAAACGAACGCGCCGGGCTAGCCGAGAACGGTCTCGCGAGTGCCCAGAGCCGCAAGGACCCGCTCAGCGACCGCCTCGCCGGTGAAGCCGACCTCCTCGCGGAGCAGCGCAGGCTTGCCGTGGGTGACGTAGCGATCGGGCAGGCCGACCCGCAGGACACGCGCCCGCTCGGAGCCGTCGGCGAAGACGTCCTCGACGTGCTCCAGGACCCCGGAGCCGAAGCCACCGGCCAGAACGTTCTCCTCGATCGTCACCAGCAGGTCATGCTCGGCGGCGAGCTTCTCGATCAGCTCGCCGTCCAGCGGCTTGGCGAAGCGAGCGTCGGCGACGGTGGGCTCGAGGCCATTCTCGCGCAGGATCTCGGCGGCGCGGAGACCGACCTGGACCCCGTAGCCATAGCCGAGCAGCGCCACCCGCTCGCCGGGCAGCAGCAGCTCGCCCTTGCCGATCTCGATCTCCTGCGGGGCATCCGGCATCGGCGCCCCCTCGGCGGCGCCGCGCGGGTAGCGGAAGGCGATCGGGCCGTCGTCGTACGCCAGCGCGGTGCGCAGCATGTGGACGAGCATGGCCTCGTCGCGCGGGGCCATCACAACGACATTCGGCAGCTGGCGGAAGTAGGAGACGTCGATGAAGCCGTGGTGCGTGGGGCCGTCGTCGCCGACCAGGCCCGCCCGGTCCATCGCGAAGACGACGTTCAGCTTCTGCAGGCAGACGTCATGGACGAGCTGGTCGAACGCGCGCTGGAGGAAGGTCGAGTAGATCGCGCAGACGGGCTTGGCGCCCTGGATCGCGAGGCCCGAGGCGAAGAGGACGGCGTCCTGCTCGGCGATGCCGACGTCGTAGTACTGCTCCGGGAGCGCGTCGCAGAGCTTGTTGAGGCCGGTGCCGCCCGCCATCGCGGCGGTGATGCCGATCACCCGCGGATCGCGCTTGGCCTCGTCGACCAGAGCGTCCGCGAAGACGGCGGTGTACTGCGGCGGCGCCTTGGGGGGCGGCTTCTCGAGCTTCTCGATCTTCTCGGGGGAGTCGCTCTCGCTGACCGGAACCACGGGCTTCTTCTCGGCCGGCTTGCCGTCGATGATCGAGCCCGGCTTGGCGGCGTGCCACTTCTCCATCCCCTCGAGGCCGCCCTCCTCGGCGGGCTGGAATCCCTTCCCCTTGACCGTGTGGATGTGGACGACGACCGGCCGGTCGGCCTCGAGCGCCTGGCTCAGGGCGCGCCGCAGGGCCGCGACGTCGTGGCCGTCGATCACTCCCATGTAGGCGAGGTCGAGCTCCTCGAAGAAGAGGCCGGGAGCCCAGTAGGCCTTGATCGCCGCCTTCACCTCCGGGCCGAGGCGTTCGATGCGCCGGCCGAGCCCGAGCGGAAGCTGGGTGAGGCGCTCCTCCGTGGTGGAGCGCGCCTGGTAGAGCCCGGGCTTCAGGCGGACCCGCTGGAAGTAGCGGGAGAGGGCGCCGACGTTGGGCGAGATCGACATCCCGTTGTCGTTGAGGACGATCACCATCGGCGTCTGCAGCCCGCCGGCGTGATGGAGCGCCTCGTAGGCGACTCCACCGGTCAGCGCGCCGTCACCGATCACCGCGACGACCTTGCCGTCCTCGCCGATCCCCTTTCGCATCGCCTCCTTGAGGCCGACGCCGTAGCCGATCGAGGTCGAGGCGTGGCCGGCGCCCATGATGTCGTGCTCGGACTCGAAGACCGAGCAGAACGGCGCGAGGCCCTCGTACTGGCGGATCGTGTCGAGTTCGTCCTTGCGGCCCGTGAGGACCTTGTGCGGATAGGCCTGGTGGCCGACGTCCCAGAGGATCTTGTCGGTGGGCGAGTCGAGCAGGCTGTGCAGCGCGACCGTCAGCTCGCAGGTGCCGAGGTTGGCGCCGAAGTGGCCGCCGATCTCGCCGATCGTGTTGATGATCAGCTCGCGCACCTCCTGCGCGACCTGCTGGAGCTCGTCGTCGCAGAGCTCCTTCAGGTCCTCGGGAGAGTCAATCGAGTCGAGGAACCGCCGCTCGGGATGCTGGTCGTCTGAGTCCTTGGCCATCAGGTGTGTCGGGTGTGGATGAAGTCGGTTATCCGGGCCAGATCGTCGGTCTGGGCGTCCGTCTCGGCGAGCGCTTCCCGCGCCTTGCGGTGCGACTGAGAGGCTAGCTCGCGCGCCCGGTCAAGGCCATACGCGCTGACGTATGTGAGCTTTCCGTGCCTCTCGTCGCTACCGCTCGGCTTGCCGAGCTCCTCGTCCGATCCGGTCACGTCGAGGATGTCGTCCACGATCTGGAACAGGACGCCGAGCTCATCGGCGAAACGTCGGTACGGGATTGTCTCACCTTCGGGCACCTCACCCAAGGCCAATACGACGCCCACGCTCGAAGCGATCAGCCGCCCGGTCTTCAGCGAATGCATCTCGCGCAGAAGGTCTTGATCGACCTCTCCCCCGGCCCCCGGCCCGCCCTCGTCGAACTCGGTGACGTCGACGAACTGGCCCCCCACCATCCCCCCGACGCCCGTCGCGGAGACGAGCTCGCCCAGGGCGCCGAGAACGGCTGTGGGCTCCCCCTGCTGCTTGCCGGTGAACAGGCGCATCGCCTCGGCGAAGAGCCCGTCGCCGGCCAGGATGGCGACGTTCTCCCCGTACTTGACGTGCGAGGTCGGCATGCCGCGACGCAGCTCGTCGTCGTCCATTGCCGGCAGGTCGTCGTGGATCAGCGAGTAGGTGTGGATCAGCTCGATCGCCGCTGCCGCGGGCAGGACGCGTTCCGGATCGAGGCCGATGGACCGCGCCGTCGCCAGCGCGAGCACCGGCCGGATCCGCTTCCCGCCGGCAAGGAGCGAGTAGCGCATTGCCTCGGCGAGTCCCGCGGTCGCGGGAGTCTCCGAGAAGCTGAGACGGGTCAGGTAGCGATCGACCAGCTCCCGAAGGTCGTCGGGGTACTCGCTCATCAGGGCTCAGTCCCCGGGTGAGCCGGCGGGGCCGCGCAGCGCGCCCTCGACCGCCCGGCCCGCCTGGGAGGCGAGCTCGGAGGCCTCGCGGACGAGCGCAGCGGCGTGCTCGTCGTCGACGTCGCCCTCGAGCTGCGTCGCGAGCTGCTCCAGGCGAGCGGTGATGCGCTCGAGCTCCTCGGCGCTGCCGCCGGTCGATTCGCCTTCCATCGCGGGCGATGCTAGCTACCGGCCAAGCAGCGCGGGCACGTCGGCGATCGAGTTGACAGTCGCCGTGGGCTCGATCCCCGAGTCCCGCACCAGGTCCTCGCGGTACTTCCCCGTCTTGACCAGGACCCCCGCGAGCCCCGCCTCCATCCCGCCGCCGACGTCCGCCTCGACGTCGTCGCCGACCATCGCGGCGCGGTCGGCGGAGACATCCAGCTCGCCGAGCGCCAGCTCGAAGAACGCGGGCGAGGGCTTCCCCATCACCTCGGCCTCGCGACCGGTGGCGTACTCCAGTGAGGCGACGAATGGGCCCGCATCGAGTGAGAGTCCGTCCGACGTCTCCCAGTAGCGGTTCTTCTGGAGCGCGATCAGCTCGGCGCCCTCCATCAATCGCCGGAAGGCGCCGTTGAGGATCTCGTAGTCCCAGGCCTCGCCCAGATCGCCGACTATCACCGCCTCGACCGAGTCGCCGCTCTCATCGAGTCCCTCCAGGTCCTCGAGGAGCTCGTCCCGAACGACCAACGAGACGGACTCGTAACCGGCCTCCCCGCAGCGGCGCCTCGCCAGCGTCGCCGGGGTGATCAGCTCGGCGGGGTCGGCCTCGATCCCGAGCCGCCCCAACCGCTCCAGGATCGAGCGACGCGGGCGCATCGTCGTGTTGGTGACCAGGCGGATCGAGATCCCATCCTCCCGCAGGCGCTCCAGCGCCTCGGCCGCGCCCGGTACGGCCTCGTCCTGCACGTAGATCACCCCGCTGAGGTCGAGGAGGAGTCCCTCAACGCCCTCCAGCGTGGCGGCCATCAGCCCGCGGTGCCTCGCTCCGCCAGTGCGGCGCCGAGGATCCCGTTGACGAACCCAGGCGCGTCGGTGCCGCAGTACTCCTTGGCGAGCTCCACGGCCTCGTCGATCGCGACCTCGGCGGGGACGTCCTCCTCGTGGAGCGCCTCGTAGAGCGCCGTCCGCATGATGCTCCGCTCCAGCGGAGCGATCCGCTCCAGCGCCCAGCCCCTCGAATGCTTGGTGATCAGCTCGTCGAGCTCGGGCCTGTGCTCCTCGACCGCGCTGGCGAGCTCGACCGAGAAGGGCTTCGCGCCCTCGAGCAGCTCGGCGAGCGGCCGCCCCGTGACCTCGTGCTGGTAGAGAGCGAAGACAGCGTCGCGGCGCTGGTCCGACCTACGCACGGGAGACGTACTCGCCGCTGCGCGTGTCGACTCGCACCCGCTCGCCCTCCTCGATGAAGAGGGGAACCTGGACGGTGACGCCGGTCTCCAGCGTGGCGGGCTTGGTGCCGCCACCCGATGCGGTGTCGCCCTTCAGGCCGGGGTCGGTCTGGGTGATCGCCAGATCCACGGCGCTCGGAGGCTGCGCGCCGGCAGGGCGCTCGTCGACGAAGAGCAGGTCGACGTCGGAGTTCGGCGGGACCCACCTCAGGGCGTCGCCGACGACCGACTTCGGGATCTCGACCTGGTCGTAGCTCTGGTTGTCCATGAAGACGGCCGCGTCGCCCGAGTCGTAGAGGAACTGCATCTTCCGGGTCTCGGTGCGCACCGGGCGGAACTTCTCGCCGGCCTTGAAGGTCCTGTCGATCACGGCGCCGTCATCGACGCGCTTCAGCTTCGATCGCACGAACGCGCCGCCCTTCCCCGGCTTGACGTGCTGGAACTCGACGATCCGGAAGATCGTCCCGTCCACCTCGATGTGGGTGCCGTTCTTGAACTGGTTGGTGCTGATCAAGGGCAGAGAGGCTACGACACCTCTGACTTGCTCTCGTAGCCGAGGACCTGTTCGAGCGCATCGACTACCCGAGTGGCATGCGCGCCCTCGGGGTCAAGGTCCGGATTGAAGTCGGCGACCGAGATTCCGAGGAGGTTAGGAGCGGCTGCGAGTGGTCCCACGAGGGCGACCAGCTCGTCCCAGTCCAGCCCAAGCGCCTGCGGGTAGCTGACGGCCGGCAGCGCCCGCTCATCAAGGACGTCGAGGTCGAGATGCAGCCATGCCGGACGCTCCGCGAGCCGGCCGGCGGCATCGCTCGCCACCCGCGCGGGACCGCGCTCACGTATCTCCGCAGAGGTGAAGGTGTGGATCGCGGGGTCGAGGCGGGCGTTCTCGCGGGCGACGTCCGGGTGAAGCTCGGCGGGCCGATGTCCCAGCAGCACGACGGCGGCCGGATCGACCAGCGCTCCCTGATCTTCAAGCAGCCCGGGCGGCCCGTGACCCGTGAGGATCGCGAGATCCATGTCGGCCGCCTCGCCGGTCGGCGAGCTCTCGCCATCGAAGAAGTCCGCGTGCCCGTCGACGAACCAAAGGCCACTGGCGCGGGGCAGGGCGCGGAAGACGCCGAGCAGCAGCGTGCAGTCCCCGCCAAGGACGAAGGGACGTTCGTCGGCGTCCAGAAGCTCGCGCAAATCGGAGGCGATCGCGATCGTGGCCCGGCGCACATCGGTCGCACCGACCACCCCGGTATGCGGGTCCCGTCGTGTGTCGCGGATGCGGGCGTCGGCCTCTCCGGCATCGCGGGCGCCCAGGCTCCGGAGAAGTCCGGCCGAGCGAAGTGCCCCGGGCCCCCGCTCTTCCCCACGGCTCGCCCCCGAGCAATCGAGCGGGGCGTCGAGGAGGGCGAAGCAAGCCATCTCCTCCATTCTTCCGGGCTGGGGCGCACCTCGGCCTGTGAATGTGCGGGATTTTGCGGATACCGGCACCAATTCCAGCAGCTAGCATCGCCGTCGCGTCACCACCGAGGGAGAGGACACATGAGGCGAAACGTTGCGACGATCGCTGCTGCCGTGGTTGCCTTGGCGGTGGGCGGCATGGGCATCGCACGGGGAAGCTCCGACCTGTCGACCGAGCGCGCCAAAGCGGCAAAGAGCAAGAAGAAGCGCCACGCCCTCGACGTCGATTACAAGACGGGGCAAATAGACGTCATCAGCGAGGGCGAGGGACTAAGCGATGTGCAGTTCTCCGATGAAGCCAAGCTCGCGGGCCGTCCCTTCGGGAGCTACAAGGCGCACCTGGAAGAGGATCGTTTCTTCACGTTCAACGCCCCAAACCAGGTCCCCCGCATGGACTTCAGCGGCACGGAGCAGGTCAGCTTCAAGGCTGCCGTGTACGCGAGCAAGAAGTTCAGGGGCCGGCCCACCGGCAAGTTCAGGGGCGTCTATAACTACTCGCTCGACTCTGACGGCAACATCCTGAATCCCATAACCGGCGTGATCACCAGCGGCAGCGGCACCTTCAAGGGCGCCGGGGGCAGGTTCGACGTGCTCGACCTCCACAGAACAAGCAACGACCCCGAGCGGCTAGGGGGGCACTGGACGGGCTTCATCCGCTACTAGACGGCCGTGTGCATGTTGTTCTGGTACTGAACCGATTCGTACTGATCACGAACTCGAAGGCTAGACGGACCGCTGCTCGGATACCCCTTTCACGCGCTTGCGACCGCGAGCGGCGAGGCCGCGGAGACTTCTCCTCCTAGTCCGGACCGGCAGCACTGCTTGTCGGATGTAGAAGGCGCGTCAGCTGGCGGGTGGCGCCGGCGTCAGGCCGTGCCGGCGCATGACCTCCGCCACCTTCGCTAGGTCCGGCGGGCCCCCAGAAGTCGACGCCAGCACCTCGTGAATCTCATGGAAGTAGTCCGGCGTCATGACGCCGGGGGTGGATATCGCGAGGAACTTGGCGTCTTCGGTCCCGTGGTTGTCGAAGCCATGGACTGCTCCGCGAGGTACGCAGAGGGCTTCGCCAGGGCGAACGTCGAGCGTCCGACCGTCAACGGTCCAAGTCGTGATGCCTTCGAGCCCGTAGATCGACTCCTCGAAGGCGTCGTGACTGTGCGGCGCGGGCATCTTGCTCTCGGCTGGAACGAAGCACTCGAAGACGCTCGCGCTTCCGTTCGAGTCGGCGCCCTCAACCAGGAAGCGCACGCTGAGGGCACCTACCTGGATTTTCTCCTTCGATGCTGAAGTCATCCTGTCTCCAATCGAGTGGTTTCAAGGGCCTCGGCTTCTGACGCAAAGTTGCGCCACCAGATGCAGAGCCCGTCCTGCCACCTGATCGACTGCCACCAGGTCTCGTCGATAGGCGCGGTGCTGGCGACGCCATGAGCGATGCCGCGGACCTGCGCGAGTGTCATGTCCCCGAGGTCATGCAGTTCCTCGATCTCGGCGGTGTAGTCCGGAAGGAAATCGAGGAGATCACTCCACCAGCGGCGCACACCCTCCTGGCCCCGGTAGGCGCCCTCGAGTGTGACGATGCGCGGCTCGATCTCGACCTCGTCGTCCATGAGCTCGAGCATCGCATCGAGCTCCCGGCGGTTAAAGGCGTCATACATGAGCAAGGTCAGATCAACGTTCTCGCGCGACATCCTGCCGTTCAGTATCGCGCGAGCCTCCGGCTACCGCTTCCCATGTGGTGGAGGAGCGTCCACCCGGATCGGCTCACGCATCCCTTGCGCGAGAAGCAGAAGCTGCGGCTAACGCTTCTGTCGGTCATGAAGACCCGGAACCTGCGATGTGCAGGTTGATTAGTTACTGAACTGGTTGGTCGAGATCACGAACCGAAGGCTAGCCACCCCGCCCCCGGCCCAGCTTCCGCTCCTGGTTTCACGCGAAGGGAGGCGCGAGCCTTAGCGTCTGAACGAGTTGCTCCGCACGAAAAGGGGGGCTCCGCTTCGCACCTCAGCGTCCTAGCACCGGTCAGCCCCGAGTTGACAGAGCGAGCGCTCCTACAGTTCGGGGTGCCTTGACTCCCGGAACACCGCAGCCAGACTCGCGGCGGAGGTTCGGCACCTTTCGCTCTGCCGCTACCGCCGTCGGGGTATCGGAGCCGTACGTTCTCGTCGGCCTAATCCTCTTCGCCCTCGCGCTAGGCGGCATCGTCCACATCTTCGAGCCAGGTGAGTCGGGCGATCTGATTTGGGCCGCGGCGATTGTCTTGACGCTGATCCCGCTGACCTGGTCGGTGCTGCGGACCCTGATGCACGGAGACGTCGGCGTCGACGCGATCGCGCTGGTGGCCATGGTCGGTGCGCTGGCACTCGGCGAGTACCTGGCCGGCGCGGTGATCGCCTTGATGCTGAGCGGCGGGAATGCACTCGAGGCCGCCGCCGGCCGGCGCGCCCGCCGCGAGCTAACCGCACTGCTCGAGCGCGCACCGCGGATCGCCCACCGCCGCCAGGACGAAAGGATCGAGGAAGTTCCGGTCGAGGAGATCGCGGTCGGAGACCGGATCGTGGTTCGCGCCGGCGAGGTCGTCCCGGTCGATGGAGCGGTACAGAACGAGCGGGCCGTGATCGACGAGTCGACGCTGACGGGGGAGCCACTGCCGGTCACGCACGACCGCGGCTCGACCGTCTTAAGCGGCACGCTCAATGCGGGCGAGGTCTTTGACCTGCGCGCGACGAGAACCTCGTCCGAGAGCGCCTACGCGGGCATCGTCGCGCTGGTGAAGGACGCGGAGCAGCAAAGAGCTCCGTTTGTCCGAATGGCCGATCGGTACGCCGCGATCCTCCTGCCGGTAACGCTCGTCATCGCTGGTGCGGCATGGGCGTTCAGCAGCGATCCAGTTCGCGCGCTGGCGGTGCTTGTCGTCGCCACCCCTTGCCCGCTGATTCTCGCCGCACCGGTGGCCTTGATCTCGGGCGTCTCGCGAGCCGCCCGCGAGGGCGTGATCGCAAAGGGCGGGGGCACGATTGAGAAGCTCGGCGAGGCAAGGACGGTGCTACTCGACAAGACCGGGACGCTCACCCACGGGAGACCCGAGATCGAGCAGGTGAAGAGCACCGATGGACTGGCGCCGGAGGAGTTGCTGCGGCTGGCCGCTTCGGTGGACCAGCTCTCAGCCCACGTCTTGGCCGAGGCACTCGTTCACGGGGCCGAAGGTCGTGGCCTCGAACTCGAGTTTCCCGAGGAGGTGGTCGAGGAACCTGGCCAAGGGATCGAAGGGGAAGTCGGCGGGCATCGGGTGGCTGTGGGCAGCGACGCATGGCTGCGCCAGCGCGGCTACTCCGGAACGGACACGGCTGAGCGGCTCTTGGACGACTCGGCCGAGCCCGGTTGGGCCAGAGTTCTCGTTGGCGTGGACGGCGGACTTGCGGGCGCGGTGTTGATGGCAGATCACCTGCGTGATGACGCAGGCGATCTGACGAAAGAGCTCCGAGGCGCAGGCGTGAAGGATGTCGTGCTTGTCACCGGCGACCAGCGGGCGGTCGGGGAGGCGGTCGGGGAGGCAGTGGGCGTCGATCATGTCTTCACCGAGTGCTCGCCCGACGAGAAGACCGAGATCGTTCGCCGAGCACGCGAGCGCTCCGACGGGGGCACTGTCGTCATGGTCGGTGACGGGGTCAACGATGCGCCAGCCCTCGCACTGGCCGACGTCGGCATCGCGATGGGCGGCGTCGGCGCGACCGTGTCCTCGGAGACCGCGGATGCGGTCATCGCCGTTGACAAGGTGGATCGCGTCGCGGATGCGATCCGGATCGGTCGACGCTCCATGACGATCGCGCGCCAGAGCGTGGTCGTCGGGCTCGGCCTGAGTTTCATCGCGATGGGATTTGCCGCCCTCGGCGACATTTCGCCGGTGGCGGGAGCGCTGCTTCAGGAGGGGATCGACGTGGCCGTGATCCTGAATGCCCTGCGTGCGCTGAAGGGGTGACGGTCGGTCTCGTCTCGCGTGCGGCTCGTCGAAAGAATGCCTAGTAGGCATCCCCGGGTTCGTTCGGTGTACGCCTCCCTTGCGCGAGAAGCAGAAGCTCCGGCTAGCACTTCTGTCGGTCGAGGAGAGGCAGCGTCTGCGATATGCAAGTTGCTCCGTTAGAACTGATTCGTGCTGATCAAGGGCAAGAAGGCTAGCCAGCCTTCAACCTCGCCGCGACTTCAGCTGCGCTCTGCCTCGAACGGATCCAGCGCGGCGCCCTTCGGCGCCTGTGTCTCGAGACGCTTCTTGAACTCGAGCAGTTCCTGTCGCCGTGCCTTGTCCACCGACCGATAGTGAGGGTCGATGTCCATGAGGGTATGTGCGAGCACCGCCGCGGAGCTGATCCGGCCAAACCACTTGCGATCCGCCGGAATCACGTACCACGGCGCCCACTCGGTGCTGGTGTGGGAGAGCATCTGGGAGAAGGCCTCCTGGTAGTCATCCCATAGCTCCCGTTCGGCGATGTCCGCCGCGGAGGTCCGGGAGATCGATCCGGCGCAGGAGACGCGTGCGCTGCTCCTCCTTCGAGAGATTGAGGAAGAGCTTGACGATGCGAAAGCCGTTGTCGGTGAGGTGACGCTCCCAGTTGTTGATCTCGCGGTAGCGCCGCTTCCAGACGTCGCCCTTCTTCGCCGCCTTCGGAAGCTTCTGGCGGTCGAGGTTCTCGGGATGGACGCGAACCACCAGCACCTCCTCAAGTGGGAGCGGTTGAAGATCCCGATCTCGCCTCGGCCGGACATCCTGCCGTTCAGTATCGCGCGAGCCTGCTACTAACGCTCCCCGCACGGTGGAGGAGCATCCGACCCGGATCGGCTCGGAGCCTGCGATGCGCGAGTTGACCCGCGCAGCCCGGCGGCTTTGAGGGCCTCGGATTTCTCCGCGAACCATCCGGATCGGATTGCTTTCCCATCGCGGAACGTGAATACAACCCAGTAGCTCCAGACACCTCCGCGCCGCTGGTTTTTCCGCGCAACTCCGCCTGCAGTATCCCGCCTGCTGAACGCCTGGCTGACGAAGGCCAGCCGTACCTACGGAGTCTGATTTCGTAAATGGCGGCGGTGCTGACTAGTCCGAAGCCCGGGGGCCTCGAGCGCCTCGGGCTTGCTCCTGAAGACCCGTAAGAAGGCGACCTGCCCGCCACGAACCGTCCAACGCAGGACGAGGTCGCGGTCCAAGGGGACCCCGCTGTCCCGCATCGTCGGCGTCTCGTGGAGAACTACGGGATCGATCGTTTCGAGCCACGCTTGGAAATGCCGAGTGGCGCCAGCCAGCGCACGCTGATCGATCAGTCTGCGCAACCATCTACGTGTGACGAAAGCGACGATCAGGGAGTACGAGCCGGGCGACCTCGGTCGAGTCTTGGATCTGTGGGGTCGCGCCGACGAGTCCGGGGAGGCCGGTTGGCTGACCCTCGACCAGGCGGTCGATCTGATGAGCTCGAGCCCGTCCGCAACCGTCGTTGCGGAAATCGAAGGCGAGATCGTGGGCAGCGTGATTGGGACCTCCTCTGCAGCAATTGGCTGGGTGCACCGCCTCATCCTGCTGCCCGGGCTCTCCGAGGAGACAGCGATCGCCGACGGCCTGCTCGCACGGATCGAGCAGCTGCTTGCAGGGCGGGGAGCGCGACGCCTGGGCGCTCTGGTGACCGACAACGAACGAGGCCACAAGCACCTCGAGCGCTGGGACTACCGGCCCGGCGACGTCGGCTATCTGTCGCGCCAGGTCACCGCGACCACATCGGTCCCAACCGACCTCGCGGCGGTCTGGGGCCGGAAGATCAACCCGGGTCTCTGGAGCGAGCTGAAGGGCCTCGAGGAGGCCAAACAAATCATCGAGCGCCGGGTGATTCTGCCGCTCGAGGAGCCGGCGCTCGCCTCCCGGCACTCGGTCGCCCCACCGCGCGCCATAGTCCTCTTCGGTCCGCCTGGGACCGGCAAGACGACGTTCGCGAAGGGCATCGCCTCGCGGCTCGGCTGGCCCTTCGTGGAGATTCAGCCCAGTGAGGTGGCCGAGGAAGGAGCCGACCGCACCGCGACACTGCTCGCCGCGGCCTTCGACCGCATCCTCGAGCTCAGTGCGGCAGTCGTGTTCGTCGATGAGGTCGAGGACCTGGCGTCGGACCGTCACGCGGAGCGCCGGGTCAGCCCGAGCGTGACCAACGAGTTCCTGAAGCAGATACCGAGGCTCCGCGAGGCTCCCGAGCACCTGCTGGTCTGCGCCACGAACTGGGTCGGCCGACTCGACCCGGCTTTTCTGCGGCCAGGGCGCTTCGACTACGTGCTCCCGGTCGGCCCGCCGGACCCTGCCGCGCGGCAGGCCATCTGGGGGCGGTATTGCGAGGAGATAACCGACAGTCAAATCGATCTGTCCGCACTGGTGAATGCAACCGACTTCTTCACACCCGCGGACATCGAGTTCGCTGCCCGCAAGGCGGCCCAGGCCGCTTTCGAGCGTGAGGCCTTCGGCGAGGGCAGCAATCGTGCCACCACCGATGACTTCCTTGCCGCGATCACCCAGACGCGACCCACCCTGTCGAGAGAGCTCGTGGACCGTTTCGAGGACGACACAGACCGCTTCGCCCGCTATTGATGCGGCCCGCTCTGGATGAGGGACGTTCCTACCACTGACCATTCCTTGGCCGGAAGCCGTCCGCGCCCGCTTCGCACGAGAAACAGAAGCTACGGCTAGCGCTTCTGTCGGTCGGGCGGCGCCGGAGCCTCCGATGCGCAGGTTGATCCGTTACTGAATTGGTTTGTAGAAATCACGAACCGAAGGCTAGCCACCGCGCCTCGGCCCAGCTTCCGCTCCCGCTCTCACGCGCGAAGGGAGGCGTTTGCGTGGTGGCTCGACTCGGGTTTCGATCGAAAGCCATGCAGCCGTGGAATTGGACAGCCGGCGGCCAAGGGATGACACTTGGTCGCAGAGAGATAGTTCGATGGTCTGGTTGGTCGGCCGAGGAGGCTGGCGCATGGTCCGTGCGCTTTCGTTGATCGGCGACCCCCGACGTGGTTATCAACGAGGGGGACGGGGTGAGGTTGCGCCCGGGCCTGGCTGCGGCTGGCCGCGTTGGCGGCTGCTGGTGCCACAGGCCTTGTCGTCACCAGCGGCGCTCTGCACCTGGGCCTCACGCACCGGGTGCTCGCAATTCTGGCTGTGCCGCTGCTCGCTGCCGTGGTGATCGCCGCGGCGGCCGCACACCGGCGAATGCTGGTCGTCTTGGTCGCGGCGCTGGCCCTCTTCGCCGTCG
Source organism: uncultured Solirubrobacterales bacterium (assembly GCA_963800285.1). Classification (GTDB taxonomy): domain Bacteria; phylum Actinomycetota; class Thermoleophilia; order Solirubrobacterales; family 70-9; genus DASUPK01. The sequence goes on from CAWDAL010000030.1 coordinate 306,039, forward strand.
AAAGCGGCTTCGGCGGAGTCGTCGCGTTCACGGGTCGGCCCGAATGGGCCGTCGTGCTGCACGTCGTGCTCGCGGGCCTGGCTTTGGCGGCCGCGCTGCTGACCGCCGCCGAATCGTTACGAGGAGAGCACCTTCCGGCAGGCGCATGGCGGGATTACGTAGCCCTGACCAACCACGGATCATGCTTCTCCTGCTGATCACGGCGGCAGCCGGAATGTTCGTCGGCGCCGGCGGGCTCCCGGACCTGCCCGAGCTGGCGGTCGTGCTGGCCGGCGGGGCGCTCGCGTGCGCGGGGGCGAGCGCCCTGAACCACTACCTCGACCGCGACATCGACGCCATGATGGGAGACCGGACGTCGGACAGGCCGATCGTGGCGGGACGCCTGGTCCCTCCGCGGGCGATCGAGTTCGGGCTCGTTCTCTCGGCCCTCTCCTTCGTCCTGCTGGCCAGCCTGGTCAACGTTCTGACGGCATGCTTGGCCCTGCCGGGGGGCTTGTTCTACGTGCTCGTCTACACGCACTGGCTCAAGCGCTGGACCGTCCAGAACATCGTCATCGGCGGCACCGCGGGTGCGGTGCCGCCGCTGGTCGGCTGGGCCGCCGCGACCGGCAACCTGACTTTGCCCGCGATCTTCCTGTTCCTGATCATCTTGTTCTGGACGCCGCCGCACTTCCGGGCCCTCGCGCTGCTGATCAAGCGCGCGTACGTGGCCGCGCGGATTCCGATGATGCCCGTCGTGCGCGGCAATCGCGAGACCTCCCGCCAGAAAGTGGCGTACTCGCTGGTCTTGGCGACATCGCTACTGCCCTTCCTGCTCTATCTGGCGGTCCTGTTCTCCGCGATGGCGGTCGACACGGTCATCGTCGTTTGACCGTGCCGCCGCCTGATCGCATCTGGGGCTATCGCTCGTAGACCGGCTCGGGCGGGCGACCTCGCCGCCTCGAGGGCCGGCTTGCCGGGGCCGTCTTCCGGCGGCGGCGCTTGCCTTCTGGCGCGACAGCGCCCGATCGGGGGGCCATCGGCAGGTGGTATGGGAGCCGCATGGTCGCTGCCAGCAACACGAGCAGGCCGACGATCGCCGCCACGTTCAGGATCACGGCTGTTGCAATCGACACTTTGTCCGCCTCCTTTCGGTCTTCTTGTATTTCGCTTCGGCACGTTCTTCCCGGTGCCGCGCTTTTGACACCCTGCCGATCGAAGGTGTGAGACCTCTAATGGTCCGATGACGATTCGCTAAGAACTGGTCCCAGGTGCAGCGCCCGTAGCAGCGAGTCGCGACGCGACGCTCAAGACAGAGGCGTCCGAAACGAGGTGCGACAAGTGTGCGCGCGAAACTCAATGCCCGGAGCCATCGCGCCCGTCACCTCTCCTCCGCGAGAAGGCGAAGGTCGCCCGCCGGCCAGCCGGGCGGGAACGGATAGAGGAGGCCGGCGCGCTCGAAGCCGTTCCGGTCGATCAGGTACACGGGGGTCGTGCCGGCAGCGGCCCTCTCGGTCCGCCCGGCGCCGACCCTGTACGCCGCCCACACGGAGGCCAGCTGCTCCCTCGAGCCGAGCAGCCAATGCCAGTCGGTTGCGGAGGCGAGGCCCCAGCGCGCGACGGCGGCCCGCGTCGATTCGGGCGTGTCGTGAGCCGGATCGACGCTGACGATGACCAGCGCGGGCCGGGCAGACGGCGGCAGCAGCGCGAACGCGATGCGGAGGGTCCGCGCCTCCCTGGCGCAGGCCAGGCGGCACTGCGAGCTGAAGAAGACAAGCACCACGCTGCGGCCCTGCAGTGATGCCAGCGAGACCGGTCGACCGCCCTGGTCCGGCAGCCGAAAATCGGGCGCGGGCCTCTCCCCGGGATTCCAGGTCGCCTGACCGTGCAGGCCCGCAGCGCTGTCGGGCGAATCCGAGTCACCACCGGATTGCAGAAGAAGGATCACGACCCCCGCGACGATCCCGACGGTCAGGGCGGAGACGATGATCAGCGCGGCTGTGCGGAGCCCTATCCGTCGCGGTCTCATCGATCCAATGCGGATCGATGGCCGTGCGTCACTCCGGGAAGCTGCGGATCAGCTGGACCATGTACCAGAACAGAACCGCGAGGAAGACGAATAGCGGGATCGCCCAGGTGAGGACGCCCTGTCCGGCGACCGTGATGGCGATGATGTTCGACGGGAGCGGCATCCAGTTCCCTCCTAGGTCACGGGTTTCCGGCGAGCGCGCGGGCGCGGGGAGCCGGGGCGCGCGCACGCTCGGGCTCCAGCCAACGGTAGACGATGAAGATGATTGCAATCGCGAACGGGATCGAGCCGGGCACCCACATCACCCCGGCGGCGAGCTGCTGGTCCGTGAGCGCGCTGATGCCGCCGGGTCGGGTCGCCTCCGCCGCGTATGGGGCGTACAGGGGCGAGTTGGCGAAGGCGAGGACGATTGCGAGCAGCCAGCTGACGACCATCGCCGACGCAACGTAGAGGGCTCGGACGCCCTCGGGGAGCGGCGAGCGCCAGGGCGGCGAGTCGATCACGCGCGTCCAGAAGAGCAGGCCCGTACCGAAGAAGAGCGCGTGCTCCGCGGCGTGAACCAGCGAAGATCGCAGGGTCGCGTCGTATGCGAACGGGAGGTGCCAGACGACGAGCGTGACCGAGAACAACAGCCAGGAGGGGACCGGATCGCCGATGAACCGCGCGGTCCGGCCCAGGCCGTCCGACCAGCGGCCCTGGGTGACCTCGTGCGCGACCCCCCGGCGAAAGCCGAGCGGGAGCCCCCGCCACATCCTGTTCCATGGCCGGGCCAACGCCAGCAGCGGGGGGGCAACGACCAGCAGGAGCACATGCTGCAGCATGTGCGCCCACTGGAGCCTCTCGGCCCAGTCGTCGATCGGGGATGCGAGGGCCACGACGATGGTCGCGAGCCCGGCGATGAAGGCGGCCGTTCGCCAGCGGCGGACGGCGGACGGCTGCGGCCGCACCCCATGGCCGCCCAGCCAGTAGAGCCATGCGGCGAGGATCACCCAGAGGAGCGCCGGGTCGGTGGTCCAGCTGAAGGGCAGCGTCGCCGTGGGCAAGGCTCAGAAGAGGTAGAGGATCGCCCAGCTGAGCACCCCGATCCCCGCCAACAGGCTCCAGTAGAAGGCCGCGTCACCCAGCCCGGCCGGCACCGTGGCCTGCTCCGCGCCTCGATTGCGCAACCCCTCGGCGAAGAGGATCTCGACCCAGTACAGGGTGAGGATCACGAAGACGACGAAGAGGGTGGTCCAGCCGATGAACACGCTCGCGTAGCCGCCGTCGGTCGGGCTGAAGTGGAGATTCGCGTACTCGAACACCTGTACCACACATCCGGCGAGCCCGAGCGCGAGCGCCGTCCCCGCCGCCGCCAGCCAGCCGCGCCTCTCACGCGCCGCCCAGGACGCGTAGGCCACGAGGCTGGCGCTGGCGACGAAGAGGAGGACGACTGCGAGCCCGTATCTCTGCGGCGGGTCGACACCGCCCGGGCGCCACTCGTGGCTGTTGTTGAGCGAGCGCAGGTAGAAGTATGCGAACACGAACGCCGCGAAGAACATGATCGTCGTTCCGGCGATCACGCGGGCGCCGAGCCAGAGGTTCCGCTCGTGGACCTCCGGGGGCTCGTCGAGCGGCCCGTCCGCCGGGCTGCTCTGCCGTCCTCTTCCTGGGAGCTTGACCATCGCTATCCGGGTGCCGCCGCCGGTTCCTTCGCGGGTCTGGGCGGCGGGGGTGGGGTTCCGTAGTCATAGGGCTCCGAGTCGATCACCGGAACCTCGTCGAAGTTGTGCACCGGCACCGGGGTCGGCACCTGCCACTCGAGCGACTTGGAGCCCCACGGATTCGCCTCCGCCGGCTTGCGGGCGATCACCTGCGAGTAGAGGACGTTGGCCAGGAAGACCAGCATCGACAACCCGAGGACGAAGGCGGACACCGACACCCAGATGTTGATCGGCTGGAGGCCCGACCCGTAGGTGACCACTCGCCGCGGCATCCCCATCAGCCCGGCGGCGAAGAGCGGGCCAAAGGTGGAGTTGAACGCGATGAACATCGACCAGAAGTGGATCTTCGAAAGGGCCTCGTTGAACCGGAACCCGGTCATCTTCGGCACCCAGTAGTAAATCGCGGCGAAGAAGGCGAAGATCAGACCGCCCATGATCGTGTAGTGGAAATGGGCCATGACGAAGAAGCTGCCGTGGGTGCTGACGTCGCTCGGGGTGTCCGACAGGAACACCCCCGAGATTCCGCCGATGAAGAAGTTGAAGAACCAGGCGAGGCAGAAGAGCATCGGGACCGTGTAGCGGATGCTCGCCCGCCAGAGTGTCGCCATGCCGCAGAGGAAGATGAACCCGGTGGGCACCGAGATCACCTCGGTGGACAGCATGTAGAACGGCCGCAGCGCCCCGTTGATGCCGCTGACGAACAGGTGGTGCTGCCAGACGAAGAAGCTCAGCAGCGCCACTCCGAGCATGCCCGCTACCGCCAGGCGATAGCCCCAGAGCGGCTTGCGCGCGAACACGGGGATCAGCTCGAGGATGATCCCGAACCCGGGCAGGGCTAAGACGTAGACCTCCGGATGGCCGAAGAACCAGAACAGGTTCTCGAACAGGTAGGGGCTGCCTCCCGAGGGTGCCTGGAAGAACGAGGTCTGCGCGGTCCGGTCGAGGCCCACCATCAGGAGGACGGCCGCCAGCACCGGCGCTGCGAGCACCATCAGGCCGGACGTTGAGATAGCTCCCCAGCAGAACATGGGCAGCCGCCCCCAGGTCAACCCGGGTGCCCGCATCGTCACGATCGTTGCGATCAGGTTGAGCCCGAGGAGCGTCATCGAGACCCCGACGAGGATGAAGAAGATGATGTAGGAGTCCATTCCCAGGTTCGCCTGGTCGTTGAGTGGCCCGTAGCCGGTCCAGCCGGTGGGGAAGCCGCCGAAGAAGACCGCGCTGGTGAGGATCGCCCCGGCCGCCATCAGCAGCCAGAAGGTGAGCGACTCGATCCGCGGGAAGGCCATCCTCTTCGCGCCGATCATCAGGGGGACGAAGTAGTTGGCGAACGGGCCGAGAACGCCCGAGGTCATGATCCCCATCATCATCGTGCCGTGCAGGCCCACGAGAGTCAGGTAGTTGCCGGCGCCGAAGAGCTGGGGCGAGGGGCGGAGAAGCTCGGCCCGGATCAGCATCGCGTTCACTCCGCCGATGAAGAAGAAAAGGCCGATCCCGACCAGGTACTGCATCCCGATCACCTTGTGGTCGGTGCAGAGGCCGAAGTAGCGGCGGATACCGCCTCCCTGGTTCTCGTGGAATGACGGCTCCCGCCCGATCATCCTCGCCAGGGGGTACCTGAGGTACCCGAGCCCCCCCAGGAAGCCGACGACGAAGAACAGATAGGCCAGGAACAGCGCTATGTCGTTCTGCCCGGTGTCGGCGGTGTACTCGTAGTTGGTGAAATGGATCTGGTGGCCGAGCCACCAGCCGAAGTAGAAGCCGACGATCCCGAGCAGGATCCCGCTGATCACGTTGAAACCGATCACGCCACGCAGGGGATTACGGGCGGTCCGTTCGGTGTTCATCCGGCCCTCCTATGGGGAGCGGGGTTGTAGTGGGACCTGAACTTGGGAAGGGCGCCGGTAGCCGGGCCGAAGGCTGCCTGCTCGGCGTGGATCCAGGCGAGGAAGTCACCGTCACTCACGACCTGCCCCGTATCGAACATGTGCCCATGAAAGAGCCCGCAGAGCTCGGCGCAGCGGATGGAGAAGCTGCGGACATCGGTCGGCTTGACATAGGCGACGTTGTCCACGCCCGGATTGGCGTCTGCCTTCACCCCGAGGTCGTGGGCCCAGAACGAGTGGATCACGTCGAGCGAGGTGACGTGCAGCGCGACGTTCCGGTCGACCGGTAGCTCCAAGTGCGGCGTCTCCACGCCCCCGAACGTCGGCCAGCGGTAGGTGAACGCCCACTGCTGGGCGATCACCTGCACCGGGAGCACATCGCCCGACGGTTTGGAGACCGGGTCCGCGCCCTGCCCGCCTCCGGAGCCCTCGTCGAAGAGCCGAATGGTGCCGTAGGTCGCCAGGAAGAGCACGATGACCGAGGTCGCCGCCAGCCAGGTCGTCTGGATTCCTCGGTCCCCACGGATCGCCAGCCCCTCCTCGGGCCCCTCGTCCCGCCGGCGGAAGACGATCAGCGCGTAGGCGAAGTAGACGACCATCAGCGCGGCGATCGGCGTCACGACCCCGAGCAGGACGGTGTTGTCCGTCACCTGTCCGGAGGCCGCGTTGGAGCCGTTACCCGGCGGCAGATCCGGCGCCCACACCAGGACGACGATCGGCGTCGCGATGATGCTGAGCGCGGCCCACAGAATCAGGATTCGTCTGAAGTGGGGGGGCTCGGGCATCGTCGCTCGGGGCTCAGACCACGTGCAGGAAGCCGTCCATGTAGCCGATCGTCTGCATCGGTCCGCCGAAGCCGGTGTAGAAGCCGGCCGCGCACGGCACGAAGCATTGCCACCGAATCCACCCGTGCTTGCCCGTGCGGATCATGAAGGTGACGGTCTCGTGCGCCTGGCTCAGGGAGCACGGCATTTCCTCGCACTGGTTCGGGGCGTCATCGGCGACCCCCTTGATCGGAACGGAGATCCCCATCTGCGGCACCGTGAAGGTGTGGGAAGGGTCGTCAGGGGAGATGTTCTTCACGGTCTTCCCGTCGAGCTGCATGGTCCCGCCGACCGTTCCCTGGACCTGGGAGAGGAACGGGTTGCGGAGGCCGCTGGCCCCGTCGAAGTTGAGCACCGTGATCTTGACCAGTGAGTGGGCAGGCACGACGAAGGTCGTGGTGTGCTTCCAGTGATTCCCCTCGCGGACGAGATAGGAGACCCAGCTCGGATTTCCCCCGAGCTTCCCGACCGCTGGAGTGGTGCCCAAGGTCAGCTGGGCCTGGGCGGGTCCGGTCTGCTGCGCGGAGACCGGGGTCGGGGCGCGCACGAGCTTGTTGACGTAGAGCCCGATCGCGAGAGCCACGATCACGACTCCGGCAACGATCCCGAGCCAACGCGCAGCGGCGGAGCTCATTCCATTTCTCTCCTTCCGCGTTGCCCTCACGCGGGCGGCGAAAAGGGCAGCGCGCGCGGACCTTATACCTCGATTAAGACGACGTCAAGAAGAAATCAAGACGACGTCAAGAAGGGACGCGCTCCCTGGGCCGACTTGCGCGGATCTCGCCGAGTGGCGGGTCGATGAGGGTGAGCGGCTCGATCGGGGGGTGCGGACCGGGCCCACGACCGCCTTCGCCGCCGGCCTCTCCGGGGCCGTCGGTTCCGCCCTCCGAATCGAAGCGCCGCGCGCAGAGGACGAGGCCGACGAAGACGGCGCTGCCAAGCATCGACAGCAGGAAGATGAACATGCCTGAGAGTATGCCACCGCTAGGGGTGCGAGTGGGAGCACGTTCCTTCGAAGAATCTATCCGCGGGAAAGCCTCAGCTATGCCCTGCGGTGGGCAGACGCCATTTCTCCCGGCCACGGAGGTCTCGTCGCAAAACGCCGCTATGCATGAAACCAGCGGTTTGAGTGGGCGCTCCCGTCCGCTATGCGACCGCCCGGCGGCGGCGAATCAGGCTTCTCCGGGCCCTGTCCGCCCCGATGTGGCTGCAGAGGCAGCGAGTCGGCTGAGCTCCAAAGAGCTTGACGCCGTCGAGGCCATCGCTCGAGCGATGACTCTCGCCAACCTCTCCGTCAGCACGATCGCCACCCTCAGGTCCCGCTTGCAAAGTGCAGCGCGGTGATCAGCCAGAGGACTCACGAGATCTAGGAGTACCCTCAATTGGGATGAACAGCTTCGCGGCCTTCCTCTCCGGCGGTGCCCTGGAGGGCGTTGGCCATCTTCTTGCTTTCGGTAGTCGGAAGCGCGCTCTTCATGAGTCTCGTCCTTTGCGCCCGCCGCTTCGATGTCGACCCGGGAGCCGATACGGAGGACGGAGACGGCGGCGGTCCAATGCCCCTGGCGGCCCCGACGCACCACTCACGTCCATCGAACCGCCCTTGGGCGAAATCCGGCCGAGCCGAGCGCGATCGCGCCGATCGCGGCGGGCGCCGGTGGCGCCTCGTTGAGTCCTCGGGGCGCCGATTGACAACCTGCTGAGCGCGGGAGATACTTACCTCCGTCGGCGTCATCCGTCCAAGGCTCAAGATCAGTCAAGGAGGCTGAGATGGGTCGGGAGCAGAGCTTCGTTGCGGTTCGAGCGCGAGTGGCGCCCGCCGGCAACGCGGCGCCGGGAGCGTGGCTGCGGCTGGATGCCGTGGCCGCGGCTGCGGTGACCACACTCGTCGTGATGAGCGGAGCCGTTGGCCTTGGGATACCCCACAGGGCACTGGGAATTCTCGCCGTGCCGCCTCTCGTCGCCATCGTGGTGGCAGGTGCGGGGGCTCACCGTCGCCTGTTTGTCATTTCATCCATCGCGCTCGTCCTGCTGGGCGCGGAGAGCGCCCTCGGCATCGTGGTGAGCCTCTCAGGCCACGCGGGCTGGGCTACCGCCCTTCACGTCGTCTTCGCAGCGCTGACACTGGCCGCCGTCTGGCTGACCGCCGCCGAGTCGTTCCGGGGAGAGCACGTGCCGCCGGGTGCCTGGAGGGATTACGTGACCCTGACCAAACCGCGCATCATGGTCCTGCTGCTGATCACGGCGGCCGCGGGGATGTTCGTCGGTGCGCAGGGAGTGCCGGATCTCTGGCAGCTGGCCGTCGTACTCGCGGGCGGAGCGCTTGCCTGCGCGGGGGCCAGCGCGCTCAACCACTACCTCGATCGCGACATCGACGGGCTGATGGGAGAGCGGACTGCGAGCCGCCCGATCGTCGCGGGCCGCCTTACACCCCCGCGCGCGCTCGAGTTCGGACTCGTGCTGTCCGCGTTCTCCTTCGTCCTGCTGGCGAGCCTCACCAACGTTCTCGCCGCTGTCCTCGCGCTGGTCGGGAACCTCTTTTACGTCCTCGTCTACACCAGCTGGCTGAAGCGGTCGACGGTTCAGAACATCGTCATCGGCGGGGCCGCCGGTGCGGTTCCCCCGCTGGTCGGCTGGGCCGCGGCCACGGGCAACCTGACGCTGCCCGCGCTCTTCCTCTTCCTGATCATCTTCCTGTGGACGCCCCCGCACTTCTGGGCGCTGGCGATGCTGATCAAGCGGGAGTACGCGGCGGCGCGAATCCCGATGCTGCCGGTCATTTCAGGCGATGCCGCGACCTCTCACCGGATCCTCGGGTATTCACTGGTGCTGGCCGTCGCGACGGTACTGCCGTTCCTCTGGCACGTCGAGGGCATCGGCTACCTGGCGGTCGCCCTCGTGCTGGACGCCACCTTCGTTGTTCTGGCGCTGGGCCTCAGCCGGAGGCCCAGCGCCGCGCGCGCGGTACGCGTCTTCCACTTCTCGCTGCTCTACCTCGCGGTTCTCTTCGCCGCGATGGCCGTCGACGTCGCGGTCTGACTCAGGGCGCTAGGAGCGCGAGTAGACGGGCTCCGTACGCACGCGACCCCTGCGCCGGCCTCTCGCTGTTGGCCAAATTTGCGTTGGTCTGCAAGGGTGCCCGATCAACCTGGCAGCAAACTAAGTACTCCGTGTAAGTTTCCTGAGAGAGGGGCGGCCGGTTCAGCCCGCGGCCTCCAGGGCCTGGCGGACGTTTTGAGCCGTCTGCGGGCCCCGGAGGACCTCGCTGATCCTGCCGTGCGAGTCGAGGATGAAGGTGGACGGGAGACCGATCAGCCCGTAGCGCTGCCCGACCACGCCGTCCTGATCACGAAGGTTGGGGTACGTCATGTTGTGCTCGCGGATGAACGCCCGAGCCGAATCGAGGCCATCGGTCCAATCCACGCCGACGACCGAAGCGCTCCCGTGCAGCTCCCGGCTGAGCCGCTCGAGATCCGGTGCTTCGCGACGACAGGGCTCGCACCAGCTTGCCCAGAAGTTGATCGCCGCCGGCCTGCCGTGCAGCGAGCCGACCTGCACCGCCGGGGGAACGAGCACGCTGGTGGGCAGCCGCGGGGCCTTTCTTCCCGTGCCCGAATCGGATGTCCCGCTGAGCAGCTCGGCGACGACCAGAACCACCGCGGCCGCCGCCACGACAAAGACGATTCTCAGCCAGCGAGGGACTCGGCGCATCTCCCGCTACTGCGACGCCAGGATGGGCACGTCGTGCACGATCTGCTGGGGCTTGAAGTTCGAGGGGTAGAGCGTCCTGATCTTGCCGCTGCCGTCGATCCCGTAGATGAGGGCGGAATGCTCGACGAGGTCGGGGTTGCGCCGCGACGATCCCGACGTTGCGCCGATCTTCCAGGCGCTCCAGGTCTTCTCGAGCTGGGGCCTGGATCCGATCAGGTACTCCATCCGGCCCGTCATCTGGTGCTGTTTGAGAAAGGCGCTGACGGTGCTCGGCGTATCTCCCCTGGGGTCGACGGACACGGCGACGACCTGCAGGTCCGATGCCTTCGACCCCAGTTCGGTCTGCGCGGTGTGCAGATTTCCCACGATCAGGGGGCAGACGTCGGGGCAGTGCGTATAGATGAATGTGACGAGGACCGCCTTGCCCCGGTACTGGCTCAGGTCCACGCGATGGCCCAGCGAATCGCGGAGAACGGTGTTCGGCGCGGGCTTCGACGGCACCGCGCTGATCCCCGCGAGCTTGGCGGAGCTGGATCCCGAGTCCCCACCTCCACCGCATCCCACGGCCGTTGCCGCGGTCAGGAGGGCGATCGCAACGGATGTCACCAGCGGCGGGCGGATCTCCCGATTATGACCCTCAGCCTTTGCGGCAGCTAATCGGGCGCGGGCCGCCGGTCAGCTCCCTGACCTGACGATCTGGAGATCGCTAAGGAGCCAGTTCGGTGGGAACGGATAGAGAAACCCGCCCCGCTCATACCCGTCACGGTCGATCAGGTAGGCGAGCGGGCGCGAGGACCCGCCACGCGCCCCGGCCGCACCGTACGCCCGCCGGACCGGCGCGAGGTCGCCGGGGCCCCGGGCCGTCCTATCTCGACGAGGGTTCGGGCGGGCCGATGAACGACTTCACCAACCGTGACACCACCTTCATGACCTGGAACCTGCTCCACGTCGCGCGGATCCTCAAGGCCGCGGGCGGAATCCCGGCGCACGGCAACCAGAGGACGGAGTGGGACGCCGGCTGCCGGTTCGACTTCCCGAATCCGGAGCACCGCTAGGGAACTGCGACATGGCCCGCCGGGGTGTGCTTGAGTTGGCGGGCCATGTACCGAAAAGTAGGGAGAGGGAGCTGGTTCGTGGCCGCAATCGCCTCGCTCGCGTTCGCGAGCAGCGCCTCCGCGGCCGACCCGTCCTTCGACGCGCACGGGAGCGCCGAGCAGGTCTATGCGACCGACCTGCCCGCCGGAGCCTCCACCTCCCTGCTCGACGCCTCCGATCAGGTGGTGTCGACGAGAGCCGCCAACGATCTCGGCGGGATCCTCTTCCGGAACGTCACGCCGGGCGACGGCTACCGAGTCCGACTCGACACCACCGGCGAGACGTCGGGGCCTCTGACCGTGTTGACGACCCAGTCGGCGCCGCCCAACACCGACATCTACGACCAGTCGGTCCCCTCGGACGGCTACGGCTACATGACCATGCGCGACGGGACCAAGCTCGCCTACTCCGTCCACCCACCGACCGACGTCGCCAACGTCGAGGGCCTGGACCTTCCGCCCGAGCTGACCAGCCAGCTCGCGAACCTGGTCTCGCCGGCGATCAAACAGCCGACCCTGGTCGAGTACTCCGGCTACGGATACGCGAAGCCGGACGGCCCGGTCAGCGGGATCGCCACCCTCGCCAACCTGATGGGGTTCACCGTCGTCGACGTCAACATGCGCGGCACCGGCTGCTCCGGCGGGGCATTCGACTTCTTCGAGCCGCTGCAGAACCTCGACGGCTATGACGTCGTCGAGACGGTCGCCCACCAGCCCTGGGTCGCCCACGGCAAGGTCGGGATGCTTGGCATCTCCTACGGCGGCATCAGCCAGCTCTTCACCGCGCAGACCCAGCCGCCGGACCTCGCCGCGGTCGCGCCGCTCTCGGTCATCGACCAGACGCAGACGACGCTCTATCCGGGCGGCATCCTGAACACCGGCTTTGCCGTGGACTGGGCGCAGGAGCGCCAGGACGAGGCCCAACCCGCCGGGCCCAACAGCGGGCAGCCCTACGCGTGGCAGCAGATCCAGAACGGCGATCAGACCTGCGCAGTGAACCAGGCGCTTCATCCAGAGGCCGCCGACCTGATGGCGAAGATCCGCGCCAACGACCACTACGTCCCGGAGGTCGCCGACCCGCTCTCCCCGACCACCTTCGTCAACAAGATCACCGTCCCGGTCTTCATGGCCTGCCAGTGGACCGACGAGCAGACAGGCGGCCACTGCCCCACGCTCGCCGAGCACATGACGGGCACCGACAAGAAGTGGTTCACGTTCACGAACGGCGTGCACACGGACTCCCTGGATCCGGAGACATACAACCGCATGTACGACTTCTTGGAGCTCTACGTGGCCCAGGAGAACCCGGTTCTCAAATCGGCCCTGGTCCAGCTCAGCTGGCCGCTGGCGATGCAGGCGATCTTCGGGATCAGCGGGCCCGGAGGCCTTCCCCCGGCGGCGACGCTGCCCCAGGACCCGATCCAGCAGCAGCCGAGCGAGGAGGCCGCCAAGGCCGCGTTCGAAGCGCAGCCTGAGATCCGGGTCCTGTTCGACAACGGCGCCGGGAACTCCTCGAACCCAGGCTGGCCGTATCCGGGCTTCGAGCAGTCGTTCGACAGCTTCCCCATTCCCGGCACCGAGGGCCGCTCCTGGTATCTCGGTCCCAACGGCGAGCTCTCCGGCCAGGCGCCGGGCTCCGCCGCGGCCGACCAGTTCACCTGGGATGCCCATGCCCGGCCGCTCACCGACTTCACCGGCGACACCGGCTCAGGCGCGGGCGGCCTCTGGACCGCGTTGCCGGACTATCAGTGGAGCCAGGATCCGGCCGTCACCGCGGTCTCCTACGTGACCCCCGCGCTGAGCAAGGACACGGCCGTGATCGGCGCCGGCCGCGTGGACCTCTGGGTCCGCTCCTCCTCTCCGAACGTCGACCTCCAGGCGACGATCAGCGAGGTGCGGCCGGACGGCAGGGAGACCTTCGTACAGGGCGGCTGGGTCCGGGCCAAGGCCCGGAAGCTCGACGACGCCAAGAGCACCGAGCTCGAGCCCGTCCAGAGCCTGCGCCAGGAGGACTTCGCGCCGATGCCCTCCGACCAGTTCGTGCCGGTCACGATCCCGCTCTACTACGAAGGCCGCATGTACCGGGCCGGCTCCCGGATCCGCGTCCGGATCAGTGCGCCGAACGGCGACCAGCCGATCTGGTCCTTCGCCGAGGCGGACCCCGCCGGCCGGGCGAACGTCGCGATCGGCTACGGCGCAGACATGCCCTCCCGCCTGGAGCTTCCGGTCGTCCCGGGCGTCTCGGCCCCGACCGCCCTCCCGCCGTGCCCCGGCCTGCGCGGGGAGCCCTGCCGCGACTACCAGCCACTCGTCAACGAGCCCGCTTCGCTCGGCACAGGGACCGACACCTCCACCCCTCCGGACTCCGGGTCCAACCCGGGCGCCTCAGGCGGAACCCTCGGCAAGTGCGCGAAGAAGAAGCACGCCGCCAAGAAGCACAAGAAGCGCGGCTGCGGCAAGAAGAAGAAGCGCCGCCACAAGAAGTAGAACCTCCGGCCCCGGCGCGGACCAGATCGCGCCGACGCGGCGCCTAGAGTCTCCGCGATGCCTCAGCTCCCGACCGCTGCGACGGTGGCCGCCGGCGTCGACGAGACCTCGGCTCTCGTCATGGTGATCGCCGCGGCCGTGGCCGCGCTGATCGTGCTGGCGCTCTCGCCCCGGGTGGCCATCCCGGTGGTGGTCCTGGAGCTCGTCCTGGGGATCATGATCGGGCCTCAGGGCTTCGACATCGCCCGGGTCGATCCGACCACGTCGCTTCTGGGAAACCTCGGGCTGGGGATGCTCTTCTTCTTCGCGGGCTACGAAATCGACTTCGATCGGATCAAGGGACGCCCCCTCGAGCTCGCCGCGGCCGGCTGGGCCATCTCCCTGATCCTGGCGTATTCGGTCGGCGGGGCCCTCGCCGCCGCCGGGATCATCATCTCCTTCCTCTACACGGGGTCGGCGATGGCGACCACGGCGATCGGGACGCTGATCCCGATCCTGAGCGACGCGGGCGAGATGCGCACCACCTTCGGGACCTACCTGATGGGCGCGGGCGCGGTCGGGGAGTTCGGCCCGATCATGCTCGTGACGCTCTTCCTCTCCACCGACCACCCCATCCACGAGGCGGTGATCCTGATTCTCTTCATCGTCCTCGCGGTGCTCACGGGGCTGCTCGCGGTCCGCTCGGCCTGGCGTGGCTGGCCGCTGGTCGAGAAGACCTTCGAGACCTCGAGCCAGCTCGCGGTTCGGCTGGCCGTGGTGCTCGTCTTCAGCCTCGTTGCCCTCGCCGCCCAGCTCGGCCTCGACCTGCTCCTCGGCGGCTTCGTGGCCGGCATGATCACCCGCATCGCGCTGCGCGGCCGCGAGGTCTCGGTCTTCGACTCGAAGCTGACCGCCGTGGGATACGGCCTGCTGATCCCCTTCTTCTTCGTGACCAGCGGGATGGCCTTCGATCTGGACGCGCTCACGGCGAGCGCCACGGCCATGCTGAAGGTGCCGATGTTCGTGGGGCTGTTCCTGCTCGTGCGCGGGGTGCCGGCGCTTCTCCTCTACCGACACGAGATGCCGCTGCGCGACCGCTTCGCGCTGGCCGTCTACTGCTCTACGGAGCTGCCGCTGGTCGTCGCGATCACCACGCTCGCCATCGACGCGGGTCACATGAAGACATCGACGGCCGCCGGCCTGGTCGGGGCCGCGATCATCTCGACGCTGATCTTCCCGCTGCTCGCCGGGTGGATCAGGCGGGGCGGCGAGCCCGCCGCGGGGCCGATCGAAGCGCCGGCGACGGCCTAGCGGCCGAGGCCCGGGCCCAAGCCGCGTGAGGCTAGTCGCGGCTTCGGATCAGCCAGGACGTACCGCACTCGATACAGCCGATCCAGGTGCCGTAGCGCGTGTACTCGATCAGGCGGAGCCGCATCCGCTCTGCATGCCGGCACCCCTCCGCGCCGGCTTGATCCCTACGGGGATGCGCATGCCCTGCGGTTGCTTCGCTTCGTCTGGGGGTCACGGTCTGATGGTCGCGAGGGCATGCCAAGTGAACGGGAAGCTCCCAGCAAGGGGCGGGCAAAGATCCGGCTCTCCCCTCCCACTTTCATCTGATCTTTCGGAAATCCTTCTCCGGCCTTTGACGAACGGAGGAAGGATGGCTCGTACCAATCCCCCGGCATCGGAGACATCCAGATGAACAGCGAGCAAGCCAACCGCAATGACCACTATCTCGCCGCCCAGATGCGCCTCGACGCGTTCCGCGCCTGGCGTAGACCGAGGCCACCGTTGCAGATCAGCGTGGCCCGCGAACGACGTCACATCCGGTCGAGGAGACGCGCAATCCCCCGAGGGCATCTCCCCCGAGGTGCGCTTGCCGCCTGACCCCTGACAGCCAGGGTGGCCGTCCGGACCGTCAGTCGACGACCTGCAGCTCCTTGGACAGCCCGCTCAGGTTGCGATATCCGTTGGCCGTGACGACCACGAGGTCCTCGATTCGAATCCCGAACTCGCCCGGCAGGTAGACACCCGGCTCGACGGTGACGACGTTGCCCTCGAAGAGCTCGTCCTCGGAGGTGGTGGCGAGACGGGGCGCCTCATGCACCTCGAGTCCGACGCCGTGGCCGAGCCCGTGCCCGAAGCGGTCCCCGTACCCCGCCTCCGAGATCAGCTCGCGGGCGACCGCGTCGACCTCCTTGCCGGCAGCGGCGGCGCGGACGGCCTCCAGCGCCGCGAGCTGCGCGCGGAGGACCAGGTCATGGACCTCGCGAGCCTCGTCGCCGGGATCCCCGGTCGCGAAGGTGCGGGTGCAGTCCGAGCAGTAGCCGTCGAGCAGAGAGCCCATGTCGAAGACGACCAGCTCACCCTTGCCGATCTCCCGTTCGCCGGGCTCGGCGTGAGGGAGCGCGCCGTTCTCCCCGGCTGCGACGATCGGCGGGAAGGAGGGCTCGGCGCCGAGCTCGCGGATGCGGGCCGCGGCGGCCCGGGCGACGTCGCGCTCGGTGCGGCCGGCCAGGTCACGCTCGAGCGCCCACTCGTACACCTCGTCGCTGAGCTTGGCGGCGGCCGCGATCCGCTCCAGCTCGTCCGGCTCCTTGACGGCGCGGAGCTGCTCGGCCAGGTCGCCGGCCGGGACGAATTCGACGTCCTCTCCGGCAGCCGCCTCGAGGCGAGCGAGCTGGCGAACGCTGAGCTTCGCGTCCTCGAAGCCGACCCGCCCCTTCATGCGCCCGACGATCTGCGGGATCAGCTCGCGCTCGGCCTCGGGGCGCTCCCACTCGGGTGCCACCTCGGTCTTGGCGCGCTCGGTGTAGCGAAAGTCCGTGAAGAAGACGAGCTCGTCGTCGCCGAGGAGGCAGGCCCCGTTGGTCCCCGTGAAGCCCGTCAGGTAGAGGACGTTGGTGAGGTCCGAGACGAAGAGCTGATCGAGCTCCTTCTCGGCGACCAGGGCGGCGAGGCGTTCCCCCCGCGTCACAGCCCGAGCCTCTTCGCGATCAGCTCCAAGGCCTCCTTGTACCCGTCCGCGCCCTTGCCGTAGATCTGGCCGACGATCAGGTCGAGCCCCTCGAAGACCGAGTGCCGCCGCCATTTCTCGCGCTTGGAGATGTCTGAGATGTGGACCTCGACGGTGGGGATGCGAGTCAGGTCGAGCGCGTCCCGGATCGCCCAGGAGTAGTGGGTCCAGGCCCCGGCGTTGATCAGCGCCGCGTCCGCCCGCTCGGGCAGGCGATGCAGGTGCTCGACGAACTCGCCCTCCGAGTTCGACTGGAAGAAGGCCGCCTCCAGGTTCAGCTCGCGGGCGAAGCGCTTGATCCTCGTTTCGAGCTCGGGCAGCGTGAAGTCCCCGTAGACCTCGTGGTCGCGGCTGCCGAGCATGTCCAGGTTGACGCCGTGCATCACCTCGACTCGGTTGCGAGTGACCGTGCTCACTTCAGCTCCTCCACCACCGCCCGGACCCTATCCGGCTCGACCTTCTCTCCCCAGCGGGGTTCGCCCGGCTCCGACAGCAGCACGAATCCCAGCCCCTCGCGGGACTGCTTCTTGTCTCGCTGCATCGCCTCGAGCACCCCGTCGGTGCTCACCGACGGATCGAGGGAGATCGGGAGCCCGTGCGAGGCCAGCAGGCCCTCGACCTCGTTGCGGAGCACGTCCGCACCGGAGAGCCGGAGCGCCGCCAGCAGTCCGAGGCCGACGGCCTCGCCATGGCGGTAGCGCCTATAGCCCGTCTCGGCCTCGATCGCGTGACCGACGGTGTGGCCCAGGTTGAGGACCATCCGGCGCCCGGAATCCCGCTCGTCCGAGGCCACCACCTCGATCTTCGTCCTGGCGCATTCGAAGATCACGTCCGTCATCGCCGCGGGATCGAGGTCTCGGATGCTCCGCACCCCGGACCAGAGCCGGTCCCCTGCGATCAGAGCCGTCTTGATGACCTCGACGAAGCCGGCGGCGAGCTCCTCGCGCGGGAGCGTCGCGAGAGTCGTCGGGTCGGCAAGTACCGCGGTCGGCATGTGGTACGCGCCCACATAGTTCTTCGCGGCCGGCAGGTCCACGCCGGTCTTCCCGCCGTAGGCCGAGTCCACCTGCGCGACCAGGGTGGTCGGCGCCTGGATGAGCGGGACGCCGCGCTGGTAGGTGGCCGCGCAGAAGCCGGCCAGGTCGCCGACCACGCCGCCGCCGAAGGCGAGCACGCAGTCATCGCGCTTGGCGCCCTCGGAGGAGAGCTCGCTGAGGACCCGCTCGGCTTCGGCGATCGTCTTCGAGGTCTCGGTTCCCTGGACGCCGATGACAGCTTCCGTACGTGGCAGCAGCGACCGATGACGCCGCAGCGCCTCGTCGTCGGCGACGCAGAACGTCCGCGCCGGCAGGGCGTCCGGAAGCGCCTCGCGGGCGTCGTCGAGGAGGCCGATCGCTCCCTCGCCGACGGCGGCCGGGTAGGAGCCGCTCTCCGATTCGGCCCAGACCATCCGCACCCCGGGCGTGCCCTGCATGGCCGCCAGCCACGGCGCCGCGGGCCCGGCCGCGTCGCGCGCAGCCGACGGCAGGATGGCGCGGGCGAGCGACTCGTACAGCGGGCGCCGGTTTGCGAACCGCTCGGCGAATTCCGCGCGATCGACCGCGAGCGGCCTGTCCGACCCCGCGGCCCGCTCCCAGGCGATCTCCTCGTCGACGTCGCACCAGACGGGCATGTGGTCCCCGAGAGCGCGGCGCACGGCCTCGCTCTCGATCGCACCGCCTCCGAGCGCAACCACGGAAGAGGGACCACCGACCTGGGAGGCGAGGGCATTCAGGACCGATACGACGAGGCGCTCCTCGCGGCGCCTGAACTCGGTCTCCCCCTCCCGCTCGAAGAACGAGGAGATCGGCTCGCCGAGCTCACCCTCGAGCAGGTCGTCGGTGTCGATCACCCCGAGATCGAGCCGCTCGGCGACCGCCTGCGCCGCCCTCGTCTTCCCGGCGGCCATGAACCCGATGAAGACGATTCCGTGGTGGGCAGCTACCGCCGCCATCCGATCCGCTCCCGGTAAGCGGCGATCGACGCGAGGACGTCGTCGATGTGGTCGCCTCCGAACTTCTCGCGGTAGGCGCCGGCCAGCACGAGCGCGACCATCGCCTCCGCGACCACGGCCGCGGCTGGGACGACCGTCGAATCGGTCCTCTCCCTCATCGCCTGCGCCGGCTCCTTCGTCTCGGTGTCGACCGAGCGCAGCGGCTGGGTCATCGTGGAGATCGGCTTGATCGCGGCCTGCACCACGAGCGGCTCGCCGTTGGTCATCCCGCCCTCGAGCCCGCCGGCGCGGTTCGTCTCCCGGTGCCAGCCGCGCTCCTCGGAGTAGAAGATCTCGTCGTGCGCCTCCGAGCCCGGCCTGCCGGCGACGTCCCAGGCCTCACCGAGCGAGACCCCCTTGACCGACTGGATCGAGCAAACCGCCTGCGCCAGCCGGCCGTCGAGCTTTTCGCTCCAGGAGACGTGCGAGCCGATCCCGGGCACGAGCCCGAAGGCACGAACCTCGAACTTGCCGCCCAGCGATTCGTTCTCCTTCCGGAGGCGATCGATCTCGGCCACCATCGCCTCTGAGACATCCGCGTCGAGACACCGAACCGGCGAGTCGTCCACGCCCTCGAAGTCCTCAGGCGCGAGATCGTCGCGGTCCGGCGCGGTCACCGAGGCGATCTGGATCACATGGCTGAAGACATTGACGCCGACGGCCGAGAGGAAGCCCTTCGCGATCGTGCCGGCGGCCACCCGCGCGGCCGTCTCGCGCGCGCTGGCGCGCTCGAGGACGTTGCGCACGTCCGTGAAGCCGTACTTCTGCAGTCCCGCCAGGTCCGCGTGCCCGGGCCGCGGGAGATGCGACTCCTCGATCTCCGCGTCGACCGGCCAGGGGTTCATCCGCTCGTCCCAGTTCGGGTAGTCGCGGTTGGCGACCAGGACGGCGATCGGGCTGCCCAGGGTCCGTCCGTGGCGGACGCCCGAGCGGATCTCGACCGCGTCGCTCTCGATCTTCATGCGGCCGCCACGGCCATGGCCGAGCTGACGCCGCGCCATGTCGCGATCGAGCGCCTCGCGATCGAGCTCGAGCCCGGCCGGGAGGCCCTCGACGATCGCAACCAGGCCCGGTCCATGGGACTCGCCCGCCGTTGTGAACCTCAAAGTCACGCGGGGAGCCTAGATGGAGAGGCCTCGCGGCCCCGGTCTCAGGGTTGCGCGGCGAGCGCGATCAGGGCGCCGATCGCGAGAAACGGGGCGAACGGAATCGTCCGGCTGCGGGCCGCCCAGCCGTGCCGCGCCAGCAGGACGAGGCCCGCGATCGAGCCCGCCGCGAACGCCACCACCACCACCTCGACGACCCGGGCGCTCAGGTAGATCCCAAGCACCCCCGCGAGCTTGACGTCTCCGAGGCCCATCCCGTCGGGCCGGATCAGCGCGGCGGCGAGCAGGAACCCGGCGGCGGCGGTGCCGGCCAGCAGCCGCTCGGGCACTCCGCCGGGGTCGGCGAGCAGGCAGACCGGCATTGCGATGGCCAGGCTCGCCACCAGGGCGCCGTCCGGAATCAGGCGCGTCCTCAGGTCGCTGACCGTGACGACGCCGAGCAGGGCGACGAGGGACGCGTCGAGCACCGCGGCGGCCATATCGTTGAGAGCCCAGTGGCCCTCGACCTCTCCCCCTGATGGCGGCCCGCCGCCTGCTGATCGTGATGCTCATCCTGCTCGGGCTCTCGACCCTTGCGGCCGCCCTGGTCCCGCAGCACGCCCTCCGCGGCGGCACGACGGGGAGCACGACGACCACCCAGCCCGCCGAGACAACGACGACACCCGAGCCGCCCTCCGGGCGCTCCCTGATGGTCGAGATCAGGGTCGGGGGCAAGAAGGTCCCGGTCGTCGCCGCGCCGCTCTGCAAGGCGCGCAAGCCCAGGTGCGAGCCGCTCCACGTCGGCGATCAGCTCTCGCTGCAGGTCCTCTCCAGGCCCCAGGCCGAACTCGAGATCCCGGCCCTCGGCCTGATCGGCGTCGCGAGCCCCAATTCCCCCGCCTTCTTCGAGCTGCTGCCTCGTGAGCCCGGGACGATCGGAGTCCTGTTCACCTCGCCGAGACAGGTCGCGGCGCGCATCGAGGTCCTCTCCGCGAAAGCCGCCGCGAAGACGATCCACAAGCCGAAGAAGAAGCCGAAGGGCTAGGTCTCGAGCTCGCGGGGGGTCAGGTCCAGCTCGAGGAAGGCACCGTCGCGGACGATCTGAACCTCGACGGTCCGACCGATCCGCTCCGCGACCATCAGGCGCTGCAGGTCGCCGACGTCGGCCATCGCCTCGCCATCGACCTCAACGATCAGGTCTTCGGCACGGAGTCCCGCTCGGGCCGCCGGGCTGCCGGAGACGACCTCGACCACTTCGATGCCCGCCTCGCGCTCGAGCCGCGAGGCGATCCTCGGGGGCAGCGGCCGGGAGCCGCCGACGATGCCGATGTAGGCGCGCCGTACCCGGCCCTCCTTCATCAGCGCCGAGATGATCTTCCTGGTCGCTTCGTTGATCGGCACCGCGAGACCAAGTCCGACGCCGGCCACGGCGGTGTTCACGCCAACCACGCGGCTCAGGCCATCGGCCAGCGCGCCGCCGGAGTTCCCCGGGTTGAGCGCCGCATCGGTCTGGATCACGTTCTCGACCAGCCGGCCGGCCGATCCGGCGCGCGTCGGCAGGGAGCGGCCGAGGGCCGAGACCACGCCCGCGGTCACGGTCCCGGCCAACCCCATCGGGCTGCCGATCGCGACGACCAGCTGGCCGACCCGCAGTTCGTCCGCGTCGCCCAGCTGCGCCGGCGAGAGATCGCGGGCGTCCGCGCGGACCAGGGCCAGGTCCGAAAGGGAGTCCGCGCCGATGACCTCCGCGCTGAGCTCGCGTCCGTCGGAGAAGGAGGCGGTGACCCGATGCCCCCCGGCGACCACGTGAGCCGACGTGAGCATGTAGCCGTCCGAGGAGATCGCGACGCCGCTGCCCGCGCCATTCGCCCTACCGCGCCGGGTCCGGCGGGCTACGGCGAGATGGGCGACCGACGGCGTCAGCCTCTCCGCGACACCGGAGACGGTGCGCGAGTACGCGTCGAAGGCGTCGGCATCGGGGAGGCGCTCAGCCTGCGAGGAGGGGACGCCGTTCGCGACCCCGTCGATCAGCTTCAGTCCGCCCGTCATGAGCTTGGGCCTTGGCACTAACGAAAAATTAGCAGGGGCGAATCACGCCCCAGCCGGCATCAGGCGTGCCCCTCCGATCGCGCCGCCCTCCGCATGACGTCGAGCGGCGGGTCCATACCCGTCCAGATACGGAGGGACTCGGCCCCCTGCCGCACCAGGATCTCCAGGCCGTCGATCGCCTCCGCGGAGCGGCGGCGCGCCTCCGCGACCAGGCGGCTCTCCGACCCCGCGTAGACGAGGTCGATGAGGACGATCTCGGCGTCGAGCCGCTCCGGATCGATCGGAAGGTGCTCGAAGGGATCCTCGTCGTGCATCCCGATCGCGGTGCAGTTGACGATCAGCGCGTAGGAGTCAGCCCGGGCCTGCTCCCCGCTCACCGGGGCCAGGCGCCCCTCCGCCGGAGTGTCCCGCCCGGCGATCGCCAGGTCCCGGACGAGCTCGTCCGCCCGCCCGCCGGTTCGGTTCCAGACCGAGACCGAGGCCCCTTCGCCCGCCAGCGCCCAGACGACCGCCCGCGCCGACCCGCCCGCCCCCAGCACCAGGGCCGTCTTCCCCTCCACCGGCCCCGGAAGCGCCGCCAGCAGCCCGGTCGCGTCGGTGTTCTCGGCACGGATGCGCCCATCCGCGAAGCTCAGCGTGTTGGCCGCGCCGATCTCCTGCGCCGCCTCCGAGGCCTCATCGGCCACCGCGAGCGCCGCCTCCTTGTGCGGGATGGTGACGTTCACGCCGACGAATCCCTGTCCGGGCAGAGCCCGGATCCGTTCCGCAAACAGTTCGGGCGCGACGTCGATCGCCTCGTAGCTCCACTCGACGGCCAGGCCGAGCGCCCTGAGCGCGGCGGACTGCATCGCCGGGGAGCGGGAGTGAGAGACCGGGTGCCCGAGGACGGCGAGCCGGTTCACGCGGAGGTCAACTCCGGCAGTTGGGGGTGGCACGGCCCGCGTTGTAGGCGGCGACGAGCTGGTTGAACTCCGGCCCGCTCGCTGTGAAGCAATGATGGCCGCTGTTGTCCCCGTTGAGGACGTAGTAGAGGTAGTTGACCTTGGCGGGCCGCGCCGCTGCCTTGATCGAGTCAAGACCGGGGTTACCGATCGGCGTCGGCGGGAGACCCGCGTTGATCCGGGTGTTGTACGGCGAGGACGACCGAAGCTGCGATTCGGTGATGCCCCCCGTGTAGTTGTGGAATTGGAAGCGGGTGGTCGCGTCGATCTGCAGCGGCATGCCGCGGTGCAGGCGGTTGTAGATCACGGCCGCGACCAGCGGACGCTCGGAGGGGATCTGAACCTCCTTGTCGATCATCGAGGCGATCGTCAGCACGTCGTAGACGGTGAGGTTCTTGGACTTCGCGTAGGACAGGTCCACGCCGGCGATGTTCTGCCGGAAGGCCTGGAGCTGCTCGGAGACGAGCCGGTCGACGCTCGCCCCCGGATCGAGCTCGTAGGTCGCCGGAAAGAGGAAGCCCTCCAGCGACTTCGGGTTCTTCGCGCCGTACTTGTTCGGGTCGAAGCCCTTGAAGCTCCTGCTCGCCGCCAGGTAGTCGCCGCTCAGGCCCAGATCCTTGATCGTCGCCGCGATCTGCACCCGGTCCTCACCCTCGGGAATGGTCACGTTGACCTTGCCGCCGGAGCTCGTGAGCTTGTCGATGGCCGCCGCGTAGCTCATGTTGTGGGCGAGGACGTAGCGGCCCGGGAGGATGTTGTCGGTCTCCCCCGCGAGCTTCAGACGCCACTCGAACAGCGTCCCGTTCGAGACCACGTCGTTCTTGGTGAGCAGGTCGGATACCTCGCTCGCCGTCGCCCCCTCGGGCACGCTGACGATCGCCTCGCCCGATCCGTTGCCCGGGTCGAACGGCGGCGGCTGGAAGAACGCGATCAGGAACCAGGCAACCAGCACGCCGACCAGCACCAGCCCGAGCGCCAGCACGCGACGGCGGCGATAGGTCCCATGCGGCCGGGGCGGCCGGGGCTCCCCGCCATCGCGGCCGAAGCGCTCTCTCACTGCATCCCGGCCGGCGGCGGCCCGCTGGCGAGCGGAGCGCCGCGGCGGCTTCTGCGCCGGCGGCGCGGCTGGGGCCGCATCGGCGGGCGGGACATCGGCGGGCGGGGTCGCATCGGCGGGCGGGGCCGCGGCCCGGCGCGCCTTCGCCCTGCTCGGCTGCTTGGGAGCCTGCGGCGGCTTCGCGGCCCTCGGCGGCTTCTTCGACTTGCTGCGCCGCTGCTCGCGCTCCCGGCGCCGGCGCTCCCGCTCGAGCGAGGCGGGATCGTCCCGGCCGAACTCGTCGGTGGGCGGCTTCAGACCATCGCCGCCGGGCGGGGTGAGGTTCCCCTCGGTGTCGGCGACCCAGTCCCCACGGTCCTCCATCAGCCTCGGCTTCCCTTCACGAGATAGCTCTCCAGCAGATGGGCGGCGGCCAGTGAATCGCGGTCGGCCCTGGCTCCCTCGCGCGCGCTGCGGTCGGCCATCCGCGTCGTGAGGCGCTCGTCGTAGGTCTCGACGGGGACGTCGAGCAGCTCGGCGAGCTCGGCGGCGAAGGCGCGGCTGACGCGGGCCTGCTCGCCTTCCTCGCCCCCGAGCGTGGTCGGCAGCCCGACGATCACCCGGTCCGCTCCCTCGCGGGAGGCGAGCTCGGCGATCGCTGCGGGATCGGGCGGCTCGATCGCCTCCAGCGGCCGGGCCAGCGTCCCGGTCGGGTCCGAGATCGCACAGCCGCAGCGGGCGGTGCCGTAATCGAGAGCGAGCACCCGCAAGAAGCTATCGAGTAGCCGCCGTGACCGGTTCCGGCTGATCCGGCAGGCGGTCGCTGGCCGACTCCGGGCTGTCGGGGGCGACCTCCGTGGCCTTGATCTGCTTCGCGTCGACGTTGCGGGGGTGATGACAGGCGGCCGCCTGCGCCGAGCCATAGTCCGCCAGGGGCGGCTCATCCTGTGAGCAGATCTCCGTAGCCCACGGGCAGCGGGTATGGAACCGGCATGCCGAGGGAGGGTCCACGGGGCTGGGCACGTCCCCCTCGAGCACCACCGGCCGGCGCTCGGCGTTCGCCCTCGGATCGGGAATCGGAACGGCGGAGAGCAGCGCCACCGAGTAGGGGTGGATCGGCCGCTCGTAGAGGACCTCCGCCGGCGAGCGCTCCACGATCTTGCCCAGGTACATGACGGCGATCCGGTCGGACACATGGCGCACGACGCCGAGATCGTGGGCGACGAAGATGTAGGAGAGGTTGAACTCGTCCTGGAGGTCCTCGAGCAGGTTGATGATCTGCGCCTGGATCGAGACGTCGAGCGCGGAGACGGGCTCGTCGGCGATGATCAGCTTCGGCCGGAGCGCGAGCGCGCGGGCGATCCCGATCCGCTGCCGCTGGCCGCCCGAGAACTCGTGCGGATAGCGGTTGTAGTGCTCGGGCTGCAGGCCCACACGCTCCATCAGCTGCTGGACCTCGCGGCGCAGCTGCGTCCCGGCGGCGAGGCCGTGCAGCTGAATGGGGTCGCCGATGATCTGCCCGACTCGCTTGCGCGGGTTGAGCGAGGCGTAGGGGTCCTGGAAGATCATCTGGATCTCGCGTCTGACCGGCCGCAGGTCGTTCCGGGAGACGCCGACCAGCTCCTTGCCGCGATAGCGCACCGAGCCGGAGGTCGGCTCGAGCAGCTGGATGATCGTCCTGCAGAGGGTCGACTTCCCGCAGCCGGACTCACCGACGAGCCCGAGCGTCTCGCCCTCGTGCAGGGTGAGGCTGACGTCATCGACCGCCTTGACGCTCGCAACCTCTCGGTCGAAGAGGATCCCTGACTTGATCGGGAAGTGCTTGACGAGATGCTCTACCTCGAGAAGTGGATCGCCCTTGGCCATGAGCTACGCGACCACCTCCGGCGCCTCGAGGCCGATCCGGCCGTCGACCTCACGGAGCCTCTTCTTGTCGGTGGGATCGAGCCAGCAGCGGTCGGCGTGGCCCTTGGCCTTGGGCAGCCGCTCCTCCAGCGGCGGCAGCTCCGAGCACTTGTCGAAGCGGTGCGGGCAGCGGGCTGCGAAGCGGCACCCGGCCGGCGGCGCCAGCAGAGATGGCGGCTGCCCTCCGATCTGCGGCAGGCGGTCAGGCCGGTCCTGGTCGAGCCGCGCGATCGAGCCGAGCAGGCCCCAGGCGTAGGGGTGCTGCGGGTCGTAGAAGATCTCGTCGAGCGAGCCCTGCTCGACGATCTGGCCCGCGTACATGACGACCACGCGATCGGCGATCTCAGCCACCACTCCGAGATCGTGGGTGATCAGGATCACCGAGAGCCCATGCTCCTGATTCAGGTCCCGTAGCAACTCGAGAATCTGAGCCTGGATGGTGACGTCCAGCGCCGTGGACGGCTCGTCGGCGATCAGGACCGCCGGCTCGAGTGCCAGGGCCATCGCGATCATCGCCCGCTGGCGCATGCCGCCCGAGAACTCGAACGGATAGTGGTCGACGCGCCGTTCCGCTTCGGGAATCCCGACGGCATTGAGGGACTCGATCGTCTTCTTCCGGGCCCCGGCCTTGTCGATGTCCCGGTGCGCCTGGATCGCCTCGATGATCTGGTCCCCGATCTTGTGCACCGGGTTGAAGGAGGACATCGGGTCCTGGAAGACCATCGCGATCCGATCGCCGCGGATCGTCTCGAGCTCATCGTTGCTGGCGGTCGTGAGCTCCTTGCCCTGGTAGCGGACCGATCCCGAGATCCGTGAGTTGGTCCCGCGCGTGAGGCCGAGGATGGTCATCGCCGTCACCGACTTCCCGCACCCGGACTCGCCGACGATGCTCAGGACCTCGCCGGCCTCCAGAGAGAAGGAAACCCCGCCGACCGCGTGCACGGTCCCCTCATCCGTCGCGAAGTCGACCGTGAGGTCCTCGATCTCGAGAAGGGGGCCTGCCATCGAACGAACCTAGCCGCTCAGCCTGATTCGCGGATCGAGCACCGCGTAGATGATGTCGACGACCGCGCTCAGGACGACCACGAAGAAGGCCGTGAACATCGTGATCACCAGCACGGGCGGCACGTCCAACTGCCGGATCGACTGATACGCGTACTGCCCCACCCCCTGCAGATTGAACACGGACTCTGTGAGGATCGCGCCTCCTCCGATCACGGCGGCGAAATCGAGGCCGAACAGGGAGACCACCGGGATCAGGGAGTTGCGCAGCACGTGATGAATCATGATGCGCCGCTCGGAGAGGCCCTTGGCCCTCGCCGTCCGGACGTAGTCCTCATTGATCGTGTCGAGGATGTTCGAGCGCAGGACCCTCGAGTAGAAGCCGATGAAGAGCACCGACAGCACGAACCAGGGCAGCATCAGGTGCGTGATCCATCCCCAGGGGTCCTGGGTTAACGGCACGTATCCCCCGGCGGGGAAGATCTGCGTCTTGTAGGCGAACAGCCAGAGCACCAGTCCGCCGAGCAGGAAGACGGGCGTGGAGACACCGATGAACGAGAGCACCGTGAGGCTCGTGTCGGTGAACTTCCCCGCCTTCATCGCGCTGATCAGCCCGAAGAGGATCCCGAAGCCGAGCCAGATGATCCCGGCGCCGATCGCGAGCGAGAGCGTCGCCGGAAGGTCGCGCCGGATCTCGTCCTCGACGTTGAGCTGCTGGGAGTAGGACACGATCGATCCGTCGAAGACCTTCCCCATGGTGATGAAGTACTGCTGGTAGACCGGCTTGTCGAAGCCCCAGTCCTCGCGGATCGCCTGCCGCGTCTGGGGGGTCGAGGTGCGGCCGCCGAGCCTGACGGCCGGGTCCCCGTTGGGGATGACCTGGAAGATCAGGAAGGTGAGGATGGAGATCGCAAAGAGCACTCCGACCATCGCGAGCAGACGGCGTACGAGGAAGCGTGCCATCAGTGCTCGATCCGAATCTCGGCGCGGGGATCGAGGGCGTCGCGGACACCGTCACCGAAGATGTTGATGCTGAGCACCGCCAGCACCAGCATTCCGCCGGGGATCAGGGTCAGGTGCATGGCGCTCGGGATCAGGCTGAGGCCGTCCCCGATCAGGTTCCCCCAGGAGGGATTCGGGGGCTGGATCCCCGCCCCAAGGTAGGAGAGCGCCGCCTCGAGGAGGATCGCGTTGGCCATCATCAGCGGGATGAAGACGATCACGCTGGAGGCGATGTTGGGCAGGATCTCGCGGGACATGATGCGCAGGTTCCCTGCACCCTGTGCACGCGCGGCGTCGACGAACTCCTTCTCGCGCAGGCTGAGCACCTGGCCCCGCAGCGGCTTCGCCATATACGGGATGTAGACGAAGCCGATGATGAGCGCGGGAATCCAGAGCGAGTTGCCGTTGACGGAGAACAGCCCCAGGTCGAGGCCGCCGAGCGCCAGCGAGGTACCGAGCGCGATCCCAAGGATGACCACCGGGAAGGCCCAGATCAGGTCCATGGTGCGAGAGAGGACGCCGTCGGTGAGTCCGCGGAAGTAGCCCGCCAGCAGCGCGATGATCGTCGCGAACAGGCAGGTGATGAACGTCGCGATGAAACCCACCTCCAGCGAATTGCGGCCGCCGTAGAGCAGCCGCACCGCGACGTCCCGCCCGTTCGAGTCGGCGCCGAGGAGAAACTTGCCGGTCCAGGTCGGTCCGGTCGGGATGCCGGAGGGCGAGACCACGTCCCTGGTCTCGCCCCGGACCTTGATCTGGTCGGTGATGTGATTGGCCGATGGCGTGGTGTGCGCGACGTGGTCGGCATAGAGCGGAGCGCATAGACACATCACCACGATCACCAGGAAGATCGCGCCGAAGGCGAGCGCGGTCCTGTTGCGGCGGAGGCGGCGCTGCGCCAGCTTGTACGGGCCGACACCGCTCTCCCCCTGCCGCTCGCTCGAACCCAGGGGCACCTCCGGCTCTAGTGCGGCCGGAACCCCTGGGCTCGGAGCGGTCGGGTCTGCTGCCATTTCGTCCTGGGGCGCCCTGGCGCGCCCCGATCGTCCTTTATCGCGTTCTCGGTCTTACTTCAGCTGCCAGGTGCTCCAGATGTTCAGGTATGTCGGATGCACCTGAGCGGCTCCGAAATCGATCCTGTCGCTCATGAACTTCGGCACCTGCTCGGACCCGTAGACGGTCACGTAGGCCTTCTTGGCCACGTACTCGTCCAGCGCCTGCCATTGGCTCGCCACCGAGTCCAGCTGCGTCGACGGCACGTTCTCCAGCTTTGCGAGCTGCTGCTGGATGAACGGATCGTTGACGTTGCCGAAATTCTCGTTGTTGACGGGCTGGATCGAGTTCGCATCGAGCAGCAGATAGAAGTCCGCCGGATTCGGGAAGTCCTGAATCCAGTCGGCGAATCCGGTCTGCGGCGCGGTCTTCGCGTTCCCGATCGTCGGGAAGTAGGTCGTGTCCGAAATCAGCTTCGGAGTGGCCTTGTACCCGATCTTGTTCAGCAGGTCGGCGTAGTACTCGACGTACTGCGTCCGCGGCGCGCGCTGCTCGCCCCAGACCGTCACGCTCTGTCCCGCCGTGCCGGACTGCTGCACCAGCTGCTGGGCCTTGGCGATGTCGCCGTGGCCATCAGCCGCTCCGTACGGGCAGGCGCTGTCCGGGTGCCCGACCACGCCCTCCGGGATGAAGAAGCACTCGGGCTGGAGGAATCCGCTCGCCAGTCGCTGGAGTGCCGGCCTGTCGATCGCAACGTTGACGGCCTGACGCGCCAGCTCGTTGTTGAACGGCGGGATGTCGACGTTCATGAAGAAGTAGAACGTCGACGGAATCGTCACGGGCTCGAACCGGTCCTTTGCCTGCGACTGGATCTGCGGCACCAGCGACGGCGGGACGGTGTCGCCCGCGTCGAAGTTGTCCGCCTGGTTGTTGAGGACCTGCTGGGCCTCCGTCTGGGTGTTCGACTCGATCTTCACGTTGATGCGATCGAGATGGCCCGTCGGGATGTCCGGGATGTTCAGGGCCGCGAACTTCGGGTTCTTGACGACGCTGAACGACTTGTTCGGGACGATGTCCGTGATCATGTACGGACCGACGCCCGGGGGCAGGTCGGTCGTCAGCGTGTGCTGCGGCGTGCCGCAGGGGACCAGGCCCATCTCGGGGAACGCCAGCACGTTGGTGAACGCGCCGTACGGCTTATCGAGTTGGATCGTGATCTTGCCGCTGGCGTCATCGGTGGTGATGCCCGAGATGTCGTTCGCCTTGCCCTCGTCGTAGTCGGTCGCGCCGGTGACGTTGTCGGTCACGAAGCTCTTGCCGCCCCAGTTGACCTTGATCATGCGCTCGACCGTGCACTTGAAGTCGCTCGCCTTGACGGGCGTGCCGTCGGAGAAGACGAGGCCCTTGCGAAGGGTGAGCGTGTAGGTCTTCTGGTCCTGGGAGATCTGCGGCAGCGCTGTCGCGAGGCCTGGAATGACCTCGTTGCCGCCCGGCGCGTTCTCGGCCTTGTAGGTGACCAGCGGGATGTAGCTGATCCAGGTCGGCTCAGCGCCCTGGGTCGTGTACTCCTCCTGAGGGTCGAGGTAGTCGGGCGCGGTGCCCATCAGGACCGTGGCCGTCCCTCCGTTCGTCCCTCCCCCACCACTGCTTCCGCCGCCGCAGGCCACCAACCCAAGGCCCGCGAGCGCGGTCATGATTCCCAGCAGAAGCAGCCGTCCAAGCTTGCTCACCCTGTTCCTCCTGTTCAGTTTTGCACCCGTTACCGGGTCGGATCCCATCCAGAGTCATATACCTGGAAACGGGGAACGTCAAGCACGACTTTCCAGCACTTCGCCATTCCGGCACGGCTCAGGACGCCAGCTTGGCCTCAATGGAGTCGCGCGCCACGGAGAGCGCCTCGTCCAGCTTCGAGGGGTCTCGTCCACCGGCCTGGGCGACGTTCTCGCGGCCGCCGCCACCCCCACCGACGACTTGCGCCGCCTCCCGGATCACGTCGGCCGCGGAGATCCCGCGGTCCGTGACCTCCTTGCTGAAGCTCGCCACCAGCGCCACCTTGTCGCCCGCCACGCCCCCGAGGACCACGGCCGCCTCCCCCGCACGCGACTTGATCCGGTCCGCGAGATCGAGGAGGGAGCGCTGGTCGGCATCGTCCCCCTTGCCGACGAACACCGTCACCCCGCCGATTCGCTGCCCAGTGGCGGCCATCTCCTCGGCCTTCTTGGACAGGTCGGCGGATCCCGCCTCCTTGCTCTGCTTCTCCAACTCACCCACTCGCCCGGCGAGGCGGCGGGCACCAGCGATCGGATCCTGCTCGGCGCCGACGATCCTGCCGATCTCGCTGAGGCTGCGGGACCGCGAGCGGAACCAGTCGATCGCGGCCGGCCCGCTGAGCGCCTCGATCCGGCGAACGTTCGCGGCGCTCGAGCCCTCGGACGCGATCGCGAAGATGCCGATCTCGGCCGTGTTCGGGACGTGCGTGCCTCCGCAGAGCTCGCGCGAGACGTCCTCGACCTCGACGACGCGCACCCAGTCGCCGTACTTCTCGCCGAAGAGCGCCATCGCGCCGAGCCGCTCGGCGTCCATCCGCGACATCTCCAGGGCGCGAACCCAATGGCTCTCCTTGATCCAGTCGTTGACGCGATCGCCGATGTCGCGGAGCTCCTCGATCGTGAGCGGCGCCCCGTGCGTGAAGTCGAAGCGGAGCTTGTCCGGCCGCACCGAGGAGCCCGCCTGGCGAACATGCGTGCCGAGCCGCTCGCGCAGCGCCGCATGCAGCAGGTGCGTCGCCGTGTGGTTGCGCATCGTCGCGAAGCGGGAGACGTGGTCCACCTCCGCCTCGACTCGGCCCCCGGCTTCCAGACCGTCGCTCGGCCCGTCCAGCTCGACCGCCTGGTCGTCGCCGATCCGGTAGACGTCCGCGACCCTGGCGCTGCCGCCGTCCCAGCGCACCTCGCCGGCGTCGGCGACCTGGCCGCCGCCCTCGGCGTAGAAGGGACTCTCCTCGAGCTTGACGAGCGCTCGCCCATTGTCGCCCCGGACGGCCAGCAGGCTGGTCTCGGCGCGCAGCTTCTCGTAGCCGACGAAGCGCGACGGCGGCGCCTCCGAGGCGAAGCTGAGCACCGTGCCGTGATGGTCCTCGGAGCCGTGAGCGGTCGCCGTCCCCATCCGGGCGCGCGTGCGCTGCTCCTCCATCAGCTCCTCGAAGCCCTCATCGTCGACCGAGAGTCCCTGCTCGGCGAGCAGCTCCTTGGTCAGGTCGTACGGGAAGCCGTAGGTGTCGTGCAGCTTGAAGGCGTCCTCCGCGTCGATCCAGGAGGTGCGGTCCTCGTGGGCGTGGCGGATCAGGTCCGCGAGCATGTGCTGGCCCCGCTCGAGCGTGCGGCCGAAGCTCTCCTCCTCGTCGGCCGCCCAGCGCATCACGGTGTCTCGCTCGGCGGCCAGCTCCGGGTAGGTGGGCGCGAGCAGCTCGAGCGCGCGGTCCGCGAAGCGCTCCATGAACGGCGACTCGAGCTCGATCGAGCGGCCCTGCTGGATCGCGCGGCGCATGATCCGGCGCAGGACGTAACCGCGGTCCTCGTTCGAGGGAACGACGCCCTCGGCGATCAGCGCGGCCGTGCCGCGCGAGTGGTCGGCGAGGATCCGCATCGCGCGAGTCGTCGCCGCATCCGCCTCGTAGGAGCGGCCCGAGAGCTCCTCCGCCAGGTCCACCAGCGGGCGAAGCGAGTCCGTGTCGAAGACCGAGTCGACGTCCTGGAGGATCGCCGCCATGCGCTCCAGGCCCATGCCGGTGTCGATGTTCTTCATCGGCAGCTCCGTGAGCACGCCGTCCTCGGAGAGGTCGTAGGTCATGAAGACGTGGTTCCAGTACTCGACGAACCGATCGGTGTCGTCGCCGGGACGGTCATCCGGGCCGCCGAAGCTCTCCCCCCTGTCCAGGTACAGCTCCGAGCAGGGACCGCAGGGGCCGGTCGGGCCGGCCTGCCAGAAGTTCTCGGCCCGAGGCAGCAGCACGATCCGCTCCTCCGGCACGCCGACCCTCCGCCAGATCTCGATCGCCTCGGCATCCGGGCCGAGGCCGAGCTCCTCGTCGCCCTCGAACACCGTCACCCAGATCTGCTCTGGATCGAAGCCGAAGCCCTCGGTCGAGAGCTCCCATCCCCAGGGGATCGACTGCTCCTTGAAGTAGTCGCCGAAGCTCCAGTTGCCGAGCATCTCGAAGAAGGTCAGATGGCGGGCGGTGTTGCCGACCTCCTCGATGTCGGTGGTGCGAAAGCAGCGCTGCACGTCCGCGAGACGCGGCGCAGGCGGCTTCTCCCGGCCGAGGAAGTACGGCTTGAAGGGCTGCATCCCGGCGGTCGTGAGCAGCACGGATGGATCGTGCACGGACGGGATCAGCGAGGCGGAGGGCACGATCCTGTGCCCCCTCTCCTCGAAGAACGAGAGGTACGCCCTGCGGATCTCGTCGGTCTTCACGACCGGGAGTCTAGGAACAGACGAGCGACCGGCGGAATCACCCACCGGTCGCTCGCGGAGCCTCTATCCGGATCTGGCTTCCTACGGACTGATCGCCGTGGCGACCGTCGTCCGCCCGGCCAGCTTCTTGGCCTTGATCTTGAACCTCACCCGGCCCTTGTGGATGTGGGAGAGGTTGATCACCGTGTAGCTGGCACCGCGGGTCTGCTTGGC
The DNA here is from genome assembly GCA_963800285.1 of uncultured Solirubrobacterales bacterium. GTDB lineage: Bacteria > Actinomycetota > Thermoleophilia > Solirubrobacterales > 70-9 > DASUPK01. The sequence continues at coordinate 339,472 of CAWDAL010000030.1, forward strand.
CTTGATGCGCCCGCGGCGCTTCTTGGCGCTCTGGGCGATCGCCGACGCGTGCCCGCCGCGCCGCTGGGTGAATCCGAACACCTTGATCTTCGAACCCGGGTCCCAGCTCGTGACGATCTGGGCCGTATTGCCGTCAGCGGCAAACGAGAGCCCCTTAACCTGACCCCGCCTCTTGAGGGTCTTGGTGATCTGGATCGGATCCGGCTCGCAGTTGATCCGCGCGTTGATGATCGCCGCCACCGTTCGCAGCTGGGCGGTACTGGTGACGTTGAACGGCTGCGGGCCGCCCGTGTCGGACGCAATCTGGCTCAGGACGGTCGGATCGACGGTCCCGAATCCGACCACGTAGGTCTTGATGTTCGGGCTCTTCCAGACGTTGGGGTCCGGAGGGAAGTTCGGCTCGCCGTCGCTGAGAAAGATCCGGGCGTTCGCGCCGGGATTCTGAGCATTCGCGACGGTGAAGCCCTGCTCGTAGTCCGTTCCGCCGTTGTCCGCCTGAACCGCGTTCAGCGCCGACGCGATCACGCCGAGGTTCGGCCCGATCGGCTTCGCGAGGAACAGAGACACGGCATCGCTTCCGAACTCGACTCCGCCCATGGTCTTCGCCGGGTTGAGCGTGGCAAGGATGTTGACCATGTCGACACGGAAGCGCTGATCGTCCGTGACGGCCATCGAGCCGGAGTCGTCGATGATCGCCTCGAGGTTGTCGGCGGCGGTGCAGTTCGGCAGTGTCGCCGCCCCCGCGCCAGAAGTCCCGCCTCCGATCGCGAGTGCGGACAGCAGGCCGACCACGGACACGGTGCCGATTACGGCCTTGATTCTCGAATCCATGTTCATTCTTCTCCCCTTCGTCCCAATTGCCTATTGCGGCGAAGAAACTACTCGGAATCGATCGCGAAGAAAAGGGACTAGACGATCGTCCCGTGCCCCACCACGAGGTCGCCGTCCAGAAGACAGGCGACCTGACCGGGAGCGACGCCGTCCACCGGCTCGGTGAGGGCGACGATGGCCTCACTCGGCTCGCCGTTCAGCTCGACTCGGCACTCCCTTCTCGGCGAGTGGTAGCGGAGGCGGACACCGTCGACGCGCTCAACGCCGCGGTGGAGCCTGGCGCCCTTGATGCGGATCCGGCTCGTGGCGAGCTGATCCCGCCTGCCGGCGACGACGCGGTTGGTGGCGGCGTCGGTCGCGAGGACGTAGAGCGGCTCGCCGCCCCCGAGTCCGACGCCCCGCCGCTGGCCGACCGTGAAGTTGTGATGGCCGCTGTGCGCGCCCAGGCGGCGCCCCGAGCGGTCCACGACCTCGCCCGGCCGGTCCTCGAGCCCGGCGTGGCGGCGCAGGAACTCGCGCTTTCCCTCTCCGGCGAGGAAGCAGAGGTCCTGGCTCTCGGCGCGCCCGGCGACCTCCAGCCCCGCCCGCTCGGCCAGCCCGCGAACCTCGGGCTTGGTGAGCTCGGCGAGTGGAAAGCGAAGGCGCTCGAGGGATTCCGGCCGCAGCGCGGAGAGCATGTAGGTCTGGTCCTTGGCGTCGTCCCGCGCACCGGCCAGCAGCGGCCCCGAGCCGTCGTCGGCGATGCGGGCGTAGTGACCGGTGACGAGCTTCGCGGCGCCCAGGCGGTCGGCCAGGGCGATCATCGCGTCGATGCGAAGCTCACCGTTGCAGAGCACGCACGGATTGGGCGTGCGCCCCTCGGCGTAGCCCTGCAGGAATGGGCCCACCACCCCCGCCCGGAACTCCCGCTCGAGGTCCAGGGTCAGGTGCGGGATCCCGAGCGAATGGGCGACTCGCCGCGCCCCGAGGACAGCCTCCGGCGAGCAGCAGCTGCGCTCACCGTCGGTCCGCTGATCCGCCCAGAGCTTGAGGGTGACCGCGACCACGTCCCGCCCGGCATCGCGCTCACGCAGGGCCGCGACGGCGGAGTCCACGCCCCCGCTCAGCGCGACCAGCACCCGCTCGCGCTCGGACGGGCGGGGACCGAGACGCTCGCCGGATCCGGCGAGCGCCGAGAGGGCCCGATGGAGGGCGTCCGCCGCAAGCACCGCGGCGTGCCGATGGGTGGGTGCGAGGCCCCCGAGCTCGGCCTCGACCTGGCCCGGCCCGATGCTCGCCGCCTCCAGGACTGAGGATCCCTCAGCCAGCTCGGCGACCGCGGCGGCTGCGGCGCCGCTCGCCGCGCAGCCCTCGCGGTCGTAGCTGACGCGGTCGATCCGGCCCTCGCCGACAAGCAGCGAGATGCGGACCAGGTCGCCGCAGGCTGCGCCACCGGCGGAGCCGCTGAACGCACCGTCCGCTGCGGGGCCACGCCGCGAGTCGTCGGCCAGGTACTCCTCGAGGAGGTCGCGATTCACGCGACGAAGCTTAGGAGGCTCCAACCTGCCGTCTGCCGCCCCGGCTTGGTAACCCGTGTCGCATAGGTGGTGGTCTACCGGCAACCCCGAAGGAAAGCCGGAAATCGACCCCCAAGCCAGTTGTGTTGGGTCAACGTTTGGAGCGGTTCGCGTACAGGCTCGGGCCTGCCTTCAACCTTAGCCGGTCGAATTCGAATCCGTGTGCGTCCGGGGGCGCGCCTGGCCGAGCAGCTCAAGGACGCAGGGCGAAGTCTTTGGTGGTGCCAAAGGCGAACCCGAGGACGCAGAGCTGCGATGCGCCAGGCGCGTCATCCGGGCGTGCGGGGATTCGGAGTCGGCCGGCCTGCATCGGCCCGCGCCTACTCCGGCTCGTCGATCAGGTACCAGGAGGAGACGAGCCGGTCGCGGACCCCCAGCTCGATCGCGACGCGGGAGCTGTCTCCCACCTCGCCACTCTCGCGCCAGACGTACTGGAGCTCGGCGTGGACCAGCACTCCGGTGTCGGTCTCCTCGATCTCGACCGGGACGTAGCGGCGGACGAGGTGGTCGAACACCTTGCCGGCCCACTCGGTCGCGGCCTCCCTGCCGCGATGCACCGTGCGCTCGGTGCGGATCTCCACCTCGGGATGGACGAGCTCGCCCACCGCCTCTCTGTCGCTGTCGCTGAGCGCGGCCAGGAAACGGCGAGCGAGCTCCTCCCGGTTCGTGGCTATCTGCCTCTGAGGTTCTGCACGAGGCGCCGCGGCTGGTCGCCGAGGCTCGCCTCGCGCGTGAAGCTGAGCCCGAGGGCGATCACCCCGAGGCCCAGCAGGACCCACGGCCAGACGCCGAGCTTGAACGGATTCGGCTGCGTCGAGTTGAGATCGAGCCCGGCGATCACGAGGAACAGCAGGAGCCCGATCGCGCCCACGTAGACCGGCCCCCTCACCCCGATCTGGGAGCCGATCGCCACCAGCCCGAGCGAGACCAGGAGCAGCAGGATGTCCCACGCGTTGGTGGTCTCGATCGGCGGCGTGGATCCGCTGAGCGGGTTCAGGTTGCCGAGCGCCGTGATCCCGAGCGCGCAGCCGATCACCGCGGCGATGCCGGCCCCGGTGATCAGCTCGGACGCCTTCCAGAGGCCGAGGTCCCCGGATGGCGCGGTCGCGCTGGCGGCGACCTCGTCGCCGCCCGGGTTGTTCCGCCACAGGTAGAGGCCTCCGGCCAGCAGGCCGATGGCGAGCAGGCCGAGCAGTCCCCGGTAGACACCCCAATGTGCGCCGATGCCGCCGGAGAGGAGGTCGTCCCAGAGGGCGGTCCAGGCGACGATCAGCGCGAGCGAGCCAAGCAGGAGCTGAACGCGCACGCCGATCACCGTCCCGGCGTAGAAGGCGAGGCTGGCGGTGACCAGGAAGATCCAGAACACGTTCAACGACGCGTTCGGGCTCCCGCCGATCATGTCGACGAACTGCTCGAGCGCCAGGGGCACGAAGAGGAGCCCGAAGACGCTGTGCACTACCTGCCACGGGCGAAGCTCCCCCGTCTGGGGCCGGGTCCGGATCCCGCCGTACAGGTAGACCGCCGGGATGGCGAGCACCAGGAACATCGGGAACGAGGCCCATTGGCTCGGATTGACCGTGAAGAAAGGTCCCTTCCGGATGTAGATCATCGCGGCGCCGAGGCCGAACAGCAGCCCGCCGATCTTGCGCAGCGCGTCGCGTGTGTCGTCGGGCTTAAGCAGGTCGTTCATCGCTCTCATCTACCTCCCTGGGTGATGGGGGATTTGCGGCCGGACCCTACCCCGTGGGGCTGTCCTTCAAATCGGTGATCCGGTCGTAGGCGCCCTGCACGATCGAGCGGTCGATCTGGCCGCTCTTCACCTCCTTGACGAGCTGGCCGAAGGCCTTGGAGGAAGTCTTCGTGCTGGTGGCGTAGAGCAGAAGGTCGACACCCGCCTTCAGGGCGCCGGTGGCGGCCACCGCCGGCGGCAGGGTGCCGGCGATCGCCTGCCCCTCGAGATCGTCGGTGATCACGACCCCGCCGAACCCGAGCTGGCCCCGCAGCAGGGACTTGACGATGGTCGGCGAGAGCGCGGCCGGCTTCTTCGCCCCGAGGGTCGGATAGCTCGCCGTCGAGACCATCACCATTCCCACCCCGGCATCCACCGCGGCGCGGAAGGGCTTCAGGTCGTTCTGCAGCTGGTCACTGGTGGCGGCGATTGCCACCGCGTTGTCGTCCGTGTTGACGGTCGCTCGGCCGAGTCCCGGGAAGTGCTTCGCCGTGGCGACCGTCCCGCCGTCCTGCAGGCCCTGGGCGAACGCGACGCCGACCGTGGCGACCGTGTCGGGGTTGGAGCCGAAGGTGCGGCTCTTGATCGTGTCCGCGGTGTTGGACTGGGACACGTCGAGCACCGGCGCCAGGTCGACGTTGACGCCGAGACCCTTGAGGAAGGACCCGGTCTTCTGGCCCTGGTCCTTGGACTGGCTCTCGTCGCCGCTCTTGCCGAGGTCGGCCGGGGAGATGTCGGGCGGACCGCTCTTGATCCGCTTCACATCGCCGCCCTCCTGGTCGACCATCACCAGCAGGGGCGGGTTCTGCCCGGCGCTCGCTGCGGCCTGGAGCTGCTGGACATCCGCCTTCAGTTTCTGTGGATCGCTCTCGAACGCGATCACGCCACCGACCTGCCCCTTGCGCACCCGCCCGACCAGGTCCTGGTCGGGGCCCTTCGCCCCAAGCTTCGCCACGATCGTCTGCCCCACCAGGCGCTTCAGCGGAACCGGCTGTTCGCTGCTGCCGCCCCCGCCGGATACGAGGACGATGATCAGGACGATCACGACGACGACGGCGCCGCCGACCATGAAGTCCTGCCGGCGCCGCACCCGCGCAGGGAGATCGCGGCGGCGGGCGCGCCGTCCCGGCGGAGGACGCCGGCCGCTGCGCTCGAACTCGCCGGTGTCCCCGCGCGCGATTCGCCGGCGCTCGGCGGTCCCGAGCCGGTCGCGCTCGCCCGTTCCCAGGCTCTCGCGCTCCCCGGTGCCCGGCCGCTCGCGCTCCCCGGTGCCCGGCCGCTGGCGCTCGCCCGTCCCCGGATCGCGGGGCGGGCGGGATGGCCGCGCGGGCGCATCCGTCCACTCGAACAGATCGTCGCCGTCGGAGGGAGGCCGCCCTTCCATGGATCTAGGCCTTTCCGCCTCCGCCTCTGATTGAGATCCCGAGATCGCGGAGCTGGCGCTCGTCGACCGGAGCGGGGGCGCCGGTCAGCGGGTCGCCGCCCGAAGCGGTCTTGGGGAACGCGATCACGTCGCGGATCGACTCGGTGCCGTGCGCGAGCGCGACGATCCGGTCGAGCCCGTAGGCGATGCCGCCGTGCGGAGGCGCCCCGTAGCGCAGCGCGTCGAGCAGGAAGCCGAAGCGCTCCTCGGCCTGTTGCTTGTCGATTCCGATCGCCTCGAACACCTGTCGCTGCACCTCGGGGTCGCTGATACGGATCGAGCCTCCACCAATTTCCCATCCGTTCCAGACGACGTCATACGCCTTTGCCCTGGCGGCCCCCGGATCGCCCGGATCGAAGGCCCCATGGGGCGAGGTGAAGGGGTGATTGTGGGGATCCCAGCGCTCCTCGTCGTGCGCCCAGCCGAGCAGCGGCCAGTCGATGATCCAGACCAGCTCGTTCGCCCCCGGATCGATCAATCCGAGCCGTCCGCCGAGACGCCGCCGCAGTTCGCCCAGGACCTCGGCCGAGAGCAGCGGCTGATCGGCGACGAGCAGAACCACATCGCCCTCCGAGGCGCCGAGAGCGTCATCGGCGGCCTTGATCTCCTCGCCCGAGAGGAACTTGGCGACCGGTGAGCGCCAGCCGTCGGCCTCGACCACCGCCCAGACGAGGCCCTTGGCTCCGAGCTCGGTCGCCTCGGCCACCAGGCCGTCGAGATCGGCGCGGGACATCTCGTGCCTGCCCGCGTTGAGCCCGCGCACCAGCGCCCCGCCCTCGATCGCCTGGCGGAAGGCGTTGAACTCCGAGCCGCGGAAGACCTCGGTCAGGTTCTCGAGCTCCAGGCCGAAGCGGAGGTCCGGCTTGTCGGTTCCGTAGCGGTCGATCGCCTCGTCGTAGGGCAGTCGCTTCATCGGCAGCTCTACGTCTACCCCGCAGACCGCAAGGACGTGCGCGAGGAGGCGCTCGTTCAATTCGATCACGTCGTCGGTGTCGACGAAGGACATCTCGATGTCCAGCTGCGTGAAGTCGGGTTGCCTGTCCGCGCGCAGGTCCTCATCCCTGAAGCAGCGCGCGATCTGAAAATACCGCTCGAAGCCTCCGATCATGAGAAGTTGCTTGAAGAGCTGGGGCGACTGGGGCAGCGCGTAGAAGTTGCCTCGCTGGAGCCGGCTCGGGACCAGGAAGTCGCGGGCGCCCTCGGGCGTCGAGCGCGTCAGCACCGGCGTCTCGATCTCCAGGAAGCCCTCGCCGGACAGGAACTCGCGCATCGCCGCCGCCACGCGGTGCCGGAGCTCGATCGCCTCGCGCATCCGGTCGCGGCGCAGGTCGAGGTAGCGGTAGCGCAGGCGCATCTCCTCGCTGACCTCGCCCGAGAACGACTCGATCTCGAAGGGCGGCGTATCGGCGTCGGAGAGGAGCTGCGCATCGCCCACCTTGATCTCGACCTCTCCCGTCGGGAGGTCCTCGTTGACCGTCTCCGGCGACCGCCTGACGACCGACCCGCTCGCGCTCAGCACGTCCTCGGAGCGCAGCTCGTGCCCGAGCTTGAACGCCTCCCCCAGCTCATCCGGATTGAGGACGAGCTGGACCAGCCCGGTCCGGTCGCGGAGGTCGATGAAGACCAGGCCGCCGTGGTCGCGCCGGCGGTGGACCCACCCCGCGACGCGGACCTGGGTGTCGACCCGGTCCGGCAGGACCTGGCCGCACCAGGTGTCGCGATAGCCGTTCGGCCGCAGCGCCGGGAATCCCTCGCTCATTGCGCGGAGAGTGTCTCAGCCACGGTCGCCGGGTCGACCTCCCGCTCCTCGCCGGAGCTCATGTCACGCAGCGTCGCCTTCTGCTCGCCGCCGAGGATCAGCGCGTGCCGCGCGCCCACGCGGTCGGCCTGCTTCATCTGGCCCTTGATCGCGCGGCCGGCGAGGTCGAGGTCGGCGGCCAGGCCCGCGCGGCGAAGCTCCGTGACCAGGGTGAGCGCTCGCTCGCGGTTCGCATCCTCCGCGACGACGAAGACGCCGTTTCGCTCCTCGTCGGCCGCCGCCTCGGCCTGGCCCTCCAGCGCCAGGGCGATCCGGTCCACCCCGAGCGCCCAGCCGCAGCCCGGCGTGGGGGAACCGCCGAGCTGCTCGATCAGCCCGTCGTAGCGGCCGCCGCCGCCGATGCCCGATTGGGCGCCGAGCCGCTCGCACTCGAACTCGAACAGGGTGCGCGTGTAGTAGTCGAGCCCGCGCACCAGGGTGGGGTCGATGTCGTAGGAGACGCCGTTGCGGTCGAGCAGGGCGCGAACCTCCGCGAAGTGCTCGGCATCGCCCGGGTCGAGGCGGTCCATCAGGGTCGGCGCGGCCTCCATCACCTTCCTGGTTCCCTCGTGATCCGCGTCGAAAGCGCGCAGGGGATTGGCGTCGATCCGGCCGCGCACCTCGTCGGAGAGCTCGTTCTCGTGAGCACGCAGGTAGGCGCGCAGCTCGTCGAGGTAGGCGGCGCGCGTCTCCGGCGTCCCGAGGCTGCCCAGCCGCAGCCGGACGCCCTCCACCCCGAGCTCGGCGACGATGTCGCCGGCGAGCAGGATGAGCTCCGCGTCGACCAGCGGCGAGTCCGAGCCCACCGCCTCAGCGTTGATCTGCGTGAACTGGCGATAGCGGCCCGCCTGCGGGCGCTCGTGCCGGAAGAAGGGCCCCTCGGTCCAGAGCTTCACGGGCTGGGCCCACTGCTGCATGCCGTGCTCGAGATAGGCACGGCAGGCCGAGGCGGTCGCCTCCGGACGCAGGGTGAGCGAGCGCCCGCCCTGGTCCTCGAAGGTGAACATCTGCTTCTGGACGATGTCGGTCGACTCGCCGACGCCGCGAGCGAACAGGTCGGTGTCCTCGAAGATCGGCGTGTCCATGCGGCCGTAGCCGGCCGCCTCGAGCCGCCGCCGGGAGACCTCGACGATGCGCGTGCGCGCCGGCTGGGCATCGGGGAGCACGTCGAAGGTCCCCCGCGGGGCCTTGAACTTCTCGGGCATGCGGCGAGCCTAACTGGCGCCCACGATGAGGATCCTCTCATCAGCTTGTTAGACGGCGTTAAGACGCCGGGCGAACCCTGGCCGGGTTGCTACGACTCGAGAACCACGAGCTCGGTCCGCGGCTCTACGTCCTCGGACGCCGGCTCCACGAATGTCATGCGGGGATTGGGTTGATCGCCACTGCGGCGGTGATCCTGATCGCCCGCCTGCCCCTGCCCGCCCCGGCGGCCTTCGTCCTCCTTTCGATCGGCCTCTGGCTGCTCTGGAAGGACTGGCGCGACCTGGTCCCGTGGCTTCGCGACACGAGCGCCTGGAGCCCCGGCGCACATCGGCCGCCGACGCCTCTCCGCTCTCGGAGCCCGGCCGACGGGCTCGCCCCGCTGGCCGGGGCCTGCACCATCGCGATCGGGCTGGTCAACGTCGGGTCCGCCCTCACCCCGGGGTTCCACTCCAGGATGCTGCTGCTGCTCCGGATCGTGCCTCGCGAGGTCCCGGTCGCGGCGCATGCCCTCGCCCTCTCAGCGGGGATCGCCCTCGTCCTCCTCGGCCTCTACTTGGTCCGGCGCCGCCGCCGGGCCTGGGCGCTCGCCGTCACGATTCTCCTGGCCGCCGGCGTGCTCAACCTCCTCAAGGGCCTGGACGTGGAGGAGGCGCTCGCGAGTTGGGGCCTCGCCGCGCTGCTGATCTGGGGCCGCGACGCGTTCCGCGTCCGCCACGCCGACATCGGCTGGCGGGCGCCGCTCCTCCGGAGTGCGGCCGTCCTCGGCGGAGCGATCGCCACCGGTGCCCTGACGCTCGTCGCGGCGGCCCACTGGGGTAGCCCCTCGCTCACGCCAGCCCGCGGGCTGGCGGAGGTGGAGGCGACCCTGACGCTCTCGGCGCTGCCGATCCACTACCGGGACCCGTTCGACTGGGTCCCAGCCGGCCTTGCGGCTCTCTGCCTCAGCGCCGTGGGCTCCGTCGCCTGGCTGCTCTTCCGTCCGCTGGCGGCGCCGCGGGGCCTCCCCGCCGCCGCCCTGCGCCCGATCGCGCGCAGGATCGTGGAGCGCCACGGCAGCGATTCGCTCAGCTTTTTCAAGCTGCGGGTCGACAAACACCACTTCTTCAACACCTCGTGCACGGCGTTCGTCGGCTACCGGATCGAGGCCGGGGTGCTGCTGGTCTCGGGGGACCCGGTCGGTCCGCCCGAGGCGCTGCCCGGCCTCCTGGCCGAGCTGTGCGAGTTCGCCGAGGCGCGGGGTCTGGCGGTCGGCGTCGTGGGCGCGAGCGACGAGTTCGCCACCCTGGCCGCCGGAGCCGGCCTGAGCTCCTTCTACATCGGCGACGAGGCGATCATCGAGACCGGGGAGTTCTCCCTCGAGGGCCGGCGCATCCGCAAGGTGCGCCAGGCGGTGACCCGGGCGCGCAAGGCGGGCTTTACCGCCTCGATCGAGCGCCTCGCCGAGCTGCCCGAGGCCGGGCTGCGGGAGCTCGAGCGCGTCTCGGCGCAATGGCGCGGCGACGAGCCGGAGCGTGGCTTCTCGATGGCGATCGACGGGCTCCGCGGCGAACACCTGGCCGACAGCATCGTGGTCGTCGCGCGCGACGCCGACGGGACCGCGCGCGGCTTCCTTCACTTCGCCCCCTGCTACGGGCGTCCAGCGATGTCGCTGGGGCTGATGCGGCGCGACCGCGAGGCGGTGAACGGCCTCACCGAATTCCTCGTCGTCAGCGCGATCGAGCTGCTGTGCGAGAGCGGGATCGAGGAGATCTCGCTCAACTTCGCGGCCTTTGCGCGGCTGATCCGCAACCCGAGCGGGATCCGGGAGCGCGCCCTTGCCAGGTTGGTCACGCTTGCGAACCCCTACTTTCAGATCGAGAGCCTCTACCGGTTCAACGCCAAGTTCTCGCCGCGCTGGCAGGCGCGCTACCTGCTCTACGAGGGCCGCCCGCTCGGCTTCGCGCGCACGGGCCTCGCGGCGATGTGGGCGGAGGGCCAGCTTCCCCGGCCGCGGGCGATTGCCGGACAGCAGGGCTAGCGGGCGAGCTCGGTCAGGAAGGGATTCGTCGCCCGCTCGGCGCCGAGGGTGGTGACGCCCATGTGGCCGGGGTACACGGTCGTCTCGGGCGGATGGGAGTCGACCAGGGTCCGGATCGACTCCAGCAGCGTCGCCCAGTCGCCGCCGGGCAGGTCGGTCCGCCCGACCGAGCCCTGGAAGAGGACGTCGCCCGAGAAGATCGCCGCCTCGTCCGGCACCGAGTAGGTGACGTGGCCCGGGCTGTGTCCCGGCGTGAAGATCACGTCGATCTCCATCCCGGCGAGCTCGAGTGTCTCGCCGCCCTTCACGGTGTGGTCGGCGTCGTAGCTCTCGAAAGGCCCGAAGCCCGGCCAGGGCACGAACGAGTTGATATCGGCGAGCACCGCCGTCTCGATCTCCGGGCACCAGACCGGCGCTCCGGTCGCCTTCGCGATCGGCGCGACCGCGCCGATGTGGTCGAAGTGCGTGTGGGTGAGCAGGATCCCTTCGATCTTCAGGCCGAGCTCGTCCACCGCGGCGAGGATCCGCTCGGCCTCGTCGCCGGGATCGACGATCAGCGCCCGGTCGGAGCCCTCCTCGTGGAACACGAAGCAGTTCTCGGCGATCTGGCCGACCGTGAACATGCGGACGTCCATCGTGGGATCAGCCTTCCGATTGCTGGGCGGGGCCGGTTCGCTTGGCCTCGCGCTCGGCCTGCTTCTGCGCCTCCTTGCGAAGGTGGCGCTGGTAGAAGAACCGGTCCATCAGGAAGGCCATCGGAACGTAGAAGCCGAGCATCAGGATCGCGACCACCACCGAGGTCACCGGGTTCTGGCCCATGACCGCGAGCAGCCCGAGGAAGAGGACCGCCGCGATGGCTCCCTTCTTCAGCGCGTTCGACCAGGTGGCCGGCTGCGGGGTCCGCGGGCCCCCCTTGCCCTTCTTCTTCGTCCGGCTCCTGGCCCGGGCCTGAGCCTCGGAGCGGCTGCGCGCCCGGCCTCGGGCCGGGCGGGTGTCGATGCGGCCGCCCTGAGTGCCGCGGTGCTTGCGGCGGCGCTTCTTCTTCGTCTGGGCCATGGAGAACGGAGGCTAGCCGAGAACGTTCTCGATCACGTCACGCATCGGGTCGAAGTTCCGGATCGGAGGCTCGTCGGGGTAGTCCACCATGGCGGCCTCCGGGACGAGCCCGACGAGCTCGGCGTCGACCATCCGGACGTCGTGCCCGGCGGCGAGCCGCGAGATCTCCTCCACCAACCTGGTGAGCGGAACCGCGCGGGGGTCGTGAATGTTCATCGAGACCTGGGTGCGCCCGCCCTCTCGCGGCAGGCCGAGCGCCCGGACTCCGGGCAGGCCGCCCCCGGCCTCGCGGAGATCGGCGGCGATCTCCCGGGCGATCTCCGGATCCGAGGTGTCGAGCTCCACGTTGAAGGCGACGAGCGGCTCACGGGCGGTGACGAGGGTCGCGCCGGCGCTCGGGTGCGGCTCGTCCGGGCCGAGATCGGGCGCGAGCTCGCCGGAGCCCATCCGGCGCGCCAGCTCGGCGGGGCCGCCCTGCCGGAAGTAGGCGCGCTCGCGCCGCTCCGGCGCGCTCGCCAGCTCGCCGTAGAAGAAGACCGGGATGCCGAGATCGGCGATGCCCTTCGCCACCTCTCGGGAGCGCTCGACCGCGGCGTCGTGGAGCTGCTCGGCCTGCCAGACCACGGGGGCCACGTCGAGGGCGCCGATGTGCGGATGGAGGCCCTGGTGCGAGCGGAGGTCGATCAGGTCCAGGGCGTGCGCCGCGCCCGCCACGAGCGCCTCGACGAGCTTGGCCGGGGGCGCCGCGATGGTGAAGACGCAGCGGTTGTGCTGGGCGTCGGAGTGGCGGTTGAGGATCCGGGCGTGGGCGCTGAGCGTCGCCTCCAGGGCTCCGACCACTCTCACGTTCCGCCCCTCCGAGAAGTTGGGCACGGCGACCAGCGGCGTCTCGCCGCTCACGGGATGAGCAGCTCTCCGTCGCGGACGATGGCCTCGCCGTCCAGCTCGAGGGTCGGCCTCATCACCACACAGTCGAGGTGCACGGGGACCTGGACGGTGCCGCCGATCCCGGCGGAGGCGCCGAAGGCGACGTGGCAGGAGCCGAGGATCTTCTCGTCCTCGAGGACCTCGCCCGTCAGCTTCGCCTTCTCGTTCGTCCCCACTCCGAGCTCGGCGATGTTCGTGCCGTCGTCGCCGTGCTCGGTGAGCAGCTCCATGAACGCCATTCCCCGTCCGCCCCGCGCCGAGGTCAGGTGCCCACCCTCGACCACCAGCTCCACGGGATCGTCCACCAGGCCGATGCCGGCCATCGACCCGTCGATCACCAGGATCCCGTTGCCACCCGCAGGAGAGATGAACCCCTCGCCGCAGGGCAGGTTCCCGAAGGCGCCGGGCTCGGTCAGCTCGCCCGCGTCGGGAATCGCCTCGCGGCCTGAGAGATCGAGACGCAGGTCGGTGCCGTTGGCGTCCGTGATGTGGGCCTCCGACGCTCGGTCCAGCGCATCCGCGACGGCGTGCCCCTTCCGCCGCAAGCCCTCCATGTCCGCGCTCATCACCCGCGCGAGCATGTCCTCGGTCACCCCGGGCAGCGTCGCGGCGCGCGCACCGTTCTCGGTGGCCCGCTTCCGCGCCGCCGTGTGCGAGAGGGACTGGACCGTCGGGGCGAGCAGAACGTCGGCTACAGCCATCGCCTCGGCCACGGTCTTCGGCGGCTCGGCGGCGTGCGAGGCTCGCTCCGACATCACCGCCAGCACCGCCTCGGCGCCCACGTCCGCAGCCTCATTGCGCAGCATCTCCCCCATGTTCTGCGTCGCCGGGTTGCAGACGACGAGGACGTCCTCGCCCTCCCTCACGGCGAGGCAGTCCCGCACCACCGCGGCGACAGCCCGATCGAGGTCCGCGCTCATCCGCCGGAGCTTATGGCGCTGGCACAATCAGCCTCCTTGGCCCAGACGATCTACTTCGCCGCCGCCAGCCTCGACGGCTATATCGCCGACCCGGACGACCGCATCGACTGGCTGACCGGCTTCGAGCCCAACTACGAGGCGACCGGCGACGAGGTCGGCGGGGCGATCGACGAGTTCATCGAGCGCACCGGCGCTCTGGTGATGGGCTCGTCGACCTACGAGTTCATCCTCGGCCACAGCTGGCCGTACGGCGATCGTCCCACCTGGGTCCTGACCAGCCGCGAGCTCCCGCCGACCGAGGACGCCGACATCCGCTTCCACAACGGACCCGTCGCGGAGATCCACGCCGAGATGATCGAGGCAGCCGGCGAGCGCAACCTCTGGGTGGTCGGGGGTGGCCCGGTCGCGTCGGAATTGGCCGACGCCGGGCTCCTCGACGAGCTCTGGGTGACGGTCGTGCCGATAGTCCTCGGGTCCGGCAAGCCCCTTTTCGCCCGGCCGATCGACCGGGCGATGCGCCTGCTCGGCACCCGCACCTTCAAGACGGGAATGTTCGAGCTCCGCTACGCCTTGGCCAGGTAGCCCGCCGCTACGATTTGCCGCCCCGCCGGAGTAGCTCAGTCGGTTAGAGCAGCGGAATCATAATCCGCGTGTCGGGGGTTCGAGTCCCTCCTCCGGCATGAAGTGCCTGCAAATTGGCACCTTTCCGGCGCCGGCGCCACGCGGATTCTGGTTCCGCACCAGAATCCGCGTGTTGAGACCGGCGAAAGCCGTGCGTGGCAAGTCGCCCGCGAACACGCGGATTCTTGACGCGCCGACGCACGGTCACGGTCAACCGGTAGCTGCACGGACAACTCGTTGATCGCGGACGGGTACCCCGGCGCTGCTGCGATCACGCGAAGGGGGCGTCAGCTCAGCCGATCAGCCGTGCTCTCACCGCGGCGGCGATGTCGATGCCGAGGGCGCGCCTCGTGGCCTGGGCGGCCGCCAGCAGCGCGAGGGCCAGCGCCGGGATGATCACGACGACATAGTTGGGCGCCTGCGGGTGCAGGCCGATGGCGAACCAGGCCTGCGCGATCCGATCTGAGAGCGGCGAGGCGATCAGCAGCCCGAGAGGAACCGCCAGCACGGCGGCGGCGGCCGTCTGGGCAAGGGCCTCCTCCGCGAAGATCGATGTCAGCTGGCGCCGCCCGTATCCCATCGCCAGCAGGGTGGCGAACTCCCCGCGTCGATCGAGGTAGGAGAGGGCGAGGGTCGAGACGAGGAACAGGGCGCCGACCCCGAGGCTGATCGCTTCAAGCACCGCGATCAATCCGGTCAGCTCCTTGATCAGGTCCTGGCCGCCCCTCTTCGCCGTGGCCTTGGAGATCACCCGGGCGACTGCCGGCTGCTCGTGCAGACGATTCGCCGCCTGCTCGGACCCCTCGACCAGCACCGTGGTCGCCTCTCCCGGGATGCCCAACAGCGACGACGCCTGGCGCCGCGGCAGGTAGACCTCCTGGCCGGCGAGCGTGCGGGTGAGCCCGGCGACCTGCACGCTTTCCGCCCCCGCCGTTGTGCGAAGCACCAGCCGGTCGCCGACCGCAGCGTGGGCTCGTCGCGCCGTCTGCTCGGCGAGCACGGCGCGGCCGGGAGTCGGCATACCTCCGCTCCGGAGGTCGAGGGTCAGGAGCGGAGAGGGTTGCGGAAGGCCGACGAGCTGGACCGGCACCTGGCCCGAAGGCCCGCCCAGCTCGGCGGGCCCCTTGACCAGAGCCTCCGATCGCCGGGCACCGGAGCGCAGTCCCAGCGTGGCCGCGCTCGCCGCAGGTTGGGGGGAGACCAGGTCGGCCGAATCGGTCCAGGCCTGCTGGTCGAACTCCCGCCCCACTGCATTGTTGGTCGAGGAGATGATGATGTTGAGCGAGGCGGCCAGCCCGATCGCCGCTCCGATGCTGAGCACGGTCGCGGCGCTCAGCAGGGGACGTCGCAGCATGGCGCGGATCGCGTAGACGACCGGCAGCGGAGCGGCTGCGGTCGTCCTCTGCAGCCAAGCCGGGATCGCGAAGGACCCGACCGCCTCCCCGCGCATCGCCTGAACGGGCTCGAGGCGGGCCAGGCGATAGGCGGGCACCAGGGCGGCAAGCAGGGTCGACGAGATCGCCAAGGCCGCGGCCAGGACCAGTGGGCCCAGACTGAGCGAGTGCGATGTGAATGGGAATCCGACGGTGCTTGAGTACTCGGCAGCGACCAGGCGGCCGACACCGACGGTAACCAGCACCGCCAGCCCGGCGCCCGCAAGGGCCACGATCGAGGCCGGAAGGAGGACCGTCGCCACAACCACGCGCGGGCGGTAGCCGAGGGCGAGCATCGCACCGAGCTCGCGCCGCTGCGAATTCACCAGGCGGCGCAGGCTGAGGGCGATCAGGAGCAGACCCACGAGCGCGAACACCGCTCCCATCACGGGCGCGAAGATTGAGAAGCTGTTGATGTCGGCGTTCGTGAAGCGGAGGCTGAACTGCTCGGAGCGTGGGATGATCTGCGAGGCGGGCAGGGCGCGGATGACGCGCTGAGCATTCGGGCCCCTGCCACCTCCCGGCAAGTCGACCGCAAGGTCGTTGACCCTGTCGCCGGCTCCCGCCAGCCCCTGCAGCTCCGAGAGCCGCATGAACACGACCGCGAGCGATCCCTTCTGAGGCAGCAGGTATTCCGGGTCCGCCGTGGCGAGCAGGTACTCCGGACTGCGAACGAGGCCGCGGACTCGCGCGTCGATCGTCCGGCCGAAGGCGCGAAGCGCCAGCCGGTCCCCCGGCGCGATGCCGTATCGGCTGGCGAAGTCCGCCTCGAGCACCGCCTGCCCGGAACCGGCCCCGCTGAGACCGAATCCATCCACTACGGCAAGCCGGTTGAGCGGAGTATTGGGCCTCATCCCGATCAGCTCCGCCGTCCGGCTTCCCTGGGAGCCGAGCAGCGTCTGCCCCGGAAGGATCAGGCGGGTGGAGGTTGTGGTGGCCCCGGCGGCTCTGGCACGCCCGAGGAGCGGCTCCGGGACGAGCGGGCGCAGCAGCCGTACGTCGAGGTCCGCGAGCGAGTACCGCGCGTAGAAGTCGTTGCGCGTCTGCTTGACGTTATCGAGCGCCAGCGAGATGCCGGCCGCGGTGCCGGCGCCGACGCCGACCACCAGGATCATCAGGATGGCGCGGGCTCCCATCGCCCGCAGATCGCGGAGACCCTTCCGCAGGAGCATCATGCCCGGCGATCGCGGGGTCGCCCATCGTCCTCGACGAGGCCGTGCGAGAGGCGGACGATCCGCCTGCCGGCCCGCGCCATCGCCGGGTTGTGGCTGACCGCGATGAAGGTGACGCCGGTCTCCTCGTTCAAGTCGCGCATGAGCGCCACGATGCGCGCCCCGGTCTTCTCGTCGAGGTTGCCGGTGGGCTCGTCGGCAAGCACCAGCCGCGGTCGCTTGGCGAGAGCGCGAGCGATCGCCACGCGCTGTTGCTCGCCGCCCGAGAGCTGGGAGGGAAAGCGCTCGCTTCGCTCGGCCAGCCCGACGCGATCGAGCAGGTCCTCCGCCCGCTCCCGCGCCTCCTCGCGATCCACCCCGGCGACTCGCACGCCGGCCTCGACGTTCTCCAGGGAGGTCAGGGTCGGGAGCAGGTTGTAGAACTGGAAGATGAACCCCACCGCGTCGGCTCGGTAGGCGGTGAGCTCGGCGCGGCTCGCGCCCGTGAGCTCGACGCCGCAGGTCTCGATCCGCCCGGCGTCGATCGTGTCGAGCCCGCCGATCAGGTTGAGCAGGGTGGTCTTGCCGCAGCCTGACGGGCCGAGCACGACCGCGAACTCGCCCTCGTCCACCGCCAGCGAGAGCCCCGCGAGCACCTGCTGCTTCGCCTCCCCGCCGCCGTAGGACTTGCGGACGGCCTCCAGCGAGACCAGCGGCCCGCTCATCGCACCCGCTTTCGGCCGCCACGAGGGGCGGCGCCGTCGAGGAAGACGTCCACCACCAGCTCGGGGAGCTGGTCGAGCTTCGGCCAGGCGCCGCCCGAGCCCCAGTGCTGGACGAGGGCGAGGTCCCCCAGCCCCACGAAGAGGAGGGCCATCTCCTCCGGTGGGGGCTGGGAGCGGATCTCGCCACGCTTCACCCCATCCGCGAGAATCGAACGCACCCGGTCGATGAAGGGCGCCGCCGCAACGATCACCTGTGGGTAGAAGCGGGGGTCGGCCGTGATCACCTCCCGGACCAGCACCCGGGCGAAGGCCTCATGCTCGCGCGCCCAGGCGACATCGGATGCGAGCACCGCTCGCAGCCGCTCGCGGGTGGATGCTTCGGGGGGAACCTCCTCAGCGCCCTGGGCGGCCAGCTGGCAGGCCTGCTCGACGACCGCGAGGAAGAGCGCCTCCTTCGACGGGAAGTGGTTGTAGACGGTCCCTTTGGCGAGCCCGGCGGCAAGCGATATCTCGTTGATGTTCGCCCCGGCCAGGCCTAGGCGGGCGAATTCGTCCGCAGCCGCGGCGAGCAGCCTCTCGCGATTTGCCGCCTTCATCTCGGGCGTCAGACGAGGCACTTGGCGGAGTATATGGGTGACTGCCCACCCATATACCTGAGATGTGCCCGTCGGCTGAATCCAGCGGCGTTTCCTCGAGCGAGAAGGAGCCGTGAATCTCAGGCGCGCCTCAAAGCAGCTCGCGCAGCCGCCCCGAGCTGATCCCTGCATCCCGCAGGATTCCGGCGAGGGTTCCCTTCCTGACCTCCCTGTGCAGCGGCACCACCAGGGCGTGGCGCCGCCCCGGCTTCTTCAGTCGCACGTGGCTGCCCCGCTGGCGGACCACCGACCAGCCCTCTCGCTCGAGCGCCCGCACGAGGGCTTTGCCCGAAACGACCGGCTGTCGTGGGTTCACGCCGGGAGGGCGAACTTCCGGCGGATCACACCCGTGTCGAGCGATCCGCCGTCCTCGCGAACGCCCTCCACATAGAGCGCCAGCGCCTCCTCGGCGTTCCTGCTGGCGTCATCGATGTCCTTGCCCTGGGTGTGCAGGCCAGGAAGATCGGGGGCATAGACGCGGTAGCCGCCTTCCTCGAGGGGCTCAAAGACAAGCTCGATCTCCCGCGCTTCACTCATCCGTATCAAGGGTACGGAACGCCGCGGCCCTGCTCCAAACCGTGCGTCGAACTGTGCGTCCAACTCCCGACTTCGCACCGAACTGAGGGCACCTCACCACGCCTGAGCCATGCCTACTCGGACTCAGATGACCCCTCCTCGCCGTCATCATAATCCGCGTGTCGGGGGTTCGAGTCCCTCCTCCGGCATGAAGTGCCTGCAAATCAGGACTTTCCGCAACGTGCGAACACGCGGATTCTGAGTCCGCGGCAAGAATCCGCGTGTTGGGGAAATTTGTCAGCTGGGTTCTGCTGAGTTCCGTTGGGTGATGACAGGTCTCGTCAGTTCGCAAATTGGCCCGACCGCGGACCGTGCGTCGAACTGCGCGTCGAACTCACCCGGGTGACCGCCGCAAGAGGTTTCGTTAATGGAACGCAATGAAGGGCCACTCATCGCGCGACCCATCCCCACTCGCTGGCTAAGCCGCTGCGCGACGGCGCCTCACCCACCGGCGAAGCTCGTCCGAACCCCAGACGACGAAGGGAAAGACAGCCAGCACCGCCAGCTCGCGGGTGCCGAGACTGGCGGTCTTGAAGATCTCCTGGAACGGCGGCAGGTAGACGACGGCCGCGGCGAAAACGAGCTCGAAAGCAATCCCCCAGAGCAGCAACGGATTGGAGAACACCCCGATCTTCCGAAGGGAGGCGCTGCTGGTGCGCGCCGCGAAGGCGGTGCCGACCTGACAGGCGGTGATGCCGGCAAAGCTCATCGTGGTCGCCGCCAGATAGTCCTGGTGAAGCGCAGACCCGGCGCCCGTGGGGTCGCCCGGCGACCAGCCCGCCCCCGAGAGGACCAGGAAGAAGCCCCCCGTCACCAGGGCCGCCTCCACCAGCCCCAGCCAGAGCCAGCCCCGGGTGAGGATCTCCCGGTTGATGATGCCCTCGGTGCGTAAGCGGGGCGGCCGGTCCATGATCCCCGGCTCGGCAGGCTCACGGCCGAGAGCCACGGCCGGGAGCGTCTCGGTTCCCAGGTCGATCGCCAGGATCTGAAGGGCGGTCAACGGCAACGGCACCGTGCCGCCCGAGAGCGCGAAGATCAGGAAGGGGACGACCTCCGGAGTGGCGTGGGCGAAGATGTAGGTGACGAACTTACGGATGTTCTCGTAGACCACCCGCCCTTCCTCGATCGCGGCCACGATCGAGCTGAAGTTGTCGTCGGTGAGAACCATGGTCGCCGCCTCTCGCGCCACGTCGGTACCGGTGGCGCCCATCGCCACCCCGATGTCCGCCCGGCGCAGCGCCGGCGCGTCGTTTACACCGTCGCCCGTCATCGCCACCGTGTGGCCTTCCTCCCGCAGCGCCTCGACCAGGTGGAGCTTGGTCTCCGGGTTGCTGCGCGCAACCACGAGCTCTTCCCCCTCAGCGACCAGCCGGTCGAGCTCGGCGTCGGACATCGCGTCGATCTCGGCTCCGCTCACCACGCGCGGGCGCCCGGTGACGATTCCGACCTCGCGAGCGATGGCTTCGGCGGTGAGAGCGTGGTCGCCCGTCACCACCATCACTCGGATCCCGGCATCCCGGCAGCGGGCGACTGCGTCGGGGACGTCGGGCCGTGGCGGGTCCCGCAGGGCCGCGAGACCCAGGAAGCAGAGCCCGGACTCGGCACGCTCCCGCTCCACCTCGTCAAGGTGCCCGTCGAACCGCCGCTCGGCGAACCCGAGGACGCGCAGGCCCTGCCCCGCGTAGGCGTCCGAGGCAGACCGAACCCGCTCGCGCTCGGCTGCTGTCAGGGGTCGCTCGATGTGATCCGCCCCGCGGATCGCGTCGCAGCGCTCGAGCAGCTCGGCGGGAGCGCCCTTGGCGTGCAGCCAGCGCTCGCCCTGCCCCTCGACGTCGAAGGTGGTCATGCGCTTCAGCCGGGGATCGAAGGCGAACAGTCGCAGGCGCTTGTCCGATCGCTCCGCCTGAGCGGCGGCCCAATCCTCCCCGAGCTCCGCCGCGGCAGCCAGCAGGGCACTCTCGCTGGGGTCGCCGGCGCGCTCCCAGCCATTCTCCGAGCCGCTCAATCGCGCGTTGTTGCAGCGCACCGCGGTCCGCAACAGCCCGGAGAAGGGTTCCGGCGCGCCCTCCGTCCACGGCCGATCGCTCGGAGCGACCTCCACCCCATCAGCCCAGAGGACCCGCACCGACATCCTCCCCTCGGTCAGGGTGCCTGTCTTGTCGGTGCAGATCACATCGGTCGAGCCGAGCGTCTCCACGGCGGTGAGCCGCTTGATCAATGCCCGGCGACGCGCCATCCGGCGCACGCCGACTGCCAGCGCCAGGGTGATCGTGGGCAGCAGGCCCTCGGGCACGTTCGCCACCAGCAGACCGATCGAGAACGTCAGCGAGTCGTGGGCGGGGAGCCCAGCCACCGCGATGCCGATCACCAGGAAGACGACCCCCGCCGCAACGGCGATGGCCGCGATCAGCTTCGCCGCGCGGTTCACCTGGATCTGGAGCGGACTGACCTCGACCCTGACGCGCTGAGATAGAGCCGCGATACGGCCCAGCTGGGTCCCCATCGCGGTCGCGAAGACAACCGCCTCGGCCTCGCCGGCGGTGCAGAGGCTGCCACTGAAGATCAGGTCCTCGGATTCGAGGCGAGACGCCGGGCCGCCCGAGGGCGCGGCGCTCCTGGTTACAGGCTGGGACTCCCCAGTCAACGGGGACATATCGACCTCGACGGCGCCCTTGACCAGGCGGGCGTCCGCCGAGAGCCGCTCCCCCTCGGAGCAGAGCAGGAGGTCGCCCGGCACCAGCGTCCTCGACTCGACCTCGACCTCAGCGCCCCCTCTCCGGACACGGGCTGTCGGCGAGAGAAACTCCTGCAGCGCCTCGGTCGCACGCTCGGCCTGCAGCTCCTGGGCGAAAGCGAAGACCGCGTTCAGGACAATCACGGCCACGATCGCGATCGCGAGCGGCACGAGATCGCCCAGAAGGGACAGGGCGGCAGCCGCCCAGAGGAGCAGCGCCAGCGGGTGGGTGAACTGGCGGGCCAGCGCCTGCAGATGTCCCGGCCCCCGCTGGCGCCGGATCTCGTTCGGCCCATGCTGCTCGAGCCGGCGCGCCGCCTCCCGCGGAGAGAGGCCGCCCGGCCCGGACCCTAGGTCGCGAAAAAGGAGTTCGAGTCGCTCCTCCGGATCGAGTCGCCGTTCATCGGGCATTCCGGAAGCCAAGATCTCCAGTCTGGAGCCCGTCACCGATCTGCGCTTGATGTAGCACGGCTTCGCTCACTACCCGAACCGGCGCTCTTGCGCAGAGCCGTTAGAGCGCCGACGGATAGGTCTCGGGCGGCTCGGCCACTTCCCAGCCGGCCGTTCGCTCGAGCGGCTCCACCGCGCGTGTCTCGTCGATGTGGATGAGCGCGTCGAACTGGAAGGGGATCTGTGCGGAAAAGTAGTGGCTCTGGCGCTCCGTCTCGGGGCGGTAGATGACGCCGATCGCGCGCTCCAGCCGCGGCTGCCACAGGGCAAGACCGGCCTTGGTTCCGCGGAGCGGCAGCAGGAATCGAGGCTCTCCGAGCTGATGGAAGAGCGCCTCGTAGCTCTCTGGCAGCGCCGGGCGGACGCGCTTTCGTTCGGCAGGCGCGTCCCAGGCCGACGCGGCGGTGACGGTCCCCTCGAAGGTCGTGAATCCGACCAGGATGGTTCCGTCGGGGGGCCGCGAGCGGATCAGCTGTCCCAGGTTGACCTCGCCGCGGTCACCCATCTCGGTTCGTCTGGCGTCGCCGATGTGGGAGTTGTGCGCCCAGACCACCAGCTTGGCTCGCTCTCCGTGGCGTCCGTGGTGGGCGAGCAGGTTGCGGAGCGTGTCGGCCATGTGGGTGTCTCGCAGATTCCACGATGAGACGTGAGCCGAAAACATCGTCCGGTAGTACTCCTCGGCGCGGGCGACCAGGCGCGCGTTCTGCTCGGCGTAGAACTGGTCGTCCTCGGCCGCCAAGCCGTCTCGGCGCAGGTAGCCGACCGAGTTGCGCTGCAGCTCCATCAGCTGCTCGACGACGCCGCGCTGGCACGGCTCGCTGATCCCGAGGCTCACGGCTCGCGCGTATTCCTGGCTCTCGCCGCCGAAGTGCTCGAAACACGCGTATCGCTCGCGGGCCCGGGCCGCCGCCGGCGGATCGATCTTCTCGAGGTAGGCGATCACCTCCTCGACCGAGGTGTAGAGGCTGTACAGGTCGAGCCCGTAGAACCCGGCGGCCTCGGCGGGACCGCAGCGGTCGTTGTGCGCACGGAGCCAGCCGACGAAGTCGAGCACCTCGGCGTTCCGCCACATCCAGGTGGGGAAACGTTGGAAGCCACGAAGCGCTTCCTCGGCATCCGCGTCCTCGGGGGCCCCGCGTACGTAGCGGTTGACCCGGTAGGCGTCGGGCCAGTCGGCCTCGACGGTGACGCCCGTGAAGCCCTTCTCCTCTATCAGCCTGCGCGTGATCAGGGCGCGCTCGCGGTAGAACTCGTGGCTGCCGTGGGAAGCCTCTCCGAGTAGGACAAGGCTGGCGTCGCCGATCTGCTCCAACAACGGGTCGTAGTCGTCCGCCAGGCCACCGAGGGGATGGATCTCCCCCGCAAGGACATCCACCGTCCCGTCGCGATGCCCAGTTGACATCACCCCCGGCATCGAGCTCAGCCTTGGGTCCCAGAACGGCTGGCCTGGTGCTCGGCCCGCAGGTTGAGGGGTTCCGAGGCGGAGATGACCGCGAGCCTTCGGCTCCCGCAGGCGCTGCAGACCTTAGGGGCGAGGCCTGCCGTGAAATGCTTTGACTTGCACTGGAGACAGATGCTCAACATCGATCCACCCTCCTTTGACAATCGGTTCGCGACCCTACGCGTGCTGCGGGCACTCACCATCGGCGCCAGCCACTGATCGTCGTCCGTGGCGAATACGTACCTGCGAAAGCGGCTCGCCACCGCTGGTCGGTTTAGCTGCGCACGCCGCCGTGAAGCGCCGGACCTCGGGTTCCAACCCCAGGCCCGCCCCCGGCTCGCTGATCTTTCGGTTCGGCTCCGGTCCGACGCGCTCGATGAGTTTCGCTCTGAACCTCGCGTGAGCGCTCTACCGGGCACGCCGGCGATACCTCGGCCGAGGGTTTTCCATAGAGCCGCTCGTAGACCTCCCGCTCGACCTGCGCCGGATCCGCGGAGATCTGCTGCGCCTGATCGCCAGACTGCACCCAGCGTGACGCCACGAGCGCCAAGGCGATGGCGACAATCCCAAGCAAGGCGACGGCGATCAGCACCCAGCCGACCTCATGCGCGCTCGCGCGAACGGCTGCCGTCGGGGCCTGCGCTCGCCGGCTATTGCCCCTTCTCCCTCGAGTCGCCCAGGTGCTGCACGAACGCGTCAGAGCTGGGGAAGACCTCGGCCTCGTGGCCGTCCTCCCAGCGGACCAGGTACGGCGGCGTCCCTTGCTCGCCGAGCACCTTCAGGATCTCGCCGTCTTGCTGCGGCTCTCCCTGATGGTGCCCCCGGATCACAAGGCGATCGCCCGGCTTTGCGTGGAGCCCTAGCTGGCTATTTGGGGTCATGGTGTCCTTTCACTCTGGGTAAACGCCGTTGAACGGTTCAGCCTCCCTCACCCGGGCTACGCACGGTCCTGAGCGGCAGGAACTCCGCCCGCATGTGCGCAGTGCGCCCCGCAGTAGAAGCTTCCGTTGGCCTCCACGCCATGGCCGACGATCCTGCAACCGCACTGCCCGCAGGAGGGCGCGAGAGCATGAATCGCGCACTCGAAGCTGTCAAAGACGTGTCGCCCGTCGCCGGTCAGAAGCTCGAAGGACTTGTCGTAGTCGTTGCCGCACACCTCGCATGTCGCCATCGTCTACCTCCTCGCCTCAGGTCTCGGTCCACCGTAGCGATGGGTTCGTGCGCCGAAATCCGTAGTGGACCCGGACCCGGGGCCGAGTTGAGCACCGATGCCAGGCCGCTCCAGGCTCCCTAGGTTCGCCGCCATGGCCGATCGATTGGCACTCTTTGCGGACCGCCGAGATGCGGGTCGCAAGCTCGCGGAGGGGCTCGAACGGTTCCGGGCCGACGACCCGGTGATCTTGGCCCTCCCCCGAGGGGGCGTTCCGGTCGGTTACGAGATTGCCACGGCGTTGGAGGCTCCGCTCGACATCCTGCTCGTCCGCAAGCTCGGCGCGCCCTTCCAGCCCGAGTACGGCATCGGAGCGATCGCCGAGGGTGGCGTTCGTGTCATACGCACGGAGGACGTGGAGCTGATCGGCACGAGCGAAGAGGACCTCGAGACCCTCGTCGCCCGCGAGACCGCGGAGTTGGACCGGCGCGCCCTCGTCTACCGCGGCGAGCGCGAGGCCCTGCCGATGGAGGGCCGCACCGTGATCGTCGTCGACGACGGGATAGCCACAGGGGGAACCGCTGTCGCCGCCGGACGCGTGCTGCGGGCCCGCGGCGCCGCTCGGGTGATCCTCGCGGTCCCGGTCGCCCCACCCGGAACCGAGGTGCGGCTCGCCGCCGAGTTCGACGAGGTCGTCTGCCTCGAGCAGCCCCACGGCTTCTTCGGCATCGGCCAGTTCTACGTCGATTTCGGACAGCTCGACGACCAGGGAGTGATCGACCTGCTCGCAGCCGCACACGAACCGGCACTCGCTGCCACGGGCGATCCGGTCACCGCCGACGATCCACCGCCACTCAAGTTGGCCGCCGAGATCGAGGCCGAGCCCGGGCTGCTCCTGAACGGCGATCTATGGGTGCCCGAGGGCGCCACAGGCCTGGTGATCTTCGCCCACGGAAGCGGCTCCAGCAGGCTCAGCCCCCGCAACCGCGAGGTGGCGGCATCGCTCAACGAGAGGGGACTGGCGACGCTGCTGTTCGATCTGCTCACCGACGAGGAGGCCGGCGACCGCGCCAAGGTCTTCGACATCGAGCTGCTCGCGGAGCGGCTCGCGGAAGTGACGCGCTGGTCGCAGGTCGAGCCAGGCATCGACGATCTTCCCCTCGGGTACTTCGGCGCCTCGACCGGTGCCGCCGCCGCGCTCTGCGCCGCCGCCGAGATCGACAGCGGTATCAGCGCGGTGGTCTCCCGGGGGGGACGACCGGATCTCGCCGCGCCGCGGCTGG